>CANMFQ010000010.1 GCA_947497145.1 uncultured Flavobacteriaceae bacterium
GGAGTAAGCAGACAACAAAATAAAAAAAGATAAAGCCAACTAGTAAACGAGAGTAATATTGATTATTACGAGTACTTGTTCGCAACGAGTGGTATCAAGAATAACATGGCAAAAAGCAACACGATACAGTACCGCTTTGTATATTTATCTTACTATGAGCAAGCAAAAGACGGCACGTCTGTCATGGTTGGAGTATCCAATATTCTAGTGCAAGAAATTTTCATGAAAATGATACCTTCTTAAAAATGGATGATGTTGGGTTTATAGGATAGGGTGGCACTCGTCGCAGACGAGCGCTAGCAGGGGGTTATTGAGTCTAAAATTTTTAACGCAGCCAAAAATGGAGGTAAACACTCTGGTTTTCTTAAAAATTATTTAGATAAATCCACCAAAGAATTGAATAATGGTATTAAAAGCGTTACTAAAAAATTAGATGCACACAAAGGATATTTGAAAGACCCTACTTCAAAAGTTAAAACTTTAATGAATTAAGGAAAGGACATCAGGAAAGTTTAATAAGGAGATGGAAAATAGAGGTTGATAATTTTACGGAGCAAATAGATATCTTGAAGACTTTAAAAAACCAATTATAATGAATAAAAAAGAGACATATATACATTATCTGAATGACACCATAAATCAGTTAATTGAATTAGCTGAAGAAGCAAAAAGCAATACAAAAAATGAATTTGATGAAGGAATTGTACACGGTTATTATGGTGCTATATTAAGAGTTTTGAATCAATTAGAAGCTTTTAATATAAAAGAAGATTTAGATTTAAAAATCCAAGAGTATATACCAGAGGATTTACTGTCCTGTGAAAACTCATAAAAACATAAACTCCCTGCTGGTTCTACGATATGGTTACAGGTTTGGGTGGTACAAATTTATTTCAAGCTTTAGTAAATGGTCTGAAATTTTTAGGAAGAATGCTGTCAGGCAAAAAAAGAGCTAACGATCCACACGCACAAGCAGCGCAAGATAAAGATGGTAAAACAACGAAGTTTGTAATCAAAACACTTGAAGACAATGAAATACACTAATATCTATATATTTATATTAATCGTTTTCACTTCTTGTGGAGTCTCTAACGGATTTTATAAACGAGTATCTGAAAACACGAAGGAATTTAATAAAATGTCCAGATACTTAATAGAAAATGATTTATTAAAAAAAAATGACTCTATAGTTTTAGAGAAAAATGATGATATTTTTTTTAAGAATAAATGTATTTATAATGACAGTAAAGATGATTTTATTAGAGTGTTTATGTTTAAATATGAATTGAATAATATATGTCGTTATGATGATAATCCTAACCTAATTTATTTTACAAAAGATGCGACACCTTATTTTTCAACATCAAGAGTAGTTTATGACAATGGAGATAGTTATTTGAGAGAAAATGTACAGAAAGGACAAACAACGGATAAAGGGAAAATTATTGACTCAACATTAATTTTTATTTATAGTAATTAAAAATATGTAACAAAATGAAACCACTTCCGCTCTCCGAAGAGTATTGAGTAGGGCTGTGCGAAGTTTGCAACTTCGTACCGTCAACAGTAAGCCATGCGAGTAAGAAACAATAGTGAATAACAAAAGCTATGGTAGTATTTGTTGTGGCTTTGTGTTGCAGCCAATGTGTGTGACTGCGAAGTTGCAAACTTCGCAGAGCAGTTAAGTACTTGAATATGGTAAAAGAGTCACAACAGGTACAGAGGTATATATAATGGCGATGGTTATGAAGACCATTTTTCAATGACAAATGATAAGCAAGGTAGGGCAAGAAAATATTACGAATTTATAAATCAACTTAGCAAAGTATTGAATCCTGCTGCCGTACAAAAGCATGTCGATAAAGAAAGAAAAAAGAATTACAATACGGCAAAATTTCATAAAAAGCAATCTCAATAATAAATTATGAAAAAGTCATTAATTGCCGTTATTCTACTTTGTATTGTTGCTTGCAACGAAAAAAAGAAAGAGGATAATCACGTAGAAAGCAAACGGTTTTTCTTTAAGATTATAACTGATGACGAAGGAATAAGTTTATATAACTCTAAAGAGTATGAATTCTTAGGGGATACGATTAAAGTAAACTCAAATACTATTGATGATAGTGGTAAAAGAATCAATTTAGGTATTGAGAGATATTTGCAAACAGAGGATGAATTGTATATGCTTATTCCAGACGGAAAAAGTCTTAGAAAAGAATTGTTTTTTTCAAATAAATATGTTGATTCCTGTTACCAAATTGAACATCCATTAGTTGATTTGAAGTTATGTTACAAAGGTGTTTCAGATTTTTTAAATTTTAAGGACGCGTACAAATTGTCTTATTCCCAAGAAGCGATAGATGGCTTGGATATGGATTTATTTTTAGATAAAGATTTTACATTAATAGCAAAAACAAATGTTATTGGAACTGCTGTGTTTAAGGAAGAGATACGAATAACAAAACAAGAAGTTCCGACAGAGATTATTGATAAGCTTCTCGAATAGTTACAAATTTTGTAAAAAAATAATTAAGAAAGTAACCGCCCATCGAGGCGGTTTTTTATTGCGCGAGTTTTTGTGTAAGGTCGGCCCGCTCTGCGAAGTGTGCTGTGCGAAGTTTGCAACTTCGTACCGTCAACAGTAAGTCCTACGAGTAAGAAACAATAGCGAATAACAAAAGCCGCAGCAGTATGTGTTGTGGTTTTCGTAGTTTAGGTCGCCATTCCAAATAAATTGTTTAATTTTAGTTTAGCATATAACCAAGGGGAGCATCCATTGTATAACGGCAATATAGCACAAACCAAGTGGCGCACAGCCAACCAAGACAAAAGCCTTAGGAGGTATGACTATGAGTACGATGCATTGAATAGACTAACAACAGCAACCGATAATTTGAACAATTATACCCTTTCAGCGCTTATCTACGATAAAAATGGGAATATTGGCAAACTATACCGTAGAGGTAATGATGCTTCATCACCAACATCTCCCAATTACAACGAAATTGACAAGCTAACTTACCAGTACGATGCTGGTAACAAACTACTTTCAGTAACTGATACGGCCTATAGCGTGTTTGCAGCAGAAGGATTTAAAGATGGTAATAAAAGTGATATTGACTATACCTATGATGCCAACGGGAATATGACTCGTGATTTAAATAAAGGTATAAAAGGAGCAACAGCTTCAGAAAAAGGGATCACCTATAACCACCTAAACTTACCTATAACCGTAAAAATTAATGATGGTAGTACACATAATGGCACTATAAATTATGTGTATGATGCAACAGGGGTGAAGCTTAAAAAAATAATATCAGGTACAAGCAATGGCATTACCGACTATGCAGGCAACTATATTTACAAGAACAATAAACTACAGTTTTTCAACACCCCCGAAGGCTATGTTGAACCTAAAAACCCTGAAAATCTTGGTGAAGGCTATAACTATGTTTATCAATATAAAGACCACTTAGGCAACGTTCGGCTATCCTACACAGATGCCAATAATAATGGTACAATAGAAGCTTCTTCTGAAATTATCGAGGAAAACAACTACTATCCTTTTGGACTTGAACATAAAGGTTACAATAATATTATAAACGGCACACATTATCCATATACATATAACGGAAAAGAAGAACAGGAAGAACTTGGATTGAATTGGATAGATTATGGTTGGAGAAATTATGATGCTGCATTAGGAAGATGGATGGGAATTGATAATCTTGCAGAAAAATATATTAGTAGTTCTCCATATCACTACGCAGCTAATAACCCTATATCGAATTATGATATTGATGGAAATGAATTTTCAGATGATGAGTATACGCAAAATACAGTAAATAGCTTACGAAATAGTTATGAAAGTAATCGAGATAGAGCACAAGGAAAAGTAGATGAATTAAATGCTATTGTAGATTCTGGAGGAACTCTTTCTAGAGGTCAACAAAGAAAACTTAATCGAAATACTCGAAAATTAGATGCAGCAAATTCTGCATTAGGAGAACTAGATGCATTAGCAAGTGACCAAGATGTTACTTTTACTTTTGTGAATTCTGATATGTTTAATGAAGGAGATAATACAACTGCAACTACTGTTTATAATACATCGACTAATAGTGTTAATATAATTTTTGATGAAAGAGAAACTTCGATTGGAAAAAAAGCACACGAATTAAAACACGCACATCAATTTTTAACAGGGGAAACTAGTTTGCAAAATTTTGATGGTAGTAATCTAACTTCTAGAGCATTTTTACACGACCAAACAGATGAGGCAGCTGCTCAATACAGACAAAAATCAATTTACGGAACAGATAGTCACTCTGTTAATAGAAATTTACCTGCGAGTTCCATAACATCATCTAACTCTACTAGAGTACAGGCTCTTATAAATAGTGGAAGACCAGAAGCTCAAATAATGCAAAGATTAAAGCAATTATCTCGTTCTCAAGGGACTTTTAGAGTAGCTTTGGATAATACTAAACCAAACACAAGAACAACTATAACGCCTAATAACTAGTTTATGAAAAAAATTATTGTAATGATAGTTATAATTACAGTTTATAGCTGCAAATCAACAGGCACTTATTATTGGAATGGTAATACAAGTTCAGATAAAAATCATTTAGTTTTAGACGCAGATAGTACTTTTTCTTATAATTGGTCAAACCATATAGCTGGCAATTTTAAAATAGAAGGAAAATGGAAAGAGATAAATAATATATTGTATCTGAAAGAAAACTATTTGAAATTTAAAAACAATAAACTTAAAGACCTTGGTTTAGGAAAGCGAAGATATATTAGTGTTGTTAATTCAGATAAAATACCGATGAGTGCTTTAAAATTGGTAATTAATAACAACGATAAGTTTTTAACAACTGACTTTGATGGCTACTGTTATTTAACAACTGAAGTTTTAAATTCTATCAAAGTTTATGATGCAGATACAAATTATTTTTTAGGAGAGTTTGATTTAAATAATTCTACATTAAAATCTTACGAATTAATGATAGATTATAAAACAATTAGCAAATCATTTTGTAATGATTGTCCTTTTGAATTTAAAAGAAAAGGGAATAAACTTTATCCTTTAAAAAATAATAAGATAGATAAAGAATATTTTTTTTTAAAAGATATTGAATAATACGTTTTTACTTCTGATGCCACTCCAAATAAATTGTTTAATTTTAGTATCGCATATAACCAAGGGCAGCATCCATTGTACAACGGCAATATATCACGAACCAAGTGGCGCACAGCAGTATATTTTTAACCTTAATTAAAAATATGAGAAGTAAAAAAATGGGGATTGTAATACTTTTGATAATTCTTACTTTAGCCTACTTATTGTATCTAAATTTAAAAAAAAACATCTATAAGCCTACTGAATATGAATCAGAGTTAATTGAGTATTTTAAAGAGGTTGCATTGAAATCTGAATTTGATGAAAATATAAATAAGATAGTTAAATGGCGAAAACCGATGCAACTTTATGTCGTTACAGATAAAAATAAGATTTATGATAAACAAATGGTATATATACAAAATGCTATTGATAGTTTTAATATGTTAGCTACCGATGGCTTCAAAATTGAATTATCCGAAGACTTTAAGTCAAGTAATGCATACCTTTATTTATGTAGTAGAGAAAAAATTGCTAGAGTAAATCCAGAATTTTATGAGCAACTCACAAATAGTATAGATGCAAATGGATTTGGTTATTTAGAATTTTATTGGATTAGCTATAATATTTATAGGTCTTCTATCTATATTGACACTAATGAGTCAATGGAAGTTCAGGAATCAACAATCCTAGAGGAAATTACGCAAAGTACGGGTTTGCCTAATGATCCTGAGAGCCATAATAATAGTATTTTTTACGAACATAAATCAATCGAGGATATAAATATCAAGAAATACTCTGATTTAGATAAAGATGTTATAAAGCTTCTATACCACCCAAGGATTAAACCAGGTATGGGTAAAACAAAAATAGAAAAAGCAATAAAGAGAATTTTAAAAAATAAAGAAATTATACTTTCAGGTGGATAGAATAGGACTTTTCCCCGCTCCCGCTAGTTTCTAACTAGTGGCGTACCGAGTAAACACACACAGTAAACTTTGTACAGGAGTCAATTATGGGTAAAAGAGATGAGCGAAAGCGAACCACTATCATACATAATAAGTAGCATCTCAATAATTATACCTCGCAGCACAATCAAACCGTACAGCAGTTACAAGTAATCACTGTAAGGTGTAACCAAAGCCACTTAACAAACTGTCAGCGGCTTCGGTCACAGTACCTTCTATTTTAATTCTAATTGCTCTACATTTTTGTTGGCATCAACTACAATTTTTTCAAACGCAGCTTTCATTTCTTCAAGTTTTGGAAGATTAGTTTTTGCAAGATTATGTTGCTGACTAATATCTTCTTTTAAATTATAGAGTTGATATTCTTTGTCATTACCTAATTCAATATTTACCCATTTACTTATTGCAGGACCTTGGTAGGGTGGTATCATTACCCAGTCACCCTTACGAAATGCGGTTCTAGAAGTTGCTTCGAGTACCATTTCATCACGTCCTTGGGTACTGTTACCCATTAACACATCTAATAAATTTTTACTATCATCAGTACTTTCATTACTACCTACGAGAGCCGCTAACGAACTGTATAAATCTAGTTGAGAAACCAACGCATCTGATACGCCTGGTTTTATTTTTCCTTTCCAGTATGTAATAAAAGGCACCCGAGTTCCGGCTTCAAACAAACTGTATTTTCCTCCTCGTAAAACGCCTGCAGGTTTGTGGTTTCCTAATTTTTCAATAGAATCATCTTTATAGCCGTCATTAACAACAGGGCCGTTATCACTAGAAAAAACAATAAGGGTGTTTTCTAATAAGCCTTCAGCTTCAAGGGTTTTTATAAATTCACCTACTACCCAGTCGGCCTCAATAATAACATCACCTCGTGGTCCCATGCCCGAAGTACCCACAAATCTTGGGTGTGGCGTACGGGGTACGTGTGGTTGCTGTAGGGCATAATACAAGAAAAAAGGCTCGTTTTTATGCTTTTTTACATAGGTTTTCGCTTCATCCAAAAAGTAATCAGCCATATCTTCATCTACCCATTTGGCAGCTTCGCCACCTTTCATAAAGCCAATTCTTGGAATACCATTTACAATACTATTGTTATGACCGTGATCCCAGTCCATTTTTAATAACTCCGGATTTTTAAGACCTGTGGGTTCCCCTTCAAAATTTTTCTTATAACTAACTTCTATAGGATCGTTAGGGTCAAGATTAACCACATGTCCGTTTTCTATATAAACCGTAGGTACTCTATCTTGTGTAGCAGCTAAAATATTACTGTAATCAAAGCCTACTTCGTTAGGACCAGGAGAAATACGTTCATTCCAATTTACATTGCCTGTACCCAAACCTAAGTGCCATTTCCCTACAATGCCTGTATGATATCCTTGTTTTTTAAGCATTTTTGGCAGTGTAGGCTGGTTGGTATCAATTATCAATGGTGCTGTGCCTGGCAAAATTTTAGCATCTTTATTTCGCCAGGGGTATACACCAGTCAAAAGGGCATACCTACTTGGTGTACAAGTAGCAGAAGAGGCATAACCATTGGTAAACCGCATACCGCCATTGGCGAGTTTGTCAAAATTTGGTGTTTTTAATTCGGTAGCACCATAAGCCCCCAGTTCACCATAACCAAGGTCATCAGCGTAAATAACAATGATATTAGGTTTTTTTGTTTCAACCGATGCTGTTTCTGTTGGCGTTTCTTTTTTTTCTTTACAGGATGAAATAAATAGCATCAAACAAAACGTTAGGACACTAAAATTGATTATTTTCTTCATTATAATTTTGGATTTATTTATTGGTATTTATAGTTTTTTTATACTCTTTAATTAGTCTTTGAAATCCTATTTCAACACCATCAAGCATTTGCTGATACTGTGCGGGCTTCTCTTTTTTTACCCAATCTAAGAGATCAACAGCAATAGGATGCACTGGCATATAAACATCGCTAACAGGATGCATTTTTGTATCATAGGCAAGGGTTTTTGATCGCATTTCATCTAAGACAGTAGCAAAACTGGGGTTAGTGGCTAAATTATTCAATTCAAAAGGATCTTTTTGTAAGTCGTATAATTCTTCTGATGGTTTTTTATCAGCAAAAAACTGCTGTTGAAAAGCATCTAATTTAGCTTCTTTTTTCATAACACGCATTATATGCACTGCTGGGCGATAAAAATCGAGGTAAGCTTGGTGTGCATCCCACGGTATTTCGGGCTTGTCATTACGTATGTATTTCCATTTTGGGGTGGTGATTGCTCTTGACTTTTCTTCAATTTCATCCCATAAATCACGGGCGGCATATACTTCTTTGCGGTTGAATTTTTCATCTAAAAAAGACATTCCCGTCATGTATTGCGGTATTTCAATACCAGCAGCGTCTAATATGGTTGCCGTAATATCAGTTGCGCTTACTACGTCATCACGCACTTGTCCGCCAGTAATGTTTTTTGGCCATTTTACTAAAAGAGGGATGCGTAGTCCAGGATCATGTAAATATCCTTTTCCTTTAATATTACATCTGCCATTATCTCCAATAAAAATAACAAGCGTATTATCAGCCAAGCCTTTTTCTTCGAGTTCCTTAAAAATCATGCCTACCTCATTGTCCATATATTCCATTTGATCAAGATACTTTGCCCAATCTAATCGAATGGTAGGATGATCGGCAAAGTAGGGTGGAAGTTCAACCGCATTGGGATCAACAGGGTGTTTTGATTGCGCACGAATAGTATCCCACCAATCACCTCTATGGGTCACATTTAATTGTATTTGGGCAAAGAAGGGAGCATCTGAAGGTTCAAAATTATCCATTTTGTCAAACAAGCCAAATTGTGTTTTGCCATCCCATTCTCCAAGCGCTTGATGTTTAAAATTCACATCTATTTTTCTTCCTTTTCCTTGCACCCCATGATGCCCTAAAATTGCAGTATAACCAGCATCTCTCAATAATGCTGTAAATGGTTTAAAGGGGGCAGAAAGGGGAACTTCACGATTGCTACGGTGGTTGTGTGTGTTTGTTTTCACTTGGTGGGCACCAATCATCATCGCCGATCGACTAGGTGAACAAATAGGGTTGGTGACAAAGCAGTTATTGAAGCGAATTCCTTCACGTGCCATTTTATCGAGGTTTGGCGTTTGTACTGCTTTCATACCATAACAGGCCAAATCTAAACTAATATCTTCGGCCATTAACCATATAATATTGGGCGGCTTTGCTGCTGGTATGGGTGCTTCTTTTTTCTCCGTTTTACAAGAAAACAACAATAGCAAAGCGCCAATTATTAAAAAATATAAACGAAATTTTTTCTTCATATCTGTTTCTTCTACTGGTTTAGTTTTTTATGTTTTTTTATTATTAAATGATTTGATAGCTACCATACTGCTAAGGTTTTTTGAGTTGCTGTTATTTTGTTGAATTTAAATAATGACAGAAAGATAATTCAAAACTTTAAAAAGGCCACTAAAAAAAATTATTAGTGACCTTTAAAACGCAACTAATTCAAACAATAATTTGTATATATCATATTACTTAATACACTTTTGAGTGTTTAAATACGCAACGTAAGTTTAGTACCCCGGATTTTCCACTAGTTCAGGATTGTCCGATAATTTTTTAAACGTTAACGGATAGTAATAATGTTGGGGTAAAAATACACGAGGACTACTTATCGCATCTTTAACTTCTATTTTAAATTTGCTGGTATCGAAGTTATATTCAAATTTCAATCCCTTGAGGGTTTTATTGTTTAAAACTTCTTCAGCAATACGCCATCTTCTTAAGTCCCAAAAACGGTGTTCTTCAAACACTAATTCAACAGCTCGTTCATTACGAATTACATCTTCATCAATAGCTGTTTTTGCTGGCATTCCTGCTCTTTGACGAATTCTATTTAGTAAAGTTAGTGCTTCATCAGTTTTACCAAGGTAAAAAGCAGCTTCCGCCATATTCAAATAGGTTTCGCCTAATCTGAAAATATGAAAATCAACATTTGATTCTAAATCGCTGACTTGCTCACCCGGACTTTCATCTAAAAATTTGCGTAGTAAAAAGCCCTGGCGCAATGGTTTTGGTCTGGGTTCAAACGATCTGTTTGATGCTTTTGCGATTACCCCATCAGGTAAAACACCACTAGTTACCCATTCACCATTAACTAAACTACGTTCGTGAAAATAGGCTTTTAAACCCCAAAAATCGGCACCATTATACAGAATAGCCGCTTTAAATCTTGGGTCTCTATTATTGAATAGCTCGTCCATATCCCATTCTTTTGTTTCGTATTCTGCTCTTGGTATTGCTCCTGAGGTGCCATCGGCAAATTCAAATTTTTCAGCAATATCAAGGTAGGGTCTAAAATTCGAATTCCAAGCCGTAGCAAAATCAGCATGTACAGCTAAAACAGCGTGATTTTGTCCCATTCCAGAACCAGCATCATAGCGCTCTGTGAAAATTACTTCGGGGTTGTCTTCAATTTCATCAATAAACAATTGATGATGATTTATGGTTGGGTCAGCATGTTTTTCATATAAACGCAGCGGACTATCTTCTATTAACGTTTTTGAAGCATCATAGGATTTTTGCCAATAGGCCATTTCTGTTTCTGCGGGTATGCCCACAACACCATCAAGCTGAACCGTACCAAACCGTGCTATACTAGCAGCAAATAGCATTGCTCTACTTTGCAGGGCTCTGGCTGCCCATTTGTTAACTCTGCCTCCCTCAGTATCACCAATATTGGGTAAATCATCGAAAATAGCATTCATTTCTGCATCTACGAAATCATATATTTCTTGCTCTTTATTTCTGGGAAGAAATATAGTATCAGGGTCATCATCTAAGTTTTGAACGGTTGTAATTAATGGAATTCCACCCCATCGTTTAGCCATTTCAAAATATAGGTAAGCTCTGATCCAACGTGCCTCGGCTATTCTTTTTTTCTTATACGATTCATCAAATTCCGAATTGCTAACTTCTTCAATAAAAATATTAGCTTTTCTTATAACGTCATATTTCCAATAATTCAATGGCTCGTATAAGGTTTCTGAATTCATTGGTGTAGCAATTGCCGCATTGGGTTCTTGCCAAGGGGCAAACTGAATCATTTCATCTGCCATACCTGATATTAAACCAAAGCCAACATTATTAGAACCTAATCTTCTAAAAATAACATTAGAGTATACATCGGTTAAATAGGCATCAGCCAAGTTTTCATCAGACCACACTTTGGCATCAGATATTCTGTCTAGTGGTTCTTTATCGAGTACATCCTCGCAGGACGTGAAAAATGTACCGAATACTATTAATGTAAATATTATTTTTCTCATGATAGTAAATTTTAAATTGAAATGTTTATTCCCATGGATACTGTTTTTATTAAGGGGTATGAACGTCCTCCTTGATTTGCTGGTCCTTCAGAATCAAAAGAGCCCTTATAAATACCCAAATTATTCCAAGTAAATAGGTTTGATCCTGAAATAAAAATTCTAGTTTTTTTCAAACCAATAGTTTGCAGTGCATCTTCAGGAAGGTCATAGCCTATGTTTAAATTTTTTAAACGTAAGTATTTGCCATCCTGCAACCAAAAGTCGGAAGCTCTATCATTGTTTAAATGAGCTGCCGAGTTTGTACTCGCTGGAAGCTGAGCATTGGGGTTAATATTAACATCGGGATTGTTGGGGTCCGGTGTCCAACGATATTTATATTGGTATTCGTAAGGAATGGTATTGCCTACTAGAATGGTTCTGGCCCCATCAGTAATATTGAAATTAAATCCTGCCGCTCCTTGAAATAAGGCAGATACTGAAAAGTTTCCGTACACCATATTCAAATTGATGCCATAAGAAACATCGGGTAGTCCTCCTTTTCCTATTTCATCTAAATCTCTCCAGTTTATAATCCCATCACCATTAAGGTCAACATAACGAATATCACCAGGAACCACACGTTCATTACCCGTGCCACCAGCAAGTAATGATTGGTCAACATTGTGCGCATCAATTTCTGCCTGACTCATAAAAATACCATCAGTTCTATAGCCAATATTTCTGTTGACCCAGTTACCACTACGCTGCTGAATCAGGTTGAATCTACGTATAAATTCGGGGTCGTTTAATTCTTCTTCAGAATCAGCAAAGGCTTCAATAGCGGTATCAACTGGCCAGAACTTATATTTCTCGCGTGCAAGACCAAAAGAAACACCTACATCATATTTGAATTTGCCTATAGCATTTCTATGGGTTACTACAAGGTCAAATCCGCGGTTATCGGTAGAATTTTGATTAACCTGTGGCAAGTTCGCACCAAAAGTACTTGGAAATTGATCTAAAGGAGTGGCAAAAATACCTTCTTGCAGTCTGTAGAAAACGTCCAATTCCAATCCTAAGAGTCCATTCCAAAAGCTGGCGTCAACCCCTACATTGTAGGTGGTCAAATCTCGCCAAGTCACAAAAGGATTGGCTAGACCACTAGTGGCAATTGCTGTAGATAATCCGTTAGGTCCAAAGAGATATGAGCTATAATAATCGGTTTGTATTTGGTTTGCAGATAGGTATCTAAAATAGTCAGGTGAACCATCTGGTTTAAAAATACGGTCATTACCGGTTTTACTGTACGATATTCTCAATTTTAAATTGTCAACAAAATCAGCATTATCTTTTATAAAATTTTCTTCAGAAATTCGCCATGCAAGTGAAGCACTTGGAAAAAAGCCCCAACGACTATTTGCGGCAAAATTACTAGAGGCATCATATCTAAAAGAACCTTCAATAAAATACTTGTCTTTGTAGCCATAATTAACTCGCCCAACAACACTAGATCTTCCAAACTCAATGGCGTTACCTGAATTATTGATTCCTTCGGTACCGCCAAAATCTAAATAAGGTAAATCTGTAGTGAGTAAATTTTTTCGTCCGGTACTGATATTTAGAATTTTTTCATCAATAGTTTCGGTAAGCAACAGCCCTTTTATAGCATGGTTACCATATTCTCTATTGAAATTTAAAGAGAAACTAGGGTAGAAGCTTTTGAATTGATATAGTTCTTCAACCAAATCATCATTTGCAATAGCACCGACCGCAACAGGTTCTTGCGTTTCTCTATTCCATTCATACACCACCATGCGTTTGCTTAAATCTTTGGTTTGCCTGGTTTGTGAGGTATATGAAACAGAGCCCTTAGCAGAAAGTCCTTCCAAAAACGGAAACTTATATTCCAATTGCATTCTCCCTGTTAAAATCTCATTGTTTTTGTCAATAAAGCCTGATATGTCTCTATTTGATGCACCGTAAGCACCTCTATTGTTAAAACCACCCCCACTATTAGCTGCCAGTTCTGGGTGACCTGGTATTACTGGAGGTAGAATAGGTTCTGAAACCGTGAGTTGATTGTAAATAGTGCTTAGCGGTAAACCAGGTTCAGAGGTTTTATCTTTTCGGTAACTTAAATCAATACCAAAAGTTAGATTATCACTAATAGTGGCATCAACATTTGATCGTACATTTAATCTATTGTAATTTAGATCACCTGTATTAAATTGTCCTCCTTGGTCTAAGCTCCCAAAAGAAGAAAAGAAACGTATTTTTTCTGATCCACCTCGTACACTAAGGTTGTGCTGGTTTAGTGGTGCCCAAGTTCTGAAAACTGTTCTTTCCCAATCATAACTTTCATAACCTGGTGCTTCTGCTTTGTATAGTTCAATTTCTTCGGGTGTATAACTGGCTGCTCCTCCTTCATTTTGCAACTCCACAAATTGCCCACCGTTTACATTGTTTCTCCAAACTGTAGGTTGTTGAAAACTGGTGACCCCCGAATATGAAATTTGGGGTTTACCCGATTTGCCTCTTTTTGTTGTTACTAGAATTACACCATTACCTGCCCTTGCACCATAAATGGCAGCCGAGGCATCTTTTAAAACGTTTATTGATTCAATATCATTAGGATCTATTCTTGCTAAAGACATTTCAATACCATCTACAAGTACTAATGGAGTGCCAAATCCTCGTATACTAAGCTGGGTAGCATCATTACCAGGCACCCCTGAGGTTTGTTTTGTAATAACACCAGCAACTCTACCACTTAATAACTCAGTTGTATTTGCCACAGATACTTTTGTTAAATCTTTTGCATCTACTTTTACAACAGAACCAGTGATAGCTGATTTCTTTTGTGTACCATAACCAACTACAATTACTTCTTCAAGGCTAGCGGCATCTTCTTTTAAAGTAGCATTTATTACTGTTTGTCCTGCTACAGGAATTTCTATGGTTTTAAAACCTATATAGCTGATCACTAAAATATCATTTTCTGAAGCAGTAATACTGTAGTTGCCATCAAAATCGGTTTGTGTTCCGGTTGTAGTTCCTTTAATGAGTACGCTTGCACCAGGTAGGGGAAGTCCTCCTTCGTCTATTACCGTACCAGTAACCGCTGTTTGCACCACTTCAATTGAAGTGTTTACATCTAATTTAGTAATCGTATGTTTGGGTTGGGAATTTCGTAGTTCTTTCTTTAAAATAATTTGGTTGTGACGAACAACAAAAGTGATATCGGTTTGTTCAAATAAGGTCTTTAATACCTTATTTAAGGGTTCCCTTTTGGCTTTGAATGATATTTTTTGATTAAAATCAAAATCAGCATGGTTGTAGAGAAATTTGAATTTTGTTGATCGCTCAATATCTTCAAATACTTCGGCAAGATTAACATTGTCGAAATCACAATCTATTTTAACGTTTTGTGAATAGGTATTTGCCTGTATCGATAAAATTGATGCAAAAAGTAGCATCGTTGTCAACTTTATAGCTAGGCTGAATTTAAGTGAGTAGGGGAGACAATACCCCGTGGTCAAATTTAGTTTCATAATTTAAGTTGTTTAATTGGTTGTTTTATTTTGAATAATTAGTAGTTACATTGGACGATGTTGTTATACGTGCCAACTTTTAATTCATAGGCTTTACATTTAGGGTTTTACAATAGTTATCAGGTTTTTTTTTCGATTAAATTTAAAGGCTACATTTTCTGAAAATGAGTTTAATACTTCTTCAATGGTTTCGACATCAAAAGAAGCTGTAAACATTTGATGATTAAGTTCAGTAAATTCATTTTTTATGATGACGTTATAGCGACGCTCTAATTTTTTCAGTATTTTACTGAATGGCAGGTTTCTAATAACCATTCTACCATGTATCCAACTAGTGTATGGTTTGGTGTCTACCTTTTGAATAGTATTTATTTTTGTTTGAGTATTCCATGCTGCTTTATGGTTGGGTTTCAAAATAACTGATTCCTTATTAGATTGATCATTTTTTGAATAGCTAAGGCTAACCAATCCTTCTACCAAAACCGTATTTATAGCGGCATCTTCTTCGTAGGCTGAAATATTGAATTTTGTACCTAAAACGCTTACATTCATATCGGCTACCTTTACTTTAAAAGGACGTTTTTTATCCGTTTTAACATCGAAAAAAGCTTCCCCTTGTAAAAAAACTGTTCGATCATGCTCTTTTAAAAAATGAATAGGATATCGCAAGGAAGAACCAGCATTAAGATGCACCAAAGTACCATCTGAAAGAGTGATTTCAAATGTTTTTCCGTTGGGTATTTTGAGTGTGTTAAATACTAATTTTTCAGGGTATTTTGTGTTTTTATAAGCAAGCTTATTTCCTGTTTTACGGCCTAAAACATTACCTTCTTTATCAGTAATTGTATGAACATCATTGGGGTGTAATAGCTGTATTTCACCATTTTCTAATTCAAGGGTTATGGCATTTTGATGCGTTTCTTTTTCTAAATTATCATTCGCATACCAGCTGTATGAGCTAAATGCCAATGAAATTAAAAGCATGAAAATTGCAGCTAACTGTAGTCGTTTTCTTTTATTGAAAAAATTATGTTTGGGAACGTTTCTTGATTTTGTCTGTTCAAGTATATTTTGCCAAGCCTGTTTAGCATCTAAATTAGAAAGTTCAGTAATACTAATACCTTTATCGTGATTTACTTTAAGCCGAGCGTATAGTTGCTTATTATCCTTAGATTTTTTTAACCAAGCATTTAGGGTACGTTCTTCCTTTTCAGAAATTGTACCTTCCAATTTTTTAGCTATCAGTGTTGCGATTTTCACTGGGTTAAACAGGTATTAATGGTTTGATTTTAAGTTATTTTCGTTGCTTCATAAAAAACAATAAAACATGTACATAAAGCGATTAGTATTCTATGTTTTTTAGCTAAAATCGTATACAGCACTAAAAAAAATGAAAACTTATTTGAGCTAGGTTACTATTTAAGAGACCTTGATTTTAAAAAAAGGGTAGTAAGAATTTAATTTTTTTTAAAGAAACAAGCTATTAATCATACAGATGATTAGAAAATAGGCACTTTGTATTTCAGATCGAAGGGTTTTATAGGCATTTTTCATGTGATATTTAATGGTGTTCACTGATAGGCCTAATGTTTTTGCTACATGATGGTATTTTTGTCCTTCAATTGCACATAGTTGAAAAACTAACTTGCTATTTTTAGGTAGTTTAGCTAAGGCTTTTTTTAGTAAAAGTTGGTTTTCATGAAAAATAATATGTTCTTCGTATGAAGGTTGCACTTGCAGATTTTCGGAATGTAGCGGTATGATTTTTTTAGCATAGCGTATTCTTTTAAGACTCTTATTTTTTATTGCTACTTTTATATACCTTTCTAAGTTTAAAATTTTACAAGTTTTCTTTCGCATCAAAATAGCAGCACACACGTCTTGCACTACTTCTTCAGCCTCTGCCTTATCTCCAAGATAGGAAAAAGAAAGCAGACACCATTCTTCGTAGTGCAGCATAAACATTTTTGCTAGTTTTGTTTTCATACTTTTTATGAAACTATCCTAATTACCAATTAATTCCATGCTATCGCCAATGAAACTACTAATTTTTTAATTGTTTTTTAAAAATCAATAAATTGTTTTCAAATAGTATGTAATTTGTTAAAATTGTATACGATGTTTTCCTTCAGAAAATTGAAAATAGTTGTTTTGTATTTGCGCTATATCTAAAGGTTGATTATCAACCATAATTGATTTTCTATTAACATCGTTTACCTTCATAAGATTTATGTTAACTTTCATTTCACTTGGTATAGTGAGTTCTAAACTACGATTCCCTGTTTTGGTTGTATCCCATTTTAAAGTCATATTACCTTGAGGTGTTGGAATTATGCCCGCCACTTTTTTTAGGTTTATGTTGGTAAGGGAAATTTCTGCTTCTTTCATTCCGGGTTTTGTTGGTTTTATACCCAAAATATATTCAGCAAATAGGGCTGGAACAAAAGCACTTTCGGTTTGGGCATCGCTTCGTGTTCTACCCATTTCTAGTTTTCCAGATCGCCCTATACCATTTAAACGCCATTCTTCCCATAATGTGCCATTAGTTTCGGGGGCTAACATTTTGTCAAATCTATTGCGAAACATTTCAAAGGATGCATCAATATACCCATATTCACAAAGCCCTTTGTGAAGATAATAAGACATTGCAGGCGTTACCATAATTAAACCCGACTCACGTTTTATATAGTTGTGATCATCTTTTACAAGTAGCTGGGTCGCGATTTTTTTTGCCTGTGTTGGTGTAGCTATCTTCAGTGCTAAAGCAGTAGCATTACTATGCTCACTAAACATTGTTGATTGCTTTTTATCAATAAGCGCATCAACGAAAAGTTGTTTTTCTTCGTTCCAAAAATAATGCTGTAGTGATTGACGAAGTTGTTTTGCTTTGGCTTTATAAAGTTCACTTTCAGGCTTATCAAGCCAAGTTAAGAGCTTTGCAAAATCGTCTAAAGCTCCTAAATAGTGCCCGTTCAAATTGAAATTTGCTCCACGGCGGTCTAATAATGCATGATCTAGCCAATAGGGGTAAGGTGGGTTATTAATCAAGCCTACATCGTTGGTAAAACTTTCTAATAACTGCATTAATTTTTTTGCTGCGGGCAAAAGTTCTCTCACAGTCTTATAGTCTCCTGAATACAATAAATAATTATAAAGACTACGAATCCAAAGACAGTTTGAGTCTAATATGATCATATAATCATCGCTAGCAGCTGGGGCATAGGCCGGCATAATACCATTAGCCTGTTGCTCTTGAGCAGTTTGCACTAAATACCTACGTTGAAGGGCTGTGTCGCCAAAGAGGTAGTAATTTCCTAGGGCAGCGTAATAGCCTGTTTGCGCATATTGCCTGCGTTCGCGATAGTTATCAGTATAAGCATCTGTGGTACATACGGTAATGGTTTTGGCTGTGGCATCCATGTAGTATTGTAGCCATGGTGCTTCTTTTGATTTGATGTTTCCCTTCTTTTTAAAAGGATATTTATATTGACGCGTAGCTAGCGTATATAGGTTTACAGGAGCTTTGTCTGCATGAATAATAATTCCCAAATAACGTGTTGGTTTAAAATAGGTTGCTTCCCAATAATCTTTTCCACCCGATAGGATTATTTTATCTCTATATTCTGAATCTACAATTTTGTAGGTGAAATTTTCATCGACCACAAAAGGAGCACCAACAATTTCTACTTCTGTTCCTGAAACCCCTTCAATTTCAAGTATGGGTGTTCCATTTACAATTTCCCCTAAATCAAATAATATACACCATGATTTTCCATTTTCTGCTATTGGAATTTGCAATGGTGCTTTTTCAGCTGCATAGTTTTTAGTGCTTTTGAGTATTGCTTTGTCAATCATTTTTGACAAGGGAATGGAAGCTTTATTGTTTACAGCTATTTGAGTTGCTTGAATAAGATTTTTAGCTTTTACTATATTTTCAATGAGGTAGGGTACTTCTCGCGGAACCAAGGCTGTCCAAGGTGTAGCTAATTCAAAAGGGCGGTCGTTTTTTTGAACAGAAGGCCATCCTTCTGTTCTCAGTAAAGGTGTTGCATTTGTCCAATTTGAAGCGTCAAAATCAATTTCTTTCCAGCCTTTTAAATGTTTTCGCATATCTACACGGTCATTAACAATTTGTTGAAAACGACTTATTGTAGGTGAATTGTTATCCCACGAAGATTGCTCGGAGACTTTCCATTCAGCATTGGTAAAAATATGTGAATTTTTTCCGTTTACATCTAAATCTAATTGGGCTAGCAACCCACCCCTTTGAACAAGGTTGTACGAGAATTTTTTCTTTTGACAATGTACACGTACTGCAATAACATTAGTACCTACTTGAAGAAAATCAGAAACATCAAGAATATCAAATGATTGATGATGTGGGGCACTACGGGCAGGACCTCTACGTACGTATTTTCCATTAATAAATAGTTGGTACTGCGAAGTAGCTGTAATTCTTAGCGAACTGGTTTGAGGTATCGTAGTTAGCTTGAACGTTTTTCTAGCTAATAATACATCAGAAATAATGGAGTCGTTTAACCAAATCCATTGCGCTTTCCATGGTTTTAGAGCTAATTTATTATTTGATTGCTGCCAAGTTCCCTTTAGGTTATTACCAAGGTATTGCTCCTGCGCTGTTATAGGGATAGAATATATAAAAACACTGATAATTAATATAATAAGCATCATCAATTAAAGTTATTATTTATATAAGAAATTAATAATATTAAAGAAAATTTTATCAGCAACAGGGTCTTTGCCCAAATTTTCTAACAGCTTGAATTGCGAAATCATATAGCTACCCTTACCATAAGGAACAATAGCCATATCTGTACCCCACCATGAAGCCCCTGGCCCAGAATAATTCATTTTATGGTCTTTTGAGAACCAGTCAAAAGCAACGGTGCCTACAAGTGTTTCTATGGGTGTACTGTCTTTTCCTTTTAAATCTCGCAAGGTGGTTTTTGGCCAAACATTCTCATAAATATTTCGCATCATTCCATTGGTTGGCAGTCCTTCAAATACAGGATGCTCATGTACTAAATGTGGAATACAGGTCCATAAGCCTACACCAGGGTGTGCGTTGGTACTAAAAGGAAATATCATACTTGTACCATCACTATCTTCGCTAGTACCTTCAAGGTATACCACATTCCCTCCTTTTTTTACAAAACCTTCAAGGTGCTCAAAGCGTTTTTTATCAGCGGTCGATACGGGAGCAGCTCCAGTAACAAATACAGGAACAGAAATAGGAGTAGCGGGGGAAAAAGTAGTCGCTTTTATACCAGCTTTTTTTAGAAAGGGAGACAGTGTTTTATTAACATCTAAAACAGCTATTTTAACTGTAGGGGTTTGGAGTTGGTTTTTATTAAAAACATCGAATGTCGTTGTATTTTCATTTAAAATGATGCCATCTGTTGTGGTAATTTTTGCAGAAACGATGTAGTTTCCTTCCCAATTGGCAGTGTTAAGTTTGTTTTTAAACAAGGATGAAACTCCTGATTTCCAATGAGTAGATGTTTCTTTAGTATACACTATTTCTCCATTAGCAGCGGTGATAACGATTGCTAAATTACTTGCGGTTTCTTCAAGTTCATTGATTCCAGTAATGCTTACCGTCAACCCTTTTTCGGCGTATACATTACGTGGTTCTGCCCGAATAGAAAGTAACTGGGGTTTATTGGCAGCTTTTGTACCTTCATAAACATCAGTTTTTGGGTTTCGCCATAAATCAAGTAGTCCGGCACCTAAAATCCAATCTCCGGCTACCAAGGCATGAATGCAATACCCATCTACTTCTGGATTAGACCTTACGGCTTCAATCATCCGTTTGTTTGCAGCTCCATGAATAGCCTGTTGGTCTAAATAAAAACGCTGCATATTGGGATATATATTTTTAAAACCGCTTTCTTGTAATAGTGCTTCTTGTTCTGCTGCTAGCCGTTTGTGGTATCTATAGGCAGGTGTTAATGCGTTTCCTTTTTTTTGAAATAAGGTATTATTCACTGTTAAATCAGGCAGGCTACCGTAACCCAATTCAGAAACAAAAGACATCAAGCCAGGTACTACATTACGTCCAGGTGTTTTTCCTTTATATCCTTTTTTTGCTTTTTCTTCTTTTGTTAATCCAATAGCCAAATATCCGTCATAGGTATCTTTATTGATAAAAGGACCTGGGTAATCATGAATATCATTGAATTGGGTGGGTTCGTACGCATTTGGTAGATACATATTAGCACCAAACGCCCATCCTCCAGATTCGTCCAAAATTAATCTCGTAGGATCAAGAGTTCTTGTAACCATTGCCATGGGACGCATTAGCTGTTTCAGTACCGGACGGTGTAATTCATTAAAAAGTTCCCATTGTACAATACAAGCTCTATTTCTATCTCTTAGAATCGCTTGAGTGATTTCATTTTTGACTCTTTTTGAAAGGTAAGGGGTAGATAACGGAAGGCGCATGCATTCTAAAGCAGGACTCCCAACAACTAACACACCCATTTTGTCAGCCAAATCCAACCACATAGGAGTGGGAGGATGGCGCCATGGACGAATCATATTAAAACCAGCTTCTTTAGCTAAGCGAATTTCTTTTCGTGCCATTTCTTCAGTATCTGGGTAGGCGATACCGTTAGGATATAATCCTTCAAAAAAAGTAGCTTTGATATAAATTCTTTTTCCATTGAGGTAAAAGTCTTTGTTTTTTATCGTTAGCTCACGAAGACCAAAATTTTCAACCCATACATCAGCAACTTTTCCATCTACAACTATTTTTACCTGTGCCTTGTATAGATTGGGGTTTTCAGGTGACCAATGTAGAGCATTGGGGATTTTTAATGTAAACTTTTTATTGTTTTTTCCGGGGTGTAATTGCCATTTTTCTCTTGTAGTTGTCACTACTTGCGTTGTATCGCTTGCTAAAGAAATAGCAATGGTAACTTCTGCTGATACTCCTTTAATTGCAGTATGATCAACTGTAGCATGGAATGTAGCTGTATCATCGGCTATTTTTGGCTCAATAAAAATATTATCTACATAGGCGACATCTGTTGCTTTTAAGCTAACCTCTTGCCATATTCCGCCTGTAATACCGCCCCGCCACTGTGGTGTTTCTAAAGGCTTTACGCCATCAATTTCTTTATCAGACAACAATATAGGGCCTACCACCCTAACCGTAAGTACATTTTTTTTTCCAACTTTTAAAAGTTCATCTACACGAAATTCGAAAGGAGTGAAACCACCCTCATGAAACCCAACTACTTCATCATTTAACCAAAATTCTGATAGGTAATTCACCGCTCCAAAATGCATTCTGATAACTTTACCTTGCCAGTTAGCAGGAACATCAAATTCATGACGGTAAAAACCAACTCCTTCATAGTCTTGTTTAATCAATTCCCAACTACTAGGTACTTTTATATTTTGTTTATCAGGATGAGCACTAAAAATAGCATCTTTGAACCACTTTTCGGATCTTCCTACATTGTTGTCATCAAAAATGATTTCCCAGTTACCATCAAGTGAAAGTTCGGTTTGCGCATGACTATTGATAGCTGTGGCAAAAACGTATATTAAAAAAAGGATTTTATATGATTTCATAATAATTTGGTGTATTAAAATTTGGTTTTTGACAATGCAGCTAACTTTACGGGGGCAACTGCATTGTTTAATTTTTTACGCATAGCATTAAGGGTTTTTAAATTACTATCTGCAATGTTTTTCCATTCATGAGGGTCAGTTTTATGATCATATAATTCTTCAGCACCGTTATTATATAAAATATAGCGATACTGATTTGTACGCAGGGCATAATGTTGCATTGTAGGGTCATTTTCGTATTCAGGTCCAGCATATACCGCAGTTAATGCCGGTGTGTTTTCCCATGAACCGGTATGTTGGTTATTTAGTAGTGGCTGTAGGCTTTTTCCATCAAGTGAATGGCCTTTGTCGTTTTTTGTAGTTTCACTGCTTAATTGACATAGCTCTATAAGCGTGGGATAAATATCAATAAGCGATACTGTTTGAGTGATTTTTGAATTTGGAGTGGTTACGTTTGGAATACGCATTATTAAGGGTATGCGTGTACTTTCTTCCCAAAGTGAATTTTTATAGAGGTAGTCTTTTTCGCCCATATGAAAACCATGATCACTAGCCAAAATGACAATAGTATTTT
Source organism: uncultured Flavobacteriaceae bacterium (assembly GCA_947497145.1). Taxonomy (GTDB): domain Bacteria; phylum Bacteroidota; class Bacteroidia; order Flavobacteriales; family Flavobacteriaceae; genus Maribacter_C. The sequence continues at coordinate 23,125 of CANMFQ010000010.1, forward strand.
CTTTGAGCGGTGATTTATTTAGTGCGTTCAAAACCTGGCCAACATTATCGTCAACAGCAGCCACGCAAGCAAGATATGCCTGAGTCCACTTTTTTAAGCCCAATTCACTGCTACCATAGGCCTTTGTAATGGCTTCAAACATTTCTTTGCCAAATCGTAGGGTGAATACATCACCTTTATAGGCTATTTGTAAATGGGTATCGTCAATATCATTTTCTTTAATAATAGCTAAGTTTAATTCACTTAGCGGAAAACGGTCAAAATATTTTTGAGGCGCTACCAAAGGCGTGTGCGGCCTTAGAAAGCCAACGGCCATAAAAAAAGGTTGGTCAAGGTTTTTTTTACTCAGTTTTTTTATCTGTTCTGCTGCCCATTGTGCATTAATCTCATCAGGGGTGGGATCACGGTTTTCATCATTTATATACCGCATCGTTTTAAATCCCATTTTGGCATTACCTGTTGTCCAAAGTAGTGGTTTACCATTGGCACTTTTTCTTCCTTCCAAATTTATAAAGGGACCCAGAGAACCATCAACCCATCCAATGCTAGAAAATGGCATGGGTACATCGGGGTGTGGCACTTGTTTTTCTCCATCAAAAGGTGTTGGAGAATAATCTGCCTCATGCTCAAAATGACTCCATAATTCCTTTTTATTGTGATGCATGATCTTACCGCTTCCAAGCACCTGATAGCCTGCTTGTTGAAACTGTTCCATTAAGGTACGTGAATTAGCTAAGACTTCATAATTATACCAGGGTTTTTGAAAGTAATTATTAGAATTGTGGGGGTAAATCCCAGTGAATAAACTTGCTCTCGATGGTCCGCACATTGGCGCGTTTGTATACGCTTTGGTAAAGGTTGTCGCCGTTTTTGCAAAAGCATCCATATGTGGGGTTTTGGCTTGTGGATGACCTCCCAAAATGCCAATATTGTCATTTAGATCGTCAACCATAATCACCAGTACATTGGGTTTTTTAATGCTCGTATTGGTTTTGTAAGAAGATTGACATCCTACACTTATAATTAACAATAGTATATAGTTCAAAAAGTTCTTCATTTTTACTTTAATCTGTCTTGAATAGTCGTGTTTAATCATTTTTAATAGCAATGTGAAATGACGTTTTATAATCTTGTCAAAGGGTGTTAATAGACTTTAACTCAAAACCTAAAATTAGGTCTACGCTGTTAAACTTATTGTACTATAAAAAACTTGCTGAAAATTTTATTGACAAACTCGTTTATCACTAATTATCGAACAACACGCCCAGAGGCATTGCCCCCCATTAGACGTTCTACTTCGGCTCTGGTTGAATAATTAAAATCTCCTTTAATTGAGTGCTTTAAACAAGATGCTGCTACGGCATATTTTACAGCAGTTGAAGGATCACTTAGTTCAGGAGTTATAAGGGCAAAAATTAAGCCTCCAGCAAAAGAATCGCCACCACCAACACGATCTACAATATTTTTTATTTGATAAGCACTGTAGTTGCCATTGGCGTCTATAGGTGCAAAGTAAGGGGTGTCATTAGCTGCGTCATAAAGCATGGCTCCCCAATTGTTATGACTAGCCGAGTGGCTTTCTCTTAGTGTAATAGCAACCTTACTCACATTAGGAAATTGCGCCACCACTTGACGTGCCACATCCGGATAACGAGCGGTGTCTAAAGCTCCAGAATGTACATCAGTATCTCCAGCTTGAATACCCAACACATCATGGCAGTCTTCTTCATTACCAATAACAACATCAATAAAAGGCAGTATTTGGCGCATGGTTTTTTGAGCTAATTCTTTGGTGCTATAGTTCGAATCCCAATTCCAGAGCTTACCCCTAAAATTCAAATCAATAGAAACCGAAGCTCCTGCGGCTTTTGCTTTTTGAGCAGCTACCAGCGTTGCTTCAGCAGCAGATTTGGAAAGGGCGGGGGTGATACCACTAAGGTGTAACCATTGGGCATCTTTAAAAATAGCATTCCAATCATAGTGATGAGCTGGGGTTATAGCAACGGCAGAATCAGCTCTGTCATAGATAACATTACTAGGTCTTTGATTAGCACCAGTTTCTAAAAAATATAATCCCAACCGGCCTTCATTGGTGCGCAGTACATAATCGGTATCAATACCTACGGCTCTAACAGCATCCATTGTAGCTTCTGCCAACGCATGTTGGGGAAGCGCAGTAACATAGCGTGCTTTACCCCCAAAATTACAAATGGATGCTGCTACACTTGCTTCTGCACCAGCGTAGGTAACTTCAAAATTTCGTACTTGTCGTAAACGCAGGTTTGCAGGTGCTGCTAAACGACCCATTATTTCTCCAAACGTAACTACTGTTTTCATAGGTTCTTACTTGTTTTATCTTACGATCTTATTGCTTCAATTAATTGTCTTATCTCTTTGGCATTTTTTGTTATTGAATGCCAGTCTTCTGCCTGTATCAATGCTCTTTTAGCTACCCAAGAACCCCCAATTGCCGTGATGAGTTTTGATTGTAAATATGACGGTGCGTTAGCAATATTACATCCACCTAGTGGAATAAATTTAAGGTCTAAATAAGTATAAGGGGCTGCCATGTTTTCTAAATGTTTTATTCCACCAGAAGTTTCAGCAGGGAAAAATTTTAAGACTCGGCAACCCTGTTCTACCGCTATTTCAATATCTGTTGGTGTCATAATACCAGGAGCAAAAGATAAACCTTGCTTCTGTGCTTCTGCAATAATTTTTGGATTACAGCCTGGAGATACAGCAAAGTCGGCTCCAATATCAACTACTGCTTTTACTTGGTCTACAGTTAAAACGGTTCCAAAACCCAGCGTCATTTCGGGGACTTCTTTTTTTATAATTTTAGCAGCAGCCACGGCTGCTGGGGTTCTCAGGGTTAATTCAATAGTATCAACACCCCCAGCTAAAAGTGCCTTAGCTAAGGGTAATGCATGTTTAACTTCATCAATAATGAGAACAGCAATAATGCCTGCATCATCTATTTTCTTAATTAGATTGGGCGTCATTGCTTGTTGTGAAATGGGTTGCATAATGTAAAATTTATTCTTTAAAATTAAATAGTATTTGAATAGCCAAGAATGATACTCGCCAAAATTAATAGACTAAGACCAGTCATTAAAAGTTGAAAAGGTTTTTTAGCACCTTTCCATTCTCCTGAACGGTAAGCCCATATATTACTAACAATTAGTGAAAGCCCAAGCAAAATAGGCCATCCAATAACTGGGCCTATTTCTCCCATGAGAGCAGATCCTTGCCCGTAAATACCTAAAGCTGCAAACCAACATATACCTGCAATGATAGCCCACCTGTAAGCTTTGGTAGCGTTTATTGCTTTGAATGAGTTCCAGCTTTTATTTTTAAACAGTAAGAAAATGGCATAGCCTGCATTCATACTATAGGCTCCTAGTAAAACTACCACCCAAGCTGCCAAGCTACTATTTCTTGTAATTATTCCAGTTGCTTCTGCTGTTTCTGCTACCGGAGTTGCATTAGCAAAACCTACATTTAAAAGAGCAGAAAGTACCCCGCAAGAAATAGCAATAAGAATTCCTTTAGAAAACTGATTTGATTGATTTTTTGGATTTTGCATACGATCTTTACCTATTCCTGCTTTAGCAGTAATTGCTACGCCAATCAGCATAAGGCTTACACCGCCCATGACAAAGGGTAAAGTTGGATTGCTAAGTGCGTTTTCCATTTGAAAAAACGGAATTAGAGATCCTACTGAAGCTGCAAGCCCCATTACAATACCCATGGTTAATGAGAGTCCGATATAAGGAACACTTTTTCCAAACAATATACCGCCAATACCCCAAAGAAAGCCAAAGAACATACCTAAATAAATGGCACTAGTTGGTGCATTTGAGATAATTTCAAAAAGATTTGGAATGGCAATTAAAGCCCAAGTTAATGGAAATAGCACCATGGCAATACTAACATGTACAAGCCACCAAGCTTCCCATTTTAGAGGTGCCATATATTTCATTCCTAAGCCAAAGCTACCTTGAAAAAAACTAGCTATAATAACAAGTAAAAAGGGTAAGAATAGTTCCATTTGTATTATTTTTTTACGGATTAAATAGCCATTGAAATACGTTTTTTTACCAGATAGTCATCCAACGCTAGGTGAGAGCAATCATGACCTATACCACTATTTTTTATACCTCCATGAGGGAGGTGAATGGCATACTTAACCCCGTTAATTTGAATTTCTCCAAAGTTTAAGTGTTTACTAAAATATTGAATACGTTTATTGTCATTTGTGAAGATATAGGAAGCTAGGCCATACTCAGTATCATTGGCCAGCGCTAACACTTCTTCATCAGAATCAAAAGGCATTATTGGTGCGATAGGTCCAAAAATTTCTTCTCTATAAACACGCATATTTGGCTTCACGCCCGAAAGTACAGTGGGTTCTAGCCAGTATCCTTTCTCTTTTCCTTTAGGAATTTTACCGCCAATTTCTAGTTTAGCACCTTTGCTTAAGGCATCTTCAATTAGACCAAACATGCGGTCACGGTCTTTACGGCTTACCATAGGTCCCATGTCAGGTGTTTTATCAATACCATGCCCTAGTTTTAAATTCGATACTCGTTCTACATATGCTTTTAAAAAACTAGGGTAAATGTTTTTGTGTACAAAAATTCTATTGGCAGCTACGCAAATCTGTCCAGAATTTCCAAATTTTAGGCCTATCGCAAGATCCAATGCTTGTGCTATAGCTGCATCTTCAAAAACAATAAAAGGAGCGTTTCCACCCAGTTCCATACCTAGCTTTTTAATAGAAGTGGTACTTTCGGCAATTATTTTTAGGCCTGTAGCTGTTGAACCTATCATGGTAAGAACAGCAGGTATTTTACTTGTTGTCAAAGTTGTTGCAACTTGACTACTAGGACCACACAAAATATTTACTACGCCCGCAGGAAAATTAATGCTATGCAGAATTTCTCCAATTAAATAAGCAGATATAGGAGATAAGGCTGAAGGTTTAATAATCAATGAGCAACCTGCTGCTAATGCAGGCCCTAATTTGAACCCAACATTTAATAGCGGAAAATTCCATGCTAAATAAGCTACGGCAACCCCAGCAGCTTGGTGCACCATCTTATGGATATGGGTATTTTCATAATCTGGAATTTGCTCATCCCGCCTATTTTTCATTGCCGCAGGATACCATTCTAGCGCATTGAGTATTGCTTCAATATCTTCTACAGCACCAGCGTAGGTTTTTCCCATTTCATATACCATGGCAGCACGTAGTTCATCAGCTTTATTGGCAATGGCAGTTCGCAACCTTAGCATCCATTCCGTGCGCTCTGCTAATGGAAGTGCAGACCAATATACAAACCCTTTTTGAGCGGCTTGTAGCGCTATTTTGGCATCTTCCTCATCTGCCCATGCAATTTCGGCTACTTTTTCTTCATTGGCAGGACATATGATAGTGTGCCGTTTTTTGTTTGTAGCATCTACTAAATTCCCGTTTATGTATAATTTGAGGTATCCAAAATCCATATCATTTTTCTTTATTTATTTCATCAATATTTCTGTAGCGTACTCTTGAATGACTGTTTCATTCACTTCAATGCCCAAACCGGGAGTTTGTGGTATGGAAATATATCCATCTTTCATGTATATCGAAGGTTGAGTTAGCGATTCGCGAAGGTTGTTTTCAGTACGATCATATTCGATTAAAAAATCAGGAGGGTCTAATCTACCCGGCGTGGGCTCTAAGTTTGAAATAAAGTGTAAAGCAGCATGAAATGCAATACCAGTACCCCAAACATGAGGAATAATAGGAACACCATAGGTACTAGCCAAAGTAGCAATGCGCTTTGCCTCGGTTAAGCCACCAGCACCACAAATATCAACTTGCAAAATGTCAACACTTTCACTTTTTAATAACTGCTGAAAACCATATCGTAAATATTCACATTCTCCACCAGCTATTGGAATGCTAGTTTTATTTCGTAAGCTATTGTAATGGTGATAAAACTCTGGCGATACGGGTTCTTCAAACCAGCTAATGTTATAAGGTTCTATTAATCGAGATAATTCAGTTGCTTCTAGTAGGGAATAGGCATGGTTAGAATCCACCATTAGTTGAATATCTGAACCAATTGCTTTTCGAACAGCCTTCACCATTGCTACATCTTTCTTTACCGAGAGCCCAACTTTCATTTTTATAGCCTTAAAGCCTTGATGTACATAATTTTTAGCTTCTGCTGTTAGTTTGCGAATTAAATCGTCGCTTTCAGAGAAATAAAGTCCTGTTGCATAGGGAACAACCTGTTTGCGATGTTGCCCACCCATAAGAACACTTACGGGCAAATTCAAAATTTTCCCTTTAAGATCCCAAAGTGCTACATCAATGGCGCTTATTGAAGCTGCTAGAATTCCCCTTCGAGCAAAATCTAAGGTTTTGCGATACATTGTAAACCAAAGTGTTTCGTTTTCAATGGGGTTTTCTCCGATTAGAATGGGCGCTATAAATGTAATTCCAGCTTTGATAACATCGGCAGGACCATAACCTTCACCCCATCCAACAACACCTTCGTCAGTAGTTATTTTTACAATGCAAATCCGCCTTTCACTATATTCCCATTGGGAAAAGAAAAAACTTTCTTGAAGTTTATTCGATAAGACAAAAGTTTCAATGTTAGTTATTTTCATATGGTTGGTCTGAATTAGTGCTTAATTATAATAGGCTAATTTACTAAAGCCATTTTTGCATAAATGGCTTATTATTATCAACAGTTACCCGTATTTTAACCTTGTACTAAATGCATATAGCTATTTTTATGATAAAATACTTCTTGCTTGTTTATTAGAACAGGAGTATTGCCCAACGCTTGGTAAGAAATAGATGAATTTTTACAATTTGAAATATTTTTTATCACCAAGTAGATAAAGGAGCAATTTCTACCAGACATTAGTTAATTCAAATAAAAAATGTCGTGAACTATGATACCTCGGCAAGGCTTTGCTTTCTAAATCTGCTGTAGTGATCGCGATAAGCAGTAGGCGATTTATCTTTAAAATTCTTAAATGTTCTATTGAAATTTGTCAACGAACTAAAGCCTACATCATAGCATATTTGTTTTATGGAAAATTCGCCATCTATTAAAAGCTGACATGCCTTGCTTATTCGTACTTCATTAAGAAAAAGAGAAAAGGTTTTATTTGTACGTGTTTTAAAAAACCTACAAAATGCTGGAGGTGTCATTGAGGCTACTTTCGAAATTTCATTTAAAGAAATGTTTTGCATATAATTCTCTGAAATATAATTGATGACTTTATGAAGTCTATTTTCGCCTTCTACCTGTTTAGGAATAGAAAAATTTGGACCAGACAAGTGAGTAATATCAGTGCTTTTAGACAAATTTTGAAGAATACCCAATAAAGAAATGAATTTTTCTGTTGGGTTAGAAGTACACAACCGAACCATTGAATGGTGTACCAATGCTCGGGTATTATTTGAAAAAAGCAATCCTCTATTTGATTGTTTAAGTAATGCTTTTATGGTAGCCAGATCAGGTAATGAAAAGAGGTTTATCCCGTTGAGTATTTTCGGAAATTTGATTACGATAAAATCTACATCCCCAGAGGTGTCAGCCTCATTACGCCATAAATGAGGCAGCCATTCGCCTACAAGTACTAGTTCTCCTTTCTGAAAATTAGAAATATGATCACCAACAATTCGCATGCCTTGACCCTTAAGAAAATAAATTAATTCAAATTCTTTATGAAAATGCCAGTCCCCTTTAATATATGGCTTATGTACCCTTTTTACTGTTATGGCACTGAGGGCGTTTTGTTCGGTTGATTTAAATTTAAGTTTCATTACACTCCTAATTTATGTTTTTTTTTTGACTGAAAAAAGGAGGCGTGAATAATTGACAAATTTTTATCCGTTATTACTAGCATAATTTAAGGAGTTGTTTTCACAGTTTATATTACGACAACGTATTGGTTTTTAGCTATTTGTAATGCGTAACAAATGTTAATGCTTGCAAAGCAATATTTAAAGTTTTGTAGGCCTTCACTTTAGTCGTATTTTTAGTGATATTATAAAATATCAATTTATGGAATGCATTGAAGGTTTAATAAAGATTCTTACCTTAAAGAAGATTGATGATACTACGTTTGAGGGGGAGAACTATCAAGCTCCATGGGGTAGAGTTTTTGGCGGTCAGGTATTGGGGCAATCACTACATGCTGCATACCAAACCGTTGAAAAAGATCGATTGGCGCATTCACTTCATGGGTATTTTATTTTAGGAGGTGATTTAAATTTTCCCATTCGCTATGAGGTTGACACTATAAGAGATGGAGGTAGTTTTACAACCAGGAGGGTAGTGGCACTTCAAAACGGGAAGCCTATTTTTAATATGTCGGCATCTTTTCAGGTTGTAGCAGATGGGGTAGATCATCAGATACCCATGCCCAATTTAATTCCGCCAGAAAAATTAAATACTAGTTTAGAACAGTTAGAAGAAATAAAGGATTACTTTCCTTGGCAATATGAAAAATTAAAGGCTATTCAACCCAAGGTTTTCGACTTTAAACCTGTTGAGAAATTTACAGCGCAATTGGCAAAAAATGGTGCTCCGTTTTTTAATACATGGTTACGTACTTCTGGTAAAGCTACTATTGATATGCGTATGCAACATCAATTATTGGCTTATGCCTCTGATTATAATCTGCTCACTACTGCTAGTTTACCTCATCGAGAAAAACTGAATCATGAGAAGACGTTTTATGCAAGTTTAGATCATGCTATTTGGTTTCATCGCGATTTTGATATTCAAAATTGGTTATTATATGCCATGGATAGCCCTAGTGCTTCTAACTCAAGAGGATTTGCAAGGGGAACTATATTTGATAGAAACGGTATTTTGGTTGCCTCAGTTGCCCAAGAAGGACTTATTAGGCAGGTAGAATAAGTTTTTGCCTTGAAAGGCATTAATAGCACTTAGTGTTTGGTCAGCCTATATTAAGAGACATTAGTCTATAAAAATACGTAGCTTCAAACTAGCAATTAAAACGTATCGAAACAGCGCTAAACAGAAGTCTTTGATTTATTCTTGTGGCAAAATGGTTTTTAAACCGAATTAAAATGAGCGTTTACCAAAGTTCACCTACCTCTTTTTTTACATAAGCCAAGGCCGTTGTTGATGGGTTTTGTTTGTCCATTGTTGCTGTAAGAATGTCTTCACGTAGTTTATCGGCAGAGTCTGTTTCACTCATTGCTGCTTTTCTAATGGCTTGCACTGTAGCGCTTTTAGCTGCTTTGATAATGCTCCAACACTCATCAGAAAGGTAAATTTGTTGTGACAGGTTGTGCTCAAATTCGTTTTCAATTGTTCTGATCAGTAGCGATTCATACGCTGCTTTGTCTGCTGTTTTCGGTGCAATTCGTACAACGAGACTAGGAATAGAAATACGTTCTAAAAATAAGGCCATTCGTTCATAGGCTTGTAATCGAATAGGAAGCGTATTTGTTTGCGAGTCTTTGTGTAACAAAAATCGGCGTCTACCTTCTTCGTTATTGGTGTGCATTCTAAAAAAATAAAAGGCAATTGCTCCTGTTACAATAGAAGGTAAAAGATAGGCAAGTAATTGAAAAATATGTTCTCCTGTCATTTAATTTTGGTTTTTTGATTACTTCACATAAAACGTTGGTTTTTATGAAAAAGTATGCTGTTTTGTAATGCGCAATGTTTTTTCAATTATAATCTACCATTCAATTAATTTAGCGAACGAATTTATCTTGACTTTTTGTCTCGAATAAAAAATTATGGCATTTGTCTCAAAATGAAGTCATTTTTCAATATCAAAGCCATAGCTAAGGCAGCATTTAACAATGGCAAAATTAGGTCGTAAAATGCCTAATTTGCATGTAAAAGAAAAGAACAAGGTGAGTTTAACATCTCAAAGTGATAAAAATACAAAATATGCCAACATCGTTTTATGAGCATTCAGCGCGGTTCATAGGCTTTTGTTTGCATTAAAAAAGAGGAGTGTATAATGTCTTAATTTGATTAAATAAACAATTTTCAACTACTGGTTTGTATCAAATTTTAGCATCGTTTTAGCCAATTTAGCAGAGGTAAAGCCAATAAATAACGGATACTTGAACAGTTTCACCGTAATAATTCCATAAACCTTTTTTAATCTGTATTTTTGCACTCGCAAAAGAAAAGGATAATATGGCAGAAATCGCAACAGGTTTACAGGAACGCAAAACGGGAAAAGAACTTTATAGCTATCAAAAAGGAGCTATTGACAAAATCTTCGAAAAATTTGATACTGAACGCGAAGATTATCACTTATTATACCAATTACCAACTGGTGGAGGTAAAACAGTAATTTTCTCTGAAATGGTACGTCAGTATCTAAAAAATCACAAGAAGAAAGTATTGGTGATGACCCACCGTGTTGAATTGTGTAGACAAACTTCAGAGATGCTCACTGGGTTTGGGGTACAAAATAAGGTGGTAGACAGTAAAGCCAATTTAGATGATCAAAATCAATATGATTGTTTTGTTGCGATGGTTGAAACCTTAAACAATCGATTAAATGATGATAAATTAGATATTTCAGATATTGGATTGGTCATCATTGATGAGGCCCATTACAATTCCTTTACGAAGCTGTTTAAGTTTTTTAACAAGTCTTTTATTCTTGGTGTTACCGCAACGCCTTTAAGCTCAAATAAAGATCTTCCTATGAAGAACAATTATGATGAGCTTATTGTAGGAGAAACGATAGAGTCACTTATTCAAAATGAATTTTTAGCACGTGCTGAAGTTTTTCAGTATGATATGGGTTTAACTTCTTTAGAAATTGGTTCTAATGGAGATTATACGGTAAAATCATCTGAAGATTTATATTGTAGCCCAGCCATGCTAGAAAAGCTACTCAATGCGTATGAAAAGCATTCGAAAGGAAAAAAGACCTTGATATTCAATAACGGTATTAACACCTCTATTAACGTATATCATACTTTTAATGCCGCGGGTCTTCCAATTATGCATTTAGATAATACAGCGACAAAAAAACAGCGAGCTCAAATTTTAAAATGGTTTAAAGAAACACCTAATGCTATTTTAACATCGGTAAGTATTTTAACTACTGGTTTTGATGAGCCTACCATTGATACTATTATCCTAAACAGAGCTACAAAATCTTTAACCCTTTATTATCAAATGATTGGGCGTGGTTCTCGTATTTTAAATAACAAATCGAAGTTTACGGTTATAGATTTAGGTAATAATAACCATCGTTTTGGACCGTGGGGAGCAGATTTAGATTGGCAAACAATTTTCAAATCACCTAATTTCTATATGGATCGTATTCAAGACGATGAAACTATAGAAAGTAATTTCAGGCATGAAATGCCTGATGAGATAAAGGCGGAGTTTTCAAAATCAGAAGAGTTGTATTTTGATATTAAAAATGTATATCGCACGGCTACTTCTAATGGCGAATCATCAAAAGTAGTATTAGAGCGGTCTATTAAACAACATGCTAAAATATGTGTGGAAAATAGTGAAGATGTATATGATGCTCTTGCCTTAGCGAAGTTATTAAAAGATGATATTGACCAACGTATTCAAACCTATGCCAAGTGTATTAGCAGAAGTACGTTTAATTTTTTACATTGGTTAAAAGATGATTATAAGAAAAAACTAAACGCTTATTTACGTCAAAATTTCGATCAGGTTTTTGAAGAAATTCATGGATACCCTCCTGAAGAGTAGGTGATAAAACGTTTTATTTTTCTTTAATTGTTTTGTTAACCCTTACCTAAAACAATGCTTATGCCTTCTTTTGAAGATTTTAAGATTTCTACTCCATTAAAAAATGCCATTAGCGATTTGGGGTTTCAATCTCCAAGACCTATTCAGGCAAAAGCATTTCCTGTTATTCTATCAGGTAAAGATATGGTGGGTATAGCCCAAACAGGAACTGGGAAGACCTTTGCCTACATGCTACCGATATTGCAAATGCTTCCATTTTCAAAAGAAAAACTTCCAAGAGTATTGGTATTAGTTCCTACTCGTGAGTTGGTGGTGCAAGTAGTTGAAGAGGTTGAGAAATTTGGTAAGTATACCGCCAATAAAGTACTTGGTATTTATGGGGGTACCAATATTAATAGGCAAAAAGAAGCATTAGAAGACGGGGCAGATATTATTATAGCTACACCGGGACGCTTGTATGATTTAATTTTATGCAGGGCTTTAAAACTAAAATCTATCAAGAAATTGGTTATTGATGAAGTAGACGTGATGCTCGATCTCGGCTTTCGATTTCAATTGATAAATATCATGGATTTATTGCCCGTAAAACGGCAAAATATCATGTTTTCAGCAACAATGACTCTTGATGTAGACAAGCTCATTAACGACTATTTTACGGCACCAGAAAAGGTTACCGTAGCTGTGAGTGGGACACCGTTAGATACTATTGTACAGCAATGCTACGCAGTGCATAATTTCTACACAAAGGTTAATCTATTAATTGATCTTGTTAAAGATAACACCTTGTTTAATAAGGTTTTAGTGTTTGTGTCAAATAAAAGAAGTGCCGACCGTTTATTTGAGTCTTTAGATGAATACTACGGTAGTGAAACCTGTATTATTCACTCTAATAAAACCCAAAACTATAGGTTACGTTCTATAAAACAATTTGATGAAGGAAAGAACAGAATTTTGGTGACTACCGATGTTATGGCTAGGGGACTAGATTTAGACAAAATATCGCATGTTATTAATTTTGACACCCCTTCATATCCTGAAAACTATATACATCGTATAGGTAGAACAGGTAGAGGAGGAGAGCAGGGGAATGCACTATTATTTTATACCGAAAAAGAAAAGCAAGACAAAGAGGCTATTGAGGCTTTAATGGATACAAAAATTGAGGAAATTAACCTTCCGCAGCATATAGAAATTGCTACCCGACTAACCCCAGCAGAAACGCCTAGAGTTATTGAACCTGATAATCCTGCTAAACGCGCTGATGATGATTTATCTGATAAAGGATTTCATGAAAAAAAGGAAAAAAACAAACGGACAAATCAAGGTGGATCTTATCAACGTATAATTGCTAAAAAGTATAAAAAGGCAAAAACAAAGGGCGATAAAAATTACAACAAACGTAATAAACGCAAATAGCTGACAATACCGGCGAAATTTATTTTTAAATAAACTCTTTTGAAAAACGGAAGCATTAAAAACATCAAAAAAATTATTTTGTCTGATAATTGGTATATTTTAAACAAGTATACGTTTGATTACCATAGAGAAGATGGCCGTTGGGAAACTCAAGAAAGAGAGGTTTATGACCGAGGTAATGGAGCCGCTATTTTACTCTATAACCTAGAAAAGAAAACCGTAATACTTACCCGCCAGTTTCGGATGACTACCTACGTAAACGGTAACAAAGACGGTATGATGATTGAAGCTTGTGCAGGACTTTTAGATGGTGACCAGCCCGAAGATTGTATACGAAAAGAGGTAGAAGAAGAAACCGGGTATCAAGTACATGATGTGCGTAAAATATTTGAGTGCTATATGACACCCGGATCAGTAACAGAGATTCTTTATTTTTTTATTGGGGCTTATGAAGACCATATGAAAGTAAGTGAAGGTGGTGGCGCAGCTGATGAAACAGAAAACATAGAGGTTTTGGAATACTCTTTTGATACGGCATTAAAAATGATCGCTTCAGGAGAAATTAAAGATGCAAAAACAATTATGTTATTACAATATGCTCAAATCAACAAGTTGTTTTCTTAATTTTTAATTCCATCTTTATAAAAATACCTGCTTTAATAGCTTTAAATTGGGTATACATATGGCCTAAAAGCGTTACGTTGAAATCATTAGATAAAATAGGTTTAGGTGGTGGTTGCCATTGGTGTACCGAAGCGGTTTTTCAATCGCTTAAGGGTGTATATGCAGTAGATCAAGGATTTATAAGATCAGTGGGAGTTAACAGTAGCTTTTCAGAAGCTGTAGTTGTACATTTTAACTCTCATGAAATAGCATTAGAAGTATTACTTGAAATACACTTGTATACCCACCAAAGTACCGTATATCATTCAATGCGGAATAAATATCGCTCAGCTGTGTATGTTTATAAAGATAAGGAGATAAAAAGGGTAGGTGAGGTTTTGAGAGATTTACAAGACAGTTTCGATAAAAAAATCATAACACAAGTCTTGCCTTTTAAAGAATTTACGCCTTCTGATGTTCAGTTTCATGACTACTATTTTTCAAATACAACAAAGCCATTTTGCAAAACCTATATCGCTCCTAAATTGAGCCTACTTATGCAGCAATTTGCTAAACATGTTGACAAACAAAAGGTAAAGTCATGATTTTATTTGTTTTTAAATTCATTTTTAACTTAGAGTTTAAAGCTAATTACTAGATAATTATGTACCACAAAAAAGGGGGGACTGTCATTTCTATTTTATAAAGATTAAAATGCCACTTAAAACTCACTCAAAACACCCGCTAATTTTTACAGTATAGGTAGCAGGCGGTTATTTTTTACGATATAACCACCAGTTCATATCTCTAGTTAGCTGATAGCCTAATTTTTCATAGAGTGAAATTGCCAAGTTTCCTTTGTTTGTGTGTAGAATAGGGGTTTTGTTTTCTTTTAAAATTTCTTTTGTATTGTAGGCAATTAATTGTTTTGCCAGTCCTTTTCTGGTATAATTAGGATGAGTAACAACCGCGCTTACTTCAATAAATAGATTCGTTTGCATTCGCTGTCCAGCTATTGAAACTAATTTTCCATTTTTAATTATGCCAAAGTATTTACCCATTTCAAAAGTTCTTTTTCTGTAATAACCAGGCATAACCAACCAAATTAAATCATAGATTTCTTCAAGAAATGACGCATCTAACAAAACAATTTTTTCTGTTATGTGAACGTCGGTTAGTTTGTTTAAAACCATTTGGCAGCCGTCAATTTTTTTCTCTAAGAAAGCTTTGGTACTATCTATGCGCGGAGATTGGTTCTCTGAAACGAAGAAGAATTCGTTTGAATTTTTTAAATATTGATTGGAGGCTTTGATTGTTTTTGATTCATCAAAAAAAGCACCAAAAGTGCACACATCAGGGCTATAAAATTTAACACCGTCGAATTCGACAGCAAATTTTTTATGCGTTTCTTTTAGGGCATGCCAAACAGGGTTTTTTAATTGATGGTCTAAACGTATCATTTATCAAAGTAAAATTTAGAGTTAAACAAATGTATACTTAGTAGTAAATTTAAGCAAATGGCTTTACGAAACTATTTCGCTTGAGTGAAAACAGCATTACTTTCAATTATTAATTCAAATTTGGTAGTACCACCAAAAGTGCCCCCATGATAAACGCATCATACCTATTTAACCAATTCAATCATTTTTAAAACTGAGAAAAACTCTAAAATTTTGATGTTTCTAAACTATTCAGTGTCTATTACAATATAGACGAGTTTTTACCCTTCGAATTTTTTTATGGAAAAGGAGTGAAAAGAAGCAAATTTACTTTTTATGTATTGCTGACCTAGCACAATTTATATCAAGACTACTCCAGAAATTATGTCGTTTAATTTTAGTACTGCTTTTTTTCTAATAGCAGCGTTTAAAGGAAGTAGATATGTATCTGATTTCTTATCAAACCAAATTGAAGTTTGCCATTCTATATTGTTGATGCTGGCGGTTGCTTTCATTCTTCCCCATCCTTCCTCTTGCCACTGTAAATGGGTTCTTATTTCTTTTGATGTGTTCTTTGGTAAAGAAACAAAATGCCAACCTCCTTTACCTTGAGATTTCCATATTTTTCCTGAGAAACTGTACGTAATTTTAGCTTCCAAATGTAAATTCTGTTTTAAGCGATTTTTTATTAGTTACAACATTAGCCAACGCTGCTTATGGTCTTTTATAAAAACTAATCTACACCATTTCTGTCGCTTTTAAAAATGTTTTGTTGTTCCATAGCCATATATTCATGGGTGCTTAAACTACTATATGGTTTAATTAGAACCTATGATGTAAACCCATATGCTCTAAAAATAATGTTTTGCAGTCAGAGCTTATAGCTACTTAGTCACCCAATGCAAAACTTTTAATCAATCTCGCTTATGCTTGGTTAATATGCTAAACAATTAATTCGTTTAGCATAATGCTTCATAATTTAAAAACACTGTATTTATAAACCTATAAAACTATAGCCAACACCAATAAAAAACCGAAACTTTTCAATACCATTCACATAGGAAACATCAATATTTATTGGTCCTAAAATAGAACTGTACGAAGCAGTTAGCCCAGTTGAAACAATGAGTCCTGTCTTTTCTGCATTCGACCAATCTGAAGCAGGTTTGGTACTATTTTTAAGAAATTCAGAAAAAGTGTCTAATCCAAAAACTAGGGTATTGATATGCGGAGTAATAAACAGCTTTTGCTGAAGCTCATATTGTACACCAAGGTCTACTTTTACAAACTGACTTGCCAAGGCTTCCCCTTCTTTAAGTCCTGTCATTGTAAAACTGCCACTTCTTGCCAATACAGTACTACCTCCAATAAAATAGTCAATTCCGATTTCATTACCGATAAAGGATTTTGTATTACCTTTTATTTTATCTTCAAATATAAATGCACCAGAGACTCCTGTTACAGCAGTCATTTTTGGTGTTATTGCAAACCTTTTTGTTCCAGTGATAATGAGTTTATGATGATTGGCAATAGTGCCATCGAGGTCAGCATCGTTGTTGCCCGAAATGTCTATATTTAATTCGTTTTTTAAAGACCTCTTATAAATAATATTTAACGAGGCTCCTTTGGTTGCAAAGTACTGCTTATTAATATCGTTATAGCTGAACTTAGCCGTTGCATATAGCGTTTGAAATTTATACTTCTCAAGATTTACGGTCTCGTCAGAAACTAATTCTGGAGGTACCGTTGGTTTTAGAATGGCGTTGTCATATGCTAGTCCCAAGCCTATATAACTTTTTAGTGGACTTAGGTTGCGATTAAACTGCGTATTTATATGTGCAAATTGGTATTTTACATCTTCTACTCTAAAACCTGATGTATAAAGCCCCTGTCGATATTTGTTTGCAAAGACTTCGGTACGCATCCACCAACGTTTATTTTTGCCAAAAATATTTTGATGTTGCAATCTTATTTTGGGGTTTTTAGCAAGGTCAACTGTGACCAGAGAGCGAGAAGATGTACCTATTAAATTGCGTCCTGTATAATTAACAAGCAATCCAGCACCTAAATCATTGTCATAATGAACACCCCCTTTTATTTGATGATTTGATAATTCCGTAGCATTTATAAAAAGTCCTGTTTTACCTTTTTTCTCAACAAACCCGTATTGAACCTGCCCAAATAAAGCAGTACCCATCGCAGTATTTATACCTTTTACAATATCATTTTTGGTAAATGGGTGCTTCGTTTCTAGATTAGACCGTGCTTGTACAAGTGAAAGATTGTTTTTTGAAATGCCCTTATAAATAATAGTATCTAATATGACAGTGTCAGATACAACGGGTAAACTACGTTTTCTTTGTTTAAACTTTTTTAGCGCATCGGCTATTTTAATTAACTGTGGTAGTTGCTTTTGTAAAGCAATTTTGCCTTGCTCATAAATATTTGCAGCCTGCCCAAAATCACTGGTAGCATAGCTTATATTTGGCCCGTGGCTTAATAAAATATCACACAAAGCCCTATTTTTAGGGTTTTTAATATTACTGGCAATCATCCCTGATTGAAACAGTAATGATTGCAGATTGTCTAACCTTTCCTTGGGCAGCATTCCGTTTCCTACATCGCTTCCTATTATAAAATCGGCATCTAATTTTTTTGCTACATCAACAGGAAAATTATTGAGCACCCCACCATCAATTAAAAGCGTGTTTTTATAAGGTACAGCAGAAAATACTGCAGGAATTGACATACTTGCACGCATGGCTAATGCCAAAGAACCACTATCTAGTATCACCTCTTTTCCTGCAACAATATCGGTGGCAATAGCCCGAAAAGGAATGGGAAGTGAATCAAAGTTTGAAATATTATGTACAGGATATGTAAGTGAGGTAATAAAGGTTCTTAAATTTTGATCACTAAGGATAAAAGGACTAATCTTAATCATTCCATCAACAATATCAGCACTTATAAGATATTGATTGAACTCACTTTTTTCTTCATTACTCACATTATGTAGTGACAAATTTCCACCCATCAACGTATCCCAATCTGCGTTCTTTGTTAATTGTGCTATTTCATCTCCAGAATAGCCCATTGCATAAAGGCCACCTACAATACTGCCCATACTATTACCTACAATCAAATCAGGAACAATACCAAGAGAATCCATTGCTTGTAGTGTAGGGATATGTGCAACGCCCTTAGCGCCACCACCACTGAGTACTAATGCTACTTTGGGCTTCGTATTTTGAGCAAAAATTGATGAATAGGGAAGTGTAATAGCAAGTAGGAGAACAACAAATTTACGCATGCGCAAATATAGATGTTTCATAAAGGTAGTACATCATAAAAAAACAAAACTGTTGTTGTAAAATGAACAGCATACAAGTTTGAACTGATGAGAATTTATTTTTTCGCTAATACCGCTAATTTTTCAAAAACAATAACCTTGTACATTGTACTGACGGGGATTTTGTTGTTTGCAATAAAGACGTGTGTTCTGGTGGTATTGCTAACGTTATCCAAATTGGCAATGTATGATTTATGCGTACGTTGGAAATTCTCAGATAATAAAGTTGTGATATTAACAAGTGTTTCGGAGATCAAGTACATTCTTGTATCGGTAAATATTTTTAAATAATTCCCAAAACTCTGAATATACAGAATGGATTTAAATGGAATATTAACGGGTATTCCATCATGTTTTATTTGAAGTTCTTCACTTCCGCTATTTTTTTTAGGTTGGGTTATTATAGTGGCTGACACCTTGTTAATTGCTTTTAAAAAGCGTTCAATTTTTATTGGTTTCAACAAATAATCTACCACACCATAGTTGTAACTTTCTAATGCATACTCAGAATAAGCCGTAGTTAAAATTACCTTAGGCGGATGTAGCATAGAGCGCAAAATTTCCATGCCATTAAGTTCTGGCATTTCTATATCTAAAAAGACGAGATCAACTTCATTTTGCTGCGTAAAATTGACAAATTCAAGCGGATTCCCTGTACTTAGTACTATCTTAAAGTTATCAATTTTAGAACAATAATCTTCTAGTACTTTACGTGCTAGTATTTCATCATCTACAATGCCTATTTTAATCATTAATTGTAGTTTTTTATATGGACACAGATAAATCAATAGCTAAATTCACCCGATATACTTTTTCTTTATCATCAATTTCTAATGCGTGAGAACCAGGGTATAGTAGTTTTAAACGTCTTCTCACATTGTCAAGCCCCATTCCTTTTCTTTTAGGTTTAGAAACTGCCAAAGGCTTTGAATTAACGACACAAAACTGCAGGTTAGTATTTTTTATAGCAATAGAAACATCAATAGAACTCTGTTCATTGGTACTTTGGGCACCATGTTTAACTGCATTTTCAACAAAAGGGATGAGTAGCATTGGAGAAATTTGTAACCCCAGTAAATCACCTTCAATTAAAAATTCAATAGTACAACGGTTACTCAATCTTTTTTCTTCTAGTAACAAATAGTTCTCTATAAACTCAAGCTCTTCTTTTAATAAAACAGTGTCCTTTTTAGAACTTTCTAATTGATAGCGCATTAGTTCTGAGAGCTGCATTACTAAATCTGGCGTTTCTAGTGATTGTTGTCTAGCTAGTGAATAGATACTATTTAATGAGTTAAATAAAAAATGAGGATTCACCTGTGCTTTTAGGTAGTTAAGTTCCATCTCTTTTTGCAATTTTTCTTTCGCATCATTTTCTCTTTTAATAATCATATTTCGTCTTAAAAAAAAAGCAGCCATTCCAGTTCCGGTAGTATACACAAGAAAAGAGAGCATTTTGTAAACACCAATCCAGTTAGGGTACGCCTTTAAACAAGCGCCAAGAAATATGCTCACAACAAGCAGCATGGCATACAAAAAATAGTTTTTCTTATCATAGAAAAAGGGAATGAGTACAAAATGGTTTACCCAAATAACTCCCATAATAGTGGTGGTAAAAACCAGTTGTGATAAAATAAAATTATAGTCATTATCATAATTGTCTTTAAATAGCCATCCGCTCAATATTTCAAGGATGAGCACTAAACAAAAAGCGCCTAGGTTAAGGAGTATGGTATACCTCAAAGATTTTTTAATCATTAACTCTTTTATTAAATAGCTAATAAAGATACTATGTATATGAACAAATACACCTAATTCAATTACAAAAGGCTGATATCAATGATGAAATGGTTTTATCATTTAATTTTTGGGCTTGTCATATTTAAAAAATTAAACAGCTAGTAATCTGTATGTTTACACAACCATTTATGTGTAATGATTATAAAAAACCACACTATATCACCATTGTAAAAGAGCATTCAATTATTCATGAAAAAATAAATTTAGAAGGATGAAAAGCACTGTTTTAGTACTATTGACACTTGTTTTATGGCTAAATACGCTTTTAGCTCAAGAAAATGCTATCAACAACGCCCCTTATTTTCCACCTATAGAAGATCGTTATCTTGGGCAAAAAAAACCGGGTTTAATCCCTGAATTGTTTGCTTCGGGTATTATCGCTACAGAAACGCATTATGAAAGTGTGGTGAAATTTTCACCAGATATGACGGAATTCAGTTTTACAAGATCTGGTGGCGTATATAAAAAACCCACCTTGTTTGTGATGCAATACAACAATCGTAAATGGAGTAGGAAGGCTGTTCTACCAACCGATGAAGATAAATATAAGGAACACTTCAACCCTGCATTAGCTGAGCTGAAAAAACATGAAGTTTTTAAAGACATTCCCATCACTGGTTTCACCATGTCAGCTTCAGGTACTTATTATTTCTATTTTATTGATTTTGAACAAGACGGCAAGGGTCATATGAGTTATTCACGTTTGGTAAATGGCGAATATGAAAAACCTATAAAAATGAGCAAAGCCATTAACACAGGGAAATATATCGCCCACCCATATATTGCTCCAGATGAGTCTTATTTATTGTGGGACGCAGAGAAAGAAGGAGAAGATACCCCTGATATTTATATTAGTTTTAAACAAAAAGATGGCTCATGGGGAACAGCTATTAACCTAGGAGCTCATATAAATACGCCCCTCTACGAACAATATGCGAAAGTGACACCAGATGGCAAGTATCTCTATTTTTGGAGAGGCGATGTTAAGATTAGAAAAGATGGTAGTAAATGTGTTGAAGGAAGTCCTTATTGGGTAAATGCTCAAGTTATTGAGAACCTTAGACCGAAACAACAAAATTACCAAACAAATAAAAACCTTGAATTATAACGAATTAGCCACTACCAAAACTTTACAAATGAATATAACCAAATTAACCCTATTGCTATGCGCTATCTCTTTTAACACTGTTTTTGGGCAGCAAAATAGTGTAAATGATACTTCAGATACCATAAGAGAATCGCATTTAGAATTAGCTAAGATAGCAGTGATTCCAATAAAAGATTCCAAAACCAAAAGAAACTATGAACTTTATATAAAACTACCTGATGATTATTCTGAAAATAACAATAAGGTCTATCCGGTAATTTACTATACAGATGCGTTATGGCATGTAGAAATGCTATCTGGCGCTACAGAATACATGCTGGAAAACGTTATTCTAGTTGGAATTTCTTGGCAATTAGACATCGATGAAAAGCTGAAAAAGGAAGTAGGTGCGCATTATAGTCGGTTTCGAGATTTTAGTTCCCGAAAATCAAATAAGCCTAAAATTCAAAAAAAATATCAATTGGGGCAAGCGAATACATTTTTAGACTTTATTCGTAATGATGTCATTACTTATATTTACAATACCTATAGAACCGACCCCAATAGTCGTACCTATTTCGGTTATTCAATGGGTGCAGAGTTTGGTGCTTATGCACTATTGACTCAGCCCAAAACTTTTAACAATTACATTATTGGCAGTCCATCAATTAAAAATGAAGTTGCTTATTTAGCTGAACTTAATTCGAAATTTGGGCCTTACGAGGCATCAAATAAAAATTCTAGTCTAAAGGCCAATGTTTTTATCACATATGGTTCATTGGAAGAGGAGGCAGAAGACATCGATGCATTTGTTAAATTACTAAAAGATAGAAGAGATGATGGTTTGTCGGTACAAAAAGAAGTGATTGAAGGTAATCACGCAAGTGCATTCCCAATGACCACAATTCGCAGTGTCAAATGGTTGTCATCATTGATGAGTCATGTTTCTAGTGATAATTATCACGTCTCTTTCTGGGATATTCCACAACTCAATAATGCATTCGTCACTACAACTCCTCAGGATAGAAAAGACGGAATATCAGTTGATACATTAACGACGAATGGTAACGACCGAAACGCAATCCTTAAGTTGTCTCAAGAGATTTTTGATAGTAAACATGGAAACTATGATGCCTTACTCATTTCACACAAAAACAAATTGGTTTTTGAATCTTATTATAAAAAAGGACGTATCAATTTGCCTCATAGACAAGCATCAGCAGTAAAAGCGTATACCAGTTTAGTTTTGGGGAGAGCTATTCAAATGGGTTACCTATCTATGGAAGATTTAAACAAACCATTAATTAGTTTTCTAAAGGATGTTGATCCTAAAAAAATGACTAAAGGCGTTGAAAAAATCACACTTCATAAAGCGTTGACCATGCACGGAGGATTGACTATAGATAGAGATGCATGGAAAGAAATTAAGAAAGATTCCGTTCGGTTAAAAGGTCAAGGACTAGTTCAGGCACTTTTTGAGGAAAGCGCACCAATAACCCCAGAGTCTCAGACTTATTTGTATGGTAATTTCAATCCAATATTGGTGATGACGGTCATTGACGCCGTTGTTCCAGGAACTGCTGAGGACTTTATTAAAACGGAGTTTCTTGACAAACTTGGCATTACAAATTATAAATGGTTAAATAATATTAGTGGTATACCGGAAGCAGGTTGGGGTGTAGATATGATGTCTCGTGACATGCTTAAGTTGGGTAATTTGGTGCTCAATAAAGGTAAATTAAATGGCGAACAGCTTATTTCTGAAGTATATCTTGCCAAAGCTACAAGTGGTATTGTGAAACCTACTCAAGATTGGGCGCCAAAAGACTATCGTTATGGGTATTTTTGGTATCAAACAAGTGTACAGGTAGGTGCTAAAAATTATAATACTGTATTCGCTTGGGGAGGTGGCGGACAGCTTGTAATAGTTATTAAAGAATTGGATTTAACAATTGTAATTTCCGGTCATGATAGTGAAGATAAAATAATGGCTCAAATTTCTGAAATCATTATACCTGCGTTTGTTAAACAATAATTTTTATAACAGCAATAAACCTAAGTGATGGTTAATTATTAGATCCTATTGTTGATTTTTTATAATGCATAATATAAGTTGGTTAGCGCATTTATTTAAAGTAGAGGTTGAAGACTATAAAAGTAACAAAGAATGAAAAATATATGTATAATTTTGACGCTTGTATTGGTACTATTTTTAAATGCTTGTAATACGAAGCAATCGAAACCAGAACCGCATAAAGTATCAACTATAGAAAGCCCATATCTTGGTCAAAAACCACCCAGTTTAACCCCAAAACCTTTTGCTCCCGGTATGGTTACAACAAGAAATTGGGAATATAGCGGTGTCTTTAGCCCTGATATGAGAGAATTTTATTTCCTTAGGCAGGTAGAAGGAGCTAAGGAACAAGAATTTGTTGTTTTTAAAAATGAAGGGAATACATGGAATGAAGCGGTTATATCTTCTCGCCAAGGACAGCCTTTTGTTGCTCCCGATGGTAAGACAATGCATTTGGGAAGGCGGTATATGGAACGAAATGTTACCAATGAATGGTCAGAAGTGAAAAGTCTTGATACTCCTTTCGAAGGTTTACCAATCATGCGACTTACAGCCTCTTTAAAAGGAACCTATTTTTTTGATGAATTCAAGCAAGATTTTACTGGCGATATTCGATATTCAAGACTAATAAATGGTGCATACGAAGAACCGAAATTACTCAGTAAAAATATCAATACAGGTAAAAGTTTTCACCCTTTTATAGCACCAGATGAATCCTATTTAATTTTTGATAGCACAAGAGAAGGCGGATACGGAGATTCTGATATCTATATTAGTTTTCGTCAACAAGATGATTCTTGGAGCAACCCTATTAATTTAGGCGATAAAATAAACACCAAGGCTTGGGAAGCTTCTGCAAGCGTAACACCAGATGGGAAATATCTTTTTTTCAATAGAATTGTAGGTTCAAAAGAAGATGGAAATGTGGACATATTTTGGGTGGATGCTAAAATTATTGAAACTATTATTTCTAAATAGTAAAAATATAACTAGCCACCCCAAAAGGAATATCAGTACTCACTAAAAAAATATAGCCCATCGTTAGTGTCTAGCCCCAAAAAGGAGGAAATTTACTTTTTGAGTATTTGCTGCCAGACACTAATTACCGAAACTGTTCCTTTAAATCTCGGGTTTTATGGCTTCCTTTTTTCTTTTACAAATTCACAAGGCTATCAAAAAACATGTTTTCCATTTAAATAACATTACACTATAATCTGCGAAGGTTCAACACTCCCAATGTCCCAAATATTAATGTAATGAAGAGCGTGGGCAAGAGTACATAAAACCAACTAAAATCTCGTTTTATGGTATAAAACTTAGCCGCATAACTTGACCAGTCAATAGTATCTGCAGGTTTGTTATCAAAAAATTTAGTGTAAAAACCTAATCGTAAATTCTTGTGAAACTCGGTAAGGGCTTTTAAAAAATGTAAATGACTTACCATATCTGTACCCGCTAGGGTGTTAAAACTAAGTTGCGCATGCATTGTAGGTACAAAGAGTGCCACATTTTTACTTACACTAGTTCGCAGCTGTAGTTTTTCAGCCATTTCTGCACTGGTTTCTTTCGCTGCTAAATCACCCATTTCTTGCATCCCATAATACCAAATCCAACTGAATTCATCTTCGGGTACTGGGTAGTTTTTATACTGCGGATAGGCTTCAAAAAAACGGGTCATTGTGGCATCTTTTTCTAAGTCCCATTTTTCATGGTAACCATCGCGTTGCTCAACCATCGCTTCTAAAGCTTCAGGCACTTGATATGTATTCATTACATAATTATTTACTATTGCCGGAATAAGAATAGTTAATACCACCCAAATAGAAATTAAGGCTAGTGCATTGAAATTTGAGCTTTTTTGTAAAGAAATTATCCATAGGCACAAAACACTCCAAAACAATATATACAAGATACTTTGCAGAAATATGGCCCAAAAATTTTGATCCATAGGTATTTGAAGTATAGCACTTGCCATAAACAAGAGACTCATTAAAACAGCAAATACAAAAAGTACTCTAACCAGCATTTTTTTTAATAAAAACGTTGCTTTTCTAGCGGTTTGGGCAGCTACTATTCGCCATGTACCAAGTTCCTTTTCTTCGGAATATAAATTAAAAATCATCGCTATGAGTACCAATGGAAACAAATAAATAATAACAAACCCCAAATCTAAATTTCCAGACA
The DNA here is from genome assembly GCA_947497145.1 of uncultured Flavobacteriaceae bacterium. Classification (GTDB taxonomy): domain Bacteria; phylum Bacteroidota; class Bacteroidia; order Flavobacteriales; family Flavobacteriaceae; genus Maribacter_C. The sequence continues at coordinate 48,839 of CANMFQ010000010.1, forward strand.
TTAACAAAGCGGGATTCTCAAAATCGTTGTCATATTTCTGTCCTTCGATAGCCCGAATGGTTACTGCTTGCAAGAGAGGGTTAACATCACTCTGACCAATTGAAATGGCACTTATATTAGCAGGCTTTTTTATCAAGGTAAAACGCAGGTAATACAAAAGCAAGCCTAAATCATCATTGTGATATTCTAAGTTTCGTTGTATGCTATTGTTTTGAAATTCTTGAGCTGCAAGGATGGTCTTTTCTTGCTTCACTAAATATTGTTTGCCAATTAAAATGCTTATCAATCCGACAGCCATTAATAAAACAAGACTGAGTACAAATATTTTGGTTCTAAAAAATGATTTAAATAATAAACGAAACATTTAAATGGCTTTTAGGTTAGTAGCTAATTTGAACAGGCCAAAAAACGTTAAAATGCTCCAAAGCAATAAGGCTATGATGCTAATTAACTCATTTTTAAAGACCCTAGAAATAGGCATAAATTGATATTCAAAAGGGGGGAATTCCTTCCAAAACTTACTAGAAATAGTATTTGGTCCTGCTTTACCTTTATTGGGTATATACTCCATTTGTAATCTATTCATTTCTTGTGCAAGCTTAAACCGATAGGCTTCTGCTTTATCTTTGAAATGAAGAAAAGAATGAAAATCTGTCCCTGAGAAGGCCATAGATACGTTTTTGATAGCCGTATACGGATTAATAAATGCCGAGTAGCGTTCTACATCGTTTTGCTTGGTATACACTTCGTATAATTCTTTCTGATATTTTAAATAAACTGCGGTACTTAAGGCTTCTCCTTTGGCCATGACAAAGCCTCCGTAATTAAACGGAAGGTCTTCTACTTTGGTTACATTGTGTGCTGAAAGAACGGAGTCTTTTAGGGCGGTGAAATGGGGATCATTCGGATTATGACTATCACCTAGTTTTATTAAATCTTCTGCTACGGCAGTTTCAATTTCTATTTTAGAGGGGGTAGGGTGTAGGTAATACCCAATTGCCTGCAAAGATTTTGGAACAATTATTACAAATAAAAGCCAAATACCTAGCAACTTTACTAGGGCAGCTTTAGCGGAACTACTAAAGGCCGAAACCAAAATAGTAATAGCACAAAGAATTGCAAAAAACAGTAAGTATGAAAATAGTAATACCCCATAGCGCAACAAACTTGCTCCGTGGGCGGTGTCATGACTGGCTATTAAAATAAAACACAGTAGAACAAGAAAAGTACTTACTACAAAAATTAAAGCTAAACTGTAAAGTCCCAACCATTTACCAATAACAATTTCTTTTCTACTGATACCTTGTCCTATCAATAATTTTAAGGTGCTTGATTCTCGTTCTTGTGCTATAGTTGCATACCCCAAATAGAAAATTAATAAGGGTACTATTATCTTTAAAAGCATTGCCAAACTCACTTCTCCAAACCGTAATAGACCTGTTGACATACTGGCTTCAGAAAAGTTAGCAGTATTTTGCTTGTGTGCTTCTAAGAATACCGCATTACCAACAAAATTTTCCATTCCTAGGTCAAAAACACTCAAAATATGTTTTATTCTAAGAGCAAAAGAACCATAATGAGCCATTCTGTGTGGGTGTTTATCGGGGTTGTTTTCCCAACTTTCTTGCACTTCATCTTGTATTGCATCTCGGGTAAAATTTTGATCATGGTAATTTTCCCAACCACTGTAGGCCGAAAAGAGGACTAAAAATATCATGAGCCCCAGGGCTATGATCATAACTTTTGATCTAAAAGAGTCTTTACAAAGTTGGCGTGCCAACAAAAAGATTACATTTTTTCTCATAGCTAAAATTTATAGGTCGCGTTTAATAAGATATTTCGTGGCGCACCCGGTGCAAGCCTTGATGCGTTAAGAGCACCCAACCAATATGTTTTATCTAATAAGTTATTCACTTTTAAGGTAAGCTGCATATTGCCATTGGCTGGTTTGTAATAAACGGCAGCATCAAAAACGGTATAATCAGGAAGTAACAAGCGGTCACCATACCATGAGTATTTATCACCGCTGTACTGCATGCCTAAACCAACACCAATATCTCTTAGCGTAGCCCCCGTAAAATCATATTTTCCCCAAAGGTTACCACTGTGCTTTGCTCCACCACCAATACGTTCACCAACGAGGGTTGCATCTTCATCTTCAACAATTTTTGCATCTGTAAAAGCGTACGATGCTACCAATTGCAAGTTTGGCGTAATATAACCTGAGAAATCTGTTTCAAAGCCTTTGCTGCGTTGTTCACCTCTTGCTGTTAAATTTTCCAGGTCGTAGGTGTCTCCAATGAGAATATTCTTTTGGGTAATATCAAAAAGCGCAAAATTTAATACTATTTTTCCATTGAGAAATTCGCCTTTAGCGCCTAGTTCTGTTAGGCTACTTTCTAAGGGGTCAAACTTAGCAGGAGAAGCAGCCCAAAAGAATCCTTCAGTAGCAGGGGACAAGGATACTGTATTTGTCTGTGGTTGAAACCCTTCTAAATAGGTAGCATAAGCGCTTACGTTAGCGGTAACCTCATAGGTTAAACCTAATCTAGGAATAAAAGCTCCTGTTTTAAATTCTTCTTCATCTCCTTTGTAATCAAATATATCTTTAAACCATTCGTAACGCAGATTCATTAAAGCCGAAAATTTTCCTACTTTAAACTGGTCTTGCATATAAATACCTCCTGAAGTAGAGAGGTTTGCAGGTATTTCAAATTCTGAAATTGTATATCCTTTGGTCTCTCTAATACCGTTATTTGGATTTTCAAGATTAAAATGTGGTACGTTTGGTACTGGCATAACAATACCGTCAATCTCCATGGTTTGAAACTGGTCAGCTTCATTGACGTTAAATTTACTTACTGATCCGTCTAATTTCAAATAGCGTCTTGCGCCATTTTGTCCACCGCCAATGGTTCGTTCCCATCGGGTACCATCATACCCAACTAAGAACTTATTAGTGGTTTTCTCGCCTTTTAAGTCAAAATTGAAAAAAGCACTAATATTATCGGTATTCCAAAGCTGTTCGCGTTCTACGTAACGCATAGCAGCCAAGGTAGGTATGGGTGTGCCATCAATAGCTACAGCAGCTGTATTTACGGTTCTATGCTCTGCTAAATCCTCTTCCCAAGTTTGCTTCATATACGATGCGTTAAAACCAAAATTATTGGTAAATTTTTTAGAAAAATTGGTCATTATTAGCACCTCTTTTGACTTAAAAAAATCATTAGAAGCACCCACATTTAAAGAAATAGGTGTACTATTTAAATCAAATTCGCCATTAATACTACCAAAAATTGGTTGGCCTCTATCTAAATTTCCTACGCCATTGCTATAAATCATTTCAACATTAAGTGCCGTGGTTTCATTAGGGATGTAACTAAATGAGGGGGTCAGTAAAAAGGCATTATTTTTTACTAAATCTCTAAAGGAGTTCGCTTCTTGAAAAGCTGCATTAAAGCGATATAATAACGTTTTAGATTCGTTTAAAGGCCCTGTAAAATCAGCCGTTGCTCGTAACGTTCCAAAACTCCCTGTAGTAGCAGAAACCTCGCTTCGCTTTTCAGTGAGCGGTTTTTTAGTGACCATATTTACAGTTCCGCCGGGGTCAGCACTAGAGAATGTAACCGAAGAAGGCCCTTTAATAACTTCTACACGCTCTATATGTGAGGTGATAGGTTGAAGAAAATAATACTGCCGAGTGCGCATTCCGTTAAGTATTTGCCCGTCATCAGCTTGTGTAATACCGCGAATATTGAAATGATTATATAAACCCGTAACCGTAACATTACTGACCGTTTTTACAGCTTCTGGTAATTGAAAAGCTAGTCGATCTGCTAATAATTCTTTGGTTACTGAGGTAATGGCCTGGGGCAATTCTTTATTTTTAATAGCTACCTTAGTTGCAGAAAAAGAATAATCACTGTTATAGTCTTTTCTCAGTCTACCAGTAACTTCAACTGACTGCAATTGCTCTACATTTTCTTGTAGCACTAAAACACCGATATTATAGGGTTTTACTTGGTCAAAACTTTTCTCAAAACGAATTGATTTGGCACCTATATAACTTATTGTAAGTTGATATTTGCCTGTATTTGAAAGTTCAAAATTAAAGGTACCATTTTCTTGACTCACTGTTCCGCCACTTGTTTTAGAATCTACATTGGTGTACGCAATGGTTGCTCCAAAAATAGGTTGCCCTTCATTATCTGTGATTTTTCCGTTAACCGAAATTTGGGCAAATGCGCTGGTAAATGCAAATAGCATTAATAGGATAGTACTATAGTTTTTCATTACTTATATGGTTTCTAGGTATAATTTATTTAGTTGTCCGGCATCTATTTCGCTCGATTTTAATTGCTTTACTAACGAACCTTCTTTCATAATGCCAATAGTCGTTGCCAGCTCTACGGCATTAAAAATATCATGGGTAGCCATAAAAATTACTTTACCTGACTGAGCCAATTCTTTACAGGTTTTTGTAAATTCTGATGTTGCCTTAGGGTCAAGACCTGAAGTAGGTTCATCCATGAAAATGACTTCGGCATTCTTAGCCAGCGCTACAGCAATACCCACTTTTTGACGCATACCTTTAGAGTATGCCGATAGCCTTTTGTGATGTGCATCTGCTTGAAGCCCTGTTTTGGTTAAAAAGGCTTCTAATTCGTCAGTAGCATATGAAAAACCTGCTAATTGACTAAAAAAGTTGAGATTTTCTATGCCTGATAAGTTGCTGTAAAGCTGAACGGTTTCTGGAATATAAGCGGTAAGCTTATTAGTATCATCTTTGCCAACTTCTTTATCGCCGACAAAAGCCTGACCGCCGTCTTTGTTTATAAAACCTAAAAAGATATTAATGATCGTTGTTTTTCCTGCGCCATTCTGACCAAATAGGCAAAATATTTCTCCTTTTGAAACTTCGAAGGAAACGTCTTTCAATGCAACTTTTCCATTATAAGACTTGGCAATGTTTTTTGCTGTTAACATACGTATTCTATGAATTAAAATTGAATATTAAGTGTATTTGAATACTCTAGATATTACGGTATTTTCTTGTAATCAGGAGTTTAAGTATATGGATGGATAAGCAGTGCTGAAACCATGAAAGCAATAACAATGGTAGCTTCCTTAAACCATATAAATGCATGTTTTAAAGCAACATATTGATGCTAACTAGTATGATTAAAGGGCATTATCCAAATAGCAATTAGGCTTTAAAAAATGCTAAATAGGCTTGGACATGCCTGATTCTCCATCAAACAAGACTGGTAATACTAAAATATGTGGATTATGATACTTGTGGGGGAGGCCTAGTAAAAAGAAAACTAGATAAATGTTGACTATTGAACGCAACAAGTGTAGTTGTATTAACTTTTTGTACTACAAAATAATGGGGTTTGGGTAAAACTACTGTTTCTATTTCTAGCAGCGGTATAACGCTAGCCGCCGCCGTAATATGGCAAACTTCACATTGTTGTATATCGCCATCATCAGCGTCATGAGAAAGCGCATGCAAGCCTGCTACCTTGAATAAAAGCATCAAGACAAGATAAAACAGCGCGATAATGTGTTTTTTATTTTGCATTACAGACGGCAAAAATATAAATTACTACAAACTAGCGAAGTCTTTTGCATAAAAATATGCTCCAAGCTATGTTATTTTACTGAAGACGTACTTTTTAGCGGAGCTATTTTTATTCATGTGAAAGCAAAATACCCGTAAACCCAATTACAGTGTTGCCAAATAATGTTCCGCGTTTTCAATATGCTGAAGTCTTTTTTCTTGTGGCATTTTGTCAAACATAGCAACTAGCATTCCTAGTCTGGGGTTTTTCTTGAAGAAACTACGGTGGGTATCCATAAAACGCCAAAAAAGCCCATCCCATATGGCCTGCCATTCTCCTTTTTTATAGTTACTCATTTTCATTAGGTAGTTACTGCCACTTATGTAAGGTTTGGTGGCCATTAATCCGCCATCAGCAAACTGACTCATACCATATACATTGGGTACCATTACCCAATCATAGCTGTCAATAAAAAGTTCCATAAACCAACGGTACACTTCATCTGGATCAAACTCGCAAAGCATCATAAAATTCCCCAATACCATTAAGCGTTCTATATGATGGCAATAGCCTGTTTCTAGTATTTTCTTTATGGTTTGGTCAATAGGATAAATACCCGTTGTTCCATCATAAAATGAAGCAGGAATTTTTTTATGAAATCCCCAAAAATTACAGGTTCGTTCATCACTTCCTCTGCTTTCATACATACCACGTATAAACTCGCGCCAACCTATTATTTGACGTACAAAACCCTCTAGGGAGTTAATAGGAATTGCGTTCGCCTTTGCAAAAGCAATACTTTGTTCAATAATTGTATGAGGCGTAATTAGACCCACATTTAGCATGGGTGTTAAAACACTATGATTTAAGATCGAATTCTCTGCAACAATAGCATCTTCATAAGTGCCAAATTCTAAAAAGCGTTGTTCTAAAAATTGCTGAAACCACAGTTTGGTTGCCTTAAAATTTGTTGGGTACAAGCTATTGGCAGTAATTTGTCCTATATTTTTAGAAAAGTGCTGTTCTACATACTCAAGTGCTTCTGTATAGAAGGCATCAACATCAGGAAACTGAACTGCTGGAGGCATTTTTTTTGCAGGATATTTTTTTCTGTTTTCAGTGTCAAATGTCCATTTTCCACCCGTTGGTTTTCCATCGGGTTCTATAAGAATACGTCTTTTAGTTCTTTGATCTGTATAAAACGTAGTTTGATGGTATTTCTTTTTATCACTTCTAAAAAAGGGCTGTAAATCGTCCTTTGTATTTAAGAATAACGGAGAATCATAAACCTTTCTTTTTATCGTATGGGCTGTACAGCCATTTGCTATTCTTTTTTCAAGCCAATTGTCAACAGGGTCTATATAATTAATTTGGGCAATCCCCTTTAGTTTCAAAAAGGGAATTAATTGCCGAATATCAGCAACTTCTTCCGTTGCTGAAACATAAGTAATCTCCTTTTTTTTTGCCACAAGAAAAACTTCATAATGCTTCATTGTCGCCCTGTGAAAGGCTATTTTTTGCTTGTGAAAATTAACGTGTTTAAAAAACAAAAATTCTTCGATGATATACACAGGAAAATCATTCTCTAAAAGGGGAGAAGATTCAAAAAGTTGATGTGGAAAAATTAGGTTAACTGTTTTCATGTAGGCTTTAATATTTTATATAGTAGCTTATGCGTAACCTTCTACTAGTATTTCATATAAATATATTTAATTAGCTTATAATAAGATATTTGTATTTTTAAAATTGCAAATAGCAATAACAACAATAGGCAGCAGTGCGTTATCATGTGATCTTATGGTTTGTTGTAAAATACAGGGCCTTAGTTAAAGCAATGAGCATTAGCGCTTGCTTATTTTGTTACCCGAAATAGCGCGTTGCCTTGTACATTTAAAACGGCTAATAGCTGGATTTCTTTTCTTTAAATGTTTTGTACTTACACCACTATTTACACGTTTTCGCCAACGCTTAAAACTAGATGTTTTGAGGTTACTACGCATTAAAATAATCACCTCTTTTTCAAGAATGCCAAACTGAAATTTTATTGCCTCAAAGGGTGTTCTATCTTCCCAGGCCATTTCTATAATACGGTCGAGTTGCCTTGTGGTAAAATTATGTTCTTGCATGAGTACTAAACTACCTTTTCCCATAGCTGATCTGCATTTAAATAGAAACTTCCAAGTGAATTAAAATCACATTCGTTTGGTGCTATAATAGACAAAAAATGCTCGCCATTATCGCGCATGTACAAATGATAGTGTTGCCCCACGGTAGGTTCAAAAGAGAATTTAGCAGTATGAATTAATTTATTCACCTCAAACTCCTGCATTAATAGCGCATACTGTTCTTTTAACTCATTAAACCTCGTTTTAACTTTATGGTTTAATTTAGTAATGCTCCTGTTTTTCCATGCAACACTGTCGGTAGCCGTAATTACTGGAGCGCCAACATTTGTCGCATAGGGTTTTAGGTAGGCATCATAAGTGCCATTTTCACTATTATAAACAATAGTATCAGGTTTCTTTTCTTCCGTCATTTTATACCAGCTTCTCTATTTTTTTCATAACCTCTTCTGCTTCATATACCTTTTGGTCACTCAACTTTCTGTTGGTTGTAGAAAGACTATGCGCTTCTTTCGTTAGCTTTTGATATTCCGCATATAATGTATCCTTTTCTGATTTCTTTTTAAATAATCCAAACATGGTAATTCGTTTTAATACTGTTAGCAAGTAGGGCATAAAGATACAAAATGTTTATCTTTTATTCGATATAGTTAAACAAAATTAAATTTAATGCTAATAACCGAATACACAACAAATGGCGTAAACTGTTGTTTTGTATTGAGATAGGGTCAACATACAGGGAATACAACATAATGAATTAGGTAGCTGTGAGCTATCAATGTCTGCTATAATGTATTTCAGCTATATGTTTGTATTCATAGTTAGTATTGTTTTTCTGGCTAAAAGTGATTGTAGCTATACATAGGAGGGCATGTGATTATGATAATTTGAAAACCTTCAATTAAGTATACCCTATTAGTTGTTTCTAATTAATCAAGTATACCAGCAATAAACTCAGCAATTCCTTCGATTAGCCCATCAAAAACATCACCAAAATCTAGCCAAGAAGCATCAAGGTCAAGATCAGGAATTAATGTCAAATCCTTTATATCAGAGCTCGACAAACCATGTAACATTTCGGTTTTCATTTCAATATAATCACAAATTTCACCTGTTTTTTCATGGTATGAATCAAAATCAGCATGGGAAGAGAACGTAGACATTGCCCAACAAGAGAAATCAAGTTGGCTATACCATTTGCTTTCCCGATGTGCATTTTTGACTTCCTCAGGCTTGTAATATTTTTGCTTTCCGTTTTGTTTTACCAATATTTTTCCAATATCGATGATATACTCTTTTTTATTCGTTGGTGCTGTGCTGCATGAATTTTCCATATCGTTTTGTGAATAAAGTGTTGTTATAGCTATTACGGCGCAGGATTAGGCATGGCTTGATGTATCGCTTCAATATCAGCCAAAGCTTCTTCTGATAAGTTAATGTTAATAGTATTGATATTTTCTTTTAATTGATCCATTTTAGTTGCTCCAATGATGTTACTTGTCACAAATGGCAATTGATTCACATAAGCCAACGATAATTCGGTTAAAGTGATGTTATACTTTTTTGCAATTTTCGCATACGCTTCAACTGCTTTTAACGAACCATCGGTCATATAACGTGCAATAAACCTAGGAAACAAGGTGCCTCTTGCTCCTTCTGGTTTTTGTCCGTTTATATATTTACCAGACAATACCCCTTGGGCTAAAGGAGAATATACCAATAAACCAATATTTTCTCTTAGCGAAACTTCACTCATGCCAATTTCATAAGCTCTATGAATTAAGGAATACGAATTTTGAATGGTTACCATTCTCGGTAAATTATGATTTTTAGAAGCATCTAAATATTTCATTGTTCCCCAAGGCGTTTCGTTTGATAATCCAATGTGTTTTATCTTTCCTTCTTTAATAAAACCTTGCAATATTTCTAAAACTTCTAACTGATTTTCTGTTTCTTTTGCTGAATATTGATACGGATAATCACGCACACCAAAACAATTTACGCCACGAGTAGGCCAGTGTAACTGGTATAAATCGATATAATCTGTTTGCAAACGCCGTAAGCTACCTTCAATGGCTTCTGAAATATTTTTTTTTGTAAATCCGCCTTTTCTAATATGGGCTGTATAATCTCCAAACCCTGCAATTTTACTTGCTAAAACAACCTTATCTCTATGGCCAGTTTTTTTAAACCAATTACCAATAATTTTTTCAGTTGACCCATAAGTTTCAGCAGAAGCTGGTACCGCATAGAGTTCTGCGGTATCAAAAAAGTTAACTCCCTTGTCTAAGGCATAATCCATTTGCTCAAAAGCCTCAGCCTCGGTATTTTGGTTACCCCAAGTCATGGTTCCTAAACATATTTTACTAACTTTAATTTCGGTATTTGGTAATTTGGTATATTTCATTTTTTAATGTTGATTTTGTTGATTTTACCTGAGTTTTCTTGCTAAAGATACTCACTTTGATGATTATTCATAAGTTTTACTAGCCTTTAGTATTTGTAGCAAGCCTATCTTTTTTACCATTACCCATCATCAACCACTAGTGCAAGTCTTAATATCATAATCAATTCCTTGTTTTTTACTAAAATTGCATTAATTTTTACCCATCAGAGCATTTGTCGTCCAACTATATTTGCACTTCAAAATGGAGGTATACTGAAAAATAGTAAACAGTATGCATAAATAGATAGTTATGAGTAAAACCATATTAATAACGGGAAGCACAGATGGGATTGGAAAATTAACCGCCATAAAACTTGCCAAAGATGGACATACGATTTATGTTCACGGAAGAAATAAAGAAAAATTACAACAGGTAATTTTAGAAATAAAAGAAGTTACCAAAAATAACCACATAGATGGTTTTGTTGCCGATTTTTCAGATTTAGAAGATGCGAAACAAATGGCCAATAACATAAGGAAGAAGGTTGACAAAATAGATGTATTAATCAATAACGCGGGTATATTTAAAACAGCTGCCTCTAAAGGTTACAACGGCTTTGATATTAGGTTGGTTGTAAACTATTTAGCCCCCTACGTATTAACCAATGAGGTCTTACCTTTGCTATTAAAAGGCGATAAAACACGTGTGGTAAATGTAAGTTCAGCTGCACAATCACATGTTACTGATGCGATATTGTTGGGTATGGATGTTAAAATTGATGGTGATGCCTATGCACAAAGTAAATTGGCATTAACAATGTGGAGTTTCTATTTTGCAAAGCAACACGCTACTATTTCAGTGGTTGCACTTAACCCCGGTTCTTTATTAAATACTAATATGGCAAATGAAGCCTACGGACAATATTGGTCGCCAGCATCAAAAGGTGCTGACATAATATATGAGTTAGCAGTTTTTGAAGACTATAAAGACTGCTCAGGCAAGTATTTTGATAATGATAAAGGCAACCCAAAAGGTGATTTTGCTAAAGCGCATCCTGATGCATATGATGAAGAATTGATTACAAAATTAGTTGCTAAAACAGAAGAAATAATTGGTTAAATAATGCCTAGAGCTATATTTGAAAATATTGTGATTCAAAAGTTTGAAGAGATAACAGCCTTAGCGTTTTGTCAATACACACCGATACGATTTTTTGAAATACTATTTATTGAAAAAGGTTCTGGTACGCTAATGATAAATAATCATAGGCTAACTTATAACGATAATCAAATTTTTATTTTCATCCCTAGTGACCAGTATAATTTTGAAATAGAAACGCCAACAACAGTTGCTGCTGTCAAATTTCTTGATAGCTTTTTTGGTGACATGTTATCAGGTGAAAATAAGGCGCAACGCCAGCAATGGTTAAAAAAAATAGAAACTGTTTTGCATGGCGCTAATAGAACAACACATTTAAATTTTCAATCGAAAACTGATGAAAGTAGTATTCTTTCTTTATTCAGTGTACTATGCAATGAATATAATGATGAAAATTTAAAAAGTGAAACTATTTTAAAATCTACATTACATTCCATACTTCATATCATAGCTAGAAACGTAAGTTTTGTTTCCGCGGCTATTACAGATTCTAAAATTCAGGGTATTATTAATCATATTCATTATTATGTTCATGATGCTGAACAACTCTCCAAGAAAGAGTTGGCAAACCAATTTCATATTTCAGAAAATTATATCAGTCAGTACTTTAAAAATAAAATGGGAATTGGTTTAAAGAAATACATACTTAATTATAAATTAAAGTTGGCAGAAACACGACTTAAGTACACCAACTCCACTGTTTCTGAAATTGCTCACGAATTAGGGTTTACTGATAGTAGTCATTTAGATAAAACATTTATGGTACACAAAGGAATGACTGCAAAAAACTACCAAGCCAGCCTAAAAGAAGCGTAATAAAAATCCTTTCCTCGTTTTTTACTAAAACCTCTTTTTTTCTTACCAAAGCAAGCCATAAATCTCAGGGTAAATTTGCACTATAATTAAAAGTAATAATTGACTTTTTCAGAGCAAACAAGGTAATGTGTTGATTTGGAGCTATATGTGTGTTGTTCTATCCTCAAAATAGTCATGATAAAAAGCACATTACCAAAATAAAGAACAACAATAAAAATTAAATAAAATGGATTACAAAAATTTTCAAACATTCACCGCAAAACAAAATGGCGGAATTTTAACAGTAGATATCAACTTTGGACCTGTAAATGTACAAGGACAAGAAATGTTAGCAGACATAAACAGTTTATGTCTTCGTTTAGAGCGAGATAGAAGTGTAAAAGTTGTGGTTTTTGAATCGTCAAATCCTGATTACTGGGTATGTCATTACGATACAAACTTGTTAAGAGATATGTCTGAAGAAGCAGTACCAAGAAACGAAGTTAAATTACTTGATCTACAAGTTGTACTAGAAAGATTAAGCAACGTACCACAGGCTACTATTGCTAAAATTGAAGGTTTTGCACGTGGTGGTGGTCACGAAATGGCGTTAGCATTAGATATGCGTTTTGCTGCTCGTGGGAAAGCAAAATTTATGCAAATGGAAGTAGGCATGGGAATCTTACCATGTGGCGGTGGAGCATCACGTATGGCAAGGCAAGCAGGACTTGGCAAAGCTTTAGAAATTATTTTGGGAGCGAGAGATTGGGATGCAGATGAAGCTGAAAAATTTGGAACGATAAATAAGGCTTTAGATGCAGATAAAATAGGAGCATATGTAGATGCTTTGGCAGAACGTATTTCTAAATTCCCTGCTGAATCTATTGAAGCGTGTAAGCGCGCTGTATATGCATCTGTAGATTTACCAATTGCTGATGCTTTAAAAGAAGAAGCATATCAATTATATCAAGCAACAAGTAAAACACCAGCAATAAAACGTTTTACAATTGCTGATGAAAATGGGGCACAATTTGACCATGATAACCAAAAAAACTGGGAAAACTTGTTAATAGATTTACAGGAAATTCAAAGAGATTAATTTTTTGGTAGCTAAGATTGATTTATAGTAGAAAACGAATGTTTTATAGGAAAACCATTCGCTTTAATAAGCATATTTAATTGATAAAAATGAAAAAAAATAATGCACTTACACAAGCCCGTGCGCTAACGTTACCTTCTCGTGAAGCTTCACTAAAACGTGAAGCATCTGTCTCACATTTTTGGAACAGTAATCGAAAATTACTCGAAGATGCATGGGCAGAATGGGAAATAGAAAACAAAGATGATATATTAATTCCTGATGAAACCTTGCTAGATCCACGTTTGCGAGAAGCTATTAATGAGGCATGGGAAAACCCAGAAAAAGAAAATGCTGTTGCCGATTTATGGGAAGAAATTATTCCCGGGGTGTATTCCGCACAGTTTTTTGACCTTGATCGTTTAGCAGAATTTCGTAATTATTTAGAAGCAGTATCAAACTCACAAATTCCTAAACGTGCACCCTATGGCATTCAATTAAATCGTTATGGAATTATGCTTGACCCTCGCTCAGAGGGGCATTTGGCCGCACCTAATTTTCAAAAATTTTATACTGATATAATGAACCGCTTTATGCGTCCGATTGCTCGTTTGTTACTAGGTACTTATGGTTATGATAACCAAACATTTGGGTTTTCTATTCAATATAATCCAGATAAAGATAGAGATTTATATGCGCACACTGATGCTTCAGCTGCAACCTTAAATATCAATATTAACCTGCCTGATGAAGAGTTTACAGGTTCGCAAGTTGATTTTCATGATAAAACCACAGGAAAAACAGTACAAACTATTTTTAAACCTGGTAAAGCAATAATCCACCGAGGTAATGTACCACATGCTACACATCCTATTATTAGCGGTCAGCGTAGTAACTTAGTGGTTTGGTTATACGGAGACCGCATGCAAATACCACGAGGTAATACAAGTAGCTATGGTAGTTTTGATAACACAACACACAAAATTGATATGCAAGAAACCATTACAGCTCGCCAACGTTGGAGTATACCAAGCGCACTCAAAGATACTTTTGCGCCGTTTTAAAAAGTTAAGGGCTATATAAAGTTTGCATCTGTTTTACAGCTAAGAGTTTTAGTCATAATAGCAAGGTTTCAGTAAATGATTCATAAACAAGGTGAATGATTCACTGAAGCCTTTTCCACTCAAACTATACGGTTGAAAAGAAACATTTAATAGGAATGCTTTTAGCTGAACCACTTTTTTATAGATTATTAACTGTATTTTTAGTATCAAATTTAAAATCTATGAGAAAAGTGATTTATGGGCCTATTATCCTATTGATTTTAGGGTCTTTATTTTTTGTCTTGAAAACGAATAAAACCATAGCTAAAAACAACAAAGTGCACAAACTACCAACACAAACACCATTTTATTTAGGCACATACACCAATGGCGCAAGTGAAGGAATTTATAAATACGCCATATCTAACGAGGGTAAATTAGCGGCTTTAGGGTTAGTCGCAAAAACAAAAAACCCTTCATTTTTATCAAAAACAGCTAACGAAAAGTATTTAATTGCTGTAAATGAAGAAGAAGCGGGGCGCGTTACCTCTTTTAAAATCAATAAGGATAGTTTAAAATTTATTAGTGAAAGTCCATCAGGAGGCGCGCATCCTTGTTTTGTTACAGTTAATAAAAACGGTGAGGTTTTAGTCGCCAATTATACAGGCGGCAATGTTGGTTTATTAAAACTAAATGAATCTGGAGCGCTATCTGAACTCTTAGATGTGCACCAACATGTAGGAAAAAGTATTACCGAACGTCAAAAAGCGCCTCATGCACATTCTGTGTGGTTTCACCCCAATAGTGAAACAAATATTTCAGTCGATTTAGGAACAGACGAATTGTTGTTCTCTACGATCGATCGTAAAACACAAAAATTAGTACCTACTGGACAAAACACATTAAAAATGCCAGCAGGATCTGGGCCGAGACACTTAACGTTTCATCCAAATAACGATTTTATTTATGTTATTAATGAACTGAGTTCCGCTGTAAGTTTACTTAAAAAGAATGAAAATAATGTGTATTATGTAGACGCTACATATCCCACATTGCCTAAAGATTTCAATAAAGACAATACTTGTGCTGATATACACATTTCTAAAGACGGTAAGTTTTTATATGCTTCTAACCGTGGTCATAACAGCATTGCTATTTTTTCAATTGAGAAAGAAGGGACACTGAAATTTATAACACACGAACCGACAAGGGGAGAAGGACCTCGAAATTTCGCTATTTCACCAGATAACAACTTTTTACTAGTCGCCAATCAGTATACCGACAATATCATTGCTTTTAAGCGGAATGTAACTACCGGTACTTTAGCCTATATTTCAGAAATAAAAGCACCCAGCCCCGTTTGCATTTTGTTTTAGTTGAACATCTTCTGGTTAATTCATTTATGAACTCAAGTAAATTTGACATTCGATGTATTGATGGTCTCAGCAACCATTGATAAGTACTTTCTTATTTTTTAGTGAAAGCCTTTTAATATAGGTTTTTCACGCTTTTGACAGCACTGCAATGATCACCTAAACACTCTAAAATTCGAACCCAAAACTTAACTTCAATATACAAATCCTGAAAAACAAAGAAAAGAGCGCGGACAAACCATTATTGCCGTAACTCACGATGATGAATTTGCAGACAATTGCGATCGTATTATTGAACTGTCTGATGGAAAACTCATCAGTAAATAAAATAAGGGAAATTCGACTTCATTCGCTAAAATTCGACTTCAGCAATTTTTTTCTGAAATAGAAAACGTTGAGTATCATGTTTGTGGAAATTTAAAATTTAGATTACAATATGACAATTTTCAGAAAAGTTTGTGGCCTAGCGCTATGTTCCTTAATTTTTATGACATCGTGTAGTGATGATGACGATGTTTCAACCACTATTCCAGATGGCGGGTCGACTATCGTAGTTCCAGATTTTGTAGCTTTTAACACAGGTACAACTCCTGTTTTCCCTGAAGGGATTGAATTTGATACCGATAGAGAAGCTTTTTTAATTTCTTCAGCTGCTAGTGGAGCAATTAATATGGTTTCAAAAGAAGGAACTGTTTCTAATTTAGTTCCAGCAAGTGTTTTTGGTGGAAGTGGTACTTTCGGATTACAGATTGATAAAACAAACAACCGTTTATTAGCCGTAGCGAGTAATATTCAAGATCCAACGACAGCTAATTTATTCATTTTTAACTTAACAGATGGAAGCTTAATTCACAATGTAAATTTAGCTGCTTTAACCTCTGGCTTAACCTTTTCAAATGACGTAGCTGTAGATAACGATGGTAACGCTTATGTCACCAATTCTGACAAGGGAATTATCTTTAAAGTAACAATGGACGGAACGGCTTCTATTTTCTTTAACGACAGTACCTATGCGCCTTCAGATCCACAGACTGAAACGGGTTTTAATGGTATCGATTTTCACCCAAATGGTTACTTGCTTATTGTACATCGTACAACAAATAGAATTTTAAAATTAGATATTTCTAACCCTACAACACTTACAGAAGTTTCGCTTCCTGCGGGATATATTAATGGTGGTGATGGTATTTATTTAGATAATAATGAAATGGTTGTGGTAAGTAACGGAGGCGCGCCTTTTGTAACAAAATTTGAAAGTTCAAACGATTGGAGTTCTGCTGTAGTTAGTGGTGATACCTATGCAACGGGAGATGTTTTTCCAACAACTGTTGTAAAAGTTGGTGATGAATATATGGTGAATAACTCGTATTTTAATTATCCTGCTTATGGAAATACACCTGTAAATTATTTTATTGCTAAAGCCAATTTTGATTTTGACAAGCGTTATTCTGGAACATCTCAAGAGCTGCCACGTGTCAATACGCCTATAGTTCCTTTACTGTATGGAACATCGTATCCAGCACCATTTTATGCCGATTGTACCACAGCTATAGCCTCAGGATTACCTAATATGCAAGGCGATTGGACAGAACAAACCGTGACTGTAGCTGGAACAGAATACCCAGCAAATACAACTCCACATAGCGAACGTATAGAGCAATGTGGTAGCAGGATTTTAGTGGTGAGTAATGGGGTGCTTCACGAAGTATTTACAGCCGACGATACAATGTACAATGGTGTAAATGATGTGAACCCAATGGGACAACAAATACATTCTAAAGGACGTTTTGAAAATAACACCTTAATCTTAACTCCTGTGTTTCCTACACAATCTGGAATTACTTTGCCAAACGTTACCCGAGAATTGATTCAAGATGATGGCGGTAATGATGTATTGAAATTCTTTAATCCACAACTAGGATCTACTAGATATTTAGTGAAAAATTAAAAGCAACTATTATTTCATAAAATGAAAGCGAAAAGGCCTTAAGTCTTTTCGGTTTTTTGTTTGTTTCAGAATTTATATAATTATTCAAACCTGTCCTAAATGATTTTAAATAGTTTGTTTTAATTTTCTTTTTTGCATCGCCCAAAAAAGAAACAAAAAAGTCTAGGCTTACTAAAAAGTATCTAAATTTATCATTCGGTGTCTAAATTTTAGGAACTCGCTTTTAAAATATCGTTAAGTAGTACTACTTCGGATAGCTCAAACAGCCTAAAATTTATACGACACCTTCATTTCAAATTTTACGATACATTTTCGATAGGCCAATCTGGGCATTTTCATAGGCAACCCCTAAATCGTTAAAAACAATGATACATATTGTAATAACAATGGTTTTAGATAAGTCATTATAAATGTTTAGGAAGCTATTGATAATTATTCTATTTTTTACTTCGCTTGCTAATTTGTATTTCGTCATTTTTCAGCAAAGATTTTGATTGTGCTAAAATTTGCGCTTTGCTATCATTAGTGAACCCACTATTTTCAGCTTTATTTAATTTAGCTTTAATCCAGTCCATAATTTTATGATTTGGAATAAATATACATCAAGAACGCATCACTTTCAAATTTATAACTACCATGCGTTAAATCTCTCTTTTCGATCCCATCCGTTAAAATTCGACTTCAGCATTTCAATTTTAAAAAACACTAATTTCTGCAGTAGCTTTGTTTTCATATTGAAAATATTAAACAATGAAAAAATTAAGAAATCTATTCACCTTAGCTTTAATTACATTAGTGAGTTTCACGATTAATGCGCAATCAGAAGATAAAGTAGCAGGGGAGTACCATCTTGGTAAACAAAATACCATTATAAAAATTGCACAAGCAGATGGGGTGTATAAGGGGAAAATTATCGCTTCCGATAATCCGAAGGCTAAAATCGGGAAACAGATGGTTAAAGATTTAAAAGAAAAAGAGGGGAAATGGATGGGGAAAATCTATTCGCCAAAGCGTGAGGAATGGTACGATGCTGAGTTTGTTCCGAATGAGAAGCAGTTAATTGTAAAATTAAAGGTTGGCTTTTTTAGCAAAACGCTGGAATGGAAAAGAAATTAATGAACATTTCGCTCATTCTACCCAAAATAGTTGATAATAACTACAGGGGTCAAAACATAGCAAAATACTTCTTTTACGTGCTTACAGTGATAACTGTTGTGCGTAGTTGTATTCATCTGCTTTCGCCTGATGGTGGTGCAGAAAGCATTGCAACCATTCCTTTAACTAACTACTCAGAGCAAGCTTCGCAATCGGTTATTTTAACTTTTGCCTTATGGGGATTGTCACAACTTATAATAGGATTATTTTATACCATTGTAGCCTTGCGTTACAAAAGTTTACTGCCGTTAATGTATATTTTTTTATGTTTTGAGTATACAATGCGACTAGTTTTAAGCATTATAAAACCAATTATAACAGAAGGTACAGCGCCTGGTAGTATTGCTAATTATATTATGATTCCATTAGGCATACTATTATTTCTGTTATCTATTAATGAAAATAAAGAGAAACAAATTATTTAAGACAGCATTGAGACTAAGCCAATTTTTCACTACCTAATGAAAAAAAATAATATATTCCCCATCGAAATATATAGCTCATAGCAATGACAAAAGCAGTTTATCGTACAATTATTCGCATCGTTCTAGTATCGTTATACGCAATATTAGTAATGCGTTTGGTGAGTTTGGCGATGCCCCACGCTGATGTATTTTTATCCATTACGTATAAAATTCTGTTTTTGTTTATTTATTTATGCTGCTTTAATTTAAACGTAGAAGGCAACTTGTATTTTGACCGTTATTTAAATAAAAAGTTGTCTTGGTTTTATGTGCCTAAAAAACGCCTTTTAATTCAATTATCCTTTCTTTTTATTTGGTCTTTTATCACCATTGGGTTGCCATTCGCGCTTTGGTATTATGCTAACGAGCATCGTGTTACGAATCCTATTAAGCCCGTTTTTATTTACATAAGTTCTGTCGTGTTTTTAATGGGGTTTATTGGGTTTACTTTAGTGACCAATTTTTTTAAGCAATGGAAAGCCTCCTTATTAGAAACCGAATACTACAAACAAGAAAAACTAAAGGCCGACTATCGGGTATTGCAAAATCAAGTGAATCCGCATTTTTTATTTAATAGTTTAAATGTGTTGATTTCTGAAATTAAACACGACCCCAATACTGCGGTTGAATTTACCCGAAAACTGTCTAAAGTATACCGCTATGTGTTGCAAAGTAAAAATTATGATTTGATTTCGTTGAAAGCCGAATTACAATTCATTCAATCTTTTGTTTTCTTACATAAAGTTAGAATTGGCGAAGCTTTACAATTAGAAGTTAACGTTTCAGAAGAATTATTAACACTGCAATTGCCACCTTTAACCCTTCAAATTTTAGTTGAAAACGTTATAAAACACAATGTAATCAACGAAGAAAATAGAATGACAATTACAATAAAAAATGATGGAGATGCTACTTTGATAGTGAGTAATACTTTACACATTATAGAAAATGTAGATTCTACTTATACAGGCTTATCCAACTTAAAAAAGCGTTTCGAATTACTTAAAAAAGACGGATTTACCTATGGCGAAAAAGAGGATCAGTTTATAGTGACCCTACCATTAATTGAAGACTAAATGATAAACGTATTAATTATAGAAGATGAAATTCCTGCACAACGCTTGCTAAAAGAGACCTTGCAGGAAATACCCATTAAAACCGAAGTTATAGGCTGTTTAAACAGTATAAAAGCCGCTGTGGAATGGTTGCAAAACAATCCGCATCCCGAAGTTGTGTTGTTAGACATCCAATTATCTGACGGATTAAGTTTCGAAATTTTCAAAAAAGTACCTGTTGAAAGTACCATTATATTTACCACCGCTTTTGATGAATATGCCATACAAGCCTTTAAAGTAAATAGTATTGATTACCTGTTAAAGCCCATTGAAAAAGACGAATTACAAGCCGCTTTTGAAAAATTTGAGCAGTACAACAAACCCTTAATTCAAGAGCAAAATGCCAATATCGATTTTAAAGCTTTGGCGCATCTTATAAAAAATGAACAAACGGAGTATCGTAAACGTTTTTTAATTCAATCGAACGAATCGTTTTTTCATCTTTCGGTGAATGACATCGCCTTCTTTTACAGTATGCAAGGCGTTACTTTTGCGGTGACTTTCGAGAAAAGAGAATATCCAATAAATTTTTCGTTAGAAAGTTTAAAAGAGCAATTACATCCAGATACTTTTTTTAAAATCAACCGTCAATTTATTGTGTGTATTGATGCCATAAAAAGAGTGCATTCTTATTTTAATGGCAAATTAAAACTCGAAATAAAACCTTTACACACAGAAGATATCATAATTGGTAAAGACAAGGCAGCAGCGTTTAAACGGTGGATGGATCGGTAAATGCGTTTTCTAATTCAGAGCAGAGCGTAATAAAACCAAAATATGCGTTAGGGTTTAGCGAATAAATAAAAAGTGATTGATCTATTAAGACCAACCACTTTTTTTGTTATAAATTGTTTATTGTTATGATTTACAGTTGTTGTATTCTAATTACGAATGGTGGTTGGAAGGTATTAAAACCAAATAAGGCACCAAACTGCGACTCACACATAAAGAGGTAGTCTACACCTTCATTTTTAAGAAGCCATACACCTGAAGCATCATTAAGTCCTTCGGCTATAATACTTCCTGTTGCGGTTGTGGTATTCGAAAATTGCAACTTGTAAACGGTTCCAACATTTTGAGGATTTCCTGTATCATTGGAAGAATAATATAGGGTATTGGTATCCGAATCGAAACTAATTCCATCTGCATTAATTTGTTCTCCACTTAATCCGTTAATGGTTACTTGTTGCATAGTCCTTGGTTGCCCATTAGAAATTGGGATGTACCAAAAATTAAATCCTAAATAGGCATAAAAACCACCTTGACCGTCATAAATAGTTCCGCCTACGTTACCATCAATAGTAGGGTCCCAATCTGAAGATGTAAACCAGCTTTCATTTATGGCTCCTGTTTGTGGATTAACTTCAATAATACGAGGGTTGCCAAAATCTGTTACATAATATTTGCCATCAACAACCGATACGGTATGTCCAATAGTGGTATCAGGTAAGGTCCATTCGTTTAATTTAGCTCCTGTATTTTTGTTATAAGTTACCAGTTTGCTTGGGCCAGGAGCACCTCCTGTAAAGTCAGCATTACCGAGTAAGCTTAAAAGGATATCACCATCTACCTTTAAGCCCCATCGCTGTGCAAAATCAGCTTCGCCAGCTACAAAAAGTTGGTCGGTGAGATTTGATGCAGATAAATCAATAGTTCTTATGGTACTGTCTCCAAAACCACTTAAGTACACAATATTGTCACTAATAACAATGTCTTCAGGGTAAAATCCTTCTTGTGTGACGGTAAGGCTATCAGGAACAGTAATTGAAGGTTGTGTGGGGGTAGTATTGGCATCATCATCATCACTGCACGAAGCTAAACTTAAAATAGCTGTGAATGCTAGGGCTAAATACGTTACTTTTTTCATATTCTAATTTTTGTTTAAAATTTATAGTGCAAAACTGCTTTAATCTTTAAATTAAACGCTTATAGAAATATGTGAAAAAAGTATAAAAATGGGAAAGTTAGATTATTTTAGCTCTAAACTCTTTTGGAGTTATGGAGGTTCGGGTCTTAAAATAATTATGAAAGTTGGTGGTTTCTTCAAATCCAGATTGGTAGGCAATCTCTTTAACCGAAAGCTGGGTATTTATGAGTAGTCGCTTTATTTGTTTAATGCATATTTCATCAATAAACTCCTTTGCCGATTTGTTAACGATTTCTTTTGTAACGGTATTAAGGGTTTTTGTACTGATGCCCATCATCAAAGCATAGTCTTTTACCTTTGTTGTTTTAGTAACGTTGTTTTCTACTAATTGTTGAAATGTAATAAATTCAGCTAAATACTTGCGCTCAAAATCAAGATTTTCAGTACTTGCTTTCGCTCTAAATAATTTTGTTATTAAAATATGCAAAGTACTTCTAATAATACTCACTGCGTGGTCGTCGGTATTATTAAAATATTCAATTTTTAATTGTTCGTATAGCGTTTTTATTTCTTCAAAATGTATTTTGCTTAGTTGTATTTTAGGACTTGCCAATGCTTCATTGAATAGTTGAAGCGTTTTTTGAGACTCTGATGTTTGAAGGTACCGCTCTAAAAAATCGTCGGTAAATACCAAAAGTGCACCTTTTAGGCTATCACTTTTATAAAACTTATGAATTTGATCTTTTCTAATCGTGAGTATTGTTCCTGCCTTACAGTCATAATTGATGAAGTCGATAGCGTGGCGTCCTTTTCCATTTTCAATAAGTAGGATAACATAAAATTCAACTTTATGAAATTCTTCTATGGAATGGTCTAATCCTTTGTGTTCATATAGCTTTTCGAGAGGTACAATATCAAATTTCGCCTTATCTCTTTGGCTATTCTCAAATTTTATTTGCTTTATGTTTTCCAATAAGGACTTACTTTTAGAGTATGAGGTATAGTTCTAATTTTTTTATTAGAATGCGGGTTTAAATATCCGAAATATATCTTAAAGTAATATCGTGTCAGTATAAATATAGGAGAAATCACTATGGTTATCAAAAGATTCTTTACATCAATTTGTTTCTTTTTAGAATTACACTGATTGTTATTCTGAACGAAGTATATGAGAGGGAAGATGTGGTTGTTAAAAAGGGTGGTCATTTTAAGATAAGCTCTCTAGCAATTGAAAACTGTGGCAAAATAAACCAGCTAGAGACTGAATGTTGAGCGGTGTTTTTTCAAGTTGCATATATTGTAGAGTCCTTCTTTAAAAGAGAAAGCGTTTCAAAAAATTAATCTATTAATTTCATTTAGGTCTTATTAGATCGACAACGTTTACTACAATATTTTACATGATCCCAGTTCTTTTCCCATTTTTTACGCCAAGTAAACGGTCTATCGCAGGTAATACATATTTTTTGTGGTAGCTGTGCTTTTTTCATTATCTGTTGTTTACGTGTGTTGCTAAAATGCTATTGTTTTCGGCAGTAACTGCTGGGTGATTTTTATGACCCCAAATTTTGTCTCTAGCTAGCTTAGCGCTTGTTTTTAAATCAACTATTGGCAACGGATAATCAACACCAATAGTAAGCCCACAAAACGTTTGTTCCATAATACTCATTGTCCAAGGTTCATGAATATAAGCTTCTGGTACTTGTTTTAATTCTGGAACCCATTTTTTTATAAATATCCCTTTAGGATCGTGTTCTTCTGAATTTTTTACTGGATTATATAGGCGTACGGTATTAATTCCTGTGGTTCCGGCTTGCATTTGAAATTGTGGATAATGAATTCCTGGTTCATAGTCTAAAAATTGTTTTGCCAAGTGGTATACACCATCTCTCCAATCTTGATCGAGATTCAAAGTAAAAAAAGAAACTACCATAGCACGCATTCTAAAATTAATCCATCCTGTGTGTGCCACGGCACGCATACAGGCATCTATTAACGGATAGCCTGTTTGTCCTGTTTTCCAAGCTGTAATGAATTTTTCATTCTTTACATGCTCTAGTAGCTCATAGCCACTGTTTATGCAAAGGGTTTCATAAGTGCATGCTACTTCAAATTTTTGAATAAAATGACAATGCCAATGTAAGCGGGTTAACATACCAGAAAAGGCGCTGTTATTTGCTGTTCCGTTAGGATGTGTTCCAACAAATTGAAACACTTGTTTAATGCTGATGTTTCCCCAAGCCAGGTATGGCGATAATCGACTACAAGCCAATCTACTTTCTGTAGGTTTAGAAATATGTTTATGATAATTAAATCCTCTTTTTTGAGTGAACGACCTAAGATAACGCCACGCATTTTCTTCTCCTGCAGGTTGATAGTATTTTGGGTAATGCGCTAATTTAGAAACTAATTCTGGAGGTAATTTATACGAATGCTCGAACACTTGTAATGTTGAAACCGAATACTTATTATTTATAATTGGTTTATGCATGGTGTCATGCCATTTTTTACTCCAATTCGTTCTATCTTTAATACCCCTTATAATGCCATCACGCTGACTTTCTTCCCAAGTAATCGTATTATCATCACAAAACTGTTTTACTTTTTTATCGCGTTGCCAAGTCGTTTGTGTTCCGCTTTCTTGATAACTAAAAAGCTGTTTAATCGTATATTTCTTGTGAATAACTTTAAATATATCAATGGCGTTGCCATAAAAGACTTCTACAGAACGATTATATTTTTTTAAGCTGCTATTAAGTGATTCTATTGCATGATAAACAAATTGTAAATGCCTGAGGCTAGTATCTGGATATTGAATCAAACTAGGTTCAAAAAGGTAAATAATGATGTAAGGTATCCCTGCTTGTTCTGCTTTATGCAAAGGCTCGTGATCTTGAAGTCTCAAATCGCGTTTTAACCAAACTATATTTATGTGTTTTGTATTCAAAATAAGATTTCCTTTTTACATTTTTTCCAAAAAGCAAAGAAAGAAGGGTAGTAGCCTTTTACAGAAAACATCCAATCTCTTTCTATTTTAATACCTTGATAGTGTTTGCTTAAAGGATGTTCTTTATAATAAATAGCATTAAAATTATAGGTAGTAGTGAGTTCATTAAATTCACCAACATAGATCTGAATATCTTTTATGTTTTTAGACAGTTCCATTATAAAATTAATGGTGTTTTGCGAAACAGGGTACGTTTCGAAATGTGAAGGTTCTAATAAGAGTATACGATTTGCAATCATGTCGTTCATCCAAAGCGGATCTAGATTATAACTTGTATAAACTAGTGTTGGGAGTTGTTCATTTATAGTTAAGGGTTTCGCTTTGGGAAGTGGTGTTTTTAATGTTAATTGTTCTGTAGGTAATAAAACCGATGGTACAGCTAAATTTTGAAAATCATCATACGATACATCTAAAAAAGTATCTGTTTGATTACTGTAACAAAAATTATTAATATTTTCCTGATTGGCATAATACTTCTTATTACTATTTGTTCCTGCAACCCATTGCCAACTTAATGCATTGCTAGCCCAATCGGCATCTAATAAATGATAATACATCCATTTTGCAGGTTGCTGCCAATGGTTTTGTCCTATATTACAGGCAATAGAAGCGATATACATTCTTACATGATTATGCAGATAACCTGATTTGTAAAACGCTTTAATATGATCATCTATAACATGAATTCCAGTATTAGCATTCACGATATTCTTCGATATTCCGTTAGTTATAATTGGCGTTTGCCTGTGTTTTAAATCTTGGTCTATGGCATCACCTTTAGCAATCCAAATTTGTTGCCAATAATCTCTCCAAGCTAATTCTTGAATGAATTTTAATATGGCACTCGAATCAAACCCTCGTTTTATTAATTCTTGATAAACAAATTGGGTAGAAATAACACCACGGGAAATATAAGGCGATAAATAACTAACAGCTCCATCGCTATAGTTTCTTGTTTTGCTGTACGCAATAGGATCAATTTTTGCTATTCTATTTCGAATAGCATCATATGCTGTAGGGAAATTTAGTGTAGTATGAATAGGGGTTTGCATAGGCGAGTCTATGAATATTTTTTGTTAGGAATATCGTAAAGATACATAATGTTTAATGTTTTACTCAAAATAGTAAACAAAAATAACATCCTGTTGTTTATTGCCCTTACAGATTTAGGTATGCCTATCTGTATTTAAATACCCTATTTTGTTTGAAACTAGTATGTTATAAGGTAGGGTAGGAGTGCTAAGGAAGAGAAGAGCAATATGTACAGAACAGTATTCTTCATTTTTTTAATTGACTACTTACAAAACCTAATGGAATTCTTATCATTATTTTCTATATTTATATACCTCAAATAATTTCCACCTACCTATTGTTTTTCCCCTATGCAAAATACACACTAACAGGTATGTTTTGTCATACAGTTAAGGTATAGCTTTGATGAAGTATCGTATTCAAAATTCTCTTGACTGATTATGATTAGTTCAAAAGGAAACAGTTTAACCAATAAAATGAACCAAAATGGATTTTTTAACTTATGCTATCATAGGCGGATTAATACCTGATATTATTCGAATAATTAAAAACAGATATGGGGCATTACCCGATTATTTAAAAAACCTTAATTTTTATATCGGCCTTGTTTTAATGGTTGGTCTTGGTGTTTTTGCGGTATACCTAAAACAACCAGCAGATAAAATAGAAGCGATTGCCATTGCTTTTTCAGCACCCCAAGTTGTGAGTAGTCTCTTAGGTAATAAGCTTAAAACACCTAATCACGATGCGAATGAACAAGTGAGTTTCATGGAACTTAAAGAAAATAAAGTTTCAGGTGGTGTGGTATCGTTTCTAAGAAATTGGTGGTAATTATTTAACTATTTTTTCAATTAAAACTCATTACGAATGCGCTATACTTTAAAAATTTATATCAGCCTAGTGCTCTGTTTTTGCTGCTATTCACTTAGTGCTCAAGATTCAATCAGTAAAAATAGCTCGCAATCACTATTGACTGATACCTATGCGCTTACCTATATTTTAAATAATGAATTTTCAAAAACAATTACTGGGGCTTCTCTTGGAAGTTTGGGTAATTATGCCTCAGTTAGTACAGTTGATAATACCTTAAAAGCAGGAATTAATATTGTAAAAGATGCTAGTATTATCGGAATTGATATCGCTGGCGGGGCAACAGATGGTATTGCGAATATTATTACAAACAGCAAAATAAATAGTAATGTGAACCTAGGTCTTCATTACCATAGGCTGTTTAAGAGTTCAGAGATTGCCGCCTATGTTACTGATATTGATAAAATTAATGAAAAATCAACGGCCATTCGACAAAAATATGAGACCGACAAAATTAAGGCAGAAAATTTTTTAATCACTTCAAAAAAAACATTGGCTGATAAAGAAAATGCCTTAAAACTAATAAAGGCCAAAATAGCAAAACGACTAACTCCTGATCAAGTTAAGCTTACAAGCCTGACTAAACAATTGCAGTTGGTAACAAATGAAATAGCACTCCTTGCAGCTAAAAAGGATTTTTTTAGTAACAAAGCCAATCAAGATGCACTTATTTTAAAAGCAAAAAATAAAAAAGATGACCCAAATAATGAAGACCCTTTTAAATCAAAAGTATTTTTAGTTGAAAAACTCAAAATTGAGTCTTTAGGATATCAATACGATACCGAAATTACAGCTAAGAAAAAGGAGCTTGCGCTACTCTCGGCTGAAATTGAAAGCTATAAAGCCGATCCCGAAAAAATAAACGAATTAAAAGCACAACAACAAGTGCTTGAAAATACTATTAAAAATTTGAAGGCACAACGCGCTAATTATCCTGCAAAACTTACGCAAGTATTGGTACAGCTCGCTAATAAACGTGATGCAGATTTGAAAAAAAATAAGCAAGAAATAAAACATATCAAGCCTACCGATATTAATTATGCGTGGTCAAGTATTGGTGTTCAGTTGAGCTATCAATCTATTAATCTTTTTGATGCGCTAAGACCCATTGAAAACCAGTTTTATGTGGTCAATGACTTAGTACCAAAGTTCTATATTAGTTATTCGGGTTATTTAAACAAACCACTATTTTCTGGTAACAAAAGGCGAACAACTACAACTGCTACTAAGGAAGATGGAGATATCTTAAAATCAGCCATAGTAAAGCATATACGCTTTTACTCCTTTGGAGTTAATGGCACCTATGGAAATAACAGTTCGAGTTTAGAACTCGTTGAAATTAAAGATACCGAAACCGTTACATCAGGTCGTGAAATAATCAGATCAAAAAAGGCTTATGTAGGTGAATTTGTAAAAGAAGCCTTATCAGGTCAGCTTTTTGGCGAATATTATCAATTTGCAGGTAACAAAAACAACGTAGGATTTCATTTAAAAGGTACGATTGATTTTGGTTCGTTCGCTCCTGTCACATCGGTTAGGGCAGGAGTAATAGTACCATTTACAGATACTAAAGATCAAAAATCAAATCTGAATTTAGAATTCTTTTTTGGTTTAAATGATATTTTTAAAACGACTACAGCAACTACTTTACTTGGTAGAAATGTAGTAGGCGTACAAGCAACATTACCCTTAAATTTTAAAATATAAGTATATGATATATTATTATGCGTTTTGCGATATTCATGGCAAAGTAGGAGAAGAGTACGGTGAAAACATTCCAAATGCAAAAAATCATGCATGGGAAGACTGTAGCAAACATAAAACTAATGGCGCTGGTTGTAGTGGTCAAGTAAGACCTAAGGTAGCGTCAAGAACAGTATTGCCTAATGGTAAGAAACGGTATAAATATTCCTTATTAAAGGAAGCTGATAATCCGAACAATACAACAAGTAAATCAACTGCATTTGCAGCACGAAAACAAGAGAATGTTTTTAAGCCTGCCAACACAGATTTGCATTTATATGGTAACTCCAAAGTATGTTTAACAGATTCCAAAGGCTATGCCATGCCCAAAAATATGAGTCCGGCAGAAATCGTTTTAGATGCCTCTGAAGGATTCATTCCCCTTTGGGCCGAAAACGTAAATTTAAGATGGCGTTTCAATCGAAATTCCTTGCTATATTTTGAAAACCCTCAATTGGCCAAAGATGCGATAAGAGAATTGTTTAGCGAAGCTATTTTAAAATGGGATTATGCAGCGCCTATAAAATTTAGCGAGCGAGAAGATGCTTGGGATTTTGAAATATCAGTCAGGCATTCAGATAATTGTAGCAGTTATGGATGTACACTGGCCAGTGCTTTTTTTCCTGACGCCGGTCGCCATGAACTAGTCATTTACCCTAAAATGTTTACCCAAAGTAGAAAAGAACAAGTAGATACGTTAATACACGAAATTGGACATATATTTGGTTTAAGACACTTTTTTGCAGATATCGAAGAAAGGGAATGGCCTAGTGAGATATACGGTAAACACAACCCTTTTAGTATTATGAACTACGGTAACAAATCAGAACTCACAGAAGATGACAAATCAGATTTAAGTGAATTATACAAAAAGGTATGGAATGGCGAGCTAAAAAATATTAACGGCACGCCAATAGTATTGGTAAAACCTTACCATCAATTAGCATGAGTATGCAAGTTTAGCTTTAATTAGGCTATACAAAGTAAGGTTGGCGCATTTTTCTTTTATGAGAACTGGTTCGCTGGCCAAGCGATTACGCGCTACATTGATTCATCCCTTGCTAAACATGCGCTTTAAAAAGCTAATGAAACAGCTAGTAACTGATCGATGCTGTTAGCTATCAGTAGTGAACGGGTAGTATGTGTGGCATAGTATATTGCAGGTGATTATATTTTTATAAGGCGTTTTTGTAATTGATTACTTGTTAGTTTTTTATATATTTAAGCTCCTCAATTATACTACTTGCTATCTTATTTAGTTCCCCCAATACATAGCTAAAAAACACCCGTTGTTAGGTGTTTTACGGCCCTTTGTTTCTATTAAATCTTATGCCATTTGATTTAACCCAAATAATTAATAATACATGTCTGAAAAATTTGAACCGTTTACTAAAATTGGTCTTTGCTTTAGTGGTGGGGGCTACAGAGCAACCTTTTTTGCATTAGGAGTTTTATCATACTTAGATCGTATTGATTACAAAGGTGCGTCTCTATTAAAATCGGTTAAAGCCCTAAGCACGGTAAGTGGAGGCACCTTAACGGGTGTTGCCTACGCAAAAGCCGTTCAATCCCCAGATTTTGACTTCAAAACTTTTTTTAAAACGTTCTACACTACTTTTCAGCCTCAAAATGATACGCTGCTAGAAACCGCTATCGCAAAATTAGAAGATGATAATACTTGGAAAGCTAACCCCTATAAAAAGCGATCACTAATCAACGCATTCGCATTGACTTATGCCGAAATGCCATTATTTGAGGGGGCTTTTGAGCAATTTGAACCAAAAAAAATTACACAATTAGAACAGGTATGTTTCAATGCAACCGATTTTTCTTTTGGCTTAACCTACCGCTTTCAAAATCAAGGATATTTTGGTAACAATCCCCTCTATAAAAATAATCAAAAAGAGATAAACGCATTACGAAACGATGTGCAACTGGGTGATGTTATTGCCTCTTCTTCGTGTTTTCCTGTAGGGTTTGAACCTTTGGTTTTTCCTGATGATTATTTTAAAAATCAAGATAGTCTAGCCTATAAAAAAGTGAAAGCGTTGGATAAATTTATAGATGGCGTCGGCATTATGGATGGAGGTATAGCCGATAATCAAGGAATAGGAAGCATGATGCTTATTAATAATCGCTTTGATGATGGACTAGACTTA
This sequence comes from uncultured Flavobacteriaceae bacterium, assembly GCA_947497145.1. Lineage (GTDB taxonomy): Bacteria > Bacteroidota > Bacteroidia > Flavobacteriales > Flavobacteriaceae > Maribacter_C. The sequence goes on from CANMFQ010000010.1 coordinate 79,717, forward strand.
GTTATTGTTAACGACGTTGGAAGTTATAAAATGCCTCCATGGCAACAAAATACAGCTAAAGTCGGCAAAAACACTACCGTAAAAATGGTGATCAATAACATACTGAAATACGTCACTTTAAATCCGTTATATTGGCTTATTCTAGTTATTGGCTTACTGATTATCATTTTCAATAATATGTTGATTTTTGGTCCAAATGCGTATACCAGTCTTTATATTTTAGGCAGCGTAGCTCTGGGTATGGGCTTACTGTTAACGGTATTTGGTTTGGTAGCTTCAGTCATTAAAACCGCTGTATTATCAAGTTTAAAAACAATCTTTAAAAAAAATGTACCTGAACCATTGTTAGATGATATCTTAACTTTTCAGAAACTTGATGTTAGTTTAATTCAACGTATGCTGACAGATCGTTTAAGCTCATCAATGACCATGATAAATGATGTTTTTTTAAAACAAATGCGCCGCTTAAACTACGATTTATTTTACTCAAAAGAGGAATTAAAAAATAAACGTATAACCGCAACGGTCAATAAATTAAATGGTCAAAAAACGGCATATCATAAAAAAAATAATTACAACAAGCTAATAAAACCTGTTCCTAGTAAAAACTTAAAAAGTGTTTGTTTAACCGCTGCGGAGACACCTACAACTTTATGGTGGGACAAAACCGATATTGCCAAAAACCGCATGGAAACGTTAATTGCGTGCGGACAATTTACCATTTGTTATGAGCTCATGGATTATATTTTAAATCTCAAAGCTGATACCCATAATCAAATAGCGGATTTTACTGAAATTGATAGGCTATATACCGCTTTAGAGGCAGATTGGCGATCATTTAATAAGAAACCCTTATGGTTGGTTGATACACTAAAAAAGTAATTAGCAGCAGAAGATAAAACCGAAGCTTAGGGCTAACAAAAGTTGTATACATTGTAGGCGCAATCCATACTAAATGGTTGGGTGGTTTTCTTAAAAGGTTTGGTTTTTTGGTTTATACCACCTTAATTGGGTAAAAGCGAAGTTTTTGGCATCAATTTTCTGTTATTTTTTCTTTTCAAATTTTCTTTAGTTACTGTAATAGCATATGCTTTGCCTAAAGCGAAACATAAAAGTAACAAATATTTGCTACATTTTTTGTAGCTTTGCTACATAAAATGTAGCGAATGAAATTTCCAACACCAGGACAACCCGTTAGAGGTTCAGCATCAGGACAACCCATTATGGCACTCTTAGACCTTTTAGGTAGAAATTGGTCAATGGGCATTATTTGGCACTTAAACTCAGGACCAAATACCTTTAGAGGAATACAAGCGTATTGTGAAAGTATCTCACCAACTACACTCAATAAGCGACTAAAAGAATTAACTACTGCCGGTTTTATACAACGAACTGTAGACGGTTACTCACTTACACACCAAGGTAAAGAACTTTACGAGCATATATATCCATTAGGGCATTGGGCAAGAAAATGGGCAGAAAATTTTAAAAACAACTAAAAATGGATGCACAACTATATAGTAATAACAAATTTGACAGAGGAGTTCCCATACGAGAATTAGCGCATACGAATACTACCAAAAAATATATCCCAATTTGGAATGAACTCTTTTTTTTTGACAATTCTGATGATGCTTACCGTTTAAAAAGTAACGTTCCTATTGATTGGATTAGTAATTCAATACATACTATTTTTCTTGGTGTAATAGAAGGCATTGAATGGTATTGTATAGATATATCACATATATCCCTCTCCCAAAAAGAGGAAAAACAATTTACAGCTATACGCAATGTATTTATGCATCTCAATGATGAAACAGCTTCTTTAGTTGCCTATGCCAAAGGAATGATGTATTGGTACAAATCATCTATGTTTTGTGGGTATTGTGGCAACAAAACTAAAAGTCTCTTAAAAGGACATATTAAAAAATGCACCAATAAAAACTGTACACATAGTATCTACCCACGTTTAAACCCTTCGGTAATTGTACTCATAGAGTATAAGCCTAAAGATAAGCCCGCTATGTGTTTGTTAAACAGAAGTAAAACTAGTTCAGGTTACAGCTGTTCCACCTTAGCAGGATTTGTAGAAATTGGTGAAAGTCTCGAAGATGCTGTTATAAGAGAAATGAAAGAAGAAGTAAATGTCGATGTACGTAATATAAGATACATCGCATCGCAACCTTGGCCTTTTCCAGCGTCACTAATGATGGGCTTTTTTGCTCAAACGTACAATACCAATTTTAAAATTGACAATAAGGAGATAAAGGATGCCAAATGGTATACAGCTCATGAAATAGAAGCATTAACGGCAAATAAGCAGCTTCAGTTATCTAAAAATGATGCTATTGCTCAAAAACTTATTGAAAAATGGGTGTTAGAAAACAAATAGAAAATATAAAATAGTATGACAGTATACAGAAAAATAGCACGACCTCTTAAAAATGAATATCCCGCATATTCACAACATTACTTTGATTTAATTAAAACAGATAAGGATATTTTACAAGAAATGCACAATAACTTCTTCCAACTAAAAGAACTTATTTATTCAATACCAGAAGAAAAACTTTTTTACAGATATGCAGAAGGCAAATGGACAATCAAAGAAATATTAGTCCATAATATTGATGACGAAAGAATTTTTGCTTACCGAGCTTTACGTTACGCTAGAAATGATAATACCCCTTTACATGGTTTTGAAGAAAACCATTATGCCAAATATTCTAATGCAAATGCAAGAAGTTTAGATAGTATTTTTGAAGAATACTGGAGTGTTCGCCTTTCTACTTTGTTACTATTTCAAAATCTTTCAGAAGAATCCTTCATGCGAAGTGGAGGAGGTATTGATACCGATGGAGAAATTAAAAACGTACGAACAGTAAGGGCATTAGCTTATCATATCGCAGGACATGAATTGCAGCATATTAAGGTTATTAAAGAGAAATATTTAGATGTATAAGTCAAGAAATGTCCATAAGTACAAGTGCATAATCGTAAATGTGCATAGCATGGGGCTACAGTTTATTATTATTCAAGTAAACCTTTAGGCTTTCTCTGTAACTACTACCAACAGGAATTTCAATATTATTTATGAGTACACATTTACCATTATATTGACTTATTTTAGATAAAGGAACAATATATGATTTGTGAATTCTACTAAATTGATACGGACTTAAAACGTCTTCAATTGATTTTAATGTCTTTAATGCCAAACAAAAATTGTTACCAGTAACAATTTTTGCATAATCTTTTAAACCTTGAATATAATCGATATCCTTTACTAATATTTTAATGAATTCGTCTCCTTCTTTTACAAAAAAAGAAGGTTCTAAGTTAGGGGTATTATTCTTTTTCTTCAAACTCTCAAAGCGAGTAATTGCTTTTGTCAAACGTTCAAAAGAAATTGGTTTTAAAAGATAATCAACAACTTCTAAATCAAAACTTTCAACAGCATATTTGCTGTAAGATGTGGTTAAAATAAACATCGTATTTAATGTTGCTAGTTTAACAAGCTCAATCCCAGAAATTTCGGGCATTGCAATATCTGTAAAAACAACATCTATATGATGTTCTTCTTTTAAATAATTAAAAGCTTCAACAGAATCTGTAAATGTGTTAACCACCTCAAAATTAGAAAACCGTTTTAAATGATGTTCCATTACATCAATAGCCAAAGGTTCGTCATCTATTATTATTGTTTTGTACAAATTTATTTAGTTTAAAATAATTTTAAGTTGTGCTATATACTTGTTTTTAGTCTTGTTAGTTTTTAAACTAAATTGTTTAGGATATAACAACTGTAAACGTTGCCTTAAATTGTCAATCCCTTTTCCTGTTCGAATGTTTTCTTCAAAATGTTGTTTTACGAACACACTATTTTCCACAGAAAATAAGAGTTCATTGTTTTCTGTTTTCAAATGTACATGAACAAAAGCATTGCTATTATTGGTGTAAAACCCGTGTTTAAAAGCATTTTCAACAAGTGTAATTAAAAGAAATGGTGCTATTAATTTTTCGTTATTTACATTTCCTTCAGTAGTAAATTGAATAGCAGCATCTTTTCCAAACCGCATTTTTTCAATAGCTATATATTTCTTAATAAAATCTAATTCTTTAGTCAATGGGACTCTTTCAAGTTGAATTTCGTCTGTTAAATAGCGCATCATACTTGATAATTTTAATATATATTCAGAAGTTTCAGCGCTATCTTTTAATGATAAGCTATACAAAGAATTAAATGCATTAAATAAAAAATGAGGATGTAATTGGTTTCGCAGTAATTGTTCTTTAGCAACGTTCAATTCTTTTTCTATTCTTTTTAATCGGTTCAAATACTCTAGTCGGTTTATAAAATAAATACCTGAGTAAAATAAAAGTGACTGTCCTAAAAAACTTGTAAAGTATTCAAATGTTTGTTCAAATTCAACAGTATTGTGTATTCTAAAGTCTTTAAGTAATGCTAATGATAATAGTAGGAAAATAAAGAAAATTGCGCATCCAATTTTTTTCCAAATCTCATTTAATTTTAACACATAATAATATAATCCAAATGCGATTAGGGCACATACCAAATTTTCTATAGCATCGCTTGTTAAAAAGAAAAACCAATCATTTGGTAGTGCATAAAATGCTGTTTTAATAAGTTGAAATAATATAACAGTTATAAAACCAAAACTAAAAAGAAGGTTAATTGTTTTTATTGTACCACTAGAAAGTTGTTTCATTTGGTTTATTACTATTACTAAATATCAGCAATGTAAATATATAAAATTTCACATTCGTAAAGTCGAGTAGGAGATAAGGCTTATCTATTGTCAACTCGTGTTTGTCGATAACATTTTTGAATGAATTGTAACAAGATAAGTTTGACAAGGCTTTAACCTCAAATACTAAAAAAATGAGCACTTATTGTACGCTGTTTACTTTCTGTTTCATTTCTTTAATCGGCTTTTCTCAAAAATTACAACTAGAAAAAGCATCACCTTTTACAGCAGTAAAATGGGAAAATAGCCAACCAATTGTACAGTTTGATGCTAAATGGTACACTTTAGAAAAGCTAGATGTATATTCGACTAAAGAATTATTAGATTTTTGTAAGCAAGAATTTGGGGGTAAATGGCAAAAACGTTTTTCGGAAGATTTAGTTGAAGTATTAACCAAAATAGGTTCACCTCCTAACAAAAAAGTAAAGCTACTACTTTCATCTGGCAAGCAGCAACAAAATGCAATAGGAACATATACGCTTGAAAATAGAAATAAGGTTGTAATATATAATTACGAAGTTAAAAGAAAACTAAAACAAATAACGGCATCACAAGCAATTGAAGATATTGATGCGTTTCAACAAATTCTGAAAAAACACTCGTCTTACTCATTGGTAACAGATTATGATTATGAAAGTGCTCTAAGTTTATTAAAAACGAACATAGAATCATCAAAAAAAAATATCGACATCAATTATCTAACACACGAATTAGCAAAAGTATTGGCTGAAATAGGAGATAGGCATTCGAGCGTTAAAAATGAACAATTTGAAAGAAAAGAATATGCAACGTATTCATTGCAATTGCCCTTTTCAATAGCTCCATTAAACGGAAAAGCGGTAGCCTTAAAACCTATAGATAAAGAAGGAGTTTATGCGTATTTAAATACAGCATATCCTTATCTCAAATCTATAAATGGAATTGATATTAATAAAATGATTGATTCTTTGGTTTATAAATCTAAAAAAGCGCCCAAAGAAGCAAAGTTTCGTTATGGCATTGCTGAAATACAACAACTTGGAAAGCTTTATTTTATAAATAACTTAAAATTACCCAAGCAGATTAAAATTGTTTTTACCAATGGTAAAACAGAGAAAACAGTATATGTTCAATTACAAAACGAACAGTTTCGTTACTATTCGAAACTAGAACGAAATGTGCGTCAAAAATCTAGAGAGATTAAAAAAGGGAATTTTAATAGTATCTCTAAACTATTAAAAGGGAATATTGGTTATTTATCATTGCCACAAATGTATCGTTTAGATAAAGTAAAAGGTTTAGAACAATATATAGATACTACATTTTTTGCTTTTCGTGATACAAAAGCGCTGATTATAGATGTCCGATGTAATCCTGGAGGAGTTAGAGATTTAACACAAAAGATTGCTGGCTATATTGTTCCAAAATTAAATGCGCCTTGGGTTGCAAATGTTGCTTATTTACGAACTGATGCAAAAGATACTATTTACAATGCTATGACTAGCCGATTTCTTTATACCAATACTTCAACTAAATTCAATGATATTGATAGCAAGGCGATAGAAGCGTTTTCTAATAATTTTACAGTACAAAAAGTATTTGATACCTCTAAATTTAGTAAACCTCATTATATGGTTTTAAAAAGCGGGAATATAGCATATACAAAACCTATTTACATCTTGGCTAATGAACGGAGTTTTAGTGCTGCTACTGTTTTTACAAGTGCTTTTAACGGATTACCTAATATTAAAATAGTTGGTGTTACTACAGATGGTTCTAGTGGTAATTCTAAGAAAATGTATTTAAAAAACTCAAATATTAGGGTTAAAATTTCTACTATGCTATCATTTAAAAGAAATGGAGAAACCTTAGATGGTAATGGCACCAAACCTGATATTTATATTTCAGAAGATGAAGAACAGATTTTAAAAGGGAATGATGTTCAATTAAAAAGACTAATTAAAATCATTAATAAATAGGTGCCGAGAATCGCGTAGAAAAAAATCTTGTAGACATTTTATCGAATACCCTATTTTTAAATGATTCTGAAAGCTTAGCTTTTTTTAGTGTTTTACGATATATGAAAATATGTATTTGTAGCCTTCCCCTTTTTAGGAAACCTCTAAACGCAATAAATAATTATTATTGCAGAAAAAATCTACGTAGCCGCCACAGATGAAAAAAAAATTACACTATATTGTTGAACCAAATGCAGAACAAATTATTGCAGTCCAGAAGCAATTAGAGGATGATGAATAGCTGTGATAAAGCAAAATAGGGGAGTTTAAAATCATAAAAATATACAGCAAAGCACTTCGTAGCGTGCTTTGTTTTTAAGGTATACTGTATTTATAGAAAAGTAAACGATTCAAAAATGGAATTTATACAACAATTAGAGCTTTGGGAAAAAGGGGAGTTGTTACAAGGCAAAATAATGATTGGTCTTGGCATACTTTTTCTTATTGGTTTTATCGCTATTTTTCGCAGTCAAAATGAATTTTTTAGCGGTTTTTTAATTCCCATAGGTATACTCTTAATTGTTTTGATTGGTTATGGGGGCTATATTCTTTATAGTCGGCCAGTTCATGTAAAAGAAAGTACAGCCCTTTATGAAAAATCGATAGAAGAGGCTGTAATTCAAGAATCTTCCAAACATATAAACGATAATAAAGCAGGTAAAACGCTCCTTCGTATTTATCCAATTTTAATACTTATTTCTATAGCAACGTTATTTTTTATTTCTACACCATATTACAAAGGCATGGCTTTAGGCTTTGCACTATTGTTTATTTCAATATTTATCATTGATAACGGGTTTGTTTCTCGTTCTGATTCATTTTTAGTGTTTTTAGAAACCTTGAAATAGTACCATTATAAAAAGTAGCACTATGATGTGCTGCATTGTGTAAGTGTAGTTAGGAGAACAAAGCGTTTATAAATAACTAGTCTTCTTTTATATTTTTTTCTTATCCCAAAAGGTTCTTTAGCAACAGTAATAAAACCCTTTAGGGTTCACGAGCACCTATACACTTTGCCCGAAGCTAGCCTTCCCTGAGCAAAGTCGAAGGTATAGGAGCGAAGTGGCAATGTGCATGGAGTGGGATTAATTCTGAACATAGTTTACAGTTAGCGTGCCATTTATTAGCCTGTTTTCATTATCAATACCACTAAATACGCCTTCTTGTTTTCCACTTTCATTTTTTAAAAAATAGGTTTTAAATAAAATATTCACTCTATCAAGAGCTATAATACCAGAAAAACTAAACCTGAAATTTATTACTGATCCTTTATTTAACAATTCTAAGGTATCTTTTTCTATATATACATTTTCTGTTAAAGTGACAATCTGATAATTTGTATCTAAAATTTTAAACTTTAAGGTTTCTTTAAAACCAGTATCATAATTAAAAATCAACTCATAAGTTCCGGGTAATTTACCATATAGAGAAGCATAAGGACTATTACGAGATAATTCTAAGGCATTTCTGGGTACAAAACTATTGTTAACAATACGTTTATTTCTAATTTCTAAAGCAATATATGGCGGAATATAAGGTGTTTTTGATTGTTCTTCCATGTGCTGCTTACTTTCACATTTTTCAAGAATAGAGCGACCTGCAACAGAATTTGTAAAAATATCGAACGTGCAATAGGTGCCTATTAAGTAGTTTAAATGTGAAGGTGATTTATGCCCTATATAATATATCTCACTAGCACCATCAATATATCTTTCTCCCGAAAGTGTATTGGTTTTTATTGTAATGGTATCTCCTTGTCGCTTAATACTTCCGTTACTATAATGTTCTCTAAACGTACCATCATCTAAAGGATATATAAAAACATGCTGAATTGTTTTCCAATTATTCGTTATGATAGTTTTTCCTTTTAAAATGGTGTTATCTTCTCCAAAATAGTAATTAAGATAATAATAGGTTTTATTCTCATTATCACTATAAATTAAATCATATTGCTTTTCATATTCTATGTCAGATGTTTTATGGTCTTCAAGAAAATATTTAAAATCATTATATCCTAAATACAGTAAAATGATGTCTTTATAATGTTGGTTAAGCTTAATTGTTGGCTTCCCTTTTTCAAATGCTCTTGATTTATCATATAAATATTTCCCATTAATAAATTCTGAACTAATTGCTTCAAAGTCCTTCTTTAAAGAAGGTTCGTCATCATTAAATGCACCATATCCGTATAGTTGAAAAGCTTTAGGAAGCTTGACGAGGTCATGCTTACTCATAAAGGTTTCATGAACTTTTTCTAATATAATTTTAAAGTACTCAGCGGTTAATACGATCGATAATGAGCTGTTCTGCATAAATTCCTATTATTTTCATGAAATTATTAAAAATATTTTTAATAATAAGAATAAATAATAATTAATATGTGTAATGGTAAATTTACCTGAACCAATTATGGTATTAATCCAACTAAATCATGAAAAAAAATATACTATTCTTGTTTTTGTTAATGCAAAGTTTCGCATTTGCTCAAGTTCCGGTTAACGGAAACGTAACAGATGAAACAGGTGAACCAATACCGGGAGTTAATATTATTGAAAAAGGAACTTCAAACGGAGTTATTACAGATTTTAATGGTAATTACGAGATTCAAGTAGCATCAAATTCAGCGACCTTAGAATTCTCATTTATTGGCTTTGAAAAACAAGAGATTTCTGTTGGAGACCAAAAACGCATTGATGTTACTTTAAATGAATCAGCCGAATCTTTAGACGAAGTAGTTGTAAAAGGTTTTTCTGGTGTGATTGGTAAATCAAGAAAACGAACGGAATCGATACAGACTACAGCGGAATCTGTTACAGCATTAAATAGTGAAGGTATTGAAAATGCTGGTGTTACAGATATAAGTTCATTTTCTGCTTTAGTACCAAATTTAAAATTTAATTCTGCACAAGCAGTTGGGTTAAATTTTATTACCGTTAGAGGTATTCCTCAGGTTAGAGGTGGTGATGCCCCTTTAGCGTTTGTTATTGATGGTGTTACCATTCCAGACCCTAGTTTATTAAGTCAAGAATTGTACGATTTGGCTTTGGTAGAAGTGGTTAAAGGTCCTCAAGGTGCCTTATATGGTAAAAACGCAATTGGCGGAGCCATAAATATTTATACTAAAGAACCAACCAATAAAATGTCTAACAGCGTAAAATTTGGCGTTGGTAATGGTGGTAATTTTCAAGCACAGTTTGTGTCTTCTGGAGCTATTAAAAAAGATAAAGTGTTTTATCGTTTTTCTACTCAATACAAAACATTTGATGGCTTATTAACAAATGATTTTTTAAATAAAAAAGTAGATTTCGCCAAAGACTTTAATATTAGAGGCCAAATTAAAGCAAGACTTTCGAGTGATTTCAATCTTTCTGCCGCCTTTCAACATTTTAATATAGATGGTGGTGCTACATATTATTCGGTTAATCCAACGGGTACAGATGGCGAATTTCCAGGAGGTGTTTTAAATCCAAATCCTTCTGAAGGCAATAATGTGATTGATGCAGATGTATTGGGTAGTTCAGATATGAAAAACAACTACGGAAATTTTAAAATGGATTATAATTTAGGAAGCGTAAAACTACAATCTATTACTTCAATTAATAAAGTTGAGCGTTCGACCATTGGTGATTTGGATTTTCTTTCACTTGATGGATTAACACAAGGCGAAGAGATTACAACGAAAACATTTAATCAAGAATTACGAATTAACAATATAAATACAGATACAAAGTTCGATTGGAGTTTAGGCGGATTCTATCAGAGGATTGAAAAAGATTTTTATCAAAACGGAACTACAGGCGTTGATTTTGGCGGCCCAGATGCATACGATACTGCAGATTACATTAATGAAACAAAAACCATTGCGCTCTTTGGTTTTGGAGATTATAAACTAACAGACAAACTTACTTTTTCAGCAGGGTTTAGATATGATATTGATAAATTCACTCAAGATGATGTGTTATTTGAAACAAATTCTGATAGAGACAACAACGAGTTTCAGCCTAAAGTTTCCCTGTCGTATCAAGCTTCAAAAGCGGTGCTTTTCTATGCAAATTATGGTAGAGGTTATAGAAATGGTGGTTTTAATGCACAAGCAACAAATCTATTCAACGGTAGTTTCGATGATGAAACATCAGACAATTACGAGCTAGGTTTTAAAACAACCACTTGGCATGATCGCTTAATTTTTAATGGTTCGGTATTTAGTTCTAAATTAACCAACCAACAACAGTATATTTTAGACTTAGATACGTTTATTGCAGGTGTTTATAATTATGATGAAACTAAAGTATTTGGTTTCGAACTAGAGTCACGTGCAAGATTAACAAACTATTTAGACGTTTTCGCAAACGTTGGTTTATCGGATGCAGAAATTGTAGAAGGTGGAACCACTGGAGGTGAAAATGGAGACATCACAAACAATTCTAATTACAACGGAAATAAAACGCCTTTTGTACCTGTAAGTACCTTTGCCGTAGGCTTAGAGTCTACATTTAATATTACCGACGCAATTAAATTTAATGGCTTCGTTAACCTTGATACAACAGGAAAAACCTACTGGCATGAGAGCAATCAAGATATTCACACCTCTGATGCTTATTCCCTTTTAGATGCACGTATAGGATTGTCATATAAAAACTGGAAACTAGATTTTTGGGGTAAAAACTTAACAGACAAACAATATTACCAAGAATTTTCTTCTGGAGAATTTGTTGGTAGTCCTGATGATGTAGGGTGGAGAGGAAGACCAATTTCTATTGGAACAGCTATCTCATTGCGATTTTAAAAACAACTAATATACTACAATGTATATGCTCTAAATAAGTGTTACTTATATTGAATTAGTATGAGGGAATGTATGGTTCCCTCTTTTTTTACCAAGATTATGACAGAAAATTTACAATTAAAAATAGATAGGGTTTCTAAAATACTGATGGAAGATATGTTTCAGGTAAAACCTGGAGAAACAGTCGCCATTACAGCCGATTTAACATCAGATCGTGCTATAGTAGATGCATTAGCTGCTGCTACTTCAGCAGCAGGAGGAATTCCAATGATTATATTGATACCCAGAGCAGAAAAAGAAAGCCAAGCGGGCATGCCATATTGGCCATCAGAAGCTTTAACGGCAGCCTTGTGTAAAGCTGATGTTTGGATTGAAGCAAACTCAATGGTGCTCTTGTATTCAGATGTTTGGGAGATTGCAATGAGAGATAATAAAAAATTACGCTATTTAATTATTGGAGATAGTTCTATTGATTCCTTAGATAGAATATTTACCGGTTTTAATATTCAGTCATTAAAACAATTACTAACTAAAACAAGAGAAAAAATAGTAGCTTGTAAAACAGTCCGAATTACAAGTAAAAACGGAACAGATGTGTCCTATGATATTGATTTAAATTATGCTTTTGATATCGATGATGGCGATTATTCTAAACCAAAATTTGGTACGGCTCCAGGTTTTGTAAATATTGTCCCTAAATTAGGAAGTATGAATGGAAACATTGTTTTTGATTTTTTACAGAATGGGGAAAAGGGAATTCAGTTAGCATTTAGAATGAAAAATAGCGAGATTATTGATGTGTTAGGAGAGCGAGAAGCTGCAGAAAAATTTAAAGCATACTTAGCTTCTTTTAATGATCCAAATATGTACAAAATATCCCATAATATGTTAGGTTTAAACCCTAAAGTTACTTCATTAAGTGGCGATGTTGCAGAAGATGAGCGTATTTGGGGAGGCGCAGATTTTGGTTTTGGACATACCAGCCCAATGGATATGCCGCCTTTAGGCCAAGTTGCAAAATCTCATTTTGATGGTGTAGTTACAAACGTTAGTGTTTATCTCGATGATATTCAGATATTTGATAATGGGGAAGTCTGTCATCCAGATTTAAAACCCTATACGCTTACTATTTTAACTGATTAAATGGAAGAAAATAATAGTCAGTACACAACCACCAAAGTACAACCTAAAGATTTTGTCTCAGGTTGGGTAGTCGCTTTAATTATAGCAAGTACAGGACTATCGGTTTCTACATTGTATTTAGGTTCAGAAATTGCTCTTAACTTAGGCTTCAAAAAAGCCCTTATTGCATTTGGTATTTCTACACTAGTGTTGACCTTGATGTGTACAGCGACCACATTAATTGGCAATCGTTCAAGGTTATCGACCTATATGATTTTGCATTTTAGTTTTGGCGAATATGGAGCAAAGATTGTTAATTTCATATTTGGCATTACTTTAGTAGGATGGTTTGCGGTAGCATTAGAATTGCTGGCAATTGCGTTGCATGATACTACAATCAGTACATTTGGTATTGACATTTCAAAAGCGCTTATTATTATTACATCTAGCCTATTTATTACCTTTACAACGGTATATGGCATACGCAGTATTGAAAAACTGGCCAACATAGCTATTCCAGTTTTAACTGCATTTTTGGGGTATGTTTTTTACCTTTCTATACAAAAATTAGATAGCCTATCGCAACTTTTTGATTATGTGCCTAGTAATACTACAATGACACTTTTTGAAGCAACTTCAATTTTAGTAGGTGCTGCCATATTATTTCCCGTATTAATGGCCGATTTTTCAAGATTTATAAAAACCGATAAACAAAGTTTAGCTTCTGTTCTTGGGTTAACCATAGGAACGCCCTTGGCCTATGTTCTTAGTGCTGTACCATCAATTCAAACGGGAGAAGTTGACATTATTAAAATAATGGAGCAATATAATTTAGTGATACCTGCTTTTATATTACTCTTTATAGCTACTTGGAGTACCAATGCTAGCAATTTATACTCCGCTACGTTAACATTTTCAACAATAAACAAAAATTGGAACTTTAAAAAGGTTGCCATTGCTTCGAGTATCATTGGTACTGTTTTAGCCTTATTAGGCTTTGCAAAATACCTATTTGATTTTCTCGAATTATTAGGAATTTTAGCACCATCAATATCTTCCATTTATTTTATTCATTTCTTTTGGATTAAAAAGCAGAAGTATTATCTAAAAGATATTAATAAATGGGAATTTCCAGCATTAATTAGTTGGGTACTAAGCTCAATTATTACGGCTTTTACGTACTTAGAAGTTTTTCAATTAACACATGCGTATTTTATTGATTCTTTTTTATTAGGAGGGATTATTTATCTGTTTTTAAAAAGAAAAAGCATTTCATTTTTTAAAATGACCTGATAAAATTTTGATATAACAATAGGAGCGTAGAGCCTCCATATTTTAGACGCTACAAATACAATCCAGTAGATGCACCATTTTTCCTTCAAATTTTTCTTCTAAAAGTTTCAAGTTATTCTCATGAAAACGAATGTTTCAGGGGTATTATACATGATATAGCATTACAGCTTATATGAATTAAACTTTTGTGGCATTTCGCCAGCGCACCAACTTTCTTGATTTTAGGTTTAGCCACTGGCTAAACCTAAAATACACAATGTGCTGTGTAATGTTACTTGAGATTTGGTAAAAGCGAAGTTTAAATTACTACTTTTTCATTTATTTTTTTCTTTCTAGAAGTTTCTTTAAAAAATCTAATGGAATACTCTTTTTGCAGAAAGGGCAGAGGAGTGGAGGCAAAATGTGTATGGAATGGTAATGTTTTCTCTAAATTTCAATTAATTACGGAATTCAGCAGAAAGTTATTTGTTAAAATTTTCTATATTTGAGAGACAATTTTTTGAGTTTCAATTTTCCCTAAACACTATCTCAAATTAATATTGTTTTATAGATACACTTACTATAAAACAGAGTTTGTTGTGGATGAAATTTAAAAATATTAAAATTGACTTAAAATAAATAATTAGTGTCTTTAGTAATTGGTAAAATAATACTGGAAGATATCATTATTAGAAGTATATGCTGATTTATAAATGAAGATAAGATACAATACTGATAACGGTTCTATAATACAAGGTAATTCAATTGAGTTATTGAATAAAAAGATGAAGGATGAATTAAAAGGTACTATAAATTTAATAGTTACATCACCTCCATTCCCCTTAAATAAAAAAAAGAAATACGGTAATGAAAAGGGAGAAGAATATCTCAACTGGTTTATTGATATGGCTCCTATTTTCTCTGACCTTCTTACCGAAGATGGTTCTTTAGTAATCGAGATAGGAAATTCTTGGGAATCAGAAAGACCAGTACAATCTCTTCTACACCTTGAGTGTCTCATGGGGTTAGTAAAGCACCCCAAAGCTAATCTTAGGTTAATACAAGAATTTATTTGTTATAACCCTTCAAAACTTCCTTCTCCTGCACAATGGGTTACTGTAAATCGTTTAAGAACAGTTGATAGTTATACTCATATATGGTGGATTGCTAAATCTGATTTTCCAAAAGCAGATAATAGTAAAGTACTAAGGCCATATAGTAAGAGTATGAAAGCTCTTTTAAAAAAACAGAATTATAATTCGGGGAAAAGACCCTCTGAGCATAATATAAGTGAAAAAGGATTTTTAAAAGATAATGGAGGCAGTATTTCTCACAATTTCTTTGAGATGGAACCCGTTGATAAAAATAGAGACGTAAGACTTCCTCATAGCGTTTTAAGTTTTTCTAACACAAATTCAAATGATTACTTTTTAACTAAATGTAGAGAAAAAAACATCACACCACATCCAGCTAGAATGTCTGGCGGGCTTGTGAATTTCTTTATTCAATTTTTAACAGATGAAGGTGATGTTGTTTTAGATCCTTTTGGAGGAAGTAACACAACTGGTTATTGTGCAGAAAAATTGAAAAGAAAATGGTTGTCTTTTGAATTAAATGATAGCTATATTAAACAAGCTATCTTAAGAATGAAAGATCCTTTATTAAAAACTAAAAAAACAAATAGTCTATGATTATTGCAGATGAAATAATGAAAATTGCAAGTGTCGACCCTTTAAAAGAAGGTAAACAAGAAGAGCTTTTTGTGGGGCATCCATTTTCTCTAGACTATTTTAAATCTAACGTTTTAATTTGTGATGATGATAAGAAAAGGGTCAATGGCATCGCTCAAGGTACTTTTCTATTGGCATTTTACGACAACGAAGAGACTGTTGAAGAAGCAGTATTATTAAGAGCTTTGAATCCTGCTAAATTACCTACAGATAGTGCTAATATTAGTTCTATGATAGAGTATTATAAAGATAATTTAGCAACCTCAGGTAAAGATTCAAAACTTGATAATTATACACGATATGAGTTTAGTTTTTCAGGTTTAGAATGTAGAGTATTAGGGACTTTTTACAGAAACACTGATGATAAAGTTGAGTTTGGTGCAGATTTAGAAAACTTTTATTCAGCACATCATTACAGTGTTTATAAGGTTAATAACAATGTTTTGGGTTACATCGTTAACCAAAGAGACTCACCCGATATTATACCAGGAAATGATAATGAATACCCGATAGGTGTAGTTCGCTATAGTTCAACATTAAGATTCCAAAACAAAAGTGAAAAAGCTAAAGTATATATTAATCCTACAGATTTATTAGGTAAGCGTAGTGCGCTTTTCGGTATGACTAGGACTGGTAAATCTAATACGGTAAAAAAAGTCATTCAAGCGACTACTGAAATATCTAGTAAATCAAAATTTGATTTAGAAGCTGATTGGGCAAAAGAGCAATCAAAAGAAAAGTTAAGTCCTTTTGATTTAGATGGTGGTCCAAAATATCCAGTTGGTCAAATCATATTTGATGTTAATGGTGAATATGCAAATGCAAATATGCAAGATGAAGGTACTGCAATTTTTGAAATGTATAAAGAAAAAGTTGTTAGATATAGCGTATTGAATAAAGACGGATTCCAAGTAATGAAGGTCAACTTTTACAAACAAATATCAGCTGGATTTGAACTTATAAAAAGTTACCTTTCTACTGATACTGCTGATTTTGTAAAAAGCTTTTTGGCAGTTGCTTTAGAAGAGCCAACAGACAAATTAGATAAAAGTGCAGTATGTAGATGGGAAAGGAAAAGAGCTGCTTACTTATGTTGTTTGAAGCTTGCCGGTTTTTCATTGCCTTCAGATATGAAAATTATTAAGTTTACTGGAAACTCATATCTAAATAAATTAGTTAAAAAAGATGGCTCTTTAGAACCAACCAAAGGAATATCATTTGACCAGGCAATAAATTGGTTTCAAGTAGTTTGGGAGAATTATGATAAAGATAAAGACAATTTTTTTAAAGATTACAGAACGAAAAAAGATAAAGAATGGGCTGATGAAGATTTAAAAGCAATATTAGTTTTCTTAACTAGAAAACGAAAATCTGGAGGCTCTAATGACTGCAATGGTTATTTAAAGTTAAGAGGAATATTAGATCAACACACTTCAACTGGAAATGAAGCTTTTACTATCGATATTATTAATTCACTAAGAAAAGGGAAAATTATTATTGTAGACATATCTCAAGGTAATCCAGGAATACAAAGAATGTATTCTGAAATGTTATGTCGAGGAATTTTTAATGATTCTATGAATCATTTTATTAAAAATGAAGCCAATAATTATATTCAGTTTTACTTTGAAGAAGCCCATAACTTATTTCCTAAAAAAGACGATAAAGATTTAAGCCAAATCTACAACCGTATAGCAAAGGAAGGTGCTAAACTAAATTTAGGAATGATATATGCTACGCAGGAAGTATCTTCTATTAGTTCTAACATTTTAAAAAATACTCAAAATTGGTTTATAGCACATTTGAATAATGAAGATGAGATAAGAGAATTAAGAAAATACTACGACTTTAATGATTTTACAGATGCACTAATAAGGTTTAGTGCTAAAAATGACAAAGGTTTCGTAAGAATGAAAACATATTCTAATCCTTTCGTTGTTCCAGTACAAATAGGCAAATTCTCAGTAGCAGATAATAAATAGACTATGGCATATTCTGGTACTGGAAAAAGAGGATTTGAATTAGCTAGTAAGGCTTCTCATTCGTTTATAGTTAATGATAAAGAAGTACAAGAATTTTTGTCTAATTGCGAATATCCAAAATCAAAAGAAGAGATTGAACTCAATCCTGCTTTGGTAATTGATGTTGATTACTCTAAAACTAATGGCATTAAGCATATAATAGCTGTAGATGCAGGATACACAACAGTACCAGTAAAGAGAACCTTTCCTTCTTCCTTAATGACTTTTTTTCAGTTTGGTACAATTTTATTAAATGCAGAAGATTTAGAAGCAATGTCAAATGAAGCTTTTATATCAAGAGAGTCAATGAGTAAATTGAAAGAGCTTGAGCGTGATAAATTAGTTTTACCTACAAAAAATGTAGCATATAAAAAGTCAATTACTCTTACTGAATCCATAAGAAATTCTATTTATGAATTTTTCAAGAAGAAAAATGATGGAACTAATCTTTTAGAAACACTCTATTGGTTTCTATATGAAGAATATGACAAATCAATTAATAATTATCAATTGGCAAATTGTCCAAATGATTGTGGCGAATCCAAAATTGATTTAATTAAAACAAACTTTAATATTGATTTTAAACAGAAATGTCGCAATTGCAATAAAGACATACAAATTACGGATGTTTTTAGATTACATGAATTAATTGATGATGAAACTGGAGCACTTGGAATATTAAGTTATTTAACAAATGTAATAGAACATTTCAATATTATTCATCAGATTAAAAATGTAAAAAAAACACAACCTGAATTATTAAATTCCTTTTTCTTCATTAAAGATGGACCATTAGCATTCTTTGGCCAAACGGCTAATATGTATAAACCAATGCGTAAATTATGTAATTATTTAATTGAAAATCATAATTTGTTCATAGCTGGTTTAGAAAAATCAGGAGCATTTGTTGAACATGCTGAAGAGATAAAAGAAATGCTGCAACCTGGTCAAGCTCTTTTATTAAATAACGAACATATTTATAAATTCATTTTACCTGGGGACCCAAATAACCCTGAACCTTATGCTAAAACTTCATATTATAGCTGTAAAATAATATTCAAATCGAGAGATGAAAGAATGCATGTAGTTACAATTCCAGTAGAAAAAGCTGAAATTGTATTAAACCCTCAACAAATTGATTTTGTAAATCTTGATACTATTTTATGGAATATTGAAAACCTGCGATGTGATATGTATGATAACTCTATTATACCCGTTGCTTTAGCTAATAAGTTAATTTCCTTATCTAATCATCCAAGCACCTCTATTCTTGAAAAGTTTGTAAAATCTTCAGTAAAATGATTAGAGTGGATAGAAATAAAATTGAAGTTCCAAAAATTTTCTTTTCTACCGAAATGAAAATAGCCGAAGAAAATCTAAGTAAGTTTTACAGTGGTCATAAGGAAATGAGAAGTCAAAAAAGATTTACTCAAAGATTCGAAGCTGAACTAAGAGGTCCAATATTAAAAGCTCTTTATAAATTGTTCAATGGTAAATGCGCGTATTGTGAATCGAAAATTCCTGATGGACAAACCTCAAATTATGATCATTTTAGACCAAAGTTTGGTGCTAGAGGTTTGAAAAAAGAGTTTGCAGACGAACATTATTGGTGGCTTAGTTATGAATGGAGAAATTTTTATAATAGTTGTCGTCATTGTAATCAATATAAAGCTTCTTGGTTTCCTGTATATGGAAATAGATCTAGAGCTAGAACACCATATGAGCGAATTCTATTGGAAGAGAAAAACGTTCTAATAGACCCTTGTGAAGATAATCCTGAAGAGCATTTAGCATTTGATTATGATGGAAATATTCGTCATAAGACAGAAAGAGGAAGAATTACAATAAACATACTTAAACTAAATAGAAAAATCCTTGTTAATGAAAGAGCTATGATTATTCGCCATATATATTCCGATTGGGAAGAATTAATTAAAATATGGCGTGATATGGAAAATAATTGGGACAGAATTAAACAAATAACAACTTATTGGAATGAAATATTAACGGGTTCTTCTGAGAGAAGTTTTTTAGCAGCTTCAAGAACTATAATTAAAGATAGATTATCTAGCAATATTGAAATCCAGTCCTTTATTTCTCAGGAAAAATTTAAATTAAAAAGAGAAACTAGACGATTAGAATTTGATATTGATTTATACAAGGACATAACACCGCTAGACGTGCCATCTGAAATTGATATTGAAAGTATAGATAAAATAATTGAAGCAGAAACAAGAGCAAAAGAAGAGACTGTTAAGGATCAAAATTCGATGTCTCTAACTCAACAGATTTATCTGGAATCTTTAGAGGTTAAAAACTATAAGTGTTTCACTCACTTAAAGCTTAATTTCAAGAAAAAAACTTTAATAGATCAACAAAATTGGGTTTTACTTCTTGGAGAAAATGGTGTAGGTAAAAGTTCTATAATAAAAGCAATTGCAATAGCTCTAAGCCCACAGTCTTATTTGGATAAAATAACTCAAGATGTAATCCAAGATAAACTGTTAAAAAAAGGGAAGAGAATTGGCTTTATAGAATTAACATATAATGGAGGAGAAAAACTAAAAGTCACATTTAAAAATAGCTCAAAAACACTTGTGTCTTCATTGGATAAACCTATAGTAAACTTAATTGGTTATGGGTCTACAAGGCTATTACCAAAGAACAATATTAATCCTGAGAAAGGACAATTTAAAGGAGTGAAAATTCAAAATCTCTTTGATTATAGTGTTGCGCTTAAAAATGCAGATGAATGGCTTTTGAAAAGGTCAAAAAAACTGTTTGATAGAGCAGCTATAGCGCTTAAAGATTTAATGCTTTTATCCGAAGATGATATTTTAATTCGCGAAGAGAATAAAATTTATATAAAATCAGATAGTACTAAAACTTTAATTAATGATTTGAGTGATGGTTATAGAACGATTTATGCTTTGTCTGTAGATATTATGTCCACACTTTCTTCGGAAAACATCACTTATGATTTAGCTGAAGGAATTATTTTAATCGATGAAATTGGAACACATTTACATCCAAGATGGAAAATGCAAGTAGTAGAAAGATTAAGGTCTTCATTTCCAAGATTGCAATTTATTGTGACAACACATGAGCCTTTATGTTTAAGAGGCTTAAAGGATAAAGAAACTTTTGTTTTAACACGAAATTCAGAAGGTAATATTACAACTGTAAAAGATCTACCTGATCCTAGTGAATTGAGAATAGACCAAATATTGACATCAGATTTTTTTGGACTTAACAGTACATTAGACCCTAAGACTGAAGCAATATTTAGTGAGTATTACAATATTCTAGCTAAAGATGAAGATATCAGGTCTGATAATGAAACGATTAGACTTCACGAATTAAGTGAATTAGTACCGAAAATAAAGCATTTAGGAGATAATCTTAGAGACGAATTAGTTTATTACGTTATTGATGAATTATTAGCTAAAAAAGTTAAGAGAGATGGTTTGAAAATAAAAGAAAAACTTAAAGATGAAGCGCTTGAAAGAGTTGAAAGTTTATGGAAATCTATTGATAAAAATGAATTAAAATGATATTCGTAGATAGGTCAAAAGTTTCTATTCCTAGTATACTTGACGGAGTTAATTCAAGAGGATATAAAGAAACAAATAAAGCAATAACACATTATACAGGCTCAAATAGAAAAAAAGTTTTTAAATTTTCAGTTTATAGCGATAGGTCAGTTAAAGATGCATTAATAGAATTATTTGATGATAAATGCGCCTATTGCGAAAGTAAAGTTTCACATGTCTATTCAGGTGACGTAGAACATTTCAGACCAAAAGGCAAAATTGCTGAAGCGCCTATTCAAAAACCTGGTTATTATTGGTTAGCTGCAGATTGGGATAATTTATTATTCTCATGTAGAAATTGTAACCAAAAATTGAAACATTTTATTTATGGGTCAACTAGTAGAATTACTATGGGTAAAATGGATCAATTCCCACTGGATGTAGAAACAAGTAGAGTAAGGGTACATAATAACCCAGATGGTATCACAAATGAAGAACCACATAGGTTATTAATAAATCCATGTATTGAAAATCCAGAAGAACATTTTGAATATGATATCAAACATGCAATAATTAAACCTAAAAAAATAAATGGAGTTGAAAGTAAAATGGCTAAACATTCTATAGATGTTTATGTTCTTCAGAGAGTACCATTAGTATTGGCTCGTGAGAGATTACTTATAGAAGTCTTAGCCCAAGTACAAAGAGTTAAAGAAGCTGTACTTAATGTAAATAAGAACCTCAAATCTAGTACAAGGGTGAAATTTTATTATGATAAAATCCTTAAAAGAGAACTAAAAAGACTTAAGAAATTTACAGAACCAACAGAAGAATACTCTGCAATGGCCAAGCAGATTGTAACTGAATTTTTAAAAGCTAATTTTAATATTTAAAGTTCTTTAGTATTAAAGTGACCTCACAAAATCTTGATTAAACCAATAGGAGAGAGGTAGCCTCATTGAACCTATCGATAAGTTCTACCATATTTTTCAGAGAACGAAAAACCCTATCGTTTTTATAGGTAAGGACAGTATCTCCTTTACGCATATACTTCAGCATTTCGTTAGGGCCTTTCATATCATCACGAGTTCCACTTGCGATATCGGAAGAAATTTTATCACATCCCGCATTTTTCAGCAAATCGATCTGTGATTCCAGTTTTTGTTCTGGGGTAGAAACCCTTGCATATCCAACCACCATAATTAGTTCCGTAAAACGGTCGTTTTAAAGAACATGTTGAAATAGATAAAGAAGGTCTTTTCAATACTCGCCCATCAATTTTTGTTAACCCTATAGGTAACCCTACGATTGGTGATTGTCGTTTTCTTCCCAATAGCGAAGGTGAACCTGGTACCATCAGAAAGCAATGTCACCCCATTGAACCGGTAAACGTTGCCTCCTAGGGAAGTTGCAGCAGATAAAGGGTTTTCATCATCGAAAGAGCTGTCATTGTCCGTATCGACCAACAGTTGTGGGGGATATGCCGAGCTGTAACCCGCCACCCCTGTCATATCAACCCTGACATCGACGGCGCCCACATCTACTGAAATGGACGAGGTATTGGATTCACTGACCCTCCATATTCTATGCAATCTCGCATGGGTTTGGCCGGATGGCACGTCGGCGGTATTATCGAGTAAAAGATTTCCATTATCGTGCCCCCATATTAAAAATTCGTTGTTATCCAGATTGGTAGCTCCAGAAATTCGTACAATTCCGGTCCCTTGGGAATCTGTGTGATTTGAACCGTCCGCAGCCTGACCAATACCCGCCACATCATGGTCGAAATTTCCATTTCCAGGATTGTCCTGCACGTATAGGTCGTTGTTTTGCAATACGATACCATACTTGGCAACCAAATAATTATATAGAATGATACGCTCCGCCGTGTTCAATGCATTATTGTAAACTATTATTTCCGGAACATTTCCACTGGTCCAATTTCCAAATGTTTCCGTAGGTATAGGTGTGTTCGAAGAACCTAAGCCCAAAATTGCAGAGGACTCATTTCCATTAGTGTTTAAGGTTATATTGTAGTTGGTGGCTCCCGCAGTTTGCTTTAAAAAAGTAATCAATGCATCCTGATTGAATGGGGAAGAAAGCCCGGTAGTATAGTCTGCTATTCCATACCTGGTGTACCCGACCCGACCCGTGTTGTTCCATTGCTCAAAACGCAAGGACACTCTTGCTCCTCCCGAAGAATTGTCCAGTAGCCTTGATCTTCTTTCAAAATTTGAGGCATTAATAAAAAAAACGGCCTCCCCGGAATTGTAATCAATATCAGGTCCGTTCAAAAAATCATTGCCGTCAAATGTAACGGCTGGATGTCCGTTCATGACCGAAGTTGCATATATTGGTTGCCTAATCGCTATGGTTTGCGTCCAATCTGTGGATACTACACCACTTTTGTTGTTCCATGTTGAAACTATGTTTCCTGCAACTGGATTATCGGTCGTATCACCATCAGCATCAAGGTCATTGGCATCCAGCCAAAGTACTAAACTAGATGTTCCATCATTAGTGCCTATCCCACCCGGTCCTGTTTGGGAAAGCCCTAAAAATGACATCAACACAACACCGAGAAAGCTTATATGTTTTTTCAATATATTAGATTTATCACCACGCTCGATGAAGCGATTTTTTAATAAATTTCTCCATAATGTGAAATGAAAATAACGCTCTAAGTGCAAACTTTCAATAAAATGTTGTGTATCAGGCAACATCTGTGGTATATGTTGTTATCTATAATATTTTTTTAACCAAAGCTCCCTATGTTTTGTGCCAGTGTTCTATAAACCAAACCTTTTAGGGGACAAGCTTTATTACCCTGATTTAGAAATAATTAAACTTTCAATTGGATCGGAACGAAGAAAATATTGAACTAACGGACGCTATCAAGGAAGAGCTTGACAGAAGACTGAAAAGACACATTAACGGCAACGCAAAATACTATTCATGGGAAGAAGTCAAAAAAATGCTGGCAGAGAAAAGAAATATACAATAAATAGCTAGGCCGATGCATTGTTTTTTATCTTGATGGAAAACGGAACATATGCCACGTATAAACCTGCTAAAGGAAAAAGAGATAAAACGTTCGATACCCCGGGTATTCTTAGCCCAGAACAAAGAAACGTCGTATTTACCGATGAGGGTATCGCGGAAATGGGGAAACTGCTCAGAAAGCCCATGACAAAAATGGGCTTCGTACTTCAGCGCGGTTATTTTATACTTCAAAAAAAGTTCTTCGTGCCCACAAGTTTCCATCGGGAAGATATCGAGTTCGTTTCAAAACTTTTTCCTGGAGAAGTCCCGCTTGATCTCTCCGGGTATGCAAAAACCTCCTACAACAGACATCGCAAGATAATATTGGAGCGATACGGGTACGTTCAATTTAATGAGGGTAGACAGGATATGGAAAATGAGGCCAGGGAACTGGTCAAGACCGCATTGCGGCCAAGGGAAATGTTCCATGACTTGAGGGACTTTCTGGTAGAGCGCAAAATAGAACATCCAAAATACAAAATACCAGAAACGCGAGTAAATACGCTTTACCTGAAGCGACAATAGGAGGGAAGTGCGAATGTGTGTAGAATGGCAATATTTATCTATAATTATTCCTTTTTCATATAGTAATTATATTTGTTCGTCTATCTTATTTTAAGCTTAATTTGGTAGCATATACATTTGTATTAATACAATACTGAAAAAATAATATTTGTATATTTCGAAAATCAATTTTATATAGATTTAAAAGACAATAGGACTATCATCAAACTTGGGAGAAAAAATAAAAAATAAAAAGCAGTTTCTAATTCACCTATTTGTATGGACTATTCTTCACGCAGTTGTCCTGTTTTTTGTGTATTCAGAAGGTAAAGAAATTACACTTAAAATTTGTTTACGAATTGCGTTTGGAGCTATGATTTTCTATACGAATTACAGTTTATTGGTACCTTATTTATTACTTAAAAAGAAAAAAATATCGTATATATTATCTATTATCATTCTTTTAATAGTAGCCTATTTGATCATTTCAAATGTATTCTATTTTAACTTTTATAAGAGTCAAACCTCAAAATTTGTAATAATTACATTTTTCAATGCATTGATACTTATTATAGGAACCATAATTAGAGTATACGAACAATGGATAGAAAACGATAGGATTAAAACCGAAATTGAGGTTCAAAAAAACAAAACAGAACTAGAAGCCCTTAAAAATCAACTTAACCCCCATTTCTTATTTAACTCTTTAAATAGTATTTATTCGCTTACTGTTAAAAAATCGGACGAAGCACCAGAAGCCGTTATTATGCTTTCAGAATTAATGCGCTATATGTTATACAAAGCCAATGACAATAAAGTATTACTTAAAGACGAATTGCAATATATTGATAATTATATGAAACTTCAATATATTAGAATTGCAAAAAAAGAAAATGTAAAAACCAATATAAAAGGCACAATTACTACGCAAAAAATTAGTCCTTTACTATTTATATCCTATATCGAAAATGCTTTTAAATATGGAACAGATTTTAATGGTAATACTGAAGTCGAAATAGCTATTAGTATAAAGGACGACGAATTACAATTTAAGTGTATTAACATAATAGGAAATAGAACTAAAGATAAGGAGGGCTCTGGTATTGGAATGCAAAATACCAAAAATCGTTTGGAGTTATTGTATCCTAATAAACATTGGTTAACCACAGAGGAAAAGGATAATAAATTTTGGGTTGATTTAAAATTGAAATTAGATTAAAATACAACAGATGAAATGTGTAATTATAGATGATGAACCATTGGCAGTAGATGTTTTAGAAACCTATGTCAATAAAATAGGAGGGATGGAAATTGTTGCAAAATGCAATAATCCATTAGAGGCGATTACAATATTAAATAAGCATCAGGTAGATTTGGTGTTTTTGGATATCGAAATGCCTAATTTAACCGGATTAGATTTGGTGAAAACAGTGGAGAACATTCCGCAATTTATATTTACAACGGCTTATCCACAACACGCTTTAGAAGGTTTTGAATTAAATGCAACCGATTATTTGGTAAAACCTATTCCGTTTAAACGTTTTTTAAAAGCAGTATCTCGGGCCAAAGAACAGTGTGAGTTACTAAAACAGTCTGTTGAGCCACAAGTCCATATTTCTTCTGAAGAAAATAATAACGACTTTATTTTCATAAAATCAGAATATGAAAATATTAAGGTTAATGTTCAAGATATAGAATATATTGAAGGCTTGAAAGATTATATAAAAATTCATCTTAAAGGCCAGGCAAAAACCTTGTTAACGCTATCGAGTTTTAAGGCCATTTTAGAAAAACTACCTTCCAATTTTATTAGAACACACCGTTCTTATATCATTAATATTGATTGTATTAGGGCTTTGCAAAAATCGAATGTTGTTATTAGAGACATTCGTATTCCTATTGGAGAAACCTATAAAAAAGAAGTTTTAAAACGACTCGGCGTGTAAAATCTCTTTTAAATTTTTAAAACCCAGATTTCAAGAAATTAGGGTTAAAAAAGTATCGATACATATTCCTTGTTTGTCGATACTTTTTTTTTGTGCGTATATCATTTTTTTCGCTGCTTCTAACTGCTCATACATTTGATATTAAATATGAACACAAAAAAAAACATTCATATCAAGCATTATTACTAATCTTTTACTGATTTTCTGTGACAGTAGTAAACAAACTGCATATCCTGTAAAATCCTATAGCGTAACTAAACAATCAATAAATCTCTAAATTCAAGAATATGGACAGAAAAGTTTTAACTATATTTTTTATTATGTTTCTGTATTGCTCTACAACCAAGAGTTATGCAATTTACCTCAAGAGTAATGTATCCTCACATCTTTTAGAAAACAAATCTCAAAAGAACCCGATCACCATTAGTGGTGTTGTAAAAGACAAGGAAAGTGGTGAGACATTACCTTTTGCTAATGTTTTTGTGAAAGACACAAATATTGGCACAACAACCAATGAAGATGGCTTCTTTACACTATTCAATGTGCCATCAGAAACTTCAACTATACAGGTACAATATTTAGGTTATCAAATCGAGACCCTAGTTCTCAAACCAGAAATGGCAAAAGATAAAATAACAATACTTCTGAGACCTGATGCCAACCAACTAGATGAGGTTGTCATAAGTGCCGATTCAAGACAGCAAATCGTCAAAATGAATAAAAATGTAAGTCAGATATCATTGTCGCCCAAAAAGTTGGCATCCATACCAAACTTAGGAGAAAAAGATATTTTTAGGGCCTTACAATTACTTCCGGGTGTAAGCGGTACAAACGAATCGTCTGCTGGCCTTTATGTTCGTGGTGGTACGCCAGATCAAAACTTAGTTCTTTTAGACGGTTTTACGGTATATCACGTTGATCATTTTTATGGTTTTTTCAGTGCTTTTAATAGTGATGCTATAAAGGATATTCAGTTATTTAAAGGTGGGTTTCCTGCCGAGTATGGTGGCAGAATTTCAAGTGTAATGGATTTAACTGGTAAAACGGGAAATAGCAATAAGCTAAGTTTTTCTGGAGGTTTAAGCTTATTGAGTGCAAATGCAACTGTTGAGATTCCAATCGGTGAGAAAGCAAATCTTTTGATATCTGGTAGAAGGTCTTATACCGATATTCTTAAAAGCGGATTATACAATAGCATTTTTGATTTGTATAATGACTCTGAACAAACTAATGGTAATAATCTACCTAATTTCAATGGGTTTCAACAAAACCAAACACAACCTTCATTCTACTTTTATGATTTAAATGCAAAATTCAGTTACAAACCTTCCGATAAAGACATTATTTCAGTTTCAATGTATAATGGTGAAGATAATCTAGATAGTTCTAGGGAAAACCAAAATACTTTTGGCTCGGGCACAGATGAAGAAAGAACTATAAATGCTGACATTGATGATTTATTGAATTGGGGAAACTGGGGTTCTAGTGTTCGATGGGCAAGACAATGGAATGACAAACTGTACACAAATGTTGTGGGTGCTTATTCCAATTACTTTAGTCAGAGAAATAGGGTAAACGATATAACCATACAATTAGCAGACTCAACCAACACTAACAAAATTGGCTTGGTAGAAGATAACAATCTAAAAGATTATACGCTTAGAATACACAACGAGTACAAAATCAACTCAAAACACAGCTTAGAATTTGGTGGACAATTAACCAAGAATGAAGTTGATTATAACTACAGCCTTAACGATTCGATAACCGTAATAGACCAAAAAGATAAAGGGGTATTAAGTACAGTTTATTTACAGGATAAATGGAGTCCAACCGAAAAATTAAATATAGTTGGTGGTATTCGAGCTACTCATTTTGATGCCACGGATGAACTCTATTTTGAACCTCGCGTTTCGGCATCATACCAACTTAATGACCAAATCAAACTCAAAGGAGCTTGGGGAAGATATTATCAATTTGTCAATAGGATTGTTCGTGAAGACGTAACTCAAGGAAGTAGAGACTTTTGGCTTTTGGCTAATGAAGATAATAGTCCAATCAGTTTCGCAGAGCATTTAATTATTGGTGCAAGCTATGAAATTGATGATTGGTTATTTGATGTTGAATATTTTGAAAAAGATATGTCAGGACTTACGGAATTTTCACTTCGTTTTCAGTCTGCACTAGGGGCAGACCCTAACGATCAATTGTTTTTTGAGGGTACAGGAATATCAAGAGGTGTTGATTTCTTAATCCAAAAAAAGGTAGGCAAATATACAGGCTGGTTGGGCTATACATTGAGCGAAGTAGTTCACACATTCCCAGACTTAAACAACAATCCATTTTATTCTTTAAACGATCAGCGCCACGAATTTAAACTTGTTAATGTACTCAAGGCAGGTCGTTGGGATTTAGGGGCAACTTGGGTTTATGGTAGCGGTAAACCTTATACAGCACCTAATGGCATATATACTATTACTCTTTTGGATGGAACAGAAACCGAATATGTAAGCGTAGGAGAAAAGAATGGTCCTAGGCTCAAACCATATCACCGCCTAGATTTGAGTGCTACTTATAACTTCAATCTTGGATCTGGTAAAGGAAGTATGGGATTATCCTTATTCAACTTTTACAATAGAACCAATACTTGGTATAAAGAGTTTGAAGTAGTGGATAGTGAGGTAATAGAAACAAATGTAAATTATATAGGTTTTACACCTAGCTTATTTTTTAACGTATCATTTTAAAATAAATAATAATGAAAACTTTCAATAAAATTATAGCTGTATTATATATCATCATTATTTCATCTTGTGAAGATGTTCCGGATTTTGACTCAGAGAAAAGCGAACCAGTTGTAGAAGCCTTTATTTATGAAGGAGAATCTGTTGATGATATTTATTTAAAAAAAACAGTACCATTTAATAGTGGAAGCGATAATGAGCCAGAACTTATAAGTCAAGCAATTATAACTATTACTAGTCATGGTCAAAATTTTGTTCTTTCACCATTTACAGACCAACCAGGAAGATATTTTTATGATGGTAACGATTTGTCTGTAAATATTGGGGACAACTATCAACTAACTTTTGAATATGAAGATAGAATAATATCTTCAACAACAACTATACCTAGCGAACCAGAAGGAGTGGAAATATCGCCTGAGTCAATCGAAATACCGGAAATAAATTCTTTACTAGATTTAAGGGATTTTAGAGAATCTTTTCAGCAAACTATTGATGTCATTTGGAACAACACCGAAAATAGTTACTATTATTTGGTGATTGAAAACATTGAAGATAATCCTCAGTCTATAGACCCAACGGATGTTCTTGGTGGTTTGGGCATCAATTTTGAATTTACAACTTCACCTACCCAACAGAACATTTTAGAATTAAGACCTTTGATACACTATACACAATATGGTATGCACAAGGTTACAATTTATCACGTCAATGAAGAATATGCTTTACTCTATGAAACATCAAGCCAAGATTCAAGAGATTTAAATGAACCTTATTCAAACATAAATAATGGTTTAGGTATTTTTTCAGGATTTGCAAGTCAAGAAGTTTACTTTGAAGTGATTAAGCAATAAATAATTTAATCAATAAAATGAAGAAAATAGTTCTAATAATAGGTATAGCATTTTTATTAAGTTCTTGTAGTAAAAAATTATATAATGTTGAAAAGGTTGTAGCTATACCTGTAATTGATGGAGACCAGACAGAATGGCCAGCCAAAACAATTCAATCTAACAATAATATAAATTATGCAATACAACAGGATGAAGATAATTTGTATTTAATGGTGAGTTCATTTGATGAGCAGGTTATGAAAAAAATTATGCTTTTAGGTATGACCTATTGGATTAATACAGAAGGAAAGCATAGTAAAGACCAAGGTATTTCTTTCCCCGAAGGAATTATAAATTCAGACGCAATAAAACAAAAATTCGCAAGCCTCAAAAGTAACGGTGGTGGTTTTAGAGGAAGAGGAGGTATGGGCTCAATGCCCAATATTGATAAAAATATATTGCCAGATCAGTCTAAGTTATTAGAGAATTTTAAGGGTCAATCCGAAAATATTGGCCTAATAAACTTTAATGGTTATGAAGATGGGCAAATAATTCATTTCAATCGTAGTGCTTTAGATTTTGAGAGTTTGGGTATTATGTTTGATTCAAAATTGATACCTGGTGAATCATTTACATTTGAGATTGCAATTCCTAAAAGGCTTCTCAAAAAAAGTACAAAGGTTAAAAAAGATACTTGGGGAATAGGTATAGCAACTAATGATCCAAATTTAGAGCTCAACCTACCTGACAGTTCTAGATTGGATAAGATGCCTGCAAGATTTAAAAATAAATTAGGTGTAAGTGGTAAACTTGAAAAAATTAATGAATTAAAAGCTTTATTAAAACCTATTCAATTCTGGGTAGATGTTTCTGCATTAAAAAAATAAATGAATTACCATCTTCTATTAAAAATATATCTAGTATTCATTTGGAATCCTATTGAATTAAAGTAATATTTTATTAATTAAAATTATTAAAAATGAACTATTTAAAAAATACAATAACACTATTTGTACTCATATTTTCAGCATCAGTTTCTGCACAAAACACTAATGGTAAAGCCTATTACGTTGTGAAAAATACGATAAAAATGGACTTAGGAAATCGTCAAATTCCTGAGGCTCAAAAGGCAATGATACAAGAACGTATCAATAGTATGTCAACTAATAATTTTGTACTCTCTTTTAATAAGAATTCTTCTATATATGTTGAAGAAGAAAAGCTAGAACAAGACCAAGGTAATGGAATAATGGCACAACGAATGGGAATGGTGAAAATGATATTGAATCAAGGGAGTGGTGGTAAACTTTACAAGAATACTATCGACAATACTTATAAAAATCAAGTAGACCTTTATGGGAAACTATTCCTAATTCAAGATTCACTTAAAACGATAGATTGGAAAATAACCGATGACGTAAAAACGATAGGAAAGCATACCTGCTTTAAGGCAACGGCTATCTTAAAAAATAGAGGATTGCCAACAAACTTTCGTCCAGGAGAGCAACAAACAGGTGGCTTGAAAGAAGAAAGAAAAAAAGCCGATGAAATGATCATAGTAACGGCTTGGTTTACCCTTGATATTCCTGTTTCTCAAGGACCTGCAATGTATTATGGTTTACCAGGGTTAATTCTAGAAGTAAATGCGGGAAATACTACAATTCTTTGCTCAAAAATCGAATTAAATAAAGAAGGAGAAACAGTTAATCCGCCTAAAAAAGGAAAAAAGATAAACCAAGAAAAGTATGATGAGCTTGTAAAGAAAAAGGCAAAAGAGATTCGAGAAAATTTTCAAAGAGGTAGAGGAGCCCTTGGTAGAAGAGGTAATTAAAAATAAGTTCAAATGAAAAAAATCTTATATATACTTTGTGTACTATTTTCTTTAAACTCTTTTTCGCAGGAGATTAATGTTTCAGGATCTATAAAAGATAGTATTGGTTCTCCTTTAGAATCTGCTAATGTGGTGGCGATAAATAGTGAAACAAAGAAATTAGCTTCATATTCGGTTGCTAACAATAAGGGCAGGTATCAGCTTTCGCTTGAAAAGAATGCTAATTATACTTTAAAGGTTAGTTTTTTAGGGTACAAAACCATTTCTGAGACTTTAGTAATAACCGAGCAATCTATAGACTTTGAGAAAAACTTTATACTGCATGAAGACGAAAGTCAATTAGATGAAGTAGTAATTAGTTATGAAATGCCAGTTTCAGTTAAAGGAGACACCATTGTCTATAATGCCGATTCCTTTAAAAATGGAACAGAAAAGAAATTAGGCGATGTGCTTAAAAAATTACCAGGAGTAGAAATTAATGATGATGGAGAAATTGAGGTTGAAGGTAAACGCGTACAGAAGCTAATGGTAGAAGGAAAAGACTTTTTTGATGGCGATTCTAAACTGGCTGTAGAAAACATCCCATCTAGTGCTATAGAAAAAGTACAAGTGCTTAAAAATTATAATGAAGTCTCACAATTACAAAGCGTTACAAATAATGACGATAGTATAGCTATTAATATTAAACTTAAAGAAGGAAAGAAGAATTTTTGGTTTGGTGATGTTACAGCTGGTGGTGGACCAAATGAACGATATTTGGTTCACCCAAAGCTGTTTTATTATAGTCCAGAAAAGAGTATTAATATAATAACAGACATCAATAATATTGGTGAAATACCTTTTACTCGTAGAGATTATTTTAAGTTTACAGGAGGTTTTAAAAATTTGTCTGGAGGAGGAACTACCTTAAATTTAACTCAAGATAATTTAGGCTTTTCATTACTTCAAAACAATATGGCAAATGAAATAGAAACTCAATTTGGAGCAGCAAATTTTAGCTATGCGCCAAGTAAAAGCCTTGATTTAAGTGGTTTCTTTATTTACTCTGGAACAAAAACAGATATAGAAGAATTAACAACAAGAGATTATATTTTAGATGATCTCACAGAGGAAACTACTACGAGTTCTATTCAAGATAATAAGTTAGGTCTTGGTAAAATAAGTGCATCATATAAACCGCATAGCAATTTTCAATTAGATTATGATGTGTTTTTAAAACTATCTGAACAAGAAGAAAGTAGCAACGTTTCGTCTACAACAGCAACTGTAAATAATACCATAAATGAGCTGCGAGAGGATAACCCTTTTTCTATTAACCAAAATGCAAATCTGTATTATACATTAAACGATAAAAATATTTTTTCAGCCGAAATACAACATTTATGGTCTAAAGAAAACCCTTTTTACAATGCAACATTTTTAGGTTTAGGAGAGAATCCAAGTATAGCAGAATTACCATTTTCAACAGTATTTCCTTATGATACAACACAAGAAGATTACGGATTAAATCAAGATAAAACAATTAATACCAATAAGTTTGATGCTAAAGTGAATTATTACAACGTACTAAATAACAAAAGCAATTTAAACTTTGTTATTGGTGGAACTCTTAGTAGACAGAATTTCGATTCTTCAATTTTTCAAACCTTGGATGATGGCAGTTCGAACAGTTTTACTGGAGACGAATTTAATAATGACGTTACTTCAAATTTTTCAGATATATATGCTGGTGCAAAATATAAATTTGTTACTGGAAAATTCACATTTGCGCCAGGAGTAAACCTTCATAGCTATACGTATAATAATGAACAACTCGGAGAAAAATATGAAGATACTCAAACGAAACTATTACCAAATTTTTATGCTAATCTGCAATTTAAAAAATCTGAAAGCTTACGATTTAACTATTCTAAAACCGTAGAATACCCTGACGTTAATACTGTAGCGCAAGGATATGTGTTTAATAATTACAATTCACTATTTCAAGGGAATAATGAGATTAAGAATGGTCTGTACGATACTTTTAATCTGAACTACAGTAGCTTTAGTTTGTTTAATTATACTAATGTATTGGCATCATTGAGTTATACAAAAATGAATGACCCAATAAAAAATAATTTTAGCTATCAAGGCATAAACTCGGTATCTACACCTATTAATTCAATCGTAACAGATGAAAGCCTTATTGGAATATTTCGTTGGGATAAAACCATTGGTAAGTATAAAGTTGGCTTAAGTGCTAATGTGTCTTGGCTCAATAATTTTAATGTGGTAGATGATGAAATAATCGAATCAGAATCATTAACACAACGCTATAAAGCAAGTGTTTTAACAAATTTTAAAAAAGGCCCAAATTTTGAAGTCGGTTACCAACGTGCTATAAGCGATTTTACAAATTCAGGTACGAAGAACACCTTTTATACAGACAAGCCATTTGCGAAGTTAGAAATGGTATTTTTTAAAGATTTTTCGTTTACATCAGATTATAGCTTTTATAATTATTCTGATGATCAGCAGACGTTAAACTCTTATTCTTTTTTAAATGCCAATCTCTATTATAGAAAAAAAGGCAGTAAATGGGAATACAGATTAGGAGTTAAAAATATTCTTAATACCCAATCAATAAATCAAAACAATTATAACGAAGCTTTTTCCACCACATCAGAGTATTATGTACAACCGCGTTATGGGTTTTTAACTGTTAAATATAATTTGTAGTACCATTTTCTCTTTCAATTTACTGTAATATAAATCAACATTAGTAGACACATTTATTTTTTTTATCTATACATTTTTAGTCTCTGTATAGTAAATTTTAGCAGTCTTGTTTTCCATAATATTTTTGAAGAGTAGTGTTTAAAAATAACAAAAATGAAGTCAATTAAAATAGTAACAATAATGAGTATTCTAGGAATGCTTTTTATAACACAAACATCAAATGCGCAGAGAAGAGTAGTAGTAAAAACACCAAATAGAACAGTTATAAGAACAACAAGTCCTAGAGTGGTTTATAAAAGAAAAGCACCTGTTGTAAGAGCAGTAAGAACACTACCCGCTACAGCAGTTGTTGTAAAACGGAATGGGGTTAGATATCACTATTACAAAGGGCGTTATTACAGGTATAACAGAGGAAGATATGTTGTAGTAACAGCACCAAGTGGTGTAAGGGTAAAAGTTTTACCTGTTGGTTATCGAAAAATTGTCATTGCAGGAAGACCTTACTTTTATTTTGGAGGAGTTTATTATGTATCTGTTAGCAATGGTTATAAAGTGGTAGAAGCACCAGATAATATCATAGTTTATGAATTACCAGAGGAAGCAGAACAAATAGAAATAGATGGAAAAACATTTTATGAATATGATGCTAAATTGTATAAAGTCGTTACCACTCCAGATGGTAAAGGGTTTAAAGTTGTGGGTGATTTAGAAGAGTAACTCATTCAAAATAAAGAGAAATAATCCTATGTTTAATCGTCCGAATTTTAAAACCAACTAGAAAAGAATAGACAATAAAAAATAGAAAAATGAAAGTATTAAAAAGTAGTATACTAGTAATCGTAATGTTCGTTAGTACAATAGCTTTCGCACAAGACAGAGAACTTACAGAACAACAACAAACACAATTTAAAGAACAGTTAGAACAATATTATGAAAAACTAGACTTATCCGAAGAGCAGAAACCAAAATTTGAAGACATTACAAAAAAGTATGTACTTCAAATGAAAGCTTTAAAAACGAGTACCAAGGGCAGATTTGCCAAATACAGAGAATATAAATCGATAGTAGGTTCAAAAAACAAAGAAATGAAAACCTTACTTTCTGCTGAACAATACAAGGTGTATAAAAATACCCAAAAAGAGATACAAAAGAAGATGAAAGAAAGACGTGAAAATAGAAATTAAAAAAGCAAACAAAATGATTAAAACGATAAAATACAATTATATAAAATTAACACTGGATATGTTATTAGCACTGAATTCGAAAATAATAGTAATAATAGGGGCATTTGTTCTTTTATTAAGTTGCTCTAATGACGACGACGATAATTCTATAAATAACACAGCGCCTTTAATCTCAAATCAAACATTTTCAATAACTAATGACGCAGCCATAGGCGCTTCAGTAGGAAACGTTTTAGCTACTGACGACGATAACGATGTTTTAAGCTACAGTATTACTGCGAGTAATGACGATAACATCTTTGCAATAAACAGTACAACGGGACTCATTACCGTTTCAGGAGCACTAAATACAACCACAACATATACGTTAACTGTGCAAGTTAGTGATGGACAAAGTACTACTGATGCTACTATTACCATTAACTTGGTTGAAATAACAGTTAGTTTCCCGCCACCGCCTTTTTCACTTTTTTATGATGGAACTCTAATTGGAGCTGACTATTGGTCAGAAACCCCAAAAATTCTTTCAGCATCCTATGGTTTTGGAGATATTATTGGATTGCCTGGCACAGAAATCACACAACAACTCGTTGAACAAGCAGGAGGTGCTTGGCTCTCTGATGTTAATTGTGGGGACGATAATACAGCATCCTTAACTTCATCAGTAACGCAACAGCAATTAGCTAATGGATATATATTAAAAACGCCTTATCAGCAGGTTTTAAAAGATGGTGCTTTGGGTTTAGATGGTATGCCTATTGTGTTCAGTTGGCCAGTATTAACCAATACAGTAGATATAAATGATGTTCAAGTTACATTGAACACAGGAGAAGTGGTTTCGCCAATGGCAATTGGTATGCTACCTAATTTTGAAAATAATGAACGTAACTGTATCGTAGTTTTTGGTGAATTTGGTAACCGACTGCCTAGTACAGACCCAGATGCACGTTTTTCTGTAAAAGTAGAAATCGTAACAGGTGATACGCCGTTAATGTTGGCTGGGCCAAATAACCAAATGGTAAGCGCCGTGGGGTTATCTTGGGAAACCACTACAAGCCCATACGACCCAAATAATGGGCCAAGATTGGTGGGTGCTAAACTAAACCACGTAGGAACACAAGCAATTGGTGAAGGTGTTAGCAATCCTATTGTGAATATGGGATTGCCGCAAAACGACGAATTTGATTTATATGGCGGTGGCGATTTCAGACTTCGTGTACTAACCTCAGGTGGTTTTTCACCAGATGGAGTTCGTGGAGTGCTACCAACAGATTATGAACGTTTTTTTAGAATTCATGCAACAGGTACAGACGGTTCAACAGTTTTAATCGAGGATGTCGGTGTGGATTACCAAGTTGAAGGTGGTACCCTAAAAGTATTGGGCTTATCAGATTTAGGAAACGTAGCAGGCTTTAATGGCACAGTATATGGAGATTGCTATATGGAAGATAGAGACAATTACATAGACATTATTATTGAAGGTGATGAGGGTGCAGCAAGAAACATTACATTCGTAGAAATTCCAAGTTTAGAAGGTGGTTATGATGCTTTTTATAACCCAGGCGGACCAGGAACAACACCATTTTCAAACGTAAACTACACACAGCCAGGCCCAAGAGATTTAGAACCTGTAATTATGGCATTAGATAATCCGATGCGTGTAACAAACTAAAAATAGGATCTATAACTGTACCTAGTACGGTGTATAAACAATAGCGGTTTGAGTGAAAACTTAAACCGCTATTGCAATTATAGCTTACTTGAATTAAACTTTAATGGAATTTCGTCAGCGCGCCAACTTTCTTGATTTTAGCTTCAGCCATTGGCTAAACCTAAAATACAAAATGTACTATAATGTGCTTGCGTTATTTGACTTTGCTTTGGGTAAAAGCTTTACCAAAGACAAATCTTCTTTTATTTTTTTCTTGCTATAAACTTTCTTCTCAAAAGGTAATGGAACACTTATTATACGAACCGACGGTAGGAGGGGAGTGTAATGTGTGTGTGGAATGGAATTGTCACGACCAAGGCTTAATTAAGTAGGCTATTTGGTAAAACAATACTTGTTAAAAGTTCGTATGTTGGGGTAGTGACCTCATAGCTGCATAAACGGAAAACTTCGCTCGCAAACCCTATAAACATTGGTGTTGTCTTTTCATCCAATTTAGCTTATTCCATTAAATGAAGTATTTTGTGGAAAAAACGTCATGCAATATAATCAAAGTGAAAGTTGGTATCTGACCTATGATGAGTCCTTATTGTTGAAAAACAAAAGTTTCCCTCATAAACTGGCCATGGCCGTTCAACTGAAGCAATACCAGTCGAATGGGTTCTTTCCAAAAGCATCATCTGAAATATCAAATGGACTTGTCTCCCATCTTAGCGATCAGTTGGAAACAAGTGCTTCTACTTTGAAAGGATACGATTGGTCAAGTAGAACAGCGAGAAACCATAGGGAAGAGATATTAAAGTTTCTTGGATTTGAAAAAACAAATGAAAATCATCGCAAAGGACTCATCG
Source organism: uncultured Flavobacteriaceae bacterium (assembly GCA_947497145.1). Classification (GTDB taxonomy): domain Bacteria; phylum Bacteroidota; class Bacteroidia; order Flavobacteriales; family Flavobacteriaceae; genus Maribacter_C. The sequence continues at coordinate 118,269 of CANMFQ010000010.1, forward strand.
AATTTTTGATTGACGATATCCTTCCCTATGGAAGTACAAAAATAGAAATTGAAGAAATTTGCCTGAAATGGTTCTTAGAGCATAGACTAGCGGTTCCAACGGAAAAAGTGCTTTCGCGTACAATTTCCACTGCACTCGCGAAATTTGAGAACAGATTGTTCGCTCAGGTTGCCTCGCTTTTGGGAAGGGGCACGACTGAATTGTTCGACCGCTGCCTAAGAAACGATTCACGCGAAAAGGGTTCGTTCACTTGGCTTCGTTCCGATTCGGGCCGTGCCAGTCTAGCTACCATTCTCAATGAACTGGACAAATTGGCCTTTATCGAGGATTGCGTACTGCCCTTAAAAGAAATCGGCGGGATACACCCCAAGATACGGGAAAGGCTTTACAAAAGGATAGCTTCCGAGTCGGCTTGGGAGGTAAGGCGGCACCCTCCATATATCAGGGATACCCTGATGTGCATTTTTCTCTATGCCAGAAGGCAGAAAATCATCGATGACCTCGTGGACCTGTTCATCCTACTAGTGGGAAAACTATCAAAGAAGGCAAAAAAGAAAGTGGAGACCGTATTGGTAAAGGAAATGAAACGGGTCTATGGTAAGACGACACTGTTGGCCCGAATCGCCAAGGCATCATTGAAAGACCCGAAAGGTACCATCAACAGGGTCATATATCCCATTGCCAACAAAGCGAAACTGTCCGATATAGTAAAGGAATATAAATATTCCGGAAAGGGTTTTAAAAATGAGATACATAACCTAGTGCGCTCCAGTTATTCCTCCCACTATCGGAGAATGGTGCCACAGATATTGGGCAGTCTGACCTTTAGGTCAAATAATGATTCACACGCACCCGTCTTGGATGCCATCGACTGGCTCTTGGAGAACCCGATACCCGACCCAAACTTTTCAATGAACGATGGTTCGGTTCCCACATCGGACATCATCAAGCCCAGTTTTATAAAACTTGTCAAAGGGATGGGCAAAGGTGATATGGACCGTATAGATTATGAAATAGCTGTCCTCGAAGCTTTGCGAAAACGACTTCGCTGCAAGGAGATATGGGTGGAAGGGGCAGATAAGTACCGTAATCCCGATGAGGACGTTCCCACGGACTTCAACATTAACAGGAAATTCTACTATGACCGTTTGGGCGTGGAGAACGACCCTTTGGAATTTACAAGGGGACTAAAGGAAGAAATGGAATCGGCACTGAGAATGCTTAACGGAAACCTACCCTCCAACAAATATGTAAGGTTACGGCAGACTGGAGTAAAGAATATTGTACTCTCTCCCTCGGAACCGCTCATGGATCCACCTAACATAAGCGCGCTCAAGGGAGAGGTCCAATCCAAGTGGCCGATGACCTCCCTTTTGGATATACTTCGCGAGGCGGATAGTTGGTCCGGCCTTACAAAATCGTTCAAAAGTGTGAGAACTTCGGAGCGGTTGTCGCCCGGACAGCTCAGGAAAAGATTGCTTTTGGTACTTTATGGCCTAGGGACCAATATGGGGCTCAATCGTTTGGCGTCGGGCAACCAGGTCAGTTACAAGGAGCTTCGCCATGTTAAGAACGCCTACATACACAAAGATTCCCTGCGCAGGGCCATTAGAGAGGTGGCCAATGGGGTATTCTCTATCAAGGACACCAAACTTTGGGGTGAGGCCACCACCTCATGCGCCTCGGATTCGAAGAAGTTCGGTTCGTGGGACCAGAACCTGATGACGGAATGGCATATCCGATACGGGGGAAAGGGTGTTATGATCTATTGGCACGTCGACACCCGTTCCACCTGTATCTATTCCCAACTGAAAAAATGCTCCTCCTCGGAGGTGGCCAACATGATAGAGGGGGTGCTCAAGCACTGTACCGACATGAAAGTGGAAAAACAGTTTGTGGACACCCATGGCCAGAGCGAGGTCGCCTTTGCTTTTTGCAGGCTGTTGGGGTTTGAGCTGATGCCTAGGTTGAAGAACATCGCCTCCCAAAAACTTTACCTCCCGGATATTTCCCTAAAGAAAGAGCTCAAAAACCTATTACCGATACTTAATAGGAGCATTAAATGGGAAATCATCGAGAGGCAGTACGATGAAATGGTAAAATACACCGCTGCCCTGGAACAGGGAACGGCCGACCCCGAATCGATATTAAAGCGGTTCACCAGGGGAAACGAAAGCCACCCGACCTACAGGGCCCTGCAAGAACTGGGCAAGGTGGTTAAAACAATATTCCTTTGTAGGTACCTTGCCGATGAAAATATCCGAAGGGAAATACACGGTGGGCTGAACGTGATAGAGAACTGGAATTCTGCCAACGGTTTCATTTTTTTTGGAAAAAGTGGCGAGGTTTCATCTAACCGTTTGGAAGAGCAGGAACTGTCGGTACTGGCATTACATCTGCTTCAGAACTGCCTGGTCTATGTCAACACGCTCATGATACAACGTGTGGTGGCCGAAAACGGGTGGATGGAAAGACTTGACAAGGAAGATTATCGTGCATTGAGCCCATTGATACATGCCCATGTGAACCCCTATGGAAAGTTCGAACTGGACATGGACAAAAACCTTGGTCTGGCCGTGTAGAGCGATTGTCCTTTGTGCCGAAAAAGGTTCTTTTCTCAGGACCACTCACAAAAGAAAACATAAGGTTAGAAATATCACGGTACTGTTTTTCGATCCGATCAATGATGGGGCACATTTTGAATAGTTAATCTGCGTATAAAAAGGAATACCTCTCACGTTTTTCCTTCAATCCCTGTTATGGTATACAGTTTCCCAAACGACGGCTCCCAAGATAAAAAGTCCACCGATATAGGTACGGAATTCAGGATATTCCTGAAGAAACATAGCGCCCAAGGCAATGCCAAAGATGGGTTGGGTGCAGCTCATAATACTTGCGGTAGTAACCGAAAATTTCTTAAAACTTCCCAGAAATAGTGTATGGCCCAGAACGGTCGTGAAAATGGCAAGAAACAATATAGGTACCCATGAGAGCGAAGACAGTCTGGCAATTTCTCCCCAATCCATAAACGGCAAAAGCAAGAATACCGTGGCGCATACCTGTACTGTCATGAGGTAGCCATCGTTGAACCTTTCCGCCCGTTTTTTTAGTAACAGGTTACGAATGGAATAGCTCAAGGCAGAAGCAATGCCCCAACAAACGGCCTCAAATATACTTCCCGAAGTTTCGACCCCATTTGGGAGCAACAGATAGATTCCCAAAAGGGAAAGCACCGTCAAAAAGACATGCTTCCATTGGAACCTTGTGGACAAAAAAACAGGCTCTAAAATTGAAGTGATGATCGGGTAAGTGAACAAAGACAACATGCCTATCGCCACACTGGATTTCTGTAGGGCATGAAAATAGGTGACCCAATGCACGGTCAGCAAAATTCCACTTAAAACAACAATCCAAAATTCCCTTGTACCGAATCTAGGGGTCTTTTGATTTTTACCAAAACGTGGTAAAAGTAGAAAAATGACAGTTGCCAGTACCGCCCTTAAAAAAATGATGGCTTCCGGATTCCCATCGATATACCTGCCAAGGACTCCTGAGGTGCTGATGAACAGCATTGCGAGATTTAGGAACAGGACATCCTTGATCCGACCTTGAAGCTTTACTTGTGCCATACCAAAGATGCCGCTCCAATAATGGATGCGCTTTTGTCTCCAAGTGCGGACAGTTTGATTTTCACCTTACCCTTAAACAGGTCTATTGAGTGTTTCTTAAAATATTCCTTCGTCGGACTCAACAGGAGGTCACCCGCCTTTACCAGGCCGCCCGAAAGTATAATTGCTTCCGGTTCCAGGGCAGTAGCCAGTTTGCACATGAACTTTCCCAACTTTTCCCCTACGAAATCAAATGCTGCCAGGGCAATTTTATCTCCTTCGAGAGCGGCTGCCATGATTTCTTCACCGCGAAGATTATGATAGGCGATATCCCTAAATCTACTTTCATAGTTGTATTTGGCCTGCATGTACAGTACGGAACGTTTGAGTCCAGTAGCGGAAACATAGGCCTCGATACCACCCTTTGCTCCAAGTACCGTTTCCCAGCCATCATCTTCGACCGAAAAATGGCCCATCCTCGCCGCGTACCCGGTATGGCCGTGTACCAATTGTCCGTTTGCCACGATTCCACTGCCCAAACCTGTGCCAAGGGTCAATACGACAAAATCCCTCATGTTTCTGCCCGACCCAAAATGAAGCTCGCCCAAGACGGCCGCATTACCGTCATTGATTATTTTTGTTGGATAATTTAATTTTTCAGAAAGTAATCGGGCCAGCTCAGTAGAACCTTTCCAGGGTAAGTTTCCCGGGTTGAAAACGGTCTGATTTTGATAATTGACATCTGGCGCTCCAATTCCGACACCATCTATGCTAAAATCTGAAACCATTTGATTCCTCAAGGTTTCAATACAAGCAGCCACTTTTTCAAGATATTCTTCAAGAACCCTAAAGTTTTGTGTTCTAAATCGTTCTTGAGCCAAGCATTCACCTTCCCGGCTTACCAATCCAATCTTGGTATAGGTGCCCCCAATGTCTATTCCTACGGCAAGGTGTCTCATTGAACAATATTTACGTTTGAAGATCTGTACCTTTCTATTTTTTCCATTGGCAAGTCGTTCTCAAATACCAGAACATCTAAATCATCTACATCGCAAACCTTGAAGGACGCCGCAGTATTTAGTTTCTCGGTATCCACAATCGCAAGCGTAGACTTTGCGCGAACAACCATTTCTTTTTTTACCAGCGATTCTTCATAAATGGGCACGGTCACTCCAAATTCCAAATGAATATTGCTTACTCCGAGAATAAGCCAATCTGTTCTGATGGAGGCGATTTTTGACAGGGTTTCCAAACCCTGGGTCACCCTGGCCTTACCCGCGACCCTTCCCCCTATGAAATGGAGGTCTATTTTCGGATGTTCCCGAAGTACTTCTACAATAGGGAAACTATTGGTAAAGATTGTGAGCTCCATATCCCTCGGTACTTGTTGGGCAATGGCCATATTGGATGTGCCACCGTCAATAAAGACCGTTTGGCCCGATTTTAGAAACGGAACGGCCTTTTGGGCCATCTGTGTCTTTGCCACAGAGGTCAACAGTGCCCTGTCACCATAATCAAGAGGAATGCCCGACCTCGGAATAGCTCCACCCCTTACTTTGGTGATCAATCCTTTTTCATCCATTTCTCCCAAATCCCTTCTTATCGTATCGTCCGATACCTGAAGCTCATCGACCAGTTCATTGATATATACACTCTCCCTTTTTTTTAGGCTATCTAAAATGTGGGCAAATCGCTCTTCCTTCAACATAAAACGCAAGATATTGCACAAATATAAAATAAATACCTACATTTACCGCATAAAACGAGAATAATTAATAGTATATACTTATATAAATAGGAAATTTGCGGTTTAATGGAAAAGGATAATATGTTGAACGTAGGGATTTTGGGGTGCGGTCCCATTTCACAATTCGCCCATTTGGAGGCCTGTCAAAAGGCCCGAAATGTAAGGCTTTACAGTGTTTGCGATACAGCGAGGGAACTCGCAGAAAAAATGGCCCATTTTTATGGTGCGGACAAGGTATATACCAACTATGACGAAATGCTGGAGGATAAAGACTTAGATGCGGTTATCATTGCCACTAGTGACGCCTTTCATATTCCCGCAGCGATAAAAGCAATAGAGAGCGACAAGCATGTGTTGGTGGAAAAGCCATTAGGGGCCGACCTTCAGGAAGCCCTGACCCTCGAGAAACTTGTCTCAAAATCGGGCCTCACATTTCAGGTAGGTCATATGAAGCGTTTTGATGCCGGAATCGTATCCGCCAAGAACTTCATTGATAACGAGATGGGCGGAATGGTTGCTTTTAAAGCGTGGTACTGTGATTCAACGCACCGCTATGACCAGACAGATAGCACTCAACCGGTACCCGTTTTGGGAAAGAATACGACAAAGCCCACAAGAAATCCCAAGGAAAACCTTCGTCGCTACTTCATGATGGCACATGGTAGCCATTTGCTCGATACCGCAAGATTCCTAGCGGGGAGAATCAATAGTGTACAAGCGCATCTTGTCGAAAAGAACGGCATGTACAATTGGTTTGTCGATACAGGATTTGAGAATGGAGCCAATGGACATCTTGACCTCACCGTTGCGGTACGGATGGATTGGCACGAAGGCTTCCATATCTATGGAGAGCAGGGAAGCGTTCTCGCCAAGACCTATAACCCTTGGTATTTTAAGGTCAGCGAGGTTCAATGCTTCTCGGAAAAGGACGGTCAGTATCGACAAGTATTGGATAACAAAGCCCATTTTTTTGCCCTGCAGTTAGAGTCATTTGCCGAGTGCATATTGAACGGGGCTCCGCAAAAGGGAACAAATATCAAAGAGGGGATTGAATCCATTAAAGGCATGTTGGCCATAGACCGATCTGTAAAAACAGGAAAAAGAATATCGTTGGACGAAGTAACCGGTGCGCTATGATACCACTTGCCATTTTCGCCAAAACCTACGGAGTGGATGCTCCAAAAGAACTGGCCGCTCAATTGGAAGAGGATAAAATTGCTGCCGTCCACTATAATATGACCTGTTCGGGGCTATCCAGCTTGCCGAAGGAAATTCCGCAGGAAAAAATCCAAGAGATAAGGGAGCAAGTACTTTCAAGGAACATTGAAATCGTTGGTGTATCAGCGACCTTCAACATGGTACACCCCAATAGGGCAGAAATTGAAAAAGGCCTTGAATCCTTAAAAGCAATCGCGGAGGCTTCGCGACAGCTAAAAAGCAATGTTATCACCCTTTGCACGGGCTCAAAGAATGCCCAGGATAAATGGAAATGGCATCCGGAGAACAGCTCGGAAAAGACCTGGAGCCAATTTCTGGATACGTTGGAGAAGGCAATTGTAATTGCGGAGGAAAACGATGTTATACTTGGGATAGAACCCGAAACCGCCAACGTGGTCAATAGCTCCGCCAAAGCGAAAATACTTCTTGCTGACCTACAGAGCGATAGGGTCAAAATCATACTGGACCCTGCCAATCTTTTTGATTCGGCCAAGGACAAAAATTCCATTCGGGAAATTGTCTCCAAAAGTTTTGATTTACTGTATGAGGATATTGCCGTTGCCCACGCCAAAGACCGAAGTTTGGATGGAACGATTAGGGCCGCCGGTAAGGGCGACATAGATTTCGAACATTTTATTGGGCTTCTTCACCAATCAGGTTTTCAAGGTCCTTTGGTGATGCACGGTCTGAAAGCCGAAGAAATACCTTTTGCGACCCACTATCTAAATACCCAGCTCGATGCCATTTTACGTTCGTAATAAAGACACTTTTTACTTTAACAAGAAAGGGAATGGGAAACCTTTGGTTTTTCTTCACGGTCTGGGCGGAAACCTGAACCAAGTCAACAATCTCTTTGAGGGCACAGAAAATATCGAATATATTTCGTTTGATTTTAGGGGTCATGGGCAAACCATGGGCCGTTTGGATGAAGAACATGTTTCTATGCTCTCGTTTGCTGAAGATGTCTTCCATTTAGCAGAACATTTATCTCTGGACGAAACAAATATTGGTGGGATTTCACTCGGTGCAGCTATCTCGATTCGATTCGCACTTGACCATCCCGAAAAGGTTAAAAAACTCATTTTGGTCCGTCCTTCCTGGTTGGATAGCCCAAATCCGGTGCATCTAAATATTCTTAAAGAAATCGCCGCTTTGATAGCACTGGAAGGCGTGCGGCAAGGAAAAAGCACTTTCAAGGCTTCGGAGATTTATTTACGATACAAAGAGCGTTTGCCCAATTACGCCAATTCGCTCCTTGGCCAATTCGAAAGGGCTCAGGCCGATACGGCACACGGGGTCTTGAGCGCGATATGTGCCGATAGCCCTATAAGGACAATGGAGGAATTGGGGGATGTAAAGGTACCCGTTTTGGTCATCGCCAACGACAATGACCCACAGCATCCTTTGTCCTTGGCGCGCTCCATTGCCAGCGGACTTCCCAAAGCCGAATTCCACATTGTCACATCCAGGTATAGGTCTCCGCAAGACCATAACAAGGAAGTGCTTGAACTCATCCTGAATTTCTTAGATAGAGCTTGAAATTGTGGAAAATGTGGACCTTTTTATCGTTTTCGGTTATTTGTTCTCAATGATCGTATTGGGCATCTACTTGTCCGCCAGATCATCCGGGAACAAGTCGAGCCAAGATTATTTTCTGGCGGGTAAATCCTTGCCGTGGTGGGCAGTCGGCGGGTCATTGATTGCTTCCAATATTTCCGCGGAACAGTTCATCGGAATGTCCGGTTCAGGATACGTGGTGGGTCTGGCCATAGCTTCCTATGAATTTATGGCTGCCGCGGCGTTGTTGGTAGTGGCCAAATTTTTCTTTCCTGTTTTTCTAAAACACAACATAACCACCATGCCCCAATTCTTGGAAAAAAGGTTCGATAATAGGGTGAAGAGTATTCTGGCCATGTTCTGGGTGGCACTGTTTGTCTTTGTTAATGTTACCTCGGTACTCTATCTGGGTGCGCTGGCCATAAAGACCATGACGGGGTTGCCTTTGATATACGGCATTGTCGGCCTTGCCCTGTATGCCGCGACATTCTCAATATTCGGCGGACTTCGGTCCGTGGTACTGACAGACTTGATTCAGGTGATTGTTCTTTTTGTGGGTGGGGCCATAGTTACTTATTTCACTCTTGAGTACCTTGCCGGGGGCTTTTTCGAGGGGCTTTCGTTTCTCTACGAGGAAGCGCCCGAAAAATTTGACATGATCTTGAGCAAGGACAATCCCGAATATAAAAATTTGCCCGGTCTGGGGGTCCTCATTGGGGGAATGTGGATAGCCAATCTGTACTATTGGGGCAGCAACCAATATATAATACAGAGAGCTCTTGCGGCCAGAAACATCAAGGAAGCACAAAAAGGAATGGCGTTTGCGGCCTTTGTCAAACTATTTCTGCCTTTGTTAGTGGTCATCCCGGGTATTGCTGCCTTCGTCTCCGGAGCTTCTTTGGACCGGCCCGATGAAGCCTACCCCTGGGCACTGAACACTTTTGTGGGAGTGGGTTTTAAAGGGGTGACCCTTGCTGCACTTATTGCGGCTATCGGGTCTTCGTTGAGTTCTATGGTCAACAGTACAGCGACAATACTCACCCTGGATATTGTAAAGCCATTGTTTTCAAAAAAGAGGAACATCCCCGATACAGGTCTGGTCAGAATAGGAAAAGTATCTTCTTTTGCCACCCTTGTAATCGGTGTGGCCCTGGCACCGCTGTTTGCCAATTTGGAACAGACTATCCAATTCATTCAAGAATATACAGGCTTTATCAGTCCGGGAGTGGTCGCGGTTTTTCTTTTTGGACTTTTCTGGAAAAGAGCCACAGCAAATGCTGCATTTATTGCGATTGTTGTTTCTATACCTTTATCGATAATTATAAAGGCCTGTTTTCCGATGTTCCCATTCTTGGACAGGATGGGTTTGGCCTTTCTAATTTTATCCGTATTCGTTGTAGTCTATTCTTCAATTGAAAATTATGACACGAATAAACTGTCTGAATTTAAGTTGGACAGATCAATTTTTCGCACATCAAAAATGTTCAACTTAATTGCAGTGGTCGTGGTGTTTTTGTTGATTGTCATCTACGGGTTTTTTGGCTAGTTTTTTGATTCGTGCCATTTCAAGGCCATAGGACAGGCTCCCATTGATTTTCCACTTAAGAGAAGTACGACCGTCAATTAACTCAAAGGAAAACCTATTTTTGCTTATTTATGTTCTAATGATTTCTAGTCTTCTAAAACGGCCGTTTTACGGGACGGTCGGGGCCAAGCGGTTTTTCTTTTGCCAAAGTGTCCCATTCTTGGTCTTTTTTAGTAGTTTCGGTAATTAACGTTTTATGGGACACTATGATCGTAGGTTATGCCAGAGTATCAACTAAAGACCAATCCTTGGATTCACAGAAAGGTCTTCTTGAAAAAGCGGGTTGTGAACACATTTATTCCGATGTTGCCAGCGGCACCAGGGATGACAGAAAGGGGCTAAACGAAATGCTGAAATATCTCCGGAAAGGGGATACGGTAATCACTTATAAAAATGATAGGATGTTTAGGTCGCTGAAGAATATGATAGACCTGATAGATACCTTTAATGAAAGGGGAGTGAATTTCAAGAGCCTAAGCGAACCGGAGTTCGATACCACTTCCGCCAACGGGAAGTTCCTACTTCAGATATTCGCATCCGTGGCCGAATTCGAACGTAACCTAATTTCGGAACGAACAAAGATGGGTCTGGCCAATGCGCGGAAAAGAAAAAAACATTTGGGTAGGCCAAAGGGCACCTCAAATATTACCAAAGAAAAATACCATTTTGCAAGACACCTTTATGACAACATGAACGTGCCTATCAGGGAAGCGTGCACTAGAGCTGGCATAAGTAAAAGTTCATTTTACAGGGTCGAAAAAGAAATAGCCTAAACCTTATGGATTATCGTATTGTTTATGAAAAAAGTAAAGATGGATGGAGCGCATATATTCCCGACCTGCCTGGGTGTACATCTGCGGGAGCCGACAAAGAGGAAATCGAAAAGAATATTTTAGAGGCCATCAAACTTCATCTGGAAGTAATTGCTGATAGCCAAACGGGGTGTGGTCATCCGTAGTTGTTCCAATTCTATTTTAAATTATAGACATAAAACGTTGTAATTCAAATCATTATAACTCATACCGGAAATTTTGTTCTATTTTTGGAATAGACCCAATTATGTAATTACTGAGCTTTTTCATGGCTAAAAAAAATCATTAAACCAAAAGTCCAGTATTCATAGGGGTTCCCGATTAAGTTTGCCGTTTTTGCAGCTATGAGGTCACTAGGCCTCAAAGCATGCTTTGCCGTATCAAGAAAAAAAGATATGAAATATTTAAAAATGTTGAATAATTGCAGAATTTGAGAAATGTATAGAAATTATCTCGCAGAGTAATTTTATACTCTTGCGGAAACCTTGACGAGAATTGCGTAGAAAAAAATATTGCAGGATTATTATTGAATACGCCAATTTTAAATGAATCTAAAAGGTTAGCTTTTTTATGGCGGTGGCTATGCGGTTGGAAATTGTGTTTAGAAATAAACGCCAGAAGCGTTTAATTTATAAATAGCAATCGAGGCATTGGCAACCCCAGCCGCATTAGCTCGCTAACAATTCCAAAGATTCTTAATCTTTAGAATTATTCCGTACATAACGACTAATTATAGATACAGCCGAAAGGTTTGTCGCTGGAGTTTCTACGAAATTGATATTCTCTAAAAAGTTTTTTCTGTGTAGAAATTTTGAAGCTACGTAAATTAAAAATGTTGATGACCCTGTTGCTACGTTGAATAAAAGGAATGCTTTGGAGGGATATTTTACATAATAGAATTATAGCTACTAATATTTTCAGCATTCCAGTAAAACGGCTTTGACATAATATCTATCGATATAGTGCTGCGCCCGATATCTGATATTATATCAAATGCAAGCATGCGCCGTTTTACACGATATACAAATATGTACTATAATTTATATTATGTAAAATAGAATATTTCAAACCCCATACCCCTCAACCATTTGTTATAAACTTACTTTGTAAATGCACTACGCCCCATGGTAAACGTTTTTCCTTTTTTATCATAAAAGAAATAATGAACTTCCTCACCAACCGCTACGGCCGAAAAACGTTTGATCTTTTTATTAGTATGCATCCACTGTACTTTTTCATGTGCCTCGGTATTTTTGTATACCGTTTCTGTATTAGGTACGTTCAAAATACTCAGGTCTGATTCTAATACAACATCAAAACCAATTAATTTTTCTTTCTTTATGCTCGGTGCTAACATCGCTGTGCTGTTCAACAATTGCATATCTATAGCTTCTACATTAGGGCCAAAACCTTTAAAGTTTCTTATGGATTCATTAATTTGCTGCTGGTGAAACTGATTTTGCCAAAAAATATTATCGAACCAAATATTATGATAGTAGTTAAAATTTTTATCACCTTCATACTTGTAATCCTCCGCTTTTACATAACTAAAATGAATAACCAGTTGCCCGTTTATTCCTTCATTAATGGCAGCGGTTAAAAAATTAGTAGGACTTTTTATTTTTTTAGTTAGAGCGGTAAGGAGGTTATGATTTAGTTGATAATTAAAATCTTCTGCCAATGAATACGTATGTAGCTTCTCCCCTTTTTCAACATCAAAAATCACTATTTTAATATCGGCTTTATCATGATAAAAGGCAAACAATTTATTCTTATAAAGATAAGTATACCGATCGGTTGGTTTTTTTAGTTTTGGCAATTCAAAAACCCTATAATCCTGCTCTAAAGGTGCTTCGGCATTCATAGTAATCATTTTTATAGTCGCTTCTTCACTCTTAATGAAATATATGTTTTTATCCTTTAGATATACATTTGCTGGGTAAATGGAGCCATGGTTCACGTACTCACTTTGGTTTATCCATTGTATCCCATTTTTAAAAATAGTGTGCCATTCATCTACATGCTTTAGGCGTATCTTAACAGAATCTATGTTTGCTGCATCAAATGAGTACAGTTGCATATTCAATTTATTACGTTTCAAAACGGTTATTTTATCTGCCTCATCGCGCATAACAATCACGTTGTCAGCCGTAGTGAACAGCGGCTTATCAAAAGTCTGTTTTCCTGTATTTAAATCGTAACCCAACAGTTTAAAACTTCGTTTACCACGTTTCTCATCAGCCAATAATAGTAATACTTGTTTGGCATTTTCTTCAAGCTGACTCGAAAGCACCTGCGGAGTACCTTGGCATACAAAGGCATCAAATTCTGTAGTTTGCCCTTGGCTATCGGTTACAAAGGGAATAATACCGTAGTAAGAAGTGATTAAATCTCTGTAGTCAACCACATGCAACGATTGTGCTTCATTTAGTCGAGTAGAATACACATTTTCAACTCTTTTCTTATGCTTCCATGGTAAAAGCTGCTCTTGCGCTAAAAGAAGAGTGCATTGTAATACGAGGAACATACTGATGCTAATTTTTTTCATGGGACAAAGGGGAATATATGAAACGGAAGGTTCTACTATTTTAGTACTAATTGGTTATACATACCTATGTAGGTATAAAAATAGTTTTTTTTAAAACAAAACAACAGTTAAAGTAAATTTACTACCTAAATCGTATCGTATACGATTTAGATATCCTCCGCCAATAACGGTAAAACAGGGCGATATGGGCTAAAAGTATGGTAAAAAGCTTAGGGTTTTATTAAAGAAAAAGAAGCCAAGCTTCCACCCTATTTTAACTTTATTTATGCGCTCAAGTGCCGCCTATTACAACAAAATTGGCAGTGTACTACGCTAATATAAACCCCTGTACTTTTTGAGAGGCCAACAAAAAAAAAGGACTTTAGTACATTAAGGCAGTAGTAGTTACCAAATGACCATTGTAGACTGGCCTCGTGAAGTTTTATAGACCTAATAAAATCGATGTGCGGCCTATTTATTTGATAAAAACACTTCTAAACCATACTTTAATGCAATAGATAGCAGGAATCAGCGTTTTTTTAACAGTAAAAACCTACTTTGTGTACATATAATCTTACAGTATGGTAGAAAATTCTTTCTTCTTATGTTTAAATCGATTGTAAAGTTCGTTGTTTTTCTTATCATCGCCAACCTTACAACGTGGTATGGAGTAGCCCAAACTACTGTTGATTTGGAAAACACAACATTTTCCACCTGTGGTAATGCGCTGCCTACCGCTATTATCTCGTTGGGTACATTAACATTTTCAGAAACAACAGCGACCGATTTTTCAATTAACAACAATACTTTCTTTATTCAAGCGCCGTCTAATTTTGAGATTTCTACCACAACGGCAACAAGTATGGGTAGTGATATCAGTGCTATATCGGTTACTCAGGTAAGCGGTAATCCATCTCGTTTGCAGGTACAAATTAACGTAACCGCAACAGCGACCATCGATGTGTTTAGTATAGAAAATGTACAAATTCAATTAATCTCAGGAGCAACAGCCACTGATGGGCAATTGGTGTATATAGAGGGAGCTGCCAATGCTTTAAATGGCTTAGCTAATAATGCGATTTTAGAAACGATAACTTTTACCCCCAATTCTGGAGGAACAGGTGTTGATCAAAGCGTGTGCGCCATTGCTGATGTTCAGAATATAACAGTTATTGATGATAACGTAACTCAAAGTAGAACGTATGCTTGGGACGTTTTAGATAATGGTGTTTGGACGGCTATTCCTAGTTCAAATACAGAGGCACTTACCGTTGATACAGCCACTTTCCCTAATGGTATTAGTACCTACAGGCGGGCAACCTCCTTTTCGTTATATGGAGAAACGTGTACCTTATACAGCTCTTCTGCAGTAATTACGGTGAATGAAATTTATCCGGGTAGCATAACCGAGGGTACCAATCAAAACATATGTGCCAACGAAACACCCGAGGTATTAAATTCTACCAGCGATGTTGCTGTCACACCAAGTGGCGGTGTCGCCACATACCAATGGTATGAAAATAGTACAGGCACATGGACTGCAATTACGGGCGCAAACGATAGCTTTTATCAGCCAGGAGCGCTATCTGAAACGACTTCTTTTAGACGACGCATAACAAATAGCTATGGCAGTTTTAGCTGTTTTGAAGAAACAAATCCGGTAAGTATTATTGTTAATGCCGTTGTTGCTGGTGGTACCACTACCGATCAAAATATCTGTGCATTAGCTGATATACAATTGTTAACCGTAAATAACGGTGAGAATACGGGTACATATCAATGGCAAAAAAATATATCGGGTACATGGGAAGATATCGCTGGGGCTACACAAGGCACCTACGATGCAAGCGGAAACCTCACGCCTGGTATTTCCATGTTTAGACGTATTACCCGCCTATCAGGGGTTAGTTGTGAAGGTATTAGCACAGTGAGCACAATTACCTATACTGATTTTACTGTAGGTAGTATTTCAGGCGCACAAACCATCTGTTATAACGAAGTACCTACAAGTCTAACGTCAACTTCTGAAGCTTCAGGCTCAGGTACTATTAGCTATCAATGGGAAATATTTGATGGTACTGATTGGAATGCAATTGCTGGTGCAACATTAGTGAGTTATCAACCTGCTGCACTTCAAGAATCTACTTCTTATAGAAGAAGAGACCGTATTGAATTAAACGGCTTTAGCTGTACTGATGTTACTAACGAAATACGTATTGAGGTTTTAGATGATATTAATGGCGGGGTAGCCGTTGCTGATCAGACCTTGTGTGTGGGTGAAACTCCTACCGCAATTACCATAACTGGTGGTACTGCAGCAAATCAAAATATTTCGTATCAATGGCAGTCAAGAACTTCAGGAAGTTTTGCAAATATGGTAGGTGAAACAGACCCTAGCCTAACCATTCCCTCCTCCCCTGCTAATACCACCGAATATAGAAGACAGACTTTGGTTTCAAATAATGGCGAAGTATGTTTTGAAAACTCTACGGTAAGTACCATTTTTATAAATAAAATTACTCCAGGTGTTATTGGAAACGACCAAGATATTTGTCGGGGGGCGGTACCAAATACCCTAGTTTCTATTAGTAATACAATAGCCGAGGGTAGTGTTACGTATAATTGGGAATCTTCTAGCGATAACGGAACCACTTGGCAAGCGATCGGTGGCGCTACAGGTACAACCCATAACCCCGGTAGTTTTACAAATAATATGCAGTTCAGACGCTTAGATATAAGCACCTTAAACGGCAAGGTTTGTAGTGCGTATACCAATACAATTCGTATCAACGTAGCTGGAGAAATTGAGGGAGGTACAGGTTCTTCTGAGCAAACTATTTGCGAGGATGCATTACCTACTACCCTAACTGTTACTGGTGCTACCCCAGCGGGTACAGGAGTAAATTTTCAATGGTACGCCTCACCAGACGCTGTTACCTATTCCATAATTACAGGAGAAACAGGTGAAGAATTGGATGTATCATCCCCTATTACCGAAACCACCTATTATCGCAGATCTGTAACAGTGACCTCCAATGGTAATACCTGTACCGCCTTTAGTACGCCTACTAAAGTGACCCTATTAGCTTTAGATGCAGGTACAATATCACAAACACAAACAGTATGTGATACCGGAACGGTAAATACTATCACTAGTACAGAAGATGCCGTATCTAACGGTACGATAACCTATACTTGGCAAGATTCTGATGACGGTAATACATGGGTTGATATAGCGAGTACAGATCAAGCAACCTATACCCCAGCATTGCCGACTGAAACAGAAAAATACTATCGAAGAAAAGCAACAGCTGTATTAAACGGGTTACAATGCGTGGTGTTTACAGATGGAGTGATTGTTTATGCAAATCGATTTGTAATGGGTAATACCCACAGAGTTACCTTTTCCGGTGGCGAAACGGGCAGCATTGACGTATGTACCAATAGTGTGTTGGGAGCATTAAGAGGTAATTTTATGTTGACAGCTACTGGAGATTTAACATACCAATGGCAGGTTTCAAATGATAACATTACGTTTAGTGATATTGGTGGTGCTACTTCACCAACATATAATCCTCCAATGATTACGGCAGATATCTTTTACAGAAGAATAACCACTTCAACACTAAATGGTATTAGTTGCGAACTCATCAGTAATGTTTTAGAAATACGAAACGGTGGATTGGCTACCCCTGGTGAAATTAATACGACCAACCCCAATGACACTCCTGGCTTGGGTGAAGAAGTGATATGTAGAGGAACGATACCTAGCCCTATTGTAGAAACTACCGCAGCTACGGGACCAAATTTAACTTACGAATGGTTTGCTAACGGACAACTTATTGCTGGCGAAACAGGTATTAATTATACCCCTACTAATGCTATTACTGCTACAACTAATTATGTAAGAACAACCTATAGTACCCAACCAAATGGTGCTGTTTGTGAAGTAAGTACAGAAGAAGAAAGGGTTTTGGTGCCTCAGGCAGATAATATTGGTAGCGATCAAATTATTTGCACCAATAGCTTACCTGAAACCTTAGGCGATAGTAGCTTAGTAGAAGGGCTTCCGTATTTAAACTTTCAATGGTATCGTTCGACAGATGGAGTGACCTTCAATTCAATTTTAGGAGCAACAAGTGTTACGTATACACCCAATACCCCCTTTACTGCTGACGCCTATTTCTATAGAGCTTATACGGTAATTATTGCTGGTACATCTTGTGGACCAGAAATACAGAGTAACACAGTAAAAATAACGGTAAACAATGTAGACGGCGGAACTATTTCAGAAGATCAAAAAATTTGTTATGGTGAAGATCCTGCGGTAATAAACAGTACGGCAGCAGGTACAGCACGTGGAATTTTGAGCTACCAATGGTACTCATCACTTGATAATAGCAATTGGGTAATAATCAATCAAGCAAACAATAGCACTTTTGACCCAGAACCTAAAACGGTTACAACCTATTACAGAAGAGCCACCGTTTCTTCTTCGTCTGTCATTGATCCCAGTATTCCTAATGTAGATTGTACTGCCTTTAGTAATACAATTGTTATTGAAGTAGCAGAAGAAATAAGACCAGGCATACTTGAAGAAAATCAAACACTTTGTGTAGGCGATACACCAGCAACCTTGACCGTAACAAACGGGAGTACATATAGTGATCAAACCATTGCATGGTATAGCTCTTTAGATGGAATTATATTTACCGATATAGGTGTAAATACAGCCTCTTATACACCACCAATTTTATCACAAACAACACATTACAAAAGAAGAATTACCAGAACTTCATTAGGTACGCTTACTTGTTTTGAAGAAACCAATACCGTGACATTGATGGTAAATGATATAAACCCAGGTAGTATCGGTGAGAATCAAGAAGTGTGCGAGGGAGAACAGCCTGATGTTTTAACAGAAATAACAGGGGCTACTGCAACCGGAAGTATAAATTACCAATGGTTATCTTCTACAGATAATCAAACATATACGGAAGTATCAGGTGCAATTGGAGCTAATTTTTTACCGCCAACAACCTTGGCTACTTCTACCTATTTTAAAAGAAGAAGTATCGTAATACTTAATGGGCAATCGTGTTTTGCTGATACCGACCCAGTATTGGTGACTATTATCCCTACCCTATTCATTGACAATGATGCTATTATCGCAAATGATATTACTGATGCAAGTTGTAATGGTAGTTCTGATGGTAGTATTAGCATTACGAACCTGAGAATTACAGGCGGTAACAGCGCACAGGCACAGGAAAATACCATAACGTTATTTGGTTCTCCAGAAGTAGGCACTACTTATAGCATCATCATAAATTCAAAGGTTTATGAACATGAGGTACAACTAAATGGATCAAGCCAAACACAAACCCATGAAGAAATTATTCAGGCCTTAGTACAAAATATTAACAATGCTACAGGTAGTAATCTTAGTGATGTTATTGCATCATTAGACAATGAAAGATTGATCTTAACTGCTAAAGTTGCTGGCACTGGTTTTACGGCCTATGCTAGTACAGATAGCACTACAAATGCTGGAGCTTCAAGCGTTATTACCAAAGAAAATAAAGCGCCAAATAGCTATTTATGGACCAAAACTGACGATACTAGTTTTTCTGCTACTACCTTAAATATTTCAGGAGTTACTGCGGGAGTTTACTTTCTTACGATAACCAATGACATGTGTCAGGTAACCTCTGAACCTTTTGTGGTTTCAGAACCCGAAGAATTAACCTTGGCAATTGGAGATACCTGTAATGCTGCCTTAACAGCTGCTAGTATGGGAGGTGTACCGCCTTATACCTTTACAATTTCTAGACCCGATGGCACACAACAAACAAGTACATCAAGTAGTGCAAACATTACCTATACAGGTTTAACTGGTGGTGCTACTTACACAATCACTGTTCAAGATGCTAGTTGCGCTATTCCAGTATCTGAGTCTGTAACTCTTCCTTTTGGTTTACAGTTTGATGCTGCTTCTGTTCTTGTAAACAATGTCAGTTGTTACGATCAAAATGATGGATCAATTAGCTTGAATAATGGTGCCACCACCATTACAGGTGGTTCTGCTCCTTATAATTTTAATTGGACAGGCCCCAATAACGCAAGTTATAACACAGATAATATCAGTAATTTATCTCCTGGAGTGTATGTACTTCAAGTAAGTGATCAATTGGGATGTACTGCTACCTATACCGCTAATGTGGCATCTAAAACAGCCTTACAAATCAATAATGTACAAGTAGTTAATCAGCGATTGCAATGTGCGGGAGACACCAATGCAGAAATTGGTGTTCAAATCAGTGCAGACCCCAGTAGTATGTTGCAAATTGAATGGTTGAAAAACGGCACTAATTTCATAAATAATAACACCAATATTGGCAATTTGGGTGCTGGCACCTATGAAGTAATTGTAACCGATACCAATAGCAATCCAGATGCGCCTTGTCGGGTGAGCAGATCGTTTGAAATTATAGAACCTGAGCCTTTTTTAGCAGTAAACATTTCGGGCTCTACTTCTAATTGTTATGATGAAGATGCTTCTCGTAGTTTTTCCTTTAGGGTATCAGGTGGTACACCTCCTTATAGTTATTCAGTAGATAATGCGACGCCCATACTTTTTACCGATACTCAAACAACAATTACAGGCCTATCAAATGATAGTCATAGTATTGATGTGACCGATAGTAATGGTTGTGCTCTTCAACAATTTACAATGATACGATCAGAGCCAATTACATATACAGGCACACGCAGTTTTACCATGGAGGCTTGCGAAGACACATATGCTTTTAGTTTAGATAGTAACCTCTTCACAGGGGCAACTCCTTTTGCTGGAGGTAATGACTACCTCTATGAATGGCGCGGTCCAAATAATTTTGTCACTCAAGATATTACAAGTTTTGAAGCAGAAGTAGGCACCTATTTTCTTACCGTTATAGATGCCAATAACTGTGAATCAAGTGAAATTGAATTCTCCTTTTCGCCTGCCTATGCGCCTATTGCAGTTGAAAATATAATTCAACCCGTAAGTTGCGGATCAGATAATGATGGAAGCATTCAAATAAATATTAGCGGTGGCGTTCGCCCTTATACTATTTCTTGGGAAATAGAAACACCGGGCAATGAAGCGAATCCTAACCCAGTATTTACGCCTTTACCATTAAATACAACACGATTAAATAATCTTGAAACTGGTAGAATAAGACTCACTGTTACTAGTGATATTGCAGGATGCACGCAAGAAAACGAGGCAAATTATTACCAAGAAGTTTATACTATTCCAAAAGCGGAATCGCTCCGCCTAGTAGATGGTCCTTATTTAGATGAAAACTTATGTATTGGAAACCCTGGTAATATTACTGTAACCATATTTAATGCACAACAAGGCGATCTTAGCTTTTATTATCAAAATAACTTGGTATCTGCTATTGAAACTGGTGAAGATACGTACAGGGTTCAAATTCCCGATCCGGTTGAGACAGCTATCTTGAACGTTGTTAATGATCAAGGTTGTGGGTTTACTATGCCTTTAGAAACTAGAGTAGCAACTCCTTCTTTTAGTTACACGTCAGAAGATCTTGAAGCCACGGGACTCTTGTTAATAAAAAAAGATATCCGCTTTACCAATACAACAGTAGATGCCCATAGCCAAGCAATATGGGATTTTGGTGATGGCAGTGCTCCGTTAACAGTAAACCCAGAAGTAGACGGTACAGTAACCCAGCATGCATATAACTTCTCGGGCGAGTATGAAGTAACGCTCAGTACTGTCAATGCGCAAGGTTGTTCAAAACAAATGGTACAAAACATACAAGTTGGCGATACATATAAAATAGTCTTCCCCGATGCATTCTCCCCTAATGCCGACGGCATAAATGATTATTTTCAAGGTAAATTTGCAGGCATTAGTAAGTTTGAATTTCAAATATATGATATGTGGGGCGCCCTAGTATATTCGACAAAGCACGACCATGATTCAGCACCTACAAATTGGGGTTGGAACGGTACTTACTCAAACAGAAAACCTTACCAACAGTTCTCTTTTAGATACGTTTTTAAAGGGTATACAGGTGAAAATATAGAAATTATCAAAACAGGCGAAGCCACAATAATAAGATAATGAAGGTACCTATTAAATGGTTTACAGTTTTATTACTTTTGCTAGTTACTCAAAACTATGCACAGGATAAGTTTATTCAAAACCTTAGCAAAGTACCTGCATTTTTGAATCCTAGTTTTTATGCTTTTAAAGATAGAACACAAATTGGTGTTTTAGGAGAAATAACGAGTCAAAGTATCGGTACACAATCAGAGCATAAATACGCCTTTGGTTCCACTCAGTTTGAGGAATATAATTTTCAACTGGCTTTTGACTTTTTTAGCAATTCACTTAAAAACGGTGGGTATAATTATTCAACCGCTGCTTCTACTTTTGTTTACAAATTAAAACTGCCCAACGAATGGCTACTCTATCCTGGTATTACAGGAGCCTATAGTCGATATAAGTTTGATTTTAGTAACCTCACATTTCAAGATCAGATTAATATTTTTTCAGGGGAAATTAGCTCAAATACAATTGATCCTGTTGCAGCATACAATAGCGTTGGATATATGGATTTAGGGGCTTCAGTTATGATGCATAATGATGAGAATATGATCATTGGCCTATCATTTAAACACATCAATAAACCTCGCTTGTCTTCAGAATTATCTGAATCAGGAGGAAACAGGGTATACCTAAAAATGCTAGTCTCAGGTCAATTTGGGTATGAGCTCGATATTAATAAATATGGTTTAGCTAAAATTCCGAAACATTCGTATTTGTATTTTTATAATAGCGTATCACTGCAAGGGAGTACCACAAGGTTTGATTTTTACCAAGATGCCACTCTAGGGAATTTCAGTTTCGGTATAAACCAGCATTTCAATTTTATGGAGGCTTTTTCATTTTCTGAAATTGGCGTATCCTCTAGTATAACTTTTGAAACTTTTGAACTGGGTGTTAATTACCGAATACCCTTTGGAAATCAAGCAAAAGTATATATCCCCAATGCTTTAGAGCTATTTTTAACCTTCAATATTTCAAGATTCAAAGAACGTAGAAGATCAAATTATAGCAGGTTTTACTAATAAACACAAGCTGCCTGATCATTTTTCACATAATAATCTTTGTAGTTTTTGGCTTTTTTATCCATGCAACCACATAGATTGAGCAATTCGATTGATTTAAAATCTATTGGATGCGACTCTGCCTGAATAGAAATATACCCCTCTTTTAAAGGTTTTCCTTCTTCATAGGCACTTTCAATATAGCCGCTCACATTGCCGCCACCAATGGTAGGCTTTTTAAATGCTAAAACCACCTCCCCTTCCATAATATGTTGCACAAGGGAGTCACCTAGCACTAGGGCTTCAACCGTTACCCATTGATCGCCATGATAGGTTTTTGAGGTACTATTCACACAATGTGTAGTAAATAATGAATCTCCAAGAATAACATTGGTGCCTGGGGTACATAAATTTGCTGTTGTACGTTCATGAGTACCATCACCCCCCAAGAGTTGTAATTCTAATGAAATAGGAAAATCTTGATCAAGCCCTATTGTTGCTGGTTCTTGACAGTGTAACATTAATCCGTTATTACGAACTGCCCAACCAGGTCCATTAACCATTTGATTGCCAACAAAACGATAGGTTGCTTTTAACCTGTAATGCGAAAACTTTTCTTTGTAATACAGATGCCCAAAATTACCTTTGAAAGTGTCTTGTGGTGTATACCGTACACTTAACAGACGATCTTTATACACAAATCGGTTTTTATAATTCACCCCCAATTCTGATCCTGCAAATTTTGGTGTCCAATCGTCATAATTTGAACCATCAAATAATGAAACCCACGTTTCTTCATTATTGTGTTGCACTGGTTTTTCTTTACAAGCGCCCAAAAACAATAGCATTAGTACCAGAAAACATGCGATATAATTAAATAGATTGGTAAAGAAACTCTTGATTGCTGTCTTCATTTAAAGTGGTTTTTAGTAAAACTATTATTTTTCTATTGTTATTTATAGTGCTAATTCAATTTTAAATCAACAGCCATTCCTGTTCTATACTCCCTGTACATCAAAAAGGCTTACGAACTAGCTGTTTATGGCTTGCGTTTTACCATTAAAAGATCCTTTTAAAAGCTAATAAAGGGCACATAAGCCGTTTTAATGGTTGTAGCAGTTGGCGTGACCGCAGTCCATGCGAAATGTACATTATCTCCTATGCGTTCCATCTGCGGAAAACCTGTTTTGCGAGAAGCATCAATAGTTGCAATTACCAATGGAGGTGCTTTTTCACCTGATAACGATACTTTCATAGCCTTTAGTTGGGTCTTATTTTCTGATGACCCCATCCAACTAACAAGGGCATTTTTTTCATCTATTAGGGCTACATCAACTCGTCCGAGTACCTTTCCCTCTTCAATTACAATAGGTACCTTAAAATTAGCGCCTCCGTCTTGTGAAAATGCTAATTGCACTCTTGGTTTCTGTTGTGCTTCGGTGAACCAGGCTACGACCAAGGTATTTTTAATGGCAGCTGCTTTAGGTCCGTTTACCGGACAGCCCTTAATTTTCCATCCATCATTATGTAGCGCTTTAGGAGTTGTCCATTCGCCAGCCACATTACGTACAATATAAATATCACGCACTTCTTCGGTTGATCGATCACGGTATAAAACAACAGGGCCATTAGCCGTTATAGCCGCTGTGGTTTGACAACAATCACAAGTACGAGCATCTAATTCTTTTTCTACAGTTACGCCGCCATTTACATCAATTTCAGCAGCCCGTACCGTCATCGCACCACGTTCTCCTGCTTCGTTTTCTTCGGTATTTCTACCATCTAACCAACAGCTAAAAAAACCATCTTTATAAGGCAAAATACTAACAAAACCGTGCTCTGTAGGGGTACCATCTGTATGTAAAGGTAGATCTGTTTGCCATTCTTGTGCTTCTTTTGGCTTCACATTCATCTTTACATCATAAGAATAGGTGTCTTTGGTTGATTTTTTTAGCACATGTGACCATAAATTTCCATTGTTTTCGGCAATCATAGGAAAATCTGCCCAATTTACAAACCAATCATCTCCCTGTAGTATCGTTTGCGAATTTTGCCATGTATTATTCACTAATTCCGCATAATGCAATGCTGTTGCTGTGTCTCCTTTTTTTGTCACCCATGACAAGAAGGTTTTTTGTTCGTTAGAAAACAAATAGGGTAATGAACTATTTTCAGCTGTAGGAGCTGTCAAATATACCAAAGGATGTTTTGTTGTGTTATTTTCTGCTGGTGTGTTTACATGCTCTTTGCAGTTAAAAAACAAAGAAATTAAAACGCTTACTACTAATAACTTATGTAA
This sequence comes from uncultured Flavobacteriaceae bacterium, assembly GCA_947497145.1. Classification (GTDB taxonomy): domain Bacteria; phylum Bacteroidota; class Bacteroidia; order Flavobacteriales; family Flavobacteriaceae; genus Maribacter_C. The sequence continues at coordinate 142,751 of CANMFQ010000010.1, forward strand.
ATTCACCTAATGTATTTGTTTTAATTTTTGAATTGTCTCAGAAGCATCCCAATCTATACCTCCATCTACACGTTCTACCTGCTCCCCTGCTTCATTGTATAGAAACGTAACAGGAAGCGCGGTGATCTGTAAATCACCATAAGCACCATTAAATTTGATAAATTCAAAATCGAAGTTCTTAGCCTTCTTAAAGGCGTTTATTTTGTCTGTAGATTGGTCAGAGGCAAGCAGAAAAACAAAATTCTCTTTCTCCAAAACCTTTTTAAGCGTTAAAATGGAAGGCATTTCTTCGATACAGGGGCCACACCATGTTGCCCAGTAGTTCAAAAAGATCCGTTTCCCCTTGTAATCTTCTAATTCAATGGGATTTCCGTCTAAATCTTCATACGTACTTTTAACTGCCTGTTTTTCAAGTTTTACTGGCGCTTTGGTGTTGGGTGATGCCTTTTGCTCTTGAACTTCCTTACAATTACAACACATTGTTATTAAAATAACAAACGGTATATATTTTTTGCACATGTGTAAATGAACAAAATACGTACCGTATTTCCTAAGAAAAGAAAACAGTAATAAGACACCTTGAGTCATGGCTTACTTATTTTTAGAAAGTTTCTTTTGATACTTTGACTGCACCACATCAATAACCACTAAAACCACAATAACAAAATAAAAGGTAGTTTTACTCATTGGGGTAACTGCATTGCCAAAAAGCTTTAAATGTGCCAAATGGCCACCTTCAGACAATAGCATGATACCTACAATAAACAGAATAAACAGACCGAGAACCTCATACATGCGGTTCTTTTTTAAGAATTCAGAAACTTTTCCTGAGAGCCAAATCATTAGTACTCCACCAATAATTATAGCTGTAGCCATTACCCAAAATACATTGGTAAGCGCCATAGCACTCAAAATGGAATCAAAAGAAAATACCAAATTCATAATCACAATAGAAAAAATAATCAGATTTACGCTTTTGGGTTTTTTATCCTCATCATGTCCTTCGTCATCCATGCTTAACATATGCCAAATCTCTTTTACCGCAGTATACATAATGAAAACGCCTCCTCCTAAAACAATAATACTGTGCAAATTAAAATGCCCTTCAATAGCAGCATTATCAAAGCCAAAAAAAGGATCTTGAAAATAAGCAATCACACGAATTAAGACAAACAGCAAAATAATACGCAATACGATCGCTAAACCAATACCCAAGGTACGTACCCGTTTTTGATCTGCTTCTGGTGCTCGTTTAGACTCTAAAGAGATATATAAAAGATTATCAAGCCCCAATACCGCTTGCAAAAGTGTAAGCATAGCTAGGGTTATAAAATTATCAATGGTAAAGAGACCTTCCATAAAAGTATATTTGATTTATATAAATAGGATAACAAATATAAAAGAAATTATGATGGGTACTAAGATCAAGATTTAGTCACATAATTATGCTGCACTAATTCTCCTATTTTCAGTTCGCTATAAAGCTGTTTTAATGCTATTTACATATAAAAACCTGCAATATACGCTCTTTAAAAATTCAACAATAATATGCTAGCTTGTTTAATTTTACCTAGTGCAATCAAAAAGAAAAACCGATCCCTTTTTTTACAACTTCGTCATATTTCTCTGTATTAAAACTATATAAGTAAGGGGCTTTATTAGAAGCTCCTGTCATTAATTTCTCTTGCCGATCTAAGATTCCTAACTTTAATATTTTTCGTTGAAAATTACTACGTACTAATGGCTGATCGATAATAACCTCATATAATTTTTGAAGATCTTGCATGGTAAATTTTTCTGGCAACAGTGATTTTCCTATCGGAAGGTAATTCAATTGCTTTTTCAAATATTCCAATGCTGTTTTTAGAATCACGTTGTGATCCATGAGCAACTGAGGCACAGCATTGATAGATACCCATTCACATCGTTCACTTAAAAATCCAGGAGTAGGATTGGCAGCTTCAAGATTTACCAAGGCAAAATAGCCTGTAGTAAGAAAGCGTTTGGTAATCCATTTTAAATTACACTCTTTATTTTTGAGCGGAATTTTATCTAAAATTCGCGATATTTTCGCATAGTCTACTGGGTATTTTTTTGTTTGTCGTAAAGCAGCCCCAAAAGTTTTAAATTGCTCTAAAAAAATGGATGTTAAGCCAGTACGCTCTTGAAGCACACGATAGGCAGCAGCGTCTAAATCTTCAGTGATTTTTATATATCCGCCAGGTAATGACCAAATATCTTCGTATTTCCACTTTAATAAAAGTACTTTTAATTCGCCCTCATCGTAACCCAGTATCACACAGTCTACAGCATTCTCTTGCAGTGATTTAGGAATTCGATCTGCAAAAACAGCTGCATTATAACCCTCTTGTTTTTCCATCATGCAAATTTAAAATATATTTTTTCATTTTGTGTAGTTTAAATTAATCATTAATATTGTATCAATATAATATAATACTAGCATGGTAAAGTTGGTATTGTAGCATTATAAGTTCTATTACATTTTAAAATCACATCAAAATTAAATTCAGTGCAGTGTATTTTTTGTATTTAGCCGTAGAGCGGCCATATATAACACAAAGAAGCATTGGTTTTATGGTGATTTTACGCCGGATCGTGAATTTTAACAAAAAATCAAGTTTAAAAATTAGAAAGCATGCAGGAGTTGTATTTAATTTGAAATAACCAATCCATGAAAAAATCCCTCCAAATTTCAGGTATCACCATTTTGATACTTTTTATACTTCTCCTGCTTCTTTATTTTGGCTACCTTATCAAATGGCATTGGCTATCAACAAAAAACTTGACATTGTTACATAAAGAAGCCCCTGCCCTAGTTGACCGCGGCTACACCTATAGAGATCTTAACAAAAATTGTCAATTAGATATTTACGAAGATAGTAGAGTTTCCGTAGAAGATCGGATAGAGGATTTAGTATCTCAAATGCAACTTGAAGAAAAAGCTGGGTTGATGTTTGCCAATTTTTTAGCAATGGAAAAAGATGGTGATCTCCTCGAAATACCAAGTCTTTTAAATTATTTTTCGATGATTACAGAAAGTACATCGACAACAATTCTTCAAAAAAAAATAAATCATGTTCAAAATTTAGAAGAAACTTCTGCCTTAACATTTGCTATTTGGCATAATAAACTACAAAAATTAGCTGAACGCACAAGGCTTGGTATTCCTGTTACCGTAATTTCTAATCCGAAAAATAAAAATAAAGCAACCCCTATAACCCATACAAAACAAGAATGGGCTTCCACTTGGCCTTCTCCATTGGGTTTTGCAGCTACTCGTGACACTAATTTAGTACGAGCGTATGGCGATATTATACGGCAAGAATATTTAGCAAAAGGCATTCGCATAGCGCAACATCCAATAGCTAATAGTGCGCTTGATGTGCCAGAACAAAGTATTGGCAGCACTTTTGGCGAAGATACCACATGGGCAACCTTACTTACCAAAGCATATATCTCAGGATTACAGGGAGATGTCATTTCAGCTCATAGCATTGCTAGCCAAGTGAAATATTACCCAAAAGCTAAACATCAACATGATGAATTAGATGCTCAATCAATTTATAGTGCAGGTCAACTAAATCGATTAAATAGCTTTACCAATCAGTTAGCTCCTTTTAAAGAAGGCGCTCTCAAGGCAAATGCAACCCAAGTAATGGCCTATAATTCTGGTAAACAAGAAATTAATGAAGGTCGAGGACAGCATTTTGATATAGCAACCGTTAAAGAAATATTTCGCGATTCACTAAATTTTGGTGGCGTTGTGGCTACACATTGGGGAGCATTGTCAGCTACAGAAGGAGGTGGCAGTGACCAAGCATCAAAAAAGGAACAAATAAAAAAGGCGCTAGCTGCTGGCTACGATTTGTTTTGTGGAGAATATTGTACCAATCATGTTGTTGAACTCGTAGAAGAAGGCGTAATAACAGAAAATCGTATTGACGCTTCTGTTCGAAGAATTTTAAGGGATAAATTTAGATTAGGACTTTTTGACAACCCTTATGTGGATATAAAAAAGATATATATATCACCAGCTTTTGTTGCAAAAGGTAGAGAGGCACAACGAAAATCATTGGTACTATTAAAAAATGAGCATAATATTTTACCACTTTCTGCCGATAAAAAAATATGGATTAAAGGCATAGAAAAAGAGGCGCTATTAAAAAAGCACCCTAATGTAGTCGCTAACAAAGAAGATGCCGACGTCATAATTCAAAAATTGCAAACAACAACCCCTTCACCATTAGCTCATAGCGTATTAGAAAAAATTATAAACTACGGAAAGCAATGTTTTGAAGAACATGAGTATGAAGAAATTATTAAGCATACACATGAAAAACCTACAATTACAATTTTCAATGTACAAAATCACCCTGTGCAAGCTAAAATAAATGAAGCGAGTAAGGCAGTAATAGCCGATTTTGAATGTGAAGATGATATTATTTTAGAATTGATTTTCGGTACATTCAATCCCTCAGGAAAACTTCCCCTTACTATTTCGGCTTCAATAAATAAAGACGAAGAAAATAACATACAAGATTCACCGTATAACGAAGTGACACCCACACTATATCCTTATGGGCACGGACTTACTTTTTAACAAATTATGCGTGTAATTAAAAACTAGTTTTATAGGTTTTGTTTGCTATTACCGTGTCTTCAAGAGTATTTCCTAACCAGGCTATTCGCTATTTTTCACCTTCGGAAATACAAAATCAACACACTGAAATATTGGTATTAAAACTAGTGCAGAGTATGGTAAGTTATGCAATAAATTAGGTATTTTTGCGGGATGTTTAAAAAGAGCATCCCTCAAATTGAATTTGTTGCCTTAATGGCTTCTTTGATGGCAATTGTAGCCTTGGCTATTGACGCCCTTCTCCCCGCTTTAGACATTATTGGACATTCAGTCGGTATACAGGTAGAAGCAGACAATCAGTTGCTTATTACTATGATTTTTTTAGGCTTAGGCTTTGGGCCACTGCTATTTGGCCCTATCTCTGATAGTTTAGGACGAAAGCCAGTAGTTTATATGGGCTTACTTTGTTTTATTGGAGCTAGTTTTCTTTGTGTATTTTCAAAGTCGCTAGAAGTTATGATTATTGGTCGCATTTTGCAAGGCGTTGCGCTTTCAGCACCAAGAACAATTAGCATAGCAATGATAAGAGATACCCATAGTGGCGATTATATGGCTCGTATTATGTCTTTTGTAACAGTTGTTTTTATGATTGTACCAATTATCGCTCCTGCCATGGGTAAATTGATTTTAGACACCTATAATTGGGAAGCCATTTTTTACGTGCAAATAGGCTTTGCTTTGCTCATAGCCCTATGGTTTTGGCGAAGGCAACCTGAAACTTTAAAAAGTGAAAATCGTATTCCAATGACCTTAAACCTATTCTCTGACGGTATTAGAGAGCTTGTAAAGCACAAAACAACCATTGGATACACGCTGATATCAGGTTTTATTGTTGGCTCGTTCTTGGTGTACCTCAGTACCGCCCAACAAATTTTTCAATACCAATACGATTTAAAGGATGAGTTTCCGTATATTTTTGCTGGAATCGCTATTTCAATTAGTATTGCCACTTTTTTAAATGGTAGTTTGGTAGTTAAATATGGTATGGATAAACTGATTACCATTTCACTGATCTCTTATTTTGCAATTTCTTTGACCTATGTCGTTTTATTCTATGGAAAAGCAAACCCGAGTATTGAAATTTTACTGCTTTTCTTTGGAAGTCAATTTTTTGCAATTAGTTTTTTATTTGGAAATCTGCGATCAGCGGCTATGCAGCCTATAGGTCATATTGCTGGCATTGGTTCGGCCATTACGGGTTGTATTTCTACTGTAATGTCCGTACCTATTGGTACGTACATTGGCAAATTTGTAGACACAACTACCTTACCCCTTTTTATAGGTTTTTCAGTTTGTTCCGCTTTGGCTATTTTAGTCTTGGGGTATCTAAAATTAAGCAACAAAAAAATTAAAGTATCAGTTTAATAAAATGCCTTAATTAGTTAACATACTTATTTTTATACCAAATATTTAAGAGAAGACCACTAATAATCATAAGCATTCCAATAACGCTCCATAAGGAATAGGTTTCACCTAAAAAACCCACACCCACAACGATAGCAAAAACAACCTCTATATATTTAATAGGTGCAATAACATTGGTTTCGCCCAACTGAAAAGCTTTAGTCATAAATAACTGCCCAAAATATCCAAAAACACCAAGACTTAATAGCAGGAACAAATCAATACCGATTGGTGTTTTCCAATGAAAAATAGAAAGCACCCCACCCACAACCGTGGCTACACACATAAAGTAATTTACAATAACCACAGGGTGCTCTGCATTGCCAATTTTTCGAATTACAATATACACCAACCCACTAAAAACGGATGCTAAGAGCACAAGCAACAACCCAATTAAAGGAATAGAAGTATCAAAACCCTTCAATACGATTACCCCTATAAATGAAAGTAGAAAAAATAACCACTGTGGAGGCTTAACAACTTCCTTTAAAATAAGGATAGCGAATACTGCGGCAAAAATGGGTGCAATATAACGTAAGGCAACAGCCGAACCAATGGGCATATAATGTACAGCCATGAAAAACAACAGCATTGAAGTGGTCCCAAAAATAGCTCTAGTAAGTAGTAATTTTCGCTGAACGCCAAGAATAGCAATACGCTGACTCAATAAAAAAGAAAAGGTAAAAACAAGCGAACCAATAGACCTAAAAAATACTAATTGATATGCACTGTAGTCGGTTAAAAACTTAATAAGTCCGTTCATACCCGTAAAAGCAAGGGTACTCAAGACCATAAAATAGATAGCTTTTTTTAACTGCAATACACTCAATTATTAATGCACTGCAAATATAAATCAATCTTGAAGAGAAGGCATCTAAAAAACACAGAGAGATTAGTGATGTAAAATCACAACCCTCCACAGGTATTAAAATAATAGCAACAGCTAACATTAAAAAGTGAAACGCAAATCAGCTATTACGAACTCCCGTTAAATAATCTTCAATATCACGTTGAAGCCTGTTGCATTCTAAAAAATGCTGGGTGATACTTTCAGTATTGAATTTCGACATTTGTTCATCGCTATTCAACATAATAACAATCTCAACATTACTAGAACTTAACTTTTTAAGTCCATCACGCAGTGCTTCCTTACGTTCAAATAAACTTTGTGTTTGTGGTTCGCACGTGTAGGCATTGAGCTTTACCTCAAGTTGTTGCAGGTCAATTTGATTACGCTCTAACCGCATAATCAATGCGTTTTTTGTATTATTTTTTAAACTCGATTTCATAACGGTACCCTTTTAAGATTAATATAACAGCTATCAAATACTAACTTAAGTTACAAAAAAATATTTAGGAATTTACCTACAATAGTAAATAAAGTGTAAAAATTTAACATTTTACCCTATAATTTGTTTAAAAAATAGCTTTTTGATGCACATATTACTAGAAGCTTCTTTATTATCATTAGCAACAGAATGCGTTGAATAAAGTCGGTATTCTAAACGTTCAAATTACATGGCACGAATAACCTTCGGTTAAGACAAGAATAAACCTATTTAATGCTAAAATAAAGAACAGTATAATACTATGAGAAAATTACACGTTAACAAGGGACAAAAAATTGCCTCAAAGGTGATTCGTAACAAGGCTAGCCTTTCCTTTAATGCCAACAAAAAAACGTAATCGTTTAATAGATAGCGTACAACAATATACATACACTATTACAAGGGATAGAAAAAAGACGTTAAAACAATCTATTTTTGATCAGGATCAGCATCCTCTTCTTCAAATTTAGAATTCACTATAACAGCCTTGTTTAAACGCTCAGAAAAGGGAGCGTATTTTAAATCACGAAGTAGTTTTCGTTTTTTTCTTTCAGACATTTCTAGGGTGTCTAAAATACTAAGCTTTCGCTCAACATCTTCAACTCTTTCTATTTTCTTTTCCAAGCGTTCTTCGGAGGTTGCTACCATTTCAGGCTCAAATTGCTCCATTAGGGTATGTTTTTTAACCTTAATGTTGCTTTTGTTAACTTTAACCGTTGTTTTTTGAGCGAGAAGTTGCATTGAACTGAATACAAAAGAACACACCATCAAAGAAAGAAAAAGGGATTTTTTCATGAGGAAATACATATAGTTTCTTCCATAAATTTACTAAAAAATGTTCAATACACCATATTTTACTGTTGATTACATCGGCTGTCGATTTATTTCAACTATTAATCGATGATTTACAATAAAAAAAATCAGAAATATAGGCTAAGCACTTAACTATTAGCTAGTAAAAACCTCAATTTTCAGTTTAGTTATTTTCAAATTTAACATCAACCAATAGGGCTTTTTTTAAGTTTTTAGAAGACGCCCCATTCTTGTACAAGTCCTTTAATAATTTGAAACGTTTACGATCAGAAATATCAAGAGAATCAATTTTTGCTCGCATTTTGGCAATTGCTTCTTTGCGTTCTTTATTCTCTGCAATTAGATTAGGCTCAAATTTAAACACCAAAGGATTTTCTTCTTCTTCAGAAGTGCTATTTTCACCCGAAACCATTTCATTATTTTCTTTATTATCTGCGGAAGTCTCTGTTGGCTCTTGAGCAGCAACACTAAACATACTAAGTCCCAAAATAATGGTGCAAAAAAATACCAAACAGTGCTTTTTCATCGTAAATTCATCTAAGTTCTGCGCACAATGTAGAAAATATTTTCTTGTAAACATGAAAAATAAAATATTGAATGTGGTCATCGTTTAATAATGACCATTTACCGAATAAAAATATAGTAACTTTGTTACGAAGCTTAAATTCAACACGGTATGCGGTATTTTATGTACTTGTTTTTTATCATTTGCCTTGCCACCAGCAGCAATGCGCAAAGGGCCGCTACAATAGCTTCTGCCGAAGTCTCTTTTTTATTTGTGAATAATGATGTTTCAGGAACGCTTTCAGGCTTTACTTCTACTTCAGTAATTGACACAGTAAATATTGAACAATCACTATTTGCAGGAAGTGTTGATGTAGCGACTATTGATACAAATAATTCAATACGTAATTGGTCTTTAAAACGCAGCAAGTATTTTGATGCGAATACCTATCCTACAATTAGTTTTAAAAGCACGGATATATCCGTAAAAGAAGCTCATATTCAGGTTCAAGGGGTATTAACCATCAAGGATATTACCAAGGAGGTTACGTTTAACTTTGTTAAAAACAAAAACCAACTTGTAGGCAAAGCTACCATCTACAGTGCTGATTTTGGAATAGCTGTTAAAAGTGATCGCTTAAAAAATAAGGTGGACATTAAAGTTGTGTTATCACTAAACTAGCAACTTTGTTTAGGTTTACTGTGTTAATCATATCATAGATCATAGCATAACATTAAAGAATGTCGATCAATTCAAATTTAACTACACTAAAGCACAAAATGATTATTACATTTGCGTTTTTAAAATGACCTTTATGTGGATTTGGATTGTATTTATCGCATTTATCTTGTTTTTTTTAGCGCTAGATCTCGGTGTTTTTAACAAAGAAAATCATGTTATTAAAACCAAAGAAGCCAGTATATGGACAGCTATTTGGGTAACGGTAGCCCTGAGTTTTAGCGGTGTTATTTATTGGCTTTTTGCTAATGGATTAATTGAAAATCCGACAAACCTAACAGCTAATAATGCTGTTTTAAAATATTTAACTGGTTATTTAATTGAATTATCATTAAGCATTGACAATGTGTTTGTTATCGCGGTAATTTTTTCGTCATTTAAAATACCTGCACACTATCAGCATCGGGTTTTATTTTGGGGTATTTTAGGTGCTATTGTATTTCGAGCGATCATGATTTTCTTCGGTGTAGCTTTAATTACGCGATTTGAATGGATCATTTATATATTTGGTGTTTTCTTACTTTACACAGCCTTCAAAATGCTCAAAGAGGAAGAAGAAGAATTTAACCCTAAAAAATCGTTTGTTTTTAGGCAACTAAAAAAGATATATCCGATCACCGCATCCATTCAAGGTGATCAATTTTTTGTTAAGCGAATGGGTATTAAAGCCGCTACCCCACTTTTTGTAGCCTTAATTGTTATTGAACTTACCGATATTCTCTTTGCTTTAGATAGTATTCCTGCCATTTTAGCTATTACCGCTGATCCGTTTATTGTTTTCAGCTCCAATATATTAGCTATAATGGGATTGCGATCGATGTATTTTTTAATCTCAAGAATGTTGGCAAAGTTTCGCTTCATCAACTATAGTCTGGTTGTTATTTTAGCCTTTGTAGGCTTAAAAATGCTATTCTCGCATTACCTGCACCTACCCGAATGGGTTTCTTTAGCAGTGATATCATCAGCCTTACTTGGGGGTGTTGTAGCCTCTTTGGCTATTCCTGAACAGGAGGAAGAAAATATAGAGGGTTAGCAGCCGTTTACTGACAGGCATACAGCGTATCCTGTGTCTTTACTTTACAAATAACGCATCATATATCTTTTGCACCGCCCAATTACCCAAGGGAAAATATACGGCAAAAAATAAAGCCATGCCTAAAGAGAAGTTACGCACATTAAACCACTGATCTAGCAAATTATTGGGATACGCGTAGGAAGTCTCCAAGGCATATCCTAAAAACTCTAATACACACATGGCTATTAAGCCATAAGCATATTGCATATGAAAAGGTAGTTTGCGAAGCAACAAAGAAATAGGCACCATATACAGGATATAACAGGTAATTATTTGCCACCAATAAGTGAATTTGGCAATCTCCATCTGTGCACCAAACCAGTTCATCCCTAGGCCCCATAAAAAATAAACGACACAATAAATACCGATTAGTCTTTTATCAACGCTTAATTTAGCCTTCGCCCATATAATAAATGTTGTCATTATAGCTATTAAATAATAAATTCAAATAAATAGTGTAAATTACTTAAAATCAATTATATAATTTATTTATTCTTGATTTTAGCATCAATTATCTGTAAAGCATCTTTGACTGTTAAGAGCTTATCCATATCTTCATTTTCAAGAATGATATCAAAAGCATCCTCCACATCTAAAACAATATCTACCAAATTGGCTGAATTAATATTGAGCTCATCAATAAAGTGGCTATCTTGAGTTACCTGATCAATGCTAACATCTTCTGGCAGGTATATTTTTATGATTTCGCGTAATTTTTGATACCGTACTTCTTTATCCATATCGTGAATTATCCTTTTAAAAACTCTTTAATTAAAACTTCAATAATAATCATATAGTTATTTTCAAATTAAATTTAACAAACTAATCGTTACAATCTTTAAAAATAACACAGGCATTTACATCACCAAAACCAAAACTAGCTTTGGCTATTATTTTAGGTGCATGTGGTATGGTTTGCTGGGGTATTTTACTAGCAGCAACATAGTTTAAAATTTGTGGGTGGATATCCTCACAATTTACATTTCCAAACACCTGTCCTTTCTTCAGCTGTAGTACAGTGCCAACACACTCAATACTCCCTGAAGCAGCCAAACAATGCCCCACAAGCCCCTTAAAAGAGTTTACATACGGGAAATCTTCTCCTTGCAATTCGAGGGCTTTGCTCCAGTTTTCAATCTCAAGAGGGTCTTTTGCAGTTGCAGTAAGGTGTCCGTTAATACTATCAATAGCTATGTTTTTAATTCCTGCATTTGCTACAGCCTGCCGAATACAGCGTTGAACAGCTTCGCTATTGGGTGCTGTCATGCTCCCTTCTCCACGTTGTCCTCCACTATTTACTGCGCCTCCTAATACTTCAGCATAGACAGGAGCATTGCGAGCTTTTGCACTTTCTAAAGATTCTAAAACCAATGCTCCTGCTCCACTACCGGGTACAAATCCCGCAGCTGTAGCACTCATGGGTCGACTTGCTTTGGTAGGGTCTTGGTTATAATTACGCGGCAAAATACGCATGGCATCAAAACCACCCCAAACATAGGGGCCGCTATCACTGCAGCTACCCGTCAAAATACGCTCCGCCTTACCCGAAGCAATACGCTCATACGCCATTAAAACCCCTTCTGTACCGGTAGTGCAAGCTGATGAATTGGTAGTCACCTGATTGCCACAACCTAAAATGCCTCCTAAATAAGCACTGATACCACTTGCCATGGTTTGCAAAACAGTAGTACTACCTAGGCGCCGTACCTGTTTATCATCAACCAAATGAATAGATTCTCTTAATTTATCAATTCCTAAAATGCCTGTACCAAAAAGAATACCACTATCCCAATCTGGAGTTTCTTTTGAGGCAAATTCCAAACCGGCATCTTGCCAAGCATCAACACCAGCAATCACCCCATAAACAATGCCGCTAGCATTTAAGCCTCGTAACTGCAAGGGAGTAAAATAATGACTTCTTAAATTGTCTTTCACTAAAGGCTCAGCAGCTATTTGGCATCCAAATTTAAGGGTTTCTAATTGTGGTTGAAAACGCACGCCACTCACCCCCGTTTGTAATGCCTTTGTAAAATTATGCAAACCTACCCCGTTAGGAGCGCAAACACCCAGACCAGTAATAACGACGCGTCTACCCATTTTTGTGCGATTTTATCATGCCAGCGATTACACCTGTACAAACTACTTCATTAGAGGCATTATACATTTTTACCCTACATTTTAACTTATGAAACCGAAAATACAGCTTCTCAGAAACAACCCGTACTTTTTCATCAGGAAATACAGGTTTATAAAACTGCATTTCAGTGCTACTGAGTCCAATTTGTAGGTCTTTTACATCTGTTTGCTCCTGCATCATTAGAAATACACCCAAACTAACCACGCCTATTTGAGCACAACATTCCGTTAAAATTACGCCAGGCGTTACTGTAAAATCTTTAAAATGCCCTGCGTAAAAACTCGCCTCTTTGCAAAAAGTATACACTCCTTCTGCTCCATTTGCATCCATATGTGTGAGTGCGTCTACAAACAGAAACGGCTTCTTATAAGGAAGTTGCGATATAATTTCGTTGTAATTCATTTATTCTTATTGTAGGCTTTCGCCGCCATCTACTTTGATAACCGTACCCGTAATCCATTTTGCCTCATCTGTACTCAATAAATACACCACATTAGCCACATCTTCAGGTGTTGTAAGTCTTTTATTAGGATTTCGAATAAGTGCATTTTTTTTCAACGATTTATTACCAGGAATCATCAAAAACGATTTTGTTTCAGTAATACCCGCTTGAATACAATTAGCCTTAATACCTATATGAGCAAATTCAAGAGCAATATTACGAATGAGCGCCTCTAATGCCACTTTAGCAACCGACACAGCACCATAATTCATCCATGCCTTTCTATTTCCTTCGCTTGTAAAGGCAACAATACGCGCATCAGAAGCAAATAATTTAGCTGTAACCAAATCTTTAGTCCAATCATAAAGGCTCAACGCCATAGCTTCTAGGGTGATTTGAAAATCTTGTTGATTCAATGTTGGCTGGTTTTTTGATTGCATCGGTTTTAAACTACCTTTAGCAATACTATGCACAACGAGTTTAATTTTAATAGTATCACCCATGAATGACTGCATCTCTTGAATTATCAGCTTTCTTTTTTCCTTGTTTGTGGCATCAATATTAAATGTTTTTACACACACACCAAGCGTGCTTATTTCTTGAAAATCAGCCCTTATTTTGGGCAAATCAGCTCTTCTATCTCGGTGAATAATAATTAAATTATAGTTATGCTTAGCCATTTTTACCGCAGTAGCCAAGCCTAGTCCGCTGCTTCCGCCCAATATTAGCACACAATCATTTTTACCCACATCATTCATAAAACCCTCTTTTTAACCCGTTTTAAGCTTCAATTCAAAATTCAAATACATCATTTGGGCATAAACTGTTTTAATTTTAGCTGCATTAAAACTCGGAGGGACAAAATCACCATTCTAACAAAACACGTTGTGCAGAAAAACCAGGACCAAAACTTAGCACCAAGCCCTGTTCACCTTCTTTTATGTCTTTCTCTAAAAAACGCTCTAACACATATAACACCGTTGCACTACTCATATTTCCGTAGGCGCGCAAAACCTCTCGGGTATCATCAATATTTTTTCCTAAGGTACCAAATAAAGCTTCAACTGTTTGTACAATTTTACGACCTCCAGGATGAAAAATCAAATGGTCTACCTTTTCTATGGTGCTTCCATAGCGCTCTAAAAACGGATGTACAATCTGTGGAAAATGAGCAGCAATGGTTTCTGGCACACTAGGATCAAGAATCATCTTTAAACCCGTATTGGTAACACCAAACCCCATTAAGTGGGTAGCATCAGTAAAATGATACATCTCCTCTCCTATTATTTTAGGGCCAGTAGCCGCTGCTTCAGAAGACAGTAGCACACAGGCAGCACCATCACCAAAAATGGCTGCACTTACCATATTAGCCATTGAATAATCATTTAACTGAAAGGTTGCTGTTGGGCTCTCTACAGCAACTACTGCGACACGCTTTTCAGGATTAGAGCGTAAAAAGTTTTTGGCATATATTAAGCCCGAAACTCCAGCCGCACAACCCATTTCTGTTACTGGTAAACGCACCACATCTTGTTTTAAGCCCAAATCATTTATAAGATAGGCATCCAAAGAAGGTATCATAATGCCAGTGCAACTAACCGTTATGATATAATCTAAAGAATCTGCTTGCCATCCGCTCTGGTCTAGGGCTTTTTTCAAGACTTCTTTACCTAGTTTTTTAACCTCACGCACATAAATAGCATTTTTCTCTTCAAAAGAAGTTGCTGTAAATACCTCTTCAATATTCATAATGCCGTAGCGCTTGTCTACCGCAGCTCCTTCAAATATTTTGATGACCTTTCTGCGAAAGCGGTCATCTTCATTGGCCAGCCATTGGTCTAAAAAAGGTATTATTTCCTGCGTAGTACGGCAATACGGCGGCAGTACTTTAGTGGCGGCAACTATTCGTGTTTCATTCATATTGTTTACTTCATCTATTTGACTTTACTACCCACAGGTAGCGAAAAGCCCATTTCCATTGAATAGTATGACTGGCCTGAGGCAGCCATTTTGAATACTGAACTAAATCTGATTTAATAAAACTACGTTTAATTGAAATTAATCCATCTATTTTTGCAGTTTTAGTTTTAATAAAAAACAGACTAAAGAGCATATAAAGATAATAAGCCCATACACTTCGATGCAAATCGTTAATTATAAACCCAATACTTGCCAATTGGTTAAATTTTTTGAGAAATACACCTAATTCTGCATCTTTAAAATGATGCATAGTAAGCGTACTTACCACTATATCTGCATTAAAATCAGCTGCTTTAAGATCTAAAATATCCGCTTGTACATACTCAATCTCATCATATTCGCTAGACGCTTCTTGCGCTAATTGCAAAATATCTTTGCTTAAATCAATACCAATACAACGTAGGTTAATGGTTTGATTTCGAAAGTAATTAGCAATGGCGCGCAACATGGCTCCATCTCCGCACCCCATATCAATGATCGTATATTGTTCTTGAGGGTATTCGCGCATTAATTTTGTTATAGCCTTTATGGTTATGTTGCTACCCCCTAAAATGGCATTTACATTATTAATATCGTTAAAAAGCAAACGCAAATCATTTAAATCTCCTTTAAAATCATCCATTAGCTCAGCTTCTTCGCTTCTTTTCGACACATCTACTAACATGCTATGGGTTTTCCGTGAGTAGTTTTTATCAATGTACCTAATAAAAAGGGCGAAATTGTAGCCGTTTTAATAGCAAGTTCGGATAATTTCTCATTTAAAAGCAGCGACTGTAGTTGCCTTCCCATCCATAAACGCCGCCCAAATGTTTGCCGCCATTGCAATGCATACGCTGTTTCTAATTTGGTACGACTGTAATCCTTATCGTTCAAATACTTGTGAATACCTGCTGCTGCTATTTTAGCCGAATGTATTGCCATAGCCATACCATTACCGCAAAGCGGATGAATTAAACCCGCAGTATCACCACACATAATCATATGGTTTTCTACCGCTTTTTTAGGCGCAAAAGAAATTTGAGCAATGGTCAAAGGAGTATCAAAAACTGGGCTAGCCTTTTCAAGAAAACGATGTAGAAATGGATTTTTAGCCACAATATTCGCATTGAAATCTTCAATGCTTTTTTCTTTTTGAAAACTGCTATATGCTGTTAGGTAGCAAAAATTTACAGTTCCTTTTTCTGTTTTTGATAAACCGCCATACCCACCTTTAAAGTTATGAAGGGCTACTTTGTTTTCTGGAAATGATTCGTATTCATAATGTGATTTTACCGCCAGCCAGGCTGATTTTTCGTTAATAAAATTGCGGTTTAGCTTCTTATCTAAACTACTACGCTTACCATAAGCACCAATTACAACCCTTGAAGTATAACTTAAATTAGATTCAGTAACTACTTTAAAATCATCGTTTATAAAAGAAACGGATGCGACTGCTTCAAACTCAAAATTAACACCATTCTCCATTGCTTTTTGGTACAGCAAATTATCAAAAGCGTAGCGACTAATACCTATACCGCCTAATGCTAGTTTAGTGCTTGTAGATTGCCCAGAAGCCGTGCTTAATTGAAAGGTATTAATTTGCACCGCACCCATAGTGTTTAACTCAACACCAAGTGATTTTAAATACGGAAGAATTTCATTAGAAACATATTCTCCACACACCTTATGATGAGGATAGGCCTTTTTCTCAAGAACCAAAACCTTGTGTTTTTCTTGAGATAAATGAATGGCAACCGTTAAACCCGCCAAACCACCACCAACAATAATGACATCATAATGTTTCACGGGTGAAAGATAGGAATTAAACCTAAACCATATGATAAAACCTACTATCAATTAATATTAATCCTACAGTGGAATTATGGCTGGTTTATGTAGAGGATTAAAGGTAAACAGATAAAAAGTCTTTTTTAGGAATTACATACAACTTATAATAAGAATATGATTTTCATCTAAGACAAGTTGGGAAGGTTATTCTAAAACTCAAAACCTTTAATAGGGGAAGAAACATCAACTAAAGCCCCATTAGGGTCTTTCAACAATAACCGCCTTTGCCCGTAAAACGTGTCTTTAGGTTCACTTATGATTTCAAATTTCTCCAATGTCGCAATTTTAAATACTTCGTCTGCATCATCTACTACAAACGTAACATAAAACCCTTGTGGGTTGTTTTGAAAATCACTCGGTACTATTTCACTTGTTCTGCTAATTATTCCTAATTCCAGCTTTTTGTCTTTAGCGATTAGGTGAACAAACCAATCAGTATCAAACTCGACCTTAAAATCGAACAGTTTGGTGTAAAAATCTCGACTTTCTGCTAAATTATCCGAACAAATATTGGTCATTAACCGATTGATTGTACTCATTATTTTCTTTTAGTTAGGCTGACTGTTGTTTTATAAAAATACAACAAAAACACCTTTTAAACGGAACATAGTGGCTATAAAAATTTCAATTACCTACAAACACTAGCTGTTGTTGTTTTGTCGCTCCTATCTAAAGCTAAATTCTTGAATGGTTACCAGTAAAAAACCACCGTTAAAAACGGTGGCTTTGGTTTTCAGATTAGACCCAAAGGGTCATAACACTCATTTCAAATCATGATGCTCCTGTTATTTTACATATCGTCTTATCATAACTTCATCTAAGCCTACTGTGCTTACAAAATAACCTCTTGACCAAAACTGATTGCCCCAGTAAGGTTTCTGCTTTAAATTCGGATATGTCTTGAAAAGTTTGATCGCCATGTTTCCTTTCAAAATACCCATGTACTCTAAAATAGAAACTCCTTTGATTCTTTTACTAAATTTTTCAGTACTAAATTGTCATATTTAAAAGACTTTGGTAACTAAAATAGTAGAGACACCTCTTAACCATGAAAAAAGAACAGGAAACTATATTTCTACGTGCACTAGAAAACCATCGGGAAAAACTATTTAGAATTTGTTCTATCTATGCTAAAGATGATCAAGACGCTAGAGACCTTTTTCAAGAAGTTTTGGTTCATATTTGGAGTTCTATGAACTCATTTAAAGCGAAGTCGTCTATTGGAACTTGGATGTTTAGAATTACTTTAAATGTTTGTCTTCGTTTTAAATCCAAGGATACTAAGAACCAAAATAGGTTCATAAGATTAGATAGTATCACCATTGCCAATTTTGAATATGAAGAAAATAGAGAAGGTGAAAATGAAAAACTTAATGGTTTGAGAAAGTGTGTTAAAGAATTAAATGAAGCGGATAAGGCTATTGTCGCACTTTACTTAGAAGGGTTAGCTTACAAAGAAATTTCAAGTGTTCTAGGATTATCTGAAAACCACATAGCAGTAAAAATCAAGCGAATCAAAACAAAATTGTTGAATTGTATAAATAAAACCTTATGATAGAAGATGAATTAATTAAAATTTGGCAATCATCTAGCAATCAAGAACGTGTAAAGTTTGAGAAATCTAAATTGATGATTGAATTACAATCAAGTTTGGGTCGTTTACATCGTTGGTGGAAATATATAGCACTTTTTGAGATGGCATTGGCAATATTTGGGATTTTAGTAGGTGTTTTTGTTATATTCAAAATTCCTTTTGTAATAGTAAAAACAGGGATAGTACTGATAATAGTTTTAGCTATTTATTTGATAATCCAATACAACGGTGTTAACAGCTATAAGCCAAGCGACTTAGAGGACAGTTATCTTAATTATCTAAAAAAGAACAGGCAATATCTTAAAGCACAAAAGAAGTTCCTTAAAACTTATGTGTATTGGGGAATTTTACCAGTTTATCCTATAATGCTATTGTTTAACATTGGTCTTTGGGAGAAGGTTCCAGTACATTTTATACTTACAATCAATTTAGCTACAATTGCAATAGGGATTTATGGATATTTTTTAAATAATAAAAGAGTAAAAAATGAAATTAACCCCCGAATTAAGAGGATTGATAAAGCGATAGAAAGTTTGAGGGAATAGCTTAAAACAGTGCCTTCATATCTCCTCATAGCATACGGCAATACTAAAAAATACCCATATGGGATATGTAGACTGAGAAAAAGATAGCGCTACCATTCGTCCATATTAAGATAAAACCACCTATACCAAAACCAATTATTCCTGATTAGGCTGTGTAAGTTGATATTTTTCATCATACAAACTAAGCTGTCTTTGTTTCCAAATGGCTCCTTCTAAAAATACGGGGTGAGGTAGACCAACATCCCAATTCCCTAATTTCTGTAATAATTCTTTTGTTTTATCAATATGCTTTAAAGAAACATTGTGTTGTTCAGAAATATCCGTTGGTAAATGATACAACAATGGCAAACGATCTGGAAGCCTTACTAATTTCCAATCACCATCTCTAATTGCCGCGCTAATCGTAAAGCGCCATTTTAGCTCTTGATGTGGTAACCTTGTATCTTTATTTAAGAGATATGGCACTAAGTTTACACCGTCAAAATTATCTTCTTCCGTGATTTTATTTCCCGCCAACTCCAAAAAAGTAGGTGCTATATCTAAGGAAGAAACAGGCTTCGTATATATTGTTCCTGCTTTAAATCTATTTGGCCAATTCATAATAAATGGCACATGAATTCCTCCTTCTAACAATACTCCCTTTTGTCCGTTGTAAGGCGCATTTATAGAAGCATTACTATTAGTTGGACCTCCATTATCACTTATAAAAACGATTAACGTATTTTCTTTTATCCCATAGTTAGCAACCGCTGCCATTATCTTACCCACATTAACATCTAATCGATGTATCATTGCCGCATAAGTACGTCTTTTGCTATCCTTTATGTGACTATATAACGCTAAATCTTCTTTGGTTGCTTGCATAGGGGCATGTGGTGCATTAAATGAGGCAAACAAAAAGAAGGGATCATCTTGGTGTCTTTTTATGAACGCAACACATTCATCTCCCTTGTCATCTGTAATATATGTAATAGGCTTAGGCGTTTTATAATTGCATTCAATTGGCGATTGATACCCTTTTCCGTCAATAGCAGATGTAAAATAATCATGTCCGCCACCTGTATATCCCCAAAATTCATCAAATCCCCTATTTAAGGGATGAAATTGAGATTCTTCGCCTAAATGCCACTTTCCAATAAGACCGCTAGTATAACCTAAAGGTTTTAATTTTTTCGCTATTGTTTTTTGAGCTACTGGTAATCCAAGATATTGTGGGTCAAAACCTGGTTGATTACCTCCAATATTATTATCATACCCATAAGTTACCTGATTAATACCCGTCAATAAGCCAGCACGAGAAGGACTGCAAACGGGAGCCGAAACATAACCTTCAGTACATATGACTCCTGTATGCGCAAGTACATCAATATTTGGTGTTTTTATTTGGGTACTCCCATTAAAACCAAGATCAGCAAACCCCAGGTCATCGGCTACAATTAAAATAAAATTAGGCTTAGTAGTTGTTGGCGAAATTGTTTCATTTTCAGGTGTTTGCGCCACAAGTGTTATTGAAAAGAAAAGAATGATTTGAAGTAGCAGGTGGTTTTGCATATTGTGACTGTATAATTTAACCTTAGGGTTTATGTATTTTTAGTGAAGCCTACAAAATGGGTAATATCGATTTCATACACACACTAGTAAGCGTTATTTTTAAAGTACTAATCTAAGGGATTTCTACTGCTTTTAAAAGCAAACCTTAAGAACACCCCAGAAACAACAAAAAAACACCTTCAACTTCCTGCTATGTATACAAAATGGGATACAAAAAATAGCAATGGATGCTCCACTCCTATTTTTGCTATACCTAAAACGAAAAGCCACAAACACTACGTCAGTTTATTGATCACAAAAAAAAATCCCAACCATTGCTGGTCAGGATTCTATGTACTACAATTGCAATAAAAGACTATTGCTTCGCTTTCTGCATTGCTTCTTTTTTCAACTCATCACTTGCTACAATGGCTAGTTCAACACGTCTGTTCATCGCCTTGCCTTCTTTAGTACTATTATCACCTTTAGGTTGTGTTTCACCATACCATTTGGTATTAAAACGACTAGCATCTAAACCTTGTGCTATCAGGTAGTTGGTTACCGATTTTGCGCGTTGTTCAGACAATTTCATGTTGTAATCATCAGCACCAGCACTATCTGTATGTCCTTCAACCAAAATATACGAATCAGGATATTCTTTAAAAATCCCAGCTAATTTATTCAACGTTTCAGCTGATGTTCCTTTTACATTAGACTTAGAAGTATCAAAATATACACCTGCTTCTTCATTAAATGTCACATTGATTCCTTCGCCAACACGGGTTACTTCAGCCCCTGGAATCTCTTCTTCAATGCGTTCTGCTTGCCTATCCATGCGGTTACCTATATAACCACCTGCAACACCACCAATGGCAGCACCTAAAATTGCACCTAAAGCAGTATTGTTTTTATCACCTACATTGTTACCAATGATACCCCCAATAATAGCACCACCTGCAGCACCAATAGTAGCTCCTTTTTGTGTTTTATTTGCATTTTTTACAGCATTACAACTCAATAATAGCGTAAACGCCATAACTAATGCAGCACTTCTAGTATTCAATATTCTCATTATTCTTATTTTTTAGTGAATTTATAAACAACTGTAACCCTTTCTCCATCAACTACAACGTTAGATTTCAATATCATTTCTTGGGCGGTTAACGTGGCAATATTCAATCGATACCCTGTTTGCTTTACCAAATCTTTATACTTTTCATCAGTAAACTTAAATTGCAATTGATTCGGATTGCCATCAACAACTGACCATCTAATATAGCGATCACCAGCCGAACACAGGCTCGATGGCGCTATGGTGTATTGCCCTGTACTGTTGTTGTTTCTAAAAAACCAACTACTACCTTCAAAGCAGATATCTTTGGCATCATTAAAAATGGTAGATTGAAAATTTCCGGTATTGTTTTCATAGGAAATAGCTGTGAGGGTCCAAGATCCATTCAATAAACTTCGCTGAGTTCGGGCCCCTTTAGACACCGAACAGGAAACCGCAATCACAGTAAATGCAAGTAGCATTAATAGGGGATTTTTACGCATAATTGTACTTTTAATTTTTGTTATTTACGTAACGATTAATAAAATAGACTATCATGATTTGATAAACTATTGTTA
Source organism: uncultured Flavobacteriaceae bacterium (assembly GCA_947497145.1). GTDB lineage: Bacteria > Bacteroidota > Bacteroidia > Flavobacteriales > Flavobacteriaceae > Maribacter_C. The sequence goes on from CANMFQ010000010.1 coordinate 164,958, forward strand.
ATAACAACTACGCATGCTTTTTCGTATAATTTAGTTGTGAAAATTTTACTAATAAACTCGTCTTATTTGTTTTTAGTTTAGAACCCAAAATCAGGCATTTTACTGTTAAAAGAAAAAGTCTAAATGCGTTCAATAATTGATCAGGTCTATCAATGCTTTTGGAAAACGCTTTTTAGGGAGATAATCATCTTCTAATGTTTTAGCAAAAGGCACAGGTGTTTCTATGCTGGCCACCCTTTTCACAGGAGCATCGAGATATTCAAAACAATTCTCCATCACCATAGCAGCTATGTCACTTGCAACACTTCCAAATAGGCTATCTTCTTGCAGTATTATAAGTTTTCCTGTCTTTTTTACCGAGGTATATACTGTTTCAACATCCAAGGGTACTAGGGTACGCAAATCAATAACATCAGCAGCAATTTCTGGATGTTCTTCCAAGGTCTCTAAAACCCAATGCACTGCCGCACCATAGGAAACTATGGTAATATCATTTCCTGTTTTCAACATACCCGCCTTGCCAAAAGGAAGGGTATAATAATCTACAGGAACCTCTTGATATACGCTTCTATACAGGGCCTTATGTTCAAAAAACAAAACAGGATTTGGATCGTTTATAGCAGTAGCCAATAACCCTTTTGCATCATACGGAAATGCCGGATACGCCACTTTAAGCCCTGGTGTTTTGGTAAACCATGCTTCATTAGTTTGTGAATGAAATGGCCCTGCTCCTACGTCACCACCACAAGGCATTCTAATAACTACCGCAGCTTTTTCATTCCATCGGTAATGCGATTTTGCCAAATAATTGACAATTGGATTAAAACCTGTACTCGCAAAATCAGCAAATTGCATTTCCATAACTGCCTTCATACCATTTATTGAAAGCCCCATAGCTGCCGCTACAATCGCTGATTCGCAAATGGGGGTGTTACGCACTCTTACTTTACCAAAAGCAGCTACAAAGCCATCGGTAATTTTAAAAACACCGCCATAATCTGCTACATCTTGCCCCATGATTACAAGTTGATCATCACGTTCCATGGCTTGCCGTAAGCCTTCAGAAATAGCATCTACCAAACGTATTTTTTTCACAACTTTTCCATGATTAATAGCCTTGTATTCAAATAAATGAAATACATCTTTTAACTCTTTACTCGAATTAGAAATAATCGCTTCTTCATCAAAAGCTAGCTGTAGGTTTTCATTGATTTCTTGAGTTATTTCGTTTTTTATAGTCTCAATTTGAGCAGTGTCAAGAATACCTTCTTCCACCAAAAAAGTTTCATAATTACGAATAGGGTCTTTTTGCGCCCATGTCTTCATTAAAGCTTCTGGCACATATTTGGTACCACTTGCTTCTTCGTGCCCACGCATTCTAAAAGTCTTAAATTCTAATAGTACGGGAGCAGGCTTTTCGCGCATCTTTTTAGCCAATTCAAGCACTTTTGCATAAACTTCAAGAATATTGTTTCCATCAATAATATGAGCATCTATACCATATCCTTTACCTCTATCGGCCAAATGTTCGCATCGGTACTGCTCATTGGTTGGTGTAGATAGGCCATACCCATTATTTTCAATACAAAAGAGCACTGGCAAATCCCAAACTGCTGCCACATTGAGTGCTTCATGAAAATCACCTTCACTAGTACCTCCTTCACCTGTAAAAACCGCGGTAACATGTTTATTATTTTGTAATACATCAGCCAAGGCAATACCATCGGCAACTCCCAATTGAGGGCCTAAGTGAGAAATCATACCCACTATATTGTATTCCTGCGTCCCAAAATGAAAACTACGATCACGCCCTTGGGTAAAACCACTCTTTTTACCTTGCCATTGTGCAAAAAGTCGGTAAAGGGGAATGCCTCTAGAAGTAAAAACACCCAAATTCCTATGCATTGGCAAAATATACTCTTCAGGAAGCAAGGCACTGGTAACCCCTACAGCAATAGCTTCCTGTCCAATACCGCTAAACCATTTTGAAATTTTCCCTTGTCGCAATAAAATAAGCATCTTCTCCTCTATCATACGAGGTTTTAGCATTCTTTTATATAGCATCAGCTTGGTAGGGCTGTCAATTCCTTCACTTTGATATTGCATGTTATATTTTATAGGTTTCTACTAACAAAAGAATGTAAATTTAACAAAAAACAATACAAAACTTGGTATAAGATTTTCACCAGCGCATCATTATTTCTTAACTTTGGGTTTAATTTTTTAATATACAACTATGAGTTTAGTGCCGAACGTTGATTTAAAGGATTTTATCTCAGGCGATTTAAATAGAAAAGAAAAATTCATTACAGAAATAGGAAAAGCATTTGAAGATATTGGATTTGTTGCCCTTAGCGGACATTTTTTATCTGAAAGCTTAATTGAAGACCTGTACACCGAAATAAAAAAATTCTTCAATCTGCCTCAAGAAGTAAAGGATACCTATGAAATTGAAGGTATTGGAGGACAACGCGGTTATACTTCGTTTGGAAAAGAACATGCCAAAGGTAGAAAAGAAGGCGATTTAAAAGAGTTTTGGCATTTTGGTCAATATGTTGAAGATAATGCCAAGCTTGCTGAAGCCTATCCGAAGAATGTAATTGTTGAAGAGTTACCAAATTTCAATATCATAGGAAAGGAAACTTTTAAGATGCTCGAAAAAACCGCTCAGTATGTACTTCGTGCTTTGGCGTTACACCTAGGTTTAGAAGAAACGTATTTTGATGCGTACATAAAAAATGGTAATTCTATTCTCAGACCCATTCACTACCCTCCTATCACCACCGAGCCTAAAAATGCCGTTCGCGCAGCAGCTCATGGTGACATCAACCTTATTACATTATTAATGGGAGCACAAGGACGTGGTTTACAGGTTATGAATCACAACGGAGAATGGGTTGACGCCATTGCGCGCCCTGATCAATTAATGATTAATGTAGGAGACATGCTCTCTCGCCTCACCAACAACAAACTAAAATCTACCATACACCAGGTTATAAACCCTCCTAAGGAACTTTGGGGCACTTCAAGATACTCTATTCCGTTTTTTATGCATCCTATTAGTGAGATGCCCTTAAATTGTTTAGAAAATTGTATTGATGAAGCGCATCCGAAGCAATTTGAAGACATCACCGCTGGGGAGTTTTTACATGAGCGACTAATTGAACTTGGATTGATAAAAGAATAACCCTTATGGACTTACAAGATCAATTAAAAAACCTTTTCCCCGAACACACTCCTGAAAAAGAAGTGGAATCTGTTAAGAAAAAAGAAATTTGGCTGCAAGAAGCACCAATTATCTGTAAATATGAGAAAAGAAAAGGTAAACCCATCACTATTTTAGAAGGTTATGAAGGTGCAGATGAGGATTTTAAGGAATTAGCAAAAGAAATTAAAACAAAATTAAGTGTAGGAGGAAGCTTCAAAAATGGTACTATAATCATACAGGGAAATTACAGAGATAAGATAATGGAGATGCTGAAAAACAAGGGGTTTAGCGTGAAACGTGTCGGCGGATAAGACTCTTGTTTTTATACCGTTAAAACCTGCAAAAGACTGTTTTTTATTAATGGTAACTACTTTTTTTTTGTTAATTTTATTTTGTTTAAGTCTATTAAATGCTATTTTTAATCCCTCCAACCTAAATGAAATATAATATGAGCTCCCTTCTACATATTACGAATGGTGACTGTCTAACCAAAAAATTAGACGCACTCAAACTTAAAGGAGATGTTATCACATGGCGTGAAATGCTGTGTGAAGGTAAAACACTCACCAATGTGGGAAGTGAATCTTTTTGGAAAACACGTTTTGAGTTTTTAAACAAAAATTACAAGATTACAAAGTCCCGCTTCATTGAAAAAACACTAAAAGAATATCGATCATTGTGCAATCACAAGCAACAAGATCAAATTGTGCTTTGGTTTGATTATGATTTATTTTGCCAAGTAAATATGCTCGCCGTGCTTAGTTGGCTAAAAGCACACCGCAAATATGCCGAAATATCGTTGGTATGCAGTGGCAAAGAAGGCAATACGGGGCAATTTTATAGTTTGAGTAATTTAAACGATGAGAAACTGCTTCAACTGTATGATCAACGCAAAGTACTTAATCAAGATGATATTGAGTATGCAGATTATGTATGGCAATTGTATTGTAGCGACAATCCAATTCGCCTAGAAAACCTTTCTGACTTTAAAAATTATCAGTTTGACCATTTAGGGGATGCTGTTCAAACACATTTACACCGATTTCCATCAATAAAAAATGGTCTTAATGCTATGGAGAACGCAATTCTTCAATTAAGCCTCGATCAAAAACCAACTTCAAAAAAAGAACTTTTAAATACCATATTGACAAATCAAAACTTATTAGGCTTTGGAGATACCCAATACGAAAGGGCTATTTCTCGTTTAAAACCATTGTTTTCTACATTTAATCCGGTACGACTTACTAAAAAAGGAAAAGAAATATTGAATGCAAAAACCAGTTATTATTCGTGTATTCAAGACAATGATGTGTATCTCGGCGGTGCATTAAAATACAATTTCTTATTCAATACAGATACAAATAGAATACTAAAACTCTAGTATGCATTTAGCCCAATCGGAGCTTATTTTAAATACTGACAACAGTATTTATCATCTTAATTTATTACCTGAAGATATTGCAAGCACCATTGTTACGGTTGGTGACCCTGACCGTGTTGCTGATGTTTCAAAATATTTTGATCACATTGAGTTAAAAAAAGGTAAACGTGAGTTTATTACCCATACTGGTGTTTTAAACGGCAAACGCCTTAGTGTTATTTCAACAGGCATAGGTACAGACAATATTGATATTGTGCTTAACGAATTAGATGCTCTTGTCAATATCGACTTCGATAATAGAAGTATAAAACCAAACAAAACACAGCTTGATATTGTTCGCATTGGCACCTCAGGTGCCATTCAAAAAGATATTGAGGTAGATTCCTTTTTATTGAGTGCTTATGCCATGGGTTTTGATGGCTTATTGCATTTTTATGATAGTAATGCTGTGCAATTGAAAGATATCAGCAATGCCTTTACTTTACAAACGGCTTGGGATAAAGAAAAATCAACACCTTATGTGGTTCAATGCGATAATGCCCTTGCTGATTTACTAACATCAAATCGTATACGATTTGGACTAACAGCAACAAATATAGGGTTTTATGGTCCACAAGGAAGAAGATTAAGGCTAGCTATTCCTGATGCTAATTTAAACACCAAATTAAGTGCGTTTAAATACAAAGACATACAAATTACTAATTTAGAAATGGAAACATCAGGTATATATGGCTTGAGTAAACTACTGGGGCACCGAGCGGTTTCAATGAACTGCATCTTAGCGAATAGAGTTACGGGCTCATTTTCTAAAAATCCTCAAAAAGCAACAAATGAGCTTATTGAATATACCTTAGAGCGCATAACTTCGTTTTAGCTTTAAACAACTATAAGACGTATTTTATAATCCAGAGCACAGTCTGACCACATTTGTAATTTTGAATAAACAAACTAATACGATTACACCTTATGAAAGTTAATATTATTGGCGTACCTGAACATTTTAACCTCCCTTGGCAAATGGCTATTGAAGAAGGTGCTTTTCTTGATCGCGGTATTGACCTAACCTGGACCGATATTCCTGAAGGTACAGGTAAAATGTGCCAAATGCTTGAAAATAATGAAACCGATCTGGCTATCGTCTTAACAGAAGGAGTTGTAAAAAGTATAACCGAAGGTAATGCAGCTAAAATTGTTCAAGAATTTATTGCCACCCCATTGCAATGGGGCATACATGTGGGAGCGAAAAGCAACTATCAAAATATCGAAGATATAAAAGAAAAAAAAGCTGCTATTAGTCGTTTTGGTAGTGGCAGCCACCTAATGGCCTATGTAAATGCACAAAATGAAGGTTGGAATATTGATGAACTAAAGTTTGAAGTAGTGCATACCCTTGATGGTGCAGTTACTGCCCTAACTAACGGCAATGCTGATTATTTTATGTGGGAACATTTTACCACCAAGCCTTTGGTTGATGATGGTACGTTTAGAAGAATAGCGGACTGCCCTACCCCATGGCCATGTTTTGTCATTGCGGCAACCGAAAGTTTTATTGCTAAAAATAGTGCCGTTCTTCAACATATTTTAGCTGTAATCAATTTGTATACAGTAGAATTTAAAAATATTCCTAGTATTGATAAAACCTTAGCCAATCAATACAATCAGAAATTAGAAGACATACAAGAATGGTTAGCAATGACACGTTGGAGTCAACAACAAATTGACAGTAAAACCATAACTACTGTTAATGACACCTTAACCGAATTAGGCCGTATTAATACATCTTTACCTTACAAAGAAATAGTAATGTAATTATCAAGGTACGTGACGTGGCAAGCTATTCAATAGCTGATCAGAAATACCTAAAATGTAAATTTACTTCTTATTGTGACTTTATTCAGAAGAAAAACTATTACATGAGCGAGTAGTTACCTTTAACAAAATAGGTATTCACCAATTTCATAAATATATCTTCAGACATTGGCTTTTTAATAAACTCTAAGATGTTAGGGTTTTTCATGGCTCTAATCTTGTCGCACTCAAATTCGCTTGTTGTAAGTACAACAATAGAGATTTTACTTCGCAACTCCTCATCAAAATTTTGTTCATAAACCTTTAAAAATTCCCAGCCATCCATTTCTGGCATTTTTAAATCGAGTAAAATCAGGCAGGGTAAAAGAACTGAAGAAAGTAGTTTATTTAATGACAATTGATGTAAAAAGTTTATCGCTTCCTTTCCATTTAGCGCCACTTCAACATCTACATCAAGGTCTAACTTTCTTATAAAGTGCTTGTTGACGATATTACTTATTTTATCATCGTCAACGAGTAGAATAAAATTCAAATCAGGTGATTCCATATAATAACAAATGTGTTGAAATACAAAAATAACAATTTCCGTCTTTTTAACGAAGAAAATTACTACATTTATTATAGATTTATAACATTCAATGCGCTTTTAACCTACTTTTTAACCAAGTATATACTACCAAATAAGAGTTTTATTTTGTCTTAAAAGGATATCATTTACTTTGCTAAAATGCTGATTACCAAACCAATACCCTCTATTAGCGCTTAAGGGTGATGGATGTCCTGAACAAAGAATATGATGTTTACTTTCATCAATAAGTTTTATTTTTTTTTTCGCAAAACCACCCCAAAGTAGAAAGATTAATCCTTCTTTTTCTTCTGATAATAGGCTAATCACTCGATTTGTGAATTTTTCCCATCCTTTTTTTTGATGACTTCCAGCCTGATGCATACGTACCGTTAATGTGGCATTTAATAACAATACACCTTGACTAGCCCAGCTGCTTAAATCACCACTTACAGGATAAGGCTTGCCTATATCCGTTTGTAATTCTTTAAAAATATTAACCAATGAAGGCGGGTGTGGTACCCCTTCACGTACCGAAAAACTAAGGCCATTTGCTTGGCCAGGGCCATGATAAGGATCTTGACCAATAATCACAACCTTAGTATTCTCGAAATGGCAATGGTCAAAAGCCGCAAATATTTCATCTTTTTGCGGACAGCAATGATGCAACGCATATTCCGATTCTAAAAATACCATTAGGTCTAAAAAATAGGGTTGTTGCATTTCTTTCTCTAAAAGATCTTTCCAACTTTCATGTATTTTGAGGTTCATAGGCAGGTGCTTGTATCAAATAAATTAAACTTCAAATTTGCTATTACCGTATTTTTTATTGCAGTAAGTGAAATCCTTTGCTGCAATCATTACCAACTACAACAATACTACAGCATCCAAATTTACCATGAAATGAAGAAATAATAACAGTTTTTCTTCTCACCGCTAATCCATACCTTTGGCGTTGGCAAAAAATAACCATGAGTTTTATTCAAACAAAAACACTTCAAGACCTTGAATTTCCAACAGTTTTGCGACATGTTGCGGCACGCTGTCATACAGAACTAGGTAAAGAACTAGCTTTGACTATTACCCCTTTGCTAGACGAAACCGCTATTACTATTGCCCTTGGGCAAACCTCAGAGTATTTATCTTCTTTGGTTAGCGAAAATCGTATTCCCAACCACGGTTTTGATCGCATTGATGCCGAGCTACAATTATTGGGTATTGAAAACACAACCCTTGAAATAGGAAGCTTTAAAAAAATTGCCCTTATTTGTACCACGGTAGCTGCGCATAAAAAATTCTTTAAAAAGTTTACCGAATACTACCCCTTGTTGTTTGCTTCTTCTGAAGAAATACCCATAAATAAAGAAATACCACAACAAATAGACCATGTTATTGATCGTTTTGGAGAGGTAAAAGATAAAGCTTCAGAAGGCCTGTTTAGTATTCGCCGTCAAATGAATCAGGTGAAAGGTAAAATTAGTCAGAGTTTTTCATCGGCTATAAATACCTATCACGGCTCTGATTATTTAGATGATATACGGGAATCTGTTTATGAAAACAGGCGTGTTTTGGCAGTAAAAGCCATGTACCGACGTAAGGTGAAAGGTGCCGTTATGGGGACGTCAAAAACAGGAAGTATCGTTTATATTGAACCTGAAGCCACCCTGAAATATAGCCGTGAACTGAATAATTTAGAATTTGATGAAAAGGAAGAAATTCAACGTATTCTCAACGAACTCACCAATCAAATTCGCCCTTATGTCTCTGTTTTAAAGAAATATCAGCAGTTTTTAGCCCAAATGGACATTACTGCCGCCAAAGCAAAGTACGCTTCAGAAACCCAAAGTTTATTACCCAATATAAATTCAGATAAGCGACTTTTTCTGAGAGATGCCTATCACCCTCTGCTGTTCTTAAATAATACGCTAAAAGGAGAAAAAACCTACCCGCAAACCATAGAGCTACAGCAAGAAAATCGAATAATTGTTATTTCAGGACCCAATGCAGGAGGCAAAAGCATCACCCTAAAAACTATTGGTTTGTTACAGGTGATGTTACAAAGCGGTTTGTTAATTCCTGTTCATGAGCGTAGTTCGGTTTGTTTATTTGATAAGATACTTACTGATATTGGCGACAACCAGTCTATAGAAAATCATTTAAGCACCTATAGCTACCGGCTTAAGAACATGAATTCTTTTCTAAAGAAGTGCAACGCTAACACCTTGTTTTTAATTGATGAATTTGGCACAGGTAGTGATCCGGAGTTAGGCGGTGCATTGGCTGAAACTTTTTTAGAAGTATTTTATGAACGCGGTGCATACGGTGTAATTACTACGCATTATGCCAATTTAAAGCTACTTGCTAATGAATTACCGTGCGTATCAAATGCAAATATGCTTTTTGATAGCAAAACCCTTGAACCCACCTTTCAATTAGTTTTGGGTCAGGCTGGTAGCTCTTTTACTTTTGAAGTAGCTCAAAAAAACGGCATTCCCTATTCACTGATTAACAAGGCAAAAAAGAAGATAGAGCGCGGCAAAGTTCGTTTTGATGCCACGATAGCTAAAATGCAAAAAGAACGTAGCAGAATGGCTCAAACAGGCTCTAGATTGCAAGAAAAAGAGTTAAAGGCACGGGACGAAGCAGCCAAACTAGAAAAATTGAATGCAAAAATTAAGTCGAAACTCGAAAATTACCAAGAATTATACGATCATGACCAACGTATGATTCAGTTGGGGAATCGCGTAAATAAAGTAGCGGACAAGTACTTTCAAGATAAGAAAAAACGTATTTTGGTGTCTGAACTGCTACGTATTGTAGAGACCGAAAACAGTAAGCGAAAAAAGAAAACCGCGCACCAAGCAAAAGAAGAGCGGATAAAAAAAGCACAAATCGCACAAGAAGTTCAAAAAGAAGTTCAGGTTATTCGCAAGCAGAAAGTTGTAGAAAAGAAAAAAAAGGTCGAAAAAGCAACAAACAAACCAAGACCTGTTTTTAAAATTGGCGACCATGTTCGTATGACCGACGGAAAGGCTGTGGGTACCATTGATAAGCTTGAAAAAGATAAAGCTGTTGTAAATTACGGTATGTTCACCACCAATGTAAGTGTCAGTGAATTGGAGCTCGTGAAGCGTAAAAAATAGTGTTTTGAACGCTTTTATTAAAAAATGATCCTTGTATCACTAGTTAAAGCAATCATATATAACTTATTTTATATGAACAACTTAACATAATTTTATAGTGCAAAATAATTAGTGAATAACAAAATTCACCAGCCTTATACAATCATCGTAAAAGTGACCAAGACATAGCTAAGTAGCTGATTCAATTAACTACGACTTTAATTAGGTAGTACCAATCACAAGCGTAGTAATTATCGTCGTTTTATTATTTGAAACTTATTTGTTTTTTAAAAGGGTCGATCCTGATTTTATATTTTGTCATAAAATCTCCTCCAATAATTCCAATAGCATTAAGTTGTTTTAATATTTCAAGATTTTGAATCTGCGGTTTGATAGTTTGAGATTGATCGCCTATTTTAAAATTAAAGTCGTTTAATTTATTCTTATAATAATAACTGGAGTCTATGACTGTTAAAGGTGATCCTGTATCTAAAATCAAATTTTCTGCTGTATCATTAATGGTGATTGGAATACTTAGGTAACTTGAATTTTTATTATAAGCTGTAGTAAATTGGATTTTATCATCAATTTCATTTATTTTAGATAGCTCAAATCCCCGCTCTGCGAAGTTTGCAACTTCGCAGCCATCCTCCTTAACTAAAATACGAAAACAACACCAAACATTGCTATAGCTTAGGTTATCCTCGTGTATATCTTTCTTATTGTGTGTAGTATTTTATTCTTCAAGTTCACTTATTTCTTCATAGCCTTTAAACTCTCTCAATTCGTGGTAGCCTATTCTCCTTTCAATAATTTATCGTAATCTGTTTTTTTCATCCCTTTATAAAAAACCTCCCCTTATCATAAACTTTATAATCCCCTGTTTTTTTAACAAAATTTCCTAAATCAAGATTATCAACCAATTTACTCTCTGCGTTAGCCAATTTCCAGCGAACTCTCTTAAAGAATTCATCCCTTTGAGTTTTTGTAAAGTCAACCATTTTTTGGAGTGTTTTTTACCACTATGTTCATCTGTAGTTAAAAAAGTAAAAAAAATAGCGGAATGTTTCATAAGTGCAAATGGGATTAGTTGCAATAATTAAACTTTAACTTTTGGTCTAAAAGCAAATAATTGTTCTCTTCCCAAAAAGTTAAGTCTTCTGAAATTTTCTTTGGACGAGTAACCTTGTGCAGTGGCTTCTTTATTAGGGTGATATTTTTCTTTTCAAAAGTTGTACTGATAAGATCTCTGGTAGACACATAAGTTGATAAGAGTGAATCTTTCTCGCCTTTAAAATAAATTTTTGTTTCATCAGTAACCTGGGCATGGTCTACAAAGTAATGGTTTTCGTCATTTTTATAAGTAACAAAAATTTTGTGGGCTAGATTAATTTGATTGTCTGGATTTTTTTTTGAAAAATAGGGTTCTCTTGAAACACAATGTTCATACTGCAAAACGGCATAAGTATCGACATCTATATAAAGATAACCTGAAGAATATTCGGGAGCTGGATATCCATAACCCGTAGAATGACTTCCTGGGGAAGTATTTTCAAAATGGATTTTGTAAGCTTTTTGTTTGTTAAAACCAACAATAGCTTCTTTCTTTAAGGAGTAAGACGATGTTCTGTACAAAACATTAGCTTTACTTAATATCAAATCGCGGTTAAACATTAAACTAACATTTCCAAACCTATCCCAAACATTATTTTCTAGTTCTTCCTCTCCGATATTTCTGATATTGATTATTTTACCAAAAATCTTTTGGTCTGGATAATTACTCGCCTTCATTCCTCTCGGATTATATATTTGTAGTACTGCTTCTTCTCCAGAGACATTTTCATTATCCTTACTTTTTAAATAACGATAATAGAATTTTTGACTATAGTGTTTTGAGTAATAATTATTTTCTAAATTTTCCTTAACTCTATTTAGAATCTCTTTCGCTGAAAGTTTTTTAGCTTCCGTGACTATTTCTACTTCATTAAGAGTTATGCCTTCAAAGTACTTTGGAAACATTTTAATCTCCAAATTTTCTTGAGAATTTGCCAATTTGATAGTGTCATTCTTGTATCCCATAGCTGAAAACACAATTGTTTTATTTAAAGAATTTTGAGGTATTTCGAATACAAATTGACCATTTCGGTTTGTTTTTGTCCATTTTTGACCTTCCAGAATCGATATGTCAGCATTTATTAATGGTTCTCCTGATCCAATATCGGAAACCTTACCTTTTATAATAAGGGGTGAATCTTCTTTATTTTCATATGACTCGTCGGCTCCGTAGGATTTATGTTCAGGAGGGTATGATTTTTTAATAAAAAAAAGTCCATCAAATACGGTGTTCCATTGAGCACGAAAGGGGACATACCCAAAAGCGGAACAGTAGAAATTTTTGGAAGGAAAAGATTTATCTAAATCTATAAATGCTTTTTCTATTTTATTCTTAGCTAATAAATTTTCAATACTATTTTCAGGCGGCGTTTGAATTGGAATAGAAGTTTCTCCAACAATTCCCCAACTACCTTCTGAAGAGGTAAAGGCAATACTATATAATTGTTCTTTAAATTTAGGACTTAGTAAATGGCCCATTGGTATTCCACCTATTAACGGATTTTCCCCATTATATTGATCACCTGAATAATATATGCTGGTTTTTGCGGCATTTTTATTCAATGAATCTTGTTCGAACATGTATTTTTTTGTTTTATCGGAAAAATCAATCTTATCAATATTTCTAGCGAAATGATAGGAGGCACCCCAACATATAATTTTTTTTTGGGGATACAATTTGGAAATAAAACTAAGATTGTCTGCCATTTGTATATCTCTAGGGTTTTGTACCGATATATTTTCTTTTTGTATCTGGTCTAATACAAATTTTGAGTCTGAAATCTGACTGATAAAAACCTGAAGGATGAGTTTTTCCTCGATATCAAAATCCTCTATCGCTTTCAAGGCATTTGCTATTGACTGAAATTCGTCAAAAATTAAATGGGTACTTTTCTCCGTTGTTAATTCTGGATTAAAGTCTTTAGAAATAAGAATTCGTTCTAATGTTTTTAATATTTCATCAGCTACTAGAACATTATATTTCGCAATTAACTTTTTGAAGTCATCAAAGAAAAATTCATTAAATAAAAAACCTTCTTGACTATCAAATCCAAGAATTTTTATTGGGCGACCAATAGCGTTACTATTATCTACATAGTCTAACAAATTTTGAAATGCCTTGGTATCTGACCATATTTCTCCAACCGCCTCATTATAGATTGAAATGTCTTTTTGTTTTTCAGAGTAAAGTTTAGCTGCTTTATACAAGTCGTATAGGCCACTTTCCATAACAATCAAATCAAAATTTAAGTTTTCATGTAAGTGTTTGATTATTTTTACTTTTTCATCGAATACCGCACCGTCACCATGAGTCTGTTCACCTAAAAGCACTATCCGCTTATCTTTTAGAGTTGCTTGAAGTTCCTCATAAGGATCGGATTTAAAGTCTTTCATTGAAATTTGTGAATGCAATAGGGTAGTAAAAAAAGTTAAAACTAAAATCAGGATTTTCTTTAGGTAGTCCAACATGTAAGATTTTATAACAGGTTTAGAATTTTAGCCTATGATTTAAAAAAAATAAAGCGGATTAACGCTTCATATTCAAAATTCACTTTTATATTTTAGGGTTTTAGATTAAGCATAAGGCACTTGATAACCAATCCTTTTGCCAGTATTTTTAAGACTACAACGGAAACCTATAGAAAGAATACCTCCATTAACCTTGGCTTGCTCATCTTTCGTTAAAAATTTTACTTTCAACATTTTTAACTCCAGTTTCACCCTTATATTTGCGTAGGACATTTACTATAAATATAGTAAAATATTTACAAATCATCAAATTGGCTACTTGTTTTCAAGAAAATTAGTCAGAAACTATTAACCATAACTACTGCTTTTAAAAGTTGTTGTTGCTACATAGGTGTAAATTTCCGTTCATACAGTTTCCCTATGGTCTAAACTGTTGGCATACGGCACAAAAAAAAGCCCAACGTTTAGTTTGAGCTTTTTATGTTTATTATGAAAACGGTGTTAAATCTTCTTCACACGAACAGCATTCATTCCTTTCATGCCTCTTTCTAATTCAAAAGAAACCTTGTCATTTTCGGCAATTTCATCTATTAAACCACTGACATGAACAAAGTATTTCTCATTATTTTCGCTGTCGATAATGAATCCAAAGCCCTTAGAAGTGTCAAAAAAGGAAACCTTTCCTTTTCTTACTGGATCTTCTTCTTCTTGATCTTCCTTTTTTGGAACACCTAAAACAATACTCTCGGCATCAACCTTAACCTTTTTTGTAGGGTCTGGTGGTGTATCGGTGAAATGACCATTCTCATCAACATATACAAGCATGTCTTCTAATGAACCTCCACTAGTAGAATTTGCCTGACGTTCTGCTTTCTTTTTAGCCTTTTCTTCACGTTTTTTCAAACGTTTTTTTTCCCGTTCTTTTTTACCATAGGTTTCTTGCGCTCTAGCCATAGTTTTTTGTTCTGTTTGTTTTTTTTTGGTTTTCGGATAATCAAAAGTAATTACCGAATGTAGTGAAAAGTTCACCTGTAATCTTTCAAAGATAGCTTTGAACTTACAGCTTCGCAAATTCTTAGCTGTATTTTTATGCTTAGCTAGCAAATTTTACGATGTTTAGCCAATAAAACAGGTTATAGTGCGTTATTTTTTCACACGCCAAATCGTATACGATTTATATTTGCGGAAAATGATACCAAAAACCATATCCAGAGACCAAGTACGCGAATTCCTTTTAAAGGAAATGAAATTAGGCCATCTTCAAGAAGGGCAAACCATTAATTTAGCAGCTTTAGCACGAAAATTAAAGGTTAGCGTCACCCCTATTCGAGAAGCTTTGACCCAATTGCAACAATCACGCATTATAACTGCCATACCAAACCGCGGTTTCATTATTTCGGAGTTGAGCCTTAAGGAAGCTAAAGACTTATATGAATTGGTTGCCGATTTGGAGGTTTTAGCGATTGAAAATTCAGTATTTAGCCCAATGGATATTCAACAGCTTAAAGAACAGCAGTTGGTATTTAAGCATGCAGCAGATACGGTTTCGCGAATTAATGCCAAACTAGAGTTTCACCGACTACTTACTAAAAATTACGGGAATAGTTTGGCGCAGCAAATTCTCAAAGACTTAAAGATTCGTATTTTTTTCTACGAGCGAGAATTTATGTCTGATGATTTACTGTATTCAAAATCAGATAATCAACATGATGGCATTATTTCTGCTATCGAAGATGATAACGTGCCTACCGCCTCGCTAGTTTTAAAAATGAACTGGATGTTAATCTTAGATTACATTAAAAAACAACTTCTCGGCGTTCTGTAGTGCCATTTAGCGGCCAAAAAATCAACTTATGGCAAAAAAAATAGCCTAAAGCAACTAAGCACGTTACTTTAGGCTAAAATTCAATCAATATCAAAAACCGATATCATTGATTTCAATTTTATATATGCAAAGCTCTGTCTTCAGTTGCAGCCAGTGCAGCTTCTTTTACCGCCTCAGCATAAGTTGGATGTGCATGACTCATGCGTGCTATATCTTCAGCAGAAGCTCTAAACTCCATTGCTGTTACCGCTTCGGTAATTAAATCAGCACAACGGGCGCCTATCATATGAACTCCCAAAACTTCGTCTGTTTTTGCATCGGCAAGAATTTTAACAAAACCATCAACATCCATACTAGCACGTGCACGTCCTAAAGCACGCATTGGAAATTGACCTACCTTGTACGCTATACCTGCTTCTTTTAATTCTTCTTCAGTCTTACCCACTGCGGCAACCTCTGGCCAAGTGTATACTACGCCTGGTATTAAATTATAATTTATATGTGGTTTTTGACCTGCCAAAACCTCGGCAACCAAGGTACCTTCTTCCTCTGCTTTGTGTGCTAACATTGCACCTTTAATAACATCACCGATAGCATATATGTTTGGCACATTGGTCTGTAAATGTCCATTTACCGCAATCTTACCACGCTCTTCTGTTTTAACACCAGCAGCATCAAGATTCAACCCTTCGGTATACGCATTTCTCCCCACAGCAACCAAACAATAATCACCTGTAAATGTTACTTCTTCGCCTTTTTTATTATCAGCTTTAACAATTACTTCATCACCATTTCTTTCAACAGATTTCACCTTGTGTGAAAGTGCAAATTTAACCTTTTGCTTTTTCAAGGTCTTCATCAATTCTTTAGATAGCCCTGCATCCATGGTAGGGATTATTCTATCTAAATACTCTACTACCGTAACTTCTGCACCTAATCGTTTGTATACCTGTCCTAATTCTAAACCAATAACTCCCCCGCCAATAATGATCATGTGCTTAGGAATTTCTTTTAGCGATAACGCTTCCGTTGAAGTAATTACGCGCTCTTTATCTAATGTTATAAAAGGTAATGTTGATGGTTTAGAACCTGTAGCTATAATAATATTTTTGGCTTCAATGGTGGCTGTTGTTCCGTCATTTTTGGCAATATTGATGTGCGTAGCATCTTTAAAACTGCCCAGCCCCTCAAAAACCTCAATTTTATTTTTATCCATCAAAAACTGAATTCCCTTTGTAGTCATATCAACTACATCTTGCTTTCTGGAAATCATTTTTTCTAAATTCACCTTTATTGGCCCATCTATTTCAATACCATGTGTCTCAAAATGCTTAAAAGCATCCTCATAGTGGTGTGAAGAATCTAGCAATGCCTTTGAAGGAATACAGCCCACATTAAGGCAAGTACCCCCCAAGGTGCTATATTTTTCAATAATTGCAGTTTTCATTCCTAATTGTGCGCAACGAATTGCTGCTACATATCCTCCAGGACCAGAGCCAATAACGGCCACATCATATGAACTCATAAATTTATTTGATTTTTGTGCATTGCAAAATTAGCACTATTTTTTGATTTTAGATGTGGATTGCTGTAGTATGCTTCACCTCATTGATAACAAATGAACTTTGCGTACTACCAATATTACTAATAGCCGTAAGTTTGGTGACCATAAAATCACGATAAGCTTGCATATTTTCTACATGAATTTTAACAATATAATCGTAATCACCGCTGATGTGATAACACTCTACTACTTCGGCAAGTTTTAACACCTCACGTTCAAACTTCAACACATAGTCTTTAATATGTTGAATTAGTTTTATGTGACAAAGTACTGTAAACGACTTCTCAATCTTCGCCTTATCAATTAAAGCAACATATTTTGTAATTATATCGTTTTTCTCTAATCGCTTGATACGCTCGTAGACCGCCGTGGTAGAAAGATTTAATTCTTGCGCATAGGCTGCTGTAGTTCTTTTGCAATCTTGCTGTAAAAGCGCCAAAAGGCGTACATCTGTTTCGTCAAGTTTCATTATGTCAATTTTTCGGTATAGGTTAATGAAATAAGCATTATTTAGATTTTAATTCTAATTAAAAGACTAAAAAACGAATTTCAATCTAAATATATAACTTTTGATTGATAAATTAACTAAACGAAGTTACTTTTAGTATTTTAAAACAACAGAAACAATGAAGCATTCATCAGCAAACGATTTACAAGACTTACAATATTTTGGCGAATACGGGGGTGTTAACCCTTCTATTTCAGATTCATCAACCTATACTTTTCTGTCAGCCAAAACCATGTTCGACACCTTTGAAGGAAATACCGAGGGTTGTTATTTATACACCCGTCACTCCTCCCCTTCTAACCTTTATCTTGGCGAAGCTATGGCTGCCTTAGAAGGTACCGAAAGTGCTAATGTATACGCCAGTGGTATGGGTGCCATAACAGCGGTTATCATGCAACTTTGCAACGCTGGAGATCATATTGTAAGTAGTAGAACCATCTACGGAGGGTCGTATGCTTTTTTAAAGAATTTTCTCAAAAAATTCAATATCCCTGTTGGCTTTGTTGATATCACTGATATCAATGCCGTTGAGGCAACTATTACATCAAAAACAAAAATGATTTACTGTGAGTCGGTAAGTAATCCGTTACTTGAGGTTGCCGATATTGAAGCCCTAAGCGCATTGGCAAAAAAATATAACATTCCCCTTGTTGTTGACAATACCTTTGCGCCACTTTCTATAAAACCAGCAGCCTTAGGTGCAACCATAGTGATTCATAGCCTTACCAAATTCATTAATGGTACTAGTGATTGTGTTGCCGGTGCGGTTTGTGGCACCAAAGACTTTTGTTTAAGTCTAAAAGATGTCAATGACGGCGCTGGTATGCTCTTAGGAAGTACCTTAGACAGTATGAGAGCCGCTTCTATTTTAAAAAATATGCGCACCCTGCATCTACGTATTCAAAAACATAGTGCAAATGCCTTGTTTTTAGCTCAAAAATTTGAAGCTGATGGTTTTCAGGTAGGCTATCCGGGTTTAACTTCGCACAAAGGGAATGCTATTATGAAACGACAAATCAATGCTGCCTATGGCTATGGTGGTTTAATGACGATGGATGTAGGAAGCCTCGATCGGGCAAATGCCTTTATGGAATTGATGCAAACCGAAAAACTGGGTTACCTTGCCGTGAGTCTTGGTTTTTATAAAACCCTGTTTAGTGCGCCAGGCACATCTACTTCTTCGGAAATTTCTGTGGAAGAACAAATGGAAATGGGACTCTCAAACGGACTTATCAGATTCTCTATAGGTCTTGATAGTGATATTGAGAGAACATATACAATGATGCGTAGCTGTATGGAACGTTTGGGCATTGAGGGTAAAAAACAGGTTTTGGTGTAAGCAAAAATAAATACGGTTTGCACAGCCCTTAACAAAATCGTAATATTACGCAATAACAAACCGATTAAAATAAATGGACACCAAAAAGCCCCATAAGCACCGTCAAAACGAAAATATCATTGAAAATAGAGAATTAAGTATAGTAGAGGCCCTACTACCTGTGTTAATTCTTGTTGGCATGTTGGCCTATAATGTTTTTGTTTTTGGAGACGATGCGCTTAGTGGCTCCAATCAATTCATACTCCTTTTAGGGGGTGCTGCCGCTGCTATTGTTGGCTTTTTAAACAAAGTTTCTTACAAGCAAATGATGGCTGAAGTAGCCGAAAATATAAAATCAACGACGGGGGCGTTGTTAATTTTGTTGATGGTTGGTGCACTCTCGGGTACATGGATGGTCAGCGGCGTTATTCCTACCATGATTTACTACGGTCTTCAAATATTGAATCCAACTATATTCTTGGCGGCCTGTGTTATCATTTGTGCCATTATTTCAATTGCAACAGGTAGTTCTTGGACAACTTCTGCTACCGTAGGTATCGCCCTTATTGGTATTGGTGAGGCCTTAGGAGTTTCTTTGGGGATGACTGCGGGTGCTGTGCTATCAGGTGCTTATTTTGGTGATAAACTATCGCCATTGAGTGATACCACAAACCTTGCCCCAGCAATGGCTGGTGGTGAACTTTTTGACCATATTAAATACATGACCATTACTACGATACCTACCATAGTAGTCACCCTTGTGGTTTTTATAATTCTTGGTTTTACCATAAATACAAACGGAACAGCAGATACCGCTTCCATTTTAGCGTCTATAGAAAATAGCTTTACTATTTCTGGATGGTTATTTTTGGTACCCTTGGTTGTTATTTTTTTAATTGTGAAAAAGGCGCCTCCTTTGTTGGCACTACTTATAGGAACACTTTTAGGCGGTGTTTTTGCCGTCATTTTTCAACCCGGAGTGGTTGCTACGATTGGCGGAGCAGAAACACTAAATTTTGAATCGGGTTATAAAGGCATACTAAACGCAATTACTATTAAAACCTCTATAGCTTCTGACAATCCTGCGCTTAGTGATTTGTTTACCGCAAAGGGGATGCAAGGTATGTTGGGTACGATATGGCTTATTGTTTGTGCTATGGTTTTTGGCGGCATTATGGATGGTATTGGCGCTTTGTCAAGAATTACAAAATCTTTATTGGGTATGGCTCAAACAACGTTTGGTCTTTTTGCAAGTACTGTGGGCAGTTGTTTGGCGCTAAATGTTACAGCATCTGACCAATACCTTGCTATTGTAGTGCCTGGTAAAATGTTTGCGAAAGCCTATAACGATCGTGGTTTAGCTCCCGAAAACCTCAGTAGAACTCTGGAAGATTCTGGTACCGTAACCTCTGTACTTATCCCGTGGAATACCTGTGGTGCTTATCATAGTGGCGTACTGGGCGTAAGTGTTTTTGATTATATGTTTTTTGCTATTTTTAACTGGCTGAGCCCCATTATGACCCTTATTTTTGCTGGACTTAGCATCAAAATAAAACAATTAGTAGTTTCAGAGGGTGAGTAACGGAAGTTGGAAAACAACGTGTTAAGCGGTGAATATTGAGATTTGAAAAATTGTTGGTTCTTCTTATTTCTTAGTTCTTACAAACAATCGTGAATGGTCTTAGCTTAAAACATCCCACTCTTTTGTCAAGTCGCTCCTAAAATTAAGAAAACAGTGTGTTTTATGGTCCTTTTAATCCTCTTCACAAAGTTTTAATCTCTAAAGCGGGTTTAAAAAACAATTTTGTCCCTATTTTTGTGTCATGTTTCAGAAAAAAATAAACATAAAAAACAAGAGAGCTCGCTTTGAATATGAAATACTAGACAAGTATACGGCTGGTATGGTTTTGGGTGGTACTGAGATAAAATCCATTCGAGAAAGTAAAGCTTCTATTTCTGAAAGTTTTTGCGAGTTCAATGAGCGCGGAGAGCTTTTTATCATCAATATGCAAATTGATGAATATTCGCATGGGTCTCATTACAACCACAAACCAAAAGCAGCTCGTAAGTTGCTCTTAAATAAACAAGAACTGCGAAAACTTCAAAAGTCTGTCACTGCATCAGGACTTACCATAGTTCCCTTAAATTTATTTTTAACTGACCGCGGATTGGCAAAAATAAACATTGCTCTTGCCAAGGGTAAAAAGTTATATGACAAGCGAGAAACGATGAAAGACCGTGACAACAAGCGAAATTTAGACCGAATTAAAAAAGGGTTTAATAATTAATTATTAGTCATGAATACTTAAAAAAGCTACAATTTTTCTTTCTTCTTTAAGTTTTCTAACTCTTCTTCCTCAAGTTTTCTTGCTTTAGCTAGTGCTGTTGCTACAAGCCCAGCAGGTACTGTTACCAAACCAACACCTATCATCAGCACAAAAAAGGTGAAAATTTTTCCACCAACGGTAATCGGAAAAACATCGCCATATCCTACAGTTGTTAAGGTTACAATTGCCCACCATAGACTATGAAATATAGAACTGAATAATTCAGGTTGTGATTCATTTTCAAAAAAATAGATACCAGAGGCAGAAAGAAAAACTAAAATAGCGGTTACCATAAAAAATAAGACAATCTCTTCTTTTACAATACCTGCGGCAACATTAAATCTATTTAGCGCTCTGTTGTAACGAATAAGTTTCAACGCCCTAAAAATTCGGAATATCCTAAAAGCTCTTAGCCCTTTGAGGTCGATGGTTGCATTTAAATAAAAAGGAAGAATAGCCAATAAGTCTACAATGCCATAAAAACTGCATATATATTTCAATGGTTTTTCAGCAACTGCTACTCTTAACAGGTATTCGATAGAAAACACAACAACGCAAAACACTTCAATATAAAACAATAATTCTTGTGTTTGCGCACTATTATTGGGTAAAGTTTCAATAGAAAAAGATATCAACGACATCAAAATAAGACCTTGAATAACGTAATCAAATACCCTTCCGGCCTTCGTGGTATTATCGTTTATTATTAATCTAATTTTATTTTTCATAGCACATTAAAAAAGGATTAAAAGTGAACTAACTAAACCTAAATTCTTTCAAAATAGCTACAACGATATTTTCTACCTTCACATCAGCAGTAAACACCTTGTCATTTTTTAATTTTTGTTCTCTAAAAGTGGTACAAAACGAAAAGAACCATATTCTTTCTTTTCAAATTCCTTTAATGATTTACGAACAAAAAGCGTCATAATTTGCTCATTTACACCCACAGGTATTACCAATCGCCCTCCTACTTTCAATTGTGATAATAGTGCTTTTGGCACCTCTGGCGCTCCTGCGGTTACAATAATACCATCAAAAGGAGCCTCTTGTGGCAGCCCTTTGTACCCGTCTCCAAAAATCACCTTTTTGGGTCTGTAACCCATTTTTTTAAAGAAAATATTGGTCTTTTTAAACAATTCAAGTTGGCGTTCAATACTATATACCGAAGCTCTTAATGTCAATAAAACAGCAGTTTGATAACCACTACCGGTACCGATCTCTAAAATTTTATGCCCTGGTTTTACTTCCAAAAGCTCCGTTTGAAAGGCTACAGTGTATGGCTGCGAAATGGTTTGCTCTGCTCCAATAGGAAACGCCTTGTCTTGGTAGGCATGACCTTCAAAACTACTATCAATAAACAAATGTCGGGGAATGACACGAATAGCATCTAAAACTTTCTTGTTGGTAATGCCCTTTTTTTGCAATACTGCTGCCAATTTATTACGTAGTCCGTGGTGTTTTAAAGTATCGTTCAATGTGTTGATTTTGGAGACACGAAGTTAGAACCTTCAACATCAAATTACAAAAAAAATTAGTCCACAGTTTTAAAAAAAAATCAATGCTAAAACTGCGCAATGCAAAGTATGGATAATAAAATCATAAACTTTTAAAAAACTAAACTGATAAACTTCTAAAGTATGTTTATTTTTGAAAAAAACGATATATGCTTAAAGTTGGAGTTTTAGGAGCGGGACATTTAGGAAAAATACATCTTCGCTTACTTAATGAATCTGAAAAATATGAATTGGTTGGTTTTTATGACCCTGATGCTATCAATGCTAAAAAAGTAGCTGCGGAATTTGGATATACTTATTTTGAAAATATAAATACCTTAATCGCTGCTGTTGATGTCGTAGATATTGTCACCCCTACCCTTTCACATTTTGATTGTGCAAAAAAGGCCATAGAAAATGGCAAACATATTTTTATTGAAAAACCCATTACCAATACGCTCTCAGAAGCAGAAGAATTACTTGCGCTAGAGCAAAAACACAACATTAAAGGTCAAGTGGGTCATGTAGAAAGGTTTAATCCTGCTTTTATTGCGGTACATAAACAAATAGAAAGTCCTATGTTTATTGAAACGCATCGGTTGGCAGAATTTAACCCTCGTGGCACTGATGTTCCTGTGGTTTTAGATTTAATGATACATGATATTGATGCTATTTTAAGCGTGGTAAACGCTGAAGTTAAAGACATTCACGCAAGTGGCGTTTCCGTCATTAGCAATTCTCCTGATATTGCTAATGCTAGAATTGAATTTGAAAATGGTTGTGTGGCAAACTTAACCGCTAGTAGAATATCGCTAAAAAACATGCGTAAGTCTCGTTTTTTTCAAAAGGATGCCTATATCTCTGTTGACTTTTTAGAAAAGAAGGTTGAAGTTGTAAAAATGAAAGATGCGCCAGAACAAGCTGGAGATTTTGATATGATACTACAAAATGCCGAAGGTGTAAAAAAACAGATATATTTTGAAAATCCCACAGTCGAAACAAATAATGCAATTGCCGATGAGTTAAACACGTTTGCAGATGCCATTACAAATAATACGACCCCAGTGGTAACACTAAAACAAGGTACCCAAGCGCTAAAAGTTGCTTTACAAATTATAGATTGTTTTAATAAGTAAATCGTCTGTTGATGTCTGCTTGCACCCACAACAAATAGTGTTCTTTTAAGCGATAAAAACAATACAAATAAAATATAATTAGATGGAAAAAATAGCAGTAATTGGTGCCGGAACCATGGGAAATGGTATAGCCCATGTTTTTGCACAAAATGGTTTTCAAGTATGCCTTATCGATATATCCCAAAATTCTTTGGACAAAGGCATGGCCACTATAGTCAAAAATTTAGACCGTATGGTTGCCAAAGAAAAGATTACCGAAAATGATAAAAAGGAAACCCTAGAGCGTATCACTACTGCCACAGATTTGGCAGAAGCCGTTGCTAACGTCGCTTTGGTTGTTGAAGCTGCCACAGAAAATGTAGACTTAAAATTGCAGCTATTTAAAACCCTTGATGCGGCTTGTCCTCCACATACGATTTTGGCAACCAATACCTCTTCTATTTCCATAACTCAAATTGCTGCTGTTACCCAACGCCCAGATAAGGTTATTGGTATGCATTTTATGAACCCTGTTCCTATAATGCAACTGGTAGAAATTATCAGAGGGTACAATACTACCGATGAAACCACGGCAACCATTATGAATCTTTCTTTACAGTTGGGCAAAACACCTACTGAAGTAAATGATTACCCTGGGTTTGTTGCCAACAGAATTTTAATGCCTATGATAAATGAAGCCATTGAAACCTTATACAATGGTGTTGCAGGTGTCTCAGAAATAGATACGGTAATGAAATTAGGTATGGCGCACCCAATGGGTCCCTTACAATTGGCTGATTTCATTGGTTTAGATGTTTGCCTATCTATATTAAATGTGATGTATGACGGCTTTAAAAAAGACAAATATGCACCTTGTCCACTGCTACAAAATATGGTTATGGCAGGCAAACTAGGTGTTAAGTCAGGAGAAGGTTTTTATGATTACGCAACATCAAGAAAGGCCGAAATTGTTTCAAAACAGTTTAGCTAAATGGCTATAATTGCACCATTCAAAGCCATAAGGCCCGCTAAAGACAAGGTCAGTCTTGTGGTTTCTCGCTCTTATAATGATTATTCAAAGCGAGAATTGAATGCTGTTTTACAATCTAATCCGTTTTCCTTTTTACATATCATAAATCCAAGTTATGCTAATGCCAAAAATAAGACCGGACAAGCGCATTTTAAATTGGTGCACCAACGGTATATGGCGTTCATAAAAAACAATATTTTTATAAAGGATACCAAAGCATCTTTTTACGTGTACCAAATGAAAAAAAACAAGAGTACATTTACTGGGCTGTTGTGTGGAACCAGCGTGAAAGATTATCAAGAAAATCTAATCAAAAAGCATGAAAATACCATAAAACAAAGAGAAACTCTCTTTGCAAACTACCTTCAAACAGTTAAATTCAATGCCGAACCGGTATTAATGACGTATGCTGATAAGGCAGCTATCGCCACTGTACTACAAAACGAAATGGCAAAAACCGCCACCTATTGCTTTCGTACAAAAGACAAGATTACGCATAAGCTTTGGGTTGTTGCTGATGATGCAACGGTATTACAAATACAACAAGAATTTGCCACTGTAGAAGCCTTGTATATTGCCGATGGCCACCACAGAAGCGCATCTTCTAACCTATTAGCAAAAAAAAACGCATCTCAAGAGTCGTACAAGTACTTTATGAGCTATTTAATTCCCGAATCTGAAATACGTATTTATGAATACAATCGTATGATAAAGGATTTAAACGGTTTGAGTAAAACCGAATTTTTAACGCAATTAGCCACCTATTATCGTATTGATAATCTGGGCACTGCGCCACACAAGCCTAGTAAAAAACATCATTTCAGCATGTATTTGGAGGGGGAATTTTATGCTTTATCGCTTCGAAAAACAGATTACACATTTACCGATACACTGAGTACATTAGACACGCAAATTTTATATAAAACCATCTTAGAACCCATTTTAGGGATAAGCGACTTACGAACAGATAAGCGAATTCAATACGGGCATGGTAAACATAATATCCTTGCGATGAAAGATGCCATTGACAACGGAAAATTCTCCGTAGGCTTTGGCTTAGTCCCTATAACCATTACCGAATTAAAAGCCATTGCAGACGCCGGTATGGTAATGCCACCAAAAAGCACCTATATAAAACCAAAACTGCGAAGCGGTTTGGCTATTTATGCGCTGTAGCTTACAGGAATTTAGTGTCTTTTAAAGGGATGCGCCTTAGATTTATATAAATACCCTAAATTAGTAATGATAAAAAAGAAATATGTGTACTTGAGTACGGATAGGGAATTGTTTTATCACGTATATCAAAACCAGCTAAATGATTGCATTAATACTTTCGACGTTAGCAGAATTTGGACTAATACACGAAGATTATAAACATCGAAAACGAATTAGTAAAAAAGAAAAAGAAGATTGTACTAAAAGACCTATTCAGAAATATTTTCTACAACCGAGTTCAATAATGGTCATTTCGCTTTTTGTAGTGGGAAGTATAAGTATGTTTCTATTTTTCGGTTATCAAAGAACATCTGTCTATCCTAATAAAACTAAAAAGGAAATAGCTGAAATGACGGAGAGAATGAAAAGTTGGAATGAAAAATTCGGAAAATACCCAACCGATCTGAACGAACTAATCGGAAATAGTCCTTTAAGACAAGATTGGAAAAAAGACGCTTGGAATAGAGAATATAAATATAAGATCATAAAAAATGGACAAGGATTTTTAATCACTTCTGCTGGCTTAGACGGAAAATTTGAAACAGAGGATGATATTAAATCAGAATAAAAGAATTTTAAAAATCATTAGACTATATATAATTAGTTTGGTCTGTATAATATGTTATTTCTTAATGGAAAATTATAACATAATAAATGTACTCGTGGAAAAATCGGTTGCATTTTTTCCTTTTAAGATTACTGCATTGTTTAGCACACTTGTCTTCGCAGGTTTACTTCAATATGGATTATTAACATTCGGAATTTGCATTTTATTAATGCTTAGCTTTACACTAATCAGAGAGAAAATAAATAACAATTGAATTTATAAAAAATAGGCAACAATAACTACCCTTCCATACAGTCGGGTGCGAACCAATATGATAGCGGTGTTAACTGAACCAGCTGCTTTGTTGATATTACTGAGATTGCTATGCTTTAGCCCTATTCAAGTGCTTTTGTGTCATAACACTTCCAAAATAAGAGAAATATATACCCTAGTAGTAACAATAACTTTTAAATCGATTAAAAAACCCTTAGATTAGTAATACTAAAAAAGGAATATGCGTACTTGAGTACGGATAGACAATTGTTACCACCAATTACCAAAAATGACTGAACAACAAAATGAAATATGGAATAAAATTCAAAATTTTGAAATTGACGACCTAGATTCTTCTTTCAGTTTTACAGATAGATTAGCAAGAGAAAATGATTGGTCAATAGAATATGCACTGAGAACAGTATTAGAATACAAAAAATTTATTTTTCTGATTACTATTTCAGATTTCCCTCAAACACCTTCAGACCAAATTGACCAAGTATGGCATCTTCATTTACTTTACACGGAATCATATTGGATTGAACTTTGTAAAAACACAATAAATAAAAATATTCATCACGGACCAACAAAAGGCTCAGAAGAAAGAATTTTATTTAAAAAACAGTATTCAAAAACACTTGATTTTTACGAGTCGACATTTAATGAAAAACCACCAAGTGACATTTGGGTTGATATTGATACTAGATTTAACGAGATTCGCTTTACAAGAGTTAATAGAAAGAAAAAATGGGTAATACCTAAACTACGATTCAAAAAGTAATGAAAATACTATCTCAAATAACACCTGCAGAAACAATGTTAATTAAAGATTGTACCTCTGTACAATTGAAAGATTTAATGAAGTTTACTTTTATGGATTTACTTCTAAAAAAAGTTATTAAAATTAAAGAAATAGATAAAAAATCTCATCCTAGAGACAACTACATTAGAACTTATACATATGTTATTTCAGGTGAAAATTTTAATAAATACCAGCCAAAAAATCACGAATTAATTTATTTAAGTCCATTTATAAAAAGTCCTTCAATTCAAATACTATTTAAGAATTTTATAAAAATGGCTTACGATTCTTCAAACGGAAGCTGGAATTTTAAAAAATCGACAAGAAGTAATCAAAAAATCAGCCTTTATTTTAAGCAATCATTCTTATTGAATTTATTTAGGTTAAATAAACTAACTGAAAACGGAAATAAGCTAAGGAGAGAAATATCAAACTATTTAAATGAGGTTGATAAATGTATAGACAATCTACTTCATAATGATAAGAAGAAAGGATTAGAGTTATTGTTGAGAATTGGAGGGAACATTTTCTTATTAAAAAACTTAGATTTTCAACTTTTAAAAACAATTGATAAAGAATTAATAAATCAACAGAAAGTTTTACATAGTGCCACTTATGATTCTGATAGTGATTGGTGGTTGTATGTTGACTTTTTTGAAGACGATTATATGTTTGATTCATATTTTGATAGTTTTGATGACACTTTAGATTCATTTGATTCTGAATTTGACGCATCTGGTTGCTCTTCTTGTGATAGTGGATGTAGTAGTTGCGGTGGTTGTGATTAAAAACTGCTTACAACAACTAAGCCTCCATGTGCTCGATACACCAAAACGTGATGACGGTGTTAACTGAACCAGCTACTTTGCCGATACTATGGAGATTGCGATGCGACGAGCCTTATTCAGTTACTTTGGGGGCATAACGTTTCAAAATAAGAGAAATATACACCCTAGTAGTAACAATTACTTTTACATCCATTAAAAATACGTTAGATTAGTAATGCTAAAAAAGAAATATGTGTACTTGAGTACGGATAGACAATTGTTACCACCAATTACCAAGTTTGCAACTTCGCAGTCACACACATTAGCAGCAACACAATGCCACAGCAAATACTGCTGTAGCTTTTGTAATTCACTATTGTTTCTTACTCGCATGGCTCACTGTTGACGGTACGACGTTGCAAACTTCATACAGCCCTACTCAATACTCTTCGGAGAGCGGATTTTAACCTTTAACTAGATAATAAAATGAGTAAACAAACTAGAAAAAAAATAAGTTTGATAATAGCAATTTTAGGTTTTTTATTTCTTACTGAAGGAATGATAAAAAATTTCGAAAAAATTAAATTTCTATATGCATATTATTATGAACCTACTTCTTTTATGAAAGATGAGTTGATTATAAAATCATTTCATGAAGAAATAAATGAGGACACAGGAGTTACTTCAATTTACGTTTATATTGGAAATCTTAAAAAGGATAAAGTAAAAACACAAATAACAGCGAATAAAAATAGCATTGAAAGAAATAAAAATGGTAATATTTTAGTTTGGCGATATAAGTTTAAAAATAAAAGCAGAACATTTCAGAGAACACCAAAAGAAGAATTTCCGCCACTTAAATTCACATATAGTTCTTGGCTAGCCACTTTATTTACTATCTTATTTTTACCTGCATTAATTTATTATTCTTTTTTAAAACGAAAGATAAAAAAACTTAAAAATGATTAAAACAAACTAAGCCTAATATGAAAAATTTATTTACCTTATTATTTACAAAACATATTTTCCCAATTTAAAAAAGATGAAGGTATTGTAGTTAGTTATACAAAAAATACTGAAGCAGTTTATAGTATATATGAAAAGCCCTTGCGAATAAATCAGGTAAAAACTCAAAACGAAATAAATTAGACTGCTCTGCGAAGTTTGCAACTTCGCAGTCACACACATTGGCAGCAACACAATGCCACAACAAATACTGCTGTAGCTTTTGTAATTCACCATTGTTTCTTACTCGCATAGCTCACTGTTGACGGTACGAAGTTGCAAACTTCGCACAGCCTTAGGTAATCAGCATGAGCCCAACTGGAAGGCACCGTCGTTTGCAGTAATCGGAGGGAAAACTCACAAAGTTTCCATATAAGTCAACTTTTTTTGTTATTTTTGCCAAAGTGAAATGGCAAAAGACCTGAATGAAACCAAAATTTGAAGTAATATTTCTTGAACAAGCAATTGACTTTATGTCTAAATTAGACACAAAAGCCAAAAAGAAAATCTATTACAATTTAGATAAAGCGAAACTTGAAAATGACCCAAAACTTTTTAAGAAATTAGCAGATGATATTTGGGAATTCAGGACACTTTATAAAGGCATTCAATACAGACTATTTGCCTTTTGGGACAAAACGGACAAAACAGAAACACTTGTTTTATCAACACACGGAATGGTTAAAAAAGTGAGTAAAATTCCCAAATCGGAAATTGAGAAAGCATTGAAAATTAGAGCGGAATATTTTGACAAATAAAATCAAAGTTATGGCAACAAAAAACAAGAAAATGAAAATGATGACACTTGACCAAATGAAAGACAAGGACATCGGGAAAATTGGAACACCGGAACGAGACAAATATGAATTTGACTTGCGAATGGAAGTACTTGGCGATATGATAAAATCTGTTCGTAAAGAACGAAAATTAACTCAAGAACAACTTGGAGAATTAATTGGAGTTCAAAAATCACAAATCTCTAAATTGGAACGAAACACAAAAAATGTAACTATCGAGACAATTTTAAAAGTATTTAAAGCATTAAAGGCGAATGTGAAATTTAGTGTTGAGATGGATGAATTTGATTTCAAAGTAGCATAAGCACAACTGGTAATAATAGCTACCACCGGCTACTTTGTTGATACTACTGAGATTGCGATGCGTTTAGCTTTATTTAAGTGTATTTGTGTCATAACCCTTCCAAAACAAGAGAAATTTACTCCCTAGTAGTAACAAATAGTTTTAAATCCATTAAAAATCTCTTAGATTAGTAATCCTAAAAAAATAATATACGTACTTGAGTACGGATATACAATTGTTAGCAGTAATTATTAATAAATTCAATAATATCAAAATCACATAATGAAAATAGACACTCCTCTAATTATACTTATTATTACAATAGCAGCTGCTATTGCAGCCTATTGGGCTAATATTAAAAATAATAATCAATTAGATAGAATTGAGGAATATGACACTTTAAATAATAAACTAGCAGAAGAAATAAAGGAATTATCAGAATTAAATGGTGCAATAAGTTATAGGGTTGATAAAATAGTATTAGCAAATAATACATTAATGGGCGAAAACATAGTTCTTTCTAATCAAACAAACGAATTAATTGACGAGGTCAAAAAATTAACAAGTTCTTCTAATAATCTAATAAAAAAAGTTGACTTACGGACGGAAATATCTTCTTTTGAAAATGCCCTTACTGGTGAAATAAATTTTGACCATAATGAACCACTAAAAGACAACGAATCATTATGGATTAAATCACGTGGTTTAAAGATTGGTAACACGGTAAGTGAATACAAAAGTGATTCTCCTCCACAACATATTGTTATCGGAGGTATCGACATAATCCCAATTAAAATAATTGACGGAAAACTAAAAATTAGCGTAACAGTTTATGACTTATCCGGAAATCAAATTGTTGAAATCATTGACAACGTTTGGCGAAGAAATCCTAATAATAGTGGTAAGTTTAATTATGACTCAAAAGGTTTTGAAATAATAGATAATAAAGGGTTAACGGCACTTAGTATTAACTTAGATACAAGAACAAATGTTAGTATAGAGGGTTATTTCCTAGAAAGAAAAACTAATAGAATTAATGTGTTCGGTAAACGATATTCAACCTTCCTAAACAACAACTTATCCAAATCAATTGAAGTAATAGAGAAATCCAATATCAGAAGGTTGTTTGAATATTCTGGTCAAAATTGGTTAGGAAAAAGAAAACTATAAACAACTGCTAATAACTAAGCCTTCGTGTGGTCGGTACGACCCAACATGATGGCGGTGTTGACTGAACCGGCTGCTTTGCCGATACTATGGAGATTGCTTTGGGTTTATGGTGTTTTATTACGGAGAGTGCTAGTGTAGCAGCTGTCTTTTCTGGCTAAATAACCCCTACTAGCCTAGGGTTTCTTCTTATTTTAGGTCGCCATTGTGGCAATTTGTTTCGTTAAGCAGC
>CANMFQ010000011.1 GCA_947497145.1 uncultured Flavobacteriaceae bacterium
CATAAGTTATAATTTTGAAAATACAAAACTAAACTCCTATGCCGTTTAAGTCAAGATGGAGTTGCTCGGAGGGATACTTTATTAATGCACAACAATATAGAGACCGTCAACGACGAGCTCAAGAACGTGTGCCAGGTGGAGCATTCAAGACACAGGAGCATCATCAACTTCGTAGCAAACCTTATTTCGGGGATATTGGCATATTGCTTCCTCCCAAAAAAACCATCGATAAGAGGTATCGAGACTACAGATTAACTATGCCTGTTTTAATCGAACTCAGGTCGTATAGGTTTTAATCTAGAACTTATTGAAAAAGGAGATAACAATTATACCGATGGTATTTCTAATAATATAAACTTTCAATCTTATACTTGGAGTACTTTAAAATTAAGATAACCCGTTGTGCATTTTGATTTAAAGTAAAAAAGTTGTGCAAACTGCTTTATAGCAGTAAATTGAAGTGTCTAAAAATCAATTTATTATGCACAACTTCAAAGCAAATTACGAGAAAATATTGAAAGTACTCAAACAAATATCGCAGGAAAAGCTATTGCCTTATCAAAGGCGAAAGCCTGTATTGGCCGATATCGAGGTTATCGCCATCAACCTTACGGCCGAATATCTGGGTGTCGATAGTGAATGTGACCTTTTCAGAAAACTTCCCAAGGACATTAGCTCTGGTATAGAGAGAAGCGTTTATAACAGGAGACGCCGCAGGTTGTTCCCTTATTTGGAAAAGATAAGAGCGGATCTATCGGCTTCCCTGAACATAGACCAAGACCACTTCATAGTTGACAGTATGCCGTTGGAAGTCTGTAAGTTGTCCAGAAGTTCCCGCAGTAAAGTATGCCGCGACTCTAGGTATGGGGCACCAGACAAAGGATATTGTGCTTCGCAGTCCTCACACTATTATGGATATAAATTACATGCTACATGTTCGGTAAGCGGGGTTTTCCAGAGTATCGATATAAGCCCGGCTTCAGTGCATGATATACACTACCTCAAGGATATAAAGGAGCAGCTCAAAAACTGCACGCTGATAGGTGATCGCGGCTATCTTTCCGCCGAATACCAACTAAACCTGTTCAAGACAAGAAGTGTCAAACTTGATACGCCAATGCGTAGGAACCAAAAGAACTACAGGGGCAGCCCTATATCTATCGCAAATCGAGAAAAAGAATAGAAACGTTGTTCTCTCAATTGTGCGACCAGTTCATGATAAGGAGAAATTATGCCAAGTCATTCGAAGGCTTCAAAACAAGAATATTATCCAAAATATCGGCTCTGACAATAGTTCAGTTTATCAACAAGGTTGTTTTCAATCGAAATATTAACAACATCAAAATAAGTATTATTTAAAATGCACAAGGGGTTATGAAAAAATCATATGTACAATCTCACTTTTAGCAAGCTTTCTATATAATAATTAATTAGTACTATTATCTAGTTAGATAATTTCAGATAATTTTTAAAAACCGATATTTACAAAATGTTGGAAATAATTCTGCAAATAGTATTTAATAGTATAGTGTCGGGCATCATTTTGAGCCTGATGGTAATTGGGTTTAATTATATTTTTAGTGTAACTAAAGTTTTTCATTTGGCTCACGCAGGAATATTTACTCTAGGAGCTTATACATTTTGGCAGCTAACAGACCTAGGACTTCATTGGATTCTAGCATCTACAGTATCTTTATCAATAGCTTCAATAATCATTTTATTTATAGAAAAAGCGGTCTACTCACCAATGACTAAAAAGAAGACAGATTCATCGGTTACTCTAATAGCTTCAATGGGAATTTATGTCATTATAGTAAATACAATAGCTATGTTTTTCGGAAGTGAAAATAAGATTGTGTCTTTATCTGGAGATACATTTAATATTATAGACGTTATAATTTCAACAAATCAAATTATTCAATTATTAGTTGGAATTATTATCATAGTTATTTTTTATTTAGGAATAAAACTAACAAAATTAGACCTCTCATTAAAGGCAATCGCTAATAATGATATTCTTGGAGAAGTATATGGTATAAATAGCAAAAGGATTAGAAGCTTAGTTATGATAATTGGTTCTGCTTTTGCAGTAATAGCAGGTATTCTAACCACAATTGAAATTGGTGTTGAACCACATTCAGGAATGAATATCACTTTATCCGCAGCAGCAGTTGCTATTTTAGTAACAAGACTTGACGTAAAATACTTAACACTCATATCTATTTTATTAGCATTATTTCAGAATACAGTAGAATGGTTTTTAAATGCCCAGTGGAAAGAAGGACTTACTTTTTTAATTTTATTATTGATAATTCTTTATAAAACAGAAGGCTTAGTAAGCTATAAATTGAGAAAAAACTAGATTTGAATTATATACTACACATATTTGTTCTGTTGGAAATTTACATTTTATTAGCACTTAGTGCTAATCAAAAAGTAGGTTTTTCTGGTTTATTGAGTTTGGCTCAAGCGGTAATTTATGGAGTAGGTGCTTATGGAATAGCTATTTTTAGTTCTCAACTAGAAATAGGTTATTGGATACCTTTTATATTAGCTATTGGTTCTTGTTTAATTCTTGGGTTAATTTTTAGTTTTATTGCTGGTAAAGTAATAGAGTTATACTTTAGTCTTGCAACATTAGCAGTTCAAATTATATTCTTTTCAGTAATTTATAATTCTGAGTTTACTAATGGGTCTTATGGTATTTCAGGTATTGCATCGCCTAATATTTTTGGTTATGAAATTAATACGCCATTAGATTTTTCTATTTATGCAGGAGTTTGGGTTATGACAGTACTCATTTTCCTTAAACGATTTTATTCATTACCACTACATAAACTTATAAAGGCAACTAAAGATGATGAGATAGCAGTTTTAAACCTAGGCAAAAACCCTAAGTATTATAAACGAATAAGCATCTTAATTTCTTGTGTCATTTCTGGTATAGCTGGAACTATTTATGCTAGTTATGCATCTTATATAGACCCTTCATCTTTTACATTAGATGAATCTATTTTAATACTTAGTATAGTTTTAATTGGTGGTTCTGGTAGACTGATTGGACCAATTGTAGGTGCGTTGATATATATATTGCTTCCAGAATTTCTTAGGTTTTTAAATATTCCTGAAATGATTGCAGCAAATATGAGAATGATACTCTTTGGTCTTATTTTGGTTTTAATTGTTCGATTTAGACCAAATGGAATCTTAGGTAAAAAAGCTTTTAGATGATGGAATTACTAGCTATAAAAAATATAAGTAAATCCTTTGATGGAATCTCTGTTTTAAAAGATTTGTCATTGAATATTAATGAAAAAGATATAATTCTTCTTGAGGGCGAAAATGGTGCTGGTAAGAGTACACTATTTAATTTAATAACTCAAACGGATAGTATAGATCAAGGGGAGATTATACTTAAAGGAAAGTCAACAAGAGGGCTATCGCCACTTTCAGTTGCTCGTAAGGGTGTTGTAAGACTACATCAAGACCCAAGAGTTTTTAAAAATTTAAGTGTGATAGAAAATTTGTTTTGTGCTAAAGATTATGAAAAAGATATCAGTATTTTTAATCAACTATTTAATCCAAAAAAAACAAAACAGTTAGAAATAGAAATAAATGAAAAAGCGAATAACATTTTAAAAAGTTTTAAACTAAATCATCTCGAAGAACATTTGGTTGGAAGCCTATCGTATGGACAGCAGAAACTAATAGCCTTCACTATAATAGCCATGACTAAAGC
Organism: uncultured Flavobacteriaceae bacterium; assembly: GCA_947497145.1. Taxonomy (GTDB): domain Bacteria; phylum Bacteroidota; class Bacteroidia; order Flavobacteriales; family Flavobacteriaceae; genus Maribacter_C. Next base: position 3,740 of record CANMFQ010000011.1, read on the forward strand.
TGAGTTAATTTTACTTGATGAGCCTTTTGCAGGTTTAAACCCTAAAATGATTGATAAGTTAATAGAGATTATAAAGTACTTAAATCAACAAGGAAAAACATTTGTTATAATAGAGCACAATATTATTAAAGCAAAAGAAATCTGTAATAAGCATATCATTTTGGAAAATGGAGTTGCTAATAGTAAAAACCTAGAGATAGCATGATAGAAACAGTTCTTGAATTAAATAATATATCTACGGGATATCAAGAAAAGATTATTCTAGACAAGATTTCTTTAACCGTTAAAAGAAATGAAACCCTCGCTATCATAGGACAAAATGGAAGTGGAAAAAGCACATTACTAAAAACAATAGCCAGGATAATTTCAGATAATTCTGGATACATTAATTTTAAAACAGAAAAAATAGATAAACTAGCAACTCATAAGTTAAGAGAAAAAGGTTTGTCCTATTTTGTTCAAGGAGGGTTAGTTTTTACTTCATTGACTGTTAAGGAACATTTTAATTTAGCCTTTAAAGGAAAAAGTAAAGTGAAAAAGAAAGCGCTTTTAGAAGAATGTTATAAGCAATTTCCTGATTTAGAAAAATTAGAAAATTCTCTAGGAGGTAATCTATCTGGAGGACAAAGACAAATGTTATCTTTTGCAATGTTAATAGCTCAAGAAACAGATGTATGGCTTTTAGATGAACCAACAGCTGGATTAGCACCTAAAATGGTAGAACAAGTGATAGATTTTTTAAAAAGAATGGAAAGTAAAAAAACGATTGTAATAGTAGAACATAATGATAAGGTGGTAGGTGAAATAGCTACTAGAGTAATTGATTTAGATAAATTTAAAAATTAAATGATATGAAATTAAAGATTTTATTAGTTTTAGCACTATCAATTTTATTTTCTTGCAAAAATAAAAATAAGAAAACGTTAAACGAAGATGGAAACGTCCTGAAAATAGGTTTAATATTGCCATTAACAGGGAAATATGCAGTTATTGGAGAGGGAGAACAAAAAGGGTTTGAACTAGCCTTAAATGATTTAAATAAAAAACACCCTGAAACTTCAATAAAGCTTTATTATGAAGATTTTGCTTCTGAAACAAAAAATGCAGTAACGGCTGCTAATAAGCTTATATCTGTTAATCATGTTGATGCAATAATCACTTCAACTACAGCAGCTTCAGAAGCGGTATCGCCGATTATTGAAAAAAATAAAATAATTCATTTTGTTATTTCACCAGACACAGATATTTTATCTAAATCCAAACATAATTTTAGAATCTACTATAATTTTAATACTGAAGCAGAAGTTGTATCTAGTTTTTTGAAAAACGAAAAACCGGAATCCATAAACTTTTTTTCTTCAAAATATTCTTCCTTAGAGAAGTTAATAAATAATAACTTGGTTAAAACCTCTAGAAATTTGAATATTGAGATTAAGGAAAATGAGTTTGTTGAAGTGACGGATAAGGATTTTAAGAATATTGCCGTGAAGTTTAAAAATAATGATGCAAAAATGTATTTTTTAGCACCTATGACTAATCAGGTTGACCTTTATACAAATCAACTTTCAGATTTTGGACTTAAACCTAGTAGTAAAAGAATTATGATGGGTTCTTTTACTTTTAATTGGAAGCCTAAAATTTTTATCTCTTCACTAGAAGGTTACTTAATACTATCACCTGTATTTCAAACGACAAACTCAAATAACGCTTTTACAGAACGTTTTATGAAAGAGTATAATACGCAACCATCTTTTGATATAGCATATGCATATGATAATCTTACGATTATGACCGATTTATTAATCAGTAAAACTTCTGATTTTGAAAATTTTTCAAATGGTTTTAATTCTTTAGGTAGTTATAAAGGAGTATCAGGAACAATAAACTTCATTGGTCATAATGAAACTAATGCTGAGATAATAATTTCTGAGATTAAAGATGGAAAACAAATACCTTATAAAAGATAATGGCTACAAGTTTTGATAAAAGAATAGTTAGATATGAAGAAATTCATAGTATTAAAGAGGAACAATGGGATCAATTTTGTTCATTAATACCTTCTGTAAATGGCTTAAATTTATTAGATATTGGAGCGGGATATGGTTCCTGCACTAGAGAAGTTGTTAAACGCAATTTAGACGTGTCTTTCAAAATAACTTTGTCAGAAAATAGCGAAGTGCAATTAGCTAGAGGTAAATCTGAATTACCAAAGCTTATTGAAGGATCAAAGTCAACTGTTGATTTTGTCTATGATGATATAACATCTAGCAATTTTAAAAGTAATTCTTTTGATATTGTAATGTGTAAAATGGTAATTCATGAAATAAACCCTAAAAAACAATTATCTGCTTTTAAAGAAATATACAGAATATTGAAGCCAAATGGCTTTGTCGTTTATTGGGATCTTTTTTTAAACGATATAACCAAACCTATATTTTCAAAAGTCATTTTAGAAAAAGATCGACTTTGTGGATTTAAGACATTGGTTAAAAATCGAAATTTTTTAAAATCTCAAACTACTTTTAATTATTTTGCAGAAGCTGGATTTAAAAATCTAACTAAAAAGTTTGATATTATGTCGCCGGTAATCTCTAGTAATCGATTGAAAGATGAATTTAAAGGAGATGAAAAATTGCTTGATAAATGGCATAGCTATATAAGAAATTTAGCTAATCATACTGATCCATTTTTGCTATTTAATCTATCTTATATTGATGATGGTAAATGTTTAACATTTACGCCCCAAAAAGTAATAATTAAAGCATATAAAATTGAATGATATGAATCAAATAGATTTACACTATTTACATAATGTATTATTAAGGAAATTGCCATTTACAATTAGTGGGAATATATCTGCTGAATCTCTAATATTTGATTTTTTAAAGTCAGTTGCAGAATCACATCTTTTAGGAGACAATAATGATATTAAATTTATTATGGGAGGTTACTCTAAAATTAAATTTAATAATCTAAATGAGATTTTTGAACCTCAAAAATGGAAAACAGATAGATTAAATAGTTTTTTCTATTATGATTACGAGAATGATGGTGTTGAAAAAACCATTACTATTTATCAGTATTTTTTAAAAAAATTATTCACAAATCAAAACAAGCCTTACAGAAACATTACTAATATAATTTGTGACAATAATCACAGTGGAAATAATTTTAGAGTTAAAATTGTAAAAACTAAAAGCAAAAAAATTAGACTTTTATACAATATAAGAGAGAGAGTTATAGAAGCAATAATTCCTATGAATTTCTTTAACCCACATTTTTTGATTGATGAGATCGACGATTTAGATAGCGACTTAATAGTTAGAGGAACGAAAAACAATTATCAATATTTCAGAAAACAAAAACTCGTTAATGATGAAGCTAATGAAGAAAATAAAAAAGAGGAGTTATTAAAAAGAATATTTAGTGATGCTACTTATAAAAACTTAACAGACCCTATTAACTGCTTTACCAAAATAGATGTTGATAAGCTTTCAAATCATTTGAATCTTAATTTTGTAGATGAAAAAAATGCTGATAGTATTAATGAAATTCTATATTTATTCTTAACGGCGGGTTTATTATCTTTCCTTTTAGGAATGTGTAGTATAGAATATTTTGTGTCAGTCGCAAATAATGTTAAATCTAAAAAGCTATCAGTAGGTAGTATTGCCGTTGGGTATCATTCTGACCATTTAGATAAGAATTATAGAGCGTTATTTAATATTCTTACAAACCATATAGCTGCTAACCTAGCTTCTCAACTATTATTAGACTATAATATGGCTCAAGAGTTTACGGATATTCGTATGAATCAACTTGACTTTTTAAAAAGATTTAAAGAATATTATGGGCTTAGGCAAAGTAATGGAGAAGATATACATGATGAAGAAAGATCTAAAGCAATCTCTCAAAACTCAGACAAAAACATTTGTGAATTTCTTGATGATAATGATTATTCTACGAAACTAATAAATAATTGGTTTGGAACTGGGTTTAATGATTATTTAAGTAAAATTTTAAGTGCTGAAAGAATAGATTATGGAATGTACCAATCTGTTCATACTAATCAATCTAGCCATATAGATACTTGTAAAAAAATAAATTTATTTTATCAAAAGTTAAATTTAGATGAGTATTCTAAAACTACAAAAGGTTTAACTATCAAAAAAAAACATTATAATTTAAATTCTACAGCAGATTCTGATAATAATGCTTTGGTAAATATTTATTTACCACATATGTTGATTGAACATATAAAGAACGAACATAAAGAAAATTGTACCATTAAATGCAAATGCGTCGATAATAAAATTTTAATTGATGTTCATTATAATAGTGATATTCCCGTGCCATCTTTAATAGTTAAATTAAGTGAATATCACAAAACAGAAAATAATAAAGGTAATTTTTCAAGTTTTTTGATTTCCAATTATAACGCGATTAGAGCAGTTGGGGATCTAAAGATATATGATGGTAATGAGCGTTTTAGTTTGAGTTTGAAAAATGATTTTAAAGTGAAGCTTGAAAGCAATAACGGAATTTTCGAATATATTGGAAGTAGTGCTGATTTAGTACCAACGAGTCACCTTATTTATGAATTAACCTATCAACTTTATTAAATATGATACATTTTTGGGATAATAAAAATTATAGAGGCAGAGAAGGTTTCTATAATAAAATATATGAAAAATATGGAATTAATGTTTCAACTAATGAATTAGATTTAACAAATGACATTAAAGTGATATTTCGTCATGATCATTTAGAAAGAGAATTTTATAAAGATCGAGTGATTATTAGTTACGGTGGCGATTCTCAAAAAAAAGAAAATACTTTCGATAATTTAAGAGGTACAGTTTCATACTTATATTTTAAAATAATTGAAGAGAATATTGAATCTTTTTATAATAAAATTTCAGAATTAAACATTATTGATGCTGAACACGTCCATAGCTGCCTGTTTAATAATGATAAAAAGTTAGAATCTCTATTACTACCTTTCATTTACATTTCACCGTTTGCAGGTATTGAAGATGTTTATAATCTAGATGGAACAGAAAATAAGGTTGAAAAAGCGTATAAGGCAATAAACAATTATTTAAATAAAAAATAAAATGCCTGAAAAACTACTTTTTATTACAAATCTTGAAGATAATTTACCTACTTCAATTGATAATGGAAAATATACCGTTAATTCGTATAATAATCACCCAAAAAACAAAACTTTCACAAGTCATAAAGACACGTCCGGAAACACTATTTATGTAATTGATATTCATTATAAATTAAAAGACCAAAGCCAATTACAATCTCAAAATGGTATTGATTTTTACAGATATTTACTTAATTTTTTTAGTAAATGTCAAAAGAATTTAAAAGTGATTTTTTACTCACCGTTACCACTTGATTTCCTTTTAAAAGAGAAACCTGAAAATCATATTCTGAGTGTATTACCATTTATACAAATAAAAGGAGACGGTGACTTTGAAAAAGAATTATTAGCCACAATTAACAAAAATACGAATGAATGGCCTATTTTAAATAGTGCTTCAGAAAACCTATTAAGTGGTTGGGCTTTATATAAACAACAAAACCCAACAACTCATAAAATTAATTCTGAACTAAGTATACTTATTTTAGACGACCAAATTGATGAATGGAAAATATGCTATAATACTATTTTCGAAGACAATATCAATATTAAGGAATTAAAATATGATAAAAAGAAAGAGCAAAACGGTCATTTTTCAACTTTAAAATTTGGGGATTCTTTCAAAAACGATGTTCAAAAAAGTGAGTTAATTTTAGCTGATTTCTATTTAGAAGAACAACATAAACCATTTCATTGGATGAGTCATGACGAACTTAAATTAAAAAGTGGTTATAAATTGTTCGATAAAATTAAAGGTCAAGACGGAATTAATCCTTCCGCAGCATATATTATACATTCTTCTAGTAATAAAATTCAATATTTCAAAAACATTTACAACGATGGTTTAGATAATTGGTTAGTTAAAGACACAAGAGGTGGTGTGTCCACAAATCAGAAAAAATATAATTATGAAATTTTTAAAAAGGAAATTGAATTATATACAACTGGAGAAAATGCTACTTTATTTAAAAGGTTAACTGTTATTAGAGAAAAAATACAAAATTTTGAATCTATTCAAACCCCTTTTTTTTGGTGGGATAACAATACAGATAAACAGTTAGTAATTAACACCCTAAATTATTGTTGGAAAAATTTAAGGAATGTTATAACAAAAGAAAGCCATACCCTACAAAATAATAACACTTCTGGATTTTTGTATAATTCTATTGTAAATGAATTAGGTAAAATTTTAGAGATTAAAAAAGTTAATTCTTTAGTAAGTTCCCCCAATCTCATTTTTAATTTTTTAAAGCAATTTAGAAATGAAGGTAGTCACTACAACGCAACAAGAGTTATTAATATTAAAGAATGCATACTCTACTTTGAAATATGGTTGAAAATTCTGTCTAAACAAAAAATCTCAGTGTTCAAAAATAGTGATGGGCAAAATGGGTATTTGTATCAAGATTTTGGTAACGGACAACCTTCCTTTACAAATAGAAAACTGCTTTGTCTTTTACAGCTTCTAAATAGTAATTGCTACGGGAAATTAGAAATACAAAACACTGATCTTGAAAAGAGAATTCAACAACAATGTAAAGATTTGTTGGAATTTGCATTAAAAGATATCAATACTTTAAAAAAGGAGTTATTTGAAACTAGTCATCAAATTCAATTAGCTACTATCCTTGGCACAAGTATTACGAAGGATGCTAGTAGTTATTATTTAGATACAAATGAACAAACTGGATATTTTGAACTTTTTGAGACTTAAAACGACTAACAATGAGTTTACCCATACATATCTGTAATAAATCACAAGAAATGGAATCAAACTTTGATACTATTGATTCTTTTAAAAATTTTGATGATTGCAGCTTTAGTAATGTACCTTATATATTATTAAATATTCACTTGTCATGGGAAAATACACTAATGAGCTTAAATTTAGGTTTTCAAATTGCTCAAGAAGTTAGAGTGAAAAAGAAATATAAAAAACCAATAATTTTTTATAGCCCATTAACACAAACTTTTTTTGAAGAAAAAGCAAAAACGAATATAAAATATAAATTGCTTTTTGGAAGAGGCTCTAGTTTTGTTCAAATACCTACAGATATTAAAAATGTAGAAAGTATATCAGAAAAAATTAATCCGCTATCAAATGCAGCTTTAATTGATATTACAACTATGTTATGTGATATAAAGGGTATGATATTAGATAAACTTAATCATAACCTGAAAATTACAAATAAGCCTATTGAAGTAATAAATGAAGTGATTCCGTATTTATCAAAAGAACAATTGCTAAACATAAGAGCGGATGAATATGGTAATAAATTATCTAATCTAATTAAATATGATAATATAAGTGATTTTTTTAAAATCAAAAAAGAGTTTATAGATTTATGTAGTCTATGGTTAGGCGTAAAAGAAGCCACAAAAAAAATAATTACAAAGAACAAACCTGATATTTTATTGGTTGATGATGAAACTGAGGTTCTTGATAAAATTGAACAGAACTTAGAATCAGAGTTTAATATCTACCGAACAACTTCTGGTGCAGAAGCTTTATCAATACTACAAAAAGACACCTCTAATTCAATTATGGCTATTATTGCCGATTGGCGTTTATATAAAGATTCCTCAAATACAAAATGGCAGCCTTATCAAGGCTATGAAGTTCTTGAAATAGCAGCAAAAACAGGTTTTAGAACCTTAATTGCGCTTACTTCGCAACCAGAATATATTGTCAATCAGATCAGAAATTCACTCGGTATCCGTTTCGTTTTATTTAAAAAAGACGAAGTTATTTATAATGGTAATTGGTCAATACTCTCTACCATTCTTAAAGAATCTATTGAGGAACAAATTTCTATTGTTTCTGCTATTCCTAGCGCAGCTACAAGATGGTGGGGAAATATGGATAATAAAAAAAATAAAGTGATTGTTCAAGGTTCTCTATTTTATCAATATTTAAAAGCTATGCACTCTGTTAATAAAACCCTTTTCTTTAAAGAGATTGACCAAAAATGTGATGAAATTTGGAGTTACCTTATGGATAATTATTTAATCAATGGTAACTTTGATGAAGTTGAAGATATTCGTGAAAGATATAGCTTAAAAAAAACAGATAAAAATCCTATGTTGTTTGATGTTCTTGTTTTAAGAAGAATTTGGTTAGCGTTATGGTATAAAGAACATGACGATGCCTTTAAAATATCACAGGAAGAGATCTTAGAAAATAAAATAAATATCTTCAAAATTATTTCAGAAAAAAAACAAGAGAGAAACAATGAAGAATCTAGTGCGAAGGCAGAAATTACTAAACTATGTATTGTAATACATCAAATTCGTAACTATCAAATCTTACCAGAAGAAAAAAGTTGGCTTCTTTCTAAACCTGAAATAGGTTTGGATAATTTGAAATAATTTTAAAACAAAAAAATATTCATACATTTGTATTGAGTTTGATTCTAAGAAGAGGAAAAAGGAATCAAATTCAAACGGTTACAAAATAGTTCATTGAAATACGAAGTGTATATCGAGGATGACCAGCAAGCAAGTGCGCTTGATTAGGGGTTCATTATTAATCATCCAAAAAGATTACGCTATGAAGTATTTTTACGAAACTTTTTTGGGTAATAAAACCCAAATACTACTATTTATTACATCAAATTGCGTTCAACTGTATTTTCTTACAGCTACGTATTACATTACATTCTATCAAATAGATTTGTTGTCTCACTATACATTCTTTATGAGACGCAAGACTATTACAGCAAAATTATGTTGTAATAGAGTACATCCCATTCACAGCTTATTGAAAACATTAGCAAAATCTCATTCTGCTAAAGCACCTCTATTGTTTAATCCTTAAACCACATAAAATGACTCTTCCAAAAACACATACCGAACAAATCAAGTCACAGTACGAAGCGCTTTTAGCTGAAGACAATGAGGTTGCTATTAATTCAGATAATAATTCAACTGACAAACGCAGCCTAAGTCAGATATTAAGAAATGTTAAATCACTAACTAAAGCCATTATAAGTCATGAAGCATAATGAAATAAGACAAATAGCAAAGCGAGACGTACGTTTACGCTCAATTCCTGAAAGGAAAGGTGAAATGTATATATGGACACCAGGGATGAGAAACATACTAAACAGTTACTTAGAAGCAGTATCTCAATTTAAAAAAACCTTAGATAAACCTAATAATAAAATATTAGCGACTACAAAAAATGCAGCTGTTAATCTTTTAAATGATTTGAAAGACCTTTCAAATTCAGTAGCTAATAGGTTAGAAAAGTTAAGAACTAAACTTGAAAGTAAAACTGAAGAACTTAGAGAAGCTAAAGAAGAGTTAGAGGAGTTAACGACAGAGCTAGCAGAATCTGGAAAAATAATAACCACTAATACTAGTCATGCACCACAAAAAGTAAAAGTTAAGCGTTTAGTAATCATCATTATTACTATAGCTATTGTAGCTGCTGAAGTATTAATGGCACTTGGTTTCTTTTCGGGTTATGGGTATGTCTCTACACCTATGGAGAATACCATGCGAACAGGAAGTTACGTGTTAATAGTTATCATTTATTTAATTGTAATAAATGTTACGGACCCAAGGGGTACCAAAAGCTTTAGTCGCTTTTCAGAAATCATCATCATCATACAGGTATTATTTACAATATCTACTGGAATTGCTGGAAGATTACCAGGAGTTGCCGAAGAATGGTGGTACGCTGCATTAGTAACAAACGTACCTTTTCTACTATTGGCTGCTTATATTATCTCTCTTTTTTATTTTCTTAGGATTTATAAAATGAAAAGAAATGAAGGTTTTACAGAAACCAAAGAAGTAACTCAAACTGTTATTAAGGAAATTGATCCAGATATAGCAGAAGCTAATGGATTAGAATTAAAAATAAAGGCTTTAAATAATGAAGTCAATGAAATTGAAAATGATATTTCTAGGCTAGAAGGTAATGTGCCTTCAGAAGCATATCAGTTGGAAAAAGAACAGATGGAAAGATTAAGTAAAGTAGAGGATTTGGTTAGCTCGATTAACGATGCACAAATATCTAGAGATAATATTTTAAATCAAATAGATCACGATTTAAAACTATATCAATCCTATTATATGTCTCAATTTAAAAAGACACAAGATAGTTTATTCGCTGGGCCAAAGTGGCCAAACCGCGAAGATGTAAAATTATTTTTTAACCTATAAACAAAAAATTATGAGAACATTTTTTTATGCCATTTTAGTAAGTATTCTATTCACAGCATGTAATGTTGGAGAATGTGAAACTACAACTTATATCGAATCTACACTATTGGTAGATCTAACTGACGAAAAACTTATTAACGATGTTAATAATGAATTAACAGCTTTTGAAGATTTTGCGAAAAAGAAGCGCTTGATAAATATACAAGATTGTGGGAAGTCTACAGTTAGTCTTGCTTCTATATCATCTAGCTACAGCTTAAAGGTAACTAAAGCAGAGCTAGAATTAATGACCAAAAACCTTACTGGAAGAGAAATCCAACAACGGAAAAATACAGATACGATTTTCACTCAACTTAATGCCAATTATGAGGATTTAAAATCGAAAGTTTTAGAAAGCCCTGAATTAATGGAATCTACAGATATTGCTACTGTTGTGGCTAAAGCAATAGTACGCTTAAAAAATAATGATATAGCTAACCTATTCGTGTTTTCAGATTTTATTACATATACCGAAAACTATAATTTTTATAGAAATGCACCAGATAAAGAAAATGCTTTAAAAGTATTTAAAGAGATGGTTGGTGTTTCGTTGTTCCAAGAAATGGAATCTGTGATTCAGTCAGGCACATTTGAGAGGCTTTATTTAATAACTCTTAATCCGCCAAAGAAGATGTCTAAAAAGCAGGTAAATAAGGTTCACACATTTTGGCAAACGGTGTTTTTAGAGATGGGAATAGAACTAATAATCACAGATTCATTATCTAATCTGTAAAGTGTTTAACTAATAGTTAAAAACAAAATAGTTATGAATAGATATGCAGAATTAATAGTTACGCTTTCAGTCGTTATTACTGCAATAGTGTTTTATGTTTATGCATCGGGTTTTAAAGCTTATTTAAAGCTACATATTTCAAAACTAAAACTAAAAAAACCTATTATTTTTCAGATGACAGTTTGGACTATAATGGCTGCTGCAATATTAGTAAACTGGTTTAGCCAATATTACAGTATTGAAATTTTTTCATATTTCTTAAACCTGAATAATGGTTTAGAATCATTTTTTCATACAATCCGTGGTGTCATTGACCTAAATTCCGGTTTTCAAAGCATTTTTGATATTCCTAAAGCGATTATGAACTTTTTAGTTAGGCCAATCATAGCTTTTTCAGGAACTTATTTGATGTACCTAACATTAAATTATTTACTATGCGAAGTGTATCAAAAATTTCAGTCCGTAAAAGCAGATAGAAGTATTCTAACATACTTCTACTTTACAGGGATTTTTATTCATCTTGTTATAAATACATTTTTGTATGCTCAATCAGATATTGTTTTTCAAAATGCTTTGGTTTTATCTTTAGAGTCTCTAGCTTATATTACTATTGGTATTATGGTTTTAATGTACATTAGGAGAGATGAAATTCAGGATTATTTTCAGATTCATGGAGGTCAATTGAATAAGTTAGAGAGCCAAGTTCTAAATAAACCAATAGCATTAATATTAATAGGTCTTTTCGTTTATAACATTCTATTATTACCCAAAAATTTTGGATTCATTTTTTTTAAGCCAAAAGAAGCTTCTTTGATTCTATTGATTTTGTCAGCGTTTGGGATAGCCTACGCTATGAGAAAATGGTTGTTTCGAAATTTGTTAGGGGCATTAGTGGACATTGTTGCTTCTTCAGATAAAAATAAACCTTTCCATAAAGTTCATTTTAACAGAAAGGTTTTAAAATACACAGGCTTAATAATAGCTCTTGGTGTTCTGGCTGCAATATTAACCTCAATCTCAAAATTGGCTGTCATTTTTTGGCTAACTATTTTAGCCTTTTTAGCTGTTAATTTAGTTATTCTATTATTAGCTCTAGTAGCATTAATTGAAGGCGCATTTTTGGCATCAACAAAAGAAGAAAATTTGAGAAGCTTACCTTTCAAATTTTGGAAATTTAACTATAAATTTATTAGTTTATGTATTTTAAAGGCTAGCATACCTTTAATTGGAGTTCTTTTAATTGCATTTTCTCTCTATACTATTAGTCCTCTAAACTCTTCAAATTATTCAACGATGGTAAGTGATTCTTTGTTGGATGAATCTGGCGAGTTAATTTTAGTGAATTTTAAAGGTCAAAGTCATCCAGCTGTCGAGATAGAAGGTACAGAATGGATGAATAGAATGATCATTGCTCAAGAAGACAGAATGTTTTCAAATAGAGATAGTTGGTTATTTAGTTACAATAACATGCACGGATTAAATTTAACAAATTTTAAAGGATCAAATTTGCTAAATCAAATAGTTAAAAATTTAAGCTTTACAGATTCAAGCGATCCATTTAGTGCATTAAGAAAACTTGCTGAGCTATCACCAAGCTATATGCTCAGTAATAAGTATTCTACACCTGAATTGTTGAAAATGTATAATACAATTGCTGGCTTTGGAGACGGAAATGGATACAGAGGGTCTTATTTAGCATCTTACAGACTATTTGATAGACCCTTAAGAGATTTAAATGAACTGGAACAATTACTACTTGTGGAAACATTGAAATACTCTAAAGGACTATCTATTGAAGAGAAGTTAGTCTTTACAAATAATTTTGAAGAACGAACAATTGATATTAAGAAAAGGCTTGTAAACAAATTGATGAGATTTGAAAAAAAAGGTCTTGTAACAGAATTAGAATTAAGAAGGATTAGAAGGCAGCCTTTAAGGTTTAATGTTCAGGATTTTAAAGATATTTCAAAAAACGGAAAAATTGCTACAAATACAATGAGTACAGGAACTAGGTTGTTTATTGGTAAAACATTAAAAGAAAAAACCTCTTTTACTTCCATAACAGTAAAGAATTTAGTGTCTGCTAAAAATGCAGATTCGTTATTCAGGATTAAAATGCGTAGGCATTTAATAAAAGATGATTATAGCCTAATGAATATTGCTATTGCAATTGATATTAAGTCTGGTAAAATAATTAGTCATTGGGGTAATAATAATGTTAACTCTGATTATACTACTGGAAATAATAATTTCGGTTTTCAATTTGAAGCTGGTTCAACGATGAAACCTTTATTTTCTGCTTTAGCATTAAACCGAGGATTAGATAGAAATGATCTTCTTTTTGATGGACCATTGAGAGGAAGGTTCTCGCCTAAAAACTATACTTCGTATTCTTTTAAATATCATTCTGTCGAATGGTGTTTGGCAAAAAGTCTTAATGTACCTTGCGCAAATATGCTTAATGTAGACTATCCAAATACCATAAAGGATTTAGATCAGATTTTAAAAGAGGTTGATGCTGAAAGTGGACCACATGATATAAATGTGATACTCGGCTACAATAAAATTTCTATCAATAATTTAGGTAGCTTATATCAAGCGCTTTTTAATAAAGGTAAAATGAAAAAACTGACTTTATTGAATGAGGACGATAATGAAGAAAAACAAATCTTCGATTTTAACCATGCAAATCAAGTAAAACAATGGTTAGCTGCAACAGTTGATTATGGTTCCGCATCTCATCTTAAACAGTTACTACCAAGTAATGAAACATTTTATTCTAAAACTGGCACCTCAAATTCTGCAACGAGAGGTTGGTCTATCTTAGCAAATCAGGACATATTAATCGTAAGTATGGTTACTTATATGAATACTAAAGATGATAATAACCAATTTAAAGATACACCAGCGATTCCAGGGAGAAGCGGTGGTCATAGTGCAGGTTGGTTTGCAGGTTATTTAATGCAAGAACTTTTAAAATAAAAGAATTTTGGGAAGCTTATTTCAATGAGAACTCATACACACTTGCAGATTATACAAGAGGTAAGATATCTATGTAATTGGATATAACCTATGCAGGCAGGTTTTTTGAATACAATGAAAGTAGTTTCCTTTGAGAAACGAACTGCAGAATGGCATAGCCTCTAATCTTTGAAGCTTTAGTAATACTATCAGTTAAATCAATTCCGTTTCTAAGCATTAAGCCAATTGCTATTAATCCAGATCTGCCCTACAAGACCTCGAAGGCAACTTCACCATCATAGGCAAAAACCAAGACGAAGCTGCAACTACATACCAAGGCACGCTACGGCTAACCGTGGCTGAAAACAATAGTGTATTAGCACAATGGCATATAGGGGGCGTTCAAGAGCAGGTGGGTACGGGCTTTTTTAAAGACAATATTTTGGTTATTAATTTTAGCTATCAGGGGGAGAATGCCTCTGTTTATAAAGGGGTGGTGGTTTACAAATGCCTTACCAAAGATTTTTTAGCGGGTTTTTGGTCTGAAGAACAGGGTAATCCATTATTTATGGGTGAAGAGCGGTGTTATAGAATAGGTACGCAGAAAGAGGTAGTGCATTAAACCCTATTTATTTTATATTCAATGCGTTTTTTTCACCATACTGTATAACCGCTAACTAGCATCTAGGCAAAAAAGAAAAGAGCCGAGAAATAAGAAACAGGTCAAAGAAAAAAATCTTTGCTCTTGCTTCTTACAGCTTGGCTATCATAATACACCTAACATATTATACCCAGCGTTTTTATGCCATACTGTTAAGTTTCTACATGACTATGAATTAAATACTATACTAACGCTTCACTATAAGCCTTAGAAGCATCATAAAATATCCTTGTCATCAAAATACAGCATCCCCAAGCTATTGGAGTTGCTGGAGGTAACAGAACGTTTTATTTTGATGTACTTCTAAGGTCTAAATGCAAGTGGGTATGAGGTGTTACATACGTATCAAATTATTGAGTACGCCATTGAGCTCGGTAACTTTTTCGGGTAATTGCGCGGCCAAATTAGTTCGCTCATACGGATCTTTTTCTAAATCATACAATTCATATGACCAAGAGCCGTCTTTTGAAGATCTATTGGGAATAAACTTCCAATTCTCGTGACGTAGTGCATATTTTCCTGAGTAGGTATGGTGTACCATTTGCGTTCTACGTGATTTTTCGTTTTTATTTTTTAAAATCGGTAAAAAACTAGTGCTATCGCCCTGCGGATCAGCACTGTTTAAAACCTCAGAAAAGGTGGCGTACAAATCCATTATAGAAACAAGCTCATTGTTTGTAGTATTGGGGTTTACCATTGCAGGCCAACGCACTATAAAGGGAACACGATGCCCCCCTTCATAAAGCGAACCTTTATGCCCTCTAAGATCACCACAACTTTTATGACCATAATCTTTACCATCATCACTTTTTGACACACCACCATTATCGCTTGAAACAACCACTAGGGTATTTTCACGTATGCCCAAGGCGTCTAATTTTTTCATCAGCTGCCCCACAGTCCAGTCAAACTCAGCAACCATATCCCCTCTTTCACCTGCTTGGCTTTTTCCTTTAATAAAATCAGGCGGCGTACAAGGACGGTGTGGTGCCACTGTAGGCAGGTAAAGAAAGAAAGGCTTTTTTGCTTTCGCATTCTTTTCAATAAAATCTAACGATTTTTCAGTGAGTGTAGGGCCAATTTTGGTATCGTCCCAACCTTCAACCATCCAACCTTCATGTACTTCTAAAGCAGAAATACCGGGGCGAGTAGGCTGATCTTTCTCACGCCAAATATTGGGTATTCCTTTGGTATAGCGATTTTCAATAAAGGCATGTGGTTCCGTATTATGTCCTCCGCCCGAACCAAAAAAATAGTCGAACCCTAAATCATTGGGGCCGCCAAAACTCGGACTCATAAAATTAACATCGCGGCTGCCTTTGAGGCCGCTTTCATGCCAATCTTTACCTTCAACAGGCCTGAAACCCTTATTTTTATAAAAATTAATACCCAAATGCCATTTTCCAATGGCAGCAGTAGCATATCCTTTTTCCTTAAACATATCGGCAATGGTAACCTCAGCCTTATCAATTAAAGGCGCATTAAAGGTTGACCATAGTACTTCTCTTTTTAAATTAGATCGCCATGCATACCTACCCGTAATAAAACTATACCTTGAAGGGGTACAAACCGATGATGCCGAATGTGCATTGGTAAAAAGCATCCCCTCTTTGGCTAGTTGATCCATATGTGGGGTGGGTATTTTTGAATCTTTATTGTAGCAGCCTACATCACCAAAACCCATATCATCAGCCATAATAAAAATTACATTGGGCTTGTTGGTTTCAGTTTGCCCCTTAGTTTGAAAGGCTATCAGTAAAAAAAATAAAAAGTAAACATTTTTCATGGACGAGGGTTTGGTTCTATTATAATTTGAGATTGTAAGATAAACGTAATTTTTAGTATTCCAAATTCTCAAAAACAAAATTCTTACCCTTAGTACTGGCAAGTGTTATAAATTCATAGATTACAAAAAGTGCTTTTTACCTCCTATACTGTAATACAATTTTGTACCACATCCGCTGCCTATATGATACGATCAAAACCACATATCAATTGAAAAGCTACACTTATCAAGTGGATACCTTTATTTTTATCATCAATTACTATATTAGTACACAGATATTTATAAAAACACAGCAATGCTTCGCATACAATTAAAACGATTAGGTAAAAAGAAAGTAAAGCACCTTGATTATACTGTAGAAAAAACACCTAAAACACTGCGAGAGTTAATTGAATTTTGTGTGCAATCAGAGGTGAAGCGCTACAATGAAAAGCGAGAAAATGTAGACTTACTATCTTTTCTAACCCCAAAAGACATACAAGAGCAAGGTGAAAAAGGCAAAATAAGTATTGGCGACATTGAAAATAAAACGCTCGCTATAGCATCTGAAGCGATTACCAATGCAGTACAAGGGTTTCAAGACGGACTATTTGTGGTTTTTATTGATGATGATGAAATCAAAGAAATAGATGAACCCCTTTCTATCACACCTAATAGTACCATCGCATTTATACGTTTAACTTTTTTATCAGGCACCTATTGGTAAAAAAACATAAATCAAAACTTTCATAGTACAGCAACTATTAATTTATAAAAACACCGCATGATCCCTAAAGAAACAGCTGATAAATTTATAGCATCAAAAGAGAAGATTAATCTTACCAAGGCTAGTTTTTCAAAATTCTCTGCCAAGTACAAAACCCTTGGTATAATTATAAGCCGATTAGTGAATACGGCAAATGTGTATCACTACAATTACACAAAACTATATAAAGAGACTTTTGGAAACGATGTTTCCTTCAATCCATGGGTAACCAAAGAAGGGCTACAATTGGCAAAAACCCTTTTTGGACCTATACGAGCACCTTATATCGCCGAAGTTTGGGAGTTACTAAATACCCTACCCTATCAAAACGGTTATGACCGACGTCCGTTTCGAAAAGAACCAGACATTGATTTTGTTTATCGTAAAATAGCTGTACTTCAAAATTTGTATTCATCAGGTGTAAACTTTGGTTTTGGAGACATGACTTTTAAAGAGCAACTACAATATGATGTTTATTATCAAAATGGTGATCACGCCTATCTCTTTGCCGTAGTCATTGAGAAAGGAGAAGAAAATTTAACTGAGCTAATTACTGATATTATCAACGCCGAAGATGAAATAGGCGGTGTAACAAGGCAACTTATCAATGCTTTACTATTAACCACAAAACCAGCATACTGGCAGCTAGTTGGCAAATTATTATTAGCTGCACAACGACAAGAAGGCTTGCGGCAAACCATTTTAGAAAGTCTAGACCAAACGCAAATTGGTGCATTACAGTATATCATAAAAATTGTTTTAGAAAACGATCTTATGCGTTTTAGTAGCGTGGTTAGAGCGGTAGACACTTGGTTTGGCTTTGGATGGGAAGCTCCTAAAAAAAGTACCATAAAACGTATTCTTGAACTCACGCATCATTTATTGGAAAACAAAACAGCCATTGACAAATACCTTAAAAGCAACGATTTTATAGAAATCTATGTGAGTTTGTGGGTGATTGGCATTACCGATGTACATATGGCTATTGAAAAAGCTTTTGAAATACTCTACAACAATCCTAACAAAAACTATAAACTTTTAGCCCTATTCTTTGTCAATGAAACGGAAAGAACCAATACCAGCATTATTTCTTATTTTGAGAAAGAAGTTGGTAAGGATGTAGAAATTGACTACTGGATGCTGCACGTTTTACCTGAACATAAATTTGATGATACTGTTTTTGAAAAACTAATCAGTACTACCAAAGCGCTGCCAAGTAAAGGAAAAGAATTTAAAAGTGCCGTTTTTTCATGGAAAAACTACCGCATTGAGCCCGATTATTTTTACTATCAATTGATTGAAAAAGCAAATGACAATCAATTGCAGGCCATGGCTAGTGATATAAGTGCCATTGCTAGCACTAGCCGCGAGGGGTATATAAAAAAATTATTCCCTGACCACTACACCTACTATTGGAATGCACGAAGCAACGAAAAAATAAAACGCATAGCTACAAGTACTTTAGGATGGAAACGTAATGTAATTCATCAAGCTATTTTAGATCGAAACCAAACGGTAATGGCCACAGGTGTCACCCTTTTTAATGCCATAGAACTACAAGCTGAAGAAATCAATATTCTTGAAACTATTTTTGAGCGAAAAAACAAACAATTACGTCAAGCTAGTATTCAATTGCTGGTGAAGCAACCTGAAGAAGTTGTAAAAACGAGTACCCAAAAATTAATACACTCAAAAAAAATTGACCAGCGACTAGCAGCATTAGAAATACTATCTATTTTAGACGAGCAAAATATATATCCTACTTTTGTAAATGAACAGATAGAAACCTACAAGCAACGCTCTTCATTTCACAAAAATGAAGCTGTATTTTTAGAGAAATTTAATACCAATAGTACGCAGCATAATTTCGCCAATGGCTTTGGCGTTATCGATTATGACAATCTAACACCTTTATACATTCCGCAGAAAAAATTTAAACCTAAAAAGGGTCTTTTAGATGGTTTATTAGGAAAAAATGAGCGTATCATTACCCGCTTTATAGACGAGAAAAAAACAATAAAAGTCGTAAACCAACTGATTGATTTATTTAAGAAAAATGAAAATCACGAATACCAATACAAAAGACGCAACGGCGAAGTACGCACTAGACTAATCTCAGAAGAAATCACCACCACTGCGAAAAATGAGGATGCTACCGACCAAGAAAAACTTGAGGGTTTACCATTAGCCAAACTATGGATTGACTGGTATCACAAAAGTAAACTCAATGATTATGAGCTCGAAGCTGCCATACATTTTTCTTCATCTTTCAGCAACCCCTATGGGTACTACAACCCTATCACGCCATACCTTAAAAACTATATTCCAAATCTAGAAGAACTCCATTTACACAAGGGTTATCACTATAATACAATCAATGCTAATATCGCCACTATTTTAAAACATCTATTACAGGTATTTGGCGATTTAGAAACCCTAAATCAATTTAAAACCGATCTTTTAGAAGATGCTATTGCAAATTTTCCAAAGGAATTAAAAATGAAAAGGCTAGACACCAATAGTTGGCGCAATGAAAATACTTTTTGGTGTGATGCTCTTGCCAATATTCCCTATTTAAATAGTGCTAAAAACACAAAAAGAACCTGGCAGTTAACACGGTTTCTAATGGCACAAAGCCTAGGGCATCCAAAAGTAATAACCAATTTAAAAGCGGTGCTACAATCGCCACCAAAAAAGAATAGATTTCCGAGAACTTCCGAGGCTACCTCCTTTTCACTCTACCGTAAAAACGAGATTACAAAAGATGATGTATTACTAGAAAGCATCCTCTCAGAAAGTCATATCATTACCTTAGATGCAGCACATAGAAAAGACCAAAAATGGATTCAAGAACTACATCCGCCCTATGAAATTTATCCGCCTTTAAAAAAGAGTTTGCTTCAAATAGAATTGGAGCGTGGCGAGCTAGAAACCGAAGCATCAAAATATATTACTAAAATGGGACCTATTGAAGGGGTACATTACTTTTTTAGCGTTTTAGAACGACTAGAAAAAAGTAATTTTGAACGTGGTTACTCCTACAATCATCTGAGTAAAACAAGTACATTTAGCACTATTTTACAATATGCTATTCCTTCAGAAACAGATACCTATGAAGCCTTTGCAACACAATTAAAAGCTTCAAAAATCACTAAAAAACGCCTTATAGAAACGGCTTGTTACGCTACACAATGGGCAAATTGGATAGGACGCTACCTAAACCTTAACGACCTAGAGAGTGCTGTTTGGTGGTTTCATGCACATAGTTCAGACTACGCATCAGCAGCGAAAGAAACGGTTATTTCGCGCTATTCAAATGTACCAATGACACATTTTGCTGTTGGTGCTATTGATATTGATTGGTTTTATAAAATATATAACAATGTAGGGAAAGCCAATTGGAAACTCTTGCACGAAGCTTCGAAATACATTTCTAGCGGAATGGCGCATCGTCAGGTAAAACTGTATTCTGGTGTGCTATTGGGTGAGATTAAAATTACCGAAACCTTAAAACGTATTACTGAAAAAAGAGATAAAGACTATGTTCGCGCATTGGGTTTAATACCGCTCAGTAAAAGCAATCCTGAAAACGATTTGCTAAAGCGATATAATTTGTTGCAAACATTTTTAAAAGAAAGTAAACAGTTTGGTGCCCAACGCCAAGAGAGTGAAAAAAATGCTGTTGAAATAGCCTTAGAAAACCTCTCTAGAAATGCTGGTTACAGCGATAGTGTTCGTTTTTCATGGGCTATGGAAGCCAAATCTGCACAAAAAATCATGGAAAATGCCACCGTTACTATTGATGATATTGTGGTACAATTAGTAGTAAATAAAGAAGGAAAAGCAGATTTAAAGATTGAAAAAAATGGGAAAGCACAAAAAACAATCCCGAAAAAACATCAAAAAAACAAAGCTATTATTCGTTTAAAAGAAGCCAAGAGTTTTTTGAGTAAACAATATGCAAGAACCCGTTTATCATTAGAAAAAGCGATGACTAGCGAGGCTGATTTTACGAAAGCCGAAATAAAAAAAATTATGCTTCACCCCGTTGTTGAACCTATGCTGAGTAAATTAGTATTGTTTGAGAAAGAAAAGCAAATTGCAGGTTTCTGGCATGATGGTAAACTTATTGATACCGATGGTACTATGCATCCTTTAGATGAAAACGACCACTTAATCATTGCCCACCCTTCGCATTTATACGCAGCAGTACAATGGGATCTTTTTCAACAATACCTCTTTGACAAACAAATAAAACAACCCTTCAAACAAGTATTTAGAGAGCTTTATATCATCACAAAAAATGAAAAAGAAGTAGCAACCCGTTCTGAACGGTATCAAGGACATCAAATACAGCCAAAAAAAACCATAGCACTTTTACGCAGTAGAGGTTGGACGGTGAACTATGAAGAAGGCTTGCAAAAAGTATATCACAAACACGGTTTTATGGTCTCTATGTATGCTATGGCCGATTGGTATTCACCTGCCGATATTGAAGCACCTACTATAGAATATGTGGCTTTTACTGCTTTAAAAGATTACAAACAAATACCTTTAAATACTATTAGCCCGCTAATTTTTAGCGAGGTAATGCGTGATGTTGACTTGGTGGTAAGTGTAGCACATGTTGGCGGTGTTGACCCCGAAGCGAGTCATAGTACCATGGAAATGCGTGCTGTTTTAGCTCGTGAATCTGCACGTTTATTTAAACTCGATAATATTGAGGTGAAAGAACGTCATATAATTATTACCGGAAAATTAGGTACTTACAGCATTCACCTTGGTAGTGGAAAAGTGAGTAAAAGCGGCTTGCAATTATCTATAATTCCAGTGCACAGCCAGCATCGTGGGCGGTTATTTTTACCCTTTGTTGATGATGATCCTAAAAGTGCCGAAATTATTTCGAAAATGAAACTGCTTGCCGAAGACCATAAAATTCAAGATCCAACGGTTTTAGCCCAACTAAATAAAAATTAAGACCATACCTTTTTTACTATCAGTGAATAATGTAGTGTCTGAATATATAATTTAAGTAACACACAGCTGTTTAAAACAAAAAAAATGGCACTGAAAACAAAACGACTATTCAGTAGTAAAAATCCTTTTTCAAAAGGGGGCTTTTACTTTATCGTTACCGGTATTCTTTGCTACACAAGTAACAAAACGGTGTTTTTCACTGACGGTTATCGTACTGAATATGATCGTTTTTGGAAAGATACTGGTTATGGTATTTTGTGCTTTGTAAACACTTTTATAGTAGGTTTTTTAATTTATAGCCTGCTAAAAAATAAACCGATACCACACAAGACTATGGTTTCTCTTTTTTTGGAAAGGAATCGCTATAATACAATTTATAACACGCGCTACATTAGAAAATGAACAAGGCGGATAAACATACTCGAACTACTAAAACTTCACCTATGAAACCCGAACAAATAACCCTATTTTATAAGCAAGAAAAGAGTGACAAGGTGTATAAAGCATCACTTGAAGCACAAGAAGAAGGGCTTTTTACAGTAAATTTTGCCTATGGCAGAAGAGGCAGCACCTTAAAAACTGGTACAAAAACCCAAACGCCAATTTCGTATGAAAAGGCTAAAAAAATATATGACAAGCTCGTTTATTCGAAAGCATCAAAAGGATATGTACCAAATGAAGACAGCTCAGACTACGTATATGAAAGTGATCAGGTAAAAACAGGTATTCATTGCCAATTGCTTAACCCAATTGAAGAAGAAGCCCTACACGCATATCTTGAAGATGATGCCTGGTGGGCGCAAGAAAAAATGGATGGCAAACGATTACTCATAAAAAAAACAGACGACCTAATTGCCATCAATAGAAAAGGGTTTTCTGTAGGCGCTCCACAGGCAATTATAGATAGTGCTTCAAAATCTGACAACTCTTTTATTATCGATGGTGAAGCTGTGGGCGATACCTTATTTGTTTTTGATCTTTTATTTTTAAACGGTGAGGACCTAAAAACGAAACCCTACCAAAGTCGCTATCAACTACTTTGCCAACTAAAACTATCTGGAGCCATAAAAGTAGTACCTACGGCAACCTCATGCACTGAAAAATTAGCTCTTGTTGAAAAATTAAAGTCGACCAATTCTGAGGGAATTGTTTTAAAAAATCATACAGCTCCCTATCATGCTGGGCGTCCAAATAGCGGCGGTAATCAGCTCAAGTTTAAGTTTTATGAAACCGCTTCAGTAATTGTCACAAAAATCAATGACAAGCGTAGTGTGGGCATGTCTTTGCTAGAAAACGGGAAAGAAATTTTTGTAGGCAATGTAACCATTGCTGTAAATAAAGAAATTCCTAAAGAAGGGGCCGTAATTGAAGTCCGGTATTTGTACGCTTACAAAGGTGGCAGCCTCTATCAACCAACATTTTTAAACGTTAGAACTGATATTGAAGCACAAGAATGTGTGCTGAGCCAATTAAAATATAAGCAAGTATAAAGAGGGGGAAAATGATCTCCATAAAATCAAAATTTGAATTATGAGCCCCTGTTATAACTAGCATATTCAACAGTTCAGGTTTAGTCTATTTGGCATCGTGACACACATCACAAAATACCTTTTGAAAAAGAAGAAAAAATACGTACTATTATAAAGACGTTAAACGCCTGACTAAAAAGATTGTAAGACATCAAAACGAAACTTAACACAAGTTGTTTTATTACGTTTTGCATGGTGCATCTGTAGTGAGATTAAAAATCGTAAAGCGTTTTATTTTTAAAGATGAAGTATAGTTTCAACCCTTAAAACGATTGGTAATACGCCAAAACCAACATCATGAACCATAACACCAAAATCATAATGAGAATTTTAGTTGTTTTTATGCTTTGTTTAACCATAGTTTCTTGTGAAGAAACTGTTTACAAAGGAAAAATATACGAAAAGCCCGAAATTGTCAAGGATCCTCCTTCCGATTTTTTATCCCCCGAAAAAAGTATGGAAACCTTTTACCTACCAGAAGGTTACAAGGTAGAATTGGTGGCTAGCGAACCCATGATTAACGAGCCTGTTGCCATTACCTGGGACGGTAACGGCATTATGTATGTTGCGCAAATGGAAACCTACGTACAAAATATTGACGGGGATGGAACAGACCAGCGACTAAGTAGCATTATGCGCCTAGAAGATACCAATGGCGATGGAAAAATGGATAAGAGTACTGTCTTTATAGACAAGTTATTGCTTCCTAGAATGATAATGACATTAGACGATCGTCTTGTGGTAAACGAGACCTACTCCTACGATTTATGGAGCTATAGAGATACGGACAATGATGGCGTAGCAGATGAAAAAAAACGAATTTATGACAATCCAAAACCTCGTGGTGGCAACCTAGAACATCAACAAAGTGGTTTGGTATGGAATCTTGATAATTATGTATACACCACCTACAACCCTGCCAGATTCCGGTTTTCAAAGGGCACAATTGAAGTAGATACGTTGGAAAATATGCCTAGTGGACAATGGGGACTTACCCAAGATGATTTGGGTCATATGTATTATTCTTCGGCAGGTGGTGAAAACCCTGCCTATGGTTTTCAGCAGGCAGTAAATTACGGAGAATACAATCCTGAAGGACGCTTATCGGAAGGTTTTGTAGAACCTTGGCCTATAGTAGGCACACCCGATGTGCAAGGTGGCGCAGAAAGAAGACTTAAAGAAAACGGCACCTTAAATCACTTTACTGGAGTAGCTGGTCAAGAAATTTACCGAGGGCATAAACTACCACCAGATATGTATGGCGACCTCTTTATTCCTGAGCCTGTAGGTAGACTTATAAGAAGAGCAAAGGTGGTGAATGAAAATGGAAAAAAAGTGCTTTATAACGCCTATGATGAGACTGAATTTATGGCTGCTACTGACTTAAACTTTAGACCCGTACAAGCTAAAACAGGACCAGACGGTAGCTTATATATTGTAGATATGTACCGTGGTATTATACAAGAAAGTGCATGGACGGGAGAGGGCAGTTTAATACGCCCAGTAATACAGCGTAAGGGCTTAGACAAAAATATTGGCAGAGGTAGAATTTACCGTATTGTACACGAACAAATTGAACCTGATGGTAAGCCCAATTTACTAAACAAGTCGGCATTGGAACTTGTTGATTATTTGGGGCATAAAAATGGATGGTACCGAAACACAGCGCAAAAATTAATTGTTTTAAAAAACGACACCACCGTTATTCCTGAATTGAAAGAAATAGCCCGAAATAATGAATCTTTTTGGACAGGAATTTTTGGAGATAAAGCATATGCTTTACAACGTGTTCACGCCCTTTGGACCCTAGAAGGTTTAGGCGTTATAGACGAGGAATTGTTAATAGAAAAATTGAAAGATAAAGACGCAGGAGTGCGTATTTCGGCTATTCGCTTGTGTGATGAATTACTTAAAAAAGGTAATACAGCAGTATTAACTCATTTAGAACAATTGCAAAATGATGCTGATATTAATGTAGTAAATCAGTTAGCATTAAGTCTGCGAAACAGTCCTGATGCCAAGGCAACTGCGCTCTTAAATGCGATCTATGATCGCTATCAAGAAAACGAAATTATCGCAAAGTCTGTTACAGAAAGTTTAAAGAAAGATGATTCTGAACTAAAGAAACTAAACATCAAAATAGCCAAAATGCCGTACAAGAAAAGTATTCTTAACGGATACAACACCTATAAGCAACTTTGTATCACCTGCCATGCAAAAAACTTAATGGGCGTTGAGAATGGTACCGGTTCCTTAACTGCTCCTCCCCTGCTTGGGTCTGCTAGAGTAAAAGGCGATAAAGAAACACTGGCTAAAATTCTACTAAATGGCTTAACCGGGCCTATTGATGGGGAAGACTACGGGATAATGATGGCTTTAGGGAATAATAACGACCAATGGATTGCTGATATTGCCAGTTATATTCGCATAATGAATGATGAAAGTGTCGTTTCAAGAAGCGATGTTACCAACGCAAGAAACGAAACCAAAGACAAAGAAGGTTATTGGACTTTAAAAGAATTAGAAAAGTAAATACCTAATAAAAAAAACTGGTTTCAAAGCACTGCATTATAACACGTAATCCATCAGGAATTATTTCCCCATGAAGCTGTGCCCTGTACAAATCAGTCATAAATTTACTAGCTAGTACAACAATTTAATGAACACCTTATATGTTTTCTATTCTTTGAAATTTAACAAGGCATTATACGCTTGCAAAATACGTTCTATTTGTGCATTCTTTTCCGCATTGATAATCTTGCGGCTTGGTTTTTCATCCAACCATTGTAATGTTCTTTTGATACCTTCAGAGAAAGGGATAGTAGCTTTAAATTCGGGTACAAAGGTTTTAATTTTTGTATTATCAAAAATGACACTTTCGGCCTTATCAGCTAGCAAGGTACCTGTAAAGGAGGGTTCTATTTTACAAATAAAATCAGAAGCAATATGCACTACTTTTGCCTCGCAACCTAAACTGTCTGCTAGAATTTTATAAATCATATTCCAACTCAAAATCTCATCAGAAGTAATATGAAAAGCATGCCCAATAGCCGTTGTTAACCCCAAAAGACCTACAAAACCTTTGGCAAAATCATCGGCATGGGTGACCGTCCATAGCGAAGTGCCATCGCCATGAATAATAATTTCTTTGCCGTTCAAAATTCTATCGGCAGTAGTATATTCTTTAAAACCACCAATGGCAATGGGTATTACCGTATCATAGGTTAAAGAAGGACGCACAATAGTTACAGGAAAACCTTCTTCACGGTAGGCTTTCATCAAGCGATCTTCACACTTAATCTTTCCATCAGAATAATCCCATAAATTATTACAAAGCGGTGTAGACTCTGTAATTATAGGACAAGTTAAAGGAGTTTGATAACATGAGGCCGAACTTATAAAAATATACTGCTTTGTTTTCCCCTTAAACAAGGCTATATCGCGCTCAATATCCTCTGGAGTAAAAGCTATAAAATTTACAACAACATCCCAACGGTGTTTTTTTAATGCAGTAAGAGCTTCTGGTTTTGTAATATCGCCAAGAATGGTCGTTACACCCGAAATTTCATTTTTGGTTTGCCCCCTATTTAAGTGATATAAAGAAATACCTTTAGCCAAGGCCAAGCGGCTTGAAGCTGTACTAATATTACCTGTACCTCCTATAAAAAGAACTTTCATGTATCTCGTTTTAATGTTGTTGAATAGCTTTAGACACTAAATATAATTTTTTATTCAGTTTTAAATCCCGAATATAAAGATAATGTACGGCCTATTTCATTTTTTTTGTACTCAGTACGATGGTAAACAAACTAGCATAGTTCAAAGAAACAAAAAAGAGAATACCTTCAAAAACTATCATTTATTATAGGACTGTTTTTTGCATTCCTTATTAAAATAATCTAATTTGTCATCTTAAAACCAATCTATGACAACTAGAAGATCTTTCATTCAAAAAACGACCTTAGGAACAGCCGCTTTAGCACTTCCTGGTTCATTTTATGCATGCACCTCTTTACCAAACAATACTATGCCAAAAATATCATTAGCGCAATGGTCGTTACACCGTGCCTTTTTTGAAAACAAACATGATCCCATAAATTTTGCTGCTATCACCAAAGACAATTTCAATATTTCGGCGGTTGAATATGTGAATCAATTTTATGAAAAACAGGCTACTGATGAAAAATTTTGGGCCACTATGGCAAAAAGAGCCAAAGATGTTGGGGTCAGCAGTTTAATTATGATGGTAGACGAAAAAGAAAAGTTGGGTGACTCCAATCCTCAAACACGAAAAACCGCTGTTGAAGATCACTATAAATGGGTGAACGCTGCCAAAATACTTGGATGCCACTCTATACGAGTGAATGCTTTTGGCGATGGAAGCTTGAATGAATTAAAAGCTTCTTTAACCGATGGCTTGGGACGATTAACCGAATATGCTGCCAAAGAAAAAATTAACGTAATTATTGAAAATCACGGGCTTCATACCTCAAATGCTAGTTTTATGACGGGTATTATCAAAGCTATAAATAACCCTTATCTAGGTACGCTACCTGATTTTGGCAACTGGTGTTTAACTGCCGAATGGGGCAGTACGCAAACAGAAAAAAACTGTACTAAAAGCTACAGTCCTGAAAAAGGTTTAACTGAGTTTTTACCCTATGCGAAGGGGGTTAGTGCCAAATCATATGCATTTAATGCTGAAGGATATGATACGGTAATTGACTACCCCAAGCTATTACAAATTGTAAAAGATGGCAAATTTAATGGGCATATCGGTATAGAGTATGAAGGCGAAAGTTTGGGTGAATTTGAAGGTATAAAAGCTACAAAAGCGCTTATAGAAAAAGTTTGGGAAGAATTAGAATAAAGCCTACGCTTTTTTAATGGTTTAAATTACTTTCAGTGGCTTACACTTTTATTAAAGTGGCCAACCAACATCAGGCACTTAAAGCACTTCAAGAATCAAGAACATGGACTTTTTCACTTAGCCCTATTTCTTGGTTCTTATTTTTTATCCCCCTTCTGTAAGTATTCTGCTCCTCAGGCTAGTTTTTTTAATGGTTGTACGTTGCTGTAAAAAGAGGGTTTAAAGCAAGTTTAACGATATAATGAGAAAAAGGAATGTGTAAAACTGCGCAAGTTAAAGTAGCCGAAACAAAATTGTATGGGTAACGCCCATATCATGCTTTTATACACACAAAACCCACCCTTAAAAAAAGCCAAGGATGGGAAAAAAAATTGCTATGAAAAAGAAAATTAGTACTGATTTCTCAATACTAATTCCAAATATACGTTTTTTATTTTAATGAAAAACAAATAAACTAAGAGAACATATCCTTCACTTTTTCGAAGAAGGATTTGTCTGATTTTTCGGGTTTTGGCACGAAATTCTCGTTGTTTTGCATTTTTTTAAAAAACTCTTTTTGTTCTCTATTTAGCTCTTTTGGTGTCCATACATTAATGTGAACTAACAGATCTCCGCTACCATAACTATTTAGACCAGAAATACCTTTACCACGTAAACGTAGAATCTTACCAGACTGTATACCAGGTTCAAGCTTGATACGCACCTTACCACCAATAGCATCAATTTCTTTAGAGGTACCCAGTACGGCTTCAGAAAAGCTAATATACAGGTCATAGTGTAAATTATCACCTTCGCGTTTAAGCGTTTCATGATCTATGGTTTCTATAGCTACCAGTAAATCACCAGGCACACCATTACCCGGAGCTTCATTTCCTTTGTTCGGCACTTTTAGTTGCATGCCTTCTTCTACTCCTGCAGGTATATTAATCGATACGGTTTCTTCAGCTACTTTTAACCCTTGACCATCAGCATTACTTGGGCGTTTATCAATCATTTGACCGCTACCGCCACATACATTACAGGTAGCTGCTGTTTGCATTCTACCCAAAATAGTATTGGTAATTTTTGTTACCTGACCACGGCCACCACAAGTAGCACATGTTTTGTAGGTAACCCCGTCTGCCTGTACTTTTCTGCGAACTTTTACCTTTTTCTCAACGCCATTTGCAACCTCTTCTAAGGTAAGTTTTACACGAATTCTAAGGTTACTACCCTTTACGCGCCGTTGACCTCCGCCGCCGCCGCCAAAACCACCAAAGCCGCCACCGCCGCCAAAAGCACTACCAAAGATGTCACCAAACTGGCTGAAAATATCATCCATATTCATGCCACCTCCGCCAAAGCCGCCATTGCCTTCAAAAGCAGCATGACCAAATTGGTCGTAGCGTGCTTTTTTATCAGGGTCGCTTAACACCTCATACGCTTCAGCAGCCTTTTTAAAATTCGCCTCTGCCTCTGCATCACCCGGATTTTTATCAGGGTGGTATTGAACCGCTTTTTTTCGATATGCCTTTTTTATTTCAGCAGCGCTTGCATTCTTCGTAATCCCTAAAATTTCGTAATAATCTTGCTTCATGCTATTTTACTTAGTTACCGACTACTACTTTCGGATGACGAATAATTTTATCTCCCAACGTAAAACCCTTCTCTACAACATCAATAATCTTTCCTTTAAGCTTTTTATTGGGGGCTGGTATTTGTGTAATTGCATCATGAACCTCAGCATCAAAAGCATCTCCTTGCTTAACACTTACTTCTTGAAGTCCCTTATTTTTAAGGGTTTCTCTAAACTTATTACTGATTAACTCAATACCCTTAAACATTTCCTTATCTTCTGATTTTGCCAACTCTTTTAAGGCTCTATCAAAATCGTCCATTACGGGCAAAAGCGAAACAATAACTTCTTGTCCTGCAGTTTTAAAAAGCTCCATGCGCTCTTTAGATGTGCGTTTTTTATAGTTTTCAAACTCAGCAAACAAACGTAAAAATTTGTCTTTTTCTTTTCCAAGGTCTTCTTGAAGCTTTTCTTCTACTGTCAATTCTTCTTTCATCTCGTCAACAACTTCCTCGGCTGCTTCTTGTTCTTTAGTATTAGTTTCTGTCTTATCCTCTACATCTGAAAGGATATCTTCTATTTCCTCAGTTTTATCTTTTTCACTCATTTGACACTATTGTTTTAATATCATTTTCATGAGGCAAAAGTACTGCCAATTCTTTAAAAATGTCAAAATGTCACAAAAAAACAACAGCCTATGTCGTTCTCATTTAAAAACAACAATTCTGACGTGCTTACCCTGCGCGATTTGTTTGCTTAGTGTGAAGGTTTTATTCTGCCCCTGTATACGACAAAAACCTTGTGTAGCAGTACAAGGTGATTTTTTCTACTCCGGTAAAAAGCAAAGAAAATTGTAAAACTCAGGTTTTAAAAAGAAAGCGTATAAATGGCTTATTTGAAGTTAAACATACTCTTTTGTTCTACTACTCATTGAATTGATGGAGCGCTCTGCATTGTCTTTTCTATAAATAGCATCTAAAGCCCTACAGACATTTTGATAGTTAAAAATAAACCCTTCTTCTTCTATTTTTTTACTACTCACCCGTTGGCTTGCAAACAAAAGATATGACATTTCGCCCAATATAGTTTTTAAAGCAAAGCGAGGTATGTTTGGTAAAAAAACAGGCTTTTGCAGCACTTTAGCAATCTCTTTTATCAGTTTGGCGTTATTCACTGGGTTGGGTCCTACCCCATTATAAATACCATCGAGTTCATGCTGAATAACAAACAAAAACATTCTTGCTAAATCATTGATATGAATCCATGACTGCCATTGCTTTCCGCTTCCGTAAGCCGCTCCAGCATAATATTGTATCGGTTTTGCCATTTCTGGTAACGCTCCGCCTTTTGAAGACATGACCAATCCTATTCTAATTTTTGCTACCTTAAAGCTATAATTGTTAAAAGAATCAATTTCATTTTCCCAAGCCGCAACAACTTCACCAAGAAAACTGTTATCAATTTGCTTTTCATCTTCCTCGTAAAAACTAGCAAACGAATGCGGATAAATTCCAATTGCTGATGCAGAAACAAAAGAAGTAATTGCAGAATGGTCAATACCGTTTAACCCTTGCTGTAACGTTTGTAAAGCTTTAATTCTACTAGAAAGCACCGTTTTTTTATACGCCTTAGTCCAGCGTTTAGAAATACTTGCACCCGCCAAATTAATAATGGCAGTAACCCCTTTGAAACAATTAGTATCAATTTCATTAGCATCAGGGTTCCAATAAAAACCTTGATAGTTCTCTTCAGAAACAATCTTCTGTCGGTTTGTGGTTAAATAGTTGACCGCAATATGTTTTGCCTTGCACAACCGTACAATTTCACTACCTACTAATCCTGTTGCTCCTGTAATCAAAATTTTCATAGCATAAAGGTATTAGATTTCAACGAGCCTATACTGCAATTTAATTTCGATTTAACAGTATCATGGAAATTTCGTACAAATTCAGCGGTGATGTTGTGGAAAATAAGGCGATTTACACATTAATATCAAGTCAAAATTATAATAGGAAACATGAGCAAATAGTCTTTTATAACTCATATCAACAATAAGGTGACAATGTATTGATTTGTATCGACGGCTTTTTTCAAAACATCAAAGTTTTGCTAAATGCATATAGACACTTAATATTTTCAAATTGAACTCGTCTTGACTTTTTGTTACATCACCTTAGCTACAGCACTCAAAAATGACATAATTAGGGTGCAAAATGCATACAAAAAATGACTAAAACGTGGTAAATTGCTATTTATGAGTCATGTAAACGTCATGTTCTCTATATTTGATCATACCAATTCCCCTGATAAAGAAATACGATTATTTATTTGTATTAGGCAGTTAATTTCAAACCCAACCTAAAAAAATTGAGACAATACGCTAAGTATTTTTTAACGATGCTATTCAGCATACTAAACTTTGTTTCCTGTTTTTCACAACTCACAGGAAAAATTGTTGATGAAACAAATACACCATTAGAATATGCAACCGCAGCAATTTACAATCAAAATAATAGCGAATTAATAACAGGAGTAATTACCGATGTCGATGGTGTATTTAGCATTAAAAATTTAAAAAAGGGCACCTACTACCTTGAAGTTTCCTTTATTGGATACGATCCAAAAACGGTGAACGATATAAGTATTACCAACACCCAAAAAGTCATTGACTTAGGTGCTTTACAATTAACTTTGGGAAACATATTAAATGAAGTGGTTGTAAAAGGCGAAAAAGCAACACTTATAAATAAAATTGACCGTCAAGTTTTTAATACCGATAAATTTAAAAATGCACAAGGCGGCTCTGGTATTGATGTTATAAGAAACTTACCTTCGGTAAGTATGGATGGGCAAGGTGAAATCAGCGTACGGGGTAGCACTGGTTTTGTGGTATTACTCAACGGAAAACCAGTACAAGGCAATACTAGTGCTTTGATGGCGCAATTACCTGCCAATTCCATCGTGCGTGTTGAAGTTATTACCGCTCCTTCCGCCAAATATGACCCTGAAGGAAAGGCAGGTATTTTAAATATCATTACCAAAAAAGGAGCTATTGATGGTGCTTTTGGACAAATAAACGTAAAGGGTGGTTTCCCATCCATAGAAACATATGGTAATGACCAAAGACATCAACGCCATGGTATTGATGCTACCTACAACATACGTAATGACAAATGGAACATTTCCTTAGGTGCCAATTACCAACGTAATGATTTGGGCGGAAGACGCGAAGGTGATGTGTATACCATAATCAATGATGTAAAAACACAGTTCCCCTCAACAGGAGAACGCAGTTTTGACGAACAAAACTACAGCGGTCGTTTTACAGTCGATTTTACCCCAGATACTACCAATGTATTTTCTCTAGGCTTCTTTGCTGGCAAACGTAGTAAAGATAGGCTGGCTGATATAAACTACTTTGACAATCACGCTATTTCACCTGCCAATAGTTCGAACAGGATACGAAGCTTTCAGTATTTTAACCACAACCTTAGAAAACGAAAAAGTGATTTTGCCTTGGGTAGTTTGGACTATACACACACCTTTGAAAACAACTCAAAACTATCGGCATCGTTGTTGTATGAATACACCCTTCTTGGTGGCCCCACGGTCAATCAAAATTTGGGTTTTCTGAATCATAGTATTCTTTATCAAGATGAATACAACACCAACTATAATCCCTTGAACGGTATTCGCTTTCAACTGGACTACAGCTTTAAACCTTTCAAAAAAGGCATCCTTGAAACTGGCTATCAATATAGAAATCTCGACCACGTAGGTGATTTTGTTTACCAAAGACGGACCAGTTTTAATGACGATTTTACTTTAGTTCCCGAATTTTCAAGTGAGGTTAATCTCATCCGTAGTATCCATTCGCTTTATGCGCAATTTTCAAAACAACAAGAAAAATGGAATTATACAATGGGTACTCGCGTAGAAATTATGAATAGAACCCTAGAACTAAAAGACAAGGCAAATACTATTGATGAAACTTTTGATTATGATTTCACAAAACTGTACCCATCAGCCTCCATACAATATAGGGTAAATGAAAAAACCAATATTAAAGCAGCCTATAGTAAACGAGTATCGCGCACTACCACCTTTAAAATGAATCCTTTTCCCGAAAGAGAACATTCTGAAACCTTAGAACAAGGTGACGCGGAATTAAAACCCGAATTTATAGATTTGTTTGAACTGGGGATTACCAAAAAAATTAAAGGTGGCAATTCTATTTTTGCGACGACCTATTACAGAAATGTAAAAAACTTGGTAAATAGGGTGAATACCGTTTATAATGATACTATTTTGAACAGAATCTACTCCAACGTAGGCAACGGCAAGGCTATTGGTCTTGAAGTTGGTACACAACTAAAACCAACTAAAAATTGGCATAATTTTATCGGTGCTAATATGTACAACTATACAATTGATGGCACCTTTAATAATAAACCTATAAATTCTAAAGCAACAATTTACACTATCAATTTAAACTCCACCTACTCTTTTTGGCAAAATGCTACATTGCAGTTTACCTTCAATTATTTGTCTGAAAAAATAACGGCACAAGGTGAAGATTCTCGGTTTTATGCGGCAAACCTAAGCTTGCAAAAATCATTTTTCAATAATAGTCTTACGGCAACCTTACAATGGCAAAATATCGACATGGGGATCTTAAACACTAACGAACAACGTATTACCACCTTTAACCCCAATGCATTTTATACTACTACCAATTATATTTACGAAGTTGATATGGTTTTATTAAACCTTTCGTATACCTTTAAGAACGGAAAAAACAACGCCAAGTTTATTGATAGCGAATTTGGCAAAAGAGAGTTTTAGTCGCTGATTAAAATGTTTTTTTGCTGTAATACGTAAAAAAATTATGATAAAATTATTAAGCCTAAAGCTGGTTGTATAAAAAACCACGCAAACACAAATAAAGAAAATGAGTAAACAATATCAAATTGCCGAAATTAATGTGGCTCGTATGAAAGGTGTGCATATCAACGACCCAATTATGAAAGAATTTGTTGATAATTTAGACCACGTAAATGGTATTGCCGAAAAGAGCGAAGGTTTCATCTGGCGATTAAAAGACGAAAACAATGATGCCACCAGCTTCAACCCCTATAATGATGAGCAAATAATCATTAATGTTTCTGTATGGGAAACAATAGAAGCATTAGAAACGTTTGTGTACAAGACTTTTCATACCGATTTTTTAAAGCGAAGAAAAGAATGGTTTAATTCCTATGGAAAAGTAGCTACCGCACTATGGTGGATTCCGCAAGGAGAATTCCCTACTGTTGAAGAAGCAGTAGCAAAATTAGATTATCTTCAAAAAAATGGGGCTACTCCAGTTGTATTTAATTTTAGAAACAAATTTCCTAACCCAAGCATTTAAAGAGGTAAAAGGAAAAACAGCTGTACAAAACATCACTCGCCTTGACGATAAAAAATGCGCCTAATCATAATTCTCTCCTAATTGCTGGGTAGCCATCGTCGTTAAAATTATTGGACCGCATCTAGTAAAAAAATCAATAACAGAAACAGCTAAACCACTGTTTATAAAATTATTACAAAGCACCAACACCAGCCTCCCACCCACTTCTAAATTGAAGTAGTACCTCAAAACTACTTTTTTTAACAAAAGATTACAACAGCAATATTTTGGTGTAACCAATAATTAGACATACATTTGTATATACAATTGTTGTATTGACATGAATGTAGAAGAAATAATAAAGACAGAAAAACCCATTCCGCTAGAAAGCAGAACACTTATTCATTTAATGTTAGTTCATAACAAAATAAATGAAGCTATTACTGCTACATTAAAACCATTTGATGTTTCGCTGCAACAGTTTAATGTATTGCGAATTTTAAGAGGGCAGCAAGGTAAACCCGCCAATCTTTCTACTTTAAATGAACGAATGGTAACCAAAATGAGTAATACAACACGCTTGGTTGACAAATTAATTTTAAAAGGGTTGGTACATAGAATCACCTGCCCGTCAAACAGACGTAAGGTTGAAATAAATATCACGTCTGAAGGAAAACAAATGCTTGAAAAAATGGACACTGCCATGCGTGAGGCTGAAAAAAAAATTTTAAAAAACTTAGCTAAACCAGAATTAGAACAACTAAATCTTTTATTAAATTTATTTTAAGACACTCATGAGTACCTACCTTGACAACCTAAAATGGCGTTATGCCACAAAAAAATTTGATGCTTCAAAAAAGATATCCGACAAAGATTTAAAAACCCTTTTAGAAGCCATTCAATTAAGCCCCTCGTCTTATGGTTTGCAGCCATATCATGTTTTTGTGATTACTGACCCCAAAATAAGACAACAATTACAGCCCGTTTCATGGAATCAAACGCAGATAGTTGATGCCTCGCACCTGATTGTATTTGCCAGTAAAACAACGATAGATGAAGATTTTATTGACGAATATATAACCAATGTGAGCAGAACTAGAAACATACAATTTACCAGTTTAAGTGGCTATAGCTATTTTATAAAATCGAAAGTGCTACCAGCTACACCGGCCGAACAAGCTATTTGGGCTGAAAAGCAAAATTATTTAGCACTGGGTAATTTTTTATCAGCTACGGCATCACTTAGAATTGATAGTTGCCCTATGGAAGGTTTTGATACAGAGGCCTACAATGAAATTTTAGGGTTAAAAGAAAAGGGATTACAGGCAACTGTAATAGCGGCCATTGGTTATCGCGCTGACGATGACGAAACCCAACATTACACCAAAGTGCGACAAGACGAAGAAAAATTATTTACACATCTATAAATTTTTAATTAAAATCACTAACAAGTCTTCGATAGTACGGAGCAAATTTTAAAATCAATACATTATGAAAAAAAGTATTTTTAGTATGGTATTTGCATTAGTTTTTGGTCTAACCGCTACTGCAACTGAGCCTACAAAAACAGACAAAAAAGAAGTAAAAACAGAAAGCAGTAAAGTAACCTGGAAAGCCTACAAAGTTACAGGTTCACATACAGGAACCATTGATTTAAAATCAGGAGCATTACATTTTGACGGTGATAAATTAACAGGCGGTGAGTTTGTTGTTGATATGCCTACAATAACAGTTACTGATTTAGAAGGGGAATACAAGGGTAAGCTAGAAGGTCATTTAAAATCTGATGATTTCTTTGGCGTAGCCAATCACGCTACTTCAAAACTAGTTTTTACAAAGGTAGAAGCTACGGGCAAAAACGCATACGAGGTAACTGGTGACTTAACCATAAAAGGCATTACAAAAGCAGTGACTTTTGACCTATCGGTGTACGGTAGCAAAGCAACGGCTAGTTTAAAAGTAGACCGTACCAATTATGATGTAAAATACGGTTCTGGTAGTTTTTTCGACAACTTAGGCGACAAAACCATCTATGATGAATTTGACCTAGTGGTAGATTTAGAGTTTTAATATCCTGAAACAAACATGATATAACCTGTACTTTTAAAAAGTGCAGGTTTTTTTTTGCAGACCACTATCGTTTTTTAACCCCTATTAGAGTTTACATACAAACCTCTTCTATAGGTATACTATATTTAGTTTACCGATTCATAGGGAATTCATTTATCCAGTGAAAACCTCTATTAATAAGAAAAAAATCTTCTCGTTCTCTTTTTGTCGCACTGATAAGTAGTACATCCTTTCCTTTATTCTCGGTAAGAAACAAAAGACTATTTCGTATGGTATAGTTAAACGTATATTCCCTTTCTTCATCCACAAATGGCGTAAGTGTAATTGTATTATTTAAGCTATCTATTTGATGCTGCATACCCACACGCTTACCATTCATTTTTAGTAGCAAACTACTTCTTTTATCAACTATCAGTTGCTTCCATTGGTCTGTATCTGTAGTTAGTGGTGGTAGGGTATCACCGTTTATTATGTAATGCTGTACATCATATATACCATATAATACATGCTTTGGCACATACTTCCCATATTTCTTTTGATTTTTTAGTTTACGGCTAAGGTTGGCAAATAAAATTAAAAAAATGAGCGCACCTTTTAATAGATGCCCCAACCATTTTTTTTTGGTGTTTATAAAATAAGGTTTGATACTTACAGGTTCTGTTGGCTTGTTTCGAAAAAAGAAATTTACAATGTTCTTGGCATCCGTTAAGCTAATTAGCAAAGCAAAAACTAATAAATGGAATGAAAATAACTTTGCAGGGACATCAAAACTCATATTCAGAAGAAAAACATTTAGCATAATACCAAAAGTGATAAGTGCGCCCAAGGTTTTAGTACGTCGAAACAAAAGGAAAACACCTCCAAAAACTTCCATCATCCCTGTAAAAATAGAATACGCCTCAGAGTGCCCCATAAACTTCCATAAAAGTCCCATCGGAGAAGAATCCCCATAACTACCAGTTAAATTCATTAGACTCAACTCTGGAAACTGTAGGTAAAAGACTTTTACAAAACCATACGTAAACATAAAAAAGGCCAAGTAATAACGAAATAAGACAATAACTGCATGCCAAATTTTAGTATCACTCTTTCTAAATTTATCGTATAAAGACCATACAAACAATAAAACTAAAGCACAGCAAAAGCGTGTTGGCACCACCAAAAAATCATATAGTGTGTCTCCACTTCCCCTACCGTTAAAAGATAATTCTCCTTTATAACCCATAAGATTTTCTGCAAGCAAGGGCGTAAGCCATTGCCAAAAAGAAGCGACAACTTTAGAAAAGAACGCCCCTAGACCACTAGGCAAAACATTTAGGGGAAACGGAATGCAATAAAGTATTAAATAAAGAAGAAAAACTCTTGAAATAGCCTTTTTAAAAATCGTAACAAAACCCGTACTATTCATCCTATACTGTTTTACGCAATTAAAATACAACTAAATTATTAGTTGATAACACCACATGCAAAATTTTATCCCTACCCTATTGGTGATATTAAAAATGATTTATATATTTGACCCAATGCAAATAAGAAATACAAATACTTGGTGGTGGAACAACTCTCGACAATTATCGTGAGCATAGCATCATTGTAGTAAAACTATATAAGGCTTGTCATCACGACAAGCCTTTTTTATTCGCTCATTTTAGGTTTACAACCTCAAAAGGAGCTTCGCATTAAAAAAGAAACTGTAAAAAAAGAAATGAGTACATATCAACCTATAATAAGCTAAAACGTATGAGATATTCGCTTAAAACACACTCAAAAAAAATATTGGCCGACACCATTACGCCAGTGAGTGTTTACTTAAAAATTAGAGACCGATTTCCGAACAGTATTCTACTTGAAAGTAGTGACTATCACGCTAATGATAATAGTTTTTCCTATATCTGCTGCAAGCCTATTGCCTCAATAAAAGTAGCAAATGAAACCATAATTCAAGAGTTTCCTGACGGTCTTACTAAAACTACCGAAATCACCGAAACCACCGATGTGGTCAGTATCATACATGATTTTAGCCAACAATTTGATGGCGGAGAAACCAACTACAAATTTATTAGCAATGGTCTCTTTGGTTATATGGCTTACGATGCTGTTCGCTATTATGAAGATATCAAAATCAGCAAAAAAGAAAATTCAGTAGCCATACCTGATATCTACTATGCGGTATATCAAAATATCATCGCCATCAATCATTTTAAAAATGAGGCCTATATTTTTGCCAACTGTTTTGACGCTGAAAATAACATTGCAGAAATTGAACAACTACTCAACGTGAAGAATTTTGCTTCGTATAATTTTTCATTAAATGGCAGTGCACACTCAAATTTAAAAGATGAAGAATACAAAGAGCATGTAGCGCTCGCCAAAAAGCATTGTCAACGCGGTGATGTCTTTCAATTGGTATTATCACGCAGATTTTCACAAGGTTTTAAAGGGGATGAGTTTAATGTGTATCGTGCTTTACGCTCAGTAAACCCATCACCATATCTCTTTTATTTTGATTATGGTGATTTTAAAATTTTTGGAAGCTCACCAGAAGCACAACTTATCGTTCAAGACGGGAAAGCCGAAATTCACCCCATTGCCGGTACTTTCAAACGCACAGGGAATGATGAAAAAGATGCTATACTAGCCAAAGAATTAACCGAAGATGACAAAGAAAACAGCGAGCATGTGATGTTGGTTGATTTGGCAAGGAACGACCTTAGCCGTAACGGAAATACTGTAGAAGTAGCCAATTACCGTGAAGTACAGTTCTTTTCGCATGTTATTCATTTGGTATCTAAGGTAACCGGACAAAAGAAAAAAGATATTGCTACAATGAAAGTCGTTGCCGATACTTTTCCTGCTGGCACCTTGAGTGGTGCGCCAAAACACAGAGCGATGCAACTCATTGAAAAATATGAAAAAACCAGTAGAGGGTACTATGGTGGTGCCATTGGGTTTATGGATTTTAAAGGAAATTTCAATCATGCTATTATGATTCGCACCTTTCTTAGTAAAAATCACGAATTACACTACCAAGCTGGTGCTGGATTAGTAGCTGCCTCAAATGCCGAAGACGAACTACAAGAAACCTATAACAAATTGGGGGCGCTAACAAAGGCTCTTGAAATTGCTGAAACGATATAAGATGAAGAAGATTTTAGTCATAGATAATTACGATAGCTTTACCTACAATTTAGTACACTATTTAGAAGATTTAAATTGTGAAGTCATTGTAAAAAGAAACGACCAATTGCATTTGGAAGAAGTAGCTGCATATGAAAAAATTGTACTTTCTCCAGGACCGGGAATTCCTGATGAAGCCGGTCTTTTAAAAGAGATAATAGCCAAATATGCCCCTACAAAAAGTATTTTTGGGGTTTGTTTGGGACAACAAGCCATAGCCGAAGTTTTTGGAGGCACTCTGGTAAACTTAGACCAAGTTTATCACGGTATTGCTACAACCATAAAAATAACCCAAGAAGACATCTTATTTAAGGGCATACCAAAAGAAATTGAAGTAGGTAGGTACCATTCATGGGTGGTAAACCCTGAACTTCCTGAGGTACTAGAAGCGACTTCTTTTGATGAAAACGGACAAATAATGTCGTTACGGCATAAGGTATATGATGTTCGTGCTGTACAATTTCATCCAGAATCTGTTTTAACACCAGAAGGAAAGAAAATACTTGAAAATTGGGTACAATAAAAACGATAGGTGTATCAATATTTGGTCTTTAAACGCCATAGAACAATACGCCCAATCAGTCATTATACAAACAGCTGAAATACAATAGAACATGAAAGACACTTTAAATAAACTAATCAATCACGATATTCTGGCTAAAGAAGACGCAAAGCAAATTCTGGTCAATATTGCAAAAGGGGATTATAACACCAGCCAGATTGCTGCTTTTTTAACGGTATATATGATGCGTAGTATCACTATTGAAGAACTAGAAGGTTTTCGTGATGCGCTGTTAGAACTATGCTTGGCAGTAGATTTATCTGCATACAACCCTATTGATTTATGCGGTACTGGCGGCGATGGTAAAGATACTTTTAATATTTCTACACTAGCCTCATTTGTAACTGCTGGCGCAGGTGTAAAAGTTACAAAACACGGTAACTACGGTGTTTCATCAAAATGCGGAAGTAGTAATGTTATGGAGTTTTTAGGTATTAAATTTAGTAACGAGGCCGATTTTTTAGAACGCTGTATTGAAGAAGCTGGTATTTGTGTTTTACATGCCCCGCTCTTCCACCCCGCTATGAAAAATGTGGCGCCCATCCGAAGAGAATTAGGCGTAAAAACCTTTTTTAATATGCTTGGGCCTATGGTAAATCCTGCTTTTCCAAAAAATCAAATGGTCGGTGTATTTAATTTAGAACTAGCCCGTATGTATGGGTATTTGTATCAAAATACAGACAAAAATTTTACGGTGCTACATGCTTTAGATGGCTATGATGAAATTTCATTGACAGGAGATACCAAAACCATTTCTAATACCTCAGAAGGAATTATAAAACCCACTGATTTTGGACTCACAGCCATTAAACAAGCTGAAATTGTAGGCGGTGACAGTATTGATGCGTCTGCTCAAATATTTATGAATGTTTTACAAGGTAAAGGTACCGAAGCGCAAAATAATGTGGTTTGCGCCAATGCCGGAGTTGCCATTGCAACAGTAGAAAATAGCAGTATTAAAGATGGGTTTGAAAAAGCTAAAGCATCACTTTTAAGCGGTAATGGTTTAGCTGCATTAAAAAAATTACAAACATTGAGTAAATGAACATTCTTGACAAAATAGTAAAAGATAAACGCAAAGAGGTAGCCTTAAAAAAAACGATAATTCCCACTTCGCAATTAGAGGCGTCAGTGTTATTTGATAGGGCAACATTTTCTTTGGCTGCTGCATTACGAGCAAGTACCACAGGTATTATTGCAGAACACAAGAGGCGCTCTCCGTCAAAAGCAACCATCAATCAAAATACAAATGTGGGGCAGGTAGCAATGGGCTACAAAAATGCTGGTGTTTGTGGTATGAGCGTACTTACTGATATTAAATATTTTGGAGGCTCGCTAGAAGACCTACTCTTAGCAAGGGCTTGTGTAGCTATGCCGTTGTTACGCAAAGAGTTTATTATTGACCCCTACCAAATTATTGAAGCCAAAGCACATGGCGCTGATGTAATTCTCTTGATTGCTGCCATTTTATCAAAAGAAGAAATAAAAACTTTTTCAGAACTTGCCAAAAGTTTACAGTTAGACGTGCTTTTAGAAGTGCATAATGAAGCCGAATTACACAAATCATTAATGCCAAGTATTGATATGTTAGGGGTAAACAACAGAAACCTAAAAACTTTTGAGGTTAGCCTAGCTACCAGTAAAGCTTTATCACGATTAATACCTGATGATTTTGTAAAAGTATCAGAAAGTGGTATTAGTTCTGTTGCTGCCATACAAGATTTAAAAACCTATGGCTATCAAGGTTTTTTAATAGGTGAAAACTTTATGAAAACCCCCAACCCAGGAAAAAGCGCTGAAGCATTTATCACAAAACTTAAGTAAGGTGAATTACTATTATTCAAACAAAGACGAAACGCCCAACACAAAAACCGCAGCTTCTTTGAAGTTGAAAGTATGTGGCATGAATAAAAACACCATTGCAGTAGCCTCGTTAAAGCCCGACTATTTGGGTTTTATTTTCTGGGAACCCTCAAAACGTTATTTTGATGAACCCATGCCTGTTATACCACATAGCATTAAAAAGGTAGGCGTTTTTGTTGATGCCTCTATTGCTACAATTGCCAAATACACAAAAAAATACGGACTCTTGCTAGCCCAATTACACGGTAGTGAAAGTCCCGCATTTTGCGATGAGCTAAAGAAATCTATTCCGCAATTAAAAATCATCAAAGTGTTTTCAATAAAAGATAATTTTGACTTTGCCGAATTAAAATACTTTGAAGATGTTTGCGATTATTATCTTTTTGATACTAAAGGAAAGCTTCCTGGGGGCAACGGATATGCTTTTGATTGGGAAGTTCTAAAAAAATACCCTTCTGAAAAACCCTACTTTCTAAGTGGTGGTATTGGCATAGAAGAACTGGCATCAATACAATCATTTATGAAACGACCTGAAGCCAAATACTGTCATGCCATAGATGTAAATAGTAAATTTGAAACGGCTCCTGGTTTAAAAAATACAACACAATTAAAAGCATTTGAAAGCGCATTGCGAACAGCAAAAGAAGATGACATAAAAAACTAAACTGTTGGGTATGCTATTGTCGCTTTCAAAAACAACTTAAAAAAACAACAATTATGAATACATATCATGCTGACGAAAAAGGATATTATGGTGAGTTTGGGGGAGCTTTTATTCCCGAAATGCTGTATCCAAATGTAGAAGAGTTACGCCAGAAATATTTAGAAATTATGTATGAAGATTCTTTTCAACAAGAGTTTCATCAACTTCTTAAAGATTATGTGGGAAGGCCTTCACCGCTTTATTTTGCCAAACGTCTTTCAGAAGAGCATGGCTGCAAAGTATATTTAAAACGTGAAGACTTGAACCATACTGGCGCCCATAAAGTAAACAATACTATTGGTCAAATTCTCATGGCAAAACGTTTGGGTAAAACCCGTATTATTGCAGAAACTGGCGCCGGCCAGCACGGGGTAGCAACCGCAACTGTTTGTGCCCTAATGGGCATACAAT
Source organism: uncultured Flavobacteriaceae bacterium (assembly GCA_947497145.1). Taxonomy (GTDB): domain Bacteria; phylum Bacteroidota; class Bacteroidia; order Flavobacteriales; family Flavobacteriaceae; genus Maribacter_C. The sequence continues at coordinate 48,098 of CANMFQ010000011.1, forward strand.
GCGTAGTGTATATGGGTGAAATTGATGTTGCTCGCCAAGCCCCCAATGTTGCCCGAATGAAAATGCTAGGTGCTGAAGTACGTCCAGCGTTATCAGGAAGTAGAACATTGAAAGATGCCACAAACGAAGCCATTAGAGATTGGATTAACAACCCTGTAGATACGCATTACATCATTGGCTCAGCAATTGGCCCACACCCCTACCCGGATATGGTTACCAGGTTTCAATCAGTAATATCTGAAGAAATAAAATGGCAACTAAAAGAAAAGGAAGGCCGCGAAAACCCTGATTACGTAGTGGCTTGCATTGGAGGAGGAAGCAACGCTGCGGGTACCTATTATCACTTTTTACACGAACCAGCTGTAGGTATTATTGCCGTAGAAGCTGCTGGAAAAGGGGTTAATTCTGGTGAGAGCGCAGCCACCTCTGCCCTAGGCAACGTAGGTATCATTCACGGATGTAAAACCATGCTTATGCAAACCAATGACGGACAAATAACCGAGCCTTACTCCATTTCTGCTGGTTTAGATTATCCCGGCGTTGGCCCCATGCATTCGCATTTACACCAAACAAAAAGAGCCGAATTTTATTCTGCCACTGATGATGAGGCAATGAAAGCTGGTTTGGCACTTTCAAAACTAGAAGGTATTATCCCTGCTATTGAAACAGGCCATGCATTGGCCATTTTTGAGCATAAAAAATTTAAAGCCGATGATGTTGTTGTAATCAGTTTATCGGGTAGAGGTGACAAAGACCTTGATACCTATATTGATTATTTCAAACTAGCTTAACAGCAGCAGTAATGCCAAAAGTTTGCGCAACTAATTTCTAAATTCTCCTTAAGAGCGAAACAAATTTTACACTTATGAACAGGATAAATAAAAAACTTCAAGAGGATAAAAAACTCCTCTCTATATATTTTACAGCGGGCTACCCTGCTTTAAATGACACCGTGCAAATTATTCAAGATTTAGAAAAGAACGGTGTTGATATGATTGAAATTGGGCTACCTTTTAGCGACCCCCTTGCTGATGGGCCAACCATACAAGACAGTTCTACAGCAGCATTAAAAAACGGCATGCACACCGCCTTACTTTTTGAGCAGTTAAAAGATATAAGAAAAACCGTTTCTATTCCGTTGATTATCATGGGTTATTTTAACCCGATGCTGCAATACGGTGTAGAAGCTTTTTGTAAAAAATGTCATGAAATTGGTATCGATGGCCTTATTATGCCCGATTTACCTTTAGATGTATACCAAGCAGATTATGAGGCTATCTTTAAAAAATATGGTCTCGTTAATGTATTTCTTATTACGCCGCAAACCAGTGATGCACGTATTCATCAAATAGATGCAGCTTCAAATGGGTTTATTTATATGGTAAGCTCAGCCAGTGTTACAGGCTCTAAATCAGGTTTTGGAGACACTCAAACCGACTATTTTAAGCGTATTGCAGCAATGCAACTCAACACCCCACAGGTTGTAGGCTTTGGTATTAAAGATGAAGAAACCTTTAAGGCAGCAACTAAAAATACGAATGGCGCCATCATTGGCTCTGCCTTTATAAAGCATTTGACTGAAAATGGGGTATCATCCATAGCCGATTTTGTAAAAAAAATACGCTAATATAAATCGCTTAATAATCATTACTTTTAACCCTAGCTATGTATTGACCATTTTCAATACACAATACAGGTTTAACCTTCAACTATTCAATCACATCCTTAGCATGAGAAAATTACTTTTAGCACTCCTTTGTTTTAGTACACTACTAGGTCAATCACAAGAAGAAATACAGCTCAAAAGACAAGTTAGGCAAGCCATAAATGATATTCGCAGTTTTGTAAAAATTCCGAATGACGCCTTAGAACATGCCGACATCAATCGTAACCTTACATGGCTCGAAAAAAACTTCAATGCCCGTGGTTTCAATTCAAGCATACTACCTACTGAAGGAGAATCGTTATTTTTTGCTTCGCTTCCTATGGACGATAACAAGCCTACCATTTTGTTCTATATGCATTTTGATGGGCAATCTATTGATGCGTCAAAATGGGACCAACCCAACCCTTATGAAGTTGTTTTAAAATCACCCGATGGTGACGGATGGAAAAATGAATCTTTTGAAGATTTAAACGAAGATATCAATTATGACTGGCGATTATTTGGTCGTTCTACCTCTGATGATAAGGGACCTATTGTCATGTTTTTAAATGCCTTTGATTTATTAAAAGAAGCTAACAAAGAAATTCCGTTTAATATCAAAGTGATTTTAGATAGCGAAGAAGAAAAAAGTAGCAAACCCTTACCCAAGGCTGTTAAAACATACCGTGAACTTCTAGAGGCCGATTTCTTAATCATTAATGACGGGCCTGTTCATGTTTCAGGGCAACCAACGATAGTATACGGCTGTAGAGGTATTACCACGCTTTCATTGACCACATATGGGCCTATAAAACCACAGCATAGCGGTCATTATGGCAACTACGCCCCTAACCCTGGTTTTCAGTTGGCTAAGGTATTATCTTCCATGAAAGATGCAGAGGGCAAAGTACTTATTGATGGATATTATGATGGTATTACCTTAGATGAAAAAGCGATGAGCGTTTTAAATAGTGTACCTGATGACGTGGCTACCATACATGCAAATTTAGCAATAAAAACCCCAGAGAAAGTAGGTTCATTTTATCAAGAAGCCCTACAATACCCTTCTTTAAATATTAGAGGACTAGCCTCTGGATGGGTAGGTAAAAAAGCAAGAACCATTGTGCCAGCAACCGCTACTGCTGAGTTAGACTTGCGCTTAGTACCTGAAACTGATGGTAACCGATTGAAAGCTTTGGTAAAAAAGCATATCAAAAATCAAGGGTTTTTCATCACCGATAAAATGCCTACAAAAGAAGAACGTATGGCACATGACAACATAATGACCATAACCGAAGGCTCGGTCACCGACGCTTTTAGAACCGACTTAGCAAACCCCTATGGTCAGTTTTTGGTAAATACGTTAAAAACTACCCTAAACCAAAACGTGGTACAAATTCGAATTATGGGTGGTACCGTACCCATTTCGCCATTCATTAATGAATTAAAAATACCTGCTTTTATCGTTCCTATGGTAAACCCTGATAACAACCAACATAGTCCCAATGAAAATTTAAAAATAGCGCAAATTGCCTATGGTATTCAAACGTTTTATGGTATACTAAGTACGCCCCTTTAATTTTTTAAAGCCGTAGGTAAAAAAAAAGCAATTAGAAGCATATGCGTACCAAAAACAGATGAATAACTAACTGTATGATTATGAGCGAATGTCGTTTTATATTTTGTAATCTACACAGGATTTAAAAAGCAAGAAAAAAATATTTTTCATTATTGAGCCGTAAAATACTTGCACAAACCAAACTTTGTTTTAAATTTGCACGCTCTTACTGAAATCAACTCAACAAGAGTTCTAGTAATTGGCCCATGGTGTAATTGGCAACACTCCGGTTTTTGGTACCGTCATTCAAGGTTCGAGTCCTTGTGGGCCAACTGAAATTCAGTTCAAAATCCAGTATCGAAAGATGCTGGATTTTTTTTGCTCTTTATTTCTATAACAGCACCTACAGGGGCAATCTCAATAGTTGTGGTTAAGCATAAACCTAGCCTAATATCGATTATTATGTATATTCAAAAGTATTTTTCGGCTAATCTCCAACAATTTACCCTATTTTAGAGTTATGTATTTTTACTTTATCATCGCCTTACAAGGCTATTGTATATACCATTGTTATACTCATAAAAGGGAGTACTATTGGATTTTAGCGGTTATTTTCTTACCGCTGGTAGGTTCATTGATTTACCTTTTTATGAATGTTATTCAAAAACAAGATATTGATAAGGTACAACATGGAGTAACGACCTTGTTAAATCCTACCAAAAAAATTTCAGATTTAGAAAAACGCCTAAAATTTGCCGATACTTTTCAAAACAGGGTAGCCCTAGCAGATGCTTATTTAGAAGCAGAACATTATGAAAAAGCGATTGAACACTACAAAACTGCCCTATCCGATGTTTTTAAGCATGATTTTTATGTCATCTCAAAATTGCAAGAAGCCTATTATTTTTCGAGTGATTTTGACACTTCGCTTGTTTATGCTGAGCAACTAAAAGAGCAGCCAAAATTTGCTAAATCAAAAGCTGCCTTTTTATACGCTTTAGCCAAAGAGAAAAAAGGTGATATTGAAACAGCAACAAAGTATTTAAAAACTTTTAATGCTCCTTATAGTAGGTATCAAGAACGTTTAGAACTCGCCAAATTTTACATTCGCAATTCAAAATTGGCCGATGCACGAGAAATTCTTGAAGAAATAGTCACCGAGGCAGAAGGTATGTCTAAGCAAAGTTATCAGCAAAACAAGCTGTTGATTGCTAAAGCTAAAGAACTATTAAAAACAGGCCTATAATGTTTTTACATACCCACCCCTACCCGCCATTTTTATTTGATACTGCTACCAAACTTATTGTAGGCACCTTACCTCCGCCCCGATTTACCACGGGTGAATTAAAAGAAGGGGATGTAGATTTTTGCTACGGAAGTAAAACCGGGCAGTTATGGCCTATTTTAGATGCTATTTTCAATCTCAATTTACGCTATGAAACTACGGCGTTTGCAATACAGCAGCGCAAAGATTTTCTACGTAAACGCAAGATTGGAGTTTGTGATATTGTTGCAAGCGCAAAAAGAACAAAAATTGATGCCTCAGATTTAGGGATGAACGCCATACAATTACGTGATGTAATAGGCTATATTAAGGCATACAAAAATGTGGACACCTTGTTGTTTACCGGTGGAAATAGTAAAAATGGGCCCGAATATTTTTTTAGAAAACACCTAAAAACATACGACATACCCTTAAAACTAGTTTCAAATGAAGTACCCCGAATACATGAATTTGAATTACCTCAGCTTCCCCATGAAAAAGCACGTATTATTAAAACGGTTTCTTTAACCGCACCTTCTGGCGCTGCCAACCGAGCTGTAGGGAGTATGGCCAGTTACAAGAAATTAAAAAGTGAAAATCCAAATTTCACTACAGTAGCTTTTAGAGTACTACAATATCAAGACTATTTTTAAATGGAGCAAAATTGAGTGAAAATAGGCATAAAAAGGACTAACGCTAATTCCTTTCTTTGCAAGTTTGTTACAAAACAAAGAAAGAGCCCAGTGATGAAGCCAGGCTCTTTACAAGAACATAATGTGAAATTTTGATTTCTAATTTCATTTTAAACTTACGTATTTATTGCCCAAATCAACAAATTTTGTTGTGAACAGTGTTAATTTTGTGGTGTAGCGCATTTTTTTTGTTATTTGCAGCTAATCTTGTCTCCTATTGTCTATTAATACCGATATTTGAAAGGTGATTTATTCTTAGTAATTTCACACTTTTATTAATAATCAGTAATTGATTATAAAATCAAACAAAATAGTTCTCAATATTTAAACATAAATATGCAGCAACAGTCCGAAAGATTGGTAGAGTTTAAAAAATCTGTCAATAATAAATTTAATGTGTATAATAGTCTGTTTTTGAATTTACCCTATAGACACATTGAAAATGTTGGAATGATTATTCCTTTAATTTTAGATCAATGTCAAAAGGGCCTCAAATCAGGCCGTAATCCACAAGAAATATTAGAATCTTTTTTTCAGAATTATGTAAATATCGAATCTGAAAAAGACCGAATAGATTTTATGTTTCGTATCATTCAATATGTAGAGCGACAAGTGGTTCTCTATGATAGTGTAGAAGACGCAGCTTTTCCAAGATTGCATGAACACACCAGTTCCCTATCAATAAAAGATTATTTTCAGCTAGTAGATAAAAGTAAAGGCTGGGATAAAATAGCCAATCAGCTATCAAATTTCAGTGCCCGAATTGTACTTACCGCACACCCTACCCAGTTTTATACCCCTGCGGTTTTAGATATTATTAGCAATTTGAGAGCGCTCATTTTAGAAGATAAAATTGATGAAATAGATGTTACCCTACAACAATTGGGTTTAACCTCTTTAATTAATGCAAAAAAGCCAACCCCATTAGATGAGGCTAAAAACATCATTTATATTCTTAGAAATGTCTATTATGATGCTGTTGGCGATTTATATTCATACATAAAAGCAAATGTTGGCGCCCCTGAGTTTGAAAACTACAACATTATGAAGTTGGGCTTTTGGCCTGGAGGTGATAGAGATGGTAATCCATTTGTAACGGCAGACATTACCCATGATGTAGCTGATGAGCTTCGTATCAATTTAATGAAGTGTTATTATAACGACCTGAAAGTAATTCAACAAAAACTAACTTTCAAAAAACTTCAAGAACACCTTACCCAGCTACGAAACAATTTGTACACGGCGATGTTTAACCCCAAGAAAACCGTGTCGTATGAAGACATCATAAACCCTTTGCTAACCATTAGGGCTATTTTAATTGAAAAATACCATAGCCTATACCTTAAAGAGTTAGACCATTTTATCGATAAGGTAAAAATCTTTAAAACGCATTTTGCCACACTAGATATTAGGCAAGACCATAGCCAACACCGTTTGACAGTAGAAACTATTTTAAAGAAAAAAAATATTATTTCTGAAAATTTAGATGAACTATCTGCAAGCGAGCTAGAGCGTCTATTGATACATGATAATTTTGACCTATCGCCAGATGATTTTGAAGCAGGTATTGTAAAAGATACTATGAATAATATCATTCAACTAAAAGATATTCAGCGAAGAAACGGCGAAGAAGGTTGCAATAGGTATATCATAAGTAATTCAGAAGACATTTTTTCTATTCTTTTTGTCTTCGGATTATTTAGATGGTTGGGTTGGAAAACCGAAGAGATTACCTTTGATATTGTGCCGCTTTTTGAAACTATGAACGGTATGGAAAGTGCACAAGATACTATGCAACACCTATTTGCACTACCCGAATACAGAGCGCATTTAGAAAGAAGAAACAGCAAACAAACCATTATGTTAGGCTTTTCTGACGGAACAAAAGATGGTGGCTACCTAAAAGCCAATTGGTCTATCTTAAAAACCAAAGAAGTGCTTTCGGCTGTTTGCATGAAAAATGATATTAAAGCCATATTTTTTGATGGCCGTGGTGGGCCACCAGCACGAGGAGGTGGAAAAACACATCGTTTTTATGCCGCGCAAACTAAAGATATTGCCAATAATGAAATTCAGCTAACCATTCAAGGGCAAACCATTACAAGTACCTTTGGTACAAAAGAGCAGTTTATGTATAACTGTGAACAATTGTTAACCGCAGGACTCTCTAACAACACCTTTGGTAAAGAAAATGTAATTACCGACGCCCAGCGTGCTTTAGTTGAAGAACTCTCTGATTTAAGCTTTGAAAAATATGACGCTTTAAAGCATCATGATAAATTCATGCCTTATCTAGAAAATAAAAGTACCCTAAAGTACTACACCAAAGCAAATATTGGTAGTAGACCTGGTAAAAGAGGTAATAAAGCTAAATTAGAATTAAGTGACCTTCGTGCGATATCGTTTGTAGGTTCATGGAGTCAGTTAAAGCAAAATGTACCGGGGTATTTTGGTATCGGAACCGCCATAAAAACACTAAAAGACCAAGGTCGTATAGAAGAGGTTAAAACATTATTTAACGAAGTTCCTTTCTTTAAAGCGCTGATGCTCAACAGCATGATGTCTTTATCAAAATGCTATTTTGAATTGACAAGCTATATGAAGGAAGATAAAGAATATGGTGAATTTTGGAGTATTCTCTACGATGAATATCAGCTATCAAAAGAAATGTTATTGCTCATTGCAGACATGGAAGTACTGATGGAAAAGGAAGTGGTATCACGTGAATCGGTGAAAATTCGTGAAAACATTGTACTACCGCTATTGGTAATTCAGCAATACGCATTGCAAAAGATAGGAGCAAAAACCGACTACAAAGAACAGTACGAAAAAATAGTGACTCGCTCGCTATACGGTAATATTAATGCCAGTCGTAATTCAGCATAAGGCATACGCCTGCCATTTTAAAAGCACAAAATTTTAATAGGTTTTAAAATGGCAGGTGTATCATTTATCAATGGTTTCATAAACTTTAAAAGTAGCTCCCATACCATAGTTACGATTTTTGGTTTGAATAAGCTGTGATTTTGGGTTGTATGATTTATCAAAAATTTGCCACTTTCTATTATTAAAGAAAATACGGCGTACAAAGGTATTTTGCGTTGGTAACGTATTGGTAAAAGGCAATAATGGACGAAAAGAAGTTGATATTTTTTTAATCCCTCTTACAGTTTTAATCTCTCGGTATTGCTTTGTTTGTGCTAATTTACCCTGCTCATTAGCGTACCCCAGAACCTGTAGGGAAACAAAAATTCCATTTTCAGGAATATAGATGTATTTAGAAAGCAGGTTGAGCTCAAAAATTTTATCCTGCTTTTCATTCATGGCAAAAACAACATGTTCATAGCCCAAAGCATCACCCGGAAACCCCTTGTAATTTTCGTAAAACTGAATGCGAAAAATGGTAGCAAATTTCCCCTTGCCCTTTGTTTTGTATTTTGATTCTGCATTTATAGGAAGTAAAAGTTTAGCTATTTGGGTAGGTTTACCCTCATAGCGTTTAAATAAAACCGCTACCTCACTCTCTACGGTAGGAAGCCACGAAGCAAATACATCTGTATGCGTAACAGGCTTACGCTTTTTCATTTTATACTTTTCCTTTTTAGGTGCCGAAACAATGACTTCACTCAATAAGGAAACTTTGGGTTGTAATTTTATTTTTTCGGGTAGCGAAAGGGTTAATACCATCTTTTCAGTATACCCCATGGCCGAAAGAAAAAGCGTATCTACATCACTATACTTTTCTTTTGAGAAGGTAAATTGGCCTTCCTCATTAGCAAAATTACCCAAACCATTACCAAAAGAAATGGTTACATAAGGTATGGGTTCATGGTTTACACTGTCAATAATAGTAATGGTTTGCCCTATTGCAGTAAAAGAAAACAGAAAAATAAAAAGTCGAAAAAAAAAGGTCATCAAAATTGGCTTATACTATGCAAACGTATTGTAAGTCACTAAAGTGTTTAGGCAAGGTATTTTCTTGGTATTTGGCTATAATGGGCATGATAGTTTTAGGGGCGCGTTAGTGTTTTTTGGTTATGGGCTGTCTAAAACAACTAGAATTCAAACGCATTGGATACCACGGTTCTAACCGTGCCACCTATTTCGGTGATACAGTGCCAGTGATTTCGGTTCTGACCGTGCCACTAAAGTGGTATAAATGTCATCATTTTTGAAAGATTAAGTACTACTATATCGCCTATAAAAAAGAACGATATGGCAAAAACACTTAATCCTATGGACTTAAAACAAATACTAAGCCTTCATATTGATAGCTTTAGCAATCGTAAAATTGCTACAACCCTATCTATTTCTAGAAACATCATTAATAATTAAATTAGCCTATTTACAGCTAGTAATTACAAGCTAAAGAACTCTTGGCCAATAGCGAAGCTGAGTTAAAAGAGTTTTTTACAACAGTAACTACTATTGACACTACCGTTCAAATATTATGTTTTATAAATACCCAAATCTTCACATATTTCACTAAACCCCAACCCGTATTCATCACCAAATTGCAGTAGTTTTTCTACTGTTTCCTTGTAGTCTTCAATTAGGCCTTTTTCTTTAATTTTTTTACAGGCACTTTCAAAAACTTCTTCCATTGAGATGTAATAATCCTCATCAAAATATCCATAGGTCAAAATAAATTCTTTGCAATAGGTAACAAATTGAAATTCGCAATCTATTACCAACTGAGTATCTATATTATTTTTCCGTATGCGCTCTAAAAGTTCATATGCTGCGACGTCATCTACGTCACTTTCAAGAATATTAGGTAGTAGATAATCATAAAACTGTCTTTTGTAACGCTTAAATAATTGTGTTTTGTTTTGCTTTATCGTTTTTTTATGATCCGGAAGAAGGCTATCAATAAGAGCATTGGCTTCAGGAACTTCTGCATAAACCCTATAAATGATTTCTCTTAATTCCAGCCCTCTTTTACGGTTCAACAGTAATTTCAGCTTTTTGGTATTCATTCTTTTTTATGGTTCTATTTTTTTTGATAAAAAATCACTTCCGCTCTTAAACAACTCTCACATATAACATTGCGTTGCATTGTTTCATTTACCAAAAGGATACTTTGATAATTGTGGATTCCCACAAATGAAAGACCCGACACCACCAATGATTATTACGTATTTTCAGCAAAGTAAAACCTAAATTAAAAATAATGCAAAAACGCTTAACAGACAAATACCTATATTTGGGTAGACGAAAATTAAACAGCAGCCAGGGCTTCGTTTATCTAAAAAATGACAAACACCCTTTAGCCGTATACTGAGAAAATCGTACTTACGGTATCTAGGAAGATTACGCTACTTGGCGCAGCAACTTAAAAAAATATGAGATTATTTTGTACCATAGTTCTTAGTTTAACATTTGTTATAACTTTTGGTCAGTCTACCTATGAGTGGTCTGCCAGTCGCAACTTAAACTTAAGTGATTACACATCACCTCAAACTAAAGTAAATGCTACAGTAACCACCTACTCTATCACTCCTGGGGCATCTATTGACTTTAGTTTTTCTATGAGTTATTCAGCATTTATGTTTACCAAAAATTTTAATAAAAAGGTTAAAACGGTTTTTAATAAAAACGCTGCCGCCATTATTGCTCCTGATTCTACAATTGCAAAAAGACTCCTAAAACTTGGCCAATACCAATTTGATTTAACAGAACTCTATTCTAGAAAGCTTAGAAAGGAGATTTACGAAAAAAAAAGAACCTTTTCTGGTTTGGAGTTTTTTAAGCCCATATTTGATACTTTAAAGAATGAGCTGAACGCTGAAAACACGAGAGTCTTTAACAGTACAAATTTTGGAGAAGATGAAACATTACTAAAACAAGAACATGATACGGTTTTACAAGAAATTGAAAATCTATCAGCTTTTTGTTTTCATTGTAAACCTCCAAAAAAGAAAAAGAAAAAAAATAAAGGAAAGCAGCAATAACTCCCCCGCCTATGTCCTTGATTTGTTCAGCGTAAAAATATTGATACGCTAGCCAGTTAACACCCATGCTTTTATACTGTAATGCATAGTTCTTAAATGGTAATCATGTGGTTTATAGTAGAACTTGGCACTATAACTTAACAACAGAGGTTTTTAGTGCTTTATTTTGGCGCTATTACTATCTCATAAATTATTTAAAATACATACATTGGGTTTAATCAATGAGCTTTCAGATACGCATCAACCAATAAAATCTTCTCTTCTTTTTCTTTATCAGATAACCAACTAGCTTTAAAACTATTTTTTGCTAATGCTGCTAGCTGTTCTTTTGACATATTAAGTGCTTTAGCGACACCTAAGTAATTGGCATTCATATAGCCACCAAAATAAGCGGGATCATCAGAGTTTACCGTTACTAGTAAATTTTTATCCATCATTTTTACCACAGGGTGGTCTTTTAAATGCTGTACTACTTTAAGCTCTAAATTAGATAAAGGGCATAAGGTTAATGGTATTTGCATTTCAGCCAAACGGTCTACTAAATCCATATCTTCCATAGCGCGGTTACCATGGTCAATTCTGTTCACATGTAATACATCTAAAGCCTCCCAAATATAACTTGAAGGTCCTTCTTCTCCAGCATGTGCGACAACACGAAAACCTACTGCACTAGCTTTGGCAAACACTCGTTCAAATTTTGAGGGTGGATTGCCCAACTCCGAAGAATCTAATCCAACACCGTCTATCCAATCTTTATAAGGCATAGCCTCTTCCAAGGTATTAAAAGCAGCAGCCTCATCAAGATGTCGTAAGAAAGACATAATAAGTTTGTAACTAATCCCTAGCTTTTCTTTACCATCCTCTAATGCGTTGCGTATTCCCTTTATAACAACACCGAAAGGAACACCCCTATCTGTATGCGTTTGCGGATCAAAAAACAACTCTGTATGTGCTAGGTTCTCTTGATGCACTTTAGATAAATACGCCCAAGTAAGGTCGTAAAAATCTTGTTCGGTAATCAATACATTTGCACCAGCGTAATAGATATCTAAAAACTCCTGAAGATTATTAAACTTATAGGCTTTTTTCAATTGATCAACACTCTCATACGGAATTTGTTTGCCATTACGTTTGGCTATTTCAAACATGAGTTCTGGCTCAAAAGTACCTTCAATATGTAAATGAAGTTCTGCTTTTGGCATTCCGCTTATAAATTCTTCAATAGAAATATTCTTCATCATATAATTTACGATTATCGCTTGCTAGTGGCAATTAAAATAACATTTTATCTATTATAAACCTGTACTAGCCTATTTTTTCACTTTTTTATTGGATATAAAATAGGTTAAAACACCGGTTAGAATGAAGACCAATCCGATGGCACTCTCTTTTGGCTGCTCAAAGAGCATAAACCCTAATATCCATACGCTAAAACACACAAAAGCGATTTGCAAAAAGGGCTTAAACGGACTTTTAAAGGCCTCTTTTCTTGCTTTTAGCCAAAATATAGAAGCTACGGTAAGTGTCCCCATCAATTGTAAAACAAAACTTGCATATAACAACACCTGCTCAAAAGTACCTGTAAGGGTTAAAATAATGCTTATAATGGCTTGTAGCCAAAGTGCCCTAACGGGTATTCCGTTCTTATTCTTAACCGCAATGCTACTCCAAAGCGAATGATCTTTGGCCATTGCGAAAGTAATTCGAGATCCTATCCACAGATAACCACTTACAGTTGCTATTAATTGAATTGCTATAAAATAGCTAACCCAATTACCTCTATTAGCCCCCAACAAGTTTTTAAATGCAATAAAGGCTACTTCAACTTTACCAGACATTTGATCAACAGATGCATGCTTTAAAAGTACAATTTGCAAAAGAACATACATTATAGTGACCAAAGCAGTACCTATCAATAATGCTTTAGGTAGGTTGCGCCTGGGGTCATCTATTTCATCTACAATATATGCTGCGGAGTTCCAACCTGTATAGGCATAGGTTACATATAACAATGATACCGCAAAACCGGGAAGCAAGATCTCTCCCTGCCATGAATTGCTTAAATTTATAGCCCCTTCTTGCACAGGTACATAACTAAAACCAAGAATGATTAAAATAAGTACAAATCCAACTTTAATGCCTGTTGAGATGTTGTGAAATTTTTCACTTTGCCCTACACTTACCGAATGAACTGCAGTCAGTATTATAATAACAAAAATGCCAAACCACTGATTGAAAATTTCAGGATTCAACGGATTGAGATAGCTTTTCATCGCCATCACCGAAATAGCTATGGGCGCTGTAAAACCCACAGTTAGCGATATCCAAGCGTATACATAGCCAATTATAGGATGAATTAGTTTTGAAAGAAAAATATAATCGCCCCCTGACTCATCAAAATTGGTACCTAACTCTGCATAGGTAAATGCACCTATTAATGCAAATATGCCCCCGAGAACCCAAATAAATATAATACTCCAAGTATTTTGAATATCAGTCAATTGATACCCCAAACTTGTAAAAATCCCAGTACCAATCATATTGGAAATAACAACAGCAGCAGCGGTTTTCCAACCAATTTTTTGTTTCACTTTCATTGATTCAGGTTTTCAAACAAAAAACAAAACGGCTAAAAAATTGGTTATTTCCATTCATTGTTATTTGTTAGCTATCTCCCAATATAGCCAAAATTGCTACAATTTATAATTTAATCGAGCAAAATAGAATGCTCCTGTTGTACCCATTTGAACTGGAGCATATTTAAAGACACCAAAATAGCTGTTTTCAAATACTTGCTCATCAGGAAAAACATCAAACATATTATTTACCCCAAGGGTTAATGATAGGTGGTCATTAAAACTGTACGAACCCGTGAGGTCTGTAGTAATTTTTTCTGAATGTTCTTGAACTATTCCAAAAGGAGCGCCATCTCTTGTAATTTTACCCCAAAACGTATTGCGTAGCATAAAACCAAGCTTTCTACCTGATAAATCAATAGTAAAAATACCCTTGTCTCTAGGATTGTTAGTCTCTATTAAACTCCTTTCAGCTGAACCAAAATAGACATCTTCTTGACCAACAAATATATCAGGCACATTATTGAGCGTATCGTCTACCTTATTTTCATTATGGTTGTATAACATGGCAAAATTTAAACTTCCTTTTGCCAAGGGCACTTTGTAGTTCAATACCAAATCAATGCCTTTGGTTGTGGTATTCACCCCATTGGTAAAAAAGCGAGCGGCTGAAACTTTTAAAGGATTAAGAATAGCCTGCAACTCTGGTACAGGGTCACCAAAAACATCATTACCCAAATTTCCTGTATAAATAATTCTATCTTCAATATCAACCCTATAAGCATCTAGAGTAACCTGAAAATTCTTAGTTACTTTTGCTGTTAAACCAACGCTTAAACTAGTAGATGTTTCTTCTTTTAACTCAGGAATACCCAAGGTACGGGCCACTTCACTGTCATTTCTAAAAGTGCCGCCATTGACCAAATCACCATCCAATAAAATTGTGGCAATATTATTAAAATACTGTTGATGTAACGATGGCGCTCTAAAACCTGTGCCAAATGCACCCCGCAATGTAAAGTTGTCACTTATGCTATATCTGGCGGCTAATTTTCCGTTAATAGTACTACCAAAATCACTATAATTTTCAAACCTACCTGCTACTGCTACTAAGAATTTTTCTGTAAAATTAAATTCAAAATCCCCGTACAACCCAACAGAAGTTCTACCTTCACTAACCTCATTTGCTGGAGAAAAGCCCGGAAAAGAATTGGCTCCATCACCAATATAAGAACCTTCTTCCCCTGCGTTTATACTGTAATTCTCATACCTAAGTTCTGCACCAAATGCCATACCTAAACCACTCATAAAAGATTCGTTAAATTTAGAGAAATCAACATTTAAGGTATTTTGCAAAAAAGCATGTCCTCCCGCTTCAAATGAAGTTGGACTGTCAACGCCATATTCATCATTTACAGTGTTAGAAACCTTATAATCAAAGGCATTGTTACCAATTGTATTACTCAAATCAAAGTTCCATTCACCAAACATGGTTTTAAAACCGGTAATCATCGAAAGGTCGGTTACGCTAGATTCTAAGACAGGTTGAAATCCATTAGGAAATAGCTCTAAAACATGGCCTTCTGATGGTAGTCTTCTAAAACCGAAACCATCACCTGATCTAAAGTTAGCACCACCGGCCGCATAAAACCGTCCATGCTCACCAGTTGGCACCTCAAGATTTGTAAATAATTGAATATCTCGTATAGCCGCATCACCAATTTGAAAATTAAAATCATCTCTGGTTAACCCTGCAGCCGCTATAAGTTCATCATCTCGTTCTCTGGCGCCTTCATTTGCAAATGGGTATGCGAAAAAGTTACCCAAATCTGATTGATCATAAATAATAAGTTCATGGTTTTGAGTTCTGGTAGTTTTTCCGCGGTCATTAAATTCGGCTGTAAGGTTTACAAAGCCGCCATTATCGCCAATTTTAGTACCATAATTCAAATTTACATTAACGGTTTGTCCGTCACCTGCCGATGTTACACCATAGGTTGCGCCTGCTGTTAAACCCAGCCTTTTCTTAAGAATAATATTGATTACACCAGCGATAGCGTCTGACCCGTATTGTGCCGCTGCGCCATCTCTAAGCACCTCTATTCTATCAATCGCCGATGAGGGTATTGACGATAAATCGGTGCCTACAGAACCATTACCAACCGTACCTTGATTATTTACAAGGGATGTGGTATGCCTTCTTTTACCGTTGATAAGTACCAAAACCTGATCAGGACCTAAGCCTCTGAGTGAAGCTGGATCTACATGTTCAGTACCATCAGAGGATGTTTGTCGGTTTGAGTTAAACGAAGGCACAATATTAGCCAAAAGATCATTGGCGGTAGTTTGCGCTGCGGTAAGTCTTATTTGAGCCACATCAACCACATCAACCGCAACAGGTGTTGAAAGCTTTGTTTGTCTTGGGTTTCTACTACCTACAAGCACCACCTCAGCAAGCGACTCGGTGGCTTCTTGCATAACCACCGTCATATTTGACGCCCCTAATATTTTTTGGGTTTTAAAGCCTAATGAAGAAAATACTAAGCTGGCGTTTTCTTTCATTGTTTCAATAGCAAACATACCATCAAAATCAGATGTGGTACCTGTGGTAGTACCTTCAACTATAATATTGACGCCCCCAAGAGGCAGGTTGTCAGCATCAACTACTTTCCCATTAAAAGTAGTTTGAGCAGACATGACAAGTGTTACACCCATCATTAAAAACGATAGTAAAGCGTTCTTCATTAGTTCAGTTTTTAGTGGTTCTAATTTTTAGTTATAATCTTGAAATTTTCACTCTTGTACCAATAGGCATCCCTTTAAGATAAAAAGCATAATCATTAAAGCTAGACTTATCCCATGAACGACCAATTTCGGGTAAAATGAAGCTATCTAACCCCCTACTTGAGCCGTTAATTATGGTGTCTTTACCACCGTGTTTCCCCAGATGATCAGTAATAATAAGCGTTCTTGTATCCATAACTTCATTGGTATCGGGATGAAAAAAAGTTGCCTTTACTTCAGTGTCCAATTCAACCCCCAAATATTTTGCAATTCCAAAGATACCATTTGCGTATTTAGAAAGCGATTTTCCATTATAATAATGATCAGGATTTACTATAATTACTTCATCTGGTTGAATATGTAAAATAGGAATTTCGTCACTCACAGAAACCTTTGTCACCGCAAATCCTGGAGGGCATCCTCCACTAGTTATTGCCGAAAGTGCTTGCGGAATAATAAAATGCTTTAAAGATCTAAACTGTGTTCCCTTGCTCAAATCACTCAATTTATGATGACTGGGTACACCATTAATGATGTACAATTCTTCAATATATTCTCGTAAAGGCATGAAACACTCATTATCAACACCAATTATATTGTGAAGTGCATTTGTTTTTGGATCTCTTACTCGTGCCCAAAGACAATTAGACCCTTTAGATTCTTCTTCACCAACAAATTTTGCTCTACTCGCGTTGTTTACAAAAATATTAGCAGACCTAAATATGGTATTCTCATGATAATCTGATTCGAGCTCTGCCCTACTTCCTAATAAATCAAGAATCTGGCTTCCTGTTTGAAGGCTTCGACCAGGTGTTGATCCGATATAATCTACCACCTGAACATAAGCCCCATATCGCTCGTTAATAATTTCGTAATGATCCCTAATTTTTGATTTTGCAATATCACCATCTTTGATGGTATCAGAAAAATAAAATACCTTTTTACGTGTATCATCTGCTCGAAGGAGCTCCATTATACCCCGCACAATAAGCTCATTTGAAACCGAATTCAATTGCCCTCTTTTTATAGCTAATGCTGACCTTAAAACTAGAATAAGACGTGATTCTTCAACGGTATTGACAGAAAGATTTGACAAGCTAACTAGGTAATCAGAAATTTCATCTTCCTGCACCTCTTTAATAAAAGAATTCCATAAAGAATTGGCAAGTTCTAATTCATTTGAATATTGTAGTAAAATATGTTTTGAATCTGCATCGGTAGTATTTTTCGTTAAAGAATTAATAATATCTGCATCATAATTCCAACTTATATCAGTTAATTTTTTAATTCTCCTTTTAATAGTGTTTACCATTTTTCTTTTATTGAATATAAATTCGTAATATCGGGCAGAAAGTTAACAAAAAGCACATTACATACCCTACAAATGAATAATATTCGGAAAAATAGCACTTATAGCGAATTAGATGAAACAGACGAGCTCATAATTAAGCTTTTACAGAAGAACGCTAGGTTGAGCAACAAGCAAATAGCAGCCGAAGTGGGCATCGCAGAATCAACATGCTCTGAAAGAATGCGAAAACTGGAGCGAAAAAAATTGTTCTTTGGCTTTCATGCTTTTGTTGATTCGTCAAAACTTGGCACCAATATAGAAGCTATGGTAGGAATAAAACTATCAAAGCACACCAAAGAAGTTGTTGAAGATTTCAAGAATTCTCTAAAAGGCGTATCAGAGGTGGTTAATTTATTTCATATGGCCGGATATAGTGATTTTTTACTGTACATAGCCGTACGTGACAAAGATCACTTAAGAGATTTTGTAATGGAACATGTTACCAAAGATTATGTAAAAAGTGTAGAAACATCATTGATATATGACTTTACCCTAAACCCATTATTTCCTATTTATTTGAATCATGAGTAGCATTGCAAAATTTGTTAACTACAAGCAGAACGGCTAGAAAATATCATAATTTTTTACCGATAAAAATACCGCATGACTGCACCATACACCGCAAAAGCAACTAAGATTTACTTTTTATAATAAGTAGAATAAAAGCACAAAAATTAACAAAATACGCTTCTTCATAGTTTTATTTTTTGCTGCAACGTCATAGCTACCGAACTTAGAAATGACAGAATTAGGGTACAAAATGTATCATTTACAGGTAAAAGAAAACCTCAAGGTGCGCTCAATACGCAAAAATCACCCTAACAATCAATTAGGATTATAAAATGAATTTAGCCAAAAAAATAGTAGATTAGTACTTACAAATGAACTAAAAAATTAGTACAAATTGTATGGGGTTTATAAACAAACATATCCTTACTATTTTCATTTTTCTATTCGTATCAGTCAATGTTATTTCGCAAAACAAAAAAATTGATAGTCTTAAAATTGAATTAGAAAATCATACAGCAAATGATACTACTCGCATAAACCTGCTTTACGATTTAGCTTATGCCCATTTTCGGCAAGATATAAGCAAAACAAAGAACTATTTAAAAACAGCAGATAGCCTTAGTACAATTTTAAATTACAGTAAGGGCAAAGCAAGAGTAAGTTACTTAAAAGGGATACTCGAAAACATTAAATCGAATTATACACAAAGCCTACATTTTTTTGAAGAATCGCTAAAGCAGTATCAATCAATTCAGGACAAAAAAGGAATAGCTGATGTGTATACAGCTTTTGGTATTACAAATTATGATTTATCTAAGTATACTGACGCAATACTTAACTATAAACAAGCAACCGAAATATATAAAGCGTTAAACAATAAAAGAGAGGTTGCCACAAACCTCATAAACACAGGAAATGTATATTCTGAAATTGGACAATACCAAGAAGCTATTTCTAATTATAAAGAGGCATTAATTTTAAGTGAAATTATTGATGATGAGGATGGCATTTCATTTGTTCACCGCAATTTAGGTGTTGTTTATAAAGTTCAAGGAAACTACCCTTTGGCCATTGAAAGCTTTAATAAAAGTCTTGAGTACAATAAAAAAACAAAAAACGACCTAAGCGTAGCAAGTATACTTAATAATTTGGGTGAAATCTATACGATACTTAAAAAGTATGATAAAGCCTTAGACCATCATAAACAGTCTTTGACTTTTTCTACTAAGGCAGAAAACAAAAAACTAACTGCTGCGAATTATAGCAACATTGGCACTGTTTTCTTGCAGAAAAAAGCATATGCAAAGGCTATTGAATATTTTAACAGGTCGATAGCGATAAGTAGCGAAATTAATGATTTGAAACATGTTTCAATAACCTATATCAACATTGGAAATACGTATTTGAAACAAAATAAGCCAATAGTCGCCCGTAAAAATTATACCAAAGCCAAAGACATTAGCGAAGAAACAAACAATAAACGTATTTTATCAAGTAGCCTTTTAGGAATTGCCAAAACGTATCTACAAGAGAAGTACTATAAAAAAGCACTTGCTCTTGCCTTTCAAGGCTTAGAGATAGCCAAAGAATTAAACCTTTTAGAATCACAAAAAACAGCTTCAGAAATACTCACTGAAGTTTATCACCGTACAGGGCAATATAAAAAAGCTTTTGAAAGTCATCAAGAGTTAAAAATGCTAAATGACAGTTTATTTAATAAGGAAAATATTGAAAAAATCGCGCAGCTAGAGTACGATTATAAATATAAACAAGCTATAGACGCTGCAAATATTAGAGAACTAAAACTAACAAAAACAGTGTTAACAACGTCTAAGAATTTAGAAAAATCGAAACGTAATTATCTTTGGGCTATTATTAGTTTTTTAGTGGTTTCTATAGCATCTGTATCGTTCATTTTTTATGAAAAATTACGTAATGCAAAAGCCATAGCCCAAAATATTATCATAGAGCAAAAATTACTGCGCTCGCAAATGACACCGCACTTTATATTTAATTCTCTTTCTGTATTACAAGGCATTATACTAAATAAAGAAGAAAGAAAATCGGTTTCATACCTGTCAAAATTTTCACGATTACTTCGACTTACTTTAGAAAACTCTAGAGATAAAACTGTTTTACTCTCTAAAGAATTAATGGCTGTTGAAAGTTATTTAGCACTTCAAAATCTGGAAAACAACTCGTATCAACACAGCATTACTATAGCAGATTCGGTAGATAGTGATACAACAAAAATACCCCCAATGCTTATTCAGCCATTTGTTGAAAATGCTATTGAGCATGCCTTTTCAGACGATGCTATCAATAAAGAAATACACCTGATACTATCTATGGTAAAAGAGCAATTGATTTGTACCATTACCGATAATGGAATCGGAATTGATGCTCAGAAAAAACAAAAAAATAAAGCAAAAAAATCATTGTCTACAGTAATCACTTCTGAACGCCTCAAAATGTTATCAAAAGATTTCAAAATGAAGGGCTCAGTAACTATTCAAGACAGAAAAATAAAGAACGAGAAAGGAACTATCGTCACCTTGGTAATCCCCTATAAAAAAGAGAATCTATCATGAGAGCTTTAATCGTTGAAGACAAACCTTATATTAGAAAAAGCTTACGCAACTTACTAAAATTAATAGAAGTAGATGTAGAAGTAATTGGCGAATGTGAATCGGTAAAAAAAGCGGTTATTGTAGCCAATGCATGCAAACCAGCCTTAATATTTTTGGATATAAACTTAACCGATGGCAGCGGATTTGACTTTTTAGAACAAACCGATAATCTCACTTTTAAAGTCATTTTTATTACAGCCTATGAGGAACATGCGTTAAAGGCTTTAAAAATTGGCGCTGTAGATTATTTGTTGAAACCAGTAGATATCGATGAGCTTCAAGTAGCCTTACAGAAGGTTTCGCAAGTATCTATACCTGAACAAAAACAACAAGTTCAAGTTGCTAAACAGGTGTGGAATAATGAAGACTCAAAGTTAATTTTATCATTGCATGATAGTTTTCAGGTAATTGACCTAAATGAATTAGAGTATTGCGAATCTGACAAAGGATATACTACCTTTTATTGCGCTAACAATAAAAAATATGTGGTTTCAAAAACGCTAAAAGAATTTGAAATTCGCCTTACGAAAGCAAAATTCGCTCGCCCGCATCAATCTTATATGGTCAACCTTAAATTTATAGATAAGTACGATAAGTCAGGAATTATTCACTTAAAAAGCGGAAAAAAAATACCTGTATCTTTTCGAAAAAAAGAACATTTTTTAGCTGTTTTTTTAAAATGGAATAATGTGTAATATTTGGTGTTTAATACCCAAATAGTACAGTAGTGCCTTTACGTATTTTATATAAAAAACAACGCTTATTTATTCAAAAACAACGGAAATTGATTTCTTATTTCTTAGCTCCTATTTCATAGATACTTTTATTGGTGTGAAATTAAAATCATATCAGCATGAAAGTAATGAAGCTTATTTTAACCACGCTACTAATTAGCTTAACATCCGCTTGCGGAAACTCAACTGGTAAAGAAGTCTTGAACCAAAAAGGATTTACTGCCATAGAAAAAAGCATTAAAAGTCAATTTGGCAAGGATGCCTATTTTACCGATGTATCAGTAACTCACAACAAATCTATAGGCAACATTGTAGGGATAACCGTTACCGAAGAACCTGCATCTTTAAAAATGGGACAGTGGAATTTTTTACAAGGAAACTGGGAACAAAATTCAGAAATATCAATAGAAGTTCCTACAGGAGTGAAAGCAGCAGATTTTATGTTTCAGTTAGACGAAAAAATTAATCTTTCAAAATTGGGTGAATTGGTTGAAACGTCTATTAAAACATTACAAAACAAGAAACAAATTGAAGACCCAAGCTTACATATGGCTGCTATAAAATTCCCTAAAAATGGTGATATCGTCAAAACCGAATACTTGGTAATGCTTCAACCAAAAAACGGCGGAACAACATTCACTTTTCAATACAAACTTAATGGAGACCTGATTAAAATGGATTATTAATTGAATATTATAAAAAACTCCACCACTGTTTCTAACTCCTATTTAAACACAGCAGTGCAAGTGAACTAGCAACATTAATTAACAACTCACCATGGCCTTTTTTACTAATTTTTTAAACAACAAATAAATGAAAACAGCAACAAATTTTACTAGAATCCTACTTTTTACATTAATCGTAACACTAAGTTATAGTTGTAGTAATGACGACAACGAAACTATCATTAATCTTCATGATGTGGAGGTTACAATCGATGAAAATCCCTCGGCAGGAGCAGTGGTTGGTACTGTTCAAAGTGATACTAATATTTCCTTGGTATTTAGCATCACTTCACAAACACCAAACGGTGCCCTAGAAATAAATGAAAACACAGGAGTATTAAGTGTTGCTGATGCTTCAGTATTTGATTATGAAACTAATCCTACTATTACAGCTATAATTGCAGCTGATAAAGCACAGAATAATGCTAGGGTAACCATTACCTTAAATAACATAAATGAATTAAGTTCTCAAGACTACACCACCACTGTTGATGAAAACCCTACTAACGGCCAATCACTAGGAACAGTGCAAGCTAGTAGCGAAGGTGTGGTAAATTTCGGTATCACTTCACAAACACCTGAAGGAGCTTTAAATATAGACACTTCTACAGGAGAACTGACTGTTGCAGACGCTACTTTATTCGACTATGAAACTAATCCTACCATTACTGCTACTATTTCAGTAACTAGTTCAGGAAATATGCAAAGCCTAACCGCCACTATTACTTTAAATAATATAAGTGAACTGAGTGTACAAGACTATACCACCACTATTGATGAAAACCCTACTAACGGCCAATCACTAGGAACAGTGCAAGCTAGTAGCGAAGGTGTGGTAAATTTCGGTATCACTTCACAAACACCTGAAGGAGCTTTAAATATAGACACTTCTACAGGGGAACTGACCGTTGCAGACGCTACTTTATTCGACTATGAAACTAATCCTACCATTACTGCTACTATTTCAGTAACTAGTTCAGGAAATATGCAAAGCCTAACCGCCACTATTAATCTAAACAATATAAGTGAACTGAGTGCTCAAAACTATACCACCACTATTGATGAAAACCCTACTAACGGGCAATCACTAGGAAGTATTCAGGCAAATGGAGAGGGGACACTAAGTTATAGCATTT
This sequence comes from uncultured Flavobacteriaceae bacterium, assembly GCA_947497145.1. GTDB lineage: Bacteria > Bacteroidota > Bacteroidia > Flavobacteriales > Flavobacteriaceae > Maribacter_C. Next base: position 71,657 of record CANMFQ010000011.1, read on the forward strand.
CATCTCAAACACCTTCTAATGCGGTAAGTATTGATGCTACAACAGGAGAACTCACTGTTGCCGACGCTACTCTATTCGATTATGAAACTAACCCTACTATTACAGCGACTATTTCAATAACTAATTCAGTAAATACGCAAACTGTTACTGCTACAATTAATTTGAGCGATTTGAATGAGATTGGAGAGTTTAAATTTGGAGGTATTATTTTTTGGATTAATGCTAGTGGAGACGAAGGTTTGGTACTAGCACTTACTAACCAAGCTACTAATAATTCCTCTTGGGGATGTGCTGGCACTATAACCGGAGCAACCGGAACCGCCATAGGCACAGGGCAAACAAATACAACTATGATAGTTTCTAATGGTTGCGATATCTCTGGTAGTGCAGCAGAACTTGCACATAACCTTAGTTTGGAGGGCTACAACGATTGGTTTTTACCAAGTGCTAATGCATTAATTGAAGTGTACAACAATTCAACTAGTATAAGTTCAGCGCTGAGTGCTAATGGAGGAGATAGTCTTTCACCGTCCTATTGGAGTTCTACTGAAATTGATGATTATAATGCTGGCCTTATTAACTTAAACGGAGAGACATTACCTGTCACTAAATCAACTCCTTATTTTGCAACTAGAGCTGTAAGAGCTTGGACTGATTAGTAAATAATGTCTGGTCGGAAATGGACGAACCAAACACAACAACCAACAATAATATCATCAATATTGTAGACATCGGTATTATTGAGAAAAACGCTTCCAACCAAGTGTTGAACTGACTTATGGGTATTCCTATTCTTAATCTGGGGGTAATTATGTATCAGTATGTCTTAAAAACATATTGACTAAGCGATGGGCAGATGCTGTTTATTTTACATTTAGAGCGATGTTTTGTTGGTTACATAAATTGGTTGAAACGTCTATTAAAACATTACAAAACGAGAAACAAATTGAAGCCCCAAGCTTACAAATGGCTACTATAAAGTTTACTAAAAATGGTGATCTCGTCAAAACTGAATACTTGGTAATGCTTCAACCAAAAAACGGCGGAACAACATTCACTTTTAGCTATAAACTAAATGGTGATTTAATTAAAATGGACTATTAAATGCTTGTATGATAATGAATCTAGATAAATCCTCAAAAAAAAATGAATATGAATATAAATAGCTCGTATTACCCCTCAACTCAATCCCAACATACTGTTACAAAGCAAGATGAAAAATGGGATGAAGCGCTGTTGCTTTTCAAAAACAAGCAATACGCTAGTATTTTGCCTACGCTATTGGATTATGTAAATCCTATTTTACAAAGTAAAAAGACAGCAAACACGTATCAAATTGCACACGGTTCGGTAGTGGTACACATTACACAAACGGAAGAAGAACTGAATATTGAATGTCCTTTTTTGAATATTGAAAACGCAAAGCAAGTGCCTTTAATGCGAAGACTGTTAGAACTGCGAATGTATCCTTTAAATCTTACCAATATCAGTTTAAAAAACAACTTGGTGTATTTTACATTTTCATCGCCTTTAAGCTTGTGTGAACCGTATAAAATTTACAATGTACTCAGAGAAATATGCTACTATGCCGATAGTTATGATGATGAATTTATAGAAAAGTTTAATGCCGCTCACCTTCAAGAGCCTAAAGTAATTCCGTTTGAAGCCACTCTCAAAGAAGAGGTTTACAGCAATTATATAACGATGATAGCTGATGGGATAAATCGGTTTAACGAATACCTTGAAAACAGACAGCACAACAATGCTTTTTACACGTTAAATTACACATTTAAAAAAATTGATTTTTACGCATCACCTCAAGGGTATTTACGTAGTATCATAGAAAAATCTGTCAATGCACTTTTTGACAGAAATACACCATTTCAGCAGCGACTTTTAAATGGAAAGACCAATTTAGAAAAGCTACAAAACTATCCTAAAGAAGCGGTTTTAGAAAGCTTGTATCAAATAGAAGTATTTATACCGCATAAATACAGTTGTAAAAAAGAAAACATTAGAGAACAATGGGAAGAAAGCTATGAAGAAGTGCAAACACTAATAGAACAGTTGAAATATGAAGCCGCTAGCAATCAAATGCTCTCCCTTTTTTACAGTATGTTTTATTACCATTTGGTAGATGAAAGCATCAGCAAGCCAATAACGGATGCATTATCCCAGTCCAGCGGATTACCTTGGAATCAGGCAGCACCTATATTGCTTAAAGGAATGCAGGGCATTATGGAAGATGCTATTTTTAATAATGACTTTGGGATGGATTTATCCAAAATAATGGGCGAACAAATGCAGCAATCTATGGCAATGATGCAACAAATGATGGCTAACTTTAAAACCAATTAACTAATGAACATACTTAATAATATAGAAGCATCTGTTTTTAAAATAAACACTTCTAATGGCTCTGGAACAGGTTTTTATAGTACCAAACATCAAGTTGTTATAACCAATTACCACGTTATAGCAGGTTGTTTAACGGTAAGTATAGAAACACAGGATAAAACTAGATATTTAGCATCAGTCTGCTACATAAACCCGGGTAAAGATATTGCTTTTTTAAAGGTTGATAACTTGCCTAAACTTGAACAGTCTGTAGCTACAGAACACAATACCATAACCCGTTCGAGAGATAAAATTTTAGTAATGGGTTACCCTTTTGGAATGCCTTTTACCATAACCGAGGGGATTGTATCTAATCCTCAGCAAACCATTGAGGGAAACAATTTTATACAAACCGATGCAGCCATAAACCCTGGAAATAGTGGCGGGCCTGTAATTAATGAAAAAGGCGAACTGATTGGTGTGGTCACCTCCAAATTTTCCAATGCCGACAATATGGGATTTGCTATTCCTATAGCGTTGCTTCGAGAGGAGCTTGCCATTGTTAACAACCTTTCGGACAGCGTTACTATTGGTTGTGGAAGTTGCAATGGTTTAATTTTAGAACAGGTTGCTTATTGCCCGAATTGCGGTAGTGATATAGACGAAAATTTATTTAAAGAACAGCCGCTTTCAGAGTTTAGTTTAAAAATAGAAACAGCCATCCAAAAGTTAGGAATCGACCCAGTATTAGCACGTACAGGAAGGGAATGCTGGTATTTCCACCAAGGCAGTGCCGAAATCAGGCTATTTGTTTACGATAATAATTATTTGTTTGCAACATCGCCTCTTAATAAGTTGCCCCGCAAAAATTTAGAAGATATTTATGAATATATGCTTACTACAGATTTTGGTGAGCATCGACTGTCTGTATCCGATAATCAAATATTCTTGTCTTACAGGGTACATATTAGTGATTTGTATTCAGATTACGAAGCTACTGTATTGAATAATATCACTCAATTGGCATTAAAAGCTGATGAATTGGACGATATATTTGTGAATGATTTTGGAGCTCAAATGACTGTATACAGTAAATGATTAGCGATAAAACAATAAAATGAAACTTTCGAACCTAAAAACAATTATAACTCTGGCTTTTGTTAGTGTATTTATAGCTTGTAAAAGTGTAAAAACGATACTGCCGATTATTCTGAAGCCCCTTTATATGCGATAAAAATCACAAAAAGCATAAAATGAAGTAAGACCAATGGAATTGACTTTTGAACTTAAAATAGTTATTGTTGCTGCACTCTTAGGAAGTTTTTTACTTCTTATGATATTGCGTTTCAAACAAAAAATAGCTAGCATAATTCTATGCTTCTTATCAGTCATTTTTTTGTTGGGAACTGGATTTTATTTTTACACAGAATTTACATCCTATCAAAAAAGATTACCAAAAGCGCCCCTTAGCCAAGATGTAAACACAACGGATGATGTAAACACAAATAAAGAAGAAATCCCTATAGCCACAACGATTATTGAGGATAATAAGGGTTTAAAATCTTTGTTGTTTTTTATGAGCTATCGAAACGATTTAAACGGTTATGAACATTTTTTGTATAATCTTCTTGAGGGTGATTTGGAGGTAGGTGTTTCCTACCTACACACCTTACAGTATGAAGTTCAGGAAGCCTTACGCAAAAAAGAATATAGCGAAGCCTATTGGAACACCGTATTACCTGTAGCTTTTAAATACAATGCCGAAACGCAAGAGTATGGCAGACTCAATTATGACTTGATGTACTTAATTCCGTCTCCTAACGATAATGTAATCGAAAACGACTATGGCGATTTATCCAAGGCCGAAAATTATAACTACTTCGAAAAAGAGATGCAAGAAGTATATATTTACGATAAAATAAAAACCTTTGATAGGTCAAGTGCTAACTTACGGGCTTTCTGGATGTCTAACAAAGCGTTTGTTTATACGTTTTTAACCTCAAAAAAATACAATATACTGTGTAAAAAAGTAGTCGATGACTTGATTACTGTTCACGATACGATTGTAGCCACGCCCAACTATAGGTATTTTTATAAAAGACATAATATCTCGGATACTATCTTTCTTAGTTATCCTTCAAAACAATTTACCCATTCTTATAGTTATTCATGGCCATTTAGTTTTTGGGACAGGCGATTTGCCGAGCAAAATGATGCCGTTGTTTATGATATTTTAAAAGAAATCCAAAACCATTATAACGATTAACCAATGAAAAAAATCAGTATTAGCTTAGTAATATTAGGGTTAGGCTTTGTATGTTGTGCTTATTTTTTTTCACAAAAATCAGCAAGGTTAATTGATGAAGGTTATTTTGATAGCCAACGGTTGAACAATCATCTTATTGATCAACAGTTGAAATTAAAAAAACGTTTATTAGAAGAATTAAAAGAGGATCGAAACCTAAATTACCAAAACATAGAGATCGATAAAGATCAATATTACACATTCATTAAACCCTGTATTAATCGCTATCAGAAAAGTGAGCAAGTATCAGAAGATTGTGCTAAGTATTTGATGAATTTGGTAGTTGAAGATTTTAAAGAATTAGGGGTAATTAATGCGATAATTGGATCGTGTATAAACTTTGAATTCCAAACGTATAGATATTCGTTCTTAGAAAATCTGTTTTCAGAAAGCGCATCATTACAGGAGAAAGTAGCGCTCGCTTTTTTAAATAAATATCGCGACCCGAAGCTTTTGGAAGAAGCATATTACAAGTATAAAGACATCTTGTTTTCAAAAGTATCTAAAACTATGTACGAAAAGATTTTTGAAGCAAAAATTAATGACTGTCTTTCTGCGTATCAAGAAATAGCAAGTCAAAAAGATACTGACGCTTTCTTTGAGGATATATATTTCAGGGCAGACTCTCAATATTTACACGCAAAATATTGGAACTATACCTTTTGGAAACGAAGAATGATTGAAAAAAACGATACGATTATATATAAAATTTTAAATGAAATAAAACACCATTATCAATCTATTTAAGTCTTAAAGTAATGATACTAAAAATTTAAAAAACCAACCGCTATGGGAACAATAACCATCATTAGCATTTTGGTAGCAGCCATTGTTGTAATTGGTTTTATCCTTATCAACAATCAAATTATTGCCAAGAAAAACCAAATGGCACAGGCCTTTGGAAGCATTGAAATTTATCTCAAAAAACGCTTCGACTTACTGCCAAACTTAGCCGCAATGCTCAACAAATATATGGCTCACGAAAAAGACATCCTTCTAAAAGTTACCGAACTCCGCAGTCAAATAGAGCAAGCAAACGAACCTAAAGAAAAAATTGAAGCCTCCAACCAATTGACCACACTAATGGGCGGACTCAATATTAATACAGAAAGTTATCCCGATTTAAAAGCCGACAAACAGTTTCTGAATCTTCAATACGAACTCAGCGAAATGGAAGACCAAATTTCGGCTGCACGACGCGCCTTTAATGCAGCCGTGACCAGCTATAATAACCAAATACAAATGTTTCCTGCATCTCTAGTGGCAGGAATAAGAAAAGATAGTGCAGCAACGCTTCTTGACATTCCTAAAGCACAGCAAAAAGAAATTAACTTAAATGAATTATTAAACAACTAAACAAGACACTTATGCAAATGTTCGAAAATTTACCTTGGTACAGCTATGTGATACTAGCTCTAGCCTTAGTTAGTTATGCTTATAAATACTTTAGCAAGGCCAAAGAAGGCTATGATGAAGCAATGCCTAATGCCAAGTTTAAAAGTAATCCCGAAAGCACATTAAGTAAACAACAATTGTTTTCCATTGCGCTTTACACGCCGATTGCCGAATGGTGGGGTGCGCATACCAACACCCTTACTTTTTTAAATGCTAAAAAAATTAAACCTTACTTAGAAGGCTGGTATATTAACACTCCAGAAGGTTATTGGGATTTAACCAACTACTTTATGAAAGAAGGCAGACGTTGGTATTTTGATGGAATAACCGAAATACAAAATACTCAACCTGAAACCGATTGGAATCACTTAATGCAACAAAAATTTGGCAATAACGACCGTGCACAACGCTATTTTGAGGTTCTAAAAAACAAGACAGTACTCAACGAATTAAAACAATTGGGCATTTTCACCTTCGACTCCGAAATAGAAATTGGCGTGGTGGGTTACGATGCGGCAATGCTTGTAGGACAAGCTCGAAAAGCTTTTACTGCTGGCATTATTTCAGAAGAAGAAGCTTGGAAGGTTATTAATTTTGCTCGTGATTTGGCTGTTCAACAATTTAATTCGTGGGACGATTTTGGCAAAAGTTTTATCCTTGGCTTTGCCTTGGATATGAAAGCCGATTATAAAGAATACCGAAAAGAAGTGTTTCATATATACCAACAAGTAACCGAACATCCTAACAGCCCTTGGAACACCATACAATGGCCTAATTAAACAATGGAAGCTAGCAATTTACATAAGGTATATACCGAAGTTAGCAAGGCGCTTTCTGAAATTAACACCAAACGAAAACGCAGCTTATTTTTTCAAAAAATAATGTGGTGCCTCACTGGGGTCTATTTGGTATTTATGATAGTGTTTTTGTTTTCCAACAACATTCCAACTTCCGAAGGCTCATTTTTCAGTTTTCTTAGGTTGTTTAAGGCTTCTACCACCAATCCTTACGCCAATCTATATCCTGTTTTAGGGCTAATGGTTTTGCTTTATCCTAGCACCATTTTATTTGCACGTGCCTTTCAGAAATTCAAAACACAAGAAGCACAAACTATGGCTAAAATGGTTAGGCAGCTTTTTCCTATGGTAGAGTTTACACAGGGTGCTGTAGCTCCTAAAAATGAAATCGTACAAAGCAAACTCTTTGCTTGGATTAAGAAAGATTCGCCAATATATAGCTTTGGGCAAATACGAAGTCACTCAAACCAACTACAAATTAACATCGCCGATATTGGATTTGCAGAAGAGAACCTTAGCAACAAAATAACAGGAATACTTGCGAATATACCCTTGCTCAACAGTCTTGTGGTAATGTATCAATATGTTTTTAAAAATATCGTAGAAAACAAATCGACTGACAACCTAAATTTTACGTTTCGAGGAATGTTTTGCTGGCTCAAATTCAATAAAAAACTGAATGGACATACCGTAGTCCTTACCAATAACCAACACGAAAAATTAAATCGCTTTTTTAGCAGTCATTTCAAGCAAGAGCAACGCATCCATCTGGAAGACCCTCGATTTACCGATGCTTTCATCGTTTATAGCACCGACCAAGTAGAGGCACGCTATGTATTATCGACTGCTATTATGGAGCGCATTGTGGCTTTAAAAGCAGTATTTAATCAGCCTATTTTAGTGTCTTTTCAACATCATCAACTATATTTAGCTGTGCAAAATGAACACGGACTGTTTTCGTTTCCTTCGGGAAATCTTAATAAAATAAAGGTAGTTAAAGCATTGGCTGCCGACATTGAAACCGCTTTGCATATTTCCGAACATTTAAATCTAAAATCTAATGAAACTCATTAAACTATTAAAATACGGCTGCCTTTCAATAGGACTTTTTTGCTTAATGGGTAGTAAAAACTCCGTGAGCCAACAACCTCGTGCCGAAACCAAAGAAAGATGAAACACCTAAAAACCATTGCATACTACCTTCTTTGGACTGCCTTGGCACTACTGCTAGGACTGCTGTATTTGCGACTTATTGTGGGAGCGCCTCCAGATGAAGCAGAATATAAAGGTTTGGGGTATATCCTATGGCTATTCTATTTCTTTGGTATGTTTCAACTTGTACTCATTATCGGTGGTACTGTTGCGGTGTTGTTTATTATTTTGGACCTGTTTTATTTAAAAAAAAGAAACTATTTTAAACATAAGCCCATTTTAAAACGTTCTGGTGTGCTTGTGTGTATTTTGATAGTAGTGGCTGTTATTCATTATGTATTAGAAAAAGTAATCGATATCATTTAAAAATTATGCTAATACTCTTTCTTATACTATTACTTATAATTGCTGGAATAATCCTATTTCAACTGTATCGGTTGGTTCGATGGATTCTTGTAAAAAAAACAAGAATCATTCGGTCAATTTGGGTGCTGTCTATAGCTATTATTGGAATAGCTATTTATCAGCTGTTTTTTGTAAACATGGAGTTTATTCAATCCAAGGTATATCCCGATTTGTATTTGGTAAAACATCCAGTTAAAGACAAAAACAAAATAGACAACACCATAAAAAACGCTGTTATTCAACACTTTACTACTACAGAAAAAATAGACAGCACATACACCTTACGATTTTATGAATACACCAATAATTGGAATCCGTTATTGATATTTGGCGATGCAGGCACGGCTCATTTTATAGACCACGAAGAAGACCCTGGCGGATTTACCACCGAAGAACTCTCGATGTATCTCAATTACAAACTGGCAACTTTTAAAACCGTACTATCAAATAACGATAATAACACACTAAGTGGTGTTCTTCAATATTACTCCGAAGGCTCCCCAACTAAAACTGATACCTTAAAACTAAACATAACACTTAATATCAGAAAATGATTCGATACTTACTTATATTCCTTTTGTGCTTTGCCTCCTGCAAACAACAACCTAACAAACCAAAAGACAACACAGCTTTACCCCCAGAGGATGCGATTGACACTGTTGATGATGCCGTAGAAGCTGCTGCTGGAGCGGTTGAAATTATAGAAAAAACAGTAGCTCCAACTGCCAATGAAATTAGTGAACGTTCTAACTTAATAAAACAGCTTTTAGTACAGATGCCCGTTATTGAAAACTTCCCATACAGCGATAGTATTGCAATTACTAATTACAACCCTACTAAGGCATTAACAGATACAGAAATTAGAGCCTTACAACTGCATCAAGCCATTCCGTTTTACTATAAAAATGGAGCACTAAACAAGGTTTCAATAAAAAATATAATAGATTTAAGCGACTCCTTTTACGCCATACTCATCAGCTATATGATAGATAATGGTAAGAAAGTAAACACAGGGCTTTTTGTATATACAACAAAAGAGAACACTTTAATAGACAGTCGAACCATAGCTTCATCGCATAAAAATTATGAGGATTATATAGAAGCAAAATTTGATAATCGATTTAAGTTTAAAACCAACTACCATTCCTACAAATACGAGCCCAGACAACTCCTTTGGGAGTATGTAATCAATTACAAAACAGGAAAAATAGAACCACAAAAGTCTAAGTTGTCTCCCTTGGTTAGCTCAGTGTTAGAAAATAAAATTCAAGTAAACCGTCTCAACATAGATGAAGAACGCATAATCACCAAAACCTTTTACGATGACCCCAAAAAAATTATTGTAGTTATTCCTGAAATAGTTGAAGAAGAAGAATATTATTCGGAGTATAACAGCCATATGTTGTTAGTCGATGTCGAAAGCAAAACCATTACGGCTTCCTTCTCTGAAACACCCAAAGAGAATGGTTGGGTAAGCGATGCTGTCCGCCTCTCGGACATTTCGATACAAAATACCTTTTATGGTATCACAGACAATACCCATGCTTTTGCTCTTAGCACACAGTTTGTGGGGATGTCTCGCGTAAATCCTTACGAAAGCAAAGTCATATCTTTGTATGTGAAATCGGGAGATACCTTTAAAAAAATACTCAACAACTTTGAAATTTATAATTATGGAGGCGAATTCGATGGAGAGTGCGAAGGTGTTTTTATCATAGAACTAAAAACTCTAAGAGTGAGCAGCGAAAAAACCAATGGTTATTATGATATTTTAGTCAAAAATATTATAACGGAAGATAAAAATATCATTGATGAAAATGGCGAATGCCAAAGCTTAGAGACGCATTCCACCTTAGAAGAACATCTTGTTTATAATGGAGTTAAGTATGTAAAATTATAACAAATGAAAAATATTATATGTCTAGGTTGTCTATTAATCATTGTAACCGCTTGTGTGGACACAAAAACAAGCCACAAAGAAAACAATAACGACACACCCAAGGCCTCAGCAACAGAAAACAATACTTCTCCAGAACCTATTAAAAATCAAACATCCTCAAAACTTATAAAAGTCTGCTAAGACCGAACCAGTCGTTAGAATTAGGAAAAATATATGCCGATACGGTCACCTATATTTCTGAAAATAGATGGGATTATGACGAAGCACTATTTTTTATAAAAAAAGAACAACAAGAAATCGCACTCATCGACCAAAGAGAAAAGTACCCCTATTTTTTTAAGGATGAAAAACTCCTTATCCAATGGAAAATAGACAGTTTAAGCCCTGCTGGTGATCCCGAGTTTTTGGATTTTACAGATTTTATATTAAGTGCCAAAAGAGCAGATTCTATACCATTGACTTCCAGAAACGTAAAGGTGCTTTGGCGAGAAAATATATACAGTCCTAAGTACAACGATACCATAAATAGCATTATTCTCAATTTTGATTACCTCCAATCCATGAGTTTGCCCGAGCGTGCAGCCTTAGGTTACATAGCCACCTTTATAGGAAACGAATGCCAATGGGACGGAGAAATAACAGACACGCGCACTAATCTTAAATGCGTTTTGATGACCTATTTGGATTTGGGTTATCAATGTTCCGATAAGCATCTTGGTTTCTTAAACCAATGGTTTGCACAAGATGCTGTAGCATTAAACAAACTGAAACGCTGCCCTACCAAACCAGAAGGCAGTACCATAGGCACTACTTTTAATGACATCCTCCTAGAAACCAAACCTAAAAACCAAAGTATTACCCTTAAATACACCTTCTCGTATAGGAACCTCCGTGACAATGAACACCACACATACCAACAAACTGATGTGTTTAGATATGAGGACACGCATATTTGGTTGGTAGATTCTAAAAAACACATTAAACTTTGAGTTAAGCACTAAACCCGTATTAACTTATAGCCATTGTTGAACTAAACCTAAATATAGCTTCATTCTTGTATTTAAGAATTCTTCACGAGCTTTAGGATAATCTTAAACCCTAAAATTATGAAAAAAAGTAGTACTCTAATTGAAACTACCTGTGAATCAGTACCAAATTTTGCGATTCTGTATCAAAAGCTCAAGCGTTCTAACATCGTTGCAAAAGGGTGCATGATTTTGACTTGGTTTCTGATTCTCTAAATCTATCAGATTCAAGAGTATTAAAAAAATCATTCCTATTCTCAACTATTTTATCATCCTGAGAAGAATAAGGCATCAATCCATATAACACATCTTTTGTATAGACCAGTTCACCAAATAGACAAAAGTTAATCGCTATTTGTGGTTTACCTCAACATTGTTATAAGATTGATCGTAAAGATGTATAACAGAACACAAACATATTTTACATGTTTACCGAGAAATTAAACGTAATAAAGGGACATGCGTAATAAACAGTAAAAACACCCCTAAACAAAACCTTCTTCGCGTAATGAATAGTATCACACGCATTTTATGAGTTGATAAAAACTTCGTATATTTAAGGTTGTTGACGATTACAGTCAAGAAGTTATTGCTGTTGATGTATGACCACATCAAGCCAGAACCTTGATAAAAAACCTCGAAGAATTACATTAAGAACACCTAAATATATCAGTTGGGATAAATAACATAAAGTTTAAATCAAAAATAAGTATTAACTAATGCAGAAGAACATAAAAAACAATTAAATGCAACTATATTAGTACATGTAGTACGAATAGATAGAAAATTTCAACCGTTTCTTTAGAAAAACGCAAGTGATGCCCTTTAAAAAAAGGGTATGTATCAACTCCAACAGATAAGTTAGCACTATAGGAATGTTTATAATTTTAATTATCCACACTCATCATTAAGAAGTAACTTACCTAAAGCGTAGATGTACCATTTTGAAAAAGAATTTAAATTCTTCTTCACATCTCAATAAATAATAACTTTAGAAAGAACTTCAAACTGTTCTCAAAAAGAAAAACCTACACTCAATTATTAATTTTTAAATTCTTAACATGTTTAAAAAGATTAGTCTAATTGCGACAATTGTATTAATTGCAGTTTTAGGTATTATCTATATCACTATTTGTTTTCAACCTTTAAAAAAAACAAACTTGGTTGACAAAAAGTCACTTTCAAAAAACAATAACAATCCTAACATTATTTTAATCTTATCAGATGATATGGGTTATTCTGATCTAGGCTGTTACGGAGGTGAAATAAAAACCCCATTTCTTGATAAAATTGCTAGCAATGGCGTTCGTTTTTCTCAATTTTATAACACTTCTAGGTGCTGCCCGACAAGGGCGTCTTTGCTTACTGGTCTTTATCCTGCACAAACAGGAATAGGAATGATGGCTAATGATGATGGCATCAATGGATATAGAGGCGACCTAAATAAGGAATCCTTAACCATTGCTGAAGTATTAAAAAACAACGGTTATGAAACGTATATATCTGGCAAATGGCATGTAACCAAAGAACTTGAAGATATTGATTCTCTAAAATATAATTGGCCGTTACAACGTGGCTTCAATAAATTTTACGGAACCATTACTGGAGCGGGAAGCTTTTGGGATCCATATACACTTGCTCGCGACAATACATACATTAGTCCTGAGAATGACTCATTATATCAACCAGAAACTTATTATTATACTGATGCTATAAGCGATAATGCGATACGCTATATAGATCAGCATACTACTTATAAGCGAGACACCCCATTTTTTATGTATGTTTCATATACTGCAGCACATTGGCCATTGCATGCCCCTGAAGATGAAATCGCAAAATATAAAGGAAAATACGACGAAGGTTTCGATGCAATACGTCAAAAACGATTTGAAAAATTAAAAAAAACAGGACTAATTACCAAAGAATTAAAATTACCAAAAACTATAGCTGATTGGGATACTATTTCAAATAAGCTATGGCATGCTAGAAATATGGAAGTTTATGCCGCTATGATCACACGCATGGATAAGGGAATTGGTAAAATCATCAAGAAACTTGAAGCTACAGGAGATATCGACAATACGCTTATCATTTTTCTACAAGACAATGGAGCTTGTGCTGAAGAATTGGAATGGGTAAATAATAGGAAACTTCCAAATATGTTATCAACAAATCCTATTTTCGAAGCAATGTCAAAAAATGAACTTCAAAATAAAATGATACCTATTCAGAATCGTAATGGGTTTCCCGTGGTAATGCAAAACGAAAATGTACTATCTGGTTCAGATCAAACCTACAATGCATACGGCCCAACATGGGCAAACGTATCAAATACCCCATTTAAACAATTTAAGCATTGGGTATATGAAGGTGGTATTTCAACACCATTAATCATCCAGTGGCCTAAAGGAATAAAAAACAAAGGAGAAATACGACACCAACCCTCACATATAATTGATATTATGGCTACCTGTGTAGATGTTTCAAACGCAAATTATCCAAAAACTTATAATGGTAATAGCATTAAACCATTGGAAGGTGAAAGTTTACTTCCTGTAATACTCAAAAATGACAAAATGAAAAGAGAATTTATTTTCTTTGAACATGAGGGCAATAGAGCAGTTCGACAAAACAATTGGAAATTGGTTTCAAAAATTGGTGATCACGCAGGTTCATTTGCCAAAATTAATGAGTTGCCTATAGACCAATGGTCATTATTTGACATGGAAGTAGATCGAACTGAAACCAATGATTTGGCAAAAATACATCCTGATATCGTAAAAGAATTATCTAAAAAATGGTATGATTGGGCAAAACGAACAAATACAGTACCCAAACCCCAAAATTAGCCAAGAAAAAATAGCCCTATTGTCGAATTGTGAATATCAACAAAAGGCGTACTACTTAAACACCTATTTAAATGAAACAACCTTCAAAAAATCGTATATCACTTTTTATGAAATACAACATATTTCCCATTTTACTACTTACATTATTATCTTGTGTTGAAACAAATAAAAAATCAAAAAAAATAGTTTCTGATGAAGTTATGCGAAAGACCTTTGAAGAGATTAAAACACCTTACAAATACGGCGTAGTATTTCAGCATCCAGACAGTACTAAAATGGTTGATTCACCAACTATTTTTAGAGAAAATGACCTTTGGTACATGACCTATATCGTTTTTGATGGCCAAGGTTATGAAACTTGGATAGCAAAGAGCAGCGACTTATTGCATTGGCAATCTCTAGGAAGAATTCTATCTTTCACAGAAGACACATGGGATGCTAATCAGAAGGCAGGTTATGTAGCTTTGGTTAACACCGATTGGGGAGGAGATTATACCGTAGAAAAATACGATGATAATTATTGGATGACTTATTTGGGAGGAAGTAAAAACGGCTACGAGGCTGGTATATTAAAAATTGGGTTAGCAAATTCCAAGACATTAACAAAACCCAGAGAATGGAACACTCAACACAAGCCCCTTTTATCTCCTCTAGATTCAGAGGCACGTACTTTTGACAATAAAACTATTTACAAAAGTATAGTGATAAAAGATAAAGAAAAACATACCGGTCATTCATTTGTAATGTATTACAATGCCAAGGGAGAAGGTAATTACGAAAGTATTGGCATGGCAGTTTCTGATGACATGAAAAATTGGAAAAGGTTTAAAACAGATCCTGTAATAACAAGAGGGAAAGGA
Source organism: uncultured Flavobacteriaceae bacterium (assembly GCA_947497145.1). Classification (GTDB taxonomy): domain Bacteria; phylum Bacteroidota; class Bacteroidia; order Flavobacteriales; family Flavobacteriaceae; genus Maribacter_C. Next base: position 86,685 of record CANMFQ010000011.1, read on the forward strand.
ATCTGTGGTGATGCACAAATAGCAAAAATCGGAGATTTATATGTTATGTTCTATTTTGGTGCGTTTTGGAAACCGGGCGGTTTTGAACGGTTTGCAGCATCTTATGACTTAATTAACTGGACCGATTGGCAAGGAGAAGACTTAATTGCCCCGTCACTAGCATACGATAAAACATATGCACACAAACCTTGGGTTATAAAATGGAATGGAGTAGTCTACCATTTCTATAATGCCGTTGGATCTGAAGGTAGGGTAATTGCTTTAGCTACATCCATTGAATTAAATTAAGAATTACATGAATTATAGCTAATGAAAAATAGGGTAATGACTAAACGTTATGAAATAATGACAAAAAACCACTAACCAAATAAACCCTAGTCAAAACTAAAGTGACAGTAAGTTAAATTCAGCTAAGTATGCTCTTGCCTTTCTACGTGTCGCACTGTTAACCTGAAACTTAATTGTTTTGGTTGCTATTTTGTGTTTAAAATTCACACTTCGCTGTACAGGATTATTATCTATATTTCCAAACTTTCCCGAATGGGCTTCTTCCCATCTACCATTCTTGTTCATAAAATAAATGGTGTACGATTCTACTCGTCCAAAAGCATCAGGAGTTCCCTGAGGTGGTAGGTATGTAAAACCCGATAATGTAGTTTCTTCTGGCAGCTCAACCACAAAGTGATTTTTGGCTTTCTTTTTAACATTCAAAGTTATTGTAGTCGTTTCATCATTATCTATAATAAAGGTGCCATTTGCTACACCTTTAATTTTCCAATGTTTCGAATCAATTCCAAAATCTTTGCTTTCCTCGGTAAAAAAGCCATCCAATTCAGAAATAGCAATTGCTCTAACCCTCCCTCCCATTGGTAGCTCAAAAGGCCCTTCATACAACATAGCAGCTTCTTTTGAAGGGTCAGTTCCATTTGTTGTATATCTTATAGATTTTGATTTGCCTTCTATTTGAATTTTCCCGTCCGAATTCCTACTTATGGTTGGCGCAGGGATAATTTCAGGAGCCTGATATAAAGCCAAAGAAGCCATACTAGGATTTTTTCTGCTTTTCGTAATTCTGATTCGTAAGCTATCAGTTTTCGTTGTCGGAACCTTTAGAAGTCGTTGAAAACCAATAGTGGTACCTTTTCCTATTGTCTTCCATGCATTACCATCCCATGTATCTACTTCAAAGGTTTCAATACGTTGTCCAAAATCAGCAATATTCTCCTGTAATTTAATTACATTAAATTGCTGCATACCGTAAAGCTTTACGGTAATTTCGCCCTTCGTCGCATTTTCTGGCGCCAACCAACAGGTTCTTATATCTTCATCAAATAAATAATTAGCGGCATAACCACCAGGGTGAACAGCTGTTGCTTTTGCCACGGCTCCATTGGCATAATTGTGTATAAACATGCTGTTAATGTATTTGCCAAACTTCTCCATAAGCACAACATCGCTATCGGGTACTAAACCGCGATTATCGGGTGAAAGATTCACCAAAAGATTACTATTTTGACCTACGGTTTCAAAATAAGAACTAACCATATAATCAAGCGTTCGAGAATGTTGTTCTGGTCTCCAAAACCATTCATATCGGGTAGGAAGGCCACCTCTGGCAGGCAACCAAGTGAGTTGTTTAAATTTTTTCAACTCATCAATATCACCCAAATTGTTTGCCTGTAAGGGCACACCACTATCATGACCAGAAAAGTCAGCATCCGGTAATAGCACACCCTGAACACTCCATTCTGTAAAACGTCCCTTACCAGATTCATTACCCACCCAACGAATATCTGGCCCCGCACCTGATATCAAAGCTTGCGGTTGTAACTTACGTATAGTGCCGTATATTCTGGGCCAATCAAAATCCATTTCCACTCCACTTACACTCGAATCAATACCTGCCCCATCAAACCATACAAGATCAACATAACCATAATTAGTAAGTAACTCTGTAAGTTCGTTTACCATGAGTTCGTTGTAGGTCAATTCACCATAAGGTTTCTGCATATCCCATGGTGAATAATAAATACATACTTGTATTCCTTCTGCTCGGCAGGCATCAAAAAATTCACGAATAACATCTCCTTTTCCGTTTTTCCAAGGGGTGTTTTTTACACTTCGTTCTCGATAACTACTAGGCCATAAACAAAAGCCATCATGATGTTTTGCTACAATTATTACAGTTTTAATTCCAGCTTTTTTAAACGTAGTTACCCATTGACTAGCATCAAGCTTTTCAGGATTAAAAATTGACAAATCTTCAGTTCCCGTTCCCCATTGCCGCCCAGTAAACGTGTTGAGATTAAAATGAATAAAACCCAACATGCCATATTGTTGCCAGCGTAATTGGCGAGCAGAAGGGCGAACGGTTACGGCTAATTCGGTAATTTCATCAGCAGAAATATTTTCAGGGATTTTTACAGAAGTTCCAGCATAATATGAATTTTTAATATATTTTTTTTTGAGCGACTGCGCTGGTAAAACCAATGTGGTCATCATCAAAATAAAAATTATAGTAATCTGATTCATACTTTTATGTTTTTCAATTTCGAGCACTTCTAGTGTCAACTAAATTCACTTTGTATATTATAAAATCAATCACTGCTGTACAATCACTTCTAAATAAAACACCGCATCACATTATTATATGTAACGCTTGTGATTCTATATCAAATGATAAAAAAGTCGCTCTTTACTTTAATACGAGGGCTTATTACGAAGCTTAAAATGGTTGATTTGGGTTAAAGATACATTATTTTCAAAGGTAATTGAATCGATTTTCGTAGATTTTATAGCTTTAAAAATCACTATTGATGCGTCATTATTACATCGGTTAAAAAAGTTAGTTCATAGCAACTTACAGCAAAGCTTGCCCAATATTGCTTACCATTTATAATTTAAAATTAGCTTAAATGAAAACAATTATTTTTTGCTCTATACCAAAAAAACAAAGCATAGCCATAGCTAGTTTTATTTAGGTCATTTCAATTTGAAAATGGTATTACACATCAAATATCAGGAAGCTAGAAGCCTATTAAACAACATAAAACATATAGCAACTACAACTTTTTATAGGTTTTAACGTTAGTGCCTTAACCAAAAACTCACCTATGAAAAAACCTAACTACCTATTGCTATTGATAATTGTTACGCTCTTGTTCAACTGTCAACCAGAAGATGATACTGAAACACCCAATGCAGCACCTAATGATTTTTCAATCACCATTAGTGAAGTTCAGTCTACCACAGCCAACCTAAGTTGGACACAAGCCACCGACCCCGATGGTGACGCTGTATCGTATACCGTGATGCTAAACAATGTTGTTATGGATCAAAATTTGTCAACTTACAGCAACAACTTAGAAGGGTTGACAGACGAAACAGATTACAATGTAAAAATAATAGCTATTGATGCCAAAGGAGCAGAGACCACCTCTTTGAGTTCATTTACAACGACTGACCTTCCTTTACCTGAAGATTTTACCATTACTGTTGATATGATTACCCCCGGAAGTGCAAAATTAAGTTGGACAGCATCTTCTACTTCTGAGAATAACACTATTTCGTATGCCGTGTACTTAGACAGCGAAATTGTAGCCGAAAATATTAATACACTATCGTATGACTTAACAGGACTAAACCACAACACAACAATTAGCGGTCAAGTAAAAGCTATAGCTGACAACGGACAGACATTAATAAAAGATTTTGAATTTAATACACCGATAAATTTAGCTCCAGAAGCATTTGAATTAGTTTACGCAAACGCTGGCGGTTTTTCTTCGGCAGGGTTTAGATTTAATGCAGCTAATGACCCTGAAGATGACATCTTAACATACTATGTATTATTAAATGATACTGACGTTACAGATACACTTTTTGATGATAGTAATTCACCTCCTACACCAACATACAACCACACGATTACTAATCTTGAAGGAAATACAGATTATGAATTAAAAATTAAAGCAGTAGACCCATTTGGTAATACATCGTATAGTAACGCTATTACCTTTTCAACAGCTACAACACCTCCAGATAATTTTACTGTCGAAGTTTTTTATGTTCAAGGGGAAATTAGACTGGTTTGGGACAAACTAACCGAAAGAGGCTACATTGAAGGATCTTCAAACGGGGAGCCAGTAGGGTCGGTTTACATTCTCGATGGCCAAGAATATGATATAAGTCACGCCCTTACCTATAACCATGAAACAGAAAGTACTGCTCAATTCAATACTGACCTCATTTCACCCAATGAAGACCACGAACTCCAAATTGTATTAGATTGGGGGTCTGACAACAAAAAATCTTATAGCAACGTAGTTTTGGTACATAATAGAACGTACACACCAACAACTGTTAACGTAATGACCGCTAGAGTAAATGGCCCTGATGCTGACTATTTTCCATTACAGTTTACATTTACATTCGAAAACGGTTTGATATCAGAATTTGAAGACTATGAAATCGAAAAAATAGAATTTAATGACAGAGAATTTGTCAACTTTGTTTTTTTCGAACAAGGAGCTCGCAACAAAGGTTATTTAACAGGGTCTATCACCCAAGAAGATTTTAATTATTTAAGCCAATTCTCATACGGATATATAGAAACGAAAGATGAAAACGGATATCATTCACTCATTTTTCAATATACCATAGAAAACTAATGCTAATTGATAATTTATTTCTACTACTGCGAAGTTTACAACTTCGCAGTATTACATATTTGCTAAAACACAAATACTGCTGCGGTTTGTGCTATTCGCTATTCTTTCTTACTTGCATGGCTTACTGTTGACGGTACGAAGTTGCAAACTTCGCATAGCTCTACTCAATACTCTTCGGAGAGCGGGGGTCAATATTACTAATGTTTATTGGATAATTGCCTCCTTCAGATGTATAAATTCTCTTTTGAGCATAACCTTCACTACCTGTAATATCATTGGTTTTCAAATAGTTTATCAAATCTGCTTTTGTAGAAAAACTCAAAGGAGTCTCATTATAGGCGGTACGAAGTTACAAACTTCGCACAGCAACACACACTTCGCAGAGCGGGAGATTTACCAGCTTACAAACTTCGCACAGCTAGGGTTATCTGACTTGGAATTGGAAAAATCTATTGTTGATACTATTTTAGATATACAACAACTTAAAGAGGATGACAAAGCGCATATCTTAACTACTATTAATGCACTATTACGTGATGCAAAGGCTCGTAATACATACGCATAAAAAAAGCTATCGGTTAGGATAGCTTTTTTGCTATATTTTTTTAATTTTTAAAATTCATTATTGATATTTTTGTATGATATTAAAAGCTTTATGGATTTTTTGAAATTTCTTTTCATAATCCTTATTATAATTTAATTTTCTTTCAAGAGATTCTTTTGCAGCATATATCCAATCTATTTGGATTGAATTAGGATGTAGTTCTAAAAATCTATCTAAAATATCTAAGGCAAATTCTTTTTTGAAAAATGTCATTATAACCAAAATATATCCTTTCAATTGCTTTCCATTAAATTCTTCAAAAAAAAGCCCAGATATTAATTCTTTATATTCTTGTTTATTAAAAAAACACACATAAAAAGATGCTATCAATTTCTCTCTCCAACCTAAAGATAAATACTCCTTTATATCTATTTCTATTACTGATAGATCTTTAATAAATTTTTCTTCGTCAAATGATTTAAAAGTAAAATTAAAATTAGTTAAAACACTTATAATATTTTGCTGCTCTGTCAAAGTGTTGTTCATATTAAGGGGTTTCTTTAAAATTTGGGTTTGGTATAAAATCACCTAAACTTCCATCTGCATTAACAGGGTAAGCTCCTCTAATATCAGAAGCATCAATTTTATCAAAAATAGACATTTCTAATTCATGTGCATGTTTGTGCTGATCTCCTAATATTTCATTTACATCTAAACCATCATTTTTATATCTTATCTCATAGACATAATCATCAAAAGTTGCTGCAACATCTTTACTCTTGGATGTTGATATAAAACCACTATCATCTGGGTTATTAAATACGTGATCAGGTAAATTATAATTTTCTCCTTTTGCTTTAAATCCTTTTTGAAACTTAATATCGGGTATACTCTCGGTTCCTCTAAAGATAAAAATAGCATTATCCGTTTGTTTGATAATTCTGGTCACTCTTCCCAAACCTGCTCCTACTAAACCACCTGCGCCATCTAAAACAACAGCATCAAACATAAAGGTTGTATATAATGAAGCAGCACCTGCAACTAATGCCCTTTGTTCATTTGCTAAACTTGCATAAAACATTAACTATATAAAAAATCCAAATCAATATAATAATCGTCGCTATCCATATTATTCACGTAAATGTTTATTTTTTTTTGCATATTTATTTTAACCCTCAATAAAGTGCTGTCCATATTAACCTGTTTCACAAATTTATTCTTAACTCCCTTTGAGTTAACATATCGACAAATCAATAGGGATTGTACTTGATACCTATCTTCAACTCTATACTTTGCTCTTTTCAAAAACTTCAAACCGTATGCACTAGAAGATTGATAATAGCCATGCTTTAATATGGTGTCATTTTTTACCACCTCACAATTATTCGCATCCAACTCAATAACCGTTCCAGTATTCTTTATTTTTTCAATTGTTGTTCGTTTCACATTCGATAAAGAAGAACTGTCTGATTTCAGCTTTTTGTTGAGTAAGAATATAATCAAACCAATTACTAATATCGCTATAAAATAATACAACCTCTATTTCTTATCTGATTTTGTCTCCGGATTAACTTCAACACTGTTTTCAGTATTTAGATATGCTTTATGAACAATAATACTGTTACCGTCATCGATATATTCAATTAAAATAGCACTGTCTCTTTGTAACATTGCATTTTCATCACTCCAAATAGCATTATCCAGTTCTTGCTTTGTTTTAAATTTGTCCAGTCAAAAAGTCTCCTAATATTGATGTTGGCATACTTATGACTTCAAAATTATCCTTGACAACTCCGTTGTTAACCTCGTATTCTAATGTTGACACTGAATTTCTACCTTGTGCGACAGCCAAAATATAGTCTCTCCTAGCTTCTTTAATTTCATCTATTCCTTTCTGGGCTTCATTGCCCAATAAATCAACTACCAAACCTACGGCCATAGCAGGCAAGAATCCACCTGAAGAAGCCACATATGTTGTGATTCCCGTTCCTAAAAGGGAATTCGCATCCACTTGACCGCCATTATTAGCAGTTTCGTTGACTAATGAAATAGCATCCCAACCATCTCCAGCTTTTTCCAAAATGCTTCCAAGATGTTTAAGAGACCTACTTCTAAAAGCTTCAATTTGATTTATTTGCCTAGTATTGAAGTATTGATTGCCTAAATTTCTAGACGCCATAGTAACATTCTCCACTACGGTTCCGTCAATCAATGTAACATCTCTAACTATTAATTCATTAACGGTATATATTTTACCATTAGTTCCCTTTAACTTTCCTTTAGCCAATTCTTTATAAGCAAAAGAATAAGAAAAAGCAGTTGCTTTCTCTCCGATGGTTTCTAATCCTTTTGTAACTATGCTTACAGATATGGCCTTACCGTTTACGGTAGAGAAAAAAGAATCTCCTTCTTCTTTTGGTGTAATAGCTATTAACTCTTCTCCTCCTTCCAGTTCTTTATGAGATATCACATTATTTCCGCTAAATTGATAAGGCGAGTAAAATGGATATTGTTTGGATAATGGGTCGACAGTAAAGAACCTTCCTAATCTCGGGTCATACATCCTAAAAGTAAAATTCATACTATTTCCCTCGCCCTTAATCTCATCATCTTTTTCCTGTCCTTGGAAGCCGTAACGATAGTCGTCGCTTGACCCGTGGCGGTTGGGTAGGAGTTGCCCGAATGGAAAGTAATCATTATACGCCACCACATCAGGCTTTAGATTGTTGCTACCATCATCTAAAACACGATCTGTAACTACAGAAAGTACATTACCCAAGTGGTTGCTTAGCTCATAGCGTTTGTCACCAACTTTATTTTCAAAGAACGTTGTAGCTAAGGTAGGTTGTTCTTCTGTTATTTGCAATCTTTTTTGCTCCAAACCTAAACGACTGCTACCGTAAATATGGTGTTCTGTTAAGAATAACCCTTCTTGAGGTGCTACATCAAATGCTTTAATTTCTGCTATAAAATTACTACCTGCTACCGCATGAAAATTGGGCTTTAATGTAATTTCATTACCTGCCGAAAGGCGTAAACTACCCCCATTGGGTATTGTATTGATACTGGAATTGGTGGTAGATACACTGCTCTGCGAAGTTTGCAACTTCGCAGCCACACACATTGACAACAACACAAAACCACAACAAATACTACTGTAGCTTTTGTAATTCACTATTGTTTCTTACTCACATGGCTTACTGTTGACGGTACGAAGTTACAAACTTCGCACAGCACACTTCGCAGAGCGGGGCTCAATACTCTTCGGAGAGCGGGTACTGGAACTGCAAAAATTACCTAAAGACATCAAAGAAAAGCTATTCTATTTTATGGATATGTCTATCCGTGATCATAAAGCTAAAAAAGCGTATTCGTCGTAAAAGCAAAAAGGCTACCGCAATGGTAGCCCTATATTTCTAATTTTTACTATTCCTTAATTACTATACGCTTTTATCTTTGTAGCTATTTGTTTAACAACTATTTGACCAAATTCATTTCCTGCTTGGTATACTTGGGAGTTGATCCTTTCGTTTTTTTGCTTATAGGTTTCTATATCTCCTGATTTATAAACAGCAATCAATTCATCCAACTCTTTTATAGTATAATTATCCGTATAGATTTTCTTAGTTTTATTGATAAAACTATCGTAATCAATACTTCCCTTTATCTCTTCCCAATAGGCATCAGGAATCTTGGTATTTTGCCCCTTGAACTTAGCTACCAAAGAGTTGATCATTAGTGGTATTGTTTCTCTTACCTGTGTTACTTGCAACAACTCATCAACTTTTGAACTCTTAAGGTCTTGGGCGTTCATTAAGGATAAATTAAAAATGATTAATATGAATCCAATTATTTTCTTATTCATTGATTTTTTCTTTCTCATAACTATCTAGTGCATTTAAAAAATTTATTAAATCTATTTTCCAAGTCCTTGAATTGATTTTCGAAAAAGAAAAACAAACTTCTGTTGGTTTACCATTGTACCAAAGACAACATTGAAAAATTTCATTTAGATTACTGCTAAAAAGACCGTATTCATTAATTGAACTAATCAGCAGTTCTAATCTCAATATATTTGGATTACGGAATATTCTCCATTTAATACATTCGGAGTTGGTATCAAAAGAAAAGCTTGGAAACATAATATTAGTCCCATCTTCATAATCTAAAAAGTTCCATCCTCTACTTTTTAACAAATCAACTAAAGTATTTAATCTTTGCTCTGACAATAAGTAACTAATTTATTTTATATCTAATTTTTTCTTAACGTTTTTTGATAAAGTTATCCCTGATTTTGCTAATCCCTTTTGTAAAGCATTTGCATCAATTTTAAAATTATTAGCTTCATTAGCCCAAGTATCTATTGATAAAATTCCTGCTCTGCGAAGTTTGCAACTTCGCAGCCACACACATTGGCTGCAACATGTAAAATACAACAAATACTGCTATAGTTCTCTTCTCAAGCGAGACTAAAAAATAATTTTTTGTTGAGTCAATTTTAATCACTTTATAAGTCTCACATTCTTGAGAATAAATTTTGCTATTAGAGATAAGCAACAAAAGCCCAAAAATTAAGTTTTTAAAAAAATTCATAGGTAATCTATTTCAATGATTCCCGCTCTGCTAAATTGGCAACTTCGCCGCCATACTCCTTTACTAAAATACGAAAACAACACCAAACATTACTAAAGCTTAGATTACCATCTTGTGTTTCTTTCTAACATGACTTACTGTTGACGCTACGAAAACAGAAATAGGGAATTTTGAGACACTATAAATTAGGTACTTCTGGGGATTTTACTTTCTATAATGATAACGACAAGCTGCTATCAAAGATTTGTTCTTTTTCGTATTTATAAACTAATCGATGCTCTGATGTTATTCGTCTTGACCAATAACCTAGTAAATCTCTCTATAAAAAACAAAAAAGCCAGTTCATAAATGAACTGGCTTTTGTCGGGGTGGCAGGATTCGAACCTGCGACCTCCGCGTCCCAAACGCGGCGCGATAACCGGGCTACGCTACACCCCGAATTGGTTATCAATTATTTTAATCTGTCTTCTCTAGCGGAGAGACAGGGATTCGAACCCTGGGTACCCTTTTGGGGTACGACGATTTAGCAAACCGTTCCTTTCGGCCACTCAGGCACCTCTCCTAAATATTTTAATGAACATCGCCCTAAAGCGGTTGCAAATGTACATTTTTCAAATGCTATAAAGCAACTATTTTTTTACTTTTTTTTAATGAAAATCAATTATTTTTTTGAACCTCCTTTTCTACCCACCAAAACGAGGCGATTTTATTATTTCATCCTGTTGTTATTCAGGATATTCTACTCGCAAATGATAAATATTCGTAAGCTTTTGTTTGAATATTTTTTTTATACTTTCTATCTCCTTAAACGTAATATCTGCATTCAAAAACTGATGCGCGCCCATTTGACCCGCAATAATTTTGTCTACAAATTCATCAATCACTAAAAAAGTAGGATTTTTTAAACTTTTTGATGCCGCTTCAACAGAATCTGCCATCATTAAAATTGCTGTCTCTTTTGAAAAAGGTATGGGGCCTGGGTATTTAAAATCTTTCTCGTCAGCTTCTCCCTCTTGCTCCTGCTGTTTTTTATAAAAGTAATATACCAATGTAGTACCATGGTGACACCGTATAAAATCTATCACACGGTCTGGCAAATTATTTTTTCGCGCCAACTCTATACCCTCAATTACGTGATTAATAATAATTCGTGCACTATCCTTAGGCGACAACTCATCATGCGGATTTACACTGGTAATTTGATTTTCAGTAAAAAAAGTAGGGTTTAACATTTTACCAATATCATGATAAAGCGCCCCTACCCTAACTAACATAGCATTAGCTCCTATTTCATTGGCTGCAGCTTCTGCCAAATTAGACACTTGTAAGGAGTGGTGAAACGTGCCTGGTGCTTTATCTGAAAGCTCTTTTAATAGTTTTGAATTGGTATCAGACAGCTCTAATAGCGACACATCTGAAACCAAACCAAATATTTTTTCATAAATATAGATGAGTGGTTGTGCAAAAAGGGTAATCATTCCGTTCAAGAAAAAAAGCCCTAGCGTAATCCACCCTATATTTTCAAGATCACCCTCTTGAATAATATGAAAAGCAAGATATCCTACAATATAAATAAAGGTAATTTGTCCTACAGAAATAAACATATTCGCTCGCTTATACAACTCTGTCACCGTAAGTATGGTCACTATACCTGCTATTATTTGTAAAAAAACATATTCAAAACTGTTGGGCACTACAAAACCCAAAATCAATACGGTTAATACATGAACAAATAAACCAAGGCGAGCATCAAAAAATGTCTTAATTACTAGGGGAAGTATACACAACGGTACAACAAAAACAAATTGCTCACTGTACTTTACCATCATGGTGGTTATAAAAACCATCAATAAAATATTGCAGAAGATAAATGTTATTTTGGTATTATTCTCATAAATAGCAGGGCGATACTTCTTCAAGAACAAAAACAACATCATTAATACCAATGCTACTAAAACGGTATAGCCAAACAGTATAAAATATTGGTTTTTACCGTCCCATATTTCCGATTGATACTCTTCTTTTAATGAGCTTAAGACTTTGTATTTATCCCCCTCTACCATTTCGCCATTAGCAATAATAAGGCTTCCTTCATCAATAGTGCCTCGGGTATAGGATACTTTTGATAGTTTACTATTTAAATCTTTTTCCGAAAGTTCTTTATCATATACCACATTGGGTATCGTTATGTTTTTAAACAATTCTTGAAAAGAACTTTTCATTACTTGCAAATCATGCTCTTTTAAAACTGCTAAAATGACAGCCTCAATATCATGAAGATTAGTAATAGTAGTAAAAGGCACTAAGTGAGCCTTATTATTTTTAAGTACATATAGCTGCTCAGGCCACTTATTTACAGTTGCTTTATCAATTACGCCATTATCATAAAGCCTATCTAGTATGGCTTTGCCTGATGCGTCTATTAATTCACGTTGCTCATCAGTGTATTTTTCAGCAGGAAAAAAAGTAGTAAATTTTTCTTCATAACTTTTATACACCTTATTTTTTACCGCTATATCATATTGATAATAAGGTATTTGATTATCGCGTATTGCTTGCTGCTCTGCTTCTATTTCGGCAGCTTCTTTTTGAATAGAGAAATCAAAAGGAGCATGTAAATTTTCATGCTGCCAAGGTTTTCCTTTTTGAAATTCAAATTTAAACTGTCCCCCTTTGGGAAAGAAAAAAACGATACAAAATAGCGATATTCCGTATAAAAAATATTTATAAATTAACGATTGATTTTTATACAGCGTATCCAACGATTTTCTCATAAGAAAGGTATCTAGTATCAAAAATAGAAAAATATAAACGAACAAGCTTTTGTTATGCCTGTATTTTACAAAAGGAAAATACAAAAGCACAAGGCGCAACTAAAAAACCACCTACTTAGAAGTTAGCATTTTGGGTTAATTTTAGTACTTTCGCAGCGGTAGTAACAAACTAAAATTAGCATGAAAAAAGTAGTCATAGTATCAGCAGTAAGAACACCAATAGGAAGTTTCATGGGGTCACTATCTAGTATCCCTGCACCTAAACTCGGGGCTTTTGCCATAAAAGGCGCCTTAGATAAAATAAGCTTATCTCCTGAATATGTTGACGAAGTTTTAATGGGCAATGTTGTACAAGCTGGCACAGGCCAAGCACCAGCAAGACAGGCAGCTATTTTCGCAGGAATTCCTGATAGTGTACCCTGCACTACCATTAACAAGGTTTGCGCTTCAGGCATGAAAGCAGTTATGCAAGCGGCTCAAGCTATTGCCTTAGGTGACATTTCAATTGCCGTTGCTGGTGGCATGGAAAATATGAGCCTTATTCCGCATTATGTACACATGCGAACAGGACAAAAATTTGGTCCTGCCTCATTAATTGACGGAATGCAAAAAGACGGGCTTGTAGATGCGTATGATCAGAATGCTATGGGTGTTTGCGCAGATGCTTGTGCTGCCGAATATAATTTTAGTCGCGAAGACCAAGATAATTTTGCCATACAATCGTACCAAAGAGCAACAGAAGCTTCGAACAGCGGTAAATTTGTCAATGAAATTATCCCTGTTGAAGTTCCACAGCGCAGAGGCGAACCTATTATTGTTTCTGAAGACGAAGAGTTTAAAAATGTGAAAATTGAAAAAATTCCAGCATTAAGACCAGCCTTTACCAAAGATGGTACGGTAACCGCCGCAAACGCATCAACAATAAATGATGGAGCCGCTGCTTTAGTATTGATGAGTGCTGAGAAAGCTGCCGAATTACAACTAACACCTTTAGCCACCGTTACAGGATATGCTGATGCTGCTCAAGAACCAAAATGGTTTACTACAGCACCTGCAAAAGCACTACCAAAAGCATTAGACAAAGCAGGAATTGCGATTACTGATGTTGATTATTTTGAATTTAACGAAGCCTTTTCTATTGTTGGGCTTGCTAATATGAAACTTTTAGGGCTAACAGATAAGCAGGTAAATGTAAATGGTGGAGCAGTGTCTTTAGGTCATCCGCTAGGTTGCTCAGGAGCCCGAATACTCGTAACCTTATTGCATGTTTTAGATCAAAATAATGCAAAAACAGGTGCTGCAGCCATATGCAATGGTGGTGGCGGTGCTTCTGCTATTGTGGTAGAAAAAAATTGATATACACGAGTGATTTTAACAGATGGAGTACGGTATATGCCCTATTAGTGTTGTTCCCATTAGACTAGCTGCCACAGACGCTAGCGAAATGGTTTCCCAAATTTTGTACGGAGAACATTTTAAAGTTCTTGAACGACGCAAATTATGGAGTCGTATTCGTGTTGCCTTTGATGGTTTTGAAGGATGGGTATGCAATAATCAAATACAGTTTATTCAAGAAGAAGATTTTGAACTTATTGAAAGTTCAAAAAATCCTAAATACGTGGACGACCTTGTTGCATTCGTCGCCACGAATAACGCCATTTTAATCCCCATTGTTATGGGATCTTCTGTTCATAATACAAGTATTTTACAAAATACATTTGAAGGTTCTTATGTTGATTGCAAAAAAGAAAAAAGTGATTTAATACCAACAGCAGTAGCCTACCTCAACACTCCCTACCTATTAGGTGGAAGAACTCCTTTTGGATTAGACTGTGCAGGATTCACCCAAATGGTCTACAAGATAAATGGCTATCCACTAAAAAGAAGCGCCACAGCACAATCGACACAAGGAGAAGCACTAAGCTTTATTGAAGAAAGTGAGCCTGGAGACTTAGCTTTTTTTGACAACAATGAGGGCGTAATTGACCATGTGGGTATCATCATGAAAGATAATTATATTATACATGCGAATGGAAAAATACGCATTGATCGCATAGATCATACTGGTATTTTTAATACAGACATAAGAGCCTACACCCACTCCCTACGGGTTATAAAAAAAATTATATAAGGAGCATTTGGTCGAAAACACACGCTAATTAACACTAACCGTTAAAAGAATTGAATACAGCCTAACGTGATTGCACAACAAAGTGATATTGCTTTAATAGCGTACTATTCGTACAATAATTGAATCATATCAGCGTACCGCCTGCTACATTTTCCTTACTTTGCAGTTTTTTTATCTTCTTTAAAAAGATATTTTGACTTAAATACCTAATATGCCCAATACAACACTTTCCTTAATACTAATGGCGCTCTATGTTGCCAGCATCCTAGTTGTGGGCATCACAAGTAGAAAGAGCAGTAGTAATGACGCCTATTTTTTAGCATCAAGAGAACTTCCCGCATGGCTTTTAGCTATTACATTCATTGCATCATGGTGGGGAGGGGGCTCTGCAATTGACCTTGTTGATCATGCGCACCAAAACGGCATGAGCTCATTTTGGATCTACGGAGTACCAGTACTTATAGCTACAGGATTAATGCTCCTTTTTGCCAAGCGTATACGGAATATAGGAACCATATCGCAGCCGCAGCTCATGCAAGAGCGCTATAACAGTACCGCAGGATTATTACTCACCATATTCATTATCATTTTTATGGTTATTGCTGCTTCGGTACAAGTAATCGTTATAGGTAAATTCATTAATACATTTTACGACATCAGTTATGAGACTGGCGCCATTATTGGAACCTTAATTGTACTACTATACTCCCTATTTGGAGGGTTTAAAGGTGTTGTTTTTACAGACTTTTTGCAATTCATCTTCTTTCTCATTACTGGGGGCTTTTTATGCTATTTAACCTACAATCAATCAGGAGGTTTTGAAGCAATGCAAGCCAATGCCATTGCCAACAACAAACTTGGCTACACTTCTTTCTTTCACAACGTAGCCGATAACATGGCCTATGTAATCACCTTTGGTACATCATGGATGATACAAGCCAATATATGGCAGCGAATCTCGGCAGCTAAAAATGCTATTGATGCTAAGAAAATGATGATTTACAGTTTTTTTGCTTTTATTCCTCTCTATCTTATGGTAACCTATACAGGAATGTTTGCTTCAACCATGTATGACACCGTACCTGCATCAGGCATAGTTCCTGATCTTATTCGTAATATTTCAAACCCATTTATAAGTGCTATCATGTTTGTAGGATTAAGTGCAGCTATCATGTCAACCATGGATTCATTAATTAATACGGGTGCACTCTCGCTTACTGTTGATATTTATACGAAGTATATTAACACCGAAGCCAGTCCTGCACAAAATGTCCGTATTGGCAGACTCTCTACATTCATTATTGGTGCACTCGCACTAATAATCGCCTTGCAAATTAAATCAGTACTAACAATTTCTTGGATTGGATCAGATTTTCTTACCTGCGGTGCATTTATCCCACTGGTATTGGGGTTTGTATGGGCAAGAGGAACAGCGACAGCAGCAATCATTTCAATGCTATTCGGACTTCTTTTTTCCACATACAATTTATTGGTTGCCTTGGGTGTTGATTTACCTGTAGCCTGGGAAATTGCTTCGGCTTATCAAGCAATAATTGGCATTTGCATTTCACTGTTTCTATATGTAAGCATAAGTCTCATAACAAAAGGAGACATGAAAAAGAGTCAGAATTTTATTAAAAAAAGCAAGAAAGTAATGCCTTCATTAAAAAATGATACGCAATAGCATTAACCACAATGACTATTATAATTCGCATATTCAGCCTAAGAATAAGCACATATAGATGTATACAGACCTCAGAGCAACTTTCCTCCATCTGCCCCAATTAACATTGCATTTCAAAAACCTACGGGTATATATAAAGGAACAAAAAAAACCTTCTTTGCGTAACGCAAAGAAGGTTTTAAAAATTTTATGTGCTATTGAATTACTCCCCTAACAACTTTTTAAGGCGCATGAAGTTCTCATTGTCACCCATTGCTCCGTAGATATTTTTCAATTGTGTAAGAATACCTTGGTTATCAGGATTCATTTTCAAAGCTTCTTCTAAAACATCAGCTCCTTGTTTAAATAAATCATCCTTTTGCTTCTTAAGCTCATCATATCTTGCGATATCTTTCTTTGAATTTCCTAAGCTATTCATTTCATCAATCAATCCATTTCCTTCATTCACATAAGTTGTTGAAAGGTTCAATTGTGCATTGGTATAACCAGGGTTCGCATCCAAAGCTTTGCGATAAGACGCTCTAGCTTCTTCTAAGTTACCTTGCTCCATATTGATTACACCAATGTTGTAATGCAAATCAGCGTTATCAGGCTCCATAGCAGCAGCTTCTGCCATTAAAACTTTAAACTTTTCTTTATCGCCTAATTTGTAGTGAAGATTTGCTTCTTGTAAAATAAGATTTACATCGTTAGGGTTACTAGCACGTGCTTTTGCATACGCTTCTAGTGCCTTGTCATCTTGCCCTAATTGACCATAAATCAAAGCAGTGTTTTTAACAATCTCAGCCGTTTTTGACGGTGTTTTCTCATCAATAGGATCTTTATAAGTACCTGATTTCACCATAAGATCTCGTTGTACCTTATTCATTTCTTCAACCTCACCAGTTGCAGTATTTGTTGCTTTGTAAACAACACCACCACCATCATATCCTATTTCTTGCAATTCATTGTAGTATTGCAAGGCTTCTTCATAATGTCCGCCATTTACAGCGCTACTTGCTGCATAATAAAGGTATGAGGTGTCTTTAGGGCTAATTTTGTAACTCATGTACAATTTTTCAGCCGCTTCTTTAAACTTTTTGTTACCATTATCAGCAACAGCAGAGTTTACTAAATCAGCAGTAACAGCTGCCAATCGTTGATTGGTTTCTCCTGTATACTTTGATTTTCCACTTTGTTTTTCAATATCGATTACTTTTTGAAAAGAAGCAACCGCCTCATTAAATGCAGCATTGTCACCTTTCTTTGCCAATTCGGCATAGGCTTTACCTCTTAAAAAATTATATTGAGCCTGCATCTTAGGGTCTGCATTTGAAATCATACCAGAAGCAGCTTCTAAAGAAGCCTTTGCCGACATGGCATCACCTCCCTTGAGCGCCTTTTCAGCAGCTTTGATTTCGGTTTTTTGAGCGAAACCAACCATTGTAAATGACATTGCCGCCAGTATAAGAATTTTACTTTTCATTTGGACTTGTTTAATATTTAATATTAGTGTTAATTGATTATAATTTATTCTTCTTCAGAACTTGCATCGTCAGGTTCTGTACTTGGTTTATCAATAGCTGTGCCATTTTCTGTATCTACCTCTACATCAAGGGCATCAACATCATCAAGATTATCTTCATCTTTCATTACCTTAGCTACAGCTGCAATAGAGTCATCACCTTTAATGTTGATTAATTTAACACCTTGCGTTGCTCTTCCCATTACACGAAGATCTTCAACACTCATTCGAATTGCAATACCCGATTTGTTAATAATCATTAAATCATCAGAATCTGTCACATTTTTAATCGCTACTAAACCACCAGTCTTTTCAGTTATAGAAATAGTTTTCACTCCTTTACCACCACGGTTAGTAATACGATAATCTTCAATACTAGAGCGCTTACCGTAACCATTTTCTGAAACTACTAAAAGTTCGTCTTCAAAATTATGAACAGAAACCATGCCTATTACCTCATCGTTATCATCAGCTAAAGTAATTCCTCTTACCCCAGAAGCATTACGCCCCATTGGTCTTGTTTTACTTTCTTCAAAACGAATTGCCTTTCCTGATTTTAAACCTAAAAATATTTGACTAGTACCCGTTGTCAATTTTGCTTCTAGCAACTCATCACCTTCACGAATGCCTATGGCATTTATTCCATTTTGACGCGGTCTTGAATACTGCTCTAAAGATGTCTTTTTAACAGTACCTTTTTTGGTTGCCATAATGACATAATGACTATTTACGTATTCTTCGTCTTTAAGGTCTTGCGTACATATAAAAGCTTTAACCTTATCGTCATTTTCAATATTGATCAAATTTTGTATTGCCCTTCCTTTTGATGTTTTGCTACCTTCAGGAATTTCATATACCCGCATCCAGAAACATTTTCCTTTTTGGGTAAAGAACAACATGTATTGATGATTAGTACCTACGAATAAATGTTCTAAAAAGTCTTCATTTCTTGTCGATGATGCTTTTTGCCCAACACCACCTCTATTTTGTGTTTTATATTCGGTAAGTGGGGTTCGTTTTATGTATCCTGCATGAGAAATGGTAATTACTACCTGCTCATTCGGAATCATATCTTCCATGCTCAAATCACCACCGGCAAAATTAATTTCAGAACGGCGCTCATCACCATATTTATCTTTTACCTCAAGAAGCTCATCTTTTATAATTTGCATTCTACGCTCTTTACGCGCCAAGATGTCTTTTAAATCAGCAATAGTCTTAATAACTTCTTCATATTCTAAACGAAGTTTGTCTTGTTCCAGACCCGTTAACTGACGTAAACGCATCTCAACAATTGCCTTTGCTTGAATTTCTGAAAGCTTAAAGCGTTCTATCAAGTTTTGGCGTGCCTCGTCAGCATTAGAAGATGCACGAATAATTTGAATTACCTCATCAATATTATCAGAAGCAATAATAAGCCCTTCTAATATATGTGCTCTGTCTTCTGCTTTCTTAAGCTCAAATTTGGTTCGACGTACAACAACCTCATGGCGGTGCTCTACGAAATAATGAATCATCTCTTTGACGTTCAATAATCGTGGTCTACCATTTACCAAGGCAATGTTATTAACACTAAATGAAGATTGAAGTGCTGTATACTTATATAATGTATTCAAAACGATATTAGGAATCGCATCTCTTTTTAAGATATACACGATACGCATTCCTTTTCGGTCAGATTCATCACGAATACTTGAGATACCCTCAATTTTCTTTTCGTTGACTAAATCAGCCGTTTTTTTAATCATATCAGCTTTGTTCACCTGATACGGAATTTCAGTAACAACGATACACTCTCTACCATGAACTTCTTCAAAAGTAGCTTTTGCACGCATCATAACCCTACCACGACCTGTATGAAAGGCTTCTTTCACACCATCATAACCATAAATTATCCCTCCGGTAGGAAAATCGGGTGCCTTGATATAGGTGATTAATTCATCTATTTCAATATCATTATTATCAATATAAGCTACCGTACCATCAATAACCTCACTAAGGTTATGCGGTGGCATATTAGTGGCCATACCTACTGCAATACCTGACGCACCGTTTACTAATAAATTTGGAACTCTAGCCGGAAGCACGGTTGGCTCCTCTAATGAATCATCAAAATTTAATTGATGATCTACCGTATCTTTATCAATATCTGCAAGCATGTCATCAGCAATCTTACGCATACGTGCCTCTGTATAACGCATTGCTGCCGGACTATCACCATCAATTGAACCAAAATTACCTTGTCCATCTACCAACATATAACGCAAACTCCATTCTTGCGCCATACGTACCATAGAATCATATACAGAAGTATCCCCGTGTGGGTGATACTTACCTAAAACCTCACCTACAATACGGGCAGATTTCTTGTGTGAACTATTGGATCTCACGCCCAATTCGTACATACCATATAACACTCTTCGGTGTACAGGTTTTAAACCATCCCTGACATCTGGTAAGGCACGTGACACTATGACCGACATTGAATAATCAATGTAAGCAGATTTCATTTCATCTTCGATATTAATCGGAATCAATTTTTCCCCTTCTGCCATTTTAAAATCTATATTTTTTATTAGTTAAAAAAGTATGCCAATATACGCAAAATCGAGACCTTCAAGGCATACATCAATTAGTTTCTTCAACAATTTATCAACACTTTTTGCGTTGTATATATTTGTTAATTTTTTTTGCGAATATTCCTTTTTTTCGTCAATTCGACTAGCTTTACCGATAATTAGGTACAGTATTTGCTTCAGATTGATTTAGATTTATTAATTTTATTGCTGATATGAAAAATATATGGACGACAATTTTTCCCCAAGAGTTAAAGATGTAATTGCTTTTAGTAAAGAAGAAGCGCTAAGGTTGGGTCATGATTTTATTGGCACCGAGCATTTAATGCTTGGATTATTGCGAGATGGAAATGGCAAAGCCATTAGTATTCTTGATGCATTAGACGTTGATTTAGATCACCTAAGGCGAAAAGTGGAAATTCTTAGCCCCTCAAATCCTAATCCTATTAGGGTTCAAAAGGACAAAAAGAACTTACATTTAACGCGTCAGGCAGAGCGTGCGCTAAAAACAACTTTTTTAGAAGCTAAACTTTTTCAAAGTTCTTCAATAAACACGGCACACCTTTTACTATGCATTTTAAGAAACGAAAACGACCCTACTACTAAGCTGCTACACAAATTAAAAGTAGATTATGATGGGGTTAAAGAACAATTCAAATTTATGATTACGAGTGATGATGACATGATAGATAGCCCTACTTCGGAATCTTTTCCTAACGAAAATGATGAACCGAATGAAGGCAAGGAAAGTACATTTGGTGGGGCTTCCAATCAAAAAAGTAACAAAAAATCAAAAACACCAGTACTAGATAATTTCGGGCGTGACCTTACAGCCATGGCTGAAGAAAACAAATTAGACCCTGTTGTGGGGCGTGAAAAAGAAATAGAAAGGGTTTCTCAAATATTAAGTAGACGAAAGAAAAACAACCCGCTTTTAATAGGTGAACCTGGTGTTGGTAAAAGTGCTATTGCCGAGGGACTTGCACTGCGCATTATAAACAAAAAAGTATCACGTATACTTTATGGAAAAAGAGTAGTCACTTTAGATTTGGCTTCATTAGTTGCTGGTACAAAATACCGCGGACAGTTTGAAGAGCGTATGAAAGCCGTTATGAACGAGCTTGAAAAGAATGACGATGTCATTTTATTTATTGACGAAATTCATACCATTGTTGGTGCAGGCGGAGCTACCGGTAGCTTAGACGCATCTAACATGTTTAAACCTGCATTAGCGCGAGGTGAAATTCAATGTATTGGTGCAACCACCTTAGACGAGTACAGACAATACATAGAAAAAGATGGAGCCTTAGAGCGTCGTTTTCAAAAAGTTATTGTGGAGCCTACTTCGGTAACAGAAACTATTGAAATACTTCAAAACATTAAAGCTAAGTATGAAGACCATCACAATGTGTCTTATACAGACGAAGCAATAATAGCATGTGTTAAGCTCACAAACAGATATATGACCGATAGGTTTTTACCAGACAAAGCCATTGATGCTTTGGATGAGGCTGGCTCAAGAGTTCACATTGTTAATATGGATGTTCCAAAACAGATCGTTGAACTTGAGAAAAAGCTAGAAGATGTTCGCGAATTAAAAAACAGTGTTGTTAAAAAGCAGCGTTATGAAGAAGCCGCAAAACTTCGCGATGACGAAAAAAGACTTGAAAAAGACTTAGCTTTAGCGCAAGCAAAATGGGAAGATGATAGCAAGCTACATAAAGAAACCGTTAGCGAAGACAACGTTGCAGATGTGGTTTCAATGATGAGCGGCATACCGGTTAACCGAATAGCTCAAACCGAAAGTAATAAACTTGCTGAATTACCAGAACTTATAAAAGCCAATGTTATTGGTCAAGATGAAGCTGTTGCAAAAGTTGCTAAGGCTATACAACGAAATAGAGCGGGACTAAAAGACCCCAACAAACCTATTGGTTCATTTATATTCTTAGGACAAACTGGAGTTGGTAAAACGCAGCTCGCTAAAGTACTTGCCAAAGAACTTTTTGACTCTGAAGAAGCCCTCATTCGTATTGATATGAGTGAGTACATGGAAAAATTTGCTATTTCTCGCCTAGTAGGAGCGCCTCCAGGATACGTAGGATATGAAGAAGGTGGTCAACTTACCGAAAAAGTACGTCGCAAGCCCTATTCTGTAATTTTATTAGATGAAGTTGAAAAAGCGCACCCAGACGTGTTTAATATGCTGCTTCAAGTTTTAGATGATGGCTACCTAACCGACAGTCTTGGAAGAAAAATAGATTTTAGAAATTCTATTATCATCATGACCTCAAATATAGGAGCAAGACAATTAAAAGATTTTGGACAAGGTGTAGGTTTTGGCACTTCGGCTAAAAAATCGCAGGCAGATGCGCATCAAAAAGGCGTTATTGAAAATGCCCTTAAAAAAGCATTTGCACCAGAGTTCTTAAACCGTATTGATGACGTTATTGTATTTAACGCTTTAGAAAGAGAAGATATTCATAAAATCATTGACATAGAACTTTCTAAACTGTTTGCTAGGATAAAAGACATCGGTTACAATTTAAATCTTACGGTGGAAGCTAAAGACTATATTGCCGAAAAAGGATTTGACAAACAATATGGTGCAAGACCACTTAAAAGAGCTATTCAAAAATATATTGAAGATGCACTTGCTGAGGAAATTGTAAATTCTAAACTCGAAGAGGGTGACAGTATTTTTATGGACTTAGACAAGAAAAAAGAAGAACTTACTATAGAAATTAAGAAGTCGACAAAATCGTCAGAAGCTTAATTATCAGTAAGAAATAA
Organism: uncultured Flavobacteriaceae bacterium; assembly: GCA_947497145.1. Classification (GTDB taxonomy): domain Bacteria; phylum Bacteroidota; class Bacteroidia; order Flavobacteriales; family Flavobacteriaceae; genus Maribacter_C. The sequence goes on from CANMFQ010000011.1 coordinate 109,954, forward strand.
CAACAAAAGGAGTCTTTTTTAGAGACTCCTTTTTTTTTGCGGAAAATTGTAAAAACCAAAAATAAAATTACATTTAAATACATTATTCGTGATATACACGATAATTACGCTATTCGTCTATTATTTTTCCAATTGACTGCCTGTCAATCTATTTTCGTGTCAGAACGCTATTAAGATCCATCAAAATGAAAATTAGACAAACCAAAAAAACCATCATAGTAAAAGAATACCATCTAGAAATTGGCAGCATACAAGTTTATGATAATTACATGATATCTCAATTTGAAGAAGGGGCGACATTAACCCTCGAAAGAGCGTATCAAATTATAGGTATTGCAGAAATTCATTTTAGAAATAAAAATTTTGGCTTTATCAGTTTACGCAAACACTCTTCAGCAGTTGACCCAACCGTATACACCTATCTTAGAGAATTAGAAAATTTAAAAGCTTTGGCTATTGTTTCTGTAAAAGAAATTGATATGCATAATTTCAAAGTAGAAAAATTGTTTTATAAAAAACCAATGAAATTCTTTATTCAATTTGAAAATGCCTTGGTTTGGGTTAAGCGACGAGTACGATAACTATAAAAAAGCGAGGTCATCCCCCGCTTTTTTATCTATACCTTTTTTTACAATTTGTTTTTCTCCCCTATTTTCAAACATACTAGCACATCCTTTAAAATTACTCAGCCGACGCTTCCTCCACCTCAGGCTGCTCAGGCACTTGAAACAAGTCTATAAAAGCTTTTCCTATATTTTCAATAATTCTTGAAGCCGTTAAGGCTTGATACCCTGTTTCTTCTACTGCAATATCTCCAGCACGACCGTGCAGATATACGCCGAAAATTGCAGCCTCAAGAGGCGCATACTTTTGTGCAACGAGAGCACTAATCACACCTGTTAAAGCATCTCCACTTCCTCCTGTTGCCATACCAGGATTGCCTGTAGTATTAATATACCCTTTATCTTTATAAATTGTGACCGTATTTGCTCCTTTAATCACAACAATACAATTGTACTTTTTAGAAAACGCTTTCGCCTTGGCAAGTTTATCAAAATCATCCTTCCATTTCCCTATAAGACGTTCTAACTCCTTGGGGTGTGGCGTTAAAATTGATTGTTCAGGAAGCTTCTCAAGCCACGCTTTGTTTTCTGATAGTATATTTAATCCATCAGCATCAACAATCAAAGGAGTTTTGTTTTTTCTCAAAAACTGACCAAACGCCTTGGTCGCTGCCACACCTGTTCCTAACCCCATTCCTATACCTATTATAGTAGGCGTACAATCAAAAGCTATTTCAGCAATCTCATTTTCGCCATTGGTTATCACCATTGCTTCAGGTAATGCCGTTTGCAAGGGCGTATAACCTACCTCTGGAACATAAGCCGTTACCAAACCAACACCTGTATGCAAGCATGCTCTTGCTGCTAAGAGCACAGCCCCTATTTTACCCTTAGTACCCCCAACAATTAAAGCATGACCATAGGTACCTTTATGCGTAAATTTTTCACGAGGTATATAATAAGGTAACACTTCCTGTTTTCCTATCAGCTCATATTCGGTTTCTGCCTCCATCAAATACTCCCTATCTAACCCAATATCCAAAACTTCCCATTGATTACTATACACCCCAGTCTGAGGTAGAAAAAACACTAACTTGGGTGCTTGAAAACTCAACACATAATTCGACCTTATCGCAGCATTTTCACCAACAGGAAGCTGATTAGTAAATAACCCCGAAGAAATATCAACCGAAAGAATAAAAGCCTCCGTTTTATGAAGGTGACCTATCAATTCCTTTACCCAAGCATCAGGCGCACGGTTTAAGCCAATACCAAAAATAGCATCTACAATAACATCATCTCTACCAATTTCAGGCAATATACTATCAGCATCTAAAAACTCTGGCCATATCTTGCGGTCTTTCAATCGATCCAAATTAGTTAAAAAATCTTTCGACCTTTTTTTGCTATAATTTACTACATACACATCAATATTATAACCATGTTCTTGCAAATGACGGGCAAGTGCAATACCATCACCACCATTATTACCAATACCACAAAACAAGTGAATTTTAACTTGCGCCCCTTGCATGCGCATGTGAATCCAATTAAAAATTTGAACAGCCGCCCGTTCCATCAAGGCATCGCTAGTAATATGTTGTTTTTCAATGGTAACTTTATCAGCAGCGTACACCTGCTCTGCGCTATAAATTTTCATTTATTATTGTTTTTATTATAATTACGTAATCAACTCATCTTGACTTTTTCGTTTACCCGTAAACAAAAAGTCAACACGAATTCAGGGTAAACATCACAATTCGTTGTAAATTAAAAATGCATATTTCTTATTATCTACCAAATACCATATTCCTACTCAATAATTAATAACAGAGTTAGGTATTTAGTAATGAATCTGCAAAAATTTTACAGAACGTTTGATTAAAAACTCAAAAGTACTACTTTTGATACTTTAATAATATCAGGTTACAAACAACATGATGATTACAAGACTTTTTTATATAACTAATAGCTGCATAGCTACTACTGCCACTACAACCCCTTTGGGGTAAGCTATTATATATCATCTATTTTGTTTTGCCTTTTTGGCAGTTTTCTCATATACACCTTAATACTTAATTGACATGCAAGTCTTAAAATTCGGAGGCACCTCTGTTGCTAACGCCAAAAATATCACTTTAGTAAAAAATATCGTTTCAAATAATAAAACGGATAGCACCGTTGTGGTGGTTTCTGCCTTTGGAGGAGTTACCGATGTATTACTAAACATTGCGACACTCGCTTCAAAACAAGATGTTGCCTACAAATCGTTACTCAAAGAAATTGAAAATAGGCATTTAGACACCGTCAAAGAACTGATTACCATACATGGTCAAAGTCAGGTATTGAGTAAGGTTAAAAGTGATATTAACACTTTAGAAAATTTACTGGAGGGCGCCTTTTTAATTGGAGAAATCACCCCTCAATTATCTGACAAAATAGTGAGTTATGGAGAACTGCTCTCTTCCTATATCATTAGTGAGTATTTTGCCCAACAAGGTTTAGATGCAACACTAGCCAATAGCCGAGAACTTATAAAAACAGATGCTGTTAACGGTAAGGTTGCGGTTAATTTTGACACTACTTACAGCAACATAAAAAACTACTTTGATGCGATTTCAAATAGGGTAATTGTTGCTCCTGGTTTTATATCATCTTCAGAAAATGGTAACCCTACCACCCTTGGGCGTGGTGGCTCTGACTATACGGCGGCTATTTTTGCTGCCGCTATGAATGTTGCTATTTTAGAAATATGGACTGATGTAAGTGGTATGTATACAGCGAATCCAAAATTGGTGAAACAAGCAAAACCAATACCTCATATTTCTTACGAGGAAGCCATGGAATTATCACATTTTGGCGCAAAAGTACTTTACCCACCTACTATACAACCGGTATTATCAAAAGGCATTTCTATTGTCATAAAAAATACCTTTCAACCAGAAAGTGCTGGTACGCTTATCACCAAAAATAAAAACGACAAAGGTAAAACGGTTAGGGGTATAAGCCATGTAGAGAACATGGCCTTACTTTCTTTAGAAGGCCCTGGTATGGTAGGTATACCAGGAATTTCCAAACGCTTTTTCGAAGTCCTTTCCCAAGCCGAGATTAGTGTTGTATTAATTACGCAAGCCTCCTCTGAACATTCTATCTGTGTTGGAATTGCGGCAGATAATATTGAAAAAGCAATTCACATCGTAAACACTGCTTTTGAATATGAGATAGAACGCGGAAAAATTAAGCCCGTTATTGCCGAAAAAGACCTATCTATAATTGCCCTAGTAGGCGACAATATGAAAAGTCATCAAGGACTTAGCGGTAAAATGTTTAGTACCCTAGGAAAAAACAATGTCAATATTCGTGCTATTGCCCAAGGTGCTTCAGAGCGTAATATTTCAGCGGTTATTAAAGACGAGGATGTAAAAAAAGCCTTGAATGCCTTACATGAAGAATTTTTTGAAGAAAACATCAAACAACTAAACCTTTTTGTTATGGGAGTTGGTAATGTGGGTTCTAAATTCTTAAATCAAATATATCAGCAAAAAAAATACCTCAAAGACAATCTGAAACTAAATATACGGGTCATCGGTTTATCTAATTCTAGAACCATGGTTTTTGATGAAGATGGTATTTCATTAAAAAACTGGGAAGAGCGTTTATCAGCAGGAGAAACAGCTGATAAAACTGGTTTTTTTAACCAGATAAATAAACTCAATTACCGCAATAGCATTTTTGTTGATAACACAGCCAGTAGTGAGGTATCAACTACCTATGCATCTTATTTAGAAAATAGCATTTCTATAGTAACCTGTAATAAAATTGCATGTTCATCAAACTACACTAACTATCAAAATTTAAAGAACTTGGCACGCACCTACAATGCGCCCTTTCTTTTTGAAACTAACGTGGGTGCTGGTTTACCTATTATTGACACCTTAAAACACTTAATTGCTTCAGGTGACAAAATTTTAAAAATTCAAGCTGTTTTATCAGGAAGTCTAAATTTTGTATTCAACAATTTTAATGACGCCACCACCTTTCATGATGTAGTAAAACAAGCCCAAGAAGAAGGCTATACCGAACCCGATCCAAAGATAGATTTAAGCGGTGTTGATGTCATGCGAAAAATTTTAATTTTAGCTCGTGAAAGTGGTAGCCAATTAGAGATTGAAGATATTAAAAATAAATCTTTCTTACCCGAAGAAAGCCTCAATACGACCAATAATGCTGATTTTTTTGCTTCTCTAGTAAAACATGAACCTGCTTTTCAGAAATTATATTCCAATGCAAAAGCCTCAGGAAGCAAATTAAAATATGTTGCTCAATTTGAAGATGGTAAAGCTAGCGTAGGGCTACAAGAAATTCCGAAAGGGCATGATTTTTACAATCTTGAAGGCAGTGACAATATTGTTTTGTTTTACACCGAAAGATACCCCAATCAACCAATGATAATAAAAGGAGCAGGTGCAGGGGCTGATGTTACCGCTTCAGGTATCTTTGCTGATATCATTCGAATTGGTAATTTCTAAATACGGTAATTCAGTTGTAATTTTACGGCAACCCTTTAGATATAACATTAAATTAAATGAAGAACGAATTAAAAATATTCTGCCCAGCAACCATCGCCAATATTTCTTGCGGATTTGATGTACTAGGTGTTGCTTTAGATGCTGTAGGTGATGAAATGGTAATTCGAAAAACCGCTGAAAAAGGAATTCGAATCACCAAACTAGAAGGGCAAGACCTACCTACGGAAACCCTTCAAAATGTTGCTGGTGTTGCTGGTTTAGCGCTTTTAGCCGCTGGTGATTACGAGGGTGGTTTTGATATAGAAATATATAAAAAAATAAAAGCTGGTAGTGGTATTGGCAGTAGTGCAGCAAGTTCTACTGGCGCAGTTTGGGCAATGAACACCTTATTGGGCAATCCCTTTTCATCGCTAGAATTGGTGCAATTCGCCATGGAAGGTGAACGGCTAGCTAGTGGTGTTGCTCATGCTGATAATGTGGCTCCTGCCCTATTTGGTGGTTTTACACTTGTCCGAAGTTATGCCCCCTTAGATGTTATTTCTATTCCAAGTCCTGATGCGTTGTACGCTACTGTTATTCACCCCCAAATTGAAGTGAAAACATCCGATTCTCGAAAAATTTTAAAAACAAATATCACCCTGCAAGACGGTATTAAGCAATGGGGTAATCTCGGTGGTTTGGTAGCCGGCTTATTCAAATCAGATTACGACTTAATAGGCAGGTCATTGGTAGACCATATTGTTGAGCCTATTCGTTCTATTTTAATTCCTGGTTTTGACCAGATAAAAAAAGTAGCCCTTGAAGCTGGCGCCTTAGGGTGTGGTATTTCAGGCTCTGGTCCTTCAATATTTTCCTTTAGCAAAGGAGAAGAAACGGCTGTAAAGGTTGGTGAAGCCATGAAAGAAGTATATCAAAAAATTGGCGTTAATTATGATGTTCACGTTTCAAAAATAAACACAAAAGGAATCAAAATCATTGATTAAGGTTACCGCGATTTGCATGGTATAAAATAAGACCTGAAAAATATATCATTAAAGAAGAGAAAATGAAATTGTATGTAACCATCACTTTAATCTCCTCTATCAGACAATAACAAAAATTGAAGCTATTGCGATGATCATAAGTAATGACATAATAGCTAAAAACTAAAGTATTAATTCAAATTTATTCGTGTGAAATATTACAGCTTAAACCAAGAAGCCCCAAAAGTCTCATTTAAAGATGCCGTAATTAAGGGTATTGCACCAGACAAGGGATTGTATTTTCCGGAAAGCATCACCCCCCTACCTGATTCTTTTTTTTCTAGCATAGAAGACCTATCAAACCAAGAAATTGCGTTCAACGCTATTCATCAATTTGTTAGTGAAGAAATTTCAAATGAAAAGCTACGAGCGATTTTAAAAAACATGCTTGACTTCGATTTCCCTGTAGTAGCAATTGAAGAAAATATAGCCACTCTAGAGCTTTTTCACGGCCCTACAATGGCCTTTAAAGATGTAGGCGCTCGATTTATGGCGCAGTGTTTAGGTCATTTCTCAGAAGGCGAAACAACCGAAGTAACTGTTTTGGTGGCTACCTCAGGTGATACTGGTGGCGCAGTTGCTAATGGCTTTTTGGGTGTAAAAGGAGTTAACGTTGTTATTCTATACCCTAGTGGAAAAGTAAGCGATATTCAAGAACGACAACTAACTACTCTAGGACAAAACATCACCGCTCTTGAAGTAGATGGTACTTTTGATGATTGCCAAAAAATGGTAAAAACCGCCTTTTTAGACCCTACGCTTTTAGCGAACCTGCAACTTACCTCAGCAAACTCAATCAATGTTGCCCGCTGGTTACCACAGTTATTTTACTTTTTATTCGCCTACAAACAGGCAAAATCACAAGGAAAAGAAATTGTTTTTTCTGTGCCAAGTGGTAATTTTGGCAATATTTGCGCGGGTATTGTAGCCCAAAAACTAGGCATGCCAGCAAAGCACTTTGTAGCAGCCACCAACGTGAATGATACAGTACCCCAATTTATGAAAACGGGAAAATATACACCAAAACCATCTACAGCCACTATCTCTAATGCTATGGATGTGGGTGACCCCAGCAATTTTATTAGAATTCGACATTTATTTCAAGATAATTTTCAAAAATTATCAGAACACCTCTCTTCGTTTACTTTTTCTGATGATGAAACAAAACAAGCGATGAAAGCAATTTACAATACTTCAAACTACATTGCTGACCCTCATGGTGCAGTTGGCTATTTGGGTTTAAAAAAATACCAAGAAAACAATCCTGATGTATATGGCATCTTTTTAGAAACTGCGCATCCTGTTAAATTTTTAGATGTTGTTGAAGAAACTATTCCTGAGAAATTAGCTATTCCTGCTCAAATAAAAAAAGTGATGAATAAGGAAAAAAAATCTATAAAAATTGCGACCTATGAAGGGCTAAAAGATTTTTTGATGGGGAACGCTGGTGCTAAAAAATAAAACCAGGTTACACACTAGCACAAGCCGCCCAATTTTAACAAGGTAAGATACGCTCGTCGTATTCACAAATCGATAGATTTTATTTTTTAGGATTACGAAGGTTAAAATATATATAAAACGGGGTTTAAAAATGACATATACCTATGCTCTTTTTAAACCCCTTAATTTTTCAATCCAATTTTGGTAAAACAAATTTGTCTAATGGGCTTGGTTGCTTCATCACCTTTTCTATTGCATCAGCAGTACGCGGTGCCATAGCCGATAAATTGACAGGGCCATTTTCGGTAATTAAAATATCATCTTCAATACGCACAGCAATACCCCACCATTTTTCATCACAATTACTACCCTCTGGAATATAAATACCCGGCTCTACCGTAATCACCGTATTGGGTTTAAAAGCAGTATACGTACCTTTGTCATGTACATCTAATCCTAAATAATGCGATGTTCCATGTGGAAAATAGGTGCGTGCTTCCGCCTCATTGTTTATGATACCTAAAGCCATTAATTCTTTTGCAATTACCTTTTTTGCAGCATCACCAGGCGCTTGAAATGACGCCCCTACTACACTTGCCTGAATACCAGCTTCTTGCGCTCTGTATACAATATCATAAATTTGTCGTTGTTCTTTTGTAAAAGTACCATTTGCAGGAATAGTACGTGTAACATCTGCCGTATACCCATGATACTCAGCACCTAAATCCATCAATACCAAATCATTACCCACCTTAGGTTTGCTGTTTTCAATATAATGAAGAATACATCCATTGGCACCACCACCTACAATAGATGGATAGCCTTCATACTCTGCCCCATACTTTTTGTACACATATTCATGCACGCCCTGAATCTCTGTTTCAGACATATTTGGGTGCATTGCTTTCATGACTTCCAACTGACCTACTGCCGAAATTTCAACAGCTTTTTTAAGCAGTACCATTTCCTCCGGTGTTTTTGTTTCCCGAAGTTTATTCATTATTTCAGTGATAACATTGGTATCAAAATTATAACTCTTTAACTCGACACTTACCCTTTCTTTTATCTCAGCCCTTAATCCATCATTTTTTGCTTTTACAAATGCATTAAGTAACTCATCGCGCTTTAGGTCATCATCATCATTTAAATAACGGCCTAAAACCTGCGCCACATTGGCACTATTTGCTATATCGGTAGATTTAATCATGGTATATAGCTCTTTTTTTGTCGAATTATAATTAGAAAAATAGTCCGTTTTAATTTTGAACGTTCTAATCAAATCAAAAAGGTCTGCTCTCCCTCCAGTATCACGGTAGTCATCTTTAAAATCAAAAAAGGTAACCACATCAAAAGATTTAAAATCAATGGTATTCATCAAAAACGCTTCACCATTAAAAACCATTTCAAAACCTAGCTGCTCTTTTGCTCCAACAATACCAAGTCGTTTTCCTTCCCATTGTTCTGCATTTGAATTACGCTCTTGCACATAAAGTATCTCATTATACATTTTACCAGCGGCATCTTTTTGAAAATCAGAAAAAATAATTAACACCGCATTTGGCTCCCTATAACCAGTAAGATAGTAAAAATCAGGGTCTTGATGATATACATAATCAACGTCATTTGAGCGATTCCGTACTGGGTTAGCAAAAAATACCGCAACACTATTCGCTGGTAGCATTGTACGTACAGCTTCTCTTCGTTGTTTATGAAAATCAGCAGACAAAAAATCAGTAGGCCTGTCTTGTGCATTTCCGCCAATGACAAATAACATAACCAACGTACAGGATACTAGTATTTTTAACATAATAAAAATTGAAAGATTAAACCCATTTTAGACAATAAACGTAATTTCGCTGTACATATTCTATCCTCCCTGTCACTTTAAATTATAACGCTAAGTCACCTTTATAATCCCATCAGATAGCCGTATCAAAAGTCGCTATACTACTACACTATGTGGACTTATCAGAAAGCTTTTGTACATAAAGCGTGGTAAAATAACCCTTTTTAGAGAATATTGCAGAAAATAAAATGACAAAAAAGATGGAAACATACCCTGTTCATACCTCGGTTTCGCAAATTAATTCAATAAATTTGCTTCCTATTTAAAATAAACAACAATGAAAAATACGGCTTTAACTGAAACCCACAAAGCTTTAGGTGCCAAACTAGTTCCTTTTGCAGGTTACAATATGCCCGTTTCTTATGAAGGGGTAAATATCGAACATGAAACTGTCAGGAACGGGGTTGGCGTTTTTGATGTATCGCACATGGGGGAGTTTTTAATTAGCGGACCTAATGCACTTAATCTTATACAAAAAGTGACCTCCAATGATGCAAGTAAACTCACCATTGGAAGAGCACAATATAGTTGTCTACCTAACGAAAATGGTGGTATTGTTGATGATTTGATTGTTTATCGAATTAAAGAAGAACAATATCTATTGGTTGTTAACGCCTCTAATATTGAAAAAGACTGGAATCATATTTCGAAATACAATGATGCTTTTAATGCAGATATGCGAGATTTATCTGAAGGGTATTCTCTTTTAGCTATTCAAGGTCCGAAAGCAATTGAAGCCATGCAAAGTTTAACTTCTGTAGATTTGTCGGCTATTAAATTCTATCATTTTGAGGTTGATAATTTTGCTGGTATTGAACATGTTATAATTTCTGCAACAGGATACACAGGTTCTGGTGGATTTGAAATTTATTGTAAAAATGAAGAAGTACAACAAATTTGGGATAAGGTATTTGAAGCAGGGGCTGCTTTTGGAATAAAACCAATTGGCTTGGCTGCCCGTGATACCTTACGTTTAGAAATGGGGTATTGCCTTTACGGAAATGATATTGATGACACCACCTCACCTTTTGAAGCTGGTTTGGGATGGATAACAAAATTTACTAAAGATTTTGTCAATGCTGAAGCCTTGGCTAAAGTAAAAGCTCATGGTCCTGAGCGAAAGCTTATTGCTTTTGAACTGGATGAGCGTGGTATTCCAAGACACGGTTATGATATTGTAGACCAACAAGGCAAAAAAATAGGAAACGTAACTTCAGGTACCATGTCACCCTCGTTAGAAAAGGGCATTGGTTTGGGTTATGTACCTACCGTTTTTTCAGATATAGGAAGTAAAATACACATTCAAATACGTAAAAAAAGCATACCGGCAACGGTAATAAAACTTCCTTTTTATAAAGGCTAATAATCTACATGGGTAGCAAGAAGAAGGCATTAAATGATGGGGGCAAAAAAATACTCATTCTAGGCGGAAGTGGTTTTCTAGGAAATGCCATTTACAAAGAACTTTGCAGCTATTTTGATACCTATGGCACGTATTGTGCTGCCCGAAGGTCATTTGAAAAAAACAAGCAATTTTTTAAATATGATATGAGAACAGATGATGTTTTTTCTTTGTTAGAAAAAATAAAACCTGATGTCATCATATCTGCATTACGGGGAGATTTTGCGGCTCAAATTCAAGCCCATCAACATATTGTGGAATATATTTCAAAAACAGCATCAAAGCTCTATTTTATTTCTTCTGCCAATGTATTTGATGCCTATAGCAAATACCCATCTTATGAGCATGATAAAACATTGTCAGAAAGCATCTATGGTCGATTGAAAATAAAGATTGAAAATATGTTGTTGCGCCTACCCAAAGAAAGTATGGGTATTTTAAGAGTGCCCATGGTGTTTGGTAATGGTTCACCAAGAATAAAACAAATCAAACAATTTATTTTAGCAAATGAACCTATAGAAGTTTTTCCTAACCTAATTCTGAATGTTACCAATGACGATAAATTAACACAACAAATTCATTACCTTATCAATCATAATAAAAGTGGTATTTTTCACTTAGGTAGTAGTGATTTGGTACATCATGAAGATTTTATCAAAGAAGTATTGGAACGCATCGGAAATTTCAATCCTATCTACAAAAGAGTATTTACTACCAATGAAGAACGTTATTTAGCGGTATTGCCAAAAGTTAATAAGCTCCCTAAAAACCTTCAAATAAAGTACCAAGAAATTATTGACCACCATATTTTGAGCTAATATTAACCAAAGGATACCTTTAGTAAATTTAAAAACAAGAAAAATGGAAAAATTACCAGAACGACAAATACAGGAATATCTAGAGAAATTAGATGGATGGGAATATGTTGATGGTGCCATTGAAACCTCCTTCGAATTTGCGAATTTTAAAGAGGCGTTTGCTACCATGACAAGAATTGCATTTGAATGTGAGGCTCAAAACCACCATCCAGACTGGAGTAATGTGTACAAAAATTTACATATTAGACTAAACACCCATGATGCAGGTGGCGTTACAGAGAAAGATTTCAAACTAGCGCATACTATCGAAGAAATAATGGAAGGAGAATAACGTTAACTAGTGTCTCAAATACATAAAGCACACTAATTTTCTGGCTTGTTTAATACCTGTTGCTTTTTAGCTTGTGCTTGCCATTGATTTTCTTAAATTTGTACCTATTCAACAATACTAATTTTAAATTATGGGAAGAGCTTTTGAATTTAGAAAAGCACGTAAAATGAAACGCTGGTCGGCAATGTCGAAAGCTTTTACGCGCATTGGTAAAGATATTGTGATGGCAGTGAAAGAAGGAGGCCCTGACCCCGATTCTAATTCACGACTTAGAGCAGTAATTCAAAATGCCAAGTCTGTAAACATGCCTAAAGACAATATAGAACGTGCTATAAAAAGGGCAAGTGACAAAAATCTTGGCGATTACAAAGAAGTATTATTTGAAGGCTACGCACCCCATGGCATTGCTATTTTGGTAGAAACTGCAACCGATAACAATACAAGAACTGTAGCCAACGTAAGAAGCTATTTCAACAAATGTAACGGTAGCCTAGGTACCTCAGGGTCAGTAGAGTTTATGTTTGACCACACTTGTAATTTTAGAATTCCGGCTGAAGGTATTGACCCCGAAGAACTCGAATTAGAAATGATTGATTTTGGCGCTGAAGAAGTTTTTGTAGACGATGATGGTATTTTAATTTATGCCCCATTCGAAAGTTTTGGTGCGATTCAAAAAGAATTAGAAAGTAGAGAAATAGAGATTCTCTCATCAGGTTTTGAGCGCATTCCGCAAGTGACCAAACAACTTTCTGCAGAAGAAGCTGCCGATGTGGAGAAATTATTAGAAAAAATTGAAGAAGATGATGATGTACAAAACGTATATCATACGATGCAAGAATAGCTAAAAGTCAATATTGTGGATTTAAAAATGGAATATCCGCAACGAGTTGTATGTTAAAAATGGTTTTGAAATAATCAATGTGATATGTACCACTAAGCCAGTTAAAAAATTATAAAAAAAAAGAGGCTCCGTTTTAGGAAGCCTCTTTTTTTATGAAGTACAACTTAACGTTCAATAGCCATCTGTTTTTGGTATGGCACTCCGTTTTTATCAATGGTTTTAACAAAATAAACACCTTTAGGCAAGCTACTTACGTTTACCTTATAAACACCATCTGAACCGATGCTACTTGCTGGTATTGTTTTTAAAACTCTGCCTAAAATATCATACACATAAATATCATTTGTTAAGGCAGTTCCTTTGGGTGTTTTTAACGCTATAGTCGTTTCAGAAGAAGCTGGGTTGGGTGACAGACGAAGACTTCGCACAGTTGCATTTGCTTGCTTAGCACTAGTAACAGCTGCAACTGGTGCCGTAACAGTTAACACTGGCGGATTGCTACTTTCATCAGAAGCAAAAGCCACATCGTTACCAGCACTATGCTTCACAATCAGCGTGATTACGCCCCCAGTTGGTATTTGACTGGCATTTAAACGCCAAGTCTTTGTTTGCCCAAGGCTATGCGTGCCTGAAATTGAGGCTAAGGCATTACCAACAGCGACAGGTTTATTGCTTCCATTAAGTCCGCTTTCTGTCCAGTTTGAATGGCTACCCATAAAGACTTCTAAGGTACCATGCCCGGGGTCACTAGCCACTTGCATTTTTAGCTCAGCTTCAGTAACTGTCCCGGTAAAAGCACTTAAATCGTATTTCATGTACACTACACGCCTTCCTTCTTCGGCTCGTAATATCGGCCCTGTTGGGTACGGATTGGAAGACCCTTGTAAAAAGGTTGCTTCAAGTAAATTGGCAGAGGTCGCTGTACCACTTGAGCAATCATCACTTTTACCGCCGTCGGTAATTTCCCAATCTAATTCATCTATTAATTTTTGACGAGCAATTTCTCCTTCGCAATAACGCATACTAGGTGCGTTAATATAAGTACGCGCTACATCATTATTTGCAAAAGCCATTAAAAGAGCATCATAATTTGCTACTGACAAGCCACTTACAAAATAATCCATCTCACGGGCAGTTGTAAAATTCCATCCAGATATATCTTGATCAAAGACACCAGAGAACATCTCTTCCATATTGGTAACGCTGCTTACATCCCAATCACCAAGAGGCTGATTAAAAGGGCTACTTGTAAACATTCTACGCATGGATGTTACCTTTGAAACATCCCAATCACCAATATCCTGATTAAAACTAGTGCTACGAAACATCCTAGACATATTTGTAACCTGACTAACATCCCAATCACCAATAACTTGATTGAAACTTAAAGCAGCCCAAAACATTCCATCCATATTAGTTACATTACTCACATCCCAATCACCTATAGCTTGATTAAAACCTTCAGCATGATAAAACATAAAACTCATATCCCTTACATTTCCTACATCCCAATTACCTACAGCCTGATTGAATGCTATATCAGTATCAGCAAAAAGGTAAGACATATCTACTACTGTACTAACATTCCAACTGTTTATCATAGCATTTATAGTTGGTGATGATTGATTAAACATACTACGCATGGAAGTTACAGCACTTAGATTAGGCACGTCCATTGCTCGTATTTCAATTGCTGCGGTATTTGCAAAGGCTGACTCCATACTACTCCATTTAATATCACCCCATTGATCAACTGCTTTAAATTTGCCATATTCACCATCAGAAACAACTATTCTTGGAAAAACTCCTGTAATCGATATTTGATATGTTCCAGCAGATTCATAGTCATGTGTAATATCACTGGTTACTCCAGTATCTGAAGTCCCATCTCCCCAATTGACCGTATAGTTGTATGTCTCATCTGGATGCGTTGGAATGGTAATTTTATTATTACTCCTTTCTGTCATCCAAGTAGTAATAAATGGTTGTTGCACATTCTCTACAACCTTAAAACTAATACTAAAAGGATCGCCTGCGCTACCTCCAGCACCTGCTGCCGAATACGAAGTTGCTGTAACAGCATAATCACCAGCCGGAAATAACGTACCAGCATAATTACCATTAACATCACCATAAAGCGCATAAGGAGCTAAACTTTCGGTCTGTGTTTTTGATAAGGCACCACTCAATTGCAAACGAACACTTTTTGTATCTGCCGAAGCATTGGCTCTGATATTCATTTTGGTATTGGGATACGCATTCAAATTGATTTCCATTCCTTCAGTTAGTGCTACAATATCTTCATTGGTATCGGCATTGACCAAAGTAAAACTTGAGATTGTATTGGCAGTATTGCAATCATCACTTTTACCGCCGTCAGTAATTTGCCAACCTAAATCATCAATTAATTTTTGACGAGCAATTTCTCCTTCGCAATAACGCATACTTGGCGCATTAATACGTGTACGCGCTACATCATTATTTGCAAAAGCCATTAAAAGAGCATCATAATTTACTACTGACAAGCCACTTACAAAATAATCCATCTCACGGGCAGTTGTAAAATTCCATCCAGATATATCTTGATCAAAGACACCAGAGAACATCTCTTCCATATTGGTAACGTTACTTACATCCCAATCACCAAGAGGCTGATTAAAAGGGCTACTTGTAAACATTCTACGCATGGATGTTACCTTTGAAACATCCCAATCACCAATATCCTGATTAAAACTAGTGCTACGAAACATCCTAGACATATTTGTAACCTGACTAACATCCCAATCACCAATAACTTGATTGAAACTTAAAGCAGCCCAAAACATTCCATCCATATTAGTTACATTACTCACATCCCAATCACCTATAGCTTGATTAAAACCTTCAGCATGATAAAACATAAAACTCATGTCCCTTACATTTCCTACATCCCAATTACCTACAGCCTGATTGAATGCTATATCAGTATCAGCAAAAAGGTAAGACATATCTACCACTGTACTAACATTCCAACTGTTTATCATAGCATTTATAGTTGGTGATGATTGATTAAACATACTACGCATGGAAGTTACAGCACTTAAATTAGGCACGTCCATTGCTCGTATTTCAATCGCTCCGGTATTTGCAAAAGCTGACTCCATACTACTCCATTTAATATCACCCCATTGATCAACTGCTTTAAATTTGCCATATTCACCATCAGAAACAACTATTCTTGGAAAAACTCCTGTAATCGATATTTGATATGTTCCAGCAGATTCATAGTCATGTGTAATATCACTGGTTACTCCCGTATCTGAAGACCCATCTCCCCAATTGACCGTATAGTTGTATGTCTCATCTGGATGCGTTGGAATGGTAATTTTATTATTACTCCTTTCTGTCATCCAAGTAGTAATAAATGGTTGTTGTGCTGCCGTTTCTACAACCTTAAAATTAATACTAAAAGGATCACCTGCAACACCACCAGCGCCAGTCGCTGAATATGACGTTGCCGTAATAGTATAATCACCAGCCAGAAATAATGTACCAGCGTAATTACCATTAACGTCACCATAAAGCGCATAAGGAGCTACACTTTCGGTCTGTGTTTTTGATAAGGCACCACTCAATTGCAAACGAACACTTTTTGTGTCCGAAGAAGCATTGGCTCTAATATTAAATTTGGTATTGGGATACGCATTCAAATTGATTTCCATTCCTTCGGATAGTGCTACAATATCTTCATTGGTATCGGCATTGACCAAGGTGAAGCTTGAGATTGAATTCATAGCATCTTCAATTTCACCATTACTATCACTAACGAGCTCGTTACAACTAGTTCCTATTTCTGGCCAAGCGCTATTATGCGCTGAAATTTCAAAAAAAGCAAATACAATAAAAAATAAGGCGACAATGTTTTGGTAATTTTTTTTCATGATCATTGTTGGTTTTTTGGATTTAATTTATTGATAAAATAAAGTTCTCGGTATTAATCACTTAAATATATAACAACAATATTTCAGCGATATAAAAACCCCTCGTAAATAGTTGTATAACGAATATTATCGATGAAATGCACTTTTCAAAATCAATAAAACACTTTCTATATTTTTTGTCCAGTATCGAAGTTATTATCATTCAAGAAATTTGAAGAAGAAATATTTTTAGCCCTAGAATTTGATACACTATACACCTGTAAACGCCA
Organism: uncultured Flavobacteriaceae bacterium; assembly: GCA_947497145.1. Lineage (GTDB taxonomy): Bacteria > Bacteroidota > Bacteroidia > Flavobacteriales > Flavobacteriaceae > Maribacter_C. The sequence continues at coordinate 126,935 of CANMFQ010000011.1, forward strand.
CTAAAAGCTTACAAAAAAGATACAATGCCTCCTTAAAAGCTATACTATGGCATTGCCATGGTTACGATAAAAAATTAATGCGCAATTATAACGAGTAGTCGTAATTAAAAAACTTCTTTTGAAGAAAACACCAGCTTTAAGCTTTGTATCAAAAAAATCATTTGACATTGCGTATCAAGCCATGAGCATGGAAAGTACTAGTAACTATTTTCAGGCACTTTACCTTTCACGCCTTTAAAAAAAGCTTCATAGGTTTTAAAATCAGCTTGTATATCACCTGTAGTCAAATATGGCTCAGACAGTTTAACCTGCTTATTACCATAATCAAAGGCAACCAAAACTATAGGTACTGCTGCCGTTTGTGCTATATAATAAAAGCCTGTTTTCCATTTTGACACCTTTTTTCGGGTACCTTCTGGAGCAATGGTTAATCGAAATTTCTTGCGTTCTTTAAATACTGCTGCTGTAGCACTAACGGTATCATTATTTTTACTACGATCTATTGGCGCACCTCCCACCCATTTAAAAAACCATCCGTAGGGTCTTTTAAAGAGGCTCTTTTTTCCTATCCAATTGATTTCTTCACTCCATACTCTGCGAATTAACAATCCTAAAAAAAAATCAATATTGCTGGTATGTGGCACAACTACAAAAACACATTTATCTAAATGAGAAGGAAAATCACCTACCATTTTCCATCCTAAAAGCTTGAAATAAATAAATTTAGCTAGTTTTTGCATATTGGGATAGTTCTACTGTTTGTAAAGGATTAAAATTATGTACGCCGTCTTTTTGTACTTCCAATTAATATAGGCGCATTGATATTAGAACACTAAATCACGCCTTACCAAAAGTAAAACAAACTGTGCTTATTCAAGTAGCACAAAGGCTCTTAAATTTTTTCAAATATACTTCTTAGTTTTTTGGGTGTAATACGATCACGCCAGTGCTTACCCAAAGCGTTTTCCCACAACGGCTCCATCCCCATAGAAACCTTTATCATGGTATCAAAATCACTATCATTTAGATACGAACATATCCCTTTGGGCAGTTTAATCTCATGTTTCTTTAGCATTTCATTGAAAATTTTAACCCCTTCAGGATAAAACTCTTCCAAATATTGAAACACTAAACAATTACCTATACCGTGTCTCACACCTAATAGGTACGAAAGTCCGTAGCTCATTGCATGGGCCACCCCTACTTGAGAATAAGCGATACTCATACCGCCATGCCAAGAAGCCATCATTAATTTATTGCGCGCATCTTCAGGAGACAAATCACCTAAATACACTTCTTTACAAAGTTCTAATGCTTTTTCACCATAGCTTTGACTAAAGGTATTTAAAAAAGTACCTGTTAATGATTCTATACAATGTATATAACAGTCCATACCGGTATAAAACCATTGTTCTTTTGACATTCCTTTGGTTAAATTAGGATCTAAAACAACCTGATCAAAAGGTGTATAATCTGAATTAATTCCGAGCTTTTTTTCTGGCCCCAAAAGCACAGTTGTTCTTGATACTTCAGCCCCGGTACCACTTATTGTTGGTATCCCAACATGATAAACGGCAGGGTTGTTTACCAAATCCCAACCTTGATATTGTGCTGCACCGCCTTTATTGGTTAAAATAATAGCTACTGCCTTGGCCAAATCTAACAAAGTACCACCACCTATACCAATGATACCAGATGGTAACTCAGAAAAAGCAGCTGTAATTTTAGCTACCAAAGCATCTACTTGGGCTGTTTTTGGTTCTTTATTTGCTGATATAAAAATTACCTCATCATTGTAGGCTAGTGGAATTCTTTCTGCCAAGGAACTTCCTTCAAAAACATCATCTACCAAAAAGATAAAAGGAGCATCAACGCTTTTTCGTTTAGGCGTTAAAATATCACCTAGTTGACTAAAACTATCAGCACCAAACACAACCCGAGGCACCATTGGAAAATTTCGGTAAGTTGTTACTGCAACATGTTGGTCTGTCCCCATTTTTATTTTATTCATTAACTTACAAATAGTTCAACACTTCTTTTAGTTGATTAATTTTAAGGTATTTAAAATCAATCTTAGTCGCTGACACTTCTTCATGCTGCCAAGTGGTGTGAAAAGGGACATGTACCGCTTGTGCACCAATATTTAAAATTGGTAGTACATCTGACTTTAGTGAATTACCAATCATTAAAAATTCTTCCTTTTGAATTTCTAAATGATTTAGCAAATTTAGATAATTCTCCTCCTTTTTATCACTTAAAACTTCAATATGATGAAAATATGTTGACAAGCCCGATTTTTCAACTTTTCGTTCTTGATCCAACAAGTCGCCTTTGGTTAACACAATTAAACGATACTTTTCACTCAAATGTTCTAACACCTCTTTTACATCGTCAAGCAACTCTACAGGCTGCATCAACATCTTTTTACCAAGATTCAAAATTTCTGAAATGGTTGCTTGTGAAACCGTATGGTTCGATATTTCTAATGCCGACTCTATCATAGAAAGCACGAAACCTTTAACCCCATAACCGTAAATTTCAAGGTTTTGAATTTCTTTTTTAAACAATTCTTGGTCTATCTTATTTTTAGTTTCATAACCATCTAATAAGCAAGCAAAGGCAGCTTCAGTTTCTCTAAAATAGGTTTCGTTAACCCAAAGCGTATCATCAGCATCAAAACCAATGACTTTAATATTTTTAAAATCTACTTCCATGCTTCTTGTGCCCTTTCTAAGTCTTCAGGAGTATCAATTTCAATGCCAACAACATCCGTTTCAACCATTTTTATCTTTTTTCCGTATTCTAAATAACGTATGGCTTCAATTTTTTCTGTAGCTTCTAAGAGGCGCATAGGCAACCTTTGAAAATCCATCAACGCACTTTTTCTAAAAGCATAAATACCTCGATGCTTATAATAAACAGCACCCGCCTCAGCATCACGAGGATATGGTATAGGCGAACGCGAGAAATACAAGGCAAAATTTTCATTATTTACAATGACCTTTACGGTATTAGGATTTTCAATCTCTTCTTTTTTGGTAATGGGCACCATCACTGATGCCAAATCGATTTCCTTATTAAAATCATCTTTAAAAACGTCTAAAACCGAAGCCAAACTAGCCTTATCAATAAAAGGTTCGTCACCTTGTACATTCACCACAATATCGATATCCATATTGGCTACAGCCTCTGCAATACGATCACTACCACAATCATGTTCTTCAACACTCATAATCACGCTACCACCAGCCTTTGAAATCACATCACTGATAATATCGCTATCGGTTACCACATATACTTCATCAAACAATTGCATCTGAGCTACAACTTCGTAGGTGCGTTGTATTACGGGTTTCCCTCCTAAATCTTGCATCAGTTTTGCAGGAAATCGTGAAGCTGCATAACGCGCGGGTATCATTGCTATAATCTTCATTTGTTATTCTTTGTTTTTAAAAAAATTAAGTCATCGCATGCTCACTATTTGCTTATTATCTCTTTTAAAGCTGGCAACTACCTGACTGTTTTATGATGAACACACCCCTATTGAATAAAAATATTTTCCTAAGCACTTTGTAGTTTAACCTGAAACTACAATACTACTAGGTTCTTTTTTGAGGTCGCAGTTTTCTATAAATTCTAAAAATTATAAATAGTATAATAATCACCAAAACAGCGGCCATTACCGGCGCAAAAATTGATGCTATTGAAACCATTACTGCCGTACCTGTTTCTATGGTTGATACAATAGGGTTAGCTATACCTCCTGTTGTTGCTGTTGATGCCAATCTGCCAGCAGCCCCTGCACCTTTTATTGCTGTTGCTGTTCCGCCTCCCGCTATAATTGCTAAAGACCATGTTACTACGGGGTCTAAACCAGCGACTGTACTTACCATAACAGCGGTACCGGCAATGGCAGCTAAGGGCACTGCCATACTATCTAATATATTATCAACCCAAGGAATAAAGTAAGCAAAAACCTCAATAACGGTGGCTACTCCTAGGGTAATTACCGCTGCCAGACTACCTATCCACTGCCAACTTTCATTTAGCGACCAAACATCAAAGTACCCTGCCAAACTTAAAGCAAACAACGGCAAAAACACCCGAAAGCCCACCGAGGCAGCCAAGCCAACACCTAAAAATATACTAATTACTGTTTCTGAAGTCATTTTACACGCTACTTTTTGTTTTAAGCATATGACAATACGTTTCAATAAAGCGAAAATAATCTATTCACCACCAACAAAAAAATCATTCTTAAAACCAATTAAATATAACTGTTTTTTTGCACGGGTAACCGCAGTATACAGCCAGCGCAAATATTCTTTATCTATGCCATTAGGCAAATATGGTTGTTCTATAAAAACAGTATTCCACTGCCCCCCTTGCGATTTATGACAGGTAATGGCGTAAGAAAACTTTACTTGCAATGCATTAAAATACTTGTTTGATTTTACGGCCATAAATTTTTTGTACTTAGATGTCTCAGCTGCGTAATCTTCCATCACATTCTGGTACAATCTATTTCCGTCTTCGTAAGACAATGAAGGCGTCACTGCCTGAATCGTATCTAAAAGCAATACTGTTTCAAAGGGTTTCATCTTCGGATAGTCTACAAGTTGCACCTTTACTTCCGCAAATTTAAATCCGTATAAATCTTTAATAGCAAATATTTCAAGAACCTCTATAATATCTCCGTTGGCAATAAAGCCAGCTTCTGATTTTGGTTCTAACCAAAAATAATTGTTTTTCACTACCATCATAAAATCACCAACCGCTATTTCATTTTCTAAATACAAAATGCGCTTACGAATATTATCGTTATATAGATTGGCTCTTTTATTAGAACGAACAATAAAAGCGGTTTCCTCTTTACCATTTTCGGCATAAGAGGTGTCAATAGCTTCTTGTATTTCATTGCCTTCAATTAAACGAACAATATCGCGAAACGGACTTACATTAAATTGAAAGGTATCAAAAAACTCGCTTTGCAATTGTTCTCTTAACATAGTTGCATTAACCAAAATACCAGAATCTTCTGCTTGACGCACTACCTCATCCAATTCTAAACGCACCACGTCTTTATTGTAATTCAATTCTAACTTACCTGCATCCAAAGCCGGACTTAAATGTAAATGCACGGGTGGTAATTGTGCGGTATCACCAATTAAAATTAATTTACAGTTATGACCCGAATAAACAAAAAGCATTAAATCATCTAACAAAGATCCATTTTCAAAAAGTTTTGAATCTGCTGGTGTATCAGGTATCATTGAAGCCTCATCTACAATAAACAGCGTATTTCGATGCTTATTAGGTGCTAGTACAAACTGCACTCCGCCTCCACTTTGTTTTTTGGGGAAATATATTTTTCTATGAATTGTAAATGCCTGTGTTTTAGAATAATTAGACATCACTTTAGCGGCGCGCCCTGTTGGTGCCATTAAAACAGCTTTCATGGTAGTTTGCCATAAGTTGTTTACAAGCGTTCCTATTAAAGTTGTCTTTCCTGTTCCTGCAAAACCTTTTAGCAAAAAAACGGCATCCTTTTTGTTGTCTAAAACAAAAGAAGCTAGCTTTTGTAAAGCTATAGCCTGATTAATTGTTGGCTCATGCGGAAATTTATCCTTTAGTATGGTAAAAAAAGAAGCTTCGGTCAATGATTTCATAGATGCGCTAAGATAATCATGATTTTTGTGCCAAAAACTTTTGCGATTGAAAAAAAAATGTAAATTTGCTTAAACCACTAAATTTAAATTAACACGAAACGAAATGAAGACTGGAATACAAATTCTACTTTGGATACTTTGCGGAGTATTAGGATATCAAATTTATCAATCTATAACTGGCCCTATTAGGTTTCAACAAGTAAAAGAACAACGCTTTGCGAAAGTTATTTCTACTTTAAAAGATATTAGAAATTCACAGGAAGCCTATAAAACAGTAAATGGCAAGTATGCCAACGATTTTAAAAGTCTCATTAGTTTTGTTGATACAGGCAAATACACCATCACACAACAAAGAGATACTTCTTTTACAGTTTACAATAAAGTATTTAAAATTGATATGCCTAAAGACAGTATCCTTATTGATACCTTAGGTACAGTAGCTGTTAGAGACTCATTATTTAAAAATGACGATCGTTACAAAAGTATGATGAATGTACCTGGCGCACTAAACGGCGAGAAATTTACAATGAAAGCAGATGTTATTGATAAAGGTGGATATAAGGCTCCTGTTTTTGAAGCTTCTGTAAAAAAGAGTGTAATCTTAGGAGATCAACCTAAAGATTTACTTTCAAGAGAAAACGCACAAGTAAGCGTTGAAGAAGTGAACGGAGATGCAATAAAAGTTGGTTCATTATCACAAGTAAGTACAACTGGAAACTGGCCTCCAACTTATGACAGAAAAAAAAGTGGGCAATAAAAACATAGCCAATTTTACAAAAGATTTTTATAAACTGTCCATTCAAGTTAGCTTGAATGGACTTTCTTTTTGCATTGTTGACAGTATTGCGAATACCATTATTAATTCTGATGCCCGTAGTTTTGACCGAGAGCGATCACCCTACGAACTTCAAAAAAGTTTGGTTTCATTGTTTGCAAAACATGATATCGTAAATAAACAATTTTCAGAAGTTACTGTTATTCACAAAAACAAACTCTTCAGCCTTGTACCAAAACCCTTGTTTGAAGAAGATGAAATGGCGAATTATTTAAAATTCAACACCAAAATTCTCGCCAATGACCATATTGCATATGATGTACTAGAACGTTATGACATGGTTAATGTATATGTACCGTTCACCAACATTAATAACTACATCTATGATCTTTTTGGTGAATTTATTTTTAAGCATAGCGGTACCGTAATGATAGAGTCGCTTTTAGCAAATCAAAATAAAGATAAAAAACCAAGCTGTTATGTATATGTTACTAACCAACAAATGGAAGTAACCGTAATAGCTCAGAAGAAATTAATATTGTACAACTGTTTTGATTTTGTCACAAAGGAAGATTTCATCTATTACCTGCTTTTTACTTTTGAGCAGCTACAACTAGATACCGAAACTACAAAGCTAAAACTCTTTGGTGCAATTGAAGAAGGCGATGCTATTTATGAAATGTGTTATACATACATCAAACACCTGTCCATTTTTGCCCCTTCAAATACATCATATATAATTGATTCAAAGAAAGATTATATTGATTTTACTGTTTTAAACACTCTTTAAATGCGTATTATTTCTGGAAAATATAAAAGTCGCCGCATTATTGCCCCGAGCAAACTACCTGTTCGACCAACAACCGACATGGCTAAAGAAGCGCTTTTTAACATCTTAAATAATCGATTTTATTTTGATGAAATCAGCTTATTAGATCTTTTTTCGGGAACAGGAAATATTAGCTACGAATTTGGCTCCCGCGGCACTAATAATATTACCGCAGTAGATGCCGATTTTGGTTGTGTTCAATTCATAAACAAAACAGCACTAGCGTTAGAATTAAATATTGCAACAATAAAAAGTGATGTTTTTTCTTTTTTAGAAAAAACAAGTGTGAAAGCTGATATTATTTTTGCCGACCCACCTTATAATATGGCTTTAGAAGATTTTGAACGCATTCCTGAACTGGTTTTTAAAAATGAGCTTCTTTTAGAAGAAGGTGTTCTGGTTATTGAACATGCTAAACAGACCGATCTTTCGCATCTTGATAATTTCATCAATAAGCGCAAATACGGTGGAAGTGTTTTTAGCTTTTTTGAATTGCCATAATTTTCATAGCAAAGGATTGATTATTTCTGGTTCAACTCCTTCCATTTTAAAACCGGCTTGCTTTATGCAATTCGCAGTCAGTAAGCTACATTCACCATAAATTCAGCTCTATGAAACTACTAAAAACTGCACCATATATAACGCTACTCTTCTTACTTATCTTTGTATGTTGCGACACGAAATCAGAAAAAGCGGACCTAATATTTATCAACGCAAAAATTTGGACAGGCAATAAAAAACAACCCTTAGCAGAAGCTATGGCTATTTCAGCTGACACCATTTTAGCTATTGGCAATACAGAGCAAATACTAAAACATACAGCTAATAGCACTAAAATAGTCGATATAAAAAGTGCTTTTATAAGCCCTGGCTTTATAGATACCCATGTACATCTAATGATGGGCGGCAATGCGCTTTTAAGTGTCCGGCTCAACGATGCCAATACTCCCAAAGAATTTATAAAACGTATAAATAAACATACCAAAACGCTTAAACCAAACCAATGGGTACTGGAAGGAAATTGGGATCATACCCTATGGGGTGGAGAATTACCCAATAAAAAATGGATTGATGCAGACACTCCCAATAATCCAGTTGCAATTTATCGCTTAGATGGTCATATGATACTAGCAAACTCCGTCGCTTTAAAACTTGCTGGAATTGACAAAAACACCCCAGAAATTAGTAGCGGAAAAATTATTCGCAATCCAGACGGCACCCCTACAGGTATTCTTAAAGGACATGCTATGAACCTTGTTTTAAATAAGATTCCTCCTATGAGCGAACCACACAAAATAAAGTCTCTAAATGCTGCAACTCAGTACCTATTATCAAACGGAGTCACCTCTGTTCATGATGTTGATAGTCTGGGTACCTATAGCGCAGCAAAAAAACTTAAAGAACAAAACAAACTTGCCATACGCCTCTATTTAGCAAAGCCTCTAAATCGCTACAACCAAGCATTTAATATGAGTAATGAACATAATAAATGGTTAAAAACAGGTCTTGTAAAAGGTTTTGTAGACGGTTCTTTGGGGTCACATACGGCCGCTTTTCACGAACCTTATTCAGACCAACCGCAAGACAAAGGTTACTTTATTACAAACGAAGAAAAATTATACACCGATATTTATGAAGCCGACAAGGCCAACCTGCAAATTACAGTACATGCTATTGGAGACCGTGCCATTCACTCCTTATTAAACCTTTACGAACAATTAATCAAAGAACATGAAAAAAAAGATCGCCGCCTACGTATAGAACATGCGCAACATCTTGCGGTAAATGATATCAAACGTTTTAAAGAGCTGGGCGTAATTGCCAGTATGCAACCCTACCACGCTATTGACGATGGCCGATGGGCAGAAACATTGATAGGTACAACCCGTATGCAAAATACATATGCCTTTAAATCACTGTTAAACGCCAATGCAAAGCTAGTTTTTGGCAGTGATTGGCCTGTAGCGCCAGCTACTCCCTTAGAAGGTATTTATGCAGCAGTAACACGAAGAACCTTAGATAACAAAAACCCTGATGGATGGGTACCTCAACAAAAAATAACCGTGGTAGAAGCACTTAGAGCTTATACCAAAGATGCCGCTTACGCCTCTTTTGATGAAAAAACGAAGGGAACGCTAGAAAAAGGCAAACTGGCAGATTTTGTTATTTTGAATGAAGATATTACTACAATAGACCCCATTAAAATTAAAAATGTGCAAATTTTACAAACCTATGTTGGCGGTAAAAAACGCTATGACCACAAAAATTAATGCTTACTACAAATGCCTACCACCATTAGTCATATCGCCGCTGTTCAAAAAAAACCTATTCGCTTACAAGAATATGGTGTTGGCATCTTCCCTACCTTAGCTACTAAATCGGCCTTAAAAAAAGCGCTCAAAAAGCAATTAATAACCGTAAATGGTAACATAGCAAGTACCGCAACCTTCATTAAAGGAAATGAAGTAATCACCTTACTGCAACCACCCATAAAATCGCCAAAAAAAGCACTCATTTTTAAATTAGAAATTGTTTTTGAAGATGATTATTTAGCCGTAATCAATAAACCCGCAGGCATTGTAGTTAGTGGTAATTCTTTTAAAACCATAACGCATGCACTACCGCAAAACCTCCAAAAAAGTAAACAGCCAGACGCTGTAATACCTCAACCTGTACATCGCCTAGATTACGCTACAACAGGGCTTTTGATTGTAGGAAAAACTAGCAGTACTATTACGGCATTAAACGAACTATTTGAATACAAAGAAATAAAAAAAACCTATTTTGCTGTCACCATAGGCAAGATGAATTTAAAAGGAACCATTACTTTTTCTGTGGATGACAAAAACGCTATTTCAAATTTTGAAACCCTTAAAACTGTACCTTCTAAGCGATTTCAGCATCTTAATTTGGTGAAATTATCACCAGAAACAGGAAGAAAACACCAACTAAGAAAACACTTATCAGCCTTAGGAAACCCCATTCTTGGCGATGCTACCTACGGCAAAGAATCCTTAATTTTAAAAGGAAAAGGGCTGTATTTACATGCCTTTTCACTGGCTTTTACACATCCTATTACCTGTAAAAAAATATATCTTGAAAAAGAACTACCATTAAAATTCTCAAAACTGTTTGACTAAAATTTCTTTAGTATATTTAGCTAAGTATTTAGCAGCATTTTTTACTTTATTTACACTATACTAACTAAGAATAATGCTAACGCATACTATATGCGCATACATAATTTTAACCAACCAATTCATAATTCTTAAAAAATGAAATCGATTATATTTTGTTCTTTTTTTATCCTTTGTGCCCATTTAGCCACTGGTCAAGAGTCTAAAATGTTTGGTGCATACCAAATGAAAGAATTTATGTTTAAAGAACGTCCCGCAAAAATTGTTTTTCCAACGGTTAAAAATAATCAGGGTTTATGGATTTGGAGGGCACGTTTTTGGGGTCACGAACCACAAACAGACCTCGCTTTGTTAGAAAAAGGCTTTCATGTGGTTTATATTGATGTTGCTGGCTTGTACGGCAATACAACCGCAGTTGAGCTATGGAATGCATTTTACCATCACCTAATTGACACCTATAATTTAAACAAAAAAGTAGTTTTAGAAGGCTTTAGCAGAGGAGGTTTAATTGTATACAATTGGGCTTCAAAAAACACAGATAAGGTTGCATGTATTTATGCAGATGCTCCTGTGTGCGATATTAAAAGTTGGCCTGGAGGTTTGTATGCTGGCGAGGGAAGTGCTGCAGATTGGGCACTCTGTTTAAAAGCGTACAACCTTGATGAAAAAAATGTCTTGAAATACCAAAAAATTCCGTTAAACACTAGTATTGAAGTTGCTAAAGAAAAAATACCAGTACTTCATGTATACGGTGATGCAGACAACATAGTACCGCCAAAAGAAAACACAGAACTTCTTGCCCGTAAATTTAAAAAAGCTGGCGGAAAAATAGTCCTTATAAAAAAGCCCGGCATAGGTCATCACCCTCATAGCCTAAAAGATCCGCAACCAATTGTGAATTTTATTTTAAAACATACGGCTGATTTATAGAAAAGCTGTAGACAAAATAAAACTGTTGAAGTGATTCTAAAAACAAGACTAAAAGCAATGTTAACAATACACTAAAACACTGAATTAACCCAGCACTAGCGAGTAATCCATTATTAAAAAATAAACCATGAAAAGAAAACTAGGATACCTCTTTACCAACCTAATGGTACTTTATTTTATGATTTCGGGACTTTCTGTTTTGTTTGACATTAGTGGAAAACTGCAACGTATCGATTTAAAAGCAATAAATTCTGACGGATAAATTGCTTTTATCCTTATATACACGGGGCTAATGACAGGAATTGGTGTTGCAATTTTATTATTGCAATATTTTAGTAGAAGTTGGTTTTATTCCGCTCTTCTGGCAACCATTATAATTGGGTCTTTTATTGTTTTTCGCATTGTAGGCAGTATCATGATGGGTTTTTTAAGCCCAACCCAAACAAGTTTTTTAGCTTTTGAAATTATTGAAGTTACTTGCGGTATCTTTTTATTGATAAAAGAAAAATTTAAAACTCCAATACCTACTACTTCTTAGTAGAGTTAAAGCTAACTACCGTAGTTTTACTGAAAATAACTAAAAAAGGATATAGTAGGCACACCACAACGTTGAATGCCCCATTGCATTGATACAACCAACTTTTTTAAATTTATCAACTTAGTTTTTTCCTAGAGTGCCGTACAAAACCTATGCTATATTCTCCCCTATTTTTCCACTTCTAATAAAACAATTTTTATTTTTAACTAAAAAGCCCAAATACCACACAATAATTCACAAGTCTTCTCCCATCAAATATATTTTTTTTTCATAGTTTTAAACCATAAGATTAATACCATCTTGAAGGTGCAAAGTAGTACTAGACAAAGGGATGTTGCTTCTTTTGATTTTGTTAGTATCAGCTATATAAAGTACCAACAAATTCATTTTTTATATCACAGTTTTAGATAAAAACCAACCATTAGTTACAACCAAAAAGAACACAAATGACAAAATTTACAGCTAACTTTTTTTTAGGTTCATTAATTGGCATCGCATTATTACTGACGTCTTGCCAAACAACGCCTGAAGCAAAAAAATCAGCAATTAAACTTTGGTATAAGCAACCAGCGAACGCTTCAGCAATTGATAATCCTGATGGGTGGAAAGATGACAAAGAATGGTTAAAAGCATTGCCTCTTGGTAATGGATCTTTAGGCGCCATGGTTTTTGGCGATGTAAATAAAGAGCGCATTCAGTTAAACGAAGAAAGTATGTGGTCTGGCAGTCCGGATGAAAACAATAACCCTGATGCCTATGCGGCACAGGCGAAAATCAGGGAATTACTTTTTGCTGGCAAATATAAAGAGGCCACTCAATTAACCCAAGAAACCCAAATTTGCGCAGGTGCAGGTTCAGGCAGAGGAAATGGCGCAAATGTGCCTTTTGGTTGTTTTCAAACCTTGGGTGATTTATGGCTCGATTTTGAAAAACAAGCCCCGTATAAAAACTACCAACGCGAACTAGATTTAGAAGATGCCGTAGTTAGGGTTAGTTACACCCAAGATGGCGTGCAATACAAGCGAGAAATTTTTGTGAGTGAGCCAGACCAGTTGCTGGTTATGAAATTAACCGCCGATAAACCTGGTATGATTTCTTTTAAAGGCGGAATGTCAAGGCCAGAGCGCTACCAAACAACAACCGAAGACAATCAGTTGATTATGCAAGGTGCACTACATAATGGTAAAAATAGTGATGGTTTACAATATATTACCAGATTATCAGCCAAAACTAAAAATGGTTCTGTACGCTATACCGATTCAAATATAATTGTAAAAAATGCCGATGAGGTTACCTTATTATTAGCTGCTTCTACCGATTATGTGTTAGCATACCCGCACTACAAAGGACGAGCTCATAAAGAAATCACCAAAAATAATTTACAAAAGGGTAGAAAAACAACGTATGATGCACTGTTTAAAAGACACAAAAAAGAGTATCAAAACTATTTCAAAAGAGTTGATTTTAAGATAAGTCAAGCATTGACCGATACCATCCCAACAGATGTACGCCTTGAGCAATTGAAGACAACCGGGTCAGATTTACACCTGGTAGACCTCATGTTTCATTATGGCAGGTATTTATTAATTTCTTCGTCAAGACCTGGTACTTTACCCGCTAATTTACAAGGTATTTGGGCAAACAAAATACAAACACCTTGGAATGGTGATTATCATACAGATATCAATGTACAAATGAATTATTGGTTGGCCGAAAGCACCAATTTGGGCGAAATGCATCTCCCTTTGGTAGACTTAATAAACTCCTTACAAAAACCTGGTGCTAAAACTGCCAAAACACATTATAATGCCAATGGTTGGGTTGTTCATCCTATTACCAATGTATGGGGCTTTACGGCACCTGGAGAAAAATCTGGCTGGGGAATGCACGTTGGTGGAGGAGCCTGGTTGACCACCCATATCATGGAGCACTATTATTACACTTTAGACAAAGCATTTCTAGAAAAAACATACCCTATTTTAAAAGCATCAACTCAGTTTTATATGGATTGGCTTATACCAGACCCCAAAACAGGCGAGCTAGTATCTGGCCCCTCGGTATCACCAGAAAATAGGTTTTTAGCACCCGATGGCAGTGTAAGCAAAATATGCATGGGACCATCACATGACCAGCAAGTGATATGGCAGCTTTTTAAAAATTTCATAGATGCCTCTAGTGCTTTAGAAATCGAGGATGAATTTCTACAAAAAGTAATCCAATATCAACAAAAATTAGCCTTACCAAAAATTGGGTCTGATGGTCGTTTAATGGAATGGAATGAAGAATTTGAAGAACTAGAACCTGGCCACAGGCATATCTCACATTTATTTGCTTTGCATCCAGGATATCAAATAGATATAAAAAATACGCCAGAGCTTGCCCAAGCCGCCAAAAAATCACTGGATTTTAGAATTGCCAATGGCGGAGGACATACCGGTTGGAGCGCTGCTTGGTTAATTAATCAATATGCCCGATTGGGAGAGGCTGAAAACGCTAAACAAAGTTTACATACTGTGTTAACAAAAAGTACGAGTCCTAATTTATTTGGGCTACATCCGCCTTTTCAAATGGACGCTAATTTTGGGGCTACTGCTGGTATAACTGAAATGATACTCCAAAGTCAATCTGGCACTATTCGCCTGCTTCCCGCTCTACCAAAAGATTGGAAAAACGGAACCGTTAAAGGCTTGTGCGCCCGAGGCGGATTTGAAGTAGACATGCAGTGGACATCTGGAAAACTAGTAGATGCGCGAATTTATTCTAAAAACGGAGGCACCTGTACCCTTGAGTACAACGGCAAAGAAGTTACTTTTAATACAGAAAAGGGAATGGAATATTTCCCCATGAAGGAAGGGAAATTGAACTAATTAAACCCGCATTCATGAACATTTTTCGGTAAAAAGGAAAGAGAGCAGAAAGCCAAGAAATAAGAGGAAACAAGAAGCAAGAAACAGGACTAATGGAAATCAACACCTATGAAAAACAAGCCAATTATTATTATTTTCAACAATGAAATTAATAACTAAAAACGGTCAACTATAATCAGGGACATTCAACAGCACTAATCAGAAAAACATTGTACAACTACTAACTTTATTAGTTAGCTGAGATTGTAAAGTAAAAAATTCGCAACAAGACTCTAAAGAATACTCAAAAAAATGTTTCTTAATTTAAGCAGAGGGTCACCATGCTCAAATTAAGAAACATAGCGTTACAATTCATTTTGAAGCTATCGATTTTTTACGGATTAAAGCAGACGAACACTAGCTTGTAGCACATGTTAGATAAAAAAAGCAGGTCATAAGCCGGATTCTGTACACTCTAAAAAATAGAGCTCCTTATCATTTATCTAGGCCCTTAGTTACCCAAAGGCTCCAACCGCCTACCCTTCAGCTTGGGCGTGCAACCCTCAAACACTGATATACATGACGTTTCACCGCATAGAGTTTACCTGGTTTCACTACAGCATTACCTGTACATACTTTCTGCTGCACTTGTCCTAAACCGCCGAAACGGAATGACGGGTGTTACCCGCTATGCTGCACTATGGTGTCCGGACTTTCCTCCCCCGACCGAAATCGGCGACGATAAGGTGACCTGCTTGCTGCAAAGGTAGTTCAATACAATATAATTGTTGATAAAATTTCACTTAAACAAACACAATTAGCCTAGATAGTATGATGCTATTTTTATATTTGTATACTGTTCGCTTCGAACATAAAACAATAGCAATTTGGAACCTTTTATCGTATCAGCACGTAAGTACAGACCACAAACATTTAAAGATGTTGTTGGGCAACAAGCCATTACCAATACTTTAATGAATGCTATTGAGCACAATCATTTGGCACAGGCACTATTGTTTTGTGGCCCTAGAGGGGTGGGTAAAACCACCTGTGCTAGAATTTTGGCTAAACAAATTAACCAAGACGGCACACAAACAGAAAATGAAGATTTTGCATTTAATATTTTTGAACTGGATGCAGCTTCTAATAACTCTGTAGACGATATTCGAAATTTAATAGACCAAGTACGTATACCGCCACAAGTAGGTAAGTATAAGGTGTATATCATTGATGAGGTACATATGTTGTCTTCTAATGCTTTTAATGCTTTTTTGAAGACTTTAGAAGAGCCTCCAAAACATGCCATTTTTATTTTGGCAACCACAGAGAAACATAAAATTATCCCCACCATATTATCGCGTTGTCAAATATTTGACTTTAAACGCATTACCATAAAAGACGCTGCAAATTACCTCAAGTACATTGCAGAAAACCAAGGTATTGAAGCGGAAGAAGATGCACTACATATTATTGCACAAAAAGCGGACGGCGCCATGCGTGACGCCCTTTCTATTTTTGACCGCGTAGTTAGTTTCTCGGGCAAGCAGCTAACGCGAAAAGCTGTTACCGAAAACCTGAATGTTCTTGATTATGAAACGTATTTTGAGGCTACTGAATATATTTTAACACATAACATTCCAGAAATGCTGCTTTTATTTAACAAAACCCTAGCCTTAGGTTTTGATGGACATCACTTTATAAGCGGCTTAGCATCTCATTTTAGAGATTTAATGGTTTGCCAACACCAAAACACCATTTCGCTATTGGAAGTTGGTGAAGCTACCAAGCAAAAGTATTTAGAGCAATCTAAAAAAACCGCTGCTAGTTTTTTACTTCAAGCATTACATATTGCCAACGATTGTGATTTAAACTACAAAACCAGTAAAAACCAGCGACTTCTGGTTGAGTTATCTTTAATGAAACTAGCATCCATCAATTTCGATGGAGAAAAAAAAAATTCTGATTTAGCCGATTTATCCGGTTTTACTGATGAATTTATTGCCCCAGCAGCTTTTTACAAGGGAATTATTTCCTCGCAAGGCAAAACAAAAGAAACAACTGCTCCCGTAAAAGCAGCACAAGCTATAGGCAATACACCAGCAGTAGCAACAAATAATACAACTATACAAGCTGCTACAACACAACAATCCACGCAGCAAGTTCCGCTTCAACCAACTCCTACTGCGGTAGAAGTGAATACTACCCAAAAGGCACCGGCACCATCAGTTACTGTAAAAAACACATCCAATGAAACTGTTATTTCGCGCAGTGAAAAAGAAAATGATGCCGATCAAAAAGTTCAACTTAACATAGCTACCAAAAGGGTTTCGGCACTTTCACTTTCAAGCTTAAAGGCAAAAAAAGCGCATGAACAAAGTAGAAAAGATAAAACGGTAGATGAAAGTAACTTACCAAAAGATGCCTTTACCGAAGAAGCCATGCAGGCATATTGGGCAGAATTTGTAGATAAAATTGATGCTGAAGGACAAAAAATTCTAGCTTCCAATTTACATGCTGATGTACCCAAACTAAAAAACCCCACGACCATATGGATAGAAATGCCCAATGGTAGTATGAAAAAAGAAATTGAGCGGGAACAGTATCATTTGATGGAATTTCTAAAAAAGAAATTGAACAACCATTTCATCACCTTGCATATAACCGTAAATGAAGCGACTGCAAAAAAGTTTGCTTTTACACCAGAAGAAAAATATGAAAAATTACGCGAAAAGAACCCCGTAATTGATTTGCTGCGACGAGAATTTGATTTAGACCTTTAATTTTCTCGCACTATACGTCTTCCATGCAAACGCAAGTAGTACCACTGCAATTATTAATAGTCCAAAAGCTTCTCTACCCTCTTCCACATTTTTAATAGCTCCTCCCCCAATTTCAAAACCTTCAAATTTTTCTGGGTAACAGTAAAAAAAGCCTCCTAATGCCATAACTCCAGAAAAGAACAAGGGCATAAATGAAATTTTTTGTAAGGCAAATGCTAATGAAAATAAGGCTGCAAATCCCCAAATAATAATCCAAATTAACGAATCAGGGTCGTTGTACTGCAATATCGCTGCAACTAAAAAAAGTATAGCAAACAAAAAACCAAGAATTTTAAAGATAGATTTCATAACCGTGAGTGTGTTGGATACTATTTTACGTATTATTAGCTGGATGTTTAAATAACGAATTTAGGAAATAAAAATACGAATAGAAAATCTCTTGCTATCGCTACAAGTATAGTATACTTGCTTTGTGCGCTTTAACTTTGTTAGCTGCTTAAAAGGGACAAAAAAAAGTGTACGCCTAATGACATTTAGACGCACACCCATTTTTTAGGCTTTTTTAGTTCTTTAAAAAAGTGACAACTAGTAGTACCCGCACCCTTTATATGGCGTGATACTGTTTTTCTCTCATTTTTTTCGCAGATTTAACCAGATTTTCTATGGCCAGTTTGGTTTCTGGCCAGTCTCTTGTTTTTAAACCACAATCTGGGTTAACCCAGATATTTTTTAATGGGAGTAGTTTTGATGCTTTTTCTAGTAACTGCTCAATTTCTTGTAGCGTAGGAATCCTAGGAGAATGAATATCATATACCCCAGGGCCAATACCATTAGGATATTTAAAATCAACAAAAGCATTTAACAATTCCATTTGTGAACGCGAGCATTCTATTGTAATTACATCGGCATCCATATTGGCAATGCTTTCAATGATGTCATTAAACTCGGAATAACACATATGCGTATGAATCTGTGTTTGGTCTTTAACACCTGAAGATGCAATACGAAAAGCCTTTACTGCCCAATTTAAATAGTGCTGTCTATCTGCTTTACGCAAAGGTAAACCTTCGCGTAAAGCAGCTTCATCAATCTGAATTATGTTAATTCCTGCTTTTTCTAAATCTTTAACTTCATCGCTAATCGCCAATGCTATTTGCGTGCAGGTTTCTGAACGGGGCTGGTCGTTTCTCACAAAAGACCATTGTAAAATAGTAACAGGCCCTGTAAGCATTCCTTTTACGTGTTTTTTGGTTAATGATTGCGCATAATTTGCCCAATAAACGGTCATTGGATTTGGGCGTTGTACATCTCCGTAAATGATGGGAGGTTTTACGCACCTAGTACCATAGCTTTGTACCCAACCAAATTTTGTAAATACAAAACCATCTAATTGTTCGCCAAAATATTCCACCATATCATTACGCTCAAACTCCCCATGCACTAAAACATCCAAACCTGTGGCTTCCTGCCATCGGATGCTTTTTTCGGTTTCTTCTTTTAAAAGCTTATCATATTCTTGTGCATTGAGTTCGCCTTTTTTAAATTTCGCCCTCCATGCACGTACTTCTTTGGTTTGTGGAAAAGAACCAATGGTAGTTGTAGGAAACAAGGGTAGGTTTAATACACTACGCTGTTGCTCATTGCGTACAGCAAAAGTATTTTGCCGCTCAGTATCAGCATCAGTAATAGCGTTTACACGTTCCTTTACCCGCTGATTATGTATCAACGTTGATGTTTTCCTAAGTGTGATAGCATGGTGATTAGCTTTTAGCTTCACTAAAGCCGATTTATTTTCTTTGTCACTTGCTAATTGTTGCAGCGTTACCACTTCGTCAATTTTTTGTTTCGCAAATGCTAGCCATTGTTTTATTTCAGGATGAAGTTCTGTTTCAAATTCTAAGTCAAGTGGTGTATGCAACAAGGAGCATGATGTAGCAATCCAAATCTTGTCTTCAGCTAACTTGTTTTTTGCCCTATTGATAGCCTTTAGTGAATTTTCAAAATCATTCTTCCAAATATTTCTACCGTCAACAAGGCCTAGTGACAGCGTTTTATTCTTGTCAAATAATGGGTGGAACAAAATATCATCTAGCTGGTTTTGACAGCGCACCAAATCTAAATGAATAACCGCTACCGGTAACGTTAAGGCTAGGTCTAAATTATCGCCATAACAATCAAAATAATTAGCTAGAATAAACTTTGCATTGGTATTTAAATTATTAAAACATGCATAAGAACGCGCTATTGCTAATTGCTCATTTTGACGTAAATCTGTAGCCAAAATAGGCTCATCAATTTGAATATACGCAACCCCTAGTTTGTCTAATTTTTGTATTAAGTCCTCATACACTGGCAAAAGACTATCTAATAACCCTAGACGATTAAACCCTTCCTCCTTCTCTTTTCCTAATAATAGAAAGGTTACGGGGCCTATAATCACTGGCTTTGTTTTAATCCCTAGTGCCAAAGCTTCTTTGTACTCTGTTATAATTTTATCAGCGTTTAATGAAAAGGTTTGACCTTTAGTGAATTCTGGCACCAGGTAGTGGTAGTTGGTATCAAACCATTTGGTCATTTCCATAGCCTTTACATCTACTCGTTCTTTTTGAAGCCCTCTTGACATGGCAAAATACCTTTCTAATCCACTTAAATTGGCAAATCTTTGTGGGATACATCCTAGGGTAATACACATATCGAGCACTTGGTCATAAAGGGAAAAATCATTTGAAGAGATTAGGTCTACACCCAAGTCACTTTGCATTTGCCAGTTTTTAATGCGCAATTCCTTACTAACATTAGATAGTTCATCCTCCGTAATCTTCTTTTTCCAGTAGCCTTCAACAGCTCTTTTTAGTGCTCTTTTCTCTCCTATTCTAGGGTATCCTAATACGTTTGATTTCATTATAATTTACTTTAAATTTCCATCAAAAGTAGTATTGATAATTATATTATCTAAACAATAAAAGTATTTAAGATATATTAACTATAATTATAGCATAAATAAAGATTATATATCTTTACAACCTATTTTTAAAGTCTTAAAAAAGAAAATATATCTATGCATAATTTAGACGCTATTGATTTAAAGCTATTAGAGATTCTTCAAAAGAAAGGAAAACTCACTACCAAGGAAATAGCCCAACAAGTAAATTTATCGCCAACACCCGTTTACGAAAGAATAAAACGTTTGGAAAAGGAAGGGGTTATAAAAAATTATGTAGCCCTAGTTGAAGCAGAAAAGGTTGGCAAAGGACTAACGGTTTTCTGTAATGTTACATTAAAAGAACATACCAGAGAAATAGGCAATCAATTTGTAAAGGAAATTCTATCTCTAAAACATGTTACAGAATGCTATAATATTTCTGGAGATTATGATTTCAAGTTAAAAATTATGGTAAGCGACATGAAACATTATCAGGAATTTGTGATTAATGACTTGGGGTCTATTAAAAACATAGGCAGTGCCCATAGTACTTTTGTAATGGGAGTTATTAAACACTCTTATGCGGTGCCACTGGGATAAATCATTATCATTTCACATTTACTGCACGCTAACATGCTGCTTCAAAATATGATAAACATCGGTTGGTGCGATAGTTTTAGAGGGAATTAAGGTCTTATTATTACTAATTAAAATAGGGTAATCATCGGTATCTTCAGGAATTCTTCCATGTGAGCCTTTTACCAATGCTGCTTTTAGGGGAATAATATCTAAAACGGTTCTAAAACCCAATTTCTTTTTTAGTAGCTTGGCTATTACTTTTAGCATTACCAATTTATCTTTGGGGTCAGTTAACATTTCTACGGGGTCGTAACCCGGTTTTTTATGTATATCAACCATCCTAGCAAAATCAGGTGCTTTGGCATCATCAAGCCAAAAATAATAGGTAAACCAAGAATTTGCATTGGCAACTACCACTAAATCTCCACAGCGTGGGTGGTTTAAATTAGCCTGTTCTAATGTTTCATCAGAAAGTACTTGCTCAACACCTGGCACTTTTTCAAGCAAGGCTTTCACCTTAGCTTTTAGAGAAAGGTCATTCAAATAAATATGAGCAATTTGATGATCAGCAACAGCAAAAGCTTTGCTTGCACCAGCATCTAAAAGCTCTAAACCACGTTCTACACGAATATTTAGCAGACCTTCTTTTCGGAGAATACGATTTAAATGAATAGGATTATTTACATCTGTGATACCATATTCTGAAAGCAAAACGATACGGGCATTTTGCTTTTGGTAATAGGTAACCAATTGTGCTACTACCCCATCAATTTCCTTTAAGTCTTTTGAAATAATATTAAAATTGAGTCCGTGGCGTTGTAGGTTGTAATCTAAGTGCGGCAAATAAACAAAGGTCAATGTTGGATTGTGTAACGCATCAGTTTTGAGTGTTGCATCGGCAATCCACTGGCTTGATTTTATACTTGTTTTAGGCCCCCAAAACTGAAACAAAGGAAAGGTACCAAGTTCCTTTTGCAAGGTATCACGCAATGCTGCAGGCTGCGAATAACAGTCTGGTATTTTGCGCCCATCAGCCAAGTAATTGGGGCGAGGTGTAACACTGTAATCAGCCGTAGAATACATATTGTACCACCAAAAATGGTTAGCACAGGTAAAATTAGGATGCTCCTTTTTTAAGGCATCCCAAACTTTTTCAGACTGTACCAATTTGTTTGATTGGCGCCAAAATTTAACCTCACACTCGTCTTTAAAATACCATCCGTTACCAACAATTCCATGCTCTGACGGGTATTTTCCCGTAAGATAAGTACTTTGTGCTGAGCAGGTTACCGCCGGTAATACAGGCCTAATAAAAGCAGACTTTCCCGCTTCAAAAAATGACTTTATAAAGGGCGTATGTTCACCAATTAGGCGCTTTGTCAACCCTACCACATTGATAACTACTGTTTTCTGCATACGTATTTACAATCTTTCTTTTAGCCATTCAATCTCCCGAATGATAGATGCCGACAAATCTCTTTTCAACTCTTTAGGAAGCACATCCCAAGTATACGTTTCAATTTCTAAATGGTCTGAAACTGCATTTTGCTTGAGGTAGGCCACAACTTTTAAAATATGGTCTTGGGTAGAAAATAAACTACCAAATTGCTCTAAAAAAATGGGCACATGAAAATGCGCTCGTAGCTCTGTAAATGCCTTTTGCTTAGCTAAAACAACAGGCAAATCATTATAGGTAACAACTTTTTCTCCTATCTTTTCTGTTACCTGATGCAAATAGGTAGGCTCATCAAAACGAGCTAATGATTGCCATATTTCTTCTTTAGCTGCTTCATTATACAGAATTTTTAAAGCTGCACTCACCTGTATTTTTCCAATTTGTATACCCGCATTTTCAAATTTTGCAAAGGTATCTTCTGGCTCTTCATAGGCCAATGAAAAATGGCAAATATCATAACAAACAGTAATATACCTTTTAATGGTTGCCGCTATTTTTTCTTCGGATAGATTCGTATGTTTCCGCAGTGTTTCTGATGCAATAGGAATTAAATAGTCAGCAAAAAAAACTACTACCTCTTCACTATTTTCTAACAAACCATCAGGTTCTGGTTCTATATCTAAATGTAGGTATTTAGCCGTTGTATTTTCTATATCAAACAGTTGCAATACAATTTCAGAAAGCTGCTGCGCTCCCACTTCAAAAGCCTTTTGTTTATCCTCTTCTGTAGTATGCCAATATTTATAGCTAATTGGCGAGGTTGAAATCCCTCCAGACATGCCATCAGGCAATAGTTCTGCAAGTTGATTAAATAGGCGTTTTGTATACACCAATCGCTCTGTAGTAGTCCAATCTGGCGTGTGTACATCATCTTTTACACGCTCATTATGAAAGTTTCCATATGGAAAACCATTCATGGTGAAAACGTACAAATTGTGCTGAGATAGCCATGCTTTAAACACTGCAAAGTTGTTGCCCTCATTCAGCTCTTCACTCGCCTTATTAGAAAGACGTAACCCGAGTCCGAAAGGTGCATTTGGCGATACTTGTTTTTTAATCCCCGGAAGGTATTCTTTTAAACTAGTGAATGTACTTTCCCAATTAGACCCAGGGTGAATATTGGTGCAATAGCTAAGGTGAAATGTATTATTTACTAACATTGAGGTACGATATTCTAGTTACACGTTTGGTTCAGCTGCTCAATTGCAGCTTTCATTTTAGTTACATCAATTACATTTACATCATGCTTCACGCCAATACCATTAATTAGCGTAATACATAACTCACCTCCCAAATGTTCTTGAAATTCTTGTAGACCATTTAAAAGAGTATTGGTTTCATCGACTGTTTTAACAGGGATACGTAAATCAAAGCCTATTTGCTGCATAACCTCAAGAATTTGATGCCATTCTTCTGTTGAAATTAGGTCGAGTAAAAGTGCGTAGGTAACATCTAATGCTATGCCCTTTGCTACAGCTTCACCATGGCGCAAGCTATAATTAGTCATTTGCTCCATCTTATGTGCCGCCCAATGACCAAAGTCTAACGGCCTAGATGAACCACTTTCAAAAGGGTCACCACCTTGTGCAATATGATGCATGTGCATTTCTGCGCATTTATAAATAACATATTGCATAGCCTCCATATCACGAGCCGCTAATTTGAGTGCATGGGTAGCGATATAATCAAAAAAGGATTTGTCTTTTATCAAAGCTACTTTTACAGCTTCTGCAATACCCGAAATCCAATCACGTTGTTCTAGGGTATTTAAAAAATTACTATCGTTTATAATGGCAAACGGCGGTGCAAACGTGCCTAAAAAGTTTTTCTTTCCAAAGGTATTGATACTATTTTTCACTCCCACAGCCGAGTCGTTTTGAGAGAGCACTGTAGTAGGAATACGTATTAATTTTACCCCTCTATGGGCAATTGCTGCTGCATAGCCAACCATATCTATTACTGCTCCGCCTCCAATACCCACAACAAATGCATGCCTGTCTATATGAAAATCATTAATAGCAGCTAGTACCTTTTCTACTTGCGTATAATCATTTTTACATTGTTCACCACCCGTAACAACCACACTCCCCATTAATGCTAAATTCGCATGATAATGGTCACAATAGGTCTGTATTTCATCCTGTAAATTTGGATGACTATTTGCTACCCCATCGTCTATTACGAAAAGTAATTTTACGCTTTCATTTTTTTTATATCCTTCTAAAACGGCATTAAATTGTCCGTTTTCAATATGGAACAAATGTTGCGTAAAATAGAGTTTATACGCATATGAGACTGAGAAAGACTGTTGTATAGGTTTCAATGATTTCAAATTAAATTTTTAATAAACAACACCGCTTTATTTGTATTGTTTTTTGTTTCCTTTACGGTAATCAGGCAGTGTTAGGTCACAGCAAATAGTTTAGACAAAAGCATTGATAGTGGTAATAATAACACAATTAATAACCCATACCACCATACCGAAAAACCTACTGCCATAGCTGCATCTAAAACGATTAGCGAAAGTACACCTGCAATAACTGCCTTTTTAATATTTGCTGGCGAATTTAAGCGATAAGCACCTACCAAAGGTTTAAATACTAAAAAAGCAAATACCCCTAAAAACGGAATGGCTTCAATAATGCTACCCGTTTCTTTTAGCGTCATACTTACAACGCCAAAAATAACCAGAGCGTACAAAATACCTGCCCAAATAATATGTTTTTTGTTATCGCCATGCACTTCTCCCCTGCTAATAAGGGTAATGGCGAAAATATAGACTAAAGGGATGATACAAAACCACCAATTTGTAATTACGCCTAAAATAGAAATTCCTAAAAGCAAATTTAAACTTCGACAGAGCCCCATATTAAAAGGACCTAAAAAACCATATTTTTTAGAAAAAGCATCATACAAGAGAATGGCACCAGCCAATAAAACAGCAATATAGCCACTTAGGCTATGTATAAGAAAAGCCAGTACAATGCCTATAACAAGTAAAATAGCTCCAAATAAGGCTGCGGACTTTAATGGAATTAAACCACTAGGAATGGGTCTTTCTGGACGTTCTACCTTATCTAGTTTGTAATCAAAAACATCATTGAGCACAACGCCCCCAGCATATAAAAAAACGGAGGCAAATACCAAACCAATTAGCGATACCATCAAAGAACTCGAAGTATCATGAACAAACATACCACCAATAACCGCTCCAGCAAAAATATCTGCTGCCGCGGTAGGTAAGTTTGCAGGGCGAGCCAACCTTAAATACCCTAATAAAACCTGACTCATTTAAACTATTTTATCGGTATCTACTTTGGGTTCTTGCCCACGAAGCACACTATTATCATTATACAATTTTGTTTGGTTTATTCCCTCAGCATGTAACCAGTCTGATTCTTTCATTTTTCCATTTTTACCAAAAATATCAAGCGCATTTTGGTAGCATGTTTTCACAACATCTGCTTTAGCAATACCTCTTTTTAGCATTAAAGCTGCTGTTTTTGGCACTGCTAGTGGGTCACTTACACCCCAGTCTGCAGAACTATCTACGATAATATTGGTACTTCCAAATTTTTCAACCACAGCAACCATACGCTCATTACCCATTTTGGTTTTTGGGTAGATGGTAAAAGCAGCAATAAAACCTCTGTCCAAGACTTCTTTAACCGTTTCTTCATTATTATGATCAATAACCACCATTGAAGGATCAAGACCATGCTCCAAACAAACTTCCATACTTTTAATAGTACCCGCTTTTTTATCTCTGTGTGGGGTATGCACTTGCACTACCATACCGAGTTCTTTTGCCATTTCTAGCTGCATTCTAAAGTACTTATCCTCTGCTGGGGTTTGATCATCATAGCCTATTTCACCAATAGCAACCACATTTTCTTTATGTAAATATAAAGGCAGTAATTCAATGACCTGTTCGGCTAAAGCTTCATTATTTGCTTCCTTAGAATTAAGACCAATAGTACAGTAATGTTGTATACCAAATTGGCTAGCTCTAAAAGGCTCCCACCCTACCAAGCTACTGTAATAATCTTGAAAAGAACCGACTTGGGTGCGTGGTTGGCCTAACCAAAATGAAGGTTCAATCACAGCAACCACACCAGCATCTGCCATGGCTTGGTAATCATCGGTTGTTCTTGATGTCATGTGAACATGTGGGTCAATTATCATCATTTTTTCTTCCATAATCAATCTTTTAAGCTATTCCAGCTGATGGTTTTATTTTTTACTTTTTCTACTAATTGTGGGTATGCATTTAATAATTCTAGTGCCGCATCATTGTCTGAATTAAAAAGACAAAGTGCCGCTGCATAGTTTTCTTTCAAATTAGCACTAGCTAATAATCGTTTCATATCAAGCAATAAATTATCGTCTAAAAACTTAGCAACAGGGCGCCAAAAATAAGGATCAATTTCACGTGATGCCGCCCAACGCTCATGAGCATAGTCGGCTATAATACGTGTTAATTCTTTATTCGCTCTTTTATCAATATCCATAATAGCGCTTAAATCACCCTGCATAAAAGCCGTTTTTAAATACATTTGATTCCATTGCTGCTCGTTAAAATATAATGCTGGATAGGGATTGTGAAATGCTATTGCATTAAAAATTGTAGCAATATTGGTGCGAAGTGCATCTACCGCCTGATCCTTATAATTTTCAGGATTTGGTAGTAAAATAAGAAATTTCAAAAATGTTTCTAACTCACTAGTATCAGCTACTTGAATAAGGTTAGCAACCTTTGGAACAAAAAAATCACTTGCTTCATCAAGCACCGTCGCCAAAAGGTATATTCGGGCAATTTGCTGTATATTTCCATTTTGTATTTCGATATACGCTTTTAAAGCACCCGCATCCTCTATGTTCATAACACCATCTTTGTCAACCTTTGTGCCAATCAAACTATACGTCATGTAAAGGTCTCTGGTAGACTGCTCATCAACAATCTTTTTAAGCTTTTGCGCTAACCAGTTTTGTGTGTCTGCATCAATAGAATTTTTAATGATTTTTGATAACTGACCTCCTATATTTTCAAATTGCATTGAGATACTTTTATGTTTTATAATACGTTATTTTCATAAGAAAATTATCGCTTAACCCAACCCAAAAATAAAGCTATTTATTGTAAGAAAAAAAGAAGTGTAAATTCAAAACAAATTATGCTTTAGAAAAGCGCTAAAAGGAGAAAATAATATAAAAAGTATTAACAAAAAGATGTCTTCAAAAGAACCACATAATGAGTTCGTAATTTAAAAACAACTAAGTGTTATATTTGTATGCTCTAAGAACTTAAAGAAACTAATCTCGTCATGGTATTCATATGACAACCGTAAGATGTATAGAATTGGGTAAAATAGAAAAAAAACAAAAATTAACATCCCAACAATTTACGACTATAAATATTACGTTCGTAGAATTTTTCTAAGGAATAAAACCAGAAAAGCTAATATGCTGCTAATTTTAATTATAGCTACCGTTTTAATATTAATTTTTATTGCTCCAAGAAAAGATAAGTCTAAATCAAAAAAAATAAATTTTAAACGTCGATTTAAAAAAGAATAAAACGCAATAAATCGATTAGAAAACTAAAATAATTCAAACACCAAAATACGCTGATGCAAAATCAGTTTTAATTTTAACTTATAAATTATGCTAGGTCTTAAACTTCCTACCGACCCCAGATGGGTAAATATTGTTGAAAAGAATATTGATGAAATTTTAACCGACCATGCCTACTGTGAGCAAAAAGCAGCTAGCACAGCCATTTCATTGATTGTAAGTTTTCCTGAATACCCTGAACTTATTGAAGAAATGATAGCGCTATCTCGTGAAGAGATGGGGCATTTTAAAATGGTACATGACCGTATTCTTGCGCGAGGAAAAACCTTAGGAAGAGACCGAAAAGATGACTATGTATTGCAACTCGTTACGTTTTTTCCAAAAGGAGGGAGTAGAACTACCCAATTGATACACCGACTTTTATATGCCGCTTTAATTGAAGCCAGAAGTTGCGAACGTTTTCGATTACTATCAGAAGAACTAGAAGACAAAGAGCTTGCTGATTTCTACCATAGACTAATGGTAAGTGAAGCAAGCCACTACACCATGTTTCTCAAATTTGCACGACAATATGGTGACCGTGAAATAGTAGATAAAAAATGGCAAGACCTACTAGATTACGAAGCAGAAATTATGAAAAACCTTGGCACAAAAGAGAGTATACATGGGTGATGTAAGCCGTATTTAACTTCAAGAGGTTTAACTTTAAGAGAAGCTCGTATTAACAGCTTTCCTTAACCTCTACCTAATTTCTTTAAATAGTAATCGTATTTTGCGAATTGCGACCGCAGCTTTGGCTGGTCATTGGTGCGATAGGCATTATCTTGCGCTTCATTAAAAACGCGCGCTTTTACGTTGTCATTCCATGACATTTCAAAGGTTTCTAACAATTCTTTTTTAATATCCTCGTCATAAATAGGGCAACCTACTTCTACCCGATAGTCCAAATTACGTGTCATCCAATCTGCCGAAGATATGTATATTTTTGTATCACCTCCATTTCCGAAGATAAAAACACGGGGATGTTCTAAAAACTTATCGACAATACTGATGGCTTCAATATTTTCACTCATTCCTTTTACACCGGGAATAAGACAGCAAATACCTCTAATTATTAATTGAATTTTAACCCCTGCATTACTAGCTTCATACAGCTTGTCAACCATTTTATAACTAGTAAAGCTGTTCATTTTTATTTTGATATAGGCTTCCTTTCCCGCTAAGGCATTCGCTATTTCAGTATCAATAAGTTTGATAAAAGTACTTTTTGTATAATGCGGCGATACAATAAGGTGTTTGTATTTGTTTATCTTATAGGTTGTCTCAAAGAAATCGAACACTTTATTTAATTCTTTCAAAATAGCCTCATGCGCTGTAAATAAGGTGTAGTCGGTATAAATACGCGCTGTAGCTTCACTAAAATTACCCGTACTTATAAAGCCATAGCGCTTCATACCTTCTTCTTCCTCTCGCTCAATAACACATATTTTGCTATGTACTTTAAGTCCGGGAACACCAAAAATAAGTTTCACCCCTTCCGCCTGTAACTGCTCTGCATATTGAATATTGGCTTGCTCATCAAAACGTGCTTGTAATTCTATTTGAACGGTTACCTGCTTTCCATTTTTAACAGCATTAATCAAAGACGCAGCAACTTGAGAGTTACTTGCCAAACGATAAACGGTAATTTTAATGGTTTTTACCTTTGGGTCTAAAGCTGCCTCACGCAAAAATTTGATAACATAAGAAAAGGTATGGTAGGGGGTGTACTGCAAATAGTCTTTGTTCGCAATTTGCTCAAAAAGACTCCCTTCTAAACTAAAATCCTTAACTGGTAGCGGGTCAATTTTATCATACATTAAATCTTGTCTTCCTAGGCTAGGAAAACCCATATAGTCTCTTCTATTGTGATACCGACCACCAGGAATGACGCTATCCGTATCTTCGATATTCATTTTTTCCTTCAAAAAATTCAGCGTATCCTTACCTATACTTTTATCATAAACAAAACGCACAGGATCACCTAATTTTCTATGCTCTACACTAGAAGAAATCTTCTCAATAAAACTCTTACTCAAGTCGTTATCCATATCCAGCTCTGCATCACGGGTAATCTTAATCATGTGTGCAGATATGGATTCATAATCAAACATGGTAAAGATGTTACGAAGGCAGTAACGTATTAAATCATCTAAAATAATAATATAACGCTTCTCACCCTCTTCTGGCAAAACTACAAACCGATCGATACCCTTAGGAATCTCGATTAAGGCGTATCGTTTTTCTTTTTCTTCAGCTATCTGATCGCCAATAATTATCATTTTTACAGCTAGGTAGGCCGCCGTGTCTTTTAAGATAGGAAAATCAGTAAGGTCATTTAAAATGATTGTCATTAATTGCGGACTGACCTTTTTAATAAAGTAATTTTTAACAAACTCTTCTTGCTCAGCATTAAGTTCAGTTTCTTTGATAATAAAGATATTCTGACCTTCTAATTCTGCCTGAACACTTTTTAAAATATTGACACTTTTAGCCTGCTGGGTAATTACAATTTTGGTGATTTCTTCTAACAGGTCCTTTGCCGTTTCACCTCCTAGTACACTTTTCCCTTTTTTGCCAGCTTCTACAATGCGCTTAACTGTGGCGTAGCGTACTTTAAAAAATTCATCAAGATTGTTTGAAAATATACCTAAAAATCGAAGTCTTTCAATTAGTGGGACATTTTTATCAGCACTTTCTTGCAACACACGCTCATTAAACCATAGCCAGCTTATTTCGCGATTTATATATTGGTTTTTGGCTTTTATCATTTTCTTAATTGCTTTGGAAAAATAATCTGTTTTGTTGTTCCTTTTTCTAGTGATGCCCAATGTTCTACATTAAATTGAAGTTGAACCAACCCACTTGTAGGAACGTTGTCAATATAGCTATTTCCTAGAGAATTGGCAATATAAGTAAAGGCATGATTATGCCCAAAAATTACCACGGTATCAAAACGGTCATCAAGTTGCTTCACAAAATGAAGTACGTCATTTCCTGTAAAATCGTACAGGGCATTCGTTACTTGAAATTTATCTAAAGGGAAATAGGTTTGTCGTAAAAATATCATTGCCGTATGCAATGCCCTATTTGCAGGACTAGAATAAGCTGCGTCTATCTCTAGCCCAAATTCACTAAACTTATCAGCTACAGCATAAGCATCTTGTATGCCTCTGACTAGCAAAGGACGGTCTTTATCACCTACGGAATACTCCCAAGATGATTTACCATGACGAACCAAAATAAGTGTTTTCATTTAGTACAGAATTAGGTGGTTTTTCAACTGGTATTTTGATTGTAGTTCTCTTAGGGTGCTAAACGTTCCATTTTCCAATCGATGTCATTCAAGGTATAGCGGATTCTATCATGCAATCGATTGGGGCGTCCTTGCCAAAACTCCATTGATACCGGGCGTACCAAATAACCTCCCCAAAACGCTGGACGTTCAATGTCTTTTCCTGCATACTGCTGTTCCAGTACTTTTAGTTTTTCCTCCAAAATGGTACGACTCTCAATAACACTACTTTGGTTTGAAACAATGGCACCTAGTTTGCTTCCTTCTGGTCTTGATTCAAAATAACCATCAGACAAATTAGGTGCTATTTTTTCTGCAATTCCTTTTATAATCACCTGCCGCTCTAGGTTAGGCCAGAAAAAAGAAATACATACTTTAGGATTCTTTGCTATTGCTTTTCCCTTTTCACTTTCATAGTTGGTATAAAAAATAAACCCCTCATGGGTATACTTTTTTAAAAGAACCACTCTATTCTTTGGAAAACCATCCAATCCAATAGTAGAAACATTCATGGCATTAGGCTCGCTTACGCCATCAGAAGCTTCAACCTCATAAAACCATGTTTGAAAAAGCTGCATCGGATTCTCTGAAATAGTATCTTCAAGCAAAGCACTTTTTTCATATGATTTTCGGTAATTCCCTAAGTCTTTTTGCATTCTTATTGTGTCTTTTAACTCGTATCATGTAATAGAATTGCTATAACATAACTTGGATTTAACCCCAGTAGACAAAGTTCAATAAAAGATAGGAGAATGAGAAACGTTCCTCCGTTTTTATGACTGCACTCACCTTAACTTTTTTTACCTGCAATTTTTTTATTATACACCCTAGTTTGTCATTTTTGAGTTTCGTAACGATGGTTATGCAACAAAAAAATGACTCCATTTATGGCACAAAAAAGTTAGGACATATTCTTTATTAAAGGGCTACAAATAAAGTCTTTATAATTCAAATACCTTTCCATCATCTGCCAGCGACACGTTTTCAAAAACAGTTTGCGCCTCTTCTTTAAACAAATCTATACCCTTATATCGTGTTGAATAGTGCCCCAAAATCAACTTTCCTACACCCGCATCTTTGGCAATGCTAGCAGCCTGTTTGGCAGTAGCATGCTTTGTTTTTATCGCCAAATGCGCTTCTGATTCTAAAAATGTAGCTTCGTGATACAAAGCATCAGCGCCTTTTATCTGATGAATAATATCGGGCTTGTAAGCTGTATCACTGCAATAGGCATAGCTTTTTGGTTTTGGAGGGTCAAAACTTACTGTTTCATTCAGCACTATTTCACCATTATCTAAAACAACATCTTTACCATTTTTGATATTTTGATACAAGGAAACATCAATTGCATGCTTCTGGGCTGATGCTATATTTAATTTTCGCTCTCCTAATTTTTCTTTAAACAAAAAGCCGTTGGTATACACCCTATGTTGCAATGGTATTGTTGCTACAGACACCTTATCATCTTCATAAATAACCTCACTTTCTTTTGAAGTAAGCTCGTGAAAAATTAGTGGGTAATTCGTCCAAGAATCCCCCAGTTTTAGCAATAATGTAATAGCTTCTTGTATCCCTTTTGGTCCATAAATATGCAGTTCTTTATCTCTACCTAACAATCGAAATGTAGATACCAAACCTGGCAAGCCAAAAAAATGGTCTCCATGCAAATGCGAAATAAAAATATGACTCACTCTTGAAAACTTCACCTCACTTTTTCTTAATTGCACCTGAGTACCCTCTCCACAATCAATTAAAAACATTCGATTTTTTATCTCTAAAACCTGAGCACTAGGGTTTGTCAAGGTTCTTGGAGTGGCAGCATAACATCCTAAAATATGAAGTTTCATAACTATGGGCGTTTAATCGTGTGAAATTTTAAAAAAGACCTTAAAAATTTTAAATTGTTGGGCATTAAATACCAAATAAACAGCAGTAAATTACCTTGGCACTGCTATTAGGCGTGAAATGTAACAACGTTCAATTTAAAGCTGTGTTCTATTGGTTTTGGTTTTGCCCAAAGGCTTTGGCTATATAACAACCACTATATCTTGGCTCTCTAAAAGCCCAAATCTCTTTCTATCTCTTCCATTTCAATAATATCATGAGCCTCCTTAATAGTGGGAACGACTACAATTTCTTCGGGCACATCATCATAAGCCACTTTATTAGTCACTAAAACGAAAGATTTATTGGCACTTTTATGCGTGTTTGACAACTGTAAAAACTCTAAAACATCGCCTGTTGTTAATTTTGAAAAAGAAAACAAATTAATAATTAGATGATCGTTTTTAATATCAGGGTAAGCCTTGTTTAGATTGTCTAAAAACGTTTGCAAGTCTATATTTTCTTGAAATACTATAGTTGTGTTTCCTACTTTATCAAAAATCATAATTACTTATTTTATTTTAGAAGCTAATAAATAGATAACGGCCATACGAATAGCCACCCCATTTTCTACCTGATTAAGAATAATTGATTGTTTAGAATCAGCAACATCACTTGTAATTTCTACTCCCCTATTTATAGGACCCGGGTGCATAATTACGATTTCTTTATCAAGACTATCTAATAGTGCTTTATTCACACCAAATTGCTGCGTATATTCACGTGTTGTTGGAAAATAACTAATATCTAATCGCTCATTTTGAATACGGAGCATATTCGCTACATCACACCAATTTAAAGCCTTTCGCAAATCAGTCTCTACCCCTACTCCTAATGATTCAATATATTTAGGAAGCAGTGTTTTAGGGCCGCAAACTTTCACATTAGCACCCTGTAATTTTAGCGCAAAAATATTAGATAAGGCAACACGAGAATGAAGAATATCACCCACAATGACCACATTTTTTCCAGCTACATCGCCTAACTTTTCGCGAATAGA
This sequence comes from uncultured Flavobacteriaceae bacterium, assembly GCA_947497145.1. Taxonomy (GTDB): domain Bacteria; phylum Bacteroidota; class Bacteroidia; order Flavobacteriales; family Flavobacteriaceae; genus Maribacter_C. Next base: position 161,189 of record CANMFQ010000011.1, read on the forward strand.
GAAAGAATCTAATAAGGCTTGGGTTGGATGCTCATGTGCCCCATCGCCTGCATTTACTATTGCTGCACTCACATGCTTAGACAAGAATATACCTGCTCCCGGATTTGGATGCCTCATCACCACCATATCAACTTTCATTGATAGAATATTATTGACGGTATCAATTAGCGTTTCGCCCTTTTTTACTGATGATTGCCCTGCTGAAAAATTAATCACATCTGCTGAAAGTCGCTTTTCAGCTAGTTCAAATGATAATTTTGTTCGCGTACTATTTTCAAAGAAAATATTGGCAATAGTAATATCACGTAATGAAGGTACTTTCTTTATTGAACGATTGATGACCTCTTTAAAATGGTCGGCAGTTTCAAAAATGAGCTGAATATCCTTTTCATTTAGATATTTAATCCCCAACAAGTGCTGTACACTTAGCTCACTCATATTATTTATTTATCAAATAGATTACGTCTTCTCCGTCATTCTCCTTCCACATCACCTTTACTTTTTCATTATTTATAGCATCAACCTGTCGACCTCTATAGTTGGGTTGAATGGGCAAATGCCTACTAAACCTCCTGTCAATCAACGTAAGTAGCTCTACATCTTTGGGTCTACCAAAAGATTGTAAAGCCGTTAAAGCGGCATTAATGCTACGTCCAGTGTATAATACATCATCAATAAGCACCACGTTTTTATCTTCTACTAAGAAATCTATCGTTGTTTCTGTCGCTGCCAACGTTTTATCACCACGACGAAAATCATCTCTGTAGAACGTAATATCTAAAAAACCAAGGTCAATATGCTTAACGCCATATTCCGACTTTAAAATTTGACTAAGCCTTTCTGCAACAAAGGTACCTCTTGGCTGTATACCAATGAGCACCGTATCTGCAAAATCCAAATGGTTTTCAAGAAGTTGGCAAGCCAAACGATGAAGAATAATATTGATTTCCTTTTCGGAAAGTAGTACTTTTTGACTCATAAGTGGATGTGAATCCTTTTGAAAACAAAAATAAGAAATTCTTAGTAAACTTATCACCATCTTCTGTGATTACCTTATTAAAACCAATTTTATAGAAAAAAGTTTGTTTTTACAAAAAAGTATTTAGATATTTATCTAAATACCTAAACACACGAAATGAACACTCTTTTTAAAGCACTTAACGACGAGACGCGAAGGCAGATTTTAGAATTGCTGAAAGAGAAAGATATGAATGCTGGAGAAATTGCAGCTAAGTTTACTATTTCAAAACCCAGTATTTCACATCACCTTGATATACTTAAAAGAGCAGACTTAATAACTAGTGAGAAAAAGGGACAATTTATAGCATATACCTTAAACACAACCATTTTAGAAGATGTAATAAACTGGATACTAACCCTTAAAAAATAAACTATGAAATTAAAAAGAGAGCTTCCGCTAATAGGGATTGTACTATTACCTTTTATTTATTTGGCATACGTTTGGAAATCATTACCCGAAAAGGTGCCGATGCACTACACTATTGATGGCGAAATAGACCGCTATGGAGACAAAACAGAACTAATAATGATACCGTTCTTATTACCTTTTCTTATCTACATTATATTTTTAGTTATTCCTAAAATTGACCCTAAAAATAAACTACATAAAATGGGGAATAAATACCAGAACATAAAGGTTTTACTAACCATTTTCATGTCAATTTTAGCGCTATTTATAATCCATTCTACCCAAAATGAATCTTTTACAAATACCAACTATATTGTCTTATTAATTGGCGTATTGTATATCATTTTAGGAAACTATTTTAAAACCATACAAGCAAATTATTTCATAGGAATTAGAACCCCTTGGACTTTGGAAAATGAAACGGTATGGAAAGCGACACACAAATTAGCCGGAAAAATGTGGTTTATAGGTGGTATTATTGTTGTGCTATCAAGTTTGATTTTAAGTAATAGGCCAAACTTCATGGTATTCATCAGTATTACCGCCATCATATCACTAATTCCTATAGTTTATTCCTATTTCAATTTTCAGAAGCTAACAAAAACATAAACCCGCTTTTGGTATTAGAACTCCGTATTGAGAGGTTAAAACAATGAAATTATCAGAACATACTATGAACTCATCTTAACTTTTTTTACCTGTATCTTATGCATTTTGCACCCCAATTTTCGGTTCCAAACAAAAGTCAAGACAAGCTTCTAAAAGAAAAAAATACTAAAAAATAGCAAATGAGACACTTTTCAATTTTCCTGCTCACCGTATTAGCCACATGTTCTATTAACGCTCAACATATAACCGGACAATGGAATGGCGTTTTAAAAATACAGGGTATACAATTAAGAGTTGTTTTTAATATTACCGAGACCAGTGATGGGCTTAGCGCAACAATGGACAGTCCAGACCAAGGCGCAAATGGTATTCCCGTAACGACAACCACTTTTGATAATTCAAAAATAACATTTGAAATTCCCGTAGCAACTATTCAATATACAGGAGAACTAATAGAGAATGAAATTGTAGGCACGTTTAAACAAAATGGTCAAGAATTTCCAATGAATTTATCAAGGAAGTCTATTGAAAAGAAAAAACTTCTAAGACCACAAGAACCCATACAACCGTATCCCTATTATAGTGAAGACCTCACCTTTGAAAACAAAAAGGCAGGTATTAAGCTAGCAGGCACATTGACATTGCCCAACAAAGATGGCTTTTTTCCTGCCGTAATCTTAATAAGTGGAAGTGGCCCGCAAAACAGAAACGAAGAACTATTAGGTCACAAACCTTTTCTTGTTTTGGCTGACCATTTAACAAGAAATGGCATCGCAGTTTTACGGTATGACGACAGAGGAACTGCTGCTTCCGAAGGTGATTTTACTACCGCTACAAGCTTCGATTTCGCTACAGATGTTGAAGCAGCAATCACTTATTTGAAGACGAGAAAAGAAATACATAAAAAGAAAATTGGCTTAATTGGGCATAGTGAAGGTGGCATAATTGCACCAATGGTAGCCAGTAAATCTAAAGATATTGCCTTTATTGTTTTGTTGGCAGGTACTGGTATTCAAGGCGACCAGTTACTTTTATTACAGCAAAAATTAATAGGAAAAGGTGCTGGACTAAGTGATGCGGATTTACAAAAAAACGAAGCAATCAACAGAAAGGTATTTGATGTTGCAAAGCAATCAGAAAATATAATGCAACTTGATAGTGCTTTACGTACATACTTGAAACAAGCTTTAAAAGACAATGCGTATACTGGAAAACCCTCTGGAATGTCTGATGATGATTTTGTGGAATTGCAAGTAAAACAAATCGCAAACCCATGGATGCATTATTTTATCAGGTACAACCCGGCACCAGCATTAGAAAAAGTGCGCTGTGCTGTCTTAGCCCTCAATGGCGAAAAAGATGTACAGGTACCTGCGAAAGAAAATTTAGACGCTATAGGAAAAGCCTTGGCAAAAGGAGGCAATAAAAAGGTTACCTTAAAGGCACTCCCCAATCAAAATCATTTATTTCAAGAGTGTGAAACTGGTTTACTAAATGAGTACGGAACAATAGAACAAACATTTTCACCGAAAACCCTACAAATAATAAGTGATTGGATTATAGCCCATACAAAGTAAAAAATTAAAATTAGCTTTCTCATAGCTATTATGAAACATAGAAAATACTGTTATACTATCCTCTACAGAGCAATAACACTTTTTAACTAAGCATACTTAATTTCATATCTTTACACAAAAAAGTACGCTCTAGTAATCATTATCATTTCACATTGAAAGAATTAATTAGCAAAATAAAGAAACGCATACACGTACAAGCAGAGGCTGAAGCGTTTTTATATTCCATTTCTAAAGAAAAAAAAGTTACTAAAGGGGAAATTTTAATACGTCAAGGGCAGGTTGTAAAAAAGACATTTTTTGTTACCGCTGGTTGTTTGCGGTCGTATTGTATTGATAAAAATGGCAAAGAACACACCTTACAATTTGCCATTAAAGATTGGTGGATTAGCGATTATATTGCCATTCACAATAATGAACTCGCTACACTTACAGTAGAGTGTTTAACCCCATCGACTATAATTGAATTTAACGCTAGAGAATTAGATAAAATTCACACCTATTTTCCTGAATTTGAATCGTATCAGCGCCATAATTTAGAGCGCCATGTGGTTAGTTTACACAAGCGAATTTTAAATCAATTACAATTAAGTGCTCCAGAGCGGTATGATTTATTTTTACAGCAATACCCAGACATAGAACAGTACACCCGAAATTATCATATTGCCTCTTACTTAGGTATTACCCAAGAAAGCCTGAGTAGAATTAGAGTAGAAAAATCAAAAAAATAGGTTTCTTACCATAGGTCAATTTTTTCCTGAAGACTGTCGGCTACCTTTGTATCGAAATTAAACCCGCTTATGTATTTAAACTTCGTTATGAGCTTTTAAAGGGCAATAAAATATAACCTTTTCTAACATGCAGCATAGCTATGGTGAATGTTAAAAAATGTAGCAAAGCAATATATTTTGAAGCAATTTAAGAGCGGAATAGATTTTTAAAAGGGCAAAGCGAGTTAAAAAAAACAAAAATGAAAGCACTACAAATAGAGAAATACGGAGCTATTGAAGATAGTTTAGTTTTTAATGAAATTAGCAAACCAACGATTAAACCAAATGATGTACTTATTGAAGTTAAGGCTGCAGCCATTAACCCTATAGACAAGAGTATAATTCTCGGAAACCTACAAAGCATGTTACCAATAGCAATGCCAAGCACCTCAGCCTATGACGTAAGTGGTGTAGTCGTTGAAAAGGGCAATGCGGTCAACAATTTTGATATTGGAGACTTAGTATATGCTAGAGTACCACAAGAACAAATGGGTACGCTAGCAGAGTATGTTGCCGTAACCACTGATGCAGTTTCAAAAAAACCCGGAAATATATCTTTTGAAGAAGCGGCAAGTTTACCATTAGCAGGGCTAACCGCCATGCAATCTTTAGAGCGTGCAGGCATAAAAGAGAACGACAAAGTACTTATACATGCGGGCTCTGGCGGTGTGGGCAGTTTTGCTATTCAGTATGCAAAGGCAAAAGGAGCTTATGTGTATACCACTACCAGCACTAGCAATGTAGCATGGGTTAAAGCGCTTGGTGCAGACCGTGTTATTGATTACAAAACTGAAGATTATAAAAAAATAGCGCAGGACGTGGATATTGTATTTGATACACTTGGTCAAAACTATTCATTAGAAGCTTTTGAAGTAGTAAAACAAGGCGGCATCGTAGTGAGTGTTGTTGGCCCCCTAGATGAAGATAGTGCACAAATGTTTGGCATGGCTGATTACAAATTACCTACCGAATTAGCTAAAGCAAGTAGCGCTAAAAATGCGGTTTACAAATTTATTTTCATGTACCCCAATGGGCAACATTTAGAAACAATAAAAACCTTGGTTGAAGATGAAAAAATTAAACCAATCATTGATACAGTATATCCGTTCAGCAAAAGTATTGAAGCCTTTGTACATCTAGCTTCAGGAAGAGCAAAAGGTAAAATAGTTATCAAAGTAAGCTAAGTCGAAAAATAGAATTAAATAAAAAAGAAAACAATGTTAAAAAAATTATTAGGTATCGCCCCAAAACTAGAATCAGATGGTTCATACAGTCCTTCAAAACTTGCTTTAAAATTAGGCACGGTTAGTAAGAGTGACTTTGAAAATATAAGTTATGAAAAATACAAAGGCAGTAAAAAGAAAATCTTGGTGATTTTTACTGAGCAGAAAAACATGAAAATGAAAAATGGAAAATTGTTTTCTACAGGAAATCATCCTATAGAGGCATTAGTACCGATGCTTCACCTAAAAAATGCTGGATTTGAATTTGATATAGCCACTCCAACAGGAAAACCAGTAGTATTTGAAATGTGGGCTTTCCCCGAAAAAGATGAGTATGTACAGGCTATTTACAAGGAACTTAAAAGTAGTTTTGAAAAACCTATGAAGTTAGGTGATTTCATTGAAAATTCATTCAGTAGTCCTGCTTCCTACGCCGCTGTATTTGTACCAGGTGGACACGGAGCAATGCTAGGAATTCCTCAAGATGAAAACGTAGGAAGAATATTAAATTGGGCACACCAAAACGATTTGTTTACCGTAAGCCTTTGTCATGGTCCAGGTTCATTTTTAGCGACCACACTTAATAAGCAGCCATTTATTTACGAAGGATACAATATGGCGGTTTTTCCTGATTCGGTAGACAAACAAACGCCAATGATTGGATATTTACCTGGGCATATGCCTTGGGCTTTAAGTGAAGAAATGAAGCGTTTGGGTGCAAACATTGTAAACACCAAGTCAGACAAAACCGTTTGTTTAGATAGAAAACTTATCACTGGTGCAAGCCCACTGGCATCAAACGAATTAGGAAAACTTACTGCTACCACCTTATTAAAAGAATTAAAGTAACATCTTTTTTTAACTTGCTTTACGCTATGCTCCTAGATACAACTATCTGTATCTAGGAGTTTTTTTTGATAAATCACAAACAGAAAACGTATACGTTAAAAATCTATCTTGACAACCCTAATAAAAAATAACCTTGCTTAGGTGGTATACCACTGTTTTCTAATTCTATGATATAATAGTAGGTTGCTCGGGGAGATTTTTCTTTGTCTCCTAGTGCATCTTTAGCTGCTTCTCCTGTCCAGTCATTTTGGTAATTCGTATTCTCATAAACCAAATTGCCCCAACGATTGTAAATCTGTAAATGCACGCTTATATTACAATCATCTGTGCTATCTGCATTGATAGGAATATCAATAGCAAATGTATCATTCACAAAATCACCATTGGGCGTCACTAATGAACTTACCGAAATAGCATCAGGTGAAGAAATACAAGGCGTGTAAATACAATCTTTATGTACACGTATTGTCAGCCTTCGCTCTAGGGTACAACCTCCCTGTTCTAATGTGCTTGTAGCTGTGTAGGTACCCAACTCATAATCATTAGGGTTGAACATAGTTGAAATTTCTGTGTCTGACTCCTCCAAAACCCAAGTGATTTCAGTTTCTGGAAAGGCTACACCTGAGAATGTTGGTGTATCAAAAAATCTATTTAAATCTACTGGTTCATCTATGATACAAATACTCAAATTTTCGCGCTGAATTTCATCTGTTTTATTTTCTGTGATTACTACCTCGTCTTCCGTTGTACAACCCGTTGCTGTATCGGTAACCGTTACCGTATAGGTGGTAGTCACCGTTGGTGTTGCTATAGGATTAGCAATACTAGCATCTGACAAGCCTGCTGCTGGTCGCCATGAATAGGTATAGCCTTCTATAGCAGCCGTACCTAATGTTACAGAGGTGGTATTACAATCAATTATTTGATCGGCTCCTGCATCAGCTACTGGAGGAGCTGCATTTACACGCACCACTACCGTATCTGATGAGGCGCAACCTGTATCGGTATTGGTTACCGTTAACGTATAGGTGGTTGTTTCACTAGGATTAGCTACAGGCTGAGCCATTGCTGCATTAGTCAAAGCTGTAGCTGGTTCCCATGAATAGGTATAACCATCTGCACCTGCTGCACCTAATGTTACACTCGTTGTTGTACAATCTATTATTTGATCAGCACCAGCATCTGCAGGAGGTAATTCACCTTGTACCGTAACAACAACCTCATCGGTTGAAAAACAGCCTGTTTCTTCATTAGTAACCGTTACCGTATAAGTAGTATCTTCTCTTGGGGTTGCCTCTGGATTCGATAGCGATGCATCAGATAAACCTGTAGCGGGAATCCATTCATAACGATACCCATCTGTTGGTTCAACACCTAAAATTACCGAGGTAGTTTCACAATCTATCCTTTGGTCAGCTCCTGCATTGGCAGTTGGTACTTCATTATTTACCGTTACTGTCACCTCATCGGTTGAAGTACAGCCTGTGACATCATCGGTAACTGTTAACACATATGTTTGGGTTGTCAATGGCTCTGCCCTCGGGTTTGGACTCGTAGGATCTGATAAACCATCAGTTGGCATCCATGAATAGCTATACGCTGGATCAGCTGTGGCATCACCTATGCTGACAAATGTAGTAATACAGTCGATAATTTGATCGTCACCTGCTTCAGCTAGTGGGTTATTTTTTAATTCTAGTACGGCCGTCGCTTCTTCAGAACAAGCATTGTCTGCAGCAGCAAAAATTATTTTATATACATTTCCGCTATAGCTCACATCAACATCTGTTAGGGTTAATGTAACCGCTGCCCCTGAGTTAGTTCCGCCAGCTGTAGCGCCAGAAGCACCTGGTATTATCGCAGAAAAACTCGCTCCATTATCAGTACTTACTTGCCATTGATAACCAATTACAGCGGTAGTTGGATTAGATGTAGCAGTCGCTGAAAACGCTACAGAAACATTATCTGAAATACATTGAGACACATCTTCTGGTGCTTCGCTTATTTGTATTGTTGCTCCTGTAATTTGTGAAGTTCCAACTCCTTGACCAGCACCTGCTACTGTTGGCACTCCTAAAGTGGTAGGCGTATCACCTACCGTAGTACCTAAATTTGTAATAACTGGGCTTGCCGAAGTACCTGTATAGCTAGCACCTGTATTTCCACCAGGCATTGCGGAATCTACTAAATCTCCACTACCAAAACTTCCGCCGCCTTCTATAGCATCGGGGCAACCATCGCCGTCACTGTCTAAATCTAACTGGTTAGGAATGCCATCATTATCACTATCACATTGACTTTTACCTAATAATGAATATATAATGGTATCTCCTGGTCTCAAACCTACAGCTTTAATTTTTAATTCGGTAATTAAGGTCGTGCCTACACCAGTAATCATTAAATTTTGGTTCTCAACGCTACCTACTGGGAGTATTTTACTACTTGAAGCATCATACTCCATTCCTGGACGTGTTAAAAGATAATTTATATCCGATGGAGCTATAAATATATTCCCTGCTGGTGTACCTCCATTAATGCTGACTTCAAAATGAGCATCAGCATAAGATGCATTATGATCGTAATCGCGTATATAAAACGCTATTTCATTTACTGGAACAGCAGGTGAAAATGTAACTAAATATTCTGTTGAACCATCAAAAGGAACACCCAAATCACCTCCTCTAGAACCAATATAATATCCTATTTGGCCATTGTTAAAGGTGTAAGATCCAAAAGAATTCGGATTAGGTCGAGTAACATCAACCATACTAGTTGATTCCCCTTTCCAATTACCATCTGTATTTTGTGAAATATAGCCTTTACATTCTTCTTCTAAATCGAGTATACCATCATTATCATCATCTAAATCACATACGTCATTTACGCCATCACCGTCACTATCACTTGCCGTTGGCGTTCCATCAGTACTTGCCCCTACAATACACTCATCACATTCAGGTGACACAACTGCTGCATCTTGGCTACTGCCAACCGTTTGATTGGTTGCTGTTGTTGCTGGTGAAACAATAGGCACCCCGTAAGTTGGGCTCGTAGCATTGGTGTTAACAGTAGTTCCTAGGTTTTGAGTTATTGGTCCTTCTGGAACATTGCTATTACCACCGGGCATTGACGAATTTTGTAAGTTGGCATTGGTATAACTACCACCACCTTCTAAAGCATCGGGGCAACCATCACCATCACTGTCTAAATCTAAAGGATTTGGAATGCCATCACCATCAGTATCTTCAATTTGACAAAATTCAAAATTAATAGCTGCTACCCCATAAACTTCTGTTGAACTGGGATTAAAAGTACTATTTGCTGCACTTGTTATTGCCTCTGTTTTAATTTTAAAACTTGTAATCTCTAATAATGTATTTGCCGGTCCGTTTACATTATATTCAACTAAAACCCAATTACCCGAACCAAGTGCAGTTTTATCTGCATCAGTGAATGTATAAGTGCCTGAATACGTGCCTGAAAGCGTATTTAATGTTATCGTTGGATTAGAAGCGTATTTTTCTTGACTAGTGCTCGCTCCTGCTCTAGCGTAATAATAATAACTCATTTTTAATTCTCCTTCTTCTCCGACATACATTTTTTTAGGCGTATCATAGGTATACGTAAAGAAACTCTCTCCACTAGTGGTATCATGCCCATTAACAAAAACCATTGGAGAACTAGGCGAAGTAGCACCTGAAGGCGATTGCATAGCTATATAATTTGTATTAGAAGATAACGCAATAGTTGCTCCGGCATTAGCAATAGTACCACGTTCTAAATTAACTGTAGATTTTCCGTAAACATAACAAGGTCCTTCATTTTCATCTAAAATTCCATCATTATCATCATCCAAATCGCAGGTGTCATTTACACCATCGCCATCACTATCACTTGCCGTTGGGATCCCATTTGTACTTGCACCTACTATGCAATCATTACATTCAGCAGACTCAATTGCTGCATCTTGGCTACTACCAACCGTTTGATTAGTTGCCGTAGTTGCTGGTGAAACGATGGGCACGCCGTAAGTTGCACTAGTGGCATTGGTATCAACAGTAGTTCCTAAATTTTGAGTTACAGGACCTTCTGCGCTATTACCATTACCACCGGGCATTGACGAATTTTGTAAGTTGGCATTGGCGTAACTGCCACCGCCTTCTAAAGCATCAGGGCAACCATCACCATCACTGTCTAAATCTAGTGAATTAATTATACCATCACCATCTATATCTTGCGAAACGGTATATGAACATTGTGTAATTGTTATACCCGGTCCCTCAACACGTATATCTGTATTGTTCACAAGCTCTTGATTCCAAGTAAAACTAGTGATATATCCGGGCGGAATAGCGTTTATTGGCACCAAAGTAATATAATAAGGGTTTGACACAACAACTGGCATAGTTTCTTGATACGTAGTTCCAGAAACAACTATATCTCCAGTATTTAAGCCTGTAACGTAATTACCCGGATCAGACAAAACAGCCTTAAACACGTTAGAATCATACTCAAAACTAAACCTATCGATATTGGTATGAACATTAGAAGGTATTTTAGGAACATATCTTGGATAAAAAGTCAACGTATTTTCATTACTTTTTGTTCCTGAATTCGCAAACGTATAGTGTAACGACATACTATTTGTAAGTACATCTATTTGATGATACGCAGCAACATCACCTGAGCCTGTTTCATTTGAAAAAGAAAAAGGTCCTGTCTCTCCGTTATAATTAGTAACAGACAAACTTAGTGTTACTGGCTCACCATTATCACCTTGTAAAACATGAGTATGTGTAGCAGCATTAAAAGAAGTAACACGCATATCATTTGAAGAACATATTGCCATATCTTCATCCAAATCTAAAATACCATCATTATCATCATCCAAATCACAAATATCATTTATGCCATCGCCATCACTATCGCTAGCTGTTGGCGTACCGTTTGTACTTGCACCTACTAGGCAATCACTGCACTCATCAGATTCAACTGCAGCATCTTGGCTACTACCTATAGATTGACTGCTAGCCGTTGTTGCTGGTGAAACTATGGGCACACCATAGGTCGCACTTGATGTATTGGTATCAACAGTAGTTCCTAAATTTTGGGTTACTGGGCCTTCTGCGCTATTACCATTACCGCCAGACATTGATGAAGTTTGCAAATTAGCAGTCGTATAACTACCGCTACCTTCTAAAGCATCAGGGCAACCGTCTCCATCTGAATCTAAATCTAATTGATTTCGAAGACCATCTTGATCTGAATCACAAAAACTTCTTCCTAACAAAGAATACCCAAGCCAATCACCTGCATTTATAGCATTAGTTGCAACTACTAACTCCGTAATTAGCGTAGTACCAACGCCATGAATTATTATCTCTTGATCATCCACAGCTCCTTGTTGTGGATCAATTTTACTCGTTGACCCATTATAGTTCATAGGTGGTCTCCCCGGAACATACGTAATACCTGGCGCATTTTCAAATACTGCTCCAGCAGGGGTACCTCCATTTATAGTAATATCAAAAGAACCTCCAGGTGACGATAAATTGTCAAAATCACGAACATGAAAAGCAATTTCCTTTGCGGGGACACCTGGGGTAAAAGTTACTTTATATTCAAATGACCCTGTTTTAGTAACAGCAGGTTCTGCGCCTCTGTTACCAGAATTAATGTAATAGCCCACTTGCCCATCTGTGAATATGTCAGCAGCAGTGTAAGTACTTGTTTGTGTTGGATGTGAAAATACTACATCAATAACGCTTGAAGAAGTACCAATCCAATTACCATCTGTATTTTGAGATATATAACCACGGCAGTCTTCAGTAAAATCTAAAATACCATCATTGTCATCATCTAAATCACAGCTATTATTTATGCCATCACCGTCACTATCACTAGCTGTTGGTGTACCGTTTGTACTTGCCCCTATGGAACAGCAATTAGGTAAATTTACTTCAAGAATATTATTATCAACATCGCAGTCTGAGGCACCATTATCAAAATCAGAATCATCAATGGGTACAGTCATATTTGGATTAGTACTAACCACCACAAAAACACTGTCATTTGAAGAATTTGAAGAAAAATTTATTGTAACAGTTTGAGATTCATCTTTTGCAAGATCTTGATTAATAGACCCTGAACCAAGTAAATTCGCACCCATTATTTCAGGATCAGAATCATATACATTAACAAATATTTCATTCGTTACCGATGCGTCACCATCATTTCCAACTTCTACGACCATACTAAAACTAGGACATATTACCGTTGAATTGTCAAATTGGGTATTTTTAATTGTAAGATCAGGAAGAAGTGTATTCCCTTCAGGAACAACTAAAGATATAGGGTTCAATTGATTATTAAACTCATTTAAAATGGTTGTACCATTACCATCTTTTGGAAAAACTTCTAAAATACTTTGCAGGTTAATAGGCAGGGTACCATCATCATTTATATTAACCACATTATAACTTTGCTGATTCCAAATAGCTCTCGCTGGTTGCCATTTTCGGGAAGCATCAGATCCAAATAATTTAACACCATCAGTACAAGCTACCACAATGTTTGCTTCACCATCACCATTAGCATCAACCACTATTGGGTGTTCTGTACCTGTTGCACTTGAACATGCTAATACTGAGTTGCCATAATTACGTGAAGATTGTTCTACTCCCGAAGGAATTTTTGAATTTGCAGTAAAACCACCGCCATACATGATACGAAGATTACTTTGATCTCTATATACCAGCTCATCTATTCCATCACCATTAAAATCAAAAGATGTCAAGGATGTTGCTGAACTAACATCTGATGTTACTTGTGTCCAAATTGAATTCGTATTATTATGATTATATGCCGTTAAGGTTGTTCCCACTAAATCTGTAAATTCTGGGACGTTTGGTGTTGAATTATTGATTACACCATCGTCTTCTAAATCATCATTATAGAAATTTGAAATATTAAGCACCCCTGTTTGCCCTCCATTTCTTGTCCATTCTTTTACGATTACTCCATTAGGAGAAGCGGCAGGATCCCATATATAAATTTTATTATCAGCGTTTATGACAACATCAACATCGCCATCAAGGTCCATATCTGCGATAGATGCTGGTCCGTCAGGATAAGTCCCCAATGCTGAAGCATCTCTAATAATGGTAACAGCAGCTGTAGTTTCGTTTACAGCATAAATTGCATTACCAGCTATTAACTCCAACCCTTCACAATCTGTACAAGCGTTATCAGGTAAAATATCATACGCAAAAGAATGTGGCCATGGTTTCGCAGCATGCCCTTGCCCATTATTATTTGCCGTATTATTTCCAATACCGAGTAATGTAACTACTGCAGGCCCTGTAGCATTAGGAAAATCGATATTATATATTGCACTCCCTATATAAGCCTCTGCACTGCCATCACCATCAAAATCTGCTAAGCCAAGATTTGCTCCCAAACCATAGCCCCCCGGATTATTTCTCAACACATTATCAGGTACTATTGGGCTGTTTGCAACAGAGGTCACACTCCATATACCAGTACTATTCCTTCTAGCTACTCTTAACCTTTTACTTGTATCAAGCATCAGTACTTCATAGTAGCCAGCACCATCTAGTTGTGCAATAGCTCCCGCATTCCACTTGGTTTGGGTAGGCCCAATATTAAAAGACTCTTCCAACGCCATGGTAGCACCATTATAGATATAGGCATTGCTACCTCCAAAGGCAACAATTTCTACATCTCCGTCACCATCAATATCTGCTGCATATGGTGTTTGATACGCTGTTACGCCACCTTGTGATTTCGCTTTCTCTTCAATAAAAAAGTTTTGAGCGTCTTCTGTTACAGCCATACACTCTGGTGCTGCTGGTATGCAATCATCGTCAAAACCATCAATATAACCATCGCCGTCATTATCTATGCCATCATTACATATCTCTGGGCTATTTTGAAGGGTATACACATAATTTTCAGCTCCTTCAAATTTATAGTTACCTAATTCAAGTAACCAATCGCCATCCTTTCCTGTTCTATTTACAGAAGCATTGACTTTAATATTGAACTGTTTTTGTATATATGCAATGGCTTGCTTTCCCTTTTTCCCTGAGGCAAAATCGCATCCATAAATATTTAAATACTTAAAATTAAAAACGGAGAACGATTTATTATTTTCTAAAAAAGACACGATTTGATTAGCATTAAGCCATTTTCCATTTAGGTGTAATTCGCCAGAGCGTCCATGAGAAAATAAATGAAAAATCGTTTCCCTTTTGTTGCTATTACTTTGCAATGCATGTAACAAAACACGCTTACTTGCTACGTTATTTTCTACATAAAAAGCAAGGGTATCTGTTGCTGAAGAAATGGTACTGTCATGAGAAAATAAAAACGTATGCCATATGGATACAGCTATTAACAAAAACTGGACTCTAATTCGTTTGGGAGGTAATAGCATAAGGGCAACAATTGTTTAGATGCAAATATTAAATAGGTAACCTTTACAATTTATAACGTCAATAGTAGGTCTAATTACTAAGATATTTGGACTAACGAAAATAAGGAACCTATAATGTTTACGGACATTACCAAACAGATAATTGGTAAGTTGATTCATTTATTCGGCAAACTTCAAAACAGCTAACATACAAAGCTCGAACAGCTAAAATGGATCAGGTAATTCATCTAATTTTTCAGTCTTTCAGCTGCTCTTTTTTACGAAAAACAGAAAGAAAATGGCTTCAGAATAAAACGCTCTGCCGTGTTTTTTAATGTAACTATTGCTGTCCTGAAAGCTATTGTGGTGCTTAAATTAAGAAAACACTCTATTTTATGATGCTTATAAGTCTCATCACGAAGTTCTATTACATAATACGGGTTTAATCTATTTTCTAGATATGGGCTTGATCTTATCATTAAAAAAATGTTTATCAACACAGCTATGAAAATCTATCTTGACAACCCTAATAAAAAATAACCTTGCTTAGGTGGTATACCACTGTTTTCTAATTCTATGATATAATAGTAGGTTGCTCGGGGAGATTTTTCTTTGTCTCCTAGTGCATCTTTAGCTGCTTCTCCTGTCCAGTCATTTTGGTAATTCGTATTCTCATAAACCAAATTGCCCCAACGATTGTAAATCTGTAAATGCACGCTTATATTACAATCATCTGTGCTATCTGCATTGATAGGAATATCAATAGCAAATGTATCATTCACAAAATCACCATTGGGCGTCACTAATGAACTTACCGAAATAGCATCAGGTGAAGAAATACAAGGCGTGTAAATACAATCTTTATGTACACGTATTGTCAGCCTTCGTTCTAAGGTACACCCCCCCTGTTCTAATGTGCTTGTAGCTGTGTAGGTACCCAACTCGTAATCATTAGGGTTGAACATAGTTGAAATTTCTGTGTCTGACTCCTCCAAAACCCAAGTGATTTCAGTTTCTGGAAAGGCTACACCTGAGAATGTTGGTGTATCAAAAAATCTATTTAAATCTACTGGTTCATCTATGATACAAATACTCAGGTTTTCGCGCTGAATTTCATCTGTTTTATTTTCTGTGATTACTACCTCGTCTTCCGTTGTACAACCCGTTGCTGTATCGGTAACCGTTACCGTATAGGTGGTAGTCACCGTTGGTGTTGCTATAGGGTTAGCAATACTAGCATCTGACAAGCCTGCTGCTGGTCGCCATGAATAGGTATGGCCTTCTATAGCAGCCGTACCTAATGTTACAGCGGTGGTATTACAATCAATTATTTGATCGGCTCCTGCATCAGCTACTGGAGGAGCTGCATTTACACGCACCACTACCGTATCTGATGAGGCGCAACCTGTATCGGTATTGGTTACCGTTAACGTATAAGTGGTTGTTTCACTAGGATTAGCTACAGGCTGAGCCATTGCTGCATTAGTCAAAGCTGTAGCTGGTTCCCATGAATAGGTATAACCATCTTCGGCTGCTGTACCTAATGTTACAGACGTAGTAATACAATCTATTATTTGATCAGCACCAGCATCTGCAGGAGGTAATTCACCTTGTACCGTAACAACAACCTCATCGGTTGAAAAACAGCCTGTTTCTTCATTAGTAACCGTTACCGTATAAGTAGTATCTTCTCTTGGGGTTGCCTCTGGATTCGATAGCATTGCATCGGATAAACCTGTAGCGGGAATCCATTCATAACGATACCCATCTGTTGGTGCAACACCTAAAATTACCGAGATAGTTTCACAATCTATCCTTTGGTCGGCTCCTGCATTGGCAGTTGGCACTTCATTATTTACCGTTATTGTCACCTCATCGGTTGAAGTACAGCCTGTGACATCATCGGTAACTGTTAACACATATGTTTGGGTTGTCATTGGTTCTGCCCTCGGGTTTGGACTCGTAGGATCTGATAAACCGTTAGTTGGCATCCATGAATAGCTATACGCTGGATCAGCTGTAGCATCACCTATGCTGACAAATGTAGTAATACAGTCGATAATTTGATCTTCACCTGCTTCAGCTGTTGGGTTATTTTTTAATTCTAATACGGCCGTCGCTTCTTCAGGACAAGCATTGTCTGCAGCAGCAAAAATTATTTTATATACATTTCCGCTATAGCTCACATCAACATCTGTTAGGGTTAACGTAACCGCTACCCCTGAGTTAGTTCCGCCAGCTGTAGCGCCAGAAGCACCTGGTATTATCGCAGAAAAACTCGCTCCATTATCAGTACTTACTTGCCATTGATAACCAATTACAGCGGTAGTTGGATTAGATGTAACAGTCGCTGAAAACGTTACAGAAACATTATCTGAAATACATTGAGACACATCTTCTGGTGCTTCGCTTATTTGTATTGTTGCTCCTGTAATTTGTGAAGTTCCAACTCCTTGACCAGCACCTGCTACTGTTGGCACTCCTAAAGTGGTAGGCGTATCACCTACCGTAGTACCTAAATTTGTAATCACTGGGCTTGCCGAAGTACCTGTATAGCTAGCACCAGTATTTCCACCAGGCATTGCGGAATCTACTAAATCTCCACTACCAAAACTTCCGCCGCCTTCTATAGCATCGGGGCAACCATCGCCGTCACTATCTAAATCTAACTGGTTAGAAATGCCGTCACCATCAGTATCGACAAAACAATCAATTTTTTTCACAACCGTGTCAAGTCCATAGTTATCAGACCATTCTTCAGCAAGTAAATATTGTAATTTATCTCCCGCAGCCAACGTAACACGTACAAAATTTGGATAAGGGCCGTTAAAACCAAGTCTTTGTCTGGCGATTTCTACACCATTTTTGTACACAAGTAAATGATCGTCTCCGTTGGTAAGGTCAATTACATACGTACCGGCCTCACTTGCGGCAATTTCCTTTTCTAAGGTAAAAAAGTAATCTTCATTAAAGGTAGTTATTGCAGGTCCCGTGTAATTTAGCATATCCGTTGCATCTGGATCAAAATCAGTTCCAAACCCTTGATTTGTGCCTGCCTTTTCATTGTATTGAAAAGTACCCACTTCTAAAAATACTGTTCCTGAATATGGAAAAGTAGTACCTGAAGATATTTCGGCCCAGGTATCTATAGCTGTTGTTACGCCTGTATTGTCATATACTTTACCGGCAAAGCCCGTTGCGCTAAATGGCTCACAAACTACCTCATCAGTATCTAAGATACCATCATTATCATCGTCTAAATCACATACGTCATTTACGCCATCACCGTCACTATCACTTGCCGTTGGTGTTCCGTCAGTACTTGCACCTTCGCCACAATCTATACACTCTTCGGACTCAACTGCTGCATCTTGACTACTACCAACCGTTTGATTGGTTGCCGTAGTTGCTGGTGAAACAATAGGCACCCCGTAAGTTGGACTAGCAGCATTGGTATCAACAGTAGTTCCTAAATTTTGAGTTACAAGACCTTCTGCACTATTGCCATTACCACCAGGCATTGACGAATTTTGTAAGTTGGCATTGGTGTAACTACCACCGCCTTCTAAAGCATCGGGGCAACCATCACCATCTGAATCTAAATCTAATTGATTGGGAATGCCATCATTATCAACATCAGTATTACAACTGTTTTTGTAAAAACTTATATCATCAATAGCTAAATCATTACCACATCCTCCTGCACCATTATTAATTAAAACCAAATTAACTGCAGGGGTCGTTGTAGTGGTGGTAAAAGACAGGGCAAAAGAATCCCATTCCATAGTAACTGTACCTGGATAGTTTCCTGTATCACCAGAAGCTAACACCACTCCATTACTAGAATCTTCGATTTGAAATTTAATATTTATCGGTATATCTGGATTACAAACATCCTTCTTTAATAAATTAGCAAAAAATGCTTCTAATTGATAGGTAGCATTAGCATCTACAGCGATATTATTTCGTCTATAAAACTCACCTGCGGTATAACTACTATTTACTAATAACATCTGCCCGTTAACATCTCCGGGGGTATGATCTTCGCCGCTATGCCATGTATAATAACCATCAGCAGGGTTGTCATCAACTCCATAAGAACCATCTAGTATCCTATTACTAGTTTCATAATTATAGGTTGTATAAGGTGTTGAATTCCTACCCGTTCCTGTACCAAAATTTTCAACAAAGCTATACACTGGCCTACTCACACACTCATCAGTATCTAAAATACCATCATTATCATCATCTAAATCACAATCATCATTTATGCCATCGCCATCACTATCACTGGCTGTTGGTGTACCATTTGAACTAGCGCCTATCAAACAATCATTACATTCATCAGATTCAACTGCTGCATCTTGGCTACTACCAACCGTCTGGTTAGTTGCCGTAGTTGCTGGTGAAACGATGGGTACGCCGTAAGTTGCACTAGTGGCATTGGTATCAACAGTAGTTCCTAAATTTTGAGTTACAGGACCTTCTGCACTATTACCATTACCACCAGGCATTGACGAATTTTGCAGATTGCTACTCCTATGATTACCGCCGCCTTCTAAAGCATCGGGGCAGCCATCACCATCACTGTCTAAATCTAGGTGATTGGGTATACCGTCATTATCTGTATCTAAATCTGTACATACCAGATTATCTCCTCCAATAGCAATTTCTCTTAATTGAACAGGCACCCTTGAATAAGTAGTATTGATAATAAAATCTACATGCGAAACAGCGGTATATAATTGTGTAAAAGTAAAAGTTTGTAAATTATGATTATTTAATGCAGTAAAGGTTTCTGTTCCTAAAATCACATTATTTTTATCGTATAATTTAAAACTAAAACTCTTAACTCCGTCACCTAAAGGGCCATTATAATCATTGGCAATAAATGCTTTATTTACATTATTGTAGGCTGAAGAAAAGGTAAGTCTAAATCCATTACCTCTATTATTATATGTTGCATTCCAATCAAAATCTTGGCATCCACTGGTGTAAATACTTGAATAATCACCATCAACAAGCTCTTCAAGAGATCCATTCTGTCCACAATCAATCATAATTTGATTTGTTGGAAGATTGGTTATACTTGCTATTTTTAGCTGATTTCCGTTGTTAAATTCATCAACACATTTTCCTTCATCAATATCTAAAATACCATCATTATCATCATCCAAATCACAAATATCATTTATGCCATCGCCATCACTATCACTGGCTGTTGGTGTACCATTTGAACTAGCACCTATCAAACAATCACTACATTCGTCAGATTCAACTGCAGCATCTTGGCTACTACCAACCGTCTGGTTAGTTGCCGTAGTTGCTGGTGAAACGATGGGCGCACCATAAGTTGTACTAGTAGCATTTCTATCAACCGTAGTTCCTAGGTTTTGAGTTACTGGGCCTTCTGCACTATTGCCATTACCGCCAGGCATTGCCGAATTTTGTAAGTTGGTATTGGTGTAACTACCACCGCCTTCTAAAGCATCGGGGCAGCCATCGCCATCACTGTCTAAATCTAAGCTATTTCTAATTCCGTCGCCATCGGTATCACAATAGCTTCTCCCAAATAAGGAATAAGCTATCCAATCTGCGCTCCCCATATTAAAAGATTTTATTTTAAACTCTGTGATTATTGTATTCCCAACTCCTTTAAATAACGTTCTTTGATCCGCTACTCCTGATGATTCTAATCTACTTGTTGCTGCATCATAAGTTGACGGTGATGCATATCCATAATCTACTATTTCAATACGATTTCCAGCTGGAGTCCCTCCATTTACAGTAAAGTTAAAATATGCATTTGGTGAATTGCTATGATCTAAATCATAAACATAAAATGCTATTTCATCTATTGGAACTCCCGGAGAAAAAGTAGCTGTGTATTCTGCTGTTCCTCCTACTGTTCTAACCCACTTATCCCCATCTCGTAAATTTATTGAATAAGGCATTTGACCATCTGAAAGTGATACTTCATTATTTATAGCCTCAAAACTATTACCTGCCAAAGTTACATCTACAACACTTGCTGTTTGCCCTTTCCAAGCTCCGTCTGTATTTTGTGAAATAAATCCTTTACACTCTTCATCTACATCTTTTATTCCATCATTATCATCGTCTAAATCACAAATATCATTTATGCCATCGCCATCACTATCACTGGCTGTTGGTGTACCATTTGAACTAGCACCTACCAAACAATCACTACACTCTTCAGACTCTACTGCTGTATTTTGGCTACTACCAAGAGCTTGAGCACTTGCAGTAGTTGCTGGAGCAACAATGGGTAATCCTGAGGTGGCACTAGTTGTATTAGTGTCAACCGAAGTCCCTAAATTTTGACTTATAGGACCTGCTGTTCCGTTATAATCTGGAGCATTTCCAGCTCCATTACTGTCGGTATTTCCACCTGGTATTGACGAGTTTTGTAAATTATCACTACCAAAACTGCCATCGCCTTCTAAAGCATCTGCACAACCATCGCCATCACTATCTAAATCTAGATGATTTGGAATACCATCTTGGTCAAAATCGCAAGCAGGTAATCTAACGGCCACTCTATCTATAATATAATCATCTGGTTGAGCACCTGTGCCTGTTCCCCTAAAAAGCATGAAATAATTTCCCGTATTAGGAATACTAAAACTCCCTGTAAAATTTTTATAATTTGGTGTTGCTGAATAATTTGGAAGCGTATTAAAAGCATCTTGCTCTAAGGTAGTAAGTAGGGTGTTGGTACTGGCATTCCATATTTGTACAATAAACCTTGCTGAGCTACCCGAACTTCTTGAACCCAAATCAAATGCATACTCGTATGCCCCCCTATTTAATGAACCAAAGTTATACACTATGGCATTAGCAGTACTGTTATATTCGAATAATAAATTTCTTAATCCCGTATTGGCATTATCATTATTCATATCTCCAAACACACCACCTGTTAAGGTTGAATTTTTGTTTGTACTTGGATAGGAAGTAACAGCCCCTATCGATGTTCTAAAATTTGAAACTGTTGAAGATACATACCAACCATCGTTCGTAATTTCGGTCCTTGTTTTACTAAAACCACCAGATGAAACTAAGTTAGTATAGTAAGACGGGCACTCAACAGCATCCAATATGCCATCATTATCATCGTCTACATCATCACTATTAACAACCCCATCACAATCATAGTCTTGATTACCTGCTACCCCTTGATTTGCACATTGTAAATCATACGGATAGTTTGCCATCCCTAAAAATGATGAATTCCCCACTTCCAGTACCCAGTCACCTGAAACTCCTGTAATATTTGTTGAAGCAGCTACGGTAATACCTAGTGTTTTTTCAAGATAGGCTACTGCCTGCTTACCTTTGTATCCTTTTGCAAATTCACATCCGTAAATATGTAGGGTTTTAAAAGTTGTTTTTTGAAGTTTAATCTCTCTGATTAAATAGGTAGCTATTTCTGCTGCATTTAGCCATTTTCCGTTGATGCGTAACTCCCCCGAACGCCCGTGAGAAAACAAATGAAAAACGGTTCCTTTTTTGTTAGCATCATTTTTTAATGCAGCCAATAATATGTGCTTCTTAGCTATATCCTTTTCGATATGAAAAGCCTTAGTTGCTGTTGAAGAAGAAATCGTATTTTGATTAGAAAATAAACCCATTTGACAAATTAATGTCAACAGTATCAAAAGTGATATTCTTATTAATTTGGGAGTTAATGGCATAAAGACAACATTTCTTTAGATATAAATTATTGATGGGCAGCATTAAAAATTTATAACATCAATGTAGGTTCATAATAGGTTGTTTCGACTAACGAAAATAAGTCTAGAACGCTATTTTTCAGTTATTTCAAAATCTATAATTGGTAAGTGGATTCATTTATTCGACAAACTTCAAAAATTAGATAACATAAGGCTTTAGCGTCTAAAATATGCTAGGTAACTCACCTCATTTTTATGCCTTTTATCGAAGTTTTCCAAACAGCTTAAAAAGAAGAAAAAATATTACGAATACTAAATTTTAAGATTTCTGAGACCCTACTTTATGTATTGAAATAGCTATTTTAGCATACCTAATAGAAAATATCCCTGTATAGGCGGCATGCCACTATTTACTAATTCTATGATATAATAATAGGTTGCTCTAGGTGATTTTTCTTTGTCTCCTAGTGCATCTTTGGCGGCTTCTCCTGTCCAATCATTTTGGTAATTTGGATTCTCATAAACCAAATTGCCCCAACGGTTATAAATCTTCAAGTTTACCCGTATGTTACAATCATCTGTGCTATCCTCATTAATAGGGAAGTCAACCTTAAATGTGTCATTTTGAATATCAC
>CANMFQ010000012.1 GCA_947497145.1 uncultured Flavobacteriaceae bacterium
CAAGAGCCGTATGATGGGAGACTATCACGTACGGTTCTGTGAGAGACTTGGGGTGAAATTCCCCTTGTCTACTCGATTACATCAACGTTGTAAGACATTTAAAAATGAATATAGTCGGACTAGAAAAATATCTTTCCAATAAACAAAAGATGTTCTTGCTATATTTCGTTGTAACCCTTCTTTTTGGAACAATTCAAATGTTTGGAAATGGAAACAAAATTGCAGGACTATTATGTTTTATAGGTCTGGTCGTTACAGTTTCATTATTGTTTGCAAAAAAAGGTTTGATTTCAAACTCAAATGGAATTTATCAAGGACTGATTCTAGAAAAAATTGTTCTGTACAAACAGAAAATAGATATAGACACTTATAAACAAATTTTAATATTTGAAAATAACGCACCGCAAAACATACCTTGGTGGACGGACTTGACAATCGATATGTTCATCAATGATAACGCCTATACTTTTTATCTAGCTAACGAAGAATTGAAAAAGAAAAAATACTTAATGTCGTTCAAAGAGAAAGATTCAATGGACAATGGACTTAGATTTTTTCGTAATTATACTAAACTGAAGCTGGAGTTTATCGAAGCGGCATAAAACTGCTTACAGTCGAGTAGGTAAAGGGGAATTTCACCCCTAAATGGCTCACAGAACCGTACGTGATAGTCTCCTATCATACGGCTCTTGTTGTACAGTCTTTGGTTTAAGTTCTAATAAACTTGAACCCAGCTGCCAGTGATACAACAAGTTGGGTTCTATTTTGAGTATGCTCCGAAGCCATTTTACTGCTTTATGCTTACTCCCTTTAAATAGCTTATACTTGTTTAACACCCATTTGATGATTCGGTGCTATAGCTGATAGCATACTAGCGAAAGACTCCTTATGCTAACTTTACCATAATAATTTACCCAACCGCTAATTTTAGGATTTAGCAAGCTAGTAGCTAATTTTAAGCCAATCAACAACTTCTACTTAAAGGTACGAAATACGCTTCAGAAAAAACACTTTTTGATTTCTAAGCAAACCTAGGAATTAAACCCTTGGCTATCGATTAAAAAACACACAGCCTCCAGTTCAACCACCAATCATATATAACTGTACGCGTATTTGTCTATTTCAACAATACGCTATGCTTCTTGCAGGGTACGTTTTGATTTTCTGTAGGTGTAGTTAGGGTAAATGGAGCGCTTAGCAAAACGATTTAATTTATTAGAATTAATCATCTTTAAATATACCGGCTTGGTTACACCAAAATACTCATAAGTGGTTCCATCTAAAAAAGTAATTTCTAACAACAAACCTTTGTGCATGTAATCTGCTATTCCTGATTTTGTTATGGTTTCTGTATAGGCTGCTGAGTTTGCAGCAATGGTTTCAGGAGCAATACTTACCAAAAAATGATAACCGTCAATTATAGTCCTACTTTGTACCTCAGCTTCTTCGCGTTTAGGGTCGCCCTCTTGAAACTTATCAGGATGCCATTCTTTTACTAAATTACGGTATGTAGTTTTGAGTGTTTTAAGCTCAATCTCCTTTTCTACATTAAATAGCTTCTTATACTGATTTATGCGTTTCATAGAACTGTTTTTTTAACAAGCGGCGAAACTACATCTTTATTTTGGTTAGTTAGGGTATTATGAACAGTACTTTATTTTTAGACAACAAAGCCCTTACATAATTATACGTTGGCAATAGAAAATGCCTTTTTGAAGGAGACTTCAAAAAGGCATTTTTGCTATGGTATAGTAAGCTACAAAAGTAGCTTTTAATGGCTGTTACATTAATAAATACCGATATATGTTCCTTCGGCTAAATTGTTTAAGGTAGCGCCCAAAGTGAATCCGTCTGCACTTTCTGATGTGGTATCAAAAATATACACATTTCCATTCTCTCCTGTTGGGGTAATTGCCATATAGAATTTGCCATCTTTTACTACCCCGCTTTGGTATTGTGTTAGCCATAGGCTTTCAGGTAAATTCATTTTAATAGCTGTACCATTATATAAATCTACACGAGCAACAGACCAATTAGAATCACTGCTACTAGCAGTCTCATCGGTTCTTAGGTAAGGCACATAACCAATTCCATCACCAACATAAAACCAGCCATAGGATTTTGTGTTTTCGCCCAACAGTTCTGATAGATTAAAGCGAAATGATTCATCATAAGTACCATCAGAAATTTTAAGAATATAGGTGTCGTATGTGTTGTCTGGCACGGTAATAATCTGATACACATCTCCTTTTTCGTCTAAATAAGAAACAGGCGTTCTATACCCGTTAGTTGCACCAGCAGCCATTTCTGTAGCAATAATTCTTGGATTGGTTAATGACGGATAATCTAAGACCAAGGTCTCTGTATTGGTATACACCGCTTTTGGACAACCTCTTCCGCTACAAGGATTTTCAGGATCATAAGCACTTTTAGACAAACCATAATAAATTTTGTCTCCCGCAATAACAGGAGCATCTACTCTACCAACATAATTATGTGATGCTAAGTCTGTATCACTAACGGGAATAGTAATTTCTTCAATAGAACCAAATGACAAATCTTCTAAACCTACGGTCATCACCCTAAGTGTAACGTCTGAACGTACAAAAGTAGAATCGGTATAAACATAATTACCTTCTACAAGGGTGCTATCAGTATATTGATAAACCCTTCTGGCATTAGAGCCATCTGCATAATGAATTGATGCCGATGCTTCATTCGCTTTAGTCCATCTAGGGTAGGCAGTACCCATAGCAAATTCTACATTTTTTTCTGTTTGCAACTGATAATCTTCACCACCGTCTACCGAAAATTTATAAACCCTTCCTCCACCATAGTCAAGGTTATATACCGATGTACCATCTTGCGAAGAAAAAATTCTTGCCGTTCTTGTAGAAGGCATCTCATACCCCACTCCATCATAACTTACCACTACACCTGCACCAACGTCTTCCAGTGCTTGGGTATATACTTTGGTTTCTCCAGTGGGACTTGCCGATAAAGCCAGCGTAAATAGTTGTCTTGAATCTCCTTCTTCCGCTGTAGAATCATCAGTATTTCCTTCCTCAGTATTGGGCTCAGCCACTGGATCTACAGGATTATCCTTACCGCAAGAAGCAAGTAATAGCAATGTAAATGCGCTTATTATTAGCGACTTTTTCGATGAAATTTCAGTGTTTAAACGAATCATAAAATAGTTATTTATTTATTAATAGTGTTTTTAAAATAGGGTGTAATTGATTTTTGCGTAAAATGCTCGCCCTGGTTTTTGCAGCGCATAATTATCAAAAACCTGTTTGTCTAAAATATTTCTGACATCTAAGGCTAGGGTTAATTTTTTATTTGGAAATGTGTAGGCTACGCCCAAATCAAATACCAATTGGGTAGGTATAATATCTTTACCCATCCCCCCTAGAGATTCCCAATCTCTATAAAACCAATGTACATAAGACAAATTGGAAGAAAATGTAGTATTCGATTCTTTTTGAAAGAGGTGTACAAGCTTATACCTAAGGTTTCCATTAGCTGTAAAAAAAGGAGCATTACGTTCTCGGTCTCTATACCAATCATACTGCAAACCGGTTTCGTCAAATTGGGTATTAAAACGAGAATTAAAGACAGATACATTCCCCGTAAAATCTAGTTTTTCATCATACGAGTAGAATACATCAATATCAAAACCCTTACTTATATAACTGTCATCATTGATATATTCTGTAGTTTCATCCGTATCATCTTCTCGTACATTTCGTTTAATTTTATCTTTAGTATCACGAATAAATGTGTTGATTTTGAGTTTAGCCTCATGTTTGCCAAACTGGTAGCTACCAAGCGTAATTCCTAGGTTTAAATTTTTACTTCGCTCAGGTTGTAGTGCATAATTGGGCTCTAAATTTTCGGCTACATTTCCAAATAACTCATGGGCTACTGGTAGTCTAAAAGAGTTTTCTGCTGATGTCATTAAAAGCACATTAGCAAATAGCTCATAGGCTAGTGTAAAACCGTATCCATTAGCAGCTACATCTCTTTGTACATCATTTAATTGAACCGCTGCCGTAGCATTCTCCTTTTTGTATTCAATAATTCGAATACCTTGCTTGAAGTACTTGTAGAAAAGCGAAGCACTTAACTTATCATCCAATCCTTTAAAATCATAACCAGCACCAACAATACTTCTATTAGAGAATCGGGTGTCTTCTAAGTTTCGTATATCTACATGTCGAAGGGGGTCTTCTGAATCTCTTGTAAATCGTGTATGCAAGAAATTTGCTGTAAATTTATGATGCTGATCTACCCTATAACTGCTGGTGGCACGACCAACATATACCTTCTCTATATTCTCTTGTAAAGTAGGATAACCGGCCTCTGCCCCACTAGCATGTTCATAGTAGCCAATTAGATTGCCATCGGCATCAAACCTTTCTTTTCGTTTTCCATCCCAGTCATAGATAAAGGCTGTAGTATCAATAACATGTCTTTTTAAATGAGAATAAGAAGAAAAAAGGTTAAGACTCCATTTTTCTGATAAGAAACTGCGGTCTTTAAAGGAAATAGTAGCCAAGTTGGTTTGCTGATCAGCAGTTCTGTTTCCATAAACCGATTCCATTGTTGCACCATGCTGAATATCTTTGTCTAAGGAAGAACTTACAACACCTACCATTAATTCATCTGCCCACTTTTTATTGGTAAAGCCAGCTGCTACATCAAATCCACCTGAACTGTAGGTATCATGAAATCTTTTAGCTGTTACATAGGTGATATCTCCTGTTGTAGGAGCTGTAGTATACACTTGGTTTCCATATACCTTGTAATTATTATCTGAGTAATTATAAAAACCAGAAGCCCTAGCGGTAAATCCTGATTTATCATTGTAAAAACTCCCAGAAATAGCAGCTTGATGCGTATTAAAAGAACCAAAAGAATACGAGGCCGATAAGGTATTAGCAGCTATGTTTTCTTTTAAAACCACATTAATAGCTCCACCAAGTGCATCACCAGCCAAGGCTACAGGCACTACCCCTTTATACACTTCTATTCGCTCAATCATATTGGTAGGAATGCTACTTAAAGAGAATGAAGGACCATATGCCTGTATTGGGATTCCGTTAATAAAAACTCTAATGGCATTTCCAGAGAGCCCGTTTATATTATACCTTACCCTTGACCCCAAGCCACCATTTTGCCGAATACGAACCCCTGAAGTACGGTCTAAAACCTCATTTGCCTGAATGGATTGTAATTGCACCTCTTTCATTGCTACAGCACTTACGGCAAAACCTTTTGTTTCTAGCTGTGTTATTTGTGATGTTCCTTTTACTACAACCTCGTTTAAATTTTCTACATTTTCCTTAAGCACAAAATCCAACGCTATCTTCTTCCCTGCTAAAGTTTTAGCAATTACTAATTCTTTATAAACCGTTACAAACCCTAAATACGAAGCAATCACCGTATACCTACCAGCAGGAATAGTAGCAATAGTATACCTACCATTATCTTCTGCCTGAGCGCCAAGTGCTTTATCTTTAATAACAACTGTGGCTCCAAAAAGAGGTTCGCCAGTAGCAGCTACTACCTTACCTGTAAGTGTCGTTTGCGCTTGCAGTGCGATAGCTGTAGCAAAAATTAATAGTAATGAGAGTAGCTCTTTTTTCATTCTTTGCTTATTTCTTATTTAGATTAAATAAAAATAATATATGTTTGCAAAGGTAAAAATGAAAGGAAACCTCTTACAACGCAATTGGAAGTTATTATGACGCAAAAGGAACAAATAAAGATGACCTTAAAAAGTCCTATTTATAATGGTGGAAAATTGGTAAAATTTTTAAATGGCGACTTTTCATCCCCTACCCTTTTGGCAAAGAAATGGACATGGTCCAATGCAAATCAACAAGCTGTCATGATTGATTATCAAGTAGATGGTGCCTTTATCTCCATACAACAACACACCGTATGTAACAAATACAGTGTTGAAACTAATTATGAGGGAGCTTGTCTTAATTTGCATTTTGAACTTGAAGGTGTACACTGCTGTCAATGGCCAAAAAAAGACACAGCCTTAATTTCTGAAGGCCTCTATAATTTATACTACTACCCCAATATAGGTGTTACTTCAACCTACACTGCAAAACCAAGATTCATTTTAGACATCTATTTTTGCAAACAGTTTTTACGAAAAATAATAGGAAAGGATGACTATCTATTAGCCAACTTTAAAGAAGCTTTATCGCTAAAAAAACAATCGACCTTATGGATGCGTTGCCAATCCATTTCAAATGACCTAAAAATGTTAATGCTGCAAATTACAAAGTGTGATTTACCCGATAGTCTAAAAAAATCATTTTTAGAAGCTAAGGTGGTAGAGCTTTTGGTACTTATTCTAACTAAAAAAACAAATAAGCAGTCTCCTATTATTGCTGTAGACGATGCCCATCACGATTATAACGCCATAAAAAAGGTAGAACGGTATATTCAAATGAATTTAAAAAATAAATTAACTATACCACAGTTAGCACAGTTGGCAGGTTGTAACACCTCTAAACTGAAAAAAGAATTTAAACAGGAATTTAACACCACTATATTCAAGCACATCACCCAACTCCGTATGCAAGCCGCCAAAGAGTTGATTCTTAAAAAAAACTATACTATTTCTCAAGCATCCTATGAGGTTGGTTATAAGAATGCCCAACATTTTACTGTAGCATTTAAAAAGACCTTTGGATTTCTACCACGAGAATTAAAGAAATAATGCTCCTGAAATAATAGGATTTAATTCGTCTATTTAAAACAGCCTTAAGCTGTAATAAGTGCACTAAGAAAGGTCAGAACCTATCAATTTTAAAAATTCATTTCGTGTTTCAATTTTTTCAAATTGCCCTCTAAAACCCGAAGTTGTGGTTACCGAGTTTTGTTTTTGAATGCCGCGCATCATCATACACATGTGTGAAGCTTCAATAACTACAGCAACTCCCTGTGGCTTTAAAGTGTCATTGATACACTCTAAAATATCGTGC
This sequence comes from uncultured Flavobacteriaceae bacterium, assembly GCA_947497145.1. Taxonomy (GTDB): domain Bacteria; phylum Bacteroidota; class Bacteroidia; order Flavobacteriales; family Flavobacteriaceae; genus Maribacter_C. Next base: position 7,011 of record CANMFQ010000012.1, read on the forward strand.
GTTAACCGCTCTTGCACCTGTAAACGTCTTGCAAATACATCAACAATACGGGGTATTTTACTCAAACCTACTATATGACCGTTGGGAATATAAGCTATATGTGCTTTCCCAAAAAATGGTAACATATGATGCTCACACAAAGAATACAATTCAATGCCCTTGATAATGACCATGTCGTCATAGTCTTCTTTAAACATAGCGCCTCGTAAAATTTCAGCGGCATCTTGTTGATAACCCTGCGTTAAAAATAACATCGCTTTGGCTGCACGTTCAGGGGTCTTTAACAAACCTTCTCGCTGTACATCTTCTCCTATCTCATCGATAATTGAAGAATAACGCTCTCTTACCTCATCTGTAATCTCTAAATTATATTCTTCTAAGTTTCTATATGGCGACATCTATATTTTGTTTATTCTTTTTTATTAACTATTAAACAAAGTTACGTATAAATTATCAGTTCTCACCGATTAATTATGCTTAGCGAGCCGAAAGATAAGATATTGCCACGTAAAATCAATTGATATCCTAGGTACAGTTAAAAATTTAAGCATCTTAAATAGGAAGCATTATATGTTCTATTTTGTCATGTCCACCCTAATGTTTACTTTCATCCCATAAAAGAACATCGCATGATAAAAGCCGTTAATATTCAAAAGCTTTATGGAGACCTTCAAGTTTTAAAAGGTGTTGATTTGGTTATAAATAAAGGTGAAATTGTGACCATTGTTGGGGCTTCAGGAGCGGGAAAAACAACCCTATTACAGATTTTAGGTACTTTAGATACGCCTTCAAATAAAACAAGTAGCACACTCAAAATCAATGACATAGAAATTAATCATTTATCAGAGAAAGCGCTTGCAAAATTTAGAAATGAACATATCGGGTTTATTTTTCAATTTCACCAACTATTGCCTGAGTTTACAGCATTAGAAAATGTATGTATTCCTGCTTTTATCAAAAAAACGCCGAAAGCTGATGCCGAAAAACGAGGTAAAGAATTACTCGATTTTTTAGGACTTTCTGAGCGTTATCATCATAAACCAAACGAACTTTCGGGAGGAGAACAACAAAGAGTTGCTGTAGCAAGAGCCTTAATAAATAACCCTGCCATTATTTTTGCTGATGAGCCTAGTGGAAATTTAGATTCTGAAAGTGCCGATAACCTACACAAGCTATTTTTTCAATTACGTGACAACTTTGGGCAGACTTTTGTTATTGTTACCCACAATGAGCAATTAGCGAATTTAGCAGACAGAAAACTAGTTATGGTTGATGGGCGTATTACAAGTCATGGAAAAGAAGTGATTGCTAATTTATAAATAGTGTGTGGTTAGAAATACCAAAAAAATAAATTTGTTTCTTTTTGCGCTTTTTCTATTTGATACTAAATGATCTTTAATAAGTGCGCTACCAATGCATTGGCAAAAGCTTCATCGTTAATATTAGCATCTATTTCTATTATCGGAATAGTAGAATTACAATGGGCATGAATACTATCAAATAACGCTTTGTTAGCTTCAGGATCGTAAAAAACACCTCCTTCAGCATCTATTTGCGAAATTCCTTTTTTTGGTAATACAATAGTTACTGGAGTACGAGCTTTAGTAAGCTTATCTGCAATTATTTTACCTAGCATTTCATTTTCATTTTTATTGGTTCGCATTAATGTTACGTTCGGTGCCCAACTATACAGTTTCCTTGAAGTATATTTTTCAGGAACGGTATCTAGATGTCCAAAATTCACCATATCGAGACAACCAGGCACAACTACTTGAGGTATCCCCATTTTTGAGGCTGCTGTCAGTCTATCAGGCCCTGCACTGAGCGTTCCTCCACAGAGTTCATCAGCCAATTCAGTGGTTGTAACGTCAAGTACCCCAGCAAATACCCCTTCATGAATTAATGATTCCATAGTAGCGCCACCCACACCAGTAGCATGAAAAACCATAACTTCATAGCCTTCTTCTTTTAATAGTTTAGAACATTTGTCTACGCATTTGGTTGTATTACCAAACATGCTAATGGCTATAGTTTTCTTTTTATCATCAGCTGGTTCACGCTGTACATTAGCCATACTACAAATAGCCGAAGCCGCCTGTTTAATGAGCAACCTACTGATACTATTGAGGCCTGCTACATCAACTACCGAAGACATTAAGGTAATATCCTTAACCCCAATGTATTTCGATAAATCCCAAGAAGCGATGGTAGACAAGCATAATTTTGGAATACCTAAAGACACTTCTTGCATTGCTGTTAGTGCCATATAGGTACCGCCACCACCGCCCATACCGATTACGCCTTTAATGGTGTCTTTTTTAACCAGCTCTGCCAGTACTTTGGCAGCACCATTACCCATAATTTCAACCGCCTTACCACGATCATTGGCTGCCTGAATAGCTAACAATGAGGTGCCTGTATGCTGCGCTACCACATCACTATCAAAATTGATGGGAAAATGAACATTGCTTTTCATCACACCGGTATTGACGGTGATAATTTTTTCACCTTCACCTTGTAGGCTGTCATACAAATAGGTAAAATCTTCCCCTTTAGTATCAAAGCAGCCAATCATTACAATATGTTTATTTATAACGTTCATAAACCTTTGTATGCTTTACATTACACATTAAAATCAAATACAACCACTCTTTCTAATCTGGGAATTACCAAGTCTTTCACGGCTTCATGTACAGGATGAGGCAGATAGGCTTCTCGTGCTTCGCGGCTTTCAAAAGTCATAATAAAGCCATGGGTATAACCATCACTGAGGCCTTCTGAACTATCGTAGGGTCCGTACTCCATAGCTAAAAAACCTGGAATTTTACCAATCATCCCTTTCATAGCTGTGAAACTTTCATCTATTTGGGCATCACTTACCCCTTCTTTAAACTGAAACATTCCAAAATGTCGTGTCATACTCTAGGTTTCCCTGTTTTATATTTTCTATTACGTTAAGGTCTACTTTTAATCTAGGGTTTTTATATAGGCTAGTAAATTAGCAGCCTGTTCGTCTGAATAATTATCAATAAGCCCCTTTGGCATAAAAGAACGTCCTCCTAAAAAGCCTGCTGTTTTAATATCGTCCGTAGGAACAAAAACAGTACTGCCACCCATAAAAGCGATGGTGACTCCTCTATCATCTTTTTTTGACAGGTATCCTTCAATGGTATTTCCATCCTTTTTCACCAAACGATACAGGGTATAACTACTTTCCATTGCGGCATCAGGATTTAGTATTGCTGTTAAGAGTGCCTCATTTTCACGGTTTGCCGAACCGTCTAAAGCAGGAGCTATATCATACCCTTTGTTGCCCACACGATGACACTGAATGCAAGTTTGAAATAATTGCGCTCCTTTTTCTGCATCTCCACCTCCCTTTTCAGCAATAGCCAGAAATCGTTTTAATTTAGCATCAAACGCCTTTTTCTCTTTTCCTAAACTAGCCATAACAGCCGCTAATAAAGTACGACCTACCGTATCTTCACTATCGATATTATGTATTTGCTCGGCACTTGACAAGTCAAAGGCAGCATGGTTAATAATAGCATTCTGAAACAATTGTCGAAGTACTTTAGCGCCTTCTTCTGAGACTGAAACTACCTTAGTAATTTGGCGCTGTTGCAATTCATCCAATGTAGGCAACCATGTTTTTATGATATCATTTGCCACTGTACTTTCCTCTTTAGCCAATGCCCTTATTGCAAGGGCTCTAATAGTTACATCCAGATTTTCATTATTAGCAAATTCTGAAAGTACTTTTATATTCTTTTTTGCCTCTTGCTGTAATACTGAAATAACAAGGTTCATCGTTTTTTGGTCTGTCTTGTTTTTACCAATAGCCACCACAAGATCTCTACTATTTGTAATATGTAACTTGGCAGCTGCTTCAAGCCCAAGATATTGCTGTGATTCTTCTTTTGAAGACAGCAAAGTCTTAATGGGATTTTGAAGCATTTTTTCGAGAGCATCAGATTGTATTTGCCCCAAGAATTTAAGGGCCATACCCACATATCTTTCTGCATCTTTCTCACTACCTATGATTCCTTTAACCATTGCATAAACCTTTGGGTTATGCAACATATTCGCCACCATAATAAAGGTAGATTCGTCAAACTCGGCATACCCTGCTTTGGAGTAAAAATCAATAAAAACCTGCTCTCTTTGGTGTTGCTCAGGGAGTGCTTGACCTGCCCAAATATTATTTTTAGGAGGCGCTAAACGTCCTTGTGGTGATTTAATAAATGTTGCTAATTCGTAAGGGTAGTTTTCCAGTGCTTTTCGTGCTAGGTAGCGTTCAAAATTACGTTCATAAGCTCCTCCCATGGCGTTGCCATCTAATGCTGGCTTACAAGCATCAACCAATAAAGCGATTGTTTTTACATTGGCCCTACCTACTTCTTCCAAGGTTCTAATTACCTGAGCGCGAACCATAGGATTAGCATCTTGTACAGGCTTTTTTAATAAATCGGCCAAATCATCTGTGGGTATGGCAAAAGAACCCAATGAACGCACCGCCTCTCTTCGTAGATTATCTGATTTGTCATTAAGTAAGGCTCTCATAATTTCAGCATCATAATGATGGATTCCTTCCAAAGACCAAAGCGCTACTATGCGGGTAATTTCATCAAGAGAAGCATCAGCAACCAATGCTAATAATTCTTTGTACAGTTCTTTAGTTTCTGCAATAGGACGATCACTTATTTGATGCCAAGCTGCTCTTTTAGTCCATAGGGATGGAGATTTTAAATAGCCTACAAGTTGACTGGTTTTTAACTCATAAAAATTGGGAATTTCTCGTGCTTGTTGTGATTTATGTCGGATACGCCAAATACGGCCGTGCGACTTATCACGGTCAGGATGTGTGGTTGGTAATTCATTATGCGAAACAATTTTATTATACCAATCTGCAATATATAGGCAGCCGTCTGGACCAAACTCCATATTCACAGGGCGAAACCAATCATCTTTTGAGGTTAAAAAATCAGGGAGATGTTCTGCAGATACGCTGCCATCATTGTTCCGTACAATACGTACCGCATTGATATTACTAGCGATAGGGTTTGCTAAAAAAGCTACGTCTTTCCACTCTTTGGGAAAAGACCCCGTACTATCATCAGCAAACGCCAAGCCAGAAATACCCGTGCCACCTACACGAAACTCATGTAGTTGTGGCATTAAAGGTTGATAAGGACGTAAACGCTCATTGCCAATACCCGGGAAACCAGTACCCACTTCCATAGGCACTACGGAATAACCAAGGTCATTGGCCTCTGTGCCATACCATTGCCCGTTACCTCTTAGCTGAAAACCCCAAATATTATTAAGTCCCGCATTTACAAGTTCTAGTTTACGCGCATCTAAAGAAAACCTAGCAATTTTACTATAATCAAGGCGTACCTTGGCATCACTTACCATTGACTTCACTTCACCTTTGTTAAGCGCACCTTGACTAAAGTGAATCCAATCTCCTGGGCCTCTTACCAAAACATGCGACATGGTATGCGTATCAGTAAAACCAAACCCTTGGAATAAAGGCGTACGCTTATCCCCTCTTCCGTCACCATTAGTATCACTTAAAAAGAACAGCTCTGAACCATGTGCCACATAAGCACCGTTTTTATATGGTAGAATGCTTTGCGGTATAGCAAGCCCATCAGCCCAAACAGTTGTCTTTACTTGAGCGTCATTATACAGATTAGAAAGTACCAATATTTTATCATCGCCCTTTGTAATACCCCTATACAAATCAAGAATACGTTTAAAGTTTGGGTCTTTCTCCTGCGCTTTAGGGTCATTCATGAGTTTTAATAAATCTTGCCATTGAATATCAGCTACCGGGTCAAGAGGATACATAGAGCCTGTTTGTGTCCAAAGGCGTCCAGCATCATCAAAAGTGATATCTATAGGATTAAAAACACCATCTTTTTCACTGGCAACCAACTCTACCACAAAACCTTCAGGTACGGTAAAACCAGCTAGCTGTTCTTCTGGTGAATAAAGTGCTGTTCTAGTAGATTGCGTCTTTCGCTCAAGCGGTACACTTTCTTTTGTCGTATCAATTTTGGTACTTGAGGTGGTAGTTTTCTCTTTACATCTAATACTGATAAGACCAATACCCAAGCAAAATGGCAAAAGCAATTTTTTAATATTCATTTTGGTTGACTAATTTGTTGATTACATACCTTTACAGCGGGGTAAGGGTTATATGTTTAAATTCTACTTTTGCATTTCCTCCGCTGTGTAATTGTAAGCCAATGACTCCTTCTGATGGAATATTCGTGTCTTTTTCAACATATTCAGATACCTTTACACCATTAATGTAGAGTTCGTGTTTATTGCCCTTGCATCGAACAATATAACTGTTCCACCCTGCCTCGTTTAAAACATATTTCAACGTACTCAAATCACCGCCTACGAGTTTTGCCCGCCGATGTTCATCATAAATATCTCCCCAGTAGCCTTTTCCTATATCTGCCTGATACCCTATTATTTTGTTATCCTCAATTATAGAACGGTATTGCACACCACTATTAATTAAACCCAAATCATGATTCCCCGTAAGCCTAAAAAGAAATCGAAGTTCAAAATCCTTGTATGTATCCGTAGTATGCAGGTATGTATTTGTTGGAATTTTAGTAACACCATCACCTCCAACAATAACGCTATCAATCACAGACCAATATGGGCTATTTTTGGCATTTACAACCGTCCAACCGTTGAGTGTTGTACCATTGAAAAGGGAAATTGTGCCAGTCGTTTTTTGAGCCGTACAACCCAGGGTATAAAGTATAGCACCATGAAAACATAGCCAAAATACAACATCTCGTACCCTCTTTTTGGTATTATACATGGTAATCATGTCTTTTTTCATCATTATTTTGTCTCAAAATTGTTTAAGTAATTTCTATGTATGCTATGACTTATGTTTAAGGCCATTTTAGGCACTAGACATAGAATTGGTTCTTAAAAACACTTCAAAACATTTTGTTTTGAAGTGTTTTTATTTGGTCGTTGTGGGACTATGCTAAAATTAAGAAAAACTTTGTTTTATTATGCATTTAAATCTCATAATGAGGTTTTTATGCATAAAAAGTGGAAAAAAGCAACAGATGGAAAGCAATTTCCATAGTATCGGCAACGCAGTGGGTTCAGTCAACAGTGCCATTATGTTGGGTCGTACTGACCGCATGGAGGTTTAGTTATTGTCTATAGTTTTTATTTCCGTTAATATTTTTCCTTCTCCATTCAGTTCATATTTGTAACCTTCCCAATCTATTAATTCAATTCTGTTCTCAACAATTTTAAATTCTGTTTTTCCGTTTGGATTTACAAAAATATCTCTCGCACTAAAATTCCATTTAGTATCACCATTTTTATCAATTCGGCTAACTTGAATTTCTCCGTGAACGATAAAATCTTCGTCAAATTCATAAATTCCGAAACAAGTTGCAACGTCATATTGATTTCTCCAATTAGCTGATAAGTCTGTTAAATTCAGAGAATATATTTGGTCAGAACAGCAAATGTAAATTCGGTCATTTTTAATTAGAAATGAATTTTTAGAAATTCCAGTCGCTCCTCCAGATTCCAATAATAATACGCTACACTTTTCAATTCCGTTTTCTGTTATTCGAATTCCGTGTTTTGAGGAAGGTTGACATTCCAATTTATGTCCTAAATCGGCTGGGTATTGTTTCATAAATCTCTGACCAAATTCCGCTGAATCTAAATCAGATTCATTTGTTATTTCAATTACGGAATTTTGATAGTTTACTTTCATTTTGTTAGTTTGGTCAAATTGCGTAGAACAATTGTATATGGGTACTCAAGTACGTATATTTATCCTTAACGATTACTAATCTAAGGGATTTTTAATCGATTTAAAAGTATTGATTGCTACATGGGTGTACATTTCTATTGTTTTAGATGAGTTATTATCTAAAAGCACTAAAACAAAGCAATCCCCATAATATTGACCAAGCAGCCAGTTCAGTCAACACCGCCATCATGTTAGGTAGTACGGACCATACGAAGACTTAGTTATTAGCCTTTTTTATTTTATTCCAATATTAATATTTTCATTAATGACCTCGTATACTTCTTCTCTCGGTAATTCTAGGTTATTCAAATCATCAAGGTCAACGTATAGTTTCTGTTTTTTTACAAAAGGAGTAATGTCCTGAATGCTCTGAATGATTTTTTGCCCAAATTCTTTAAGCGTATTTCCTTTAATTCCAATTTGAATAGCCCTTCGCTCAAGCTTATTTCCAAATGGATCATGGTCAGGATCCCATTGGATTCGAACTTCACTTTGATTTAGCATACTTTTCCATTCATCATGACTTTTGTAAAGGTTTTTGTCAAAGGATGATAAAACTGCTTTTTCTAGAATAGATTCCCAATCCGATTTAAGTATTCTAATTGCTAAAATTCTTTCTTGATTCTCCTTTTTTGCCCAACCACTGCGATACATCATCCATAAATAGTTGGGTTTAATCCACGACATACGGTCATAACTAAAACTTGCTCCCCCCAGTTTTTGGTTTTCAACTGCATATTTAGCTATTGATTCTTTGTAGGCTTGATAAAGTACTATATGTTCATCAGTTTGATAAGCAATGATATTAGCTCCATTTTTTGGAATTCGACGCTCATAATCTTTATATTTTTCAAGTCTAATTCTTTCAGGGAAGGGTAGATGGCTCGAAATCATTCTTCCTTTTCTTGAAATTTCTTTGTTCCAATTGGTAAGCCTCTTATTTGCGAATTCTTGAACTTGTTCATCTTCACTTTTTGAAAGTTCTTTTAAACACTCTTTAGATTCATTAGTTCCGATATCGGCTAGAGCCCAAACTGCTTTTCGAGAAACAGGCTTGTATTCAAACTCAGGAATGTCACCAGACTTTATTTGCTCAAACAGAAAGCGAGTTAGGGAAGGGTGTTTTGACCATTGAAATCCACTAGCTAATTGATCATGGATTTTATGCCAGTCACCTCTAAAGAACATTTTGTCTATTTCCAATACTTCTATTTCAGTTAAGCATTCAGTATTAAGTTCCTCTAAATATTTCCAAGCATCTTGGGGATTGTTTGAATCAATTATTAATCTGATATCGTTTAGAACACTTAATTCAGGTTTTATCCAATCTGGTTCATGTCCAACTTCACCTAATTCGATTTCACCTACTTTATATCCTAAAATTTCTTGAGCTAATTTTTTAAAGTTAGATATCCAATTTATCCATTCCTCTTCCTGCATTAAAGCTTCAAAACATAATCCACTAGGTTCTTGACAAGCAGTAATATGCTTTTCTTTGTCAGACGTACTGAACCAATAACCAGATTCTCCTATCCAACCATCCATTTTTGAAAAAATTAACGGTACTCTGTATCCCCAAATTGGAAGCCAATAATATAGATTAAGATTTACGTAATGTCGTTTCATTTTATTGGTTATAAAAATTGTATACACGTACTCAAGTACGTATTTTTATCTTTAACGATTACTAATCTAAGGGATTTTTAATCGATTTAAAAGTCCCTGTTGTGAAATAGGGTTCAATTTTCGTTGTTTCTGGAAAAGTTAAGCTCAACCCAAGCGTATACACTACTCCTAAAAAATAGCTTTATTGTGAGGAAAGTGCTGTAGCATTAAACCCTTGGCTTTTGCCCTGCGATTAAAACCCTTCAAAAACGCCTAATCCAAACAAGGCAAAATCATATTTTACGGGATCTTTGGGGTCTAGTTTTCTCAGAGAGGCGTCAAGTTCAGCCAAAGCTTTACCATCATTTTGCTTCCGTTTTAATAGGCCCAATTTTCTAGCAACATTGCCAGAATGCACATCTAAAGGACACGATAAACATGAGGCATCAACAGATTTCCAAATACCTAAATCTACCCCTGTAGTGTCTTTTCTGCAATTCCATCTAAGCCACATATTAATGCGTTTAGCGGCTGAGCCTTTTAAGGGGTCGCTAAGGTGCTTGGTTGTACGGGCTGGATGCGTTATTTCAAAAAAAACCTTTTTAAAGGCTGAAATTGCTTTTTGTGTAGAACCATTTGTCACGTTTTTCGAAATAACAGCTTCTAAACCATTATGATTTACGTAAATGTTTTTCAAACTTTTTATAAAGAAACTTAAATCTGTGCTATTGAAAGTTCTATGCACAAAACCGTCAAAGCGCTCAAGATCTTCATCAGTATGGCTCATCACAAAATCGTAGGGCGAATTTCCCATCAGCTCCATCATCTTATTTCCATTATTGATGATGCTTTTTCTGTTTCCCCAAGCAATCGTAGCCGCCAAGAAACCCGAAATTTCAATATCTTCTTTTAGCGCATAGCGATGTGGTATTTGGATGGGGTCAGAATCTATAAAATCTAAGGTATTGTATTGTGCTACTTTACTATCTAAAAATTCTTTAAGTGCTGCTTTTTTTAATTTCAAAATATAAGTTGATATTTTTTTACGAAAGTACTTAAAATGTATCCGTCTAAAAAAAACAATTTACCCCTACAATGGTGTTGGGTTGGGTGGTGTTTCTCACTTGCTCAAAATGCCTCAAGAAACAATACCCATAGCACCCAAATCTAAAGGAATGGTTTTACCTCCTTCACTTATCGATTTGTAAATAGCTTCTACAATAATCATATCACGCTTACCCATTTCGCCAGGGGCAAAATTGATGCTTCCTGTCTTAATATGTTTCGTAAAATCATCCATTTGTCGCATTTGCTGACTTTGATGTGGAAATTTAATGTCTTTACCTTCCGATGTTCTTCCTGCCAAAGGCCCATAGGAATGACAAGGGTTTAATTCTGCCCATCCTTTTCTAAAATTCACAAACAAGCGATTGGCATTGGCATTATGACTTGTAAACAAATTACCCACTACCCCATTTGGAAATTGCATCTGCGCGGTTATGGTTTCATCGGTATCTTTATAATATTCAGGCATGGTACTAAACTCTTGCGCGGCGACAGAAATAGGATTCATTCCTACACCATAAATAGTACTTTGAATGGCATATACCCCCATATTCATGAGTGCTCCTCCCCCGGAAAGGGCACGGTTCAAACGCCATTGATTAGGATTTCCTCTAGAAATATAGGCCGCATCTGAAGATACATAATGCACATCTCCAAAAGTTTTTTCACGCACCAAACGCTTAATTTCATTGGTATACGGGTCTGATTGCATGCGGTAACCTACACTCAATTTTACGCCAGCCGTTGCACAGGCTTCAATAATTGCATCACATTCGGCTACGCTCACTGCCATTGGCTTTTCGCAAATTACATGCTTACCTGCCTTGGCTGCTCGTATACAAAACTCAGCATGCATACTGTTGGGTAACACCACGTACACAATATCAATAGCATCATTATGGGCTATTTCATCAAAATTTTCATAGTTGTATACATTACTTTTAGGAATAGTATACTTCTTCATCCATTGTTTTTCTTTTGCTGGTGTACCGGTAACGATTCCTGCTAAATAACAATGCTCTGCTTTCTCCAATCCTGGTGCAAGCTGCCCCCTGCTATAACTACCTAAACCCACTAAGGCAATACCAAGCTTCTTTTTGACTGAATATTTGCTCATACCAAACCCCAGCGGCATTCCTGATAATAAGGCTGTTCCTGCAAGACCTTGGCTGAGTTTTTTATGAAACACTCTTCTTGATATCGTTTTCATTTTTATTGCGGTATTGTTTTCTTGTTTCTAAAACTACAATTATTTTTCATTTCATTAAAGTACGATTACACCTTAGCACCCAATAAATAATAACTTTTTAGCAATCATTTTAGCCCGTTGTTTATGAATACAAGTCCGTTTACATCAAATGGTGCACTATTTCTCTCGCACCGTACAGAATTACCTACAAAGACTTATCAATAAAACCCGTACTATTTTTTCAATCAGGTAATTTCACCATAATACGACCCTTATTTTACCTTAAATATCCACAACTTTTTCCTATTTTTAGCAATCTAATTTTTAAATTTCCCCATGAAACAACTAGTACTTCTATTTACTATTTTAATTTTTAGTTTTAACTACATAGCTGCCCAAGGGCGAAAACTTCCTATAGATACGGCCATCACCACCCAGCACAGTGTCACCATAAATGGAAAACCTATTAGTTATACTGCAAAAATTGGCACACAACCTGTATGGGACGAAATGGGCAAACCTATTGCTTCATTACATTATACCTATTACACCCGTAACAATGTTAAAGATCGTGCGTCTCGCCCTCTACTAATTTCCTTTAATGGTGGGCCTGGCTCTGGGTCTGTTTGGATGCATTTAGCCTATACAGGACCCCGAGTTTTAAAAATTGATGATGAAGGATACCCTGTACAACCCTACGGAGTTAAAGAAAACCCCTACTCGGTATTAGATGCTACCGATATTGTTTATGTAAACCCTGCAAACACGGGATATAGCCGTACTATTCCAGAAACAGGCAAAGAAGTCGAGCATGAAAAATTCTTTGGTATTAATGCCGATGTTAAATATTTAGCAGAATGGCTCACCACTTTTGTTACGCGTAACAACAGGTGGCGCTCCCCCAAATACATTATTGGAGAAAGCTATGGCGGTACTCGGGTTATGGGACTTTCACTGGCATTACAAGAGAATCAATGGATGTATTTAAATGGTGTGATTATGGTATCGCCTGCCGACTATAAGGTATATAGTACTGGTGGCGCTGTGGATATGGCGCTAAGTTTGCCGTATTATACCGCTGCAGCATGGCATCACAAGGCATTACCAACAGCATTACAGTCAAAAGACTTGTTAGACATTTTGCCAGAAGCTGAAACATACACAATAAAAACGTTGATACCAGCTATTGCCAAAGGTGGTTTTATTAATGAAGCTGAAAAAAATGCCGTTGCTGAAAAAATAGCCTACTATAGCGGACTTTCAAAACAGGAAATTCTCAATTTAAACCTCAGAGTACCTACCCAGTATTTTTGGAAAAACTTGCTCAAAGATCGTGGCTATACTATAGGAAGATTGGACAGTCGTTACCTAGGCATAGACAAGCAATTGTTTGGTGAAAAACCTGATTACAATGCCGAGCTTAAATCATGGTTACACAGTTTTACCCCTGCTATCAATTACTATTTACAAGAAGAACTGAAATTTAAAACCGATGTTAAATACAATATGTTTGGGCCTGTTGACCCTTGGAATAAAGAAGATGATAACACGCGTGACAATCTGCGTTTAGCCATGGCACAAAACCCATATTTGAATGTTTTGGTGCAATCGGGCTATTATGATGGTGCTACTACTTATTTTAATGCCAAATACACCATGTGGCAGGTTGACCCTAGCGGAAAAATGAAAGATCGGTTTGATTTTAAAGGATACCGATCGGGGCATATGATGTACCTTAGACGTGAAGACCTTAAAAATGCCAACAATGATATTCGCGACTTTATAAAACGAACAACAACTAATGGAAAAAGCGCCAAATATTAGGCTATAAAATAACATCCTATTAAAAGCAAAACCGCAAAATCTAAACTCATGATTTTGCGGTTTTATCATTTATTAGATACAACAAAAAAATAAAAATCAACAACTTACACACCAAATTGTAACAAAAGAGCATTTTTAACTACACATATACAAAGCAATGTACTATGGGATATGCTGGTCAACCAATGAAAGTCGTTAAAGCCAACAGGGCTTTATTAAGAAAGCGGAGTTTTAAAGACATTAAAAAGCTATATGCAGCATCTACTAGTACTACTGAGTTAAGTTTCAATGAAATATCTATAGAAGAATTAGCCCATATTAAAGACCAAATTCGCGCCAAAGCGAAAAAAGAAGCAAAACAAGAGATAGCTATCTATTGTATTTGCATTATACTTACGTTAGGATTTTTTTATTGGCTATTTTATTTATAACCAATACTCCCTTAATAAGTGGGTAAATAGATTTGCTGAAGTCAATTAAAAACAACTAGTACAAAACTACTAAAAAACACTGATTATGACCGGGTTCGCTATGGATGCTATTAATGTTGTTAGAGGAAATCGGTTTTTGTTAAAAAAACGAAAATTCAAAGAAATTAAAAGCCTTATCCTTGAAGTCTCGGGAAAAACTGGACTAACATTTAAAGAAGTATCCCCAGAAGAATTAACCAGCATTAAAGACCAAATTCGCGCCAAAGCGAAAAAAGAAGCAAAACAAGAGATAGCTATCTATTGTATTTGCATTATACTTACGTTAGGATTTTTTTATTGGTTGTTCTTTATGTAAAAGATGAAATTGGCTGCAGTAGTCTAGAGATAATTTTAAAAAAAGTATTTTAGAGAAATACAACACTCATATGAAAGTAAAAGTTGGCGTAATACAAGAAAGCCCCGTATTTTTTAACAAAGAGCAGACTTTAGACAAGCTAGCATCACTTGTGGCGACCTATGCCAAAGAAGGATGTGAACTACTAGTTTTCCCTGAGTCTTTCATACCGGGCTATCCCAGAGGTTTTGATTTTGGTGCAAAGGTTGGTAGTCGTTCCACAGCTGGTCGAGAGTTATATGCCCATTATGCTGCTAACAGTATTGACCTTGAAAGCGCTGATTGCTTACGTTTTGAAAAACTATCTAAAACCTACAAGGTATTTTTGGTCATCGGTATCACCGAAAAGCAGCATACCAATGGTAGTCTTTATTGTAGTATGATTTATATTTCACCTACACATGGTTTATTGGGCGTGCATCGTAAAATAAAACCAACGGGTACAGAGCGTCTTATTTGGGCTGAAGCCGGAGGAGAAGGCTTAGTATCTTTTGACACAAAAATTGGTAAACTAGGCGGACTTATTTGCTGGGAAAATTACATGCCATTGGCACGCATGAGCATGTACCAAAAAGGTGTGGAAATTTACATTGCACCCACAGCAGATTCTCGCGATGAATGGACAGCCACCATGAAACATATAGCCCTTGAAGGACGCTGTTTTGTTCTGGGTTGTAATCAATATTACACAAAATCGATGTATCCAAAAAAATACCAAACAATGGTGCAAACGGCACCTGAAAATCTATGTAGCGGTGGTAGTATTATTGTATCACCTTTGGGTGAGGTTTTGGCAGGCCCCTTATTTGATAAAGCCGGAGTATTGATAGCCGAACTAGATTTAGAAGCGGTAACTAAAAGTAAACTTGATTTTGATGTAATAGGGCACTATGCCCGAAATGATATTTTTAAACTAAAAGTCAAAGGGCAACCAGCTATGAAAAAAGAATAAAAAATTAGATGTAAAAACGATAAAAATGAGTGAAACAAGTCTTATTACGACCCTTTCAGGAGATGATTTACATGCCTTAAAAGATGCAAAAAAAAAGATGGAAGATATTGGTTGGGCAATGAAAGGCCTTAACCGTATTGGCGGAGTACTAGAAACAGGTATTGACAAGCTACCAAAAAAGCAACAAAAATGGCTACAGCAAGCCACCCACAAAGTATTACTTAGCGTGGTAAAGGCAAATTTAAAGACCATGAAAAGCGAAAAATTGCAAACTCCTGCTTCAAATAATACCTACAAAGCCATTGTAACGTCATCAGGTATTATAGGTGGTGCTTTTGGTGCTACAGCTTTTGTTTTAGATTTAACTTTAGCTACAAAATTTATGATGCGCTCCATTATGGATATTGCCCGCAGCGAAGGGGAAGACTTAGGTGTTTTTGACACCCAATTGGCGTGCCTTCAAGTGTTAGCTTTGGGTGGAAAATCTAAACATGATGATAACCTCGATACGGGATACTACGCTACCCGAATAGCCCTAAGTTCGGCAGTGAGAAATGCCACTTCATATGCCTCAAAACAAGGCCTAGGTACAATTTTACAAGGCAGTAGTAACCCATTATTAAAGCTTATTGGTGCTGTAGCATCGCGCTTTAGCATTCAAGTGTCTGAAAAATTTGTCGCTCAAGCCATACCTGTTATTGGTGCAGCAGGTGGTGGGTCAATAAACCTTGCTTTCATACATCATTTTCAGCATATGGCAAAAGCCCATTTTACCATCCGAAGACTCGAACGAAAGTATGGTTTAGAAGTTGTGCAAAAAGCTTATGAAAATACAAACATCAATTAGTCTAAGTAATGGTTTAAAAACAGTATCTTTCCTAACAAATACATGCTAATTTTAACGCAAAACCTAGCAAATAATCAAAACAAACGCCAATTTTCTACCTTAATTATTAAGCTATGCAAGCAAAATCTATTTTAAAAACTTTATCGTTGATACACGCCGCCTGTTGTTCTGGATTACTTTTATGTGCTGGTGTTGTTTTTTTTCTAAATGGCAGTTTTTCTTCATCAATAGATAGTGATGATGTGTTTGTTTATGTGGTTCCTATCGTTGCAATGGCTGGGTATTTTGGTAGTGCCTTTCTATATAAAGAATTAATAAATAAGCTAACGAAAGACCAATCATTAGTACAAAGATTACGTCAATATCAAACTGCCAATATCATAAAATATGCCCTAATAGAAGGCCCTGCTTTTCTAGCCATTGTTGCCTACTTTCAAAGCGGAAATGCATTATTTATGATGATTGCAGCATGTTTAATTGCCTATTTAATTTTTCAAAGACCAACATTAGAAAAATTACAACAGGAAATACCTTTAAGTTTGGAGGATGAAAAAGAATTTGATACTTTAAAGCCTTAATTCATACTTCTCCCATTTTAAAGCCCGATTTAAAAAAATGGTTGGCGTATATTTAACCAAAAAACCAATGAAAAATAATAGCTTTTTTATGATTATTATGTTTACAGCACTAGGTCTATCAAATATTGCAAAAGGACAAGACTGGCCAAACCTTGCTCAGTTTAAAGAAGCAAATGCAGCCTTACCAGCTCCTACAGAAAATGAAGACCGTGTTGTTTTTATGGGTAATTCTATCACTATAGGATGGATAAACTCGCGGCCAGAATTCTTTGAAGGAAAACCGTGGATTAATAGAGGTATAAGCGGACAAACCACCCCTCAAATGCTCATTCGTTTTAGACAAGATGTTATTGACTTAAAACCCAAAGTAGTTGTTATACTAGCTGGAACAAATGATATTGCGGGTAATACAGGGCCTTCAACCATACCCATGATTATGGATAATATAAAGAGTATGGCAGAGATAGCTCATGCAAACAATATCAAAGTAATCTTATCTTCTACCCTGCCCGCCTATGACTACCCCTGGAGACCAGGTTTAGAGCCTGCGCCGAAAATCATGGCACTAAATGCGTTGATGAAAATATACTGTAAAGAAAAAGGACATATTTATTTAGATTATTTTTCTGCCATGGCCGATGAACGTAACGGGCTTCCAAAAAAATATGCTAGTGATGAAGTACACCCTACCAAAGAAGGCTATGCCGTAATGGAGCCTCTAGTAACTGCTGCTATTGCCAAAGCGCTAGAATAAAAAAATACTGCGTTTCAAGAATCAAGGCTTCTTTTTCTGTTAGTCTTGTTTCTTGCGGCGAATTATAGTGGCGTACTACGCTTTGACGAATTTCTGACTCAAGGCAATATTAAAACGCGTAACATGCCCTTATTAAATATGAAGTGAATGTATACCTTCAAAATTGTACTGTTAATGAAATTCCCATTCCTTATTTTAATGGTAGCCCTACAAACGAGTACAGGCTGGTCACAAAAAGTAAACACCACACCAAAACCCCTTAGAATTGGCGTAGTTGGTATGACTCACGGGCATGTGCATGAAGTTTTGAGACGTGGCAAAAAAGGTGGCGATATTGAAATTGTAGGTTTTGTAGAACCCAATCGTGATTTGGTCCAGCGTCTTGTAAAACAATATGGATATTCGCCTAGGTTAATTTACAGTACCTTAGAAGCTATGATTACGGCTACAAAATCAGAAGCCGTTTCTGCTTTTAATAGCACCTATGAGCACCTAGAAACCGTGCGTTACTGTGCGCCTAGAGGAATTCATGTAATGGTTGAAAAACCATTAGCGGTAAGTTGGGAGCATGCAAAAGAAATGATTGCCCTTGCTAAAAAGCATAAAATTCATTTGTTAACCAACTATGAAACTTCCTGGTATGGCAGTAATAAAAAAGCGTATCAATTTATCTATGAGGAAGAAAAAATAGGACCAATCAAAAAAGTAGTTTTTCGTACGGGTCATCCTGGCCCTATTGAAATAGGTTGTAATACAGAATTTTTGAATTGGTTGACAGATCCCGTTTTAAACGGAGGTGGAGCTCTTACCGATTTTGGATGTTATGGTGCTAATATAGCCACTTGGCTGATGCAAGGAGAAACCCCTATAGCTGTCACCTGTATCACACAGCAACTAAAACCTGAAAAATATCCAAAGGTAGATGATGATGCTACTATTATTTTGAAATATCCAAAAGCCGAAATTATTATTCAAGCCTCATGGAACTGGCCGCATAATGTAAAAGACATGGAGATTTATGGCACAACAGGCTACGTTTTTTGTAAGAATAAATCAGATATGACACTTATGGAAAACGAAAAAGAAGGATCATACGATTTTACAGCAACACCCTTAAACAAAGGGTATGACGACCCATTTTCTGTATTAAAAAAAATCATTCATAAGCAGTACAGCCTTGAAAAATATGACGTTACTTCGATAGAAAATAATGCCATTACCATGCAAATACTAGAAGCTGCCAAACAATCTTCAATGGAAGCCAAAACGATATTTTGGAGTGACCTTTACCCAAAAAAAACTAATTAGTGTGCCTGATGGGAAATAGACAAATTTACTTTTTGAGCATTTCTTACCACACACTTATTCATGTGGTTGCAAGTTTTGCAAACTAAAAAAAGCTAAAACTTCGTTATAAGTCATTAAAGTGTCTGAAAACAATACAGTTTAAAAATAACTTCGTGTAGAAATCAGTAAGATACTTATCTAATTGTTAATTTCGCATTATGATTAACGTGACTCTTGTAGGAAAGGGAAATATTTCATGGCATTTAAAGAAGGTGCTTTCACAAACCGATGGAGTGCAAGTACATGCAGTGCTCTCAAGCAGAGGAAATACCATTTCAGAAACTTTAAACAGCGTAGCAGCAGATACTGATATCTATATTTTAGCTGTAAGTGATGATGCTATAGCTTCAGTTTCTGCGCTTTTTAAGGGTATCAGTAAACTGGTGGTTCATACTTCGGGAAGTGTTTCTATACATGCCTTACCTAAAGGCCTTAAGCGAGGCGTATTTTATCCTTTACAGACTTTTTCAAAAGGCAATGCAGTAAATTTTAAAACTGTCCCCATTTGTATTGAAGCTGAGAATGAAAAAGATATAATCCTCCTTAAAAAGTTAGCCAACCTTATTTCAGATACCGTTTATGAAATAACTTCAGAACAACGAAAATCACTGCATTTGGCTGCTGTCTTTGTAAACAATTTCGTCAATCACTTATATCATATTGGAGATGAACTATGTGAACAACACCAAGTACCCTTTGCTATATTAAGACCTTTAATCGCTGAAACCGCAAAAAAAATCACCCACCTACCCCCTTTAAAAGCACAGACGGGTCCGGCAAAGCGGCAAGATTTACAAACGATACAAACACAATCGACACTTTTAAAAAACGATGAACACCAAAAAATATATAACGTACTCACCCAGTCAATTTTAAACACCTATGGAAAAAAGCTATAAAGAATACTTAACAGATATTACCACCTTTATTTTTGATGTAGATGGTGTCTTTACAGACGGCAGTCTATTAATAACCTCTGATGGCGAAATGCTACGTAAAATGAGTGTAAAAGATGGGTACGCTATTAAAACCGCAATACAAAAAGGATACCATGTTTGTATCATTACAGGAGGAACAAATGATGGTGTTCGCAAGCGTTTAGAGGGCTTAGGCGTGACTAATATTTTCATGGGTGCTCATCACAAAGAAGACCCCCTACGTGAATTCATAACAAAGTACACTATCGATTTAAAAAACACCCTTTATATGGGTGATGATATGCCCGATATTCCGCCCATGAAACTGGTAGGCCTACCTACTTGCCCACAAGATGCCATACCCGAAGTAAAGGCTGTGGCAAAATATGTGTCGCATAAAAAAGGAGGCGATGCCTGTGTACGTGATGTAATTGAACAGGTGCTAAAAGTAAGAGGAGATTGGTATGATAACTACAGTGCATCAAATGACTAAGCTATGCTGCATGATAAACTAAAAGCGTATCACATCATTCTAGCTTCGGGTTCTCCCAGAAGGCAACAATTCTTTAAAGAACTTCAAATTAATTGTGAAATTCGACTAAAACCCGTTGAAGAAGTGTACTCAGAAGCATTACAAGGAAGTGAAATATCAGACTTTCTTGCCCAATTAAAAGCATCAGCTTTTGCAAATGAATTAAACCCTCAAGAAATACTTATAACTTCTGATACCGTTGTTTGGCACAAAAACAAATCTTTGGCAAAGGCAGCTGATGCCAACGAGGCATATCAAATGCTGTGTACGCTATCGGGTGATTGGCATGAAGTAATTACCTCAGTATGTTTCACCACTTCGAAGACTCAGAAAATAGTAAATCACAGTACCAAAGTAAAATTCAAAAAACTCTCCGATGACGAAATTTGGTTTTACATCAACACGTACAAACCTTATGATAAAGCAGGTGCTTACGGCATACAAGAGTGGATTGGTTTAATAGGTATAGAAGAAATTAAAGGCTCATACACCAATGTTGTTGGCCTACCTACGCAACTGGTTTACAAAACCTTATCAGATATGGTTAGCTAAAAGCTTTTACGTAACTTTATACTACGTAAAAGACAAGATATTTGTTTTGTCAGTACAAAAAAACAACAATCAGGCTTCAAGGAATGAGATTTGTTTTCTGAAAATATGTTTTTATTTTAAGGAAAGTCTCAAAAAATTAACCCTTGAGTACTAGTCCTGTGATTACCTAATTACTAAAATTCTATTGATATGAAATCAGTAAAATTCACACATTATTTTATGGCAATTGCCGCATTAGCAATTATTGCGTGTAAAGAAAAACCGGCTAAAATTGTAGCAAACATCGCCATGGCATCAACAACCGATACCCCTCTTAGTAAAAAAGAAATTTCTAGTGATTTTAAACAATATTGGTATGCCGGTGAGGCTGAAATTAGCTCATATAAACTCGAACAAGCCCGCTATGGTGAAATGCGTGAAGGAAATGCGGTACTCATTTATGTAACAGAGCCTTTTCATAATACCAAACAAGTGAAGGCTGACCAATTCCATAAAAATAATATCCCTGTACTTAAATTAAATACGACCAAAAATTATCTTACTGGTATATATCCATACGCCATTATGAGTAGCAGTTTTTATCCAGTACATAATAACCAACATGCCCTTAAACTCGCATTCTCTTCACAAGAATGGTGCGGTCAAGTGTATGCACAATTAAACAATCGTAAAAAATTTGATATCGTATCACATTCTTATTTCGAATCAGAAGGTGACCAACACATAACCTTACAAAAACATACCCTTGAAAACGAACTATGGAACCAACTGCGTATCGATCCAAAATCACTTCCAACAGGGGCTATCAAGGTAATTCCTTCTTTAGAATATATAAGACTGTCTCACAAAACATTAAAAGCGTATTCGGCAACAGCTACTTTAAACAATGAAGCCGATATTTCCTCGTACAAAATAACCTATCCTGAACTAAATAGAGAGCTTACAATTAATTTCAAAACCACATTTCCATATACCATTGAAAGTTGGACAGAAAGCTTTAAAAGTGGCTTTGGTTCAAAGGCAAAAATAATGACTTCTACCGCTACCAAAATAAAAACGATAAAAAGTCCGTATTGGAAAAAGAACAGCAATAGTTATTTACCTTTGCGTGACACTTTGGGATTATAATTGCTTTATGGAAGATTTTTTCGCAGACTACAAGTCACAACTTGTATGGAGTATAGTCACTGTTGTATTGGCTATGATTTTAAAATTTGCTTTAAGCCATACCGTACGTAAGGTTGGTAAAATGGGTGATTTTAACCCCGTTAGAACCAACCTAATTATCAAATATATTTCAGCAGCACTTATCATTATCGTTTTCGCCTCATTTACACTTATATGGGGTGTGAATTTTAAAGATTTAGCCGTTTTATTTTCGTCTGTCTTTGCCATAATAGGCGTGGCTTTATTTGCGCAATGGTCTATTTTAAGTAATATTACCGCAGGTGTAATTATATTTTTTTCGTACCCCTTTAGAATAGGAAATATTATACGCATCATGGACAAAGAAATTAGCGATTCTGAAAACACCGATGAAAATATTTTTGTCATCGAAGATATTCGTGCTTTTCATTTGCATTTACGCAAAAGAAACGGCGAAATGCTTACCTATCCTAATAACTTGGTTTTGCAAAAGGGCGTTGCTCTGTTATCTACCTTCAACGAAGAATTAGATGATCAGTTTGAACAATATACGAATGAAAAAGAAACTGTTAATGATTAAAACTAGCTTGCGATTGTTAAAGAAGTTCTAAAACAATCTTAAAAAATACTTTATCTTTCTATCTTTGATTTCCAACTTAAAAAACTGCAATGCGGCGATATTCCTTATTACTGACCACTTTTCTTTTGTGCCCATATTTATTTTTTGCACAAGCACCTAAAAAAAATACTTCTTCTGATATTTATCATGCCATTCAAAAATTAAACTTTTTGGGAAAGGCGTTATATATTGCAGCACACCCCGACGATGAAAACACACGCTTAATAGCTTATTTATCAAATAACACCAAAGCTACTACCGCATATTTATCATTAACTCGTGGTGATGGTGGGCAAAATTTAATTGGCCCAGAATTAAGAGAAGCACTAGGGGTTTTACGAACACAAGAACTATTAGCTGCTAGGCGCGTAGATGGTGGGCAGCAGTTTTTTAGCCGAGCAAATGATTTTGGCTATTCAAAAAACCCAGATGAAACCCTCAAAATATGGAATAAAAAACAAGTACTAAGTGATGTTGTTCGTATCATTCGAAATTTCAAACCTGATGTAATTATCAACCGCTTTGACCATAGATCACCCGGAACTACTCACGGACACCATACTTCTTCAGCAATGCTTAGTTTTGAAGCTTTTGACTTAGTAAATGATCCCAATGCATATCCAGAACACTTAAACACCACTGAAACATGGCAACCCAAACGCCTGTTTTTCAATACATCATGGTGGTTTTACGGTAGCCATGATAAATTTGAAAAAGCCGACAAATCATCCTTGCTTCATGTAGATATAGGCACCTACTACCCTACCCTAGGAGTATCAAATAATGAAATTGCTTCTTTGGCAAGTAGTCAACACCTGTGTCAAGGTTTTGGTAGAGTATCAACGCGAGGAAGCGAAAAAGAATATCTGGAATTACTAAAGGGTGATTTACCAAAAAACAAAAATAATCTCTTTGAGGGCATCAATACCACCTGGTCTAGAATTAATGGTGGTAACGCTATTGGAAAAATTTTATATGATGTAGAAAACAACTTTGATTTCACCAACCCCGCAAAACACCTTTCACAATTATTGCAAGCTCATAAATTGATTAAATCTCTAGATAATAGCTACTGGAAAACGAGCAAATTGCAAGAAATTGAAGCTATCATTTTAGCCACCACAGGTATATATCTTGAAGCCTCTGCTACTGCCGCAAATAGTACGCCTGGCAACACAATCAAAGTAAACATAGAAACCTTAAATCGCAGCAATGCTACTGTAAAACTTCAAACAATAGCTATTACAAATAGTGCTGCCAGCCTTCGTCCTGAAACAATTTTAGAAAATAATAAAAAGCACACTTTTCAAATAGATTTACAAATACCAAAAAACACCAGCTATACCAGTCCATACTGGCTTCATGAAAAAGGAACTTTAGGCATGTATAAAGTTGCAGATGCTAGTTTAATTGGAAAACCAGAAACACCAAGAGCTTTTAATACCGATTTTGTATTAGATTTTGATGGGTATCCCATAACGTTTACAAAACCTATTATTTACCGGTATGCACGAAATGATAAAGGAGAATTATACGAACCTTTTGAAATTTTACCCGATGCTACTGCACGCTTTAAAGATAAAGTCTTAATTTTTGCTGACGGAAAACCCAAACAAGTACCTGTTACCGTAAAAGCCCATAAAGACAATTTAAAAGGAGAAGTGCAATTTTGCTATGCCGAAGGATGGAAAGTAGACCAAGAAACAAAACCTTTTACAATTGAAAAAAAAGGTGATGAACAAATTATCATGTTTACCCTTACGCCTCCAAAAAATGAAGATGCAAGTTATATTTCTCCCATTGTTAAGGTTAATGGGAAAGAGATTACCAAAGAACTGGTAACGATCTCCTATGATCATGTTCCTACTCAATCTATTTTATTGCCTGCCGAAACAAAGGTAGTTCGGTTAAACATAAAACGAAGCGGTGAAAATATTGGGTATATCGTTGGCGCAGGAGATGATGTACCTACAAGCCTCAAACAAATAGGCTATAATGTGGTAATTGTAGACCCCAACAGCATTCAAGAAGGTAGCCTCGACAAATTTGATGCAGTTGTTGTGGGTATACGGGCATACAATGTTGTAAAAGAACTACAATTCAAACAACGCTACTTACTATCATACGTAAAAAACGGGGGTAACCTCATTATACAATACAATACAACCAGCAGACGCAATAAACAATTCGCCAATTTAGCACCTTATAACTTAAAATTGTCGCGTGATAGAGTTACTGATGAAAATGCCGAGGTGCGTATTTTAGCAAAAAATCATGCATTAGTAACGTTCCCCAATAAAATAACTCAGAAAGATTTTGAGGGATGGGTACAAGAGAGAGGTTTATATTTTCCAAATGAATGGGATGATGCTTTCACGCCTATTCTTTCTATGAATGACAAAAATGAACCTGAAAGAAAAGGAAGCCTATTAATAGCGCCTTACGGCAAAGGGAATTATATTTATACGGGGATTAGCTTTTTTAGAGAGCTACCAGCAGGCGTATCTGGTGCCTATAAACTATTTGCCAATATGTTATCAGTAGGGAAAGAAAATAAGAAATCAAATTAGGCATGCAAGAGAAACCGATTTGGAAAAGAGAGTATTCGCTGGTGCTGCTACTAAACATCATCTATCTTTTAATTTTTTCATATCTAATGACATCCTTTACTTAATATGGAAGCTATAGATTGGATTATATTAGCTGGCACGCTTTTGTTCATTGTGAGCTACGGAGTTTGGAAAACCAAAGGAAGTCAGAATGTACAAGACTATGTGGGTGGCGGAAGATCATCAAAATGGTGGACAATTGGTTTGTCAGTAATGGCAACACAAGCAAGCGCTATTACCTTTTTATCTACTCCAGGGCAAGCTTTTCATGATGGAATGGGGTTTGTTCAATTCTATTTCGGGCTTCCTATAGCCATGATTATTATCTGTTTAGTGTTTATTCCCATTTACCACAGATTGAAGGTATATACTGCGTACGAATTTTTAGAAAACAGATTTGATTTAAAAACAAGGTCATTAGCCGCTATTTTATTTCTAATTCAGCGCGGATTAGCCGCAGGAATAACCATTTTTGCTCCCGCTATTATTCTCTCTGCCATTTTGGGTTGGCAGCTTTGGATACTCAATATTTTCATCGGTATCTTGGTAATCATCTACACAGTATCAGGTGGTACAAAAGCAGTAAATGTCACGCAAAAACAGCAGATGTTTGTTATCATGACAGGGATGTTTGTTACCTTTTTCTTTATTTTGAACAACCTACCACAAGACATTTCGTTTAGCAAAGCCTTAAAAATAGCAGGAGCTAGCGACAAATTAAACATTCTTGATTTTAGTTTTAATACCTCAAGCAGATACACCTTTTGGAGCGGAATAACAGGAGGTCTATTTTTAGCCTTAGCCTACTTTGGAACAGACCAAAGTCAAGTACAGCGTTATTTATCAGGAAAATCGGTAAGAGAAAGTCAATTGGGTTTAATATTTAACGGCATTTTAAAAATCCCCATGCAGTTTTTTATACTTCTTGTAGGGGTTATGGTTTTTGTTTTTTACCAATATAATGCGGCTCCTTTAAATTTTAATCCTGCGGCTACACAAACAATCATGGCATCAGATCAAGCAGCTGAATATAGCCAATTGCAAAAAGAACAACTTGCTCTTGAAGTAGAAAAAAAAATGGCGCAGAACAAATTCTCTGCCGCTCTAGAATTAAAAGAATACAATGCCATAAACGAGGCTAAGCAGCAAATTATTAAAACAAATAAAAAAGATAGTGTTCATAGAATAACTGCAAAAGCACTCATCAAAAAAGCATACGAAAGTGAAAACAAAAAGCCTGAAACCAATGATAAAGACTATGTTTTTATTCATTTTATTTTAACCAATTTGCCAAATGGTCTTATTGGTTTACTATTAGCCGTGATACTCTCGGCGGCAATGTCGTCAACAGCCTCTGAACTCAATGCCCTAGGCACCATTACCGCCCTTGACATTTACAAACGAAATAAAAAAGGCGCTTCCACAGACAAACAGGATGTTTTTATTTCAAAACTTTTCACCTTAGCCTGGGGTATTGTAGCCATTTTAATTGCCTGTATTGCTGATCTCTTTGATAATCTTATTCAATTAGTGAACATTATTGGCAGTATTTTCTATGGTAATGTTTTAGGCATTTTTATTCTTGCTTTCTTTTTTAAATTCATTAGAGGTAACGCTGTATTTTATGCCGCAGTAATTACGCAAGTAGTGGTATTTATTATCTATTACATGCTCATACACATCTACCCGTCAGGTCAAGAAAAATTAGGTTATTTATGGTTAAATTTTATTGGCTCGGCATTAGTAATTGCAATGGCTATTATTTTTGAAGGAATAGAACGTCTATTAAAACCTCCTGTAGTAAAAACCTAATCTTAAATCTATTGAATCTGAATTTTATTTTATCATTAGCGAATAAAAGTTGACAAAATAGCTTTTATGTAATGACGATCACTAAGATGTTCACATCAGTAAGAATTAGCTATATTAGCAAGAAATTCAAAAAATAAAAAACGCATATTTATATATTTTAACCCAAATTGCATTAGAAAATCTATTATCAATCTCTAATGCATAATGATAGTTTAAGCTAAGTTTCCTATACCAACCTATGGAAAAAAAGTATACGATTAAAGACATTGCAGCATTAGCAGGTGTATCTAAAGGCACTGTAGATAGAGTATTACATAGACGGGGAAAGGTTTCTGAAAAAGCCCAAGCTAGTGTTGAAAAAGTACTAAAGGAAATTGACTACCAACCCAATCCCATAGCACGAAATCTAAAAAACAATAAGGTTTACAATATAAGTGTACTCATACCAGACCCAAAAAAGGATTCTTATTGGCGTCCTGCCATGCAAGGTATAAAAGAAGCTGCCAAAGAATTTAAACCCTTCGGAATTTTGGTAAAAAAATATTACTACAATCCTATCGATAAAGCATCGTTTGTAGAAACAGCCAAAGAGGCATTAAAAAAAACACCCGATGTGCTTTTGACTGCGGCTCTTTTTCAAAATGAAGCGCTTAAAATATTTGCAGAATGCCAAGAAAAAAATATTCTGGTAGCGCTATTTAACAACTATATAAACACATTTACATCTGAAAAATTTATAGGACAAGATTTATATCAAACGGGGCGTGTTGCCGCTAGCCTTATTGACAAAATGGTAAAACCCAATGCAGCCATTGCCATACTTCATTTAGATATGGAAATGCACATGCAACTAAAAGAAAATGGTTTTAAAGCTTATTTTGAAGAAAAAAATGCATCTCAAAAAATTGTAACCTATAGTTTACAAACAACTGATCAAACTGATTTAAAACAAACAACTGCAAGACTCTTTAAAAACCATAAAGATATTGAAGCCGTTTTTGTAACAAACTCAAAAGCATACCTCTTTATAAAAGCAATAAATAACCTAGACAAAAACATTACCGTTGTAGGTTATGATTTACTTGAACAAAATATAGCCCACTTACACGAAGGTCACATTGATTTTTTAATACATCAAAAACCAAAACGCCAAGCCTATTTAGGAATAGGTTGTGTTGCAGAGCACCTGCTCTTTGGAAAAGAAATTCCTGACCAAAATTTACTCCCAATAGACATTATCACTACTGAAAACGTACAATATTATTTGGATTAAGCATACAAATCAAATAATGTCTTGGATGGTGGAGACATATTTTTTTCAAAAAAATCATACTATACACTTTATACTTTCAAACTTCGTCACTAACCCCATTAATTAAATTTTCTACTATATGAATCAGGAGACATACCACATTCATAACGTATTACATGAATCAATGCTATTATAATGTTTTAGTAAGGAATAAAATTGATTATTCTCTTGAAACACAAAAACATGTTAAAAAATTGGCACTTCATAAAATGACAATTTTCACTTCAAAAATCAATAAAATTTTAATTTCAGTATTCAAAAACTAACTAAAACATAATGTGTTCGAACACATTTTTATGATTAAAAAGTTTTTGTACTTGAAAAAAAACAGTATTTTCACATAATATTAACTCTTTTAAACTAACAATTTATTTCAAAAAATTAAATTATGACTAAAAAACTGCTCGTATTTCTTGTGCTTGTTTTAGGGACATACCCTTTACTGGCACAATCAAAAACAGTGACAGGAATTGTTACTGACGCTTCAGACGGCTCCCCACTCCCCGGAGTGAACGTTCTTGTTCAAGGAACAACTAATGGTACACAAACTGATTTTGATGGTAATTATAGCATTGAAGCCAGCCAAGGTGACGTATTGGTATTTTCCTATATTGGTACTTCAACACAAACGGTTACCGTTGGGGCTTCAAATAGTATTAATGTGGCAATGCAAGAAGATGCCAGCCAACTAGATGAAGTTGTTGTGACTGCTTTGGGGATTAAAAGAAAGGAAAAAACACTTACCTACGCACAGCAAACGGTTGGAGGTGATGACCTAACCCAAACTAGAGATGTTAATTTCGTAAACAGTATGTCTGGTAAGGCTGCTGGTGTAGAAATTAGAAAAAGTAGTTCCGGTCCTGGTGGATCTACCAAAATTCAAATAAGAGGTAGTAAATCTTTAAGTGGAGATAGCTCTCCCTTATTCGTGATTGATGGTATCCCCATGGTAAATAATAGAGGTGATCAACCTGGTTTATGGGATGGCGTGGATCAAGGAGATGGTTTATCACAATTAAACCCTGATGATATTGAGAGTATGAGTATCTTAAAAGGTGCAAATGCAGCCATTCTTTATGGTAGTCAAGGTGCAAACGGGGTCGTAATTATTACCACTAAAAGCGGAAAACAAGGTACGGCAACTGTTCAAGTAAATTCAGGTATTACGCTTGAAAGCATAATTGAAACTCCAGAATTACAATTCAGATATGGATCTGAAGGGGGTACAAAAGAAAGCTGGTCATACACTCCTGGTGATTATGATGATAGTTATGTAAATGATTACTTTAATACGGGTGGACAATATTTCAACTCCGTTTCCGTAAGTGGTGGTAATGAAAAAACACAGGCGTATTTTTCATATGCAAATACCTCTGCAACTGGTATTACCCCAGGTAATAAATATGGAAAAAATAACCTCACATTTAAACAGTCAACAAAATTGTTTAATGACAAGGTAAAAATAACATCCAACATTATTTTGGCTCAGGAAAAGACTGATGGCAGAAGCCGTTCAGGATACTACAACAACCCTCTAACGGGCTTATATTGGTTTCCTAGAGATCGTAATTTTAATGATTTCAAAAATAACTACAGCGTTTTAAATGAAGCACGAAACGTAGAAGAACAAAACTGGTTTATTGCTGACCACTTGCAGTCTAACCCCTATTGGATTTTGAACAAAGAATCACAAGAGGATAGAACGAACAGGGTTATAGCAAGTTTAAATATAGAGTATAGTATTACGGAGCAATTAAAATTTCAAGCACGTGGTAATTATGACTATTCTGTGAAACAATATGACACTAAGCGTCAAGGTGGTGGTAATACAACTACAGTAGCTCCTAACGGTAACTGGAGACATCAAAAATTTGATGACACCAGTTCTTACTTGGATGGTATTTTAAGTTATAATAATAATTTTGGTGACTTCTCTGTGAGCTTACTTGGAGGGGCAACCTACCAAAAAACTGTTTTTGGAAATGGTGTATCCGTAATTCCTGGAGCTGCTCAAAAACAACTACTTTATGCGAATGAGTTCAATTTCAATAATTTAACACCAATCATTCAAGTAAAATCAACACTAAACAGTGAAATAGAAAAACAATCTTTATTCGCAAATGCAACGCTTGGTTTTAAAGAAATGTTATTTTTAGACATTGCAGGTAGAAATGACTGGGCTTCTACCTTAGCTTTAACAGGAAATGATTCGTATTTCTATCCTTCATTTGGACTTACCGCGATTGTAAGTGAAATGTTTACGATGCCTGAGTTCATTAGTTTTGCAAAATTAAGAGGATCATATGCTAATGTTGGTAATGAAGTACCTTACAATAGAATTTTCCCAAGACATACAATTAATGCAGATGGCTCCGTTAGATTTAATACCGTAAAACCATTTACCGATGCAAAACCTGAAATAATTACAACCTCAGAATTTGGAGTTGATTTGAGGTTTTTTAATAATAGATTAGGTATAGATTTAACGCTTTATGACATCAATAGTCAAGATCAGTTTATTCAAATAAATCAGCCAATTGAAGATTATACTTCTTTCTTTGTAAATGCTGGTGAAATAACCAACAAAGGAACTGAAGTAACATTAACAGGTAAGCCTATTGTGAATGAAAACTTTTCTTGGTCTACTGCTTTCAACTATTCTAAAAACAAAAACACCATTGTAGAATTGCACCCAGACACACAAGAAATTGGTCAAGGTGGCGCAGAAGGAATTCAGATTAAACTAGTCGAAGGAGGTTCAATAAGTGATATTTGGGCATTTAAATTCTTAAGAGATGATCAGGGTAGAATCATCCTTGATGATGAAAGTGGAAGACCAAGAAAAACAGCCTTAAGAGAATTAATTGGAAACGCTGAACCTGATTATATTTTAGGTTGGAGCAACTCATTCAATTACAAATCACTTTCTCTTAATTTACAAGTTAACGGTAAGTTTGGAGGTTTTGTTGCTAGCCAGACTGAAGCACTACTAGATGGTTATGGTGTATCTGAACGATCGGCTTTAGCAAGAGATAGAGGTTTTGAATTTATTAATGCTGTTCAAAACGGTTCAGCTGTTAGCCAAATAGACCCTTTCACATATTATGATGCCATTGGAGGAAGAAACGGTATTGATGAAACGCATATTTATGATAGAACAAGCGTTCGCCTTTCTCAGTTAGCTCTTTCTTATCAAATCAATGTAAGTAAAGTTGATTTCATAAAAAATGCCTCCATTTCTTTAATTGGAAACAATCTTTTTTACTTTTATAAAAAAGCTCCTTTTGATCCTGAATTACAACAGGCAACAGGTAGAGATAACGCTGGTATTGATAATTACAATTTACCATCAACTAGAACAATTGGTTTGAACGTAGGTTTAACATTTTAAAAAAAAAACATGAAAAAAATAACATATATATGTTTTGTCGTACTGCTAGCCCTTAGCTCATGTACGGAAGACTTCGTTGAACTCAATCAGAATCCCAATGAGGTAACTGATGAGTCATTAAAACAAGATTTTAATAATGTAGGTGCTTTCTTTCCTCCGATGTTAAAAAACCTGTTTGGCCATCAAATCGAACACAACCTTTCTCATGATTCATGGGTACGGCATTTAGCGACTCCTACTCCATTTACTGGAGGAATTAATAACACCACATATTACATTCGTTGGAATACATATTGGAATCGTATTTATGGGCAAATCATGTCTCCAGCTACCTTAGTGAAAAAGGTAGCAGTAGCGGAAGATTACCCAGTTTTTGTTGAATGGGCCAAACTAATTCAAATACTTGGTGCATCAAGATTAACGGCATATCATGGTCCTATAATTTTCACCAAGTTTGGAGAAGAACCAGCTAAATATGATTCTGAACCTGTTCTCTATAACGCATTCTTTACCCAATTAGACGAAATTCAAGCTGTTTTTGCTGCAAATCAAGACTATACTGGCTTAGGTAAATTTGATGCCAGTTATGAAGGTAGCATTCCAAAATGGAGTAAATTGGTAAATAGTATGCGTTTAAGATTGGCTATTAGACTCTCGAAAGTTGACCCTGCTTTAGCGAAAACTCAAGGAGAAAAAGCTCTTAGTGATCCAGCTGGTTTAATTGAAAGTAATGAAGATAATTTTCTGGTTTCTCTTTATGGTGATGTTTTTCCTCCTGTAACTATTAGTTTTGGTTGGGGAGATACAAGAATGAGTGCTACAATGGAATCTGTGCTAATTGGATATGATGACCCTCGTATTTCCAAATTTTTCGACCCTGTTACTCAAAATGATCTTGGTGAAACTCCTGATATTTCAGACCACCCTGAGTATCCATATAAGGGTATTAGAAATGGTGCTGAATTAGTAGCTAAAGGAGACCGGTTATTCTATTCAAATATTAGCTCTGATTTCAAAAAAGTTGAAAATCGTCGTTTTTTCACAGCAGCTGAAGTTCAGTTTTTAAAGGCAGAAGCTGCCTTAAGAGGTTGGGCTGGTACTGGTTCTGCGAGAGAACACTATGAAATGGGTGTAAATTTATCTTTTGC
Source organism: uncultured Flavobacteriaceae bacterium (assembly GCA_947497145.1). Taxonomy (GTDB): domain Bacteria; phylum Bacteroidota; class Bacteroidia; order Flavobacteriales; family Flavobacteriaceae; genus Maribacter_C. The sequence continues at coordinate 39,857 of CANMFQ010000012.1, forward strand.
AGATTGGGGTGCTGGTAGTGCAGATGCTTATTTAGCAAATGATACTGGCTTACCTATAGACTATAACGACCCGCAAGCAGAAGGTGATGTTAATGATTTTGTAAGTCGTATTACCAGTACTGTAGCATGGGATGATGCAGCAGATAATGAAGCTAAACTCGAAAAAATCATCACGCAAAAATGGATTAATGGTTATACAAATTCTATTGAGCCATGGGTAGATCATCGTAGAACAGATTACCCTAAACTACCTTTCAACTACAAAAATGATAGTAATGCTGATTGGGGTGTGATACCAGCAGATGGATTCTTAAGAAGACAAGTATTTGTACAAAGCCAGCGTGAAAACAATGCAGCTTCTGTTGCAGAAGCCACTAGTTTCCTTGGAGGTCCTGATGAAATAGGCACAAGATTATGGTGGGATGTAGAAGGTCCTAACTTCTAATATAACCACATAGAATAAATAGATGGAAAAGGGTTGTTTTATTTATAAAACAACCCTTTTTTCCTTTTACTTACTATCAACTACAACTCTCTGTTTATCTATCCCCAAACTTTCTTATTTTTATGCAAATTCTTTATATTATGATAAACACCTGTCAGCATTTTATTTCATGCCTTATTTTAGTTTTAACCTTATACAGTTGTCAGCAAGAAAATATTACCACCGTAAAAACTACCACAGAAAAAAAGTTATTTTCATTAGTTGATAAAAATCACTCTAATTTAATTTTTATAAATCAGGTAAAACAAACGAAAGAAAACAACCATATGATAAACTCCGCTTTTATTTCTGGAGGAGGAGTTGCAGTAGCAGATATAAACAATGATGGCTTACAAGACGTTTTTTTTACAGGAAATCAAGTTCAAGACAAACTATTCTTAAACAAAGGAGATCTTACATTTGAAGATATCACTTCCAAAGCTGGTATTACTAAAGATGCTAATTGGTCATCAGGCGTCACTTTTGTAGATATAGATAATGATGGTGATCAAGATATATATGTTTGTCGTTTTACCTATCTAGAAAATGACAAAAGTGCGAATCAACTATATATCAATAACGGTGATCTTACCTTCACCGAAAAAGCTGAAGCATTTGGTCTGGCAGATAAAGGTTTTTCAATACAAGCAAATTTTTTCGATTTTGACAATGATGGTCTATTAGATGTTTATGTCGTGAATCAACCTCCAAGTATACCCAACCTTGGATACAAACTCAATTTTAATCAATTTTCCGATATATTATTTAGTGATCGGCTCTACAGAAATACTGGTAATGGGAAGTTTGTAGATTATACTGAAGCAGCAAACGTTAGAAATTTTGGTTTCGGACTTTCAGCTAGTACTAGTGACCTTAATAACGACGGTTGGCAAGATATCTATGTTACCAATGATTTCGATGCCCCTGACCATATGTACATCAATCAACAAAATGGGACTTTCAAAAATGTCATCGATCAATCCACAAAACATATTTCAAACTTCAGTATGGGTAGTGATATTGCAGATTACGATAATGACGGAAATACAGACCTAATTGTTCTAGATATGATGGCTGATGATCATAAAAGAATAAAAACCAATATGGGCAGTATGAAACCTGAAGTTTTTTGGCAAGCGGTAAACGATGGCAAACACTACCAATATATGTTTAATACCCTACAAAGAAACAATGGCAATGGCACTTTTAGTGATATTGCTCAATTAGCAGGTGTTAGTAGTACTGATTGGAGTTGGACTCCGTTACTAGCAGATTTTAACAACGACGGTTATAAAGATTTATTTGTTACCAACGGCGTAAAGAGCAATAACAGGAACAGTGATCTTGTTTCTGCCTATGAGAAAAAATTGGATAGTATTAGAAAACTAGCAAGACAAAAAGGTTTAAATCCAAATACAATGATAAATGTGATGGATTTTGTAGACTTGGCCCCTACCGACAAATTATCGAATTTCATATACAAAAATAATGGTGACCTAACATTTACTGACAAAACCAACGATTGGGGTATTAAGATTCCTACACTATCCAACGGGGCAGCATATGCAGATTTTGACAACGATGGTGATTTAGATCTTATTATGAATAATATAGATGAAAATGCCATGCTTTTTAAAAATAATACTGTTGAGTCTGGTGAAGGCAATTTTTTACGATTTCATATCACCTCAAGCGATCACAATCCGTTATACGGTACCAAAATCACTTTACAAAAAGATAACAAACTCTGGCAAGTAGCTGAATTAGAAAACGCTAGGGGATATATGTCAAAGAGTGAAAATCTAGTGCATTTTGGTGTTGGCGATCACACTAAAATAGAAAAGGCCATTATTCAATGGAACGATGGCTCTGAAACAGCCTTACAGAACCTTAACATCAATCAAGTTCTTGAAATAGATAAATCTAATATTGACGCCAAATCGAAGCTAGCAAATTCATCAAATAAACCCCTATTTAAAGATATAAGTAATCCGCTAGGCATCGGTGAAATTGCACATCAAGAAAACGAATATGATGATTATTCTCGTGAATTATTACTACCACATAAAATGTCTCAATTTGGTCCTTCTATAGCGGTGGGAGATGTAAATGGTGATGGCAGAGAAGATTTTTTCATGGGTGGAGCCGCAGGTTTTTCTGGTCGTTTATTTATTCAAAATACAAAAGGTAAATTTGATACAACCTCCAAAGGTCCCTGGAATCAAGATAAAGCGAGTGAAGATATGGGCATAGCCTTAGTTGATATTGATAATGATAATGATTTAGACCTTTTTGTTGTTAGCGGGGGGAATGAATTTGAACCAACAGACAAAGCACTTCAAGATAGACTGTATATTAACAATGGAAATGGCGTATTTACCGAAAAAATGAATGCTGTTCCAAACTACTTAACTAGTGGGTCTTGCGTAATCCCAACTGATTTTGATGCAGATGGCGATATTGACCTATTTATTGGAGGAAGATTAATCCCTGGTAAATACCCACATTCACCTGATAGTCATCTTCTAGAAAATAGAAATGGGTCATTTGTAGATATATCCAAAGAAAAAGCGCCTGATTTAATGAACCTAGGTATGGTAACGTCAGCCAGCTGGACTGATTATAACAAAGATGGAAAAAAAGATTTGATTGTTGTTGGTGAATGGATGCCAATAACATTATTTACACAAACAACCGCTGGTAAATTTAAAAAAACGACGATCAAAGATAGTGAGGGATGGTATTATTCTATTAAAACAAATGATATGGATAATGATGGAGATGATGATTTTATTGTAGGTAATCTAGGTTTAAACTATAAATACAAAGCCTCTAAAGAAGAACCCTTTGAAGTTTATTGTGATGATTTTGATGGAAATGGAAAACTAGACATTGTACTCAGTTATTACGAACATGGAATTTCTTTCCCCGTTAGAGGGAGAAGTTGTTCTTCTGAGCAAATCCCTTCTTTAAAAGAGAAATTTCCATCATATGAAGAATTTGGCAATTCTAATTTAACTAACATTTATGGAGAATCATTAAAAACAGCCTTTAATTTAAAGGCTAAAACTTTTAGCTCTGCTTATATCGAAAATCTAGGTGGAGGTAAGTTCAATATAAAACCTTTACCTAAAATAGCTCAAATATCATCAATAAACGACATTTTAATAGATGACTATGATAATGACGGAAACAAAGATTTACTTATATCTGGGAACCTGTATACTTCTGAGATTGAAACCCCAAGAAACGATGCAGGTACAGGGCTATTTTTAAAGGGTAATGGAAAAGGACGTTTTACACCTGTCTCCATTAAAGAAAGTGGATTTTTTACGCCAAATGACGTAAAAGATTTAAAAAAGATACAAATAGGAGACAAACAAATTATCCTTGTAGCAAACAATAATGATTATCTTCAAGCTATTGAATATATTTCGACAGCAATTAATTAAAAAATTCAACCTTTATCAACCAAATAAAATGAAAAACTATTCCGCACAACAAAACACCTATCGTCTCCTTATAATTTTATGGCTATTGCTTTCGTTTACCACAGGAAGGTCTCAATCCATAACAATAAAAGAAGAAGTAATTTCAATACCTACCTATGATTTTGGAAAAGGAAACCCTGTTCCTATTTTGGCTGAAAATCCCAAAATATATCCCTACTTCAAATTTGAAACTTACGAACAGGTTTCAAAAAATAAAGATTGGAAGGTAGTTACCCTTGAAAACGATTATATCAAAGTAATGGTATTACCGGAGATTGGCGGTAAGGTGTGGGGTGCTATTGAAAAAAGTACAGGTGAAGAGTTTTTATATAAGAATGAGGTGGTTAAATTTAGGAATATCGCCATGCGTGGCCCATGGACATCTGGGGGTATTGAATTTAATTTTGGTATTATCGGTCACCATCCATCTACAGCTACTCCTGTTGATTTTATAACCCGAACAAACGCCGATGGCAGTGTAAGTTGTATTGTTGCTAACACCGATTTACCGTCCAATACCAATTGGACTGTTGAAATACGCTTAGAAAAAGACAAGGCTTATTTTGAAACCAATGCCTCTTGGTATAATGCCTCTCCCCTAACCGAGTCTTATTACAATTGGATGACTGCTGCAGCTGTAGCCTCTAATGATTTAGAATTTTTTATTCCCGGCAATGCGTATGTAGAACATGGCGGAAATGCTCACTCATGGCCTATTGACGACAAAAACAGAGATCTTTCTCTCTATAAAAACAATAATTTTGGCCCTTCTAAATCATACCATATCGTTGGCGAATACAATGATTTCTTTGGAGGGTATTATCATGATCGAAAATTTGGGTTTGGGCAATGGGCGCCTTACGAAGAAATGCCAGGACAAAAATTATGGCTTTGGGCCTTGTCACGTGCGGGAGGTATTTGGGAAGACTTACTAACCGATAGCGACGGACAGTACATAGAATTTCAAGCAGGACGTCTCTTTGATCAATATTTCCCCGGAGATATAAACCCTATAAGTCAAGTTGGTTTTGACCCCTTTGTGATGGATCGTTGGAGTGAAATTTGGTTTCCGTACAAAGAAATTGGAGGTATGGAAGATGCCTCTAAACACGGGGTTTTAAATGTAGAAACAAACAACGGAGCAACTACAGTTGGTATTAATGCCCTTCAACAATTAAACACAAAGTTACACGTGAAAATTGATGGTCAAACCTATACTGAAAATCTTGCACTACAACCAATGCAAGTATTCACCAAAAAGTTTCCTGCCAGCACTACGGCCAAAATTGAGGTTTCTGTTGATGGCACTGAACTTTCCTATACAAATGATCCTGAAGCAAATGCTATTAAAAGACCTTTTCATCCAGACGAAAACTTAAAAATATCGCAAAGTGAACAACTTTACTTTGATGGGTGTGAGGCTTTAGAATACAGAGCATATGCGTTGGCTCATAAAAAACTAAGTGAACTAATAACACTCGACCCTTCGCACCAAGCTGGCCTTGTAAAATTAGCTGAACTAGAATATAGAAGAACTAATTATGATAGGGCTTTGGAACTGGCAAATACCGTATTACGTATGGACACTTACAATTCAGGTGCCAATTATATGGCTGGTATTGCCTATAGAGCAAAAAAAGATACTATAAATGCTCTAGAATCACTGGGCTGGGCAGCTCGTGATATCAAATACAGATCAGTAGCCTTTGCACAAATGGCAGCACTATATTTGGCGGACAAAAACTACGATAGAGCACAAATTTATGCGCATAAAGCCTTAGATTTCAACACCTATAACATGAATGCTAGGCAGGTATTACTATTAACACATAGTACATTAAACAACAAAGAAGCATTTAAAAAAGCTGCTGATGACATCTTAACAATTGAACCTATAAACCATTTTGTTTCACTCGAAAGAGGTCGCGTTGGAGATTTAAATAAAACTACCGCTGTTTCAAACATTCAAAATGAATTTAAGGAAGAAACTCTTTTATCTAATGCCCTTCGATACAGGGAACTTGGTTTTAGCCAGGCAGCTTTAGAAACCCTTTCATTAGGTTTTGAAAGTCCAAAAAATATGCTATGGAAAGCCTATTTAATTAAAGAACAAAAACCTGAAGAAAGTACCGCATTACTTTCTAAAATGTTGCAAAAAAGTGTCGATTTTGTGTTTCCATATCGTCGTGAGACCATTCCTGTTCTTGAATGGGCAATTAGCATCAACCCCCATTGGAAATTACAATACTATTTAGCGCAAAATTATATTGCTGTTGGATTAAAAGATAAAGGAACTCGCATATTAAACGCACTAGAAAACACTCCAGATGCAGCCGTATTTTATCGATTTAGAGCACAAATGGCTACCGCCAATACAGAAATTAAGTTTCCTGATGCTCATATAGATTTAAAAAGAGCCTTAGAGCTAAGCCCGAATGACTGGAAAATTTGGGAAGAAAATATTCTTTTAAACAATGATATAGGCAATTATGAAGTGGCCTACAGCCTATCAAAAAAAGCCTATAAAAAATATCCTAAAAATTATGCTATAGGCTTGGCTCATGCTAAATCACTACTAAACAATCAACGGTACGCTGAAATTTTAGACGTGATGGCTAATATCAATGTATTACCTTATGAGCATGCCAATGAAAGTCGTGAAATTTACGAAAGGGCGCATTTGAGTGTTGCTTTAGCGCAAATCAACAAAAAGAAATATCAAAAGGCATTGACTGTTTTAGAAAAAGCTAAGCAATGGCCAGAACATATTGGTGTTGGCAAACCTTATGATGCTGATGAGCGTGCTGTTGACTACCTAAGAGCCGTAGTACTGGAAAAATTAGGGAAGCCAGCAGAAAGTAAAAACCTTTTGACAGCAATCGTTGACTTTACCGCTAAGCATGCCGATCGAAATACACCAAACCATTTATTTGGTCTTTTGGCTGCAAAAAAAACAGGAAAAGAAACGCAACAAATAGAACAAAAACTATCAATGAAGGCCGAAAAAAATACACGAACACAAATAGCGTTGGATATTTTTAACAAAAAAACAAATACTATGAAATCAACTGATGAATTACCAGTTGATGTACGCAATCTTTTATTGGCTGCGCAATCATTATAGCCCTTATTAACTTTAACCTAAAATGCCTTAAAACATCATAATTTTATGATGTTTTAAGGCATTTTTAATACTGTTACTTACAAAAAACTTATCGAATAAGTTTTTTATACTTAATACGTTTTGGCATTAAATCACCACCAAGACGTTTCTTCTTATTCTCTTCATAGTCTGAGAAAGAACCTTCAAAGAAATATACTTGTGAATCCCCTTCAAAAGCAAGAATGTGTGTACAAATACGATCTAAAAACCAGCGATCATGCGAAATAACTACGGCGCAACCAGCAAAATTCTCTAAACCTTCCTCTAAAGCCCGTAAGGTATTAACATCCAAATCATTAGTAGGCTCATCCAACAGCAATACATTGCCTTCTTCTTTAAGTGTCATTGCCAAATGCAAGCGATTTCGCTCTCCCCCTGAGAGCATGCTTACCTTCTTATTCTGTTCGCTTCCTGAGAAATTAAAACGGCTTAAATAAGCTCTTGAATTGACCTGACGTCCACCCATCATTACCATTTCTTGTTCATCACTAAAGTTTTGCCAAATGGTTTTCTCGGGGTCAATGTTTGAATGACTTTGGTCTACATAAGCTATTTTAGCGGTTTCACCTACTTCAAATTCTCCTTTATCTGGCGTTTCTTCGCTCATTATCATTCTAAAAATGGTGGTTTTACCAGCGCCATTAGGACCTATAATACCTACAATACCAGCTTGAGGTAAATTAAAGTTTAAGTCTTCATAGAGCAACTTATCTCCGTAAGCCTTACTAACCCCCTTACATGCTATCACATTGGTACCTAAACGCGGTCCGTTGGGAATGTATATTTCTAACTTTTCGTCAAGTTGTTTTTGATCTTGACTCATCAGTTTGTCATAATTTTTCAAACGTGCCTTTTGCTTGGTTTGTCTTCCTTTCGCTCCTTGTCGTACCCATTCGAGCTCTCGCTCCAGTGTTTTCTGACGCTTAGAAGCAGACTTATTCTCTTGCGCTAATCGTTTCGATTTTTGATCAAGCCAGCTAGAGTAATTTCCCTTCCAAGGTATGCCTTCTCCCCTATCTAATTCTAATATCCATCCCGCAACATTATCTAAGAAATACCTATCGTGGGTAACGGCAATTACCGTTCCTTTGTATTGTGCTAAATGATGCTCTAACCAATGTACAGATTCTGCATCTAAGTGGTTGGTAGGCTCATCAAGTAAAAGAATTTCGGGTTCTTGAAGCAATAGCCTACACAACGCTACTCGTCTTCTTTCACCGCCAGATAATACGCCTATTTTTTTATCAGAATCTGGCGTACGTAGTGCATCCATGGCAATTTCTAACTTGGTATCTAGTTCCCAAGCATTTGAAGCATCTATTTGATCTTGTAATATTGCTTGCTTATCCATCAGCTTTTGCATCTTATCAGCATCTTCATACACTTCTGGCAAGCCAAACATATCATTAATTTTGTTGTATTCATCAAGAATGGCAACCGTTTCGGCAACCCCTTCTTTAACGACTTCAAGCACCGTTTTATCCTCGTCTAATTGTGGTTCTTGCTCTAAATACCCTACTTTATATCCTGGAGAAAATACCACATCCCCTTGGTAATTTTTATCAATTCCCGCAATGATTTTTAATAAGGTAGATTTACCCGAGCCATTAAGCCCCAAAATGCCAATTTTAGCACCATAAAAGAAACTTAAATATATATTTTTAAGAACAGGAGTGTTCGCCGATTTATAGGTCTTAGTAACCCCTGACATAGAAAAAATAACCTTCTTATCGTCAGACATAATAAAAATAATAGATTAATAAATTAATGAAAAGGCATTTTTCTTTCGAAAAAATCACTGCCTATGTTTTATATTTTGAAGCTTTTAAACCCTACCTTTTAGTGCATTAAACACCCAAGCAATAGCAAAAAAACCAAAGCCTACTGCGGCAAAACCCCAACCAGCGACATCGTCATAACGAAAGGCTCCTAATGCAATAAGTGCACAACCAACAAAAATCATTATAAAGGTTGCCCAAGCAAGTACCGTATTTTTATTCATTCCCATAGTTTCAATTTAATTTGGTTTTTTCGCAAGGTCAAATATCGGAAAAAATAGATGAACTACTAACCTCATTTGGCAACTTTATCTTTCAAAAGGAAAAACAACTCCCGAACAGGAACGTACCTCATCTAAAAGCCTAATCAAATCAATACTATTTTGATGAGACCACAAGGCACTCTCCAATTTTTGTGCTTGTAAGCATTTGTGCGTCTCTTCAATTTCATAGGTGTAACCAAACCCCTGTGTGGGTAAATCATATCTTTCTTGCTTATCACCAACATGCAATGTAAAACCCTCCGCCTCGTGCCATCGAGGGTCGATGAAAATAGCACCTTTTTCTCCTTGTATTTCAGCTTCCATCTTTGAATTTGACGTCAGCCCGCTATACAAAATTGCCTGCGCCTCTTCATAATCAAAAATCATGGACGTTTGTACCTCAACACCTGTTTTATAAAAATTTGACTTAGACTGAATACTACGAGGCTTTCCTAAGATCAAATAGGCTAAAAAAATAGGATATATACCAATATCTAAAATGGAGCCCCCAGCCAAATCTGGATTCAAAATTCGCCCCTCTTCTGCCCTGTCCAATCCGTAAAAAGCAAAATCTGCATGTATATATCCCACTTTACCTAGTTGGCCTTCCTCAATAATTTGCTTTATTTTAAATATCGAAGGATTAAACCTACTCCACAACGCCTCCATTAAAAACACCTTATTTTCTTTGGCTACAGCAATCATTTCCTGCACCTCAGTTAAATTGATTCCAAGCGGTTTTTCGCACAAAACATGCTTACCGCTTTGCATGGCTTTTATAGCCCACTCTTTATGCCCTATGTGCGGTGTGGCGATGTAAATCACTGATACAGCATCACAGTTAAAAAGAGCTTCGTAGCTTCCAAAAACCTCCTCAACTTCATATTCCTTAGCAAAGGCCTGAGCCCGTTCTATGTTACGAGATGCTACCGCTACAAGTTTACCGTCTTTGGACAATTTTAAATCGTTGGCAAATTTTCTTGCTATATTACCGGGCCCTAGTATACCCCAACCAATTGTATCTTTCATTACAGTGTGTTATTTTCATTTTAAAAACTCCAAATTGCCCTCTTATTTATTTCAATTTGTTTAAACCCGCTTTGTGTAATAGAAATTCTATTGCGAAGATCCAAATCATAATCCAGGTTAAAAGTAATCATTTTAGCTGTTTTAATTTATAAGGAATGCCAAACCTCTTGTAATTTAAGGCAATACCCACACTTGACATGACATCTTACGTATAATTATTAGCATGCTATACTATGAAAAATTACGTTTTATATGGATAATTTAGGTTCAAAGTGTGTTTCCATTATTCACGTTACTTATCTTTATGCCATAAATTGAAACAACACATCTATGGATCTTAACTTCAACAAAAACGAAGATCACAATAAATTACTAGTATCTGAACTTAAAAAACGACTTGCCCAAGTAAAATTAGGTGGTGGTAAAAGTCGTATTGAAAAACAACACGCAAAGGGTAAAATGAGTGCTCGAGAGCGTACTGCTTATCTGCTAGATGACGATGCCGAAAGTGTAGAAATAGGCGCCTTTGTTGGAGATGGAATGTATGAAGAGCATGGCGGGTGCCCTTCTGGTGGTGTGGTAGTAAAAATAGGCCATATAAAAGGCAAGCAGTGTATTGTAGTAGCCAATGATGCTACTGTAAAAGCCGGTGCATGGTTTCCTATTACGGCTAAGAAAAATTTAAGAGCACAAGAAATTGCTATAGAAAATAGATTACCAATTATTTATTTAGTTGATAGCGCAGGAGTATATCTACCTATGCAGGATGAAATTTTTCCGGACAAAGAGCATTTTGGGCGTATTTTTAGAAACAATGCCGTAATGAGCAGTATGGGAATTACCCAAATTTCTGCTGTTATGGGAAGCTGCGTCGCAGGAGGTGCTTACCTGCCTATTATGAGCGACGAAGCCTTAATTGTTGACAAAACCGGAAGTATTTTCTTAGCGGGAAGTTATCTGGTAAAGGCTGCTATAGGCGAGTCTATTGATAATGAAACCTTAGGTGGTGCCACTACACACTGCGAAATTAGTGGCGTTACAGATTATAAGGCGAAAGACGATGCCGCCGCTCTAGATACTATTAAGAACATAGTAGGTAAGATTGGTGATTTTGACAAAGCAGGTTATAACCGTATTGAAGCTGTAAAACCCAAAGAAAATCCTCAAGATCTCTATGGGGTGCTACCCAAACTGCGACATGAGCAATACGACATGTTGGAGATTATCAATAAATTGGTTGACAACTCAGATTTTGAAGAATATAAAAAAGACTACGGAAAAACCATACTTACGGGTTATGCACGTATTGATGGATGGGCAGTTGGTATTGTTGCCAACCAACGCAAGGTGGTAAAAAATGCTAAAGGTGAAATGCAATTTGGAGGAGTGATTTACTCAGATTCAGCAGATAAAGCCACCCGATTTATTGCGAATTGTAATCAGAAAAAAATTCCGTTGGTTTTTTTACAAGATGTCACTGGGTTTATGGTAGGAAGCAAAAGTGAACACGGAGGCATTATAAAAGATGGAGCTAAAATGGTGAATGCCGTGAGTAATTCTGTAGTACCAAAATTCACCGTTGTAATCGGAAACAGCTATGGAGCTGGAAACTATGCCATGTGTGGCAAGGCGTATGACCCGCGTTTCATTGTAGCATGGCCAAGTGCAGAACTTGCTGTAATGAGTGGTAACTCTGCTGCTAAAGTACTCTTACAAATTGAAACAGCCTCATTAAAAAAGAAAGGCGAAACGATTACTCCAGAAAAAGAAGCCGAACTTTTTAATAAAATAAAAGACCGATACGACAAGCAAGTTTCTCCCTATTATGCAGCAGCTCGTTTATGGACCGATGCCATCATTGAACCCACAGAAACCCGCAAATGGATTGCTATGGGAATTGAGGCTGCCAACCATGCACCTATTGAAAAACCATTTAATTTGGGCGTTTTGCAGGTGTAGTTGAACTCGTTTTATATGTTTGAATTCTATAGGAGATTTAAAAAGTCCATGAAATGTGATCTTTCCAAAGTTTAAGGGGCTATTACTAGTGTCTAAAAACCAAAATATCTATTTTCTAAACTTTAACATTAAACCGCTATTGTGGTAATTAAAAACCGCCAAGGAGTGGTTACTTTTTTAATGATTTTAAATGAATTTCATTTAACCTAGTAGAAATTATTAATTAAAAGCCCCTGAAAAACTAGGATTTTAATATTGTAAAAGTATATTTTTTTCTCTCTATTAATTCTTTAATTATTTTCGCAATAAGATATAAATCAGTACTTATTATACAGGATAGTTTTAAAAAACTAAAACACGAATTTAAAATTAGCGAATAGGTATTTTTGTAATTATTCTTTCGTTATCAATATTATTAAAACGAAAAACTTCTTGTGTTTCATATTGCCCTGCTTGACCAAAATAATATTGAACAACACATTTAATGAATAACGGTTTACGCTCATTATTTGCAAAAGTTCTTACGTTAATATACCAATCTCCTTTCTGTGCGTTCGACAACAAAAACTCCTCTATTTGAAAGCCCTTTTGTAATTCCTTCTGAATACGATTACTATTCTCCTTTTTTGAATGTGACCATTTTGAAATTTTTTTATCTGGCGATATAAACTCAATCTCAAATTCAGTATTAGAATCATTCCATTCTAAAAGAACTCTAGCATCATACCTCACTTCAGTCTTATACTTATCAGATACCATTGATATATTTACATCTTTACCATACCTATAAACAAAATTTTTAAGTTCAAGAGTCACAATATCCTTTAATGAAGGAATATCTAATGTAGGTTGAAAACCAGGTTTTAAAATTTTTAGATACCAATTTAAACCATCTTTTAAATTTCCTACTTGAACATTGCTGTTGGCTACATTTCTATAAGATTGAAGTTTAGAACCATCTAATGATAATATTCTAGTATAAATATCAAGAGCTTCCTTATACCTACCAGCCTCTTGATGATAATATGCTATGATCGTCAATATTGAAATATCATCAGTAACATTTTCCAAAGCAGAGTTCAATATATCCCTTGCAAGTTCAGCATTCGCTACTTTAAAAAGATTATAAACATCAATAAAATAATAAGGGTCATTAATGTAACTATTACGCTGTTCTAAATATACTTTATAGGAATCAGAAACCGTTTCCTCTTGTTCCAATACTTTCAAATAATGTCTATTAAGCTTGTCCTTCTCAACAATAAGACTCCCTGTAAAGTTATTATCTCTTAAAAGTGCCCGATCATATACTTCTTTCCCTTCGCCTTTAGAAACAGCTGTCGTTCCATATCTTGTTTTAATTATAATAACTCCATTTGAACCTTCCCCTCCATATCTATTGGCAGCTGCCAATCCTTTAAGAACCTCCACCGAAACAATATCATTGGGATTTACCATTTTTAGAATATCAACATTAATTTGAGTTGTTAAGCTAGAATTAGCCCTAGGCATTGGAGCTCCATCAACTATAATTAAGGGGTAGTTATTCTGAGTAATACTTGAAAATCCACGAATAATAGCTCTACTTAATCCTTCTTTATTAGTTTGAACCCCTGAAAATTTACCAACAACCGATTCATTAACAGAACTTCCAATTATCGTAAAATCCTCATTATCAATTTTTTGCACCCCTCCATAGCTAAGTGTTTTTGCCTTTGGCAGCCACTTAATCTTTTCATTTCCTACAACAACAACCTCTTCTAAATTTTCTAGTGACTCCTCTAAATTAATTTCTACAAAATTTGAAACATTCGCTACTGAAATTTCAACAGTTTGCTTTCCTAGTAATTTAACAACAAGAGTATCAGTATCTTCAGTCTCTATTGCAAACTCTCCGTTTTTATTAGTTAACGTACCTTTACTCTTTCCCTGAATAATAACTGCTGCATCTTCAACTGGACCATTTTCATCTTTAACTAGACCATTTAACACCATAGTACTAGTATCTTTCATGTTGGCTTTAACTCCTATATTATCTTTACTTCTTTCTGGAACAAGCATATGATAATTACCATTAGAATACAAGGACAGCCTTTCCAGCTTGGCATTACAGTCTCCAGTTGCACAAACTATATCCATTTTAGATTTACCATAATGCAATTTAAGTTCCTGCAATCTCGAGTGTCCATCGGTAAAAAATACGGAAGGCACATCGCTATCTTCTGATAGCAAAAAACTAAAATCCGAAATACCTTCATAAGTCAAGTTTGATAAAAATAGTTTTAGAGGTTGTAAATTCTTATCAACAACAGTAAATTCTTTAGTATCCCTTATTCTATTAGAAAAGGTTACTACAACGACCTCCTTTACATCATTTTGTTTAAAAAAAGTATCAAGAAACTTCAATTCCTTTTCTACATCTCTTTTTTCCATTGAAAAGGATACATCCCAGTACAACTTTACACTATTAAAATTGATACTAGATTGGCTAAAAATGCAACAAGAGCATAAAGCAAAAAAGAAACTAACTACTAACTTTATCATACGCTTAATTTTAATTCCCTTGATGCGCCTTAACTCGTGGTATCAAAAGCAATTGTGTTTGCCTACCATTTACGTACCTAAAGCCATCTGGTCCATAAAAACCAGCTTCTTCAAGCATAATACGAATATCACGTTTCCATTCAGGAATGGTGATTGTAGTATTCAATTCAATAGCATAGACGGTGTTTGGATTAAGCGGATAATTCTCGCCATCATCTTTCATTACACCTCCCTGAGCGTCCCACATGCCAATGGTAGTACCCGCAGAGTGACCATACAAACCTAGTGGATGTGTATAAATTGAAGGTCGCAAGCCAGCAGCCTTAGCTTCTTGCAATGCCCTAGCTAATATTTCATTTCCTGTTCTGCCTGCTATCATATTTGTTGTTAAGAAATCTTGTACACGATTACCATCTTTTAGGCCATCTACCAAAAATTTAGGTGCTTCCTTTTCTTCGGGTTTTAATACATAAGCCAACTCTTGACAGTCGGTATTTAAACGCAAATAGGTAATTCCAAAATCACAATGCAACAAATCACCTGGTACAATAACCATGTCCTCTGGTCGTCCAGAAAAAGAATAGAGGTGTGATACCAATTCCTCACTGGTACGCTGTACATCAACCGTTGGGTGAAACCAAGTTTCTAAGCCTAAATCGGTAACTTTTTGACGCATCCACCACTCTACTTCGGTGGTGGTGGTAATGCCTGGCGTAATTACCTTTTCTGAAAATGCTTCGGCAATAATGT
Source organism: uncultured Flavobacteriaceae bacterium (assembly GCA_947497145.1). Lineage (GTDB taxonomy): Bacteria > Bacteroidota > Bacteroidia > Flavobacteriales > Flavobacteriaceae > Maribacter_C. The sequence goes on from CANMFQ010000012.1 coordinate 55,318, forward strand.
CATGAGTAATATCAACCAATTGGTTGTAAATAATCATCTCACGCTCTGTTCGTGTCTCTATCCATCGCACTGCCAATTGCTCTGCTGATACTACTTTTGAATGGGCTTTTTTGGGGAGGTACCGCATAAATTCATCGTAATCAGTTTTATCGAGGCCGTCAGCAATATTGTGGTCTTTAGAAAAATTCAATCCTATTTTCTTTGGATTTCGTTCTGCTATCAATTGCATCAACCTTTTCCATTGGTCGGGTTCTTTCTCCTTATCCCAAGCAGATTTTATCTCCTTTCCTACATCATACCGAGCTACGGCCAATTTTTCAATGGTATTTTTGGCCTTATCTCTATAAAATAATAAAATGGTTCGTCTACGCGCATTTAACCAAGTAGCGGGAAGCATGGTTCTTAAAACAGGGTCTTCGTTGTACTCTCGCGAAATAACAATCCACATATCAATTGCTGCTGCATCCATCAGTGAAGGAAGGAGTTTGTTAAAACGATCGTCTAATATTTCATCAACCACCCGTGCTCTTTCAACTTCTGAAAGAATTTGTTGGGCATTCATTACACTTGAAATACATAAAATTACTACTAATAAAAGGGTTCTCATAGTTTTTGGTTTTGCTTTACACTGAACTCATCTTGACTTTTTTTTTACCTAGGCAAAAAATGTCTAAAAATCCTGAATTTCAAAGCGGCAGGAGCATAAAAATACAAAATTATAAAAGTAACATCCTTTATGCTGAGCGCTATATTTTAGAAGAAATAAGACGTAGATTCTTTTCGCGGTGTACTTTACCAGAATCTGTCTCTAAAAATTGTGGCAAACAATACACCTTTTTGGGTATTTCAAATCGTTCAAGGTTACCTTCATTTTGTAATTTTTGCAACAGCTCGTTTTCTTCAATCGTACCTTCTATCAATAAAACCAATTGTTGCCCAAATTTTTCATGGGGAAGTCCGGCTACAAAAAAACGGCTATTAATAACCATTTCCAGTTTCGCTTCAATCTGTTCGGGCACTAGTTTTACCCCTCCAGAATTTATAATCGTATCAAAGCGTCCTAGCCATTCAAATTCACTTGCTGAAATTAAGGATACTAAATCATTTGTAATAATCTCCTCTTTTGCCACCTTAGGTGCATCAATTACCAAACATTGTCTTTCATCAATGGTAAAAGTGACGTTTGGCAATGCCTCAAATCTATTCGCATGTACGGAAGTAGTGGCAGTCAGTTCATTTGCTTTGGGGTCGCTATGGTTGATTCTTTTTACCGCAACATGTGTAATTGTCTCGGTCATGCCATAAGTTTCATAAATTTTGGTAGTTTTTGATTGCACCTTATGTATAAGGCGCTTCGACATTGGCGCACCACCAACTATTAAGGTTTTAATTTGCTCAATGTTGTGCAAAGCATTTTCAAGTTGTAAGGGTACCATAGCACAAAAATCATAGCCGTTTTCATCTCCAACTAAGGGAGTAGATATAGGTTCACGACATTGCAATTGAAGGCCCAAGGTCATTGCCCGTACCAACATCATTTTCCCAGCAATAAATGCTACCGAAAGACACAATAGTGCTGTATCACCTTCTTTTAGATTAAAATACGCGCCAGTTGCCACGGCCGAATTAATCATGTGCTGTTTTTGAAGTACGATTGTTTTTGGTTTTCCTGTAGAGCCGGAGGTATTTACAGATAAAAACGCCGAATCATCAAGCCAATTGAGCAAAAAATCACCTATTGTCCTTTCATAAGCTTTCCCTTCTTTAAGCCAATCGTAGGCTAATTCTTTTAACCCCGATTTGGTGTACGAAAACCCGTTTAATTTGAATTTAGGATGAATATTAATTGGATTTTTTGTCATCACTTAATTTTGAATAATCATTCTGAACTAAGCTGTCATGTGAATTAGTATTCTCAACTACGACATCACCAAGGGGCGCTACCACCTTCCCTGTTAATCGTTCTTTCCAATTACTCCAATTGTATTTTTTTGCTAGCACAAATAAAATAACAGGAAAACTAATACAAACAGATATCAACATTTCTTGAACAACTCCACTAGAAGCACTTTCTGCTGTGTTTTTAAATAACGAATCAGTTTGTAGGGCAGACCAATCAGAAGAAATTAAGAGTGCTGCCATAAGGTTGTTGCCAAAATGAAAACCTAATGCAAGTTCTAGACCTTCATCCATAAGTGTCATAATACCCATTAAAAGTCCAAAACCAATATAAAAAACCATGGTAATGTACCCCATTTCTGCAACCTCAGGATTTGCTGAGTGCATCACTCCAAAAAGTATCGAAGTCAATACAAGAGGAAACCATCTGTTTTTGACCAAAATTCCAATTTGTTGCATGAGATATCCTCTAAAAAGATACTCTTCAAAACCTATTTGAAAGGGAAACAAGATTAAACTCACTACTACAAGTAACGCAAATTTAACTGGCTTAAAATTCCACTCTATATTTTCAGGTTCCATGTAATAGCCTACAGCAAACATGGCAAGGGTAAGACCTATAATGAGGCATGCTGAAAATGCAATTCGCGAAAAATCAATCTTCTTTCGGGAAGTCGTTAAGGATAAAAAACTACGTTGATGCAAAAACACGACCATAAGAATCAACAAAAGTACCAACACCACAAATGGCGCCAGATTAATAATTAAGTTGAGTAAAGGTGGAATACTCTTCATCATTTCATAGGTCTTATCCAAATCTTCAGCAGATATAAATAGATATGTGATGAAGTTTACGATGAAAATACCTGTAGCTATTAAGGTTGTTAAAATAACCTTCCAGCCAGTGTTATCGCCTTTATACGCCTGTTCTATATACATAATACTTCAATTAAATTTGGTTGCCATTTTTGATTATTGTCGTAATATAAGTTTCCTTTAGCAACCGTCAAAGGGCTTTTTAAATTATTGGTATACAAACTTCCTGTTCCTAAACCTTGGGGCATGGTACTATGCAAAAGATATGTCCATTGCGCTATGGCATTTAAACCAATATTACTCTCTAAAGCACTGGTTATCCACCAGCCAATACCATACTTTTCTGCAAGGTCTATCCACTGTTTACTTCCTTTAAAACCACCTATCAAACTAGGTTTCAAAATGATGTATTGTGGTTGTATGGTTTGCAGTAAAGTTGCTTTTTTTTCTGTGTCAAACACACCTATTAGCTCTTCGTCTAAAGCAATAGGCAAAGGTGTTTTTGCACATAAAAATTGCATTGCTTGTGGGTTACCCGGTTTTATGGGTTGCTCTATGGAATGAATATCTAAGCTAGCCAAAATTTCTAACTTTGCTAGAGCTTCTTCTACTGAAAAAGCACCATTTGCATCAACCCGAAGTTCTATTTGTTCACGGCTATAGGTACTTCTGATGGACTTCAACATCGCTATTTCCCTTCCAAAATCTATAGCCCCTATTTTCATTTTAATACAACGAAAGCCCTGAGCTAATTTTTGAGCTATTTGCTCATGCATAAAAGCTTCGTCACCCATCCAAATAAGGCCATTTATTGGAATAGGATTTCCTTTTTCAATAAAATCAGAAGGAAATAACTCAAACGTTCTTTTTGCTTGTAAGGATAAAAAAGCTTGTTCTATGCCAAATTGAATACTCGGAAACTCTTTAAGCGCATGCCATAATGCCTCTTTCCCTAAGCGAATATTGCTACATACCCATTGCAGCTTTGCTTCGTAATTGGGTACATCATCAATACTTAAGCCTCGTAATATCCCACATTCTCCAATACCCCTTTTACCTTGGTCTTCTATGATTATAAACCAGGTCTCTTTTTGGGTTAATACCCCGCGAGAGGTTCCGCTTGGGCGTTTAAAATCTAATATGTACTTTTTATACGAAGCTTTCATATGTTGGCGTCAAATTTAGCTATATTTTAGGTCTTAAATTAAAAGATATGAAGATTACAGGAAAAACTATTTGGATAACAGGAGCTTCTTCGGGAATTGGAGAAGCCCTAACCTACAGTTTAGCTAAAAGAAATTGTAATCTTATTATATCCTCACGAAAAAAAGAGGCTTTAGAAATAGTACGGAATAACTGTGAAAACCAAGAACGTATTAAAATAATTGTAGTAGACCTGAGTGATTTTGATGGGATGCCTTTAAAGGTAAAGGAAGCACTTGATGCTTTTGGTTCTATTGATGTACTAATCAATAATGCAGGAATTAGCCAGCGCTCACTTATTGCTGATACAAATTTTGATGTATATAAAAAGTTAATCGACGTCAATTATTTGGGTACTGTTGCAGTAACCAAAGCGCTGCTGCCTCATTTTATAAATCAACAATCGGGAAAATTCGTGACGGTAACTAGTCTTATGGGGAAATTTGGTTCTCCCTATCGTTCCGGTTATTGCGGTGCTAAGCATGCGCTTCATGGTTTTTTTGATGTACTACGCATGGAGCATGAAAAAGATGGTATCAGCGTGACACTCATTTGCCCCGGTTTTGTACAAACAAAGATTGCCAAAAACGCCCTTACTGGTGATGGAACAACATTAAATAAGGAAGATAATGCTACTCAAAATGGATTAGCTGTTGAAGTATTTGCAAAAAAAATGATACGCGCTATTGAAAAAGATTCCTTTGAAACATATATAGGAAGAAAAGAAGTTTTAGGTGCGTATCTGAGATTATTTCCTAAAATACTACATCGGTTAGTACTCAGAAGTACTGTACGTTAAGCCACGTTTATTTAAAATTAAACCAAAAACGCACACCTTCAGTAGTATTATCAATATTCAGCGTTGATTGCAATTGATTTACTAAACGATTCATTAAACGAATACCCATAGACGAATTGGTTCTATCATCAGAATCTTCAGGTAATCCTACGCCATTATCGGTATACTCAAAAAAGCCAGCATTATCCTCAATTTTTCGTAAATGAATGTATATTTTTCCGTGTTCATCACTTTCAGGAAAAGCATATTTAAATGAATTTGAAACTAATTCATTTAATATAAGACCAAACGGAATTGCTCTATCAATATCAAGTTCTACACCTTCTGCATCAATAGTTATATTAATATTGTGCCCTCCTTTTTTATAAACGGATTGTACGCTATTAATAAGACTTTCTATATATCCTTGCATTTCTATTACTGACAAATCATCATTTTGATATAACTTTTGATGAATTAAAGCCATTGCCTTTACCCTACTTTTACCTTCTTCTAAAGCCTCAATAGCTGCTTTACTTCGGGTATTCTTGGTCTGAAGACTTAATAAACTTGAAACCATTTGGAGGTTATTTTTAACCCGATGGTGAATTTCTTTTAATAAAGAATCTTTTTCTACAAGTGCATTTTCAATAATATGTTTTTGTTCGGCAATAAGGCGTTGGTTTTTTATACTTTTTAAATAAGCATACACCAAGCCTGCAAAACCAAGAAGGGTAAAGATTAAAGATATAAATACCAACTGAATTTTATCCTCTTTATCTACCATTGCAATTCTAGACAATTCGAGTTCTTCCTTTTGCTCTTTTATTCTAGATTTTGCGTACTCCATATCAGCAGCTATGACAGTACCTATTTGCTGATTTTGTATTTCTGTACGATTTCTTTGAATAGAATCGATAATATGCATATTGCGTTTTAAATACGCAGCTTCGTTCTTAAAGTCACCAATTCTACCATAATAGGCTGCAAAAATCCTATTCTTTTTAAGGATATTTTCAGCTTTTTTTGGCATTAAATTATCACTGAGATATTCTGTTGTTTTTCTGAGGTCGTCTAAGTTCAAATAGCATTCGGCCATAGCCAGCTTATTTTCTATAAGATCATTAAAATACTTATCATCATTTAACTTTTTAAGGGTTGAAATACTGCTTTCTAAATGAGGAATAGCCTCCTCATAACGACCTAATAACGTATAACATTTTCCAACATTACCTTCAATCACTTTTTTTAAAACCTCAGTTTCTATTAATTTTTTTTCTGATTTTATTTTGGTGACATCATTTAAATAAAGATTTATCCAACTAGATGCCTCTTTATAATAGTCCAATGCAGTTGGGTATGATTTGTCAAGCCTCAAATAATTTCCAACATTGTTATTAAAGATGGCTTTTGCAAAATAATCTTTTTCACCTATTTTCCTTAGTTCCTCGCCAATATAGTCATCCATAGCTTTCTTATGAAGACCGAGGTTAGAATATATGTCATAAAAAGTAACATTTGAGGTAATACCCAATTTCTTTTTTTCTTGTCTAATATCAATTTGTTTTGAGTAGAGCTTTAATCGAGAGTAAGTTTCATCCATTAAATCAAGTAAAATGGCTTTTGATGCTATATCCCAATCCTCCATATCTTTATAAAGTTCTTTAGAAATAGCTAAGCTTTTATCATAATCGCCAAGATCATGATAAATTTGTGCTTGAATAGTCTTGTACTTGGTAATAGAAGTTGAATCTAAGAGTTTTTGAGCTTCATTAAGATAACCATTAACGGTTTCTAACCAATCAAAACCAGAATTCTTATTATACCTATTGGGGGTATTAAAAAAGAAATCAAATCTTGCATTAGGATTTTCAATTTTACGAAATTCTTCGAAAAAATCTCGCTTAGTAGATATACCCTCTTGTGCTAAAAGTGGCATTACATCAAAAAAGCAGATAGCGAGTAAAACGATAATTTTGCCAAACAATTTTTTCATATTCTAGTTGTGTACAAAATCAGAAATAAAAATGTTAACCCGATTTTGTTTTTTGTTTAAATATTCAAATTGATATCTTGTCTCATAAATATCATTCAAATACAACAACAATTATTCTCATAAAATGTCATTTGCCCTGTAAAAGACTAACATAGCATTTGTAAGTTTCAAGTAAACACTGAAATTATTATGTCAATGCATGCTTTTACTAATTAAAAATGTACAACTAGATTAAGAACTGAATAGGTAAGATAAGGCTTGGGTACCAAATACTCTTTCAAAATTATCATATTGATGGTAATAAGACAGCTAATTGTTGTGTAATCATCGTTTTTTGTTGTGAAACGCAAGAACTAGTACAGGTAGTATGTAGATATCAAATTTTTACGTGTTTAATAAGCCATTATTAATTTTTGGCAGCATCTTATACTGGAGCTTTAATGGCTATATTTTGATGTTGTCTATTTCTGATATATGAAAGTTAAAACCGATAAAACCTCAATTTTAAGATTGATTGCTATAGCTACACAATTATTTACTGAGATATCTTTTAAAATTTTAGGAATCGCTGTAAGGGTATTGAATTTATCCTGTACCTTGACTTGTCTAACCAAATTAGGTTTTTAAGTCCTTATATTGTTTTAGTAATGCCATTGCAGTAACATCATTAATACATATTATTTTTTTGGGTATACCCAATGTTGTAATAGCTGCAATATAATTTTTAAACGGCGTAAATGTATGTAAAGACCATTTTTGAGAAGATTTATTCTCATTGTTTGGTGATATTCTTGTGAATTTTGCCACTTCATCAGAATCCATGGTGACAGCAAAAGTCTTTAAAGGGTAAGACAAACCCTCACCTACTGCTTTAATAAAAGACTCTTTACGAGTCCAACACCTATAAAAAGCTTGGTATTGTTTTTTTTCATCAAAACTAGCAAGTGCCCTAATTTCTTCATCAGCAAAAAAATGTGTAGCAAGCGCTAAGGGATTAAAATCTCGCTTTATTTTTTCTACATCAACTCCTATGTCATTGGTATAAAAACCTATAATTATTATAGTTCCAGAATGTGATACGTTAAACTTAATTTTAGGATGGTTTCTATAAAAGGGCTTTCCTTTATTATTATAGCTAAAGATAACTTCTTCTGGATTTTCCTGCAATACTAAACCAGATAAGGCTCTAAGCACCCAGCGGCAGGTTATATAGGTAGCATAATCTTTATGAAAACGAAACGTATTAGCTCTTTTTAGCTCCCCAATTGATAGTGTTTTTTTAAACGCTAATAGTTTTTGGTCATCAAACTCCACAAAAAAAGACCAAATAATTGCGCTATCTTGCTTCAGCATATTTACAGCATGCATTCGTTAAGTTTTTCAGAGACAAACCTAACATCTGGTTCTTCAAAAAGGGTTCTATGATTGCCTTTGGTATATAAGAGCTGTATTCCTCCTTTTGCTAATTTTTCCCAAGATTTAATAGTTTCTTTTTGTAGTAACTCATGCGGTTTTTCAGATAAAATTAATGTAATAGCACCGTCAAAAGACTGCCAGTTATAGGCGTTATAAAGCGTAATTAAATTGCCTTTTATAAGCGCATTATTCTTTTCTTGCTCGCTACCAATAAACGTATAAATAAAGGGCAGAATATATTTATGATAGCGATCATAAACCATAATACTAACAACTTTTATTGGGTGTTTTACAAATCGTTTTACAAATCCAAAAACCCTCATTTTAAATCTTGCCTTGGTTAAATTTTCTTGCTCGGCCATAGTATCCATCACAATTAACTTAGCCATATGCCCTTTGATTTTAAGCAATTTAATCATTTCTATCCCTACTGCTGTACTAAAACAATATACCATAAGGTTATAAGGCCCTTGGGGTTGTACACGCTGTATTTCGGTAGTATACGCTAAGGCCATATCTGCAATACTTTTATGCAATTTAGAACCATCAAAAATTCCTGTGGGTTGTAACGCAAAAATGGGTCTGTCTTGATCGATATATTTGGTTAGCTTGTTGTAAAAAAACACGTGTCCACCTCCCGCATGTATACAAAATAATGCTGGTTTAGTACCTGTTGTTTTTATAGGCACCACATTTTTCCATGGTACTGCAAAGGTACTCCTAGTATTATTTATTTTTGCTGCCAATGTTTCAATTGTAGCATGCTCTAATAAAGTGGTAGGTGCCAGTTTTATCCCAAATGCTTTATTAATTAGGTTTATCATTTGAGCAGCCAACAAAGACTTACCTCCTATTTCAAAAAAATTTGATTTTATGCTAATGCCGTTAAGACCAAAAATAGTTTCCCAAATTGCAGCCAATTTTAATTCCGTTTCGTTTCTAGGAGGACTGTATACTTCTTTTTCAATTGCAGCACTACCCTTGTTAAAATTCTTTGCCTTAGGAGCTGGGACTAGCTCTTTAACTACGTTAAAACCTCCCTTATCATTAGGTAAATTTACGAGTATTGTTTTCCAAGCATTTACTATCCATTGTAAGGTGTTTGAATTGGCATTAGTCGAATCAGTTAAGCTTACTGAAAGCACAAAACGCAACTCCTCATTGGGAAGCGCAACCATTGTTACAGGATACGTAGATGTAATTCCACTTTTAAAATCACTTAGTTGCACTGTTCTCTCTTCTGTAGTTATTTTGGCTTGCGGAAAACTTTCAACTATTAAAATGCTATCAAACATAGGTTTTGCCGTTGGCCAATGGCAAAATGAAGCAATATCTTTTAAACTTATATGCTCAAACAACTTTGCCTTTTGCTGATTTTCTTGTAAGTTTTGAAACCATTTTTCAGGAGTAGCATTAGCATTAAAAACAGCTCTAAGTGGTTGCACATTCATAAACATACCCGCCAATAAATGTAGGTTTGGGAAGGTGCCCGACCTGCCAGACACCACCCCTCCAAAAGCAACATCATCGGTGTCAAAATAACAACTTAACAAAATAGACCACGAGCCTTGAAGTATGGTATTTAAAGTAACTTTATATTGTTTAGCTAAACTCCTTAAATTATCAGACGCTGCTTTGGATAGGATTATTTCTTTTGTAGCCGGCACTACTTCACTAATAACATTAGATTTTTTTTGAAAAATAGGTGCGTCCTTAAAATCTTTAAAATAGGATTTCCAAAAATCTGCCGCCTCACTAGTGTTTGTGTTTTTAAGCCAACTTAAATAAGATTTATATTGTGGTATTGGTGTTAATACTGCATTGCCTCCAGTTTTTAAAGCCTCATAAAAAGTAATAACATCAGTAAGTATAATTTGTGAAGACCAACCGTCTAGTAATAAATGATGATTTGGCCATAAAACGTGAAATTCATCTTTTAAAAACTTAACAACAGTAAGCTGTAACAACGCCCCATTTGTAAAATCGACACCTCTTTTTTTGGTCTCTAGTTTAAGCGCTTCCCACTGGGCTACTTTTTCAGAAACCGAGGCTGCTGTCCAATCTAAAAAAGTAAGGTTTATTTTCTTTGATAAATGCGTTACCAGTACTGGATTAGCTAATTCAAGCCAATGTGTCGTTGTTCTCAGTATTGCATGGCGGTCAATGGTTTTATTCCAAGCTTGTTCAAACAATTTTAAATTTAAATTGCCTTTTAAAATAAAAGTAACATTTAAATACCCTTGATCTTCTTTATTAGACAGGTGATGAAACAACAGACCTTGCTGCATATAGTTGAGTGGAAAAATACCTTCTATTGTTGTTTTTTTTACTGCTTCCATATCAATTAAATAAGTCCATTAATCCATCTAACTCATCCTGGCTCATATCGACGTCTGGAAAATCTGATGGAGTAAAATTTTCAGTATTCCTTTGTAGACAAAAATTTATAAGTCCAACTAAATTAACTTCAAAACTAGCTGCTAAAGTTTGTATGGTTTCCGTATTAAATACATCAGTACTATAACTCCAATACATACACAATTGCTTATCTTTAATAAGGGAATTAATTTCTAACCAATAATTTCTTTCACTCAATGGATGACGTGCCCCATCCCAAATAAAATTAAAATTTATTGGACTTTCAGTAGGGGAATTATTCCCTAAATAATTAAAAATCACTTTAGGGTTTTGTCTGCTTACGAATTCCTCTTTATGAGATGTTAAATAATTTAAAACACCGTACCCTATACCACTATTAGGTACCGCTCTAAGTTGCTCTTTTACACCCTTTATCAGATTATCTAAACCTGTAAAATTATTGTTTACCATAAAAGGAAAAAATGAAGTAAACCAACCTATGGTACTTGTTACATCTGTATTTAACCACTGTGTATTACGTCCGTGGCGTTCTAATCCTAAGAACAGAGCAGTGCTTTCAGACCATTCACAAATTGTTTGTACTAAGGCTGCTAACAATACGTCTTCAACGGTGGTATTGAAGCTGGTATGCACATCATTTATTAAATGATTGGTTTCTTTAATACCAAATCTTATTTCATGAAGTTTAACTGTGTTTTCTAGCACTATTTCTGGCCCTTTTTTGTCTGAAGGGATAGTATTTTTACCTGCTATATGTTTCATCCAAAAAGCCATCTCTGCTTCTAGCTGTGATGATGAGGCGTAGTTCTTCAAAACGCTAGCCCATTGCGCTATGGTAGTTGTTTTGGGGCTAAATTTAACTTCTTTTTTTTGCATTAATTGTTGTATCCCTGCTCTAAAATCTTCAAAAATTGAATTCCACGACGCCGCATCAATAACCAAGTGGTGCGCTATTAAAAATACCTTACGTAGCTGAATGGCACCACAATTAAAAATAATAGCTCTAAAAAGATTATCTTTTTCCAAATCACAAGTCATTTGGTGGGTTGTTAATTGCCTTTTAATAAAAATATCTTGTTCAATCGCTGTATTTAGGTGGCTTGCATCAATTTCAATACTAAGTGACGGCCCAAAATTCTCAGCTACTTCTGCAAACCAACTTCCATCAACACATTTAAAGCGCAACCTTAGAGCATCATGGTAATCCACTATTTGCTCAAGTAACTGAGCTATAGTATTTGTAGCAACAGTTGCCACACCTGTAACTTCTATAATTTGATTCCAAAACGCTGGTGCTGTTTTGTGTACATCAAAAAACCAATGTTGTATAGGTGTTAATGCCACTTGCCCAACTACTTTAGCTAAACTAGAGCGAGTTATTTCTTGTACTTGATTTGTTAACATAGCCAAATCACCAATGGTTTGTTGCTCAAACAATTGATTAGGCTTTAAGAGCAATCCCATCTTTCTTGCCCTAGCCACAATCTGAATACTTAAAATGGAGTCTCCTCCTATTTCAAAAAAATTATCATTCCTGTAAATTACAGGAATCCCTAAGACAGCCTGCCAAATTTCTGCTAACTTTTGCTCTATTTCTGTTTGCGGTAATATTAAATTCTCTTGCTTTTCAACCAGCAAAGCTGCTTCATTAAACAGTTGATTTTTATCTATTTTTCCGTTTGGTAATTTTGGGATACCTGAAACGCTATACACCTTCTTGGGCACCATATAATCTGGTACTATTTTGTTTAAATGCATTTTAATTGTGCAACTTTGTAACATTGTATTTGGCGTAACTACAAAAGCTGAAAGTTGTTTGGCATCTAAATCATCTAAAGACTCAAAAATTACTGCTGTTTCTGTTACATCGTGGTGTTCTAAAATAGCCTGTTCTATTTCGCTCAACTCAACACGGTATCCCCGTATTTTAATTTGATTGTCTGCCCGTCCTAAAAATTCTAAATCTCCTGTGTTATTATAACGGACTAAATCTCCTGTTTTATATAACTTTTGGGTAGTATTGAATGGGTTTTGAATAAAAGCTTGAGCTGTAAGTTCCGGTTGATTTATGTATCCTTTTGACACTCCTAAACCACCAATATAAAGCTCTCCAATAGCACCAAAAGGCACTTCTTTAAGACTACTATTAAGCACATATACTACCGCACCAGCAACAGCTTTTCCGATAGGTATTTTTGACAAACTTTCTTGCCAATTAATTTTATGAGCAACACACCATACAGTAGCCTCTGTCGGTCCGTATTCATTATATAAATTGGTATTTGGCAATAGCTTAAAATGTGCTTTACAAACGTCAGGTAAACAAGCTTCTCCTGCAACAATTACAGTGGTTAGCGAACTTAAAAGTTCCTTTTTACAGTGCTTTAAAATTAAGTGATATAAAGACGGTAACATAAGGGTATGCGTAACCTTGTGTGCCGCAATAGTATTTGCCAATTGATTCATATCTTGCGCTAGTCGAGGTTCAGAAATAACCAGATTGCCACCCGTAGCTAACGTCCAAAAAATTCCTGCTTTAGCGCTATCAAAAGCAATAGATGACAATAATAAAAACGACTTTGGTGATGTTTCATAAAATTGGTTACGCCCTTCTGTAGAATTTACAATATTTTGATGTGTTATTGCCACCCCTTTTGGTTTTCCAGAGCTGCCTGAAGTATATATGATATAAGCTAAACTTGATGCCTTTATTTCTGGCAACTTTTGTTTTACGCTACTCGTTACAATGGTAACGATAGTGTTAAAATAATCTCCTATTAACGGCATGGTTTCGGCGTTGGTCAACACTAGCAATGCCTGCGCATCTTGTACCATAAATTTTAGTCGCTCTTTAGGGTATGCAGGATCTAGCGGCAAATAAGCGCAACCTGCCTTTAAAATTCCCCATAAAGTAACAATCATGTCCACCGAGCGGTCAATACACAAACCAATTACCTTAGCTTCTCCCCCTGTTTTTTCTAAAATTTGATAAGCTATGTTATTAGCCTGTTCATCTAATTGTTTGTATGTTATGCTTTTGCCTCTACATGTTATAGCAATAGCAGTAGCATTGGCCGCAATACTACTATTTAGTAGAGCTACGAGCGTGTTGTTTGTGTTTACCGAAACAGTTAATGGCACTCCTTTTGACTTAAAACTAGTTTGTAAAGGAATATCAGCTATTAGAATAGACGGATTACTAACAATCGCTCTTAAAAGTAATAAAAACTGCTTTTGAAAACGGGCTATGGTTGCTTCTTTAAAAATTGAGGTTGCATATTCAAAAATAGTAGTGAGTTGACCCTTATCTTCTGCAACGTATAGGGTAAGTTTAAACTTAGCTGCTTTTGTATCTATTGTTTTTTGAGTACACCTTAAATCAGGCCCAAACGAAACAGCATTAGGTGTTTTATGATACAAAAACATGACACTAAAAAACGGATTTTCATTTGCTACTCTACTGGGTTTAATTGCATTTACCACGGCATCAAAAGACACCTCTTTATTTTCAAATGCAGCTATTGTAGTAGTACGCACATTGGCAACAGCTTCTCTGAAAGACTGGCCCCCAGTAATCGTTGTTCGCAATACAACGGTATTATTAAAAAAACCAATTACATCTTCTAATTTTTTTTGATCTCTATTGGATATTGGTGTTCCTATTAAAATATCATTTTGATTACTATAGCGATACAATAACAAATAATATACGGTTAACAAGAGTACATACGGCGTTGTTTTTAAGGTTAGCGCTAAATCTAAAATTTCAGTTGACAAATCCTTGGGTAATTGCTGTTTATTAAAAGCACCCTCGTACGTATTTGCAGTGGTAGGAATAGTGTCTTGCGGTAATGCTAAAACTGGGATTTCTCCTGACAATTTGGATTTCCAATAAGCTAACTGAGTTGTATTTATAGGCTCCTTAATTTGCCAAGCTGCATAATCTTGATATTGTACCTCTGGTTTCTGGACAACTAAAGTCTCTCCTTTAGTTAAGGTGGTGTAATATGTTGCTAATTGATCTCTAAAAACTCCCATAGACCACTTATCAGTAACCATATGATGAAAGACAAGAACCAATGAATGTGTTTCATTACCTCTCTTAAATAATGTACATCTCACTACTGGACCTTTTTCAATAGTAAAAGGTTGTTTAGCTTCATCAAAAAACAAGCTTTTTGTAAAATTAGTATCGGCCACCTTTGGGTGATTACTAATGTCTTTAAACGTAACAGTAATTTTTACATCAGTATTTACCACGGCTTGCGGCACACCTGCTACGGTTGTAAAATTGGTTCTTAAAACGTCATGTGCCTCATAAATTAGCTGTAAAGATTTTGTCAGGTTATCCACATCTAAATCACCTGTAAAATCATACTGTTCTGCATAATTATAAAAAGGGTTTAAAGGTTGTAATTGTTGTAATAACCACAGACGCTTTTGTCCATGAGATAACGGAATAATAGTTCCTTCAACTAATTTTGGAATCCTATTATAAACTGGGTTGTTTTTATTCTTACTCTTCCACTTACTAAGTAAAGAGTTCCTATTATCCGACATTTAACTTGTTTTTGTTAGCACTTAAATTTCTACTCTAAATAATCGGGTATTGGAGGCAAGACTCCAATCCAACGCAACAATTTACCCAGCCACATTCGTAAATTCTCATCCCATCTGATATCAATATCAAAAGCTCTTTCTACAAACCAATAAATTGAAATAAGGATAAGCAACAGGGAGCAATACACCAATAATTTAGGATATAACTTACGTTTACGCAGGAAAAATAAAACAGGAAAAATCATTAAAATAATAACCAATTGACCAATTTCTACGCCAACATTAAATCCTAATAAAGACAAGGTTAAATATTCTGATGTTAGTCCTAAATCTGCTAAAACACTAGCAAATCCAAACCCGTGAAACAATCCAAAAACAAAGGCGATTACCCAATCTTTACCTTTAAAAATAGGGCGAATATTATGATATGCTGCCAAACCAATAGACAAGGCTATAATGGCCTCTACCATACGTGATGGTAAATTAATAATTTGTAACGAAGCTAAACTTAAGGTTATGGTATGCGCCAAGGTGAAAAAAGTAATTACCTTGACAATGTATAACAAAGCTGGTTTAAAACGTGCCACTGGAAACCAATCCCAAGTAATAAAACCTGCATTCGCTTTAGGTGCTGTTCGAGTTCCTTTTTCTCCTTTGGTTGCAGTACTCCACCTGCGTACGACAGCAGGGAGTATTAGAGCAAACAAAAACAAAATATGATCTAGACCAATCCAAATATGCCAAATACCTTGCTTAACCATGGCTACAAAGCCTTTCCAGACAGATACGTCTGTGAGTGACAATACATCTGTGGTTTGGTTCTTTGAAAATCGTAAGGATATGTTTGCTTCGTTATTAATTACACCTGCTCTCCAATTATATTCCATCATTAAAAAACCAGCATGCGTATTATCCCTATCAAAAATTACACTATAACTTACATTTAAATTATCAGGAAGCTCAACCGTGTTTTCTAACACAAATTTTACTTTCAAAAAAGATCCTAATCCTACATCCGCTTTAGTCGTTTCTAAAAATGTAATATCATGCACCCCATTGGTAGAACTAAATTTAGCGTGTTCTAACAAATACGCCTGTAACTTTTTTATATAGGGTTGCATATCTTCAAAAGAGGCTTTCTTGTCTAAATTACTGCCGTAAATTTTATTAATATCAAGTGCCGTAATCTCAAACCTACCTTCTATATTTTGCCCCTCATAAATTCTAAGATAAATATAGCTTTGGTTGGGTGCATGCGCTAATGCTGTTGACGGAAAAACGAATAATAAAAAAACAACTATGCGTACAAAACTGGACATTACTATTTGGTTTTAAATTTTTGAGACAAAAACAGTTTATCTCACTTTTTGGTGGGTATTAAGATATCACTTTTAAATTTAAACTTCACAATTTCAATATACTATGAAAAAAATATGTACTTTTTAACTTTCAATATTTTTTTTAATAAAAAATTACATATGAATACTCTTAAAAACAAAACTATTGTTTTAACAAAAAAACACGTAAATCATATCTTAGAAAATATTGGGTTAGATGATATAATGGATCAACTAATTGAACATATAGAAGCCGCCTTCATAGCTTTTAACCCTGAGCTAACTAGCATACCAATACGATCTGGCTTTAATTACGCCAATGAAAACCCTGGATTAATAGAATTAATGCCACTCTATCAAAAAAATAAAGCGGTAACCTTAAAAGTAGTAGGATACCACCCTAAAAACCCATCAAAATATAATTTACCCACAATTCTATCTACAATATCTAACTACGACACCCAAACAGGGCACTTAAAAGGATTAGTAGATGGTGTGTTACTAACAGCTTTAAGAACAGGTGCTACATCGGCTCTTGCCAGTAAATATTTGGCGCATCCAGCTAGTGAAACACTGGGTTTAATAGGATGCGGTGCACAAGCAGTAACCCAATTACATGGCATATCAAGACTTTTTAACTTAAAAAAAGTGCTGTTGTATGATACCGATTATACGGCTATTAAATCTTTTAAAGAACGTTGTGAGATACTCAATTTACCGATTTTATTTAAAAGTGCATCCCTATCAGAAATTGTAGCAACTAGCGATATCATATGCACGGCAACATCTATAAATATTGGCGAAGGCCCGCTTTTTAATAACATGACCAACAAACCTCACACTCATATTAATGCCGTTGGTGCCGATTTTCCTGGAAAAACAGAGATTCCAATTGCTCTATTAAGAAAGAGCTTAGTAGTGCCTGATTTTTTAGAGCAGGCGGTAATTGAAGGGGAATGCCAACAATTAAATTCAACCGAAATTGGCCCTACATTGGCAACAATAATAAAAAATAGTGACAACTACCAGCATGCTAAAGTACAATCAACGGTCTTTGATTCTACTGGCTGGGCCTTAGAAGATCAGGTAGCTATGGATTTATTCATGACACATGCTGCTCATTTAAATATTGGCCTTAAATTAGACATTGAAAACACCGCCAAAGACACCAAAAACCCCTATCATTATTTAGTAGAAACGGTTGAAATTTAACCGTGACTATCATTCAATATACCAAAAAATTTTCCTATGGACTTTTCATGGAGTACAACACAACTAGCCTACAAAGCTAAAATCATTTCATTTGCAGAAGCTAACTTTTCAGAATCATTTATAAAAGAAGACCAAGAAGCTACTTTTACCAGAGCAAACTGGGAAAAATGTGCCGCTTTTGGACTTTTAGGTTTATCCACAACCACCGCATATGGAGGAGCCACTGACAAGGTAGATATTTTAACCTCCACAATAGCTATGGAAGGTCTGGGGTATGCTTGTAAGGATAACGGGTTACCCTTTGCCTTAAATGCACAAATGTGGACGGTACAATATCCTATTTTAGAGTTTGGAAGCGAAGCGCAAAAGAAAAAATATTTACCAAAAATGTGTAGCGGAGAATGGATTGGTTGCCATGGGCTAACAGAACCAAATGCAGGATCTGACGTGTTTAGCATGGAAATGACCGCCACAAAAGTAAACGGAGGCTACCTTTTAAATGGCACAAAACAACATATTACCATGGCACCCGTTGCTGATGTCTTTTTAATATTTGCTAAAACAAATCCAAAATTGGGTGCTTGGGGAATTTCAGTATTTATAGTAGATAAGAATACAAAAGGCCTAACTATAGGTAAAAACAGACCCAAAATGGGCCTTAGAACGGTGCCTTTTGGGAACCTTACTTTTAAAGATTGCTTTATTGCAGATACCAACAGATTAGGAAAAGAAGGTGCTGGCTGGGCCATTACAAACAGTTCATTAGAATATGATCGTTGTACTATTTTGGCAGGGCAATTGGGAGCCATGGAAAAGCAATTAGAAGACACTATTGCCTTTGTTAAAAACAGAAAACAATATAACAAACCCATAAGCCAATTTCAAGCCATTTCACATAGAGTTGCTGATATGAGATTGCGCTTAGAAACATCTAGGTTGTTGCTACAAAAAGTAGCATGGCTAAAAAGTGAAGGCAAACCAGCAACGTTAGAGTCGGCAATGCTAAAACTACAGCTTAGCGAGAGCTTTGTTGCCTCTAGTTTAGATGCTATACGTTGTAATGGTGGCCGTGGCTACATCACAGAACACGGAGTAGAAAGAGACCTTAGAGATGCCGTAGGTAGTATTATCTATGCGGGAACATCAGATATTCAAAAAAATATTATTGCTAAATTATTAGGGTTATAACATGCCAAATACACTAGTACAATCACTACATAATGCTACTAAAAATACACCAGAAAACAGCGCCTTTACCTTTGGTAAAGAAACACTTACCTACACCCAATTAGCAACTAAAACAGATCAATTAGCAGCGCACCTTGTTGCCAGTGGGCTAAGAAAAGGAGATCGCGTGGGTGTTTATATGTTTCGTTGTTTAGAAACAGCAATAGCAATTTATGGTGTACTAAAAGCAGGGTGTACCTATGTACCCTTAGACCCGTCGTTGCCCATGCAACGCATAGCATACCTATTAAATAATTGTGGTATACACCATTTGGTTTCTCACCCAAACCTGCGCAAAAAGCTGTTAAAAATAGTAGAGCTAAAAACTCCTTTAACTTCAATAATTGGGCTATCAGACATTGACAGTATTGCAACCTTTTCTTGGGATATCATATATAGCAAAGACAACAATTTTAAACCAATATCAATACTAGAAAATGACGTTGCTTATATTATGTTTACCTCTGGCTCCACAGGCCACCCAAAAGGTATAGTACATACCCATGCTAGCGGTTTAAGTTATGCCAAGTTAGCCGTAAAAACATTTAACATAACACCCAAAGACCGTATTGCCAACCATGCACCTTTGCATTTTGATATTTCAACTTTAGGATATCTTGCTGCTCCTTTAGCCTGTGCCACAACGGTAATTATTTCTGATGCACATACCAAGTTACCAGCCAGTTTGGCGACTTTAATTAACGACGAAAAAATATCGATTTGGTATTCTGTACCCCTCGCATTAATTCAGTTACTACAATCTAATGCTTTAAAAAATAAAAATTTAAATAGCTTACGATTAGTGCTCTTTGGAGGTGAAATATTTACTAATAAGTATTTAGCCCAGTTTATGACCTTATACCCAAAAGCAAAATACTATAATGTTTATGGCCCTGCAGAAGTAAACCAATGCACTTGCTATGAAATTAAATGTCCACCAACACTTGATGAAATCATTCCTATTGGAACGGTTTGGGATGAAACCCAATATAAAATTTTGGACAAAAAAGACAACATCGGAGAACTAGCCATACACAGCAGCACCATGATGCGTGAATATTGGAAAAATCTAACCTTAACCAAAGCTTCCTTTTATTTAGATACCACTAGCAATCCGCCTAAAAAATTTTATAAAACTGGTGATGTAGTTAAACTAAATGAAGATGGAAATTTACTATTTCTAGGGCGGAATGATAGGCAACTAAAAATAAGAGGCTATAGAATAGAACTTGATGAAATTGAAGCTACACTCCTAACACACAAAGACATACTAGAAGCCGCAGTGGTTAGCTTATCAATATCAGATAGTACTCAAGAAATTTTAGCAGCCATTTTAACACCCCATGATAATTCCCTCACAGCTAAAGAAATTCAAAAATATTGTGGTCTAAGCATGCCCAAATATGCTATTCCTAACAAGGTTGTTTTTATGGATGATTTACCAAGAACAGGCTCAGGAAAAATTAATAGAAAAGCTATTGCGCAAACCTATAAAACATACTAAAAATGGAAGCAGTACTCCTAAATTATATTACCCAACTAACACATGAACAGTTAGATACCCCATTAACGGTTGATGATGACTTACTAGGAAGTGGCATTTTAGACTCCATAGGGATGATGAAGTTGGTAAGCTTTATAGAAACAGAACTAAGCATGGTGATACCGCCTGAAGATATACTTATTGAAAATTTCATGACCGTTAAACATATTATAACGTATCTAAAAACAACATAAATTTGGCAAAAGAACCACAACATAAAACTCTAACATCAAGCCAACTATCCATTTGGACAGGGCAACAAATGCACCCTAAGTCTCCAATGTATAATATGGCACATACCTTTACTTTGCCCATTTCAATAAACGTAAAAGTGTTTACCGCTGCCTTTAATGCCGTACTTAATAACGCTGATGTATTGCGCACAGTATTCTTAGAAAAAAACCATATACCATATCAAATTACAACCCAAAATTGGAACTACCCCATTGCTGTAGTTGATGTGTCTGACAAAAATACAGCAGAAATTGAGGCATGGATTAGCAACCGCACCCAACGTATTTTTAACTTAAAAGAGTGTCTTTTTGATACTGTATTACTTAAATATAACCCTACAAATTATAGCTGGTTTTTAAACATTCACCACCTAATTACAGATGCATCTAGCTCTCCCATTTTATACAAAAACACCCTATCTCATTATTTCAATTTACTAAAAAAACCAGCGGCAGAGGTAAAGTCACTACCCCTTTATGAAGATTATATTGCATTTGAAAGCAACTTTAAAACATTAGACGAAGCCCAACCTGCCATTGCGTTCTGGAAGAACAAAGCTATTGAATTACAAGGCATTCCAAAATTATACGGAGCAACAAATATTTCGCAAAAAACAGCTAGCAAACGAGTAAAAATCAAATTAAACGCCACAAAATATGAGCAATTAAAAGCAATAGCTCAAAACCCGCTAATTAGATCGTTTTCTCCCAATTTAACCATGTTCACCATATTTGCTACACTTTTACACACATTTATATACAGGGTAAGTGGCCAAAAAAAAATAGCACTTGGAGCCCCAACAGCAAATAGGCTTACTCCAACTTTTAAAAACACACCTGGTCTATTTATTGAACTTTTTCCGGTAGCGGTTTTACTAACTGATGACGATACATTTTTATCCGTTTTAAATAGGGTAAAAACAGAATCTATTAACTATTTAAGAAATGGTTTACCTGGCTTATCTAACGCAAAATTAGGAAATAGTTATAACGTTATTTTAAACTACATTACCGCAAATTTTGAGCCCCTAAATAATTTCACAACTAACGCTCAATGGATACATTCTGGCCATTGTGATCCAAATCACCACATTCGCTGCCATATATATGATTTTAATGCTAGTGGTAAACTAGAACTCTATTTTGATATAAACACTCATGTTTTTACCGCAGAACAAGTAGCCAACATTCCCAATCATTTTTTAAAATTGTTTAATGCTTTCATAAACGATGTAAATACACCAATAGCTAAACCTAGCATTTTAAGCCCAACAGAAATTAACGCTTTAACCATAAACCCTATAAAAGTTGATACCGCTATTTCTGTAATAGAGCAATTTCATACACAGGTAAACAACAACCCTACTACAATTGCTTTACGGTATAAGCATGAAACCTATACCTACGCTCAGGTCAACGAAAAAGCAGCAAATTATGCTGTAGTCTTAAACGAAAAAGGACTAGATTTTAATGCCGTAATAGGTGTTCATTTAATACGTTCTCCAGAGTATATTTTCAGTGTTCTCGCTATTTTAAAATTGGGTGCTACTTTTATTCCTTTAGCATCAGATCAACCTAAAGACCGTATTGCTCATATTGTAAAAAACGCCAACTGTATGGCTGTTATTTCCAGTGAAGCTTTAGCTAAAGATAAAATTGAAGTATCAAAAACAATCCTTGTAGAAACCTTAAATTTAGCAGATAAAGCTACGTCCTTTTCCACTCCCGCTACTTTTAACAATACGCAAGCCTATATTATGTACACCTCTGGTAGCACAGGTAAACCAAAAGGTGTTTCTATTTCTAATACCGCATTATCCAATTATATTAATTGGGCTAAAAAAGCATACAAACATCAGGAAAAATACATATTTCCATTAGTAACTTCTATTAGTTTTGACCTAACCATAACAGCTACATTTTTACCACTAATAACAGGAGGAGAAATTGTAATCTACCCAGAAGACACAAGTGGTCCAGATATTTCAATAGTACAAGTCATTGAAGATAACCTTGTAAATAGTATTAAGCTGACACCTTCTCACCTTGCTTTACTTACTAATAACACTGTTAATCAAAGTAATTTAAAACTAATGATTGTTGGCGGCGAAAACTTTAAAACCAGCCTTGCAAATACCGCACAAAAAACCTTTGGCAACCATGTTAAAATAATAAACGAATATGGCCCAACCGAGGCTACCGTAGGTTGTATTGTTAGCACATTTAACGCAGATTTACACAAATTAAATGCTATACCTATAGGAAAACCTATTGCTAATATGCAGGCTTATGTTTTAGATTCTTATTTAAACTTGGTACCCAAAGGGGTTATTGGCGAGCTCTATTTAAGCGGAAAAAGCTTGGCGTCAGAGTATATAAGTCAGCCAGCCCTCACGGCAACATATTTTGTAAAGAACCCTTTTAAGCAGGGGGATAAAATGTACAAAACTGGTGATTTGGCTCGTTGGAACACAACTGGTGAATTAGAATATTTAGGCCGAACAGATGAGCAGATCAAACTTAATGGTTTCCGAATAGAATTAGCAGAAATAGAAAATAATATTAGCAGTTATCCCAAAATTAAAAAAGCCGCTGTAGTAGTAAATTCTAAAGAACCAATAAAAAACATTGTGAATTGTGCAGAATGTGGCTTGCCGTCCTCCTACCCCAATGTAGATTTCAATGAATACAACGTATGTCATTTATGCACATCGTTTAAGGGATACAAAGAAAAGACCGCTAAATATTTTAAAACAGAAACGCAATTACAAGAATTGCTGACATCTCACAAAAAAAGGGATTTAAAATACGATTGCTTAGCCTTACTCAGTGGCGGAAAAGACAGCACCTACGTTTTGGCTAGGTTGGTAAATATGGGCTTAAAAGTACTGGCCTTTACACTTGATAACGGCTATATTTCAAACCAAGCAAAAGAAAACATTACTAAAATTACCCAAAAACTGAATGTAGACCACATATACGGTCAAACGCCGCACATGAACAAAATATTTGTAGACAGTTTACACCGCCATAAAAATGTGTGCAACGGATGCTTTAAAACAATTTATACCTTAAGTACTCAAGTAGCCTTAGCCCATGGCATTCCTTTTATTGTTACTGGGCTTTCACGTGGTCAGTTTTTTGAAACGCGTTTAACAGAAGAACTCTTTTGGGATGAAACTGCTGATACCACAAGTATTGATGCCACAATATTAGAGGCACGTAAATTGTATCACCAAGAAGAAGATGCGGTAAAAAAACATTTAGACACCAGTATGTTTAATGATCCGAATACTTTTAATAAGGTACAATATGTAGATTTTTATAGGTATAGTGATGTTAGTTTACATGAAATATTAAACTACTTAAAACAAAACGTAAATTGGGTACGCCCTACAGATACTGGTAGGTCTACTAATTGCTTAATTAACCAAGCTGGAATTCATGTTCACAAGCAAGAACGCGGGTATAGCAATTATTCTTTTCCCTATAGTTGGGATGTTCGCTTAGGCCATAAAAACCGAGACGAAGCCTTAGAAGAAATAAATGAACATATAGATATTGAAGAAGTAGGCAAAATACTTAATGAAATTGGGTACACTAAAATAGATACAAAACAACAACAATTGGTAGGGTATTTTACGGCAACAGACATTATTTCATCTGCCGATTTACGCAGATATTTACAAAAAAAACTACCAGAATACATGATTCCCGCTGGTTTTAAGCAACTTCCTCAATTACCACTTACCCCAAATGGTAAAACAGACAAAAATGCACTGCTAAGCAATAGTATTAATTTTGATGTAGCCACTGCCTTTGTTCCCCCTAGCAATGAAATTGAAGAACTAGTTGCCAATATTTGGAAAGAAGTTTTACAACTAAATATAATTGGGATTCATGATAATTTTACAGCGTTAGGCGGGCATTCACTGGCAGCAATACGTGTAACAGCTCGTATTAATGATGAGTTGCAAACTAGTTTTACATTAGGCAAAGTTTTTGAATTGCCTACTGTTTATAAATATGCTTTATATTTAGAGCAACAATTAACCAATATGTTAGGCGAATAAGTAGTAGTTATGAGCAAAAAAAGGTATCAAAAAACACAAATCCCTATTGCCAGCTATTTAGCAATTGGCATTGTTTTTTGTTGCCTTTTAAAACCTGTTCAAAACCCTATAAAAAACCTATTACATAACGTAGCATACTTACTAGAATCACCAAATGCTATTATTGACCACAATACTAAAAATACAATTCCTAAAGCGCACACCCATTTTAAAATGCAATTACCTAAAAGTCATGAGGTAATTGATATAATTGATCATTTATTTGGAGCTAAAAACAATATTCCAGTTAAACATGATTTAAAAAAAACCGTCTTAGACAAACATTTTATATGCCAAAAAACAGCATATAAAGGTTTATTTTTGTGGCAACCGCAGAACATATTAAAACAGCTTTGTCCGAAAATAAAAAACGGATTTCCTAATTTATTTAAAGAACCACCCAGGCTCTAAGTATTGTCCTATGCCTATGTAATACCAAGAAGAATATAATCTTATTTTTAAGTTTAATACGTGCTTTAATCTGCATGACTTTAGCGGTAGAAATTAAAATTATAGTCATGCCAATTACGTTTGCAGAACTTACTTTAAACCTAATTTATGCATTAAGTCTCATTACGACATACTAATGCATACAGGGGGTTAAAGCTATATTCAAAGTACATCCTAATCAAATTTTAAGCCTATTGCCTTTATAAAATATGTAAGGTACGATAGCTATAACCAATAATAACACTAACATGAAAAAGTATATTATAATCTGCTGTACTTTTCTTTGCTCTTTCACGGCAGTACAAGCTCATGAATTAAGCGGCACAGTAACATCAGAAAACAACAAGCCTATTGAAGGCGTTGGCGTTTATAACAAAACTACAGGTGCCTATACCTATACCAATGTTTCTGGCTATTTTGAAATTGATGACATTGCCATTGGTCACGAAGTATATTTTTACAGCCTAGGGTATAAAACCCAAATTTTAACTATTAAAGAAGAGCAATTAAACACTACTTTAAAAATAGTTTTAGTAGCGTCTGCGGTTTCTTTAGATCAAGTGGTACTAGTTTCCAAGGTAAACGCGCTAAGTAATTTTGTAAATGTTGATGTAAAAACAAATCCTGTTCAATCATCTCAAGAAATTTTGCGCAAAGTACCCGGTTTAATAATTGGGCAACATGCCGGAGGTGGTAAAGCAGAACAGATATTTTTACGGGGTTTTGATATCGACCACGGTACAGATATTGCCATTAATGTAGATGGTTTACCTGTTAACATGGTTTCACACGCCCATGGTCAAGGCTATGCCGACATGCATTTTATAATTCCAGAAACCATTGATAATATAGATTTTGGAAAAGGAGCCTATTACGCTAACCAAGGTAATTTTAACACGGCAGGATACGTAAATTTACACACCAAAAAGACTATCTCAAAAAATTCAATTGCTATGGAGGCAGGTATGTTTAACACCCTGCGCTCTGTTGGCTTGCTAAAACTAGCTGAAAACGATTTTAGTAATGCTTATGTGGCTACTGAATTGGTGCTTACAGACGGTGCTTTTGACTCCCCTCAAGATTTTAATCGCATTAATATTATGGGGAGATACAATTACAATAACCATGAAAATCAAGATTTAAGTGTTACGCTATCTCATTTTCAGAGCAATTGGAATGCTTCTGGGCAAATACCACAACGTGCTGTAGAGCAAGGCATCATTGGTCGATTTGGTGCTATTGATGATACCGAGGGTGGTAACACTAGCCGATCTAATATTTTAGTCAATTACACCCGTGAATTAGATGAACATTCGCGAGTACGATCGAAAGCATTTGTGTCTATGTATGACTTTGAGTTGTTTTCTAATTTCACCTATTTTTTAGAAGACCCCTTAAATGGTGACCAAATACACCAACAAGAAGAACGTACAATAATTGGGGCAGAAAGTGTTTATGAGCATACTGCACATATAGACAATCATGACACTCAATTAAAATATGAAGCTGGCTTTGGTTTTAGATATGATGATGTTAATAATGTGCAACTTTCTCATACCAAAAACCGTCAAGAATTAGTAGAGCGATTAGCCCATGGTAATATTGATGAAACCAATACCTATACTTTTTTTAATTTAACCTACAAAAAAAATGATTGGACTATTAACCCAGGTCTGCGTTTAGATTATTTTAAGTTTGATTATCAAAACTTACTTACCCCTACATACGATTTTAAAAGTCAAGATAAATTATTTTTAGGTCCAAAACTAAATGTGATTTACGCAGCAACCACAAACTTGCAATTGTTTGCCAAATCGGGAATTGGTTTTCACTCTAATGATACTCGGGTTGTAATTGCTAATGATGCAGATGCCATTTTACCCGCCGCATACTCGGCAGATTTGGGAGCAATATTTAAAGCTAGTAACAAACTGGTTTTGAATGCAGCGCTTTGGAATCTTTTTCTTGAACAAGAATTTGTATATGTTGGTGACGCTGGCGTTGTAGAACCAAGTGGTAAAACACGTAGATATGGTGTAGATTTTGGCATGCGCTACCAACTTACTGATTGGCTTTATTTTAACGGAGATATTAATTATACCTACGCCAGAAGCACAGAAGATTCAAATGGGCAAAACTACATTCCGTTAGCACCAGACCTTACATCGGCTGGAGGGCTATCGTTTAGAGAGATTAAGCACTTTTCTGGTAGTTTAAACTATAAATTTGTTAAAAATAGACCAGCAAACGAAGACAATTCTATTATTGCAGAAGGCTATTTTGTATCCGATTTAAATTTAAATTACACTTTAAAAAACTGGGCTTTTGGTGTCATTATTGAAAACCTATTTGACACTCAATGGAATGAAACACAATTTGCAACCGAAAGTAGACTATTTAACGAGCCAGCTGGTATTGAAGAAATCCATTTTACACCTGGCACTCCTTTTTATTTGAGAGGAAAAGTAACCGTTAAATTTTAAGCTGCTGGATATCAATAAATTGAAAAGCATACAAAAACTGAAAAAACATTAGTTAATACGGGTAAAAAGTTAAACTAATAGCAACAAAAAAGCGCACGGTAATGTGCGCCTTAATTATTTTTCTATAAACTTTTTTAAGAATTCATTGACGAAATAATAAATTCTTTAAAATCTTTTGATATTGGAATTAAGTTATTATTAATCATAATATCTTTTGAATTTATTGCGTCAATATGATCGACATTTACGATATATGATTTGTGCGCTCGATAAAATTTATTTTTAGGTAATTTTTCTAAATAATCCTTTAATGGCGAACGAACCAAAAACTTCTTATCTACTGTATTTACTTCTAAATAAACATTATCTGCTTTAATAAATTGAATATCCCCAAATTGGATACGATAATATAAATGTTGTTTTTTTACAAAAATAGAGTCTTTCAATACCGAATTCGACATTGGCACGTCATCTTCCTGTAAAACATCTTCCTTCTTTTCTTGTCCTAAACCATAGGTGAAATTTGAAAGTGCTATCTCTATAGAGGTATATAAATCTTGTTGTTCAAAAGGTTTTACTAAATATCCATTAGGTTTTACCGTCTTTGCATTTTCAACGGTAGCTCTATCTGAGTTTGAAGTCACAAAAATAAATGGTATATCATAGTTCTCACGAATATGCTTTCCTAAATCAATACCCGTTTTATCAGATGCAAGTATAATATCAATCAAAACAAGGTCTACTTGCTGTGTTCTTAAAACTTCTTCTGCTTGCTCGTATACAATAACGTTATCAACGATTTCGTAGCCAATTTCTTCAAGCATTGACTGCATATCGTCTGCAATGATAACATTGTCTTCTACTATAAGAATTCTAATAGGTCGTTCCAATATCTCTGTAGTTTAGGTTGTTAAACTGTAAAATTACAATTATTTAAATGTAAAATAAAATAATAAGGACAATACAAAGGTACTTAAAGCTAATTTCTTTAACTCAGGATCTAATAATACTGGTTTTTTGACTTTAATGACCTTGAGCAAATGAACCAATATAGGTACAAAAGCTAATAGCGGTAAAAACTGATGCCAATTCTCAAAATTATAAACAATAAAGCACAAAACACTAATAAAAGCAACTAATAATAGTGTTAAATGATATATTTTTCCTTTTTCAAAACCCATTTTGACAATTAAGGTGTTTTTATTTGCCTTTTTATCTGATTCAAAATCACGTAAATTATTCAAATTAAGCACTCCAGTACTTAAAGCTCCTATTGAAATAGCCGGCAGAACCGCCATTAGCGTTATAAATTTTGTGTACAGAAAAAATGACCCTAAAACAGCTAGAAGCCCAAAAAACACAAAAACAAAAATATCGCCCAATCCTTTATAACCATATGCTGATTTACCTACAGTATATTTTATGGCCGCCCAAACACTAAGGCAACCTAAGCCAGTAAAAAGCATAAAATAGGTAATATACTCAGTTCCGAAAGCTACATATAGTAGTGCAATAACTAAAAGAAGGTCAATGATAACAGATACTATAATACCATTTTTTAGGGTTTTTCGCGATAATAATCCACTTTGCAAGGCTCTTTTAGGACCTATTCGGTCTTCATTATCGGTGCCCTTAACACCATCGCCATAATCATTAGCAAAATTGGAAGTTACTTGAAAGCCTATTGTAGTTAATAATGCTAATGTAAAAAGTAGTACATCTGTTTGTCCGTAGAAACCCGCGAGAGCAGTGCCCATGAGTATTCCCGAAATAGATAATGGAAGTGTTCTTAATCTGGCTGCATTTAGCCAAGCCGAAATTTTACTCAAAATTAATTTGCCTCTTCTATTTGAATTCTTTTCCCTTCTTTGTACGAAGCTACAAAAGCATCTGTAAAGCCTAAATCAACAAGTTGCTTCCTAAATTTCTGTGCTTCAGCTAAGGTCTCAAAATTACCAAGAGAATAGGAATAAAAAGGATTTGTTTTTACAAACAACGTATTTGTTAACGCCTCAGAAGCTAATGTTATATTATTTTCCATGAAAGATTTTACCTGTACAGAATAAACCTTCTCTTTTTCTAGAAACTTTTTTGCTAAGTAAAATTCATTTACCAAACTAAGCTCTTTGTTTTTTTCTTTCAGGTTGTCAATTCGTGCTTTTATGGCATCAAGACTATCTATTGATACCAATAGATTATTGTTTTGATTATCCATATTGCTATTATTCACTCTATTGGTTACTCCAGCTGTATAAAAAAACAAAGCCAAGGTTCCAAACAAGAAAACACTAGTAATCGCCGCAAATATGTTGCGCTGAATTCTTCGTGCTCTTAATTCTTTGTTCTTAATTTTTATTTGATCTAAAAGACGTTCATTTATAATTTGCGCCTTGTCAATATCTTTATGTAATTCTAGTAAATCACTCTCTTCTATAAATGGCATGCTAAATAGGGTTTTTATGGTGCCTGTTGGTTAAAATTAATGAAATTCAGAAAAAAATGAAATTAAAAGTTGTGAAAATATAGATTTTAGTGGTTTAGCGACTAAAAAAAGATTGGATATTATACATACCCTAAATTTTCACCATCATACTGACTAAAAAACGCTTGATACTACATAAAATCATATACAGCAAAAAGCCTTAAATCACTCCTTCAAATTTCAAATCATCTCTATCTTGTTCTTAAAAAAGTAAAACTAAATTATCACGTAATTAAGAATTACTAAAAATTTGCTTTAGGCATGAGATCTTCATAATTTTTATAAGATTACAGCATTTCTAACACCTAAAGCGAACCAAAAACAAGATTAAAATTACAGATTTTGCTTCAATAAATAATACAATTATGCAACTTTTTTGCGTATTAAAAACGAGCATGTTGTTAGTCTACAAATAGTTACCATTCAACGAGCTTCAGCGGCATGCATCTGTGCTAGAATGCTAATTACGGACTATATCTTTGTAGCAAACTTGAGTGCAAAATTTACAACAAGGTTGTGATTTTTTAAATCAGGTGAATACCGTCAGATTCAATTGTGATTTTTCTTGATTTATACAATGTACCAATCCCCTTTTTAAAGGTCTTTTTACTCATCTGTAATTCCGCTCTAATTTCTTCAGGATTAGACTTGTCATGTAGGGGTAAAAACCCCCCGTTTACCGTTAAAATCTCATATATTTTATTTGCGGCTGGTTCTAATATTTTCTCACCCAAAGGCTGTAAAGAAACATCTATTTTATGGTCACCACGAATAGCTTTTATAACACCGGGCATGGTGTCTCCGATAGCAATTTTTTTAAAAACTTCATTCTCATAAACCAACCCCTTGTGTTTGTTGTTTATGATAACTTCCCAGCCCAAATCTGTTTGCCTAGTTATGATAAGGTCTACTTTTTCACGAACCCTTACCGTAAGCTCATCATTACTTATAAACTTATCGAGTTTATTGGAAGCTACCAAGCGGTTACTTTTTTCATCTACATAGCAATAAACAACATACCACTGCCCTTCTTGCATCTTATTTCTTTGCTCTCTAAATGGTACTAACAAATGTTTTTCTAGGCCCCAATCTAAAAAAGCGCCAAATTCATTTACATCTACCACTTTAAGCAACTGAAATTCACCAACCACAATACCTGGCTCAAGGTTTGTTGCTACAGGTCTTTCATCATAGTCAAGATAACAAAACACTTCTATTTTATCCCCTATCTCGTAAGTTTCAGGTACATATTTATTAGGTAATAGAATGTCGTTATCTTCTTCATCACCTAAAAAAAGTCCTACACTAGTGTGTCTTAATATTTCGAGCGTATTAAATTTACCAAGTTCAATCATAGTACAAAAATACACTTAAACCCGCATAAAGCATTAAAAAATCTATTGCGAATTCTCATTAGATAATTCCACCCTACCACTTGTTAAAAACTGTATGCTATCATAAGAATGTGTATTACGCTAGGTTAAGAGTCACTGCGCTACTAAAAAACAAGAATGTGCTCTTTCTAACAAATTGAAAAATTGCACATACTTCATTAACCATTTTTCACAAAGCACCACATCAAAAGATACTAATTAACAATATGTTACGGCAAAAAAAATGTAATCAATTTTGGTTAAGATGTTCAAAAAAAAGCTGTTCTTTTAAAGAACAGCTCGTATCGTATTTTCAAGAATTACTTTAAACTATGCGTACACAGATTCCTTCTTAAAATGCTTACATAGCTGATAATATACTACAGCTCTATGCTTGTTTCTGTTAGAAGAACCATATTTTTCCATTACAGCATTGATACCTTCCATTAATTCTGGACTGTCACTCATGCCTAATTTTTTAATTAAATAATTGTTCTTAACTGTTTCTAATTCCTTCTCATCACCACCAGATACCTTTGAGGCATCTAAATTATAAATAGATGGTCCTAAACCAACGGTTACTTTCTTTAATAAATCCATATCTGGATTCTCGCCAAATTTGTCTTTGATGTCCGCTGCGTACTTTTCGATTAAATCATCTCGTTTGCTCATAATAGCTACTGTTCAATATGTTAATGGTTAATTAAAGACCCTAAGATATAAAATCAAAATAACCAATCAAAATTTTATCATTCAATAATCGTGGTGTAGATACCTCTAAGAGCCTTGGTTTTTCGGAAGGCCCGTAAAAATCGACCATTGCAGCTTTTAAATTTTCTTCATCATCAGAAAAGAAATATTCAATATCAAACAAATCACAGTATTTTTTGATATTCAACGCTTGTTTTGTTTCAAAAAAGCGTTCAAAGTTTGGCGTATCCTCTTTTCCTGGCAATATTCTAAAGATACCTCCGCCATTATTATTGATTACAATTATCCTAAAATCGGGTCTCAAATAATTATTCCAAAGGGCATTACTGTCATACAAGAAACTTAAATCGCCAGTAATAAATACCGTAGGAGTTTTTGAATAAATAGATGCTCCAATCGCTGTTGAAGTACTTCCATCAATACCACTAGTACCTCTATTACAATAAACAGCTA
This sequence comes from uncultured Flavobacteriaceae bacterium, assembly GCA_947497145.1. GTDB lineage: Bacteria > Bacteroidota > Bacteroidia > Flavobacteriales > Flavobacteriaceae > Maribacter_C. The sequence goes on from CANMFQ010000012.1 coordinate 87,981, forward strand.
ATGATGATTTGAGGTCAAACAATTGCATATAGCGCACTGTTGAACTATTGGCCAATTGCAACTGATAGTTTTCAGGAATACACTTACTAATGTGATTAAAGGCTAACATATCTGAAAAAGGTATTTTGGTTATATACCTTTCTCGTTTCAAACGATAACGCTGTTTTACAGCATTCCAATACGAAAAATAATCGCTTTTTGAAGGCTGTATGTCCACTTCAAATTTTTCAAAAAACGTGTTGACGTCCATTTTAAAATGATGAGAAAGACAAAAAAAAGTATTATTAGCTTTTACCTTATCGATGTGCCAATGATGCTGGGGTTTATATTCACGTAAAAACGCTTTTATCTTTTTTGAAACTATTAGCCCTCCGAAGGTTAACAACACCTCTGGTTTCAATTTTGAAAAAAGAGCTTCCTTTTCTTCTGATTTTTCAATAGGCGCAACAATGCTGTCAATACTCGAAAAGAAATTTTCATGATGCAGGTTAGAGGTCGTTTCTGTAAGCACAATTACCGACGGATCATTAGCCAAAATAGCAAGAAAGTCAGCCGCAACCGTATTGGGGTCATTTACCCCTACCAGTACCATTTTTTTAGTAGCTGCATTCCATATTTCAGCGTAGCTGGCAATATCAGCGATTCCCTCGGGTACAAAATCAATACTATTGCGAATATTCAAATCAACGGTTGGTGCTGGTAAACGATCATACAACGGCTCTTCAAAACGAACATTAATATGTACTGGTAACCCAGTTGTAATCGTTGTTTCTAATGCCGCATTAAGCTCAGCGTCATTAAAACTCTGAATTTTCTGTTGGCTTTCTTTTACAGTATTTTCTATATAATCAGGTGCATAACGCTCTATGCGATTTGTGGCATGGCTTACGTCTTGTTTTAAATTAGCAGCATAGCCAATATGTCTATAAAAAACATTGTCTTGTCGAATGGTTTGCCCATCCCCCACGTCAATCTTATAACGAGGTCTATCAGCTGAAATAACCACCAAAGGAATGTCACTGTAAAAGGCTTCGGCTACCGCTGGATAGTAATTCAATAAAGCGCTACCCGATGTACAAACAACAGCAACTGGCATTCTTAATTGCTGCGCAATACCTAATGCGAAAAAGGCAGCGCACCGCTCATCAACGATACTGTAACATTTAAAATAAGGATCTTCTGTAAAGCCAATAGTGAGTGGTGCATTTCGTGAACCGGGAGATATAACGATGTTTTGAACACCTTTTGCTTTGCAATGTGCTATAACAGACTGTGCGGCTGGAATACTGGAGTACTTCATTGTTCACAAAAATACAACGCAAACAGTTCTCAAACCCGAAACAAAAGCAAGAAAATGAAGACTACTTTCAATTTTTATAAAAAAAAGGTATTTCATGAGTCGCCTCATCGTACAACCCGTATCAAAAAGAAATTGTAGGTTGCCGTACAAACATCCAAGAAGGCTGGTTTAGTTTGTATCAATTATGCGTAACATAGTATTGGATTTAGCTACGGTTTCTTCCCATTCTTTTTCAGCATCAGAATCTTGAGTAACCCCACCACCCACATAAATAAGTGCTTTATTTTCAACCAATTGCATGCATCGTAAATTAACAAAAAGTGTGGTGGTATTTTTTACAGTTCTGTAGGCTCTATTTTCAATATTTCGTGTACTCCTGGCCCTTCCCTTATCTTCTTTACAATTAATTTCACCCAAAAAACCCGTATAGTACCCTCTGCTATAGGTTTCATTTTCTAAAATGAAGGTTTTTGCCGTTTTCGTGGGTAAACCACAAACGGCTGGTGTAGGATGCAAAGCTTTAACGATATTTGCTAATTTTTCTTTCGCTAAAGTAGCCGTTATTTTTGTTCGTAGGTGCCAAAGATTACCCGCCCTAACTGATTCTCTTTTTCCTATAACTAAATTTGATACCGAAGTGCTTAAGGCATCCGAAATGTAATCAGTAACTAATTGCTGTTCTTCTATTTCCTTTTTTTTCCATTCAGGAACAACATTCTCAATATATTTTTGCGTACCCGCCAAAGACATTGTGGTTAATTGCCGATGTGCCACCTGTAACAAAATTTCAGGAGTAGCACCCATCCACATACCTATTTTTGGGTGATACCAAAGGTAGCAAAACGCTGAAAAATAAACATCGAGTAACCGTTGAAATAAAGCTAAAGGTGCCGTTGTACAATCAACCTCCACACTTCTTGATAGCACCACTTTTTTAAACAAACCGCTTTGAATGTTATCGATTCCCTTGTTAACCAAATCAATATGAATTCCTTTTTTCAGTTCATGTGTAGTACGATAGGGGTTTACTTTTTTAGCAGCGAAATCTGTAGGTTTATAGGTAGCTTGAATTTTTTTTGACTCCATCAACAACACGGCCGGACTATTCGTATCAAATGGCGCAAAAACAAAGCCCGACTCTGTAAAATCACGAACCTGATGCACTTGCGTATCTTCTTGAAAAATAGCATACACTATAGCTTCATTTGGCTTTCTGTAAATAACAAAAGGAAGTTTTTTTTCGTACTGATTTGCTACGCTGTCTATAAGTTCTGAAAACATACTATTTTCTTGGTAAAGAAATGGTGGTCAATTTACAAATGGAGATTAAATGCCCCTCAACATCTGTGATTTTGATTTCCCATAACTGGGTAGTTCTTCCTTTGTGTACAATAGTAGCTCTAGCAAAAACATCACCCTCACGTACACTTTTTACATGGTTAGCAGCAATCTCAATACCGCGAACAAAAACCTTTTGCCCATCTAAAAAAATATACGATGCAGTACTACCGACACTTTCGGCAAGAGCTACAGAAGCACCCCCATGCAACACACCGTCTGGCTGATGCACTCTGGAGTTTACAGGCATTTTCGCAACTAAAAAATCTTCTCCTACATCAATATATTCAATTTGCAATGTTTCCATCAAGGTGTTTTTTGAAGAAGCATTACATATCTTCAGAATTTTTTCTTTATAATCGTTCATGTATTTTTTTTGTAAAATTAAGCATTAACAAACCAAAAAAGACTTTCCTTTATATTGAATTAAAAAGATCGTATGAATAAGCAAGAAAAACAAGTAGCCTACACGACTACAAATACCTACAGCACCCTAAATACATTAACCAACGACACAAAAAATATTTGGATTGTTCTCCATGGTATCGGCTATCTCAGTAAATATTTCATCCACTATTTTGACAGCCTCAACCCTACTGAAAATTATATTATCGCGCCACAGGCACCATCAAAATACTATTTAAAAAACCAATACAAGTATGTTGGTGCCAGCTGGCTAACCAAGGTAAATACCAAACTTGAAACCGTCAACGTACTGCACTATTTAGATGCAGTATTGGCTACCGAAAAGCTTCCTAAAAAATGTAAGTTACATATTTTTGGTTTTTCGCAAGGCGTATCAATTGCTACAAGATGGGTCGTATCAAGACAATTGGCTTGCCATCAATTGGTTTTGTATGCAGGTAAAATTCCTGAAGAACTTGTACCTGCAGATTTCAATTTTTTGATTGAACAAAAAACACAAGTAATCAGCATCATTGGAAATCAAGACCAATACCTTACTGAGGGCTTACTAAAAAATGAGTCCGAAAAAATCAACATTTTATTTCAAAAACAAGCAAAACAAGTTATTTTTGAAGGAGGACATGAAATAAAAAAAGAATTGCTACCTAAATTGCTCTAAAATGAATCACTTTCCAAAACTGACTAGTAATCGTCTTATTTTAGATCAATTGAAACATACTGATATTGAAACTATTACAGCGCATGCTAATAATACAAAAATAGTTGACAATACCCGTACTATGCCCTACCCCTATTTTGAAGAAGATGCTGTTTCATGGATAAATCTTGCCAACCAAGGCTATAAAAAGAAAGACCATTTTATTTTTGCTATACGCCTAAAAGCCGACAAAAAACTGATTGGTGGAATTGGTCTTGATATAAACCTTCAAAATAACCGTGCAGAGCTTGGTTACTGGCTAGCAGAAACTTTTTGGAATAAAGGATACACCACAGAGGCAGTACAAGAGATAATACAGTTTGGATTTGAAAAACTACACCTAAATAAAATTATCGCTGTTCATTTAACCTCTAATATCGCATCAGGAAAAGTAATGATTAAAAATAAAATGATTAAAGAAGCAGAATTAGTTGATCATGATTTAAAAAGAGGTGCTACTACGAATAATCCATCGTATGTGTCATTAATTCAATATCGATTAACCAAAAAAGAGTATCAATCTTTATTCTTATTTAAATGAGCGTTTCTTAGAAAACAACACTGTTAAATTAGTACTGTTTAAAATAACCGATACCGAAGTACTTTATCCTATAGTAAAGCAAATAGAAGTCTTCACCTATGGTTCCTCTGATATTTCTACTATCTAAAAGTTAAAAGCCTACCTACAAAATGCGCTAAAACAAGCATCATAAGGAAAGGCTATGCCTATTGTAGGTTAACAATAAAACTATAGGAGCCCTCGCTATGGAAATATAGACACTAAAAATAAGGTATTACCTATTCGATGGATATCGATTGCTCCTCATATGCGAGGTACTGGTTTTAATCATCAAATGAAGTTTCTTAAGTTCGCTAATGCATTTGAAATATTGAGTTCTTTTAAGGTAGAATTTAGCATTGATAAAAGAAAAATAGTCGCTAGAAAAGCTGTTGAAAAATCAGGTACTACCTTATGAATTTTCAGAGAAAGAATGGTATTACACAAAAATAATATAAAGCGAAATTCCTGTTGCTACGGTATTAAAAAAAATGATAGGGCATAAAACAACCCATTTAAAAACAATGTTGCGATTAAAAGCATTTACGACCTTATAATTCAGCCCATGACATCACTTTATTCGGGCTGTTTTTCAATATTTTCAATCTCATAATAAGTGATACTTCGGCTCTTATAAGTGTTGTCGGGAGTGATAATTTCTTTTACCCAATTTCCATTTTTGTCATATTGATATAAAAAGTTCTTCTCTACGGTAGTCGCTCCTTTCGTAGTACGTGTACTAGCAAGTTTATCTAATTCATCATAGGTATAGGTAATCATTTTTTCTTGCTCATATTGTTTCGTTTCCTCATTAAAAAAAAGCCATTTTTTTGAAAGTAACTTATCCATTAAACCATACACTACTTCTATTGCAGAGCTGGGTTCACCCTCTATAAACTTTTGCGTACGTACAACCTTTGTAAAAACACCATCTTCAAGTAACTGTATGGTAGTTTCTTCTAATTTTTGCAATACACCATTAACATGATAACTTTTTGATTTTTTGTCATTGTCTTCAGCGTAGGTAATCAAGGTTTCATCAATACCGCTATTGTTAGAGCGTACAATTCGAACCAATGTGTCAGTCTTAAAATAATACTCAAACTGATCTAAAAAATCCTTTTGGTACGATATTATTTTCTCTGTGACCTTCAAATTTGATATTGAATCTCTAGTATAAAAATTTGCTATTGAAGAAGAAGCGTCAAGGGTTTTGTTTCTGTATATTTCGAGCCGCTTTTCTAATAAATGTGCTTTATCATAGGTATAATACGTAATATCATAATCTGATTCATTGTAGCGAGTAACAGATTTTGTCAGAAAGCCATTTTTATTAAAATCATATTCTTCTTTCCCATAATGAGCACTAACCATACACGATTTCACCTTTCCTACTAAATCAAAATCTTCAGCGGTAAAAATTTTAATTTCTTGAGAAAGCAGTGCATCAGAAAAAAGAAAAAATGCGGCAATGAATAAAACAAAGTAGTTATTTTTCATAATACAAAATTACTCGTTATTATACTCTTAACAAAGGGAATACCCATTCACTCTGTAGTTTACAATTTCTTAAACTATTAAAAGCAACCTAAACTATATCTTTACGTACTACAAATTACAAAAACTTTTAGCTTATAAAGTATGTTTAAATCAACCATCTTATTAATCACATTAACACTAACAAGCTGCAACTCCAAAACTACCTCAACAACATACCCAGAATTTGAAATAGGCGTTGTTGCTGATTGTCAGTATTGCAATTGTGATGCCAGTAATACACGTTTTTATAAAAAGAGCGCTAAACGTTTACAAGATGCCGTACATGAACTAAACCAACATCATTTGGCGTATGCTATTCATTTGGGCGACTTCATTGATAGAGATTTTAAAAGTTTTGATACCGTTGCTCCTATTTGGAACAAGTTAAAAGCGCCAAAATACCATGTGCTGGGCAATCATGATTTTAGTGTAACAGATTCTTTAAAACCGTTGGTTTTAAAAAAGATGTATTTACAAAACAGGTATTACAGTATTGTTAAAAATAACTGGCGTTTTATTGTGTTAGATGGCAATGACTTGAGCGTACATGGAGCCTTAAATAAGAAGAAAAAACAGCAAACTGATTCATTATTTCAATTATTACAAAATAAAAACTTACCCAACGTGGTACACTGGAATGGAGGTTTGAGTAATACGCAATTACAATGGGTAAAAAAGGAACTAGCTCTAGCTACGACGAATAACGAAAGTGTTGGCTTCTTTTGTCACTTTGCTGCCCTAGGAAAAGAGCAAACACACAATTTATTAAATTACCAACAATTTCTTGATAGCATTAGACCATATGACTGCGTTAAATTCTACTTTAATGGTCATAATCATGCTGGTAGTTATGTTCAAAAAAATGGGGTTCATTTTTTAAATTTCAAAGGTATGGTTGACACGCAAGATTCTACCGCCTTTGCAACCGTTAAATTTCGTAAAGATTCTATTTTAGTACGTGGTTTTGGTCGAGAAATTTCACGAGGTCTAAAAATTAAAGTAGCGCATTAAAATTGCGTTGAGGGTTTAAAAATATATTCCGCTCATAAATTGCTTTAAAATATACCGCTAGGTTACATTAACTTTTATAAGTCGTGACAATTCTGCGCATTAAAAAACCCGCAAAGCTAGTAGCCTTGCGGGTTTTAAATTCAATAGAAAACTATTATTTCACTTCTTCAAAATCAACATCTTCAACGTTGTCACCTTCTGCATTTGCATCAGCTGTTGCTTCTCCTTGAGGAGCAGCTCCACCTTGCTGTGCTTCTGCTTGTGCTTTATACATTTCTTCAGATGCTACTTTCCAAGCTTCATTAATTTTATCTAAAGCTGGCGTAACTAATGCCAAATCTTTTGTTTCGTATGCTTTTTTCAATTCTTCTAAAGCTTCTTCAATTGGTTTCTTCTTGTCATCAGACAATTTATCACCAAATTCTTTTAGTTGCTTTTCTGTTTGAAAAATCATACCATCTGCCTCATTCAATTTATCGGCAGTTTCTCTCGCTTTTTTATCAGCCTCAGCATTTGCTTCAGCATCTGCTTTCATTTTTTGAATTTCTTCTTCTGTTAAACCTGAAGATGCTTCAATACGAATATCTTGAGACTTACCTGTGGCTTTATCTGTAGCAGATACTTTTATAATACCGTTGGCATCAATATCAAAAGTTACTTCAATTTGAGGTGTTCCTCGTGGTGCTGGTGGAATTCCGTCTAAATGAAAACGTCCAATTGTTTTGTTATCGGCTGCCATTTGACGCTCTCCTTGCAACACATGAATCTCAACCGATGGTTGATTATCTGCTGCTGTTGAAAACACCTGAGATTTTTTAGTTGGGATAGTTGTATTTGCTTCAATCAACTTGGTAAATACATTACCCATAGTTTCAATACCTAAAGATAGTGGCGTTACGTCAAGCAACAATACATCTTTCACATCTCCTGTTAAAACACCTCCTTGTATAGCGGCACCAATGGCAACAACCTCATCAGGGTTTACTCCTTTTGAAGGTTTTTTACCAAAGAATTTCTCTACAGCATCTTGTACCGCAGGTATACGTGTTGAACCACCTACTAAAATAATCTCGTCAATATCACTTTTTGATAATCCAGCAGATTTTAAAGCTGTTTCACAAGGCGCTATTGTACGGGCAACCAAATCAGCAATAAGTTGTTCAAATTTTGCTTTTGTCAACGTACGCACCAAGTGTTTTGGTCCTGTAGCTGTAGCCGTTACATAAGGTAAATTAATTTCTGTTTGCGCAGAAGATGATAATTCTATTTTTGCTTTTTCGGCAGCTTCTCTCAAACGCTGTAAAGCCATAGCATCATCACGAAGATCAATACTCTCTTCCTTTTTAAACTCATCAGCCAACCAGTCAATAATTTTTTGATCAACATCATCACCTCCTAAGTGTGTATCTCCATCTGTTGACAATACTTCAAAAACACCATCACCTAATTCTAAGATAGAAACATCATGTGTTCCACCTCCAAAGTCAAAAACAACTACTTTTTGATCGGTGTCTTTCTTGTCCATACCATAAGCCAAAGAAGCAGACGTTGGCTCGTTTATAATACGCTCTACCGTAAGACCTGCAATTTCACCTGCCTCTTTTGTAGCTTGTCTTTGTGCATCATTAAAATAAGCAGGTACTGTAATTACCGCTCTAGAGACATCTTGACCTAAATAATCTTCGGCTGTTTTCTTCATTTTCTGAAGAATCATAGCAGACAATTCTTGTGGTGAATACAAACGACCATTGATATCAACCCTTGGCGTATCATTGTCACCTTTTACTACTTTGTAGGGTACACGTTCGGCTTCTTTCTTAGACTCCGAATACTTGTTACCCATAAATCTCTTAATTGAATATATGGTATTGTGAGGGTTAGTTACTGCTTGTCTTTTTGCAGGGTCACCAACTTTTATCTCTCCTCCTTCAACAAAGGCAATTACTGATGGTGTAGTTCGTTTGCCTTCTGCATTTGGAATCACCACTGGCTCATTACCCTCCATTACAGAGACGCAGGAGTTTGTAGTACCTAAATCTATTCCTATAATCTTACTCATTCTATATGTTTTAAAATATTAGTCTTAAAGTTTTTACTCGGTCTCTAAATGACAAACAATATGCCAAGTACTCAAAACTGACAGGTTGTCATTTTTTTTATACAGACTGCCTGCTATGATAATTACAAAAATGTACCACTTTGTATGAGTCATAACCCTTGTCAAGAAACATTCTTTAGTACAAACAGTTGGCACTAAATAAGAACTAAGGTGCAGACAAGAGAAACCAGCACAATAACAAAAACTAAGAAACAGGAAAAGAAAATTTGTTTTATTATTGCAACGTAACCATCATAATTGGAGCTGCCTTGTCAAAAGACAAGTTCAATACGCATTTGACGGAATGCAGTATAAAATTTTTATTATTCAAATTCAACCTACAAGTGTAACAAATGCATAAAATGCCACTCTTTTAAAAAAAAATAGATTAATGAGACAAACATTTACCATATTTTTAGTGCTCTTTGTGAACCTCCAAATGTACAGCCAGTCCAAAGAAAATTATTTAAAAAACAATCGATATAATGTCACCTCAGATTTTAATTTTCCTCAAAACGATTTCAAAATCATTGGATTTGGCGCCTATCATGGAAGTGCAAAAACCGAGCAAACAGAAATGGCATTGTTACGCTCGCTAACTAAAGACGGCACCTTAAAATATTACCTTCCAGAAACAGACTTTAGCATTGGACATTACTTTAATGAATACCTAAAAACAGGTGACACCATACTTTTAAGAGATTTAGTTACCTACTATGGTATACGTGTACCGCAAGACAAAAGTATTGAAACATATAACAAATGGAAGGAAATTAAACAATTGAACGACCAGCTACCCGCTTCAAACAAGCTGACTGTAGTTGGCATAGACCTTTTAGTAAGTTACAAACATACGGTCAAGCATTTATTAGAAATTTTAGCTGCTAAAGCGCACACACAAAATACAGTGCAAGAAATAGTTACAATGATTGAAAAAGACACAACAGATTTTTCTCCAGACTATGACAGTTATGCTAAAAAAGTCTTGAAAAATTTTGTAGTCAACTATGAAAAAAAACCTGCGCTCTTAACACCATATATTCGTGACACATTTGCTTTTAAGCATATTATTAAAAATATAAAAAGAACATTTGAGGAGTATGATAACGGCCAGTTTAGAGAAAATACCATCTATGAAAATTACACGCATTTGAGTTCCTTATATCAATTTACCGAAAAACCGCAGTTTGTACGATTTGGTTTTTTTCATCTTGAAAAGGAAAAAGAAGGCAATAATACCTCCTTTTTTGCCAAACTTATTGAAAATAACACCTACAAACGAGAAGAAATTATAACTGTAATTGGATTCCTGACCAAAAGTCGCGTATTATGGGATACTATTTATGACAAACAAGGTAATTACGAAAGCTTTACCACGGAAGGAGATTATGGTATTGGCGATTATGAAAAAGAATGTTTTTTGGGGATTGAAAATTTAAAAAAAGCTAGCTTCTCTGACATCACACTTTTTCGTTTGAATAAAGATAATACACCATTTGCTGATGGTAAACCTGATTTGATAGAAATTGTAATGCCTGGAGAAAAATCTAATGGAGATTTAGTCAAAGGAAAATCAACTACCGACTTTATGGATTATGCAGTATTAATCTCTAACTCAAAAGCAAATACGCCTATTGAAGAAATGGGAACTAAAAAAGCAATTGATTAGCATTGTTCAACCCGCTTTTAAAAAATAGCTATCAAAGCCATCAGCAGATATCGTAAAATTTCTATGTGCAGAAACCAATAATACCCTTACCTTTATCCCTGTTAAAACAAGCTGTGTTATGGAGTGTATCAGTGTTTTCGACATGCTAAAAATAGGTATTGGGCCATCTAGTTCACACACCCTAGGACCATGGCGAGCTGCTGAACGTTGGATTGCAGAACTAAAAGCTGCCAACTGTTTTGAAAAAGTAACAAAAATACGGGTTCATGTATATGGGTCTTTATCATTGACAGGTAAAGGTCACGCTACTGATTATGCCATTTTATTAGGGCTATCGGGCACCGACCCTGAGTATATTCCTATTGAAGATATTCATAGCATTGTACACGAGGTACAACAATCAAAAAAACTCCTTTTTGGTAATGAAAGGCAACTAAATTTTGACCCCAAAGAAGCCATTCTGTTTCACAAAGAATTCTTACCGTTTCATGCAAATGGTATTGCATTTGAAGCTACTTTTAATGATAATACCCAAGAAACAAAAACGTATTATTCTATTGGTGGTGGCTTTGTAGTTGTAGAAGCATTAAAAAATGCTAAGCGTAATCAGGTTGCTTTTAACAGCTATCCTTTTCCTATTGAAAAGGGCACGCAACTTTTACAGTATTGTAAGGTTGAAAAAAAATCTATTTCAGCAATTGTTTTATGTAATGAACTGTCTTTACGAAGCGAAGTAGAAATAAATACGGAATTAAAACGTATATGGCATACCATGCTAGAGTGCATGTACACCGGTTGCCATACAGAAGGAAAATTGCCTGGTGGATTAAACGTACGGCGTAGGGCATTTGATATGCACAAAAACTTAATTGGTGAAACCAGTTATAGCTCTCCACAACAATGGCTTAATGCTATTCGGCAGACAGAAGTAAAATTTCGACAAATTTTTAAATGGGTCAGTTGTTTTGCCTTAGCCGTTAATGAAGTAAATGCATCATTGGGTCGTGTGGTTACTGCCCCTACCAATGGCAGCGCCGGTGTAATACCTGCTGTTTTAATGTACTATTTGGTAATTGAAAACCATAAGGCCGATTTTGAACATGTCAAAAAATTTCTTTTAGTAGCTGGTGAAATTGGCAGTATCTTTAAAAAGGGAGCTACTATTTCTGCTGCTATGGGCGGTTGCCAAGCAGAGATTGGGGTTTCTTCTGCCATGGCTGCTGGAGCACTTACAGAGTTACTCGGTGGCACCCCAGAACAGGTATTAATGGCTGCCGAGATAGCCATGGAACATCATTTAGGATTAACATGCGACCCTATTGGTGGTCTGGTTCAAGTACCTTGTATTGAGCGAAACTCTATGGGTGCTATAAAGGCCATAAACGCTGCCGAATTAGCATTAGACTCCAACCCCGAAGATGCTAAAGTTCCCCTAGATAAAGTGGTGCAAACCATGTGGGAAACTGCCAAAGACATGAACTCTAAATACAAAGAAACCTCAGAAGGTGGCTTGGCGGTAGGCGTGTTTTTAAGCGATTGTTAGTTTTGCAAAAAAGTGGTAGGCGATGATGCGTTTTTAAGGCTCATTACAACCTTATACCATCACTTAAGATTTAAGTCCTAATTAACAATGATACCCAATACTAACAAACGCTTTTAAAAACAATAGAATTCTCTTAGCTTAGTAGTGTAGAAAGTTAATTATGTTTGTGGTACACCTATAATATTACCATATCAAAACATAAAACCGCCCACAAACAAGCAATTAATAAATGTAAAAAAATGAAAAAATCAATTCTATTACTGCTCATTTTAGCCTCAACAGTTGTATTTTCTCAAGATGCTACATATAATGTCTCTTCTTTTCTTACAGAAGGAAAAAAAGCACCAAATACCCATTATATAGGTGAAGCTTGGTTAAACGCTATTATTCACAATGACAAAGAATTAGGCTATAATATTACAAAAGCAACCTTTAAAGCAAACTCAACTTTAGATTGGCATAAGCACAATTCTGCACAAGTCTTAATAATTGTTGATGGAGAAGGCTATTACCAAGAAAAAGGAAGTGAGCCATTAATTTTGAAAAAAGGAGATATCATTAAATGTGAGAAAGATATAGAACATTGGCATTCCTCAACCAAGTATAGTGATGTTACGTATTTAGCCTTATATGGTAGTAAACAACCAACTACATGGACCGAAGTAGTAACACAAGAATATTATGATGCCGTAGCCAAAAAGCTAAAAAACAATTGATACTCTATTCAAATCTTCTAAGCAAATAACATGAAGAAGACTTTATATTAGGCCAATTTCTTTAGAGATATTTCGCTTGTAATATGCTTCAAAAAGGTCATTATCCTTCATATAATCAGTAATTATTTGTTTAACATCCGCTTTTTGTAATAACTCACTCTCTTTCAAAGAAATTTGGCCAGAAGCAGTATTAAATATATCATTCCAGATATTAATGCTTGGATTCTTACCAATCCTATACTGCCTGATTAAATTATGAACTGTTATTAATCTTACTTCCACAGTATACCTACTTCCTAAAGTCAATACTTGTAAATATTCGTTATCACCCTTGTTTAGGATTAAAAAATCATTTTCTAATCTTTCTAGTTCTAGCATCATCGCATAAACCGTAATATTGGACTTGTTTAGATTGTATTCCATTGACACTTCTTATTGTTAATCTCCCATTTCACCTAGATCTTCAAGAAGTGCACCCCAAACCCTTTCGAAGAAATTCTTTTTTATTAAAGCTTTTTTTAAAATTATTTAAGAACATTGTACTAGTTCTCGATACATACAAAATATGACAATATTGGTATTAAAAACAAGAAAGAAGCATTTTACGCTTGCTCAATGAGTAACTAGCCTATATTTTATCCTTAGTTACAACCAGAATAAAAAATAATAAGCCTAAAGCAAAAATAAAAAAAGCTTCTCTCTTATGTTTTTTCAATTTCCTTTTATCTTTTTCAGTCAAACCATATATACCATTTAATTGAAGATCGTTCTCAACAAACATTCGATAAATAGAATCTTTACTTTCCGTTATCTTAAAAATCATTTTTATCATTAGTATTCCAATAATAGCTCCTAAAACCCAAATTATATAATTTATCATAATTCCAATTTAAAACACCAATACCTCATTTCAATTTTTGGTAGTAATAATTCATATCTTTCCAAATAATAATTTTTTTGTTTAAAAATACCTTCGGCATTCAAAAACGCCTTTAAGGATAAATTATTAATACCACTATCAAATAAAATATCATCTTTGTTTGATCTAAAATTATTTAATACAACCCTTCCTTCATCCAATTCCCAAGAGCTACTATTACTAATGATTAAATCGCCAGTAGTCTTGTTGTAAACTTTATGTTCACAAAAATTCTCTTCTTTAAGAATTAGCGTGTCTACAGTTCTTCCGAATTTTTTTGCCATGTATGTGCCGTAAAGATCGTTTTCATTTACGCAAGAAAAACACAAAAGACATAATATAATTAGACTACCAATTCGAATCATATCTCATATGATATAAATATTGATTTTGACTTCATTGTTTCATAGGTTCAAAAACTACGAAAACCATAACAAATACTGCTGCGGTTTTAGTTATTCACTATTGTTTCTTACTCGCATGGCTTACTGTTAACGGTACGAAGCTGCATACGCTTCGGGGAATTTGGTCATATTCCCATTGGCACCATACGAATATTAAGTAAGACCATATATGCCGTCTGTAAACTAGTAGTACGATTTATAGAATTAGCGAGATATTAATTATCATTTCTTTTTAATTAAGCATCATATTCAAGTTTTAATAATGCGGTTCAAATCAATTTCGCATCCTTCTCTTCTAGTGGTAAAAAATCAATATCTAAGTAACCGCCACTAGCATTATCATCAGTAACTATTTGTGGTTTCCCATTAATAATTTCAATAGAATTTTGATGTATATGCCCTGAGAAAACACTTAATAGATTGGGGGCATTAAACACTGTTTTATAAAAATCAAAGGTTGTTTGTGTATGTCCACTTTCGGGCCATTTTGGGCGTTTTTCTAATTCAAAATTAGTATCTGTAGCTGCACCCCAATTAGGATTTCCACAACCAAAGTAAATACTCTTTCCAGGAGCGTACATTGGAATATGAACCAATAAAACCAAGGGGGTTCCGCTGGCAACTTGTTCTTTAAAAAATGTCAATTGCTCCTCATTAATTTGATAGATAGAATTATCAATTGCCAAAAATCGAACCTCTTTTATATCATAAGCCGCCATTAAAGGGTTGTTGCCTTGGTATAATGGCAGGAGTCGTTTTTCAATCCAAGTATTACGTAAGCTGGCTAAATCTCCTTCCATACCTTCATAATGCCAATCATGATTCCCTGCCGTATAGATGAACGGAATACCCGTTTCCTTTAATTTCAATTGTACCCATTCTATAGCTGCTTCTGACGGAAAACTAAAAATATCTCCGATCAGTGCAATTACATCAGCGTGCTCCTCTTTGGCATATGTTAAAGCTTGCTCAAATGCCTCTTCTGGGTTTGTGGCTTCGCCTGTTTTAAAATGTACGGTTTCATTATAGGCTTTCGCCATTCTGCCACTGTATTGTTGATAAGGAATACCTCTTTCATCATCTTTAAACAAATGAGTATCGGCAATATGAACTACTTTTATCGGGACTTTAATTTCCTTCGCATAAATGTTCACCTTATTTTCAACTATGGTGGCACAAACTTTAAAACCTTTTTCTGCTTCAATTTTTGTGGTTTTTGCACAAGAACTTGCCGTAAGGCCTATACCTGCAACGGCTGTAGAAGTTTTTTTAAAAAATGACCTGCGTTTCATAAAGTAAAAATTACGGAGTCCTCTATTATATTAGTAAGCTATATTATTACAATTAGTACAAAAACAACAGTATCACGAACCCACAAAATTGACCAAAGTACCAATACCTTCAATAGAAATACGGGTCTCATCCCCCACTGCTAGGGTAAAATCGTCTGGTGGAATTATGCCTGTTCCTGTCATTAGAAAACAACCTTGTGGAAAATTACATTCTCGAAACAGGTAATCTACCAAATCTTGATGTTTACGTTTCATGGTGCTAAGTGCTACTTCTCCACTAAAAACGGTTGAACCATTTCTATGAATATCTAACGTAATTATAGTGCATGGGTCAATGACTTCTTTTGTTACATAAATACAAGGTCCTAAAGCAGCGCAACCTTCATAGGTTTTTGCCTGCGGAAGGTATAAAGGATTTTCACCTTCAATACTTCTCGAACTCATATCATTACCAACGGTATATCCCTCTATTGTACCTGCTGAACTTATCAAAAGCGTCAATTCGGGTTCCGGAACATTCCAATTAGAATCTTTTCTAATACGCACCGTTCCCAAATGACCAACACTTCGAGCTGTAGTAGATTTAAAAAACAATTCAGGGCGTTCGGCATCATAAACACGATCATAAAAAGTGCCTCCTCCGGCGTCTTTAGATTCTTCCATACGCGCCTCTTTACTCCGCATATAGGTTACCCCTGAAGCCCATATTTCTTGCGTTCCCATTGGGATATCTAAAGTATTTTTATCATCAAAATTTGTTGTTTGTTCCCAATCCTTTATTTCGTTTAGTAAAACATCATATAAATTCACTCGATTCAAAAAATGATCCCAATCAGAAATTTGCTTCTTGTAACTAATATCGTCATGAACAATTACTGCTTCATTTGCCGTTTTATAAATTTTCATTCGCTATACTATTTGTAACTATTGCTTAGGTAGCAACCTACCTCTTAAATTCTAAAATTCTGTTGCCAAAATAGCTTGCATCACGTCGTACCGTTGATCCAAATCGTTGTATTTCTTTCGCTCTTTCACTAGGGCTAGTTTCATTTCTCTTATTATACTAGCATATTTGTCATCAGCAATAGCATTATGCATTTCTTTGGGGTCTTCTTCCAAATCATAAAATTCCCATGCAGGGGCTGTAGTTTCTTTTGAGGTGCCTTTTTTACCCAAATCTTGACCGTAAAAAAATGCCAGTTTGTACCGTTCATTACGAATACCAAAATGAGCAGGTCGATTGGGGTGATGTAACCAATACCGATAATAGAGTTGTTTACGCCAACTGCTAGGTGTATTTCCTTTTAAATTTTCTCTAAAGCTTTCACCTTGAATATAATCGGGTTTTTTTATACCTGCATAATCGGCGAGTAAGGCAGCAAAATCAATATTTAGAATAATATCATCAATACGTTTTCCACCCTGTATTTCTTTAGGATATCGAATAACAAAAGGCATCCGTAGTGACTCCTCATAAATCATACGCTTGTCAAAAAAACCATGCTCCCCTAGAAAATAACCCTGATCGGCGGTGTAAATAACAATCGTATTATCAGCAATACCAGCTGTTTCTAAATAATCTAAAAGCTTACCAATATTGTCATCAATAGCGGCACCACAGCGCATAAAATCTTTGACCAATTTTTGATAGATTTTTTTTCGCTTTTGCACCGAATCTAAACCGGTTAGCGGATACGGTAGCCCTGGGTAGGTAGTCCACCAATTATCAGGATCTCTTGTAGCATTATCCCATCGTTGGCCTAAGTTTTCAAGTTTTTGCCCTACAAAGGTTCTGCCTGTTGTTTCGGGACCAAAATCATAAAGCGAAGCTGGTTCAGGAATATGTTCGTCTTTATACAGTTTTTCAAATCGCTTTGGGTAATCAAAAGGTTCGTGGGTTGCTTTAAAATTACAAAACATCAAAAAAGGCTTGTTAACATCGCGTTCTTTTAAATGTTTAATGGTTAAATCTGTAATAACATCTGTTGAAAACCCTTTGTATTCCGTACCTTTTTCTGCATCATAACCATCACGCCAATTGGCGTTGGTTTTTAAAATAGGATCCCAATACCTACCCTGCCCTGGCAATACATTAAAATAATCAAAACCTTCAGGTTTTCCTACCAAATGCCATTTACCAATAATAGCCGTTTGATAACCGTTTTCACCAAAGGTTTTTGCGATATTTGGATGTCCTTTTGGTAGCGGCTCTGAGAGGGTATACACCTGATTTACATGACTGTATTGCCCAGTAAGAATGCTGCCTCTACTCGGTGTACATATACTATTGGTACAAAAGGCATTGTTCAACACAACCCCTTCATTTGCCAAGCGTTTTATATTGGCATTCTTTACATAATCAGCTAGTACCCCTCCATAAATACCCCAAGCTTGTGAAGTGTGATCATCTGATAAAATAAAGAGAATATTGGGCTTTTCAGTATTCGATGTGTTTTTTTGTGCTATCGAAACATGCGAAACAAATACGATAAAAACATATACGAACAGATACTTTGTAGCAATGGACATATTTTGGTGATTTAATTTAAGCTGTTACCTAGGTTAAAATTTTTAACCCAACATCAAGATTTAACGCAAACAAGATAACAAAGAAATCTATACCAAACCATCGTTTTTTTGTTATACTCCTACCCCTTTTTCATCTGCATTTAAGTATTAACAAATTGATACAGAACAAAAAAGGAGGTTATTCACCTAGTAAGTGTTTATTTTTTATAATAAATTTAGTAGCTTGTAGTTTATATCAAACCTATAAACAACATTTACATGGAAAATTCACAACTTTCAACAGCTCCAATGGTAAGTCAGCTTACTGATGAAGCCCGTGTCACCTTTTACAAAAAAACCTATACGCACCTTGCTGGCGCAGTACTCTTATTTGTGTTGGTTGAAACGCTTTTCTTTCAAGTCGATTTCATTGTCAATTTTGCCTTATCACTTACAGGCGGTTTCAGTTGGCTATTACTTTTAGGCGGTTTTATGCTAGTGACCAATTATGCCGAAAAAATGGCCATTAAAAGTACTGATACCAATATGCATTATGCAGGGCTTATACTCTATGTGGTAGCCGAAGCTTTTATTTTTATACCACTTATTTTCATAGCTATGGCGGTAGCAGAAGATGGTAATTTTAGCATTTTGAACCAGGCTGCTATTTTAACCTTATCATTATTTACAGGACTTTCAGCCATTGTTTTTATGACTAAAAAAGATTTCTCATTCTTAAAGTCGGCGCTTACCATAGGCTTTTTTATTGCCATAGGATTAATAGTTGCAGGAACCATATTTGGCTTTAATCTTGGACTTTGGTTTAGTGCTGGTATGATTGTTTTAGCATCGGGTTCAATCTTATACCAAACCTCTAACATGATTCATAAATACCAAGAAAATCAATATGTAGCCGCCTCTTTGGGGCTATTTGCTTCTTTAATGTTACTTTTTTGGTATATTTTGAGCATACTTTCTAACGATTAGTGGCATACAAAACGTAAACAAAATTAAAAAGCACTAACACCTTGGTTGGTGCTTTTTCTTTTATCTTTATACGCAAAACACATCACTATGAAAAAAGCACTGCCTATTGTATTATTATTTTTAGTTTTTTCATGTAAAACCACAAAGCCCACTGCTATGGATGATGTTGCGGAAATACGTAATATCCTCAACCAACAGCAAGAAGCTTGGTCTAATAATGACATGGAAGGATTTATGGGTGGCTACTGGCAATCAGATAAACTCACCTATTATAGTGGAGGTAAAATCACTAAAGGCTGGCATACTACCTTAGCAAATTACAAAAGAAAATATCCCTCAAAAAAAGAAACGGGAAAACTTAATTTTGAAATTGCCGATATTACCAAAATAAACAAAGATGCGTATTGGGTAATGGGTAGTTATTTTTTAACTAGAGACGCTGGGAATGCGAACGGTACTTTTATGATTATTTTTAAACGCATTAATGGGAAATGGAAGATTATTGGCGATTCTTCGTGTTAACCCATTAATTCAAAATTTTCTGTCGGGGTGAAAGGGCGTAATTTCCATGGTCGTTTTTTTGTTATCAATAACCTCAGCGACCAATTTCCCCGTTGCAGGCCCTAGGCTCCATCCCATCATCGCATGACCTGTAGCAAAAGTAAGGTTAGCATAACGCGCTGACCTACCTATATAAGGAAGCCCATCAGGAGAAACTGGGCGCATACCTGTTTTTGCAGCAGCCATTTCATCAACAGTAATATCTAAATCAGGATAAAAACGTTTTGCTCCATTTGCTATTGCTGCTACACGTTCTTTTCGAATATAATCATTAATACCTGAAAACTCCATAGTACCTGCAAAACGAGTAAAACCCTTCATGGGAGTCACCGCCATTTTTGCCTCCATTAAAATTGCTGGCATGCTTATGCCCGTTGGTCGAGATACATTAATACGGTATCCTTTTCCTGCCTGAATGGGCAGTTTTATCTCCAGCTTTTTAGACAAATTGCCACTCCAAGAACCTGCTGCCAAAACTACCTCATCTGGCGTATAGGTTGCTTTTGTTGTAGCTACCGTTGTAATAACACCCTTATTAACCGTTAAATCTAAAACTTCTTCGTTGGCTTTCAACACCACGCCTACCTTTTTTAAATAAGCTATCATTTTGGGCATCATCTCAGAAGGCGTCATATGACAATCACATTTATAATGAATTGCCCCTAGTGCATCTATTCTAATAATGGGCTCTAGTTCATCAAGCTGTGCTTTATTCAGCTCGCTCACTTCCAAGCCCAAAAAACCAGCCTTTTGCGCAACTTCCATTTCATGTTCATAAGATGCCTGTGTTTGATAAAGCATCAACAGCCCCTTTCTTTCTAAATGAAAATCACCCAAATCACCTGAAGCCTTCATATCCTCATAAAGTGTTCTACTTAAGATATTAATATCTTTAATAACCGGAATTGCCTTTGCCACCTTTGCCTTGGTTGATGATTTATGAAAATACCATGACCATTTCAAAAAATCAATATCCAACCGAGGTTTCATATAAAACGGACTAGCCGAATTAAACATCATCTTTAATCCCTGTGTTATCATACCAGGGGACGCCAATGGAATAATATGACTTGGCGTAATATAACCCGCATTAACAAATGAGGCTCCTGAAGTATAATCTGATTTATCAATCACCGTAACTTGGTGCCCTTCTTTCTGTAAATAATAGGCGGTACTTAAACCTACAATACCTCCTCCAATGATCACAATTTGCTTTCCCATACTATTACTATTTACCCATGTTTTCTTTGCGCATTAAAGCCTCAATGAAATAATAATCGGCGTAATTTAAAGGCACATCAATCTCTGAATTATGGGGAATACTACCCACAGAATGTTTTAGAAGTAGCCCTTCATTAGTACCCACCTCTGCTAAATAATTATCACTACTTAAGGTTGCTAGCATTTTATCTGCTAAACTCTGATAAGCTGCTTTTTTTGTATCAGTTGAAAACGTACTTAGCTCGTATAGGGCTGAAGCCGCAATGGCGGCTGCAGAAGCATCTCTTTTTGTATCTGGTGTAATAGGTGCATCATAATCCCAATACGGTATCTTATCATCAGGTAAATTTGGATGATTCATTATAAAATCGGCTATTTTTTGAGCCTGTTCTAAATATATTTTATTGCCAGTTTCACGAAACATCACGGTATAACCATACAAACCCCATGATTGCCCTCTTGACCATGCAGATGCATCAGCATAACCTTGCGCCGTATTTCGTTGTAAAACCTCACCTGTTTCTTTATCGTAATCTAAAACATGAAACGAACTATTATCTGCTCGAAAGTGATTTTTCATAGTTGTATTCGCATGAGTAACCGCTATATCATAAAAAGTAGAATCACCCGATATTTTTGTCGCTTCAAATAGTAATTCTAAATTCATCATATTATCAATAATCACAGGACATTGCCATCTTTTATTAGCTTCCCAAGATTGCAGTACTCCTGCCTTAGGTCTAAAGCGTGCTGAGAGCGATTTAGCTGTTTGTACGATAACCTTTTCATACGATTTAGATTTCATGTATTTTAAGCCATTACCATAACTGCAGCCTATCATAAAACCCACATCGTGATTGCCTTCCCAATACTGGATAGTATCGAGTTTTTCGGTATATCGAATTGCCCGTTCTTTCCACTTCTCGTCTTTAGATATTCCGTAAATATACCAAAGCGAGCTAGGGTAAAAACCACTGGTCCATTCGTAAATATCTACCAATCGTAATTTGTCATCGGTAATACTCTTGGGCATTAACTTTGGTGTAGCTATATGCGGTAGTGCTTTTTTAAACAATACCTCATGTTGCGCAACTACATGCTCTAAAACAGATTGCGGTTTGTTTTCTTCCGTTTTTTTTGGTGTCTCTTTGCAACAAAAAAGAAAACTTAAAACAAGTGCAGCTAGTGTGAAATTTTTCATTGTATTTTCTATTATTCAGAATTATTCATTAAAACTCATCATGATATCGTAGCGTGTTCTAAAATTAGGTGTTTTATTCATTGCAACATAGCCCTACTGTAATAAAAACCTGCAAAGCGATTAGTTTTGAAACACTAATTGATTATTAAGGATTATAACTCTCTAGGCTAAATAATTTGAGCTATCACTCTTTATTAAATAGTAAACAATTAACAATCTAAATCACTTGAAAACCATGTGCATAAGGGTCATCATCATCAATGGTGATGGTATTGTGTCCGTAAATTTTTGCCCAACCTTGAATACTCGGAATAATTGCTTTTTTTCCATTCAAAGTTGTTTCTTCTTCTATGCGACCAATAAACTTAGAACCAATAAAACTTTCGTGAATAAAAGCCTCTCCTGCGCCAAGTTTTCCTTTTGCATGCCACTGCGCCATACGAGCTGAAGTACCTGTACCACAGGGTGATCGATCGATAGCTTTGTCCCCGTAAAAAACTGCATTTCTGGCAGTAGCTTCATCCGAAATAGTATCACCTGTCCATAAAATATGACTCACATCTCTAATGGTAGTATTCTCTGGATGTATAAAAGCATCTTTGTATTTTTTATTGATCTTCTCACGAATTTCTTGACTAAACTGTACCAAGTTATTTGCTGAAAAATCTTGAATACCTGCGAAATTTTCCTGCGGATCTATAATGGCATAAAAATTACCCCCATAAGAAACGTCAAAAACCAATGTTCCTAGAGCATCACATGTAACAGTAAGTTCTGTCGCAGCTACATAGGCTTTTACATTTATCAATTTCACCCAATCTACCTTATTTCCTGTTTGTTGGTATTCAATTTCCACAAGGCCAGCTGGCGTTTCCATCCGTACTTTTCCTGGCGTTTTTGGTTGAATTAGCCCCTCTTCTATACCAATGGTAATGGCGCCAATAGTTCCGTGACCACACATGGGTAAACAACCGCTAGTTTCAATAAAAAGAATACCAAAATCATTTTCTGGTTGTGCAGGCGGATAAAAAATACTCCCGCTCATCATATCATGCCCACGAGGCTCAAACATAAGTCCTTTACGAATCCAATCATATTCTTTAAGAAAATGTTGCCTTTTTTCACTCATGGTGTGCCCTTTTAAAACTGGTCCACCCTGCTTTACCACCCGTACTGGATTACCACAAGTATGGGCATCAATACAAACGAAGGTACTACTACTCATTTTCAACCTTTTTTATATATGCATTTGTTCTATCTTCTAATATAGCTAAGGTTACCGTCCCTTGCTCAAGAATAAGCTCATGAAACTCACGAATATCAAATTTATCTTCTAAAGCCGCTTCTGCCCTTTTACGAAGTTCTCTAATTTTTAATTCCCCTATTTTGTATGATAATGCCTGCCCTGGCCACGATATATAGCGGTCTGTTTCGGTTTGTATTTCATGTAATGACAATGCAGTATTTGAAGCCATATAATCCACCACCTGATCACGTGTCCAACCTTTTGCATGAATACCTGTATCTACCACCAAACGGCATGCACGCCACATTTCATAAGTGAGCTGCCCAAATTTCTCATAAGGGGTTGTATACATCCCCATTTCTGCAGCTAAAAACTCAGAATATAAACCCCAACCTTCACCATAAGCAGACAAATACAAGTTTTTTCTAAACTGTGGAATACTATCACCCAATTCTGCATTTAATGCACCTTGTAAATGATGACCAGGCACCGCCTCATGCACTGTTAAAGCTGGAATAGTATACAATGTTCTACTAGGTAAATCATAGGTGTTAACCCAATAATACCCCGGATCTGTACTGTTTTTTGCAGTACCTACATATCTACCCCCCGTATATTTTGGAGCAATAGCATCGGGTACTGGGGCAACGCCATAGGGTTTGCGTGGTAAGGTCTTAAAAAAACGGGGTAATTGCTCATCAGCACGTTTGGCTATATCACGTGCAAACATCAAAAGTTCCTTTGGCGTTTTAGCGTAAAACTGTTCATCGGTTCTAAGAAACTGAAAAAAATCAGCAAAACTACCCTTAAACTTTAAGTCCTTAATAATCTTTTCCATCTCTGCTTTGATGCGTGCAACTTCATCTAACCCTAGTTGATGAATTTTTTCTGCCGTATACCCCGTACTTGTTGTATAATAGTTTATTCTATTTTGATAATATTCTGTACCACCAGGAGTTTCAGAAACCCCTAATGTTGTTCTGGTTGTAGGTAGGTATTCTGTTTCAAAAAAAGTTTTAATTCTCTTAAATTGAGGGGTTACTTTAGTTTCAATGACCTCCTTAGCGGCACGAAGCAGCGAATCTCTTTGCGCAGTATTCAAACGCTTTGGCAGTTTTTTAAATGGGGAATAGAAGTAACTATCTTTAAAATCAGTCACAATATGGTCATTGTAAGTACTTTCATAGCCGTTGAAAATAACTAGAGGTTGTGATACTCCTTTTTTAAGTCCTTCACGTAGATTAACAACATGCTGGTCAACAAAATTGGGGATGGCATTAAGCGCATTTAAATAATCTTTAGCTTGTTTATAGCTAGTTAGAGGCCGTAACTTATAATTTAAATTGTTATGAAAACCAGCATCAGAAAGTAAAGGATTTAAATAACGCTCAAAATCATAAAAATCAATTTTATCTTGAAGTACAAACTGTAATAATGCTAGTGAAATTTGCTCCGTTTCTCCCAATTCATCGGGCACTATTTCTTTTAATTTAGCTAAAACGGATTTCGCAAATATGGCTTCTGATTCGTAATATTCTTTTGTAACCAAGCCTAACGGGTACGCTTTTTCATCGTACCCCTTATGGTCTTGATATTCTTTAATTACGCTATTTAAAACAGATGAAGCGGTTGTTGTTTCATCGGTTTTACATCCAACGAATAGTAAAAACACAAACAAGCAACAGGTTTTGAGTATTTGCATTTTAATTTATTTATATGGAAGCCCTTGTGTGCTCATTATTAACCAATCTATTTATTTTTAGTGGATTACCATTTTTTAACTCATTAGGCAAAAGGTGATCAGGCCAATCTTGAAAGCTAAATGGACGTACCCATCTTTTTATAGATTGCGTACCCACAGCAGTAAAACGACTGTCAGTAGATGCTGGATAAGGTCCTCCGTGTTGCATGGATGGGCACACTTCTACACCAGTAGGCACGCCATTAAAAATGATACGCCCTACCCTAGTTTGCAAAGCGGCGATTAATGAGTCATAGCTTGAAATTTCATCATTATCAGAAATTATAGTTCCGGTAAGCTGTCCTTCTAAATTGGCTACAATCTCTTCTAATTGGTCAATACTATCACATTGTACTACCATTGAAAAAGGACCAAAAACCTCGTGATGTAAGGTGGTATTATTCAAAAAAGTTTCCCCTTTTACGGTTACTACAGCCTGTCTAGCATAATTTACGGCCACTTCTTCAGTATAATCTACAGCAACTACCAATCCTTCTTGATTGATGGCTGTTTCCTTATTTTTTTCATAAGCTCCAATAATATGCGGATGCAACATACAAGAAGGTTCTATTTTTACAATTTCTTGCGAAAGTTGTTCAATAAATGCAGTAAGCGCTTCTCCTTTAACACCTAATAATAACCCAGGGTTAGTACAGAACTGCCCTGCGCCAACAGTTATGGAGCCCGCATAGGTTTTTGCTAAATCAGCAGTTCTATTTTTCACAGCTTCTGGCAGCATAATTACAGGGTTGATACTGCCCATTTCGGCAAAAACAGGAATGGGTTCTTTACGCTGTGCAGCCAAATCAAACAATGCTCGACCTCCTTTAATACTGCCTGTAAAGCCTACCGCTTTTATTTGCGGATGCTGCACCAAGGAAACACCAACTTCAATACCACTGCTATTTAGGTTAGAAAATACACCTTTAGGCATTCCCGTTTTTTGTGCTGCTTTGATTACTGCCGATGCCACTAATTCACCAGTACCTGCATGCATTGGGTGTGATTTCACTACTACAGGGCATCCTGCTGCCAAAGCGGCCGCTGTATCACCCCCAGCAGTAGAAAAGGCTAGCGGAAAATTACTTGCGCCAAAAACGACAACTGGCCCTAAAGGCACCATCATTTTTCTTAAATCTGGTTTTGGAACTGGCGTTCTATCTGGAATAGCGGTATCAATTGAAGCCTCTACCCATGAACCTTCTGCTACCAACGCTGCAAAAGCTCGCAATTGACCAATAGTTCTACCACGCTCGCCTTTTGCCCTACCTTCGGGCAAACCAGACTCTGAACAATAGACCTTTATAAGCGTTTCATCTAAAGCTAAAATTTCATCGGCTATAGCATTTAAAAAAGCTGCCTTATCCTCTCCTGATTTTTGATTATACGTAATATAGGCCTGTGAAGCTAAAGTAACTGCCTCGTTAATTTCTTCAGTATTAGCTTCAACAAAAGCTGTTTCGTTTTCGGTATTTGATAAAGGGTTAAAAGTTTTAAATGTCTTTTCTCCTTTTGCTGATAGGGTATCACCAATATAATTCTTTCCTGTAATCATACGTTTTTTGAATTGTTTTACACACTTTTATAGCTGCGGATTTTCCTTCAGCTTCTTTCATACTATAAATCGGCACCATGTTTATACTCTTGTCTTTTCAAGAATTAAAAAATTCACATCATATAGTATACAAAAGTGCCTCTAATATACGGGTAAAACTGGTCGTGTTCTTAAACCTTCTTCAATAATATTTTGCACTCTCGTACGTTCATCACCTTGTAAAGGTAATCGCGGCTCACGAACATATTCGGTTCCTATACCTGTGCCAACCTCTGCTAATTTTATATTTTGTACCAATTGCGGACTAATATCAAGTTCTAACAAAGGCATAAACCATCTGTAAATAGCTAAAGCTTCGGCTATTCTTCCTGCCTTTACCAAATTACAAATTGCTACCGTTTCTTTAGGGAAAGCACAAACCAAACCAGCAACCCAGCCATCTGCACCAGCAGCAATACTCTCCAATGCTAAAGTATCTACGCCACATAATATATTTAATCGGTCTCCAAATCTATTTCTAATACGTGTTATATTTGAAATATCTCTTGTTGATTCTTTTACCGCCTGAATATTGTCATGTACCAACAATTCTTCAAACATATCTAAAGTCACCTCTATTTTGTAATCTACAGGATTATTATAAATCATAATTGGCAAATCAGTACTACTTGCAATTGTTTTGAAATAGTGTACCGTTTCATAATCGGTTGCCTTATATCGCATAGGAGGCAACATCATTAAACCATGGGCACCATAGGCTTCTGCATTATGTGCTGCTTCAACCGCCCCTTTGGTAGTTTGCTCTGCAATATTTATTATTACAGGCACCTTATCTCCTGCAATACGCACAGTTTCTTCAATCAAAATACGCTTTTCATCAGCCGTTAAGGTACTTGCTTCTCCAAGTGTACCTCCTAAAATAATGCCTTGAACTCCTGCCACTAACTGCGCTTCAATATTTTTTTCAAACATGTCCAGGTCTAAAGTATCGTGCTCGGTAAATTTTGTTGTTACTGCTGGCATTACGCCTTCCCAAATTACTTTCATTGTTTTTAACTTTTTGATTTGCTACAAAAGTAAAAGGGAAACCCATGTTGATGTTACTGCAATTTTATCTTAAATTGAGATTATATTACCCAATATAGCTGTAAATTTGATATTTTTAGTCCAATATTGACGTATATATGAAAGTTCAACCTTTTCAAATACCCAAACCGCTTCATGAAAACTTGATTGTTCAGGTAGATCACGCAAAGGCCTTTTACAACCAACTTCATCAACACAATGAAATGCAATTAAGTTTAATTGTGAAAGGTAGCGGCAAGTTATTGATTGGTGATAGTATTCATCAATTTACTACTGGAGACTTTTTTGGTATTGGTGCCAATAGCCCACACCTTTTTAAAACAGAACAAGACAAAGGAATGGTTCACATGATTTCTTTGTTTTTCACTCAAGACACTTTTGGTGAGCGTTTCTTTGAATTATCTGATTTGGACGAAATAAAACCTTTTTTCTCCCTTATTCCTGACGGTTTTCAATTATTATCTCATTTAGATAACGTAAATGATATGATGCACCAGTTTATCGAAGCTACCAAACTTGAGCGAGTACTGCTGTTCTTACAACTATTAAACCTGCTATGCAAAGCAGAAAAAAAACCACTCACTAATTTTATTTATCCGAAAGAAATTGGGCATTTGGCTGGAGAACGCATGCAAGTGGTATTTGATTATGTACTCCACAATTTTGATAACGAAATAAAGCTACATACGGTGTCAGACCTTGTTTATATGACCCCAAATGCTTTTTGCAGATTTTTCAAACAACGTACCAATAAGACCTTTTTTCAGTTTCTAATTGAACTACGTATCGAACATGCTTGTCAACTGCTAAAAAATAATCCAGATCTTTCTATTGCAGAAATTTCAGAACTTTCTGGTTTTAAGTCGATTTCTAATTTTAATAGAAAATTCAAAAACTATAAAGGGGTTATACCATCAAGATACATAAAACAGATTACCCCTACTGCCATTGGTACTTTTGGTTAATTTTTAAATTATATGCTTAGTTGGTAACCGTACCAAACTTATAAACACAAGTAGAAGTATACGTTTCACCTGGTCGAATTACGGTTGTAGGAAACTGTGGTTTGTTTGGTGAATCAGGAAAATGTTGTGTTTCCAAACAAAAAGAACCTCTAAAGGCATAGGGTTTTCCACGCTTACCCATAGTTTTTCCTGTTAAAAAGTTTCCACCGTAAAACTGCACACCGGGCTCATCAGTATACACTTCAAGCGTTCTTCCGCTCTCAGGCTCTACCACTTTAGCGCAAAACACAAGGCCATCATCATTTTTAGGTGTATCATTTAAAACAAAATTATGGTCGTACCCATTGCCTATTTTCAGTTGTTCAAAATCTACACTTAAATCTGTTCCTATAGCTTTGGGTGTTGTAAAATCAAAAGGCGTGCCTGCTACTTTTGCTATTTCGCCAGTTGGTATAAGGCCAGCATCTACAGGTGTGTAATGATTAGCGTTAATAGTAAGGATATGATCATTTATATCGCCCTCTCCTTCTCCTTTCAAATTAAAAAAAGAATGATGCGTAAGATTAACTACTGTTGGCTTATCTGTTTCTGCCTTATAGCTTATTTTAAGTTCATTATCATCTGTCAACTCATAAGATACTTTGACCATTAAATTTCCTGGATACCCCTCTTCCATATCGGGTGATAATCTCGAAAAAACAATACGACTATCATTGTACTGCTTAACATCCCAAACCACACTTTCAAAACCCTTATCACCTCCATGCAAATGGTTTTCATTGTTGTTTTTGGCTAGGGTATAAGTTTCATCATCAATTGAAAACTGCCCCTTCTTTATGCGATTACCATATCTACCAATAACGGATCCAAAATATGATTTAGGGCCATCAACATACTCCTTCAAGGTATTGTGCCCTAAAACAATATCTTCAAACGCTCCATTTTTATCAGGGGTGTGTAATGCCACCAATCGCTGGCCATAATTGGTAAATGCCGCTGTTATTCCGTTTTTGTTGGATAGTACATATAGATTTACAGAGTCGCCATTTATAATGTCTTTAAAATTTTCTGGTGAAACAGTAGTTTTCATTGTTTTTGCGGAAGGTTTTATAGCCATATCTGCCGGTTTATCTTTTTTATTCTTACAACTTACCATACTTAGTACTAGAATAACAGTGGCCAGAATAGCTCTCATATTTTTACTTTTTTTTAGCTGAATGTTTAATACTTTATTGCAAACAACCCCACAGAATAATCACCTAACCTATTGAATAACAAGGTTTTTATCGCACTTATTTCATTTTTTTAATTACCTATAACCTTGAAGGCTAGTTACTATTAATACGTGGTGTTGAAGTTTTTTTTGGTTATGCCAAGATAATGAAAAATGTGAAATTGATATCTATAATATATATTCCTTTTGTTTTAACTATTTTTACCGCCTACTATAAACTCAACACGATTATAATGAAAAAAACACTGTTTGCTTTATTAGTTTTAACCTTGGGGTGCAACTCCTCTCAAAAAACAGCATCAGAATCTTCCACGACAAGCAATACTGCTAAAAATGCCACAAATTTTGCTGAGACAATAACAGAAGCAGAATTGAAAGAACATTTGTACGTTTATGCCTCTGATGAATTTGAAGGTAGAGACACTGGTTCAGAAGGACAAAAAAAAGCGGTAGCTTACTTAAAAGCTCACTATGAGAAATTAGGAATTCCGGCAGCAAAAAAAGATGGGGATTATTTTCAAAAAGTACCTATTGAAAGTATGAAAACGCCAAATGGAACCATTACTGTTGGAGACAAAACCTATACAATAGGCACTGATTTTGTTAGTTTATCGGCCATGAATGCTGATTTTGATGAAATAGTGTATGTAGGTTACGGTCTAGATGAAGAAACGTATTCTGATTATAAAGGACGAGATGTAAAAGGAAAATTAGTTTTAGTAAAAGCAGGAGAACCTAAAAATGCAGATGGCACCTACAAATTGTCAGGAACTAACGAAAAAGCATTTTGGAACACTCCTTCGGACGCAATTGGCCTGAAAGCGAATATAGCCGAAGAAATGGGAGCTAAAGGCATGTTGTATTATGATGCTTCCTCGTACCCAGCATTTGTAAATTACTTTAACCGTTTGAAAGAAAACCAAAATGGGCAAATGAGTTTAAAATCGAAAAATCCAGTTTTTTTTAAGGGGTATGTGAACAGTATAATGGCCAAGGCCATACTTGAAAATATAGATACAAATACCACACCGCAAGTAATTTCAATAAAAATTGCATCTCGGGTGACCGCTTCTGAAAATGAAATTGATTCTGAAAACGTAGTTGCCCTATTAAAAGGTTCAGAAAAGCCCGATGAATATCTAATTATTTCATCACATTTAGATCATATCGGCATTAATGAAGATGGTGCCATTAATAATGGTGCCGATGACGATGGCTCTGGTTCGGTTGCATTGCTTGAAATTGCTGAAGCTTTTAAAAAAGCTGCCGATGCGGGTGTAGGTCCTAAGCGATCTATTCTGTTTTTACATGTAACAGGAGAAGAAAAAGGTTTACTAGGTTCACAATATTATACTGACATGGACCCTATTGTGCCTTTAGAAAAGACAGTAGCAGATTTAAATATTGATATGATAGGTCGTATTAACCCTAAAAGAGAAGGTGATAGAAACTATGTTTACCTTATCGGATCAGATAAATTAAGCACCGATTTACATGAGCTTTCAGAAAAAGTAAATGAAAAATTTATGAATATTGAACTTGATTACACCTACAATGATGAAAACGATCCTAATCGTTTTTACTACAGAAGTGATCACTACAATTTTGCCAAAAACAATATTCCGGTTATTTTCTATTTTAATGGTACTCATGAAGATTATCACAGACCAGGTGACACCCCTGACAAAATTAATTATGATCTTTTAGAAAATAGAACACGACTCATTTTTTACACGGCTTGGGAAATTGCAAACCGTGACCAACGCGTGATTGTTGACAAACCAACTAATTAGAGCATACTTAGTCTGTTACTAAGTTGGTTTTACTCCAACTTTTAAAATCGCTTTATAACACTATATATTTCACATTATTGCCTTTAAAAACATTCCTAACTATTTGATAGTTAGGAATGTTTTTTTGTCAAAATAAGATTTTCACCTTTATCCTACTCACAGCTCCCCAAGGGTTTTAGCATAACCATATAGCGCATAAAAATAGTGACAGACAATGAAGAACTAGGTTTTTACAAATGAGTAAAAAAAATAGAACGAAGTTTGCAGTAGCTATGCAGGGTTGTTATTACTTATATAAACAATAACTTCCAGATATGCCTTAAAACGGTATTGAAATGAATTGTTTTCTTAATTTCAATATTGAAATAAAATTAAAATGACATAAGATTGGGGGGTATTGAATACAACAATACAAAAAATATTTCTTATTTATCTCAGTATTAATGCTGAGCATAAATTTTCATAAAAATACATCTTTTACTTACATTATAATGTTATTTTATATTCAATTTACTAACGATAAAAATTACAGATAGCAGAATTACTTTATTATTTTTTAAAAATATTTCTATATATTTACCCACATCCTCGATTAAAAATGAACGAAGCTTCTGAAAAGATATTATGGAATTTATTTGTAGAAGGCGACCTCAAAGCATTTTCTTCCTTATTTAAAAACTACTACCCTCAGTTACATAATTACGGTTTAAAAATTTCTGCCAACGCAACACTTACTGAAGATTGCTTACAAAGTTTTTTTGTTTACCTCCACAAGAATAGAAAAAACTTAGGAGATATAAAGCACATTAAGTCGTATTTGTTTATCTCCTTTAGAAGAGCATTGTTGAAGAATTTAAAAAAAGAACGCGTATTTACATCTTATGATGAAGATACTCTTTTTGAAAAAGCACCGGTTTTTGAATTTTCAAAAGAAGAACTACTAATACAACAAGAGTTTTCAAATATAAGAACTGCAACTTTATCAAAATTGTTAAATAACTTGTCAGTTAGAGAGCGAGAAGTTATCTATTTGAAATACTACAGCGACCTTTCAACACGCGAAATTGCTGAAGTTATGGATATTAGTTATCAAAGTGTATTGAACACACTTCAAAAGGCATTCAATAAACTACGAAATAGGATTGAAAACGGTCAAATAAGGCAAGTTTTTCAAAAAAGTTAAAATTTCTTTAAAAAAATAGGGTATGCTTTCAAAGTGAAGGTCTCTTTACTTATGAAGTGCATAATATGAACAAGAAAAATAGATTCCTTTTTGAGCGTTTTTTAAATGATTCTTCATTTAAAAATTGGGCGAATAATCGTAATCAGAATGACATCGCATTCTGGGATGCGTGGATTCGTAATAATCCTGAAAATATTGCCCTTGTATACAATGCCAAGGCAGTCATAACAGGTATTACTTTCAACAAAACCTTATTGCCAGAAGAGTTAATTGCTATGCATTTAGATGCTGTTTTGAATCGTATTACGGCAGAAGAGAAGAATACTATTTTCACAAAAAGCACTTCAATTTCGCCGTTTAAAAAATATATGGCAACAGCAGCTGTAGGGCTTCTTTTTATACTAGTAGGCAGTTTGTTTTTTGCTGAACCATCACATATTACACATAAAACAAGTTTTGGTGAAATTATCGATTTAAAACTCCCTGATGGTTCTTCTGTTGTACTCAATGGAAATTCAGAAATATCATACGACAAGAAAAATCCCAGAAACATCAGTCTTAATGGACAGGCTTATTTTAAGGTACAATCTATTCCGGCAACAAAGGCCAAATTTTGGGTAAACACAAATGACCTTCAAGTAAGTGTGTATGGCACGCAATTTCATGTAAATACGAGAGAGCAAAAAACCGACGTAGTTCTTGATGAAGGTTCCGTTTATTTGCTATTAAAAAATGGCACCACCAAAGAAATGAAGCCCGGTGAGTATGTTTCATTTTCAAAAGACAATAACACCCTTACACACAAAAAAGTATCAGAAGAATCACCTTATTCATTATGGAGAAAAGGCACTTATGTATTTAACAACGTCACCTTAAAAGAAGTGTTGAAAAATGTTGAAAATGCCTATGGAATTACCGTAGAATTTATGGATAAGAATTTAGAATCTCAATTATTAACCGGGGGCATACCCAATCAAAATCTTAAAATTTGTTTGTCGGCAATTGAAAAATCGACAGGAACTCAAATTGTCAAAAAAGACAATAAATTATTAATATTTAAAAACTCAAATAACTAAAATCAACATTATGAAGAGAACAAACAATGTAAAAATGCTGTTTTTGACATTCCTTTCTGTAGGAATGATCAATACCCACGCAGCAGAAAAAGCGAAAACTACGGAGGCAACGAATTTTGACCTTGCAATCGTTCAAAGCACCGTAACAGGAA
The DNA here is from genome assembly GCA_947497145.1 of uncultured Flavobacteriaceae bacterium. Classification (GTDB taxonomy): domain Bacteria; phylum Bacteroidota; class Bacteroidia; order Flavobacteriales; family Flavobacteriaceae; genus Maribacter_C. The sequence continues at coordinate 122,001 of CANMFQ010000012.1, forward strand.
ATGTTACTGATCAAGATGGAAATCCTCTTCCAGGAGTTAACATCGTAGAAAAAGGTACTTCAAACGGCACCACAACAGACTTTGATGGTAATTATGAAATTACAGCAGGTAGCGACGCTACATTGGTTTTTAGCTACATAGGGTTTGCTAAGGTAGAAGAAAAAGTAGCAGGCAGATCAGTAGTAAACGCAAAACTTTCTGAAGGTGTGCAATTGCAAGAATTTATAGCTGTAGGTTCAAGAACCGCTCCACGTAGTAATACAGACACCCCTTTACCTGTTGACGTTGTTGGCGTAAAGGAATTAACCTCTACCGGGCAAGCCACTTTCGACAAGGCGTTACAGTACAGAATTCCATCTTTTAACACGGTACAAACGCCTGTAAATGATGCTACTTCTTTATTAGATCCGTACGAGATTCGTAATATGGGTCCGAGTAGAACGCTAATCTTGATTAATGGCAAACGTAAAAATTTAAGTGCCCTTTTATATACACAAACCTCACCGGGTCGTGGTGAAACTGGTGCTGATATTTCTGCAATTCCAACTGATGCCATCAAAAGAGTTGAAATTCTTCGTGATGGTGCTTCTGCACAATACGGTTCTGATGCCATTGCCGGTGTAATGAACATCATTTTAAAAGACTCACCAAACGAAGGTTCTGCAACAATAAGAACAGGTATTACTTCAGAAGGTGATGGCGAAATGTTTGGTGTTGCTGTAAACAATGGTTCTACTATTGGTGACGACAAAGGTTTTGTAAATTATACTGTTGATTTATCAAAAGTGAATTTATCAAATAGACCTGGTACTGTTGATGCTGCTGGTGAAGCTGCCGATTTTGGCGCTGATATTGCTGATGTTCAATCATTTTTATCAAGAAGACCAGATGCAGGTAATATTAATGGTTCTCCTGAAACTGCAGCAGCTAAATTTTCTGCAAATTTCGGATACGAATTGAGTGATAACACCTCTTTATATGGTAATGCTGCATATGTTTATAAAGCGGTAAACAGTTTTGCAAATTACAGAACTCCATATTGGAGAACAGTGGAAGATTTTCCATACTTAGCAGATTTTTTCCCTGGAAACAATCCAAATACTCGTAATGGTTATGATGGTTACGTTCCTACGTTTGAAGGCTTGTTAAGTGATTATAATGGTACTGTAGGTTTTAAAAGTACCATTAACGATTGGAATGTTGATGCTAGTTTCACTACTGGTGGAAACTTACAAACCTATAAGGTAAATAACTCTCACAATAGAAATGTTGTATATTCTCCTTCAACTTGGGTAGATGCTAACAATAATGGAACTGTTGACGATGGTGAAATTACCGAAGGTTCTCAATTGTACAGAGAAAACAGCCAGCAATCATTTGATCCAGGAGGGACTAAATTCACCCATAACGTTGGAAACATCGATATTTCAAGAATACTTTCAGACAAAATAAGTATTGGTGTTGGTGCAGAGTTTAGAACGGAGACTTTTGAAATAATAGAAGGTGAGTTAGCTTCTTATGACGGGGGTGGTGCCGATTCTTTTGCAGGTGCTTCGCCTCAAAACTCAGGCAAATTTAACCGTTACAATATTGGTGGTTACTTAAGTTTAGATTATGATGTTAGTGACGCATTTTTGTTAAGTGGTACCATTAGAACAGAAAACTATTCTGATTTTGGTAATGCGTTTGTTTACAAATTTAGTTCACGTTACAAGGTAAGTGACGCTTTTACTTTAAGAGGTTCACTTTCTTCTGGCTTTAGAGCACCTACCCTACACCAAATATACACGCAAAAAGCACAATATAGCTTTGTTCCTGGGCAAGGAATTCAAGTTGGTGGTTTAATCAACAACGTATCTACACAAGCAAAATTATTAGGTATAGATCAGTTAGATGCTGAAACGTCAACTAACTTTACTATCGGCGTTGGTGGTAAAATAAATAAATTTAGCTATACTTTTGACTACTATAATATAGCTGTAAAAGACAGAATTGTACTTGGTACAGAAATTGGAGCTAGTGGTGATGCAAACAACCCATTAGATATCCTTTTAGCAAATAATAATTTGAGTGATGTTAGTTTCTTCTCTAATGCTATCGACACAAAAACATCAGGTATTGATGTTGTTCTTGGATACAGAGGCATTGAATTAGGGCAAGGGAAATTAGGATTAAATTTATCAGGAAACTATACCATTCAAAACGAGCTTGATGGTGAAGTACATGATATTGATCTTGTAAAAAACTCTGGACAATCTGTTTTTAACGATACGCAAAGTGCATTGTTATTCACTTCACGTCCAAAAACAAAATGGATTTTAGGTGCAAACTATGATATCAATAAATTTGGTTTCTCTTTAAACAATACGTTATTTGGAAAGACTACTTTCCAGCAACAAGGTTTGGATGAAAACTTATATACAGAATTCACTCCTAAGGTGGTTACTGATTTAGGTATCAACTATAGCGCTACAGATAAATTGACTATTGCACTAAACATCAATAACCTATTGAATGTTTTACCAGAGTGGAACTTTAAATCTAAAAACGCTGCTGGAGATGCTATTTTAGCTGACGCTGCTCAGCTTAAAAATCAATCAAACCTAATTACCTTCAACCAAAGGTATTCACAAATGACTTATGATGGTTATCATTTTAGCCAATTAGGTACGATGTTTAACCTTTCACTTAATTACAAATTTTAAGTTTGAGTTTTTTTATTAGCTTGAAAAGGCTGCTCAGCAATGAGCAGCTTTTTTTATTTATTATAACTTCGTTATCCTAGTCAAAAATTCTACCTTTAAAATTAGCTGCATACATTTGAAAAGCTGTTGAGGTAATATACTTTCTTTGTCCATTTAAAATGCTATCCTTTAAAATTATGTCAAAAAGTACCGCTACCCTATCGTATTTTTAGCGAACCAAATTGGCATCAACATATGAATTTTCATTTTCGTACATTTACAGTCTAAAATAGAAATTTGAAAAAGTACGATTTCATTCAAGATACAATTGACTTAAAAAATACTATAACGAATGAAAAAAATTACTTTTCATTGTAATAATTAGTTATATGGCCAATGCTAACCAGTCCCTTTTAGAAAGTTTGTTGAACGATTCTTCATTTAAAAATTGGGTAAATAAAGATAATGAAAATGATGTTATTTTTTGGGAATCATGGCTTAAGAACAACCCTGATAAAATAACTATCGCGCATACTGCTAGGGATATTATTACCGGAATTTCATTTACTCCTCCCTCCCTATCCGAGGAAAAAATACATAATGAATTGGAGGCCGTTTTAGGTCAAATTACATCGGAAGAAAACGAAAAAGATATTCCTACAAAAATTATTACAATGCAGCAATTCAAAAAATATATGGCTGTAGCTGCGGTAAGTTTACTTTTTATTTTTCTTGGCAATCTATTTTTCAATAATTCAACTCAAATCAGCCACAAAACAGCTTATGGAGAAATTATTGATTTAAAACTCTCAGATGGTACTACTGTTGTGCTTAACGGAAATTCAGAAATAAATTATGATTCAAAAAACCCCAGAAACATTGAACTCATAGGAGAAGCTTATTTTAAGGTCACGTCCATTCCTTCAACAAAAGCAAAATTTTGGGTAAACACCAATGATTTAAAAGTAACAGTTTACGGCACACAATTTCATGTCAGTACCCGAGAAGAAAAAACAGCTGTTGTGCTAGATGAAGGTACTATTCATTTGGTATTAAATGATGGAAGTACTGCTGAAATGCAGCCAGGCGAATTTGTATCTTATTCAAAGAACGAAAATACCTTAACACGGACAAATGTAAGCGATAAAGAGCCGTTTGCCTTATGGCGAAAAGGCACTTATGTGTTCAATAATACTAGCCTACAAAATGTTTTGAAAAATATCGAAAAAACCTATGGAGTTGAAGTAAAATTTATAGATAAAGGCATTGCGCATCAATTACTAACAGGTGGCATCCCCAATGAAAACCTTAAAATTTGTTTATCAGCAATTGAAAAATCTACTGGAATACGAATTGTAAAAAAAGGCAATAAATTATTAGTATATAAACACTAAGTGAACTCCATGAATAACAGGAAATATCTGAACATGTTGCCTATGATGTTCCTATTTTTTGGAGTTTTCAACTTAAATGCCACTGCAAATAGTATGGCTAATAATAGTGTTATAGCCATACCGCTTACCGATTTTTTGACCGATCTAAGTAAAAATCATAAAGTATTCTTCACCTATAACCCTACTGTTGTTGCTGGAATAAAAATAAATCTCGAAGAATATCAAAATAGCTCGTTAAAAGAAATAATCACTAAACTGGCAGTCAATACCAACCTTGATTTTGAGTATTTAGGAAATAATTATTATGTAATTCATCCTAAAAAAGTAAAAAATATTATCACTCATAAAGTCAATACCGTAAAAGCCAATTTCAGCACCATTAAACATTTTATTGAGCTACAACACAGCGTATCAGGAAAGGTGCGCGACCAAAACGGATTAGTTTTGGGCGGTGTTAATATTATAGAAAAAGGAACAACCAACGGAACAAGCAGCGATTTTAATGGAAATTATACGATCCCAGTGGCAAAAAACGCAACCTTAATTTTTAGTTATATTGGGTTTAACACCGTTGAAATTGACGTAAATGGACATTCAAAGATCAATACGACCCTTGCAGAGGGATTGTCATTAGATGAGGTCACTATAGTTGGCTCTCGAAACAATAAGCGCACAGCTATAGACACGGCGGTGCCAGTAGATATTATTGATGTGGCAGCGGTAACCACACAAAGTGGCAAAATTGAAATAAATGAACTCTTACAGTATGCTGCACCTTCTTTTAATGCGAGTAAACAATCGGGTTCTGATGGCGCAGATCACATTGACCCTGCTACCTTACGAGGTTTGGGTCCAGATCAAACTTTGATCCTTATAAATGGAAAAAGGAGGCATCAATCTTCACTTATCAATATTTTTGGCACTAGAGGACGTGGAAACACAGGTACTGATTTAAATGCTATTCCCGCAGCAGCTATAAAACGAATTGAAATTCTCCGTGATGGTGCTGCAGCTCAGTATGGGTCTGATGCCATAGCGGGGGTAATAAATGTTGTTCTTAATGACAATACAGACCGTATTAGTGGCTTAGTAAGTTATGGAGCATATAACAGTCATGCCCATGGAAATTTCCCAATAGGAACACCAAACACTTACAACAATCGCTTAGCAACTGATGAAGATGGCAATCAAATTGATGAAAATAAAAACTTAGATGGGAATGCCTTAAAAGTAGCTGCAAATTATGGTGCGAGTATTGGGCAAAAAGGAGGCTATATTAATGCTACTACCGAGTTTATAAAAAAGGAGAAAACATTACGACCAGGTTATGATTTTAGACGTGGTTTTGGAGAAGCAAGCATCGAGGGTTTTAATCTATTTGTAAACACAGCATACCCTATTTCAGAAAAAAGCGAAATTTATGCTTTCGGAGGCCGAAATTATAGGGATACGGATGCTTTTGCTTTTACCAGAAATCAAGGAGAACGTGTAGTAGTTTCAAAATTTCCTAATGGTTTTACGCCGAGAATTACATCAAATATTATTGACAACTCCCTTTCCGTAGGAATAAAATCAGAGCTTAAAAATGGCTGGGAAGTAGATCTTAGCAATTCTTACGGAAAAAACAATTTTCATTATTTTATAAAAGGAACCCTAAATGCTTCTTTAGAAGATGCTTCACCAACAGATTTTGATGCAGGAGGACATAGCTTAAGTCAAAACACTATCAATTTAGACCTCTCAAAATACTACAACCATATTTTAGAAGGTATGAATTTAGCTTTTGGGGCAGAATACAGAAACGAAAACTTCATCATTTTTGCAGGTGAACCTGGTTCTTATGGCACTTTTGATACTAATGGAGTTTTGATAACAGATCCTAGTCGTCAAACCCAACCTATACATAATGATTCTGGAGGACCAAGACCAGGTGGTTCACAAGGATTTCCAGGTTATAGTCCCGCCAACGAAATAAACAGAAGCAGGTCTAATTTTTCACTTTACATAGATAGTGAATTTGATTTATCAAAAACGTTTTTATTGAATGCTGCCTCTCGTTATGAGCATTATAGTGACTTTGGTAGCACCCTTAATGGTAAATTGGCAGCGAGATTAAAAGCCTCTAAAAAAATGAACATAAGAGCATCTTTAAGTAGTGGTTTTAGAGCCCCATCCTTAGCGCAAATTTATTACAACCTAAAATTTACAGATTACAAAGGGGGTATCGCTACCGAAACGCTATTATCACCAAATAACAGTCCTATCACTAAAGCCTTTGGTATAGAACAACTCAAAGAAGAAACAGCATTCAACGCAGGATTAGGTTTCACGGCAAACTTTGGAGAAATCGCGGCAACCATTGATGGCTATTATATTGATGTTCAAAATAGAATTGTACTTACAGAAAAATTTGACGCTTCAAACTTAGGAACAAATGTTGCTGAAGCACAATTTTTCGCCAATGCCGTCGACACTAAAAGTCTTGGTTTTGATGTTGTTTTGTCTTTTACAAAACTGCTCAATATAGGTAAAGTTTTTGCCACCTTGGCAGGTAACGTCAATACGATGAAAATAGACAAAGTAAGAAATGATGAGCTAGATACTGATACATTTTTTGGAGCACGTGAAAAAGCTTTTTTATTAGCTTCGGCGCCAAAAAGCAAATTTGCAATGCATATAGGTTATGAAAGAAAGAAATTTAACACTGCTATAGCAGCCACACGTTTTAGTAAAATCACTTTAATAGATTTTGCTGATACTGAAGATGTTTATAATGCCAAAATAACCACAGATGTATATGTTGGCTATAAATTATATAAAAACCTAAATTTAAATATTGGCATCAATAACCTCTTCAATACATATCCGGATGCACAAACTGATGGAGAAACAGAAAGTGGTGGGTATTGGGATTCTGTGCAAATGGGGTTTGGAGGTACTTATTATTATAGCAAATTAGGTTTTAATTTTTAGTGTATAGTAGCGGCGCATAATTTTGAACATTACCCTTATTTCGCTCTAATACTAAAAATGCTTCTAAAATTAATTTCAAAATTATAAGAATAATAAAACACTATAACTTTTCATTCAAATACCTAGATACTTGAGAGGCAGCTCTTTTATGACCGAAACATGTCCAATGATGATCGTCTACAAAAGACCATGTTTTATCTTCACCCATACTTAGTTCAATAACGTTAAAATTTTCATTTTTTAACAACTTAGTTAATTCTGCTGGGTTATTTGGTTTAACAACAAACACTATATTAGTTGTGTAATAGTTATTTTTCATAAATTTTACCAATTTTTGATATTTTATAAATTTATTTAGTTCTTTTTCTGTCTCATCTTTCTTTTGCGTAAGGTGTTGTTTCGTCTTTTTTTTAAAAATATTGAGAGGAAATCTTCGATACAAATAAAGCGGGAATTTTAAATTATATAATATCTTCTTTAACAATGGAGCTTTTACTTTTCCATAAATAACTTCATTTTCATCCCATTGTGTAATATCTTTTTTCCTTTTAATTGTGGATATACTTTCTTCAAAATCATTTTCACCCAAATAAATCAATTGTAGCTTTGGATTGTATTTCTTAAGTGCAAATTTAGATATTTCCATAGACTCTATTAACGTAACTCCAGACCTACCTAATTCAATAAAATTATGATTTTCCAGATCATTTTTTAACAAAATGTCTTGATGACAATCTGAAGGGTTCATGAGATTTTCAATAAATGAATCCCCTATTATAGTGATTAAATTATCATAAGATTCAGGAAGTGTTCCCGCCCATCCCTCGCTATTAATCTGCCAAGTATGACTTCTGTTAGTCCATGAGCCATTTTGATTAGGGATAAAATTTTGAACTCCTGTTGTATTTAATTTTCTCTGCGGAATGTCTGACGATAACACTAACACCCTTGCTACAATTTCTCCAAAGATGAACGCATATATAGTATAAATAACTATTTTTTTTAAAAACTTCTTCATAATTAAAATTGAAAATATATAAATGATGTAGCAGCGTTATCGTCATAAAAAGCAAACAAACATATTATAACAATAGTATACAAAGACAACCTTACATATCTAGATTTAAATTTAAAAGGTCTTCTTTCATCTTTTCGAATGACATATTCAAAGCATAAAAAACAACATACTAATATATAGTAGGGCCACATATCATAATTCAGAGGGTGTACATAATCAGTATCATCAAATACCGTAAAAAGCCTTTTGATATAATCAAAAGATTTTGTTAATGAATCCGACCTAAAAAATATCCTAGAAAATGTAACAATAATAAAAGTTAACACTACCTGTAAAACTTCAATTAAAGTTGGAAAGACAGTATTTTCACCTACTACAGTATTTTTATAAATTGCATTTCTTCCCAATAAAAATACTGGTATGAATGCAAGAGCGTGAAATGCACCCCAAAAAATGAATGTCCAATTTGCTCCGTGCCAAAAACCACTAACTAAAAAAATGATACATATATTTCTAACTGCCTTAAACTTACTTACTCTTGAACCTCCTAACGGAATGTATATATAATGCCTAAACCAAGTAGAAAGGGAAATATGCCATCTCTGCCAATATTCAGCAACGTTCCTTGAGAAATTAGGGAATTTAAAATTCGACATTAGTTCAAAACCAAGCAATTTTGAGGAGCCTATTGCTATGTCTGAATATCCGCTAAAATCGCCGTATACTTGAAAACTAAATAGACAAGCACCTAATATCAAAGTAGAACTTGGGTGCGTACCATAATTGGTAAAAATATCATCCACTATAGGTGCTAAAGAATCTGCAATAACAATTTTTTTAAATAATCCCCATAAAATCAATTTTACTCCATCAGAAGCTTGCTCGTAATCAAATTTTCTCGCTTTAGTCATTTGCCCCAATAAGTTAGATGCCCTCTCTATAGGTCCCGCTACTAATTGAGGAAAGAAAGCAACAAAAGTTGCAAATGACAAAAAATCTTTAGTTGGCATTACTCTATTATAATAAATATCCAAAGAGTAAGACATTGTCTGAAAAGTATAAAAGGAAATACCAACAGGTAATATTATATTTAAAGTCCAATCACTTTTAATAGTGTAACCAAACAATTCAAACAGGTCTATAAAGGATTCTGCAAAGAAATTATAGTATTTAAAAAAACCTAATAATGAAATATTAAAAATAATACTACACCATAACCATGCTTTCTGTTTTTTCCTATTCAATCGATATTTATCAATTAAAATCCCTATAAAAAAATCAGCAATTGTACTGGCTATTATTAAAAATAAAAAACGCCAATCCCAAAGACCATAGAAGATATAGCTTGAAATTAAAATCAAACCATTCTGAATTTTATAGTTCTTTTTAAAAATAAACCAGTATAATAGAAAAACAATTGGCAAAAAAATTGCGTACTCTAATGAATTAAATAACATCAATAAATAAATTTAAGAAATAAAAAAACTGAGTCCTTAGTCATTAAAAATGAGTCCTCAAAACTTCCACCATTTTTTTTGTGTTTTACCGTAGCCATAACCATATTTGCCGCCGTAACCCAAATCTGATTCTTTTACATCATTAACCACAAAACTAAGTCCTTTAATCTTGCCTTCCTCTTGTAATTTCAAAGGATAACCTACAGCCTTGTTTTCTGTAACGCCGGCTCTAGTAACATAAATCATATGATTTGCATACTGACTGATTAGCAAGGTATCAGTTACTACCATTAAGGGTGCAGTATCAACAATAATATAATCATATTTATCAGCAACCTCGTCAAAGAGTTCCTTCATACGATCACTCAAAAGCAGTTCTGCTGGGTTTGGTGGTATTCTACCTGAATAAACAACATCTATAGTATTATTATGAACCAGCATTGGGTTTACAATATCCTTAAGATTCAAGGTATTATCATATAGATACTCAGTGAGACCTGCATCCTTGTTTCTGGTTGGCTTAGCTCCTTTATCTACATTACCACCAGGAAAAAAGGTGTAAATTTTAGGATTACGAATATCAGCTCCTACCAAGAGAACTTTTTTATTAGTACTTGCTAAAATCATGCAAAGGTTAGTTGATAAAAATGTCTTACCCTCACCTGAAACACTCGAAGTTATAAAAATAATATTATTTTTCTCCCCTTTATTAGCTTTGGTTTTTATTAAATAATCAAGATTAGTTCTAATTATTCGTAATGATTCTGCAAGTACAGACCGATCTTCTTTAGCGATTAGTTTCTCTTCCTTCTTTGACAATCGTGGTATTTCTCCCAAGATAGGCATATCAGTAACCACCTTCTCTAAGCCGTTCATATTATGTACCTTATTATCCAATAAGTCATTTGCGTATATTACTGAAAAAGGAATTAAGAAACCAATAATTGCAAATGCCAAATAAATTACTTTCTTTTTAGGTGAAACTGGTAATCGGCTGACTGCATATGCATTATCAATTGTTTTCGACTTTGGCGCTTGTGAGGCAACTGCTATTTGCGACTCTTCCCTTTTTGTTAATAAATAAAGGTACAACTGCTCTGTCGTTTGCTGCTGTCTAGTAATATCACGCAACAATCTTTCATTACTTGGAGAGGAATATATTTTACTGTTAAAACGTGCTCGTTGACCACTAAGTGAATTAACCGTTAAGCTTAAACTATTAACGGTTCCTTCTAAACTAGAAGCTATTGTCTTTTTTAGTCCTTCTAAACGTTGATCTAAATTGACAATCATAGGGTTTTTTTCGTCAGCACTCTCCAAAAGTCTTCTACGTTCTAAAACCAGCTGATTGTATTGCGCAGTAGCACTAGCGACACCAGCACCTCCAATAGTTGCAGGCAACACATCATACCCCCTTTGCTGCTCAATAATACTACTCATTTGACGCGCCATATCTAATTGATTTTTCGCAGCAGATAATTCTTGCTGCGCAGCCATACTTGCACTCAAATTAATATTCGCCTCTGCTGATATATCGGTAACACGTTTTTCTGTTTTAAAATCCTCCGCACTTTGATCAACATTTGACAAGCTACCATAAATGTCAGTAATTCGATCATTAATGAATTTAGATGTTCTATCTGCAATAATCTGCTTATCCCTTATGGCGTTTTCATTATAAACTTTAATTAAAGTCTCTACAATATCTACAGCCTTTTGTTTGATATAATCTTCTAACCTAATATCTACAATGTCTGACCGCTCATCACTATTAGATATACTCGTCTTTTGTCGATAACTTAAAGCAACCAAATCAACAGGACTTAGTAATACTTTTAACTTTTTACCTTTATATCTTTCAAAAATCCCTACATTAGGTGTAATAACAATATCACCAACAGGAGAAGGGATATTCTTTCCAAATGAATATACTTTTGCAGGTTTGTCCTCTTCTTCACTAAACCCAAAAGTTGTTGATGAAGCCAGTGTAATATAAAAAGAATAATTAGCATTATTAAGTGTAGAATCAGCGGTGATAAAATTTAAGTTTATTGGAGGATTCTCATACAATTCAGTATTGATAACATTTCCAATAATAGAAATTTTAGTATTTAATTTTAGTTGTTTAACAACGTCTATAAAATTTGACCTTGAACCAATAACTTCGATTTCATCAACCACCTTGTTTTTTCCACCACCTAGGACATTCAAATCCGAAAACGCAGAAAGTCCTCCGTTGGAATTTTCATCTTCCAATATTTGAATTTTAGCAGCAGCAGCATACTGCGAAGGTGTATATCTCACATAGATAGCCGCAATAATTAGCATTAAAAGCACTGAAATAACAAACCATTTCCAATGTTTAGTATAGATTGAAAGAACTTCTTTTAAATCAATTGGATTACTCAAAGAAGATTCTGAATTTAAGTTCATATTAAATTTCCCTTATTTGTTAGATCAATTATTTTGTTCTGGTAATTAATAAAATTGTAGACGTAATTAAAAGTGATGCTATAGAAACAGCTATCGTTGCACGATTATCTAATGCCGAAGCCGTAATTGCTGATTGATTGGGCTCTACATACACAACGTCATTTTGTGTTAAATAATATACGGGCGAACTCATAGCTTCCTTTTTAGTGAGGTCTATACGGGTATATACCTTGGTTCCATCAAAATCTCTTAGAACAAACACGTTTTTTCTTACCCCTTTTACCGTTAAATCTCCAGCAAGACCTAAAGCTTCAAGAATAGTTATTCGTTCACCATTAACAGCATATGTTCCTGGTTTTCTAACCTCTCCCAAAACTGTAACGGTAAAATTCTTTAAACGGATATTAATAATTGGATTTTTCAAATATTCAGAAAGTTCTTTACGTAGCAAAGCTCTTACTTCTTCCGAAGATAATCCTGCTATTTTTAATTTACCAATTACAGGAAAATCAATCTCCCCATCCTTATCGATTAAATAGTCTACTTGTTCTGGTCGAATTCCACCTTCAGAAGCCCCTCTAAATAAATTAAAAGGAGTACTTGCCTCACTATTTAAAGTAGATACATGTATACTTACCAAATCATCTACCTTAAACTTTGGAGTAAAACTATTTTCATCAACCAAGGTTTCATAGGTACCTGTATTTTGAAAATAAACAACATCAGTTTTTGATGCGCATGATGACAGCGCTAGCATGATTAAAAGTGAGACAATTGCAGGTAGCAAACCCCAACGATTCTTTTGTATTAACATAAGCTTTAAAGTGTTATTTTTTTTGCAATAATAGTGAAATTTATCGTTGAAAGATTTTCTTTTCTGTATTTAGTTCTTTAACCTTTTCATTATCACCATCTAATTTACAGAAGTCAGAATTGTTAGACACATATTCAGGAACGATCTCTTTCATTAACGCCATGGTATTATTATTGAAAAACATGTTAGAAACACATAACTCATCAATTTTTGATTTTACCCATGCATAATCTAGTTCTCTTACTTTACCTATTAATATTTTCTTATGATACGTAGGTAATGTATTTTCTCCATTTGCCAAAAGTTCTTCATACAACTTTTCACCTGGGCGCAGACCTGTAATTTTTATATCGATATCATCAGGGTACTTCAAGCCTGATAGCTTAATCATATTCTTCGCTAGGTCAAATATTTTAACTGACTTGCCCATATCGAAAATAAAAATCTCACCGCCTTCACCCATTACTGCAGCCTCTAACACCAGCTGAGAAGCCTCAGGAATAGTCATGAAATAACGCGTAATATCTTTATGGGTAACAGTTAAGGGACCACCTTTTTCAATCTGCTTTCTAAACAACGGAATTACAGATCCATTAGAGCCTAAAACATTACCAAATCTAGTGGTTATAAATTTTGTTTTATTTTCTTGCTGGGCACTACTAATGTACATTTCAGCTATGCGCTTTGTTGCCCCCATCACATTGGTTGGGTTAACCGCTTTGTCCGTAGAAACAAAAACAAACTTCTCAACTTTATGATTCATAGACAAGTCTACAATAGCCTTTGTTCCGGCAACATTTACTTTAATTGCTTCATAAAAATTATACTCCATTAAAGGGACATGCTTGTATGCTGCGGCATGAAAAACCATACTTGGTTTATGTTCTTGAAAGTAGGCATTCATTCGATTCTTATCGCGAATATCCCCTACTATGGGCACAAAATTATGAAATCCATTTTGCTTCAATTCTTGTTGTAGATCATAAAGAGCAGATTCTGCTTGATCAATAATAATTAATGATTTGTAATCATAATTAGCTATTTGACGCACTATCTCACTACCTATAGAGCCCGCACCTCCAGTAACCATAATTACTTGGTTCTTTAATTGCTCTGAAACTTTAGATTTTTTGATATCAATAGGTACTCTATCTAACAAATCTTCAATTTGCACCTGTTTAATTTGAGAAACTTTTAACTCACCGTTTATCCAACTCTCCACAGGTGGCACAATCTTAACTTGTACAGGAAACTCCACTAAACCTTCTACTAACTCTCGAAGTTTCTCACTATCTACATTATTTATAGAAACAATAATTTCAGATACTTCCTTAGTGCTAATAAAATATTCAGACAATACTTCTTTCCCCAAAACCATCACCCCATTTATGACCTTCCCTATTTTTTTGGGGTCATCATCTAAATATGCAATTACTCTGGTATTACTACTAGTTTGATTTGTTATTGCATTATAGGTAAGTATACCTGATTCTCCAGCTCCATAAATCAATACATTTTTGGTGACCTTAAACTTTTTCACCAAATTAAAGTATACCGTTCTAAAGGCATATCTCGCCGAAATTAAAACCACAAATGACAAAAGACTGTGAAAAACTACTATACCTCTAGGAATAGTGAAATTTTCAATCATTTGATACTGGGCATTAACAATCACCAAAAAAATAGATAGTATACTGGCTAAACATACTGCATTAAAGATTTTATAAACATCTCTGACTCCTGTGTGTCTTACCACTCCTTTATAAGAACCGGTATATATAAAAGCTATCGTTGAAACGAAAGCCACAATAGGTAATTGAACAAATAAATCTTCACTTTTAAAATTAAAAGATATTTCAAAACGAATAATATAAGCTAGTACAAAAGAAATTGACGTTAAAAGAACATCAATAACTAATACCAACCATTTGGAGGCGTATCGATGTGCATTGCTAACTAAGTAATTTTTTATCATTTGGTAAGTTCTTTAATTATTATTGCAACAACTCTTGTTAAATCTTCTTTAGTTAAATTAGAACCACTAGGCAGACATAACCCTCTTTGAAAAAGATCTTCTGATGTACCATCCGAATAGTGCGTTGCATTTTTAAAAATTGGTTGTAAGTGCATAGGTTTCCATAACGGTCGGGACTCAATATTTTCTTCCAAAAGGGCATATCGTATTCTTTCGCGTGCTTCATAAGAAGCTGTTAAAATACAACTTAACCATCTATTAGAGAAGAACCCTTCTGGTTCATTTAAAAATTCAACCCCTTCCAAATGGGCTAAAGTCGTTTGGTAAAAATCAAAATTTGCTCTTCGTGCAGCTACTCGATCATCTAAGACTTCCATCTGTCCACGACCTATTCCTGCCAAAACATTACTCATTCTATAATTAAAACCAATATGTGAATGTTGATAATGAGGGGCATCATCTCTAGCTTGAGTCGCTAAAAAAATCGCTTTATCTCTAAAGTTTTTATTTTTTGAGACAAGTGCTCCACCACCAGAAGTAGTTATAATTTTATTACCGTTAAAAGATAAAATTCCAATATCACCAAAACTTGCACAGTTAATTCCGTTAACATTGCTACCAAGTGCTTCGGCACTATCTTCTACTACAGGAATATCATAAGTATCTGCAATTTTTTTTATTTTAGATACATCATAAGGCATACCATACAAATGAACAGCGACAATGGCTTTAGGTTTTTTTCCCAAGGCTATTCTATCAGTAATCGCCTTCTCCAATAATTCTGGAGAAATATTCCATGTATATCGTTCGCTATCAACAAAAATAGGTGTCGCTCCCAAATACGCAATAGGGTTTGCCGATGCTGAAAATGTAAAACTTTGACAAATAACCTCATCACCATGAGATACTCCTAATATTTGCAAGGCCAAATGAATTGCAGCTGTACCAGCGCTTAGAGCTGCTACATGGACATTTTCACCTATATAATTACTAATAGATGTTTCAAAAGAATTTACATTTGGTCCCAAAGGCGCTATCCAATTGGTTATAAATGCCTCATCAACATAATGTTGTTCGTTGCCTCCCATATGGGGTGAGGAAAGCCAAATTTTGGTCTGTGTCTCCACTTTAAAATATTTAATTTCGGTTGTATCAATTTCAAAATTACTTATAGTTTGTGGTTAATTACATTAACTTTCGTTTAACACTGATGATTTCTCGGTTAAAGGATTATTCATTACCATTTTACTATTACTCATTTTTAAATTTTGCTCAATATATACAAGAAACAGGAAATTAACCCTCTTTGTCGATAATATTCCTGCTTTTGTTGAGTTATTTTATAATCTTTGCGTCAGAATAACCTTTTTATTAACTATATAATCTAATTCTTGAACATTATTGAATGTCTAATTTACAATTTATACAAACCATATTAATTTATATTAAAACAACCAATTGATAATGAAAATAACTAAAATATGCTGTATCGGTGCAGGTTACGTCGGTGGTCCAACCATGTCAGTCATAGCCAGTCAATGCCCTGAAATTGAAGTAACTGTAGTAGACATCAATCAAAAACGAATAGATTTATGGAACGACTCTAATTTAGATAAGCTTCCTATCTACGAGCCTGGTCTAAAAGAAATAGTAGCACAGACACGAGGAAAAAACCTTTTCTTTTCTACTAATGTTGATAAAGCCATTGATGAAGCGCAAATGATATTTATTTCTGTCAATACTCCTACTAAGACTTATGGCAAAGGAAAAGGGCAAGCAGCTGATCTTAAATATATAGAACTTTGCGCAAGAAATATAGCCAAGGTCGCTAAGACTGATAAAATAGTCGTAGAAAAATCAACCTTACCTGTTCGTACAGCAAGTGCCATTAAAAGTATTTTGGATAACACCGGAAATGGTGTGAATTTTGAAATCCTTTCTAATCCAGAGTTTTTAGCTGAAGGCACAGCTGTTGATGATTTATTAAATGCTGATAGGGTGCTAATTGGTGGAGCAGAAACCAAAGAAGGACAAGAAGCTAAAGACGCACTTAGCAGTATATATGCGCATTGGCTACCTGAGTCAAAAATACTTCAGACCAATGTATGGTCATCAGAATTATCAAAATTAGTGGCTAATGCTTTTTTAGCGCAACGTGTTTCTTCTATAAACTCTATTTCTGCTCTTTGTGAAAAAACCGATGCGAATGTTGCTGAAGTTTCTAGAGCCATAGGTTATGATAGTAGAATAGGTTCTAAATTTTTAAATTCTTCTGTTGGTTTTGGTGGCTCCTGTTTTCAAAAGGATATTCTCAACCTAGTCTATATTGCACAAAGCTACGGACTACAAGAAGTGGCCGATTACTGGGAACAGGTGATTATTATGAATGACTACCAAAAAAGAAGATTTGCAGAAAATATCGTAACCACCTTGTATAATACTGTTTCTGGCAAAAAAATTGTTTTTTATGGATGGGCTTTTAAAAAGGATACAAATGATACCCGAGAATCTGCTGCCATCTATGTCGCTGATGCATTGTTAGATGAAAAAGCAGAAATTACAATTTACGACCCGAAAGTGCCAGAAGAGCAAATATATGCGGATTTAGATTATTTAGGCACTAGATCTCCCGAAGAGAACAGACGCTTACTCAAGGTAGTAAACGATCCTATAAAAGCCTCTGAAGATGCACATGCAATTGCTATTCTCACAGAATGGGATGAATTTAAAACCTATGATTGGGCTACTATTTATAAGAAAATGTTAAAACCTGCCTTTGTTTTTGACGGAAGACGCTTGTTAGACAAAGAAACAATGGCCAGTTTTGGTTTTGAATACTACAAAATTGGAGAGTCTTAAAAATTTATAAAAACCGAATTCTATTGGATAATTATGTAAATACTAAATCTCCAAAAGTATAGAATTAACGACATTATGAAAGCTACACATTATTTTAATCCATGCCTTGACAAAAAGTTTAAATGGCAGTAGATTAAAATGATCTATCAACTTTTTTTAATTATATAATTGAATATAAATCTAGAATAAATAATAGTATGAACATTACAGAATTAAATCTAGCCCCTACTTTAACCATATTGGTAACGGGTGGCGCAGGTTTTATAGGTTCAAACCTATGCAAAGCACTTATTGCAAACGGAAATTCCGTACGAGCTTTAGATAATTTAGCCACGGGAAAACTTGAAAATATTGAAGCAATAAAGAACCATCAAAATTTCACTTTTATTAAAGGTGATATTAGAGATTTAGAAACTTGCAAAAATGCCTGCGAATCGGTTGATTATGTACTCCATCAAGCTGCCTTAGGCTCAGTACCTAGATCCATAAATGACCCTATAACAAGTAATGATGTAAATGTTTCTGGTTTTCTAAATATGCTTGTTGCCGCAAGAGATGCCCAAGTAAAGCGTTTTGTTTACGCAGCAAGCTCCTCAACTTACGGAGATTCTAAAGACCTTCCTAAGGTAGAAGATAAAATAGGCAAACCGCTTTCACCATATGCCATCACAAAATATGTAAACGAGCTGTATGCAGATGTTTTTGGAAAAACTTACAATATGGAAACTATAGGACTTCGCTATTTTAATGTTTTTGGTCGTTATCAAGATCCTAATGGTGCCTACGCTGCGGTTATTCCTAAATTTGTAATATCATTCATGAACCATGAATCACCTACTATTAATGGCGATGGTAGTTATTCTAGAGATTTCACCTATATAGACAATGTAATTGAAGCAAACGTTAGAGCAATGATTGCGACAAAACCTGAAGCTTCTAAAACGGTATACAATGTTGCCTATGGTGAACGAACAACCTTAAATGAACTTGTTGTTCTCATTAAACAATATTTAGCCGAGTTTGACCCTAAAATAGGGGCAATTGATATTGTCTACGGTCAAGAACGTGCAGGCGATGTTCCTCATTCACTTGCTTCCATTGATAAGGCAAGAAACCTGCTAGGGTACAATCCTAAATATGACATGAAAACCGGACTTAAAGAAGCCGTAAAATGGTATTGGGAGAATCTTAAGTAATCGTTTTAGAAATAACCCCTACATTTGACATGTGGGGGTATATTTTTTTAATTAAATCTGATTTATTAGCATACGCTTTAGACTCTCATCCTCAAACTTCCTCTATATCATTAGCAAATTTCACCTTCTACGATGTACTAAATATCCTTTTGGTAATTTTCTTTATTGACAGCTTAAAATATAGTTAATATACCTATCCTAAACTTGCAGAGCATTATAACCATTTCCTTCGTTTAACAACAGCATCAATTACAGTTAGTCTACCAGTATTATTAAGGGTATGCGTTGCTAGTATTGATTTATCCCAGTTTGGATATATTGATTGAATAGTATCCTCTCGATAAGATTTTTCATTTAATTCTATTATTTGATTTACTTTCATTCCATGTCCATAGCGCTTGGCACAGTTTTGTGATGGTCTATATAATTTATTTTTAACCGTAAAAATATTGCCTGCTGGACGAGAATTTTTCACATCAGAAACGATTGGATTATTGGGGTGAGCCCTCCAGTTTTTATCAAGTAAAGATTCTGAATAGAATAAGAAAAGTTCTTCAGATGCACTTGCACCTTCATTTTCCTTAATATTACAAAATAACCAATACTTACTATCTTTTTTGATAATGGTTGTATCCACAGCACATACATCCTCCATTAAGTTGGTACAAAATTCCCATTTTAAAGGAAATTCAATACATTTATATAATTCAATAGTCCTATTTTTAGAAGTTTCTGGAATCATGTATAATGTATCA
Source organism: uncultured Flavobacteriaceae bacterium (assembly GCA_947497145.1). GTDB lineage: Bacteria > Bacteroidota > Bacteroidia > Flavobacteriales > Flavobacteriaceae > Maribacter_C. Next base: position 141,559 of record CANMFQ010000012.1, read on the forward strand.
TTTTCTTCAAATAAAAATGGATATGATAAATGGTAATCACGTTCTAAAACCAATTGAGGAGGTGAATAATTACCTTTTTTATCCATTTCTATTACAGATATCTTCCCTATCTTCTCCTTGTAAATTAACTCCTCAATAAAAATATAATACCTATCATTTTTTTCTATAACAAAAGGATCTGCCCAAAATCTATCTTTAGGTGGCAGTATTTTTTTAAATCTAAAAAACGATGTGGATATCTTGTCTTGTTTTTCTATTTTAAATAATAATATCCATTGTTGGAAATAAAAAAGACTGATTAAGCTTGTGTATAATTTTTGAAAATAGATGCGAAGAAAGGTTCTAAAAGCAACTAAATTAGAGGGTGAAACAAAAAGTCTGTTATAGTAAAAATACGGTGCACTCTCTTGTGCTAATTGATTAAAAAATTCTTTCTCGCCAAGATGATGTAACTTATTTAGCTGTCTAGGTAGCATAGACATCGCTTTCCAATAAAAATTGTTTCTATTTCTACCAAAACTAACATTGTCGGTTGCAGAAAAAGTTTTATCTAGTTTAATTCCACCGTCTAAATCTTCTGTTAAAATTTGAAGAATTACACCCGTTTCATCCCATTGCTCTATTACCTCCCAAACACCAGCAGGACCTCCCCTGTTAACATTGTTATCTCCATGATGATAAGACCATATACCGTATTTGGAGCATTTCAATATTTCACCTCTTAGTATTCTAAAACCTAGTCTTATAAATATATGCACATCGTGCGTAGCGATCTTTTTAATATCATCCTTAAGTATAGTATCACTAAACTTCGTTTCTTTAGGAGAAACCTCAATTTCAGGACATTCAATAATATTTCTAATATCTTTTCTCTCAAATGCATTGGGCTTATTCTTGAATAGTTTACTATCCAACTTTCGAAACAAAAGAAAAACTATTTTATGTCTATTTTCCCAAATTTTCCTCAATTTAGATGTCCTTTTTTGGGGAGATGCTTTTTTCTTTACTACTAAAACAAACTCAGAATGATTCGAAGCATTTATAACTTCTATCATTTTAAAAGCCCAAGCAGGAAGCATATAGTTGTCAATTAGTATTCCTATTCGTAATTTTTTGTTCATATTATTTTAAAGTTTTTTTTAAATCCTTATAATTAATAACACTATCAATTATACCGCTAATCTTGTATCAACATTAATCTAAGTGAATTTTAGCAGTCACAAAAATAATTGTATTCTTATCGAGAATATAACTGTTATTTCCAATGCGACTTATACCTTATTTTCTTGTGGCAACTAGAACTGATAACGGAAAAATTTAATTTTCATTGCTACCAGCATTTTCAACTACCTGCAATACTTTTTCAAAATTATTAGCTTCGTATAATTGTGTCAACCCTTTTTACAAAAAAATCAATACTTCTCTCTGCTAGGAATATATCAAAGATGTCCCTATTCCCATTATTGTCTTGGGACAAAGTATCTGTTAATGCGGCCGACATACTTGTAACATCATTGATAGGTATTTTCAAAACATTAGGAATATCACTCATATCACCTGCACACAAGGTGGTAATAACATTGTTATTTTGAGACATCATTTGCAGTAATACATTTGGAAAACCCTCAATTCTAGAAGAAACAATACACAGCTTGGCTTTTTTAAAAAACGGATATACATTTACTACTTTACCAGGTAACATTACTTTATTCTCAAGTCCCAGATCTTTACTTAATTTCTCCAATACTAATCTTTGTTCCCCCTCCCCTAATATTATCAATTTCAGGTTTGAGTATTTATCTGAAATTTCCTTAAATGATTGAATAAGCAGATCAAAACCTTTTTCCGGAATTAACCTTCCTGCAGTCACAATATATTCTTCTGGAGGTATAAAATCAGGTTTCTTTTTTTCATTTGTTGCAATCAATTTTAAATCTATAGGATTTGGTATAACCTCAATTTTTGTTTTTTGTACTATTTTAGGATAGCCACGTACAAGTTGGTCTTTCATGAAATTTGTTTGACAGACAAGCAAATCTACTTGGTCATAACCTACAAAATAAAACAATTTATACACATACAATTTAAATCCAGAAAAACGCTTAAATATAGAGGTAGACTCTCTTGCAATGAAGAACTTTTTTTTAACAACACCTAGTTTAACAAACATGCCTATCAAACCAGTGACACTTGTATGTGACGTAAAAACATAATCAAATACTTTTCTTTGCTTAAAGAGCAAAGAAAAAACTAAATAAAAAAATGTAATTATACTGAATTTATGCCCTACATAGTGCAGCGTTGTTTTATCAGACATATTATTCCATTGCTTACTTCTTGAAGGCTGTAAAAATATCACCTCAACAGCTTCGTTCTTGTAAAACTCAGCAACCATTTTAAGATACTGCTCTGCCCCTCCAAGGGTGTCATTCGGTAAAACTACTAAAATATTCATTTGATCAATTCAAGAAAAACAGCCTCATACTGTTTTAAGATTTTTTCTGCTGAGAATCGTTCTTTTGTATCTTTTGAAATTTTTTGAGCATCAATATCCATCAACAAATTGGGATTATTCAATATATCTTGAAATTCTTCCTCTGTATTAACTAAGAAACCATTTAATCCAGATTTAACAATTTCTTTTGTGCCTCCTGGTACATTATAAGCTAAAACAGGAACACCTACAACACAGCTTTCTAAAGCCGCATTAGGGAAACCCTCAACAAAAGATCCTTGTAAAAAAATATCGTGTTGTACTAGTAATTCGTATACATTACTACTGTAAGAAATAAAATTTATTTTATTATGCAACTCTAGCTCGTTTACCAGACCTTTTAGTTGCTCTTCTAAATGCCCGCTACCAACTATAGTATATTCAAATTCATAAGCATTTATTTTTGATAAATGATGTAATAACCGTTCATGCCCTTTTACCTCCGTCAATCTACCAACGGTAATAAATTGTACTTTTTTCCTGTTATGAGCAGTAGTTTTAATCTGTTTGGGAATAGACGTAATTGGGTTATTAATTAATGTTATTCTTTTTTCGGAAATTTTCAAATTTACCTGAAGATCCTTTGACATATCTTCTGATTGACAAATTATTCTATCCAAGTTTTTGTGAGCAATACTATTCAGTTTACCTAAAAACCAGTTAGAACGTTTATTTGCATAACTTGACCGCACTGAGGTAACGCTAGCTATTCTCCCTACAAACTTAGTTTTGTTAAAAAAAAAACCTAATACACCTAATAAAATATTGAGTTGTCCAATACTACTCATAGCTATGTTTGGCTTATGCTTTATCAAAAAAATTATAATATCAAAAAATGCTTGCCGAGATCTTTTCTTATTCAAAAACAACGTGACATCTTCTGGATATGCATATGCTGAATCTTTTTCAAAGCCAATAACTAGCAATTGAGGTGAAAATAATTCCTTATTTAACGAACAAGATAAAAATGAAAGTACTCGTTCTGCTCCACCAGCTTTTAAAGAAGGAAGTATAAATACTATTTTTTGTTTTTTCATTTTCTACATATCCTATTTATAGTTTTTAGCATTGTAACCTACAAAAATGGTTTCAAATCATAAATCTTATTTATGCACATAACTTTAGAAACTTCATACCTTAACTGATTATTGTTACTATTTTTCCCTTATTTAGGAATATCAATACTCACAAAAAATAGTTCGAACTGTCTTATAAAGTATTGTCATACTATATATCTTCTTATACAGTATCTTCGACAAAAAAAAAATCCCCTCTCCTAATTTCATTTACAATTATAAAAAACTTATAGTTATCATATGCCATACAAATATAGTTTAAGTTTAACTGAATCTATTTTGAAAATAAACAGGTTTAAATCTTTCTATTTGACTAAAAAGAAAAAGAGTTATGCATAATTTAAAATAATTATCAAAATAATTATGCGTTGTTAACAAATATACAGCTAGAGTAATTGTTGTAAGAAATAATGATGGATTCAATTTAAAAAGTCTATTAGACCAAAATAAAAGATACAATATAAAAGCTAAAAACAAAAGAAGTGGTATGATGCCTGATTCGCCAAAAATTAAAAGATAGGTGTTATGAGGTCCTAAACTATGAAGACCACCGCCATGAAATTCACCAAAACCACCTCCAAAAAAAGGGTGACTAACAGCTGCATCATAAAAAAGCGCCCAAGTTTCGGTTCTTGAACCTTCTTGCAATTCCGAAGAGGATTTATTGTCCAAGAGACTTTGAAATTGTGCAAAACGGGCACCTCCGAGATTAAATAATTCGCCAAAAATTAATAACGCAATTCCCAATCCCAAACCAAACACCAATACTCTAATATTTTTAAAACTAATTCTTAAAGATAGTAAATTTATTATAACCCATACCAACATATATGTTCTAGAAAAAGTTAGTAAACCACAGATAGTAAAAACTACTTGAAGCAACAATCGAGCTTTTTTATTTTCTAATGCAAAAGACAAGGCATATCCCGTGGCACAAACATAACCCGCTGCATTAGGGTTAAGATAAAAACCACTATACCTACCGTAATCATCAGCAAAAAAAAGAACATTAAAAACTAACGATAGCCCTCCTAATAATAGAGCGGCGGCAACGTCTTTTGTGGTAACCGTTTTAAAAAAACTATTACCACAAATCACTAAAATTAAAAATTTTAGTAAATAAACAACATATTTTCCGAAAGGGTAATTAATGTATAATTGCACTCCTGAGATCAAAAAATATAGAAAACCTACATAAAACAACCAAAAATTAGGTTTACCTCTTAGAAATATTATATAATATATTATCAGTAGTAAAAAACTAGCATAACTTAATATACCACCCAATGCTGAACTAACTCCTACATTAGCTATACCAGGTAAGTTTAAAAGAAATAAGCCTAGAATTATATATTTGATTATTTTCATGGATGAGACAGTTTAGCCTCGCTATATAGTTTTCTAATATATATAAAATAGCTAGAAGCTTTAAGTATAATCACAAAAGTAGTACTTAAAACCAAACCATAGAGACCGTATTTTTCAATAAAAATGACATTAAATAGTATATTCAAAAATAAACCTAATACGGACATATAAGCCATAAATTTATTTTTATTAATACTCGTCAAAAATTTCACCATAAGATTCCCACAAATTCTAAAAGGAATATAAATTAATAAGATTTGCTGAATTCCAGCAACCAATCTACTATTCTCACTAGAGAACTTTCCCCGTTCAAATAAAAAAGATACAATTTCGTTAGAGAAAAAAATCAAAACCAGGGTAACTATAGCAGTTGCTAATAATAACATTTTTAGCATTTTAAATAAATGATGATAACCTTTAATCAAATCTTCATTAATCAATTTAGAAAAGTAAGGCAATATTACAGTACCCAGTGCAATAAGTATTATTGAAGAGGTAAACGCAGGTATTTTCAACCCATAATTAATCGCAGCTATCGAACCTACTGCCAATTGCGCAGCAAAATACTGATCTACAAATGGATTAATTCCTGTAAGAAAACCAGAAGTTAGCTTAGCCGGCAATTGCCTTAGCATTACCCTTGAATTATCATTGAATTTTGGTTTTTTTATATGAATCACCTTATGCTTGTAACCCAAAGCAAGTAAAAATAAAAAAGGGAGTGTCACTCCAATTAGAAAGCCATAAGCCAAAACCATTTCACCTAGCTCCTCCTTTAAAAACAAAAGTGCAATAATCGTTGAAATAGCAGGAATAACCCCTATTAGCGTAGAAGATAAAAATTTGTCTTTAATTTGCAGCAAACCACTTATCACCGAGGAAAACCCCATAAACAAGAGGCTAGGTAAAATTATAATCAACTGCCTACGAACCAAATTATAAAATGCGCTACTCTTGCTTGGAAATACGGTTTCAATAAAAAAATCAGATGCGAAATAGGTTAGTACAGAAAAAAAAAGCATTATCCCAGCTATCATACAAAAAACAATTGACTGAAATTCCCCTAGTTTTTTTGACGTATTTTGTTCGGTGATATAATTAGGGATAAAAATATTTTTGAGTGCTCCTACAAAAACGTTTTGGATAAAACTTGGTATCAATACAGCTATAATAAAAGTATCTAACAATAAGGAAATCCCAAAGGTAGAAGCTACCAAGGTCTCCCTGTAAAATCCAATAAGTTTAATCCCAAAAGTAATGCATCCCACTGTAATAACATTTATCACAACAGGATTCCCTAAAAGTTTTTTAAAGCGGATAACAAAAGAAGCAATGTCAAATATTTTCATGTTGCTACAGTAGTTACACCTTGAGTAGGCTATGAATAAGATCCTCCCAAGAAGCAGCTATTTTCTTTAGTTCAAAACGTGAAGATCGATTATGTGCATTTTTAGAAAATCGATTTCTAAGCGCTTCATCAGTAAGTAACAATCTAAGTTTCTCTTGCAATGCTTGCACATCATCAACTGGTATTAAAAAACCATCTTCCCCATCTGTAATAATTTCTGAGGGACCAAAATCACAATTGGTTGAAATAGAAGGCACACCAGCATAATTAGCTTCCATAAGCGCATTTGGAAACCCCTCTGAACGGGAGGTAAAAACGAATATATCTGCCATTTGATAATAATGACCAACATTTTTTACGGCACCTGTAAAATGAACCCGATCTGCAATATCAAGCTCTACACTTAATTGTTGCAAGTCATCCCGCTTAGCACCGTCTCCAACAATCGCAAACTCCCAATCCAAGTCCTTGAGTAAACTCAAGGCTTGTAAACTTACATTCTGCGCTTTATTATCATTTAAACGACCTACTGTAAGAATATGAAGTCTGGTTTGGCTTTTAATATCATCACTTGGGGTAGTATTAATTGTAGGGGAAATGGGGTTTTGAATAATCTTGATTTTAGATTTAGTAACAATTGAAGCATAAAACTGCTTATTCCCTTCGGTTTGCACCACCAAATAATCCGCGAGCTTATAAAATCGGTTTCTGGCAAATTTCCAAAAACCGTTTATAGGCGCATTTGCACCATTATTTCGCTCGCTAATAATGCAAGGAATTTTTGCTTGTTTTGCTGCCAATATCGAAAGTACATTTGCCGATGTTGTAAAACTAATTAAAACATTTACCTGATTTTTTTCTATTATCCTCTTCAGTTTTCTTAAATCAAGATAATTATGATATAAAGCTAAAATTGGATTTGCACTCTGACGAGGAGAATCATTCAACTGCCTCAATTCAACTGAAGAATCTATAGCATAAAAACGTTCCTTTTCAATTAGAGTTATTAAAACTACTTCATAGTTTTTAGAAAAGTAGTTGCACAAAGTAGCCATTACTCTTTCTGCACCTCCATGTGTTAAAGAATAAATAACAAAGCCAATTTTAACTTTCATAATATGTTCAATAAGGGGTAGTTATTTTATAATCTCCCACTAACCTTAGCAGAATCTAATATCCCTTTCACATCATAAAGTACACCTTCATCTTTTAAAAAGTCATTAAAATCTAAACTTAAAAATTCTTGATGAGCCACCGTAAGTACCACCGCATCAAAACGTTTTCTTGGCAATTCTTTGGTAGTTTCAATTCCATATTCATGCATTACTTCTTGGGGATTTGCCCAAGGGTCATAAATATTTATATTAACACCATAGCTAGCAAGATTACTAATAACATCTACTGCTTTAGTATTTCTAACATCAGGGCAGTTTTCTTTAAATGTAATACCCAAAACTAAAATAGTAGCCCCTTTTACCTTAATATCCTTTTGCACCATCAACTTCACCACTTCACTAGCAACATATTTACCCATACCGTCGTTCATTCGCCTACCAGCCAATATAATCTCTGGATGGTATCCATGTTCTTGGGCTTTTTGCGCAAGGTAATAAGGATCTACACCAATACAATGTCCGCCAACCAAGCCTGGTTTAAAAGGCAGAAAATTCCACTTAGTACCGGCAGCTTCCAAAACATGATGGGTATCTATACCCATTAAATTAAAAATCTTTGCCAATTCGTTAACAAAAGCAATATTAATATCACGCTGTGAGTTTTCAATTACCTTTGCAGCTTCAGCAACCCTAATATTTGGCGCTAAATGTGTACCAGCAGTTATTACAGAAGCATAAAGCTGATCTATCTCTTGGCCAATCTCTGGTGTAGAACCAGAAGTTACTTTAAGTATTTTTTCAACAGTATGTTCTTTATCTCCTGGGTTAATACGCTCTGGAGAATACCCTGCAAAGAAATCTACATTAAAAACCAATCCACTTGTTTTTTCCAATACAGGAATACATTCATCCTCCGTTACTCCAGGGTATACGGTAGATTCATAAATAACAATATCTCCCTTTTTTAAGACCTTACCTATAGTTTCACTTGCCTTATAAAGAGGCGTAAGAATAGGTCTGTTTGTGCTATCAACAGGAGTAGGTACTGTAACAATATACACATTACAGTCAGCAACATGATCTAGATTATTGGTGCAAAATAAACCAGTATCCATTTGAGGAGAAGTCTTTAAAACACCTTGCAAGATAGCTTCTTCAACTTCTAAGGTACTATCAACACCCGTTTGAAGCTCTGCTACTCTTGATGCATTGATATCAAAACCTATAACAGGATATTTGGTAGCAAACAATCTGGCTAACGGTAAGCCCACATATCCTAATCCTATAATAGCTATTTTTGTATTATTCATAATAATTGGTTAAGTTGATTTTTTTTTTACAAGTTAAAACCTATAAATTTAAACTCTTATTTTAGATAAATAGTATTCTGCGGGTGCAAAATTATAAAAAAGGATTTTGTTCAACCTATTATTTCGGTTGAATTATAACTAAAACAGATAAAAAGCAGATTATCAATTGTACGAATCTAAAGATACCGTTTCAAATTAATTAGAGCTTGCTGATTTTCACAAGCGTCTCGTAATTCAATTTTCGGAACTGTAGCGAGTTTAGGTTGCCCATTTTTGAATATTGGAGTTAAAACGGATAAGCTCCTCTGGGCAAATGGTATTTTACATGTGTTTTTGGCATATTTTTCAAAAGAGGCAAAAAAATAGCATACTTATCTGCTATTTTTGATAAGGTTATCAGGTTCATTATAAAGAAGATTGCACTGATCCAACTTTGTGATGTATCACTTCTTCTAGCTTTAATGATGCTTAATCCATAAGCATTTTTTTTTGCCCAAATATAACTCCTATTAAATTTCGTTGATTCCGCTCTTTTTTTTACTTAAGTTTCCCATAGGCGTCAAGTTCTTGCTTTGGTAGTCCTCCCAGGGGTTTCCCTACGGTTCTGATATTTCTTTCTTTGAGCCATTTTCGGTTATTTCTATTGAGGTAGATTTGGTCTGCCAAAAGTAATTCTGGGTAATACCCATAGATAGTTTTGTATATTGTCGGTCTGTAGTATTAAATCTGTTGACTCATTAAAGTTATTCCAGTTTATATGTTCGATACCGCTCATGCCATCTACTTCACTTGCACTTATTTTTGCTCCAAATTCGGTTGCCGCCTTGTCCTTACCTCTTGGTATTGGACGCACATAGGGTTGATAAATATTTACTATCCTATCTTCAACGCTATGTGTTTTCTGGCTGTTGCAGTTTTTTGAACCGTATAAAACAAGAGTAATCTTTTAAATTTCGATTATTACTTAAGCGGTTAATTTTTTCTTACTCATTAGATGTTTATCAGCATTCCATTTTTTCCATAGGTGTAATTCGTCCTAACAACCCGTGTAATCTTCTGTTATTGTAGAATTTTACATAGCGTTTTAGTATTTGCTCTATTTCGCCAAAACACTGATAATCAATTCTGTTGAAGATTTCTCTTTTTAAAATGCCGTGATACGCTTCAATATGAGCATTTTCTTCTGGCGTTGCTATGTGGGTAAACTCCTGCTGAAGACCTATCAAGTTTAAATATTTACGCACTTTTACAGCTATAAACTGACTACCATTATCACTTCTAATAACTACATTATTTGGATAATCATAATCTTCAAATAACTCAGAGAGTAAGACTATTATATTGTTTTGTTTGATAGTAAAAGCAAAATAGTCTTTTAGTATTCTTCGTGTATGAACGTCAATTACTGATAGTAAATAAGCGTTTTTACCTACACTTGGTATCCAACCATCTTTATGTCCATCTCTAGGCATTCCAAAGGACTAGTAGTGTGTACTTTTCTAAACTTTACAAATTTACGCCCAGAACCACTTCTATCTATTCTATTATCAAGTTTCAATAAACCTTCTTCCTTCATAATTCGATATAATTTCTTACGGTTAATAATATAACCTTCTCTAGTCAAATAGCTAACCATTAATCGATAACCACAATCTATAAACTCGTGATTTAATATAGCTTTTATTGAAGATACCAGCACATCCTGTGATACAAAGCCTTTAGTGTTGCGAAAAAGTCTCTTTAGTAGGTCGATTCCCTTTTTTACCGCCACTAGAGGTTCTATAGTAGCTACTCTGTACAATCCCCACCATCTTTATAATCTTGGTCTTGCTGATCTTGTACTTGTTATAGATTGTGTCAACTAAATCTTTCTTGGATCGCACGTCCCAAACTTTTTTTTTTAAAGTTCTCGTTGCACTTCAAGCTCAATCTCTCTATCGCTAAGTAAATTGCGCAGTACGCGGTTCTCTTCTTCTGTTGCTTTCAACTCCTTACTCTTAATGTCGTAAGTGACTTTTAATCCCGATTCTCCTTTTAGCTCATACTTCTTCTTCCAACTATAAAAAGTACACGTGCTAACGCTGTATTTACGACAGGTTTCTACAATACCTATTGCTTCTGAACTAGCGAGAATTTCTAACTTCTGTTCTAAGGTCCATTTCTTGTATTTCATTCTTCACATATATTAGCTTTGAAATTTAAAATATCACTCCGAACTATTAGGGGGCTAAGATAATATGCTAATAATTATGGTTATTTCGACTTTAACGTTTTTACCATTCGTAAAATTATAAACACCCTAAACGCTAACTGATTGTAATCTAATACAGTAAGAGAAGAAACTTGCTTTTTTAATAACGTTTTTAAATATACAGGCAACATTAATTTTATAAAATTCTTAATTGAAATTGAATTGGTTTTATCTAGACCATTATTGGATATTTTAATATTTTCCAAAACATCAATCAAGAATTTTTTTGGCATTATTTCATTTTCTAAATTACTAGTTATTTCTTCCTTCAGCAAATCTACAACTTGTTTCTGCTTAAAAAAGTCAAACATTGAGGCATTTGCACTATTAGTTGCGAAAGGCACTTTTGGACTTAAAGAAATTACTATTTTTTTAAAAAGAGACTTCTCGGTACGAAGATAATCCGGTTGTTTACGAACTTGCTCCAATACCTTTCGGAACAGTAATGGGTTTACTTGTTCTACATATGATAATTTTAAATCTGATAAAGCAGCTAAAATAACAGGTAAGCGATATTCATGATACAATCTATCCCTCCATTGCTCCATAGACTCATTCGTCGACTGCTCTAAATCTTTAGGAATTTCCTGTTCAAAAACTCCCATTTTATCCAAACTTTTCAAATTATGATAATCAGAACAAAGACCCAAACCTACTTTTAGCCTTGTTGAAGGAGCCGAATATACTTTTGACCAACCAAAACCTTCATCTCCTCTAATAATTCCCTGAATATTTTCATCATGTAAAATCTGCCATATTTTAAAACCATCTAAATAACCTGAAATATGATCTATACGTCCTTCTCCATTTTTAAGAAATCTATCGATTATTTTCTCTATGGGTTCTTCCGATAAGTCTGTATGGTAATATTGATGAGATACCTTTAATTCCTTTGCCAACTCCTGTGCTACAAAAGCATCGTTTTTAGAGTCATTCAATGAAGATTTCAAACCCCAAGTAATAGTATTTAAATCTTTATTAGAACTTTTTGCCTTTAACAAACAAAGGATTCCACGACTATCATAACCTCCGGAAACAGGTAACACCCAATCTGCATAATTGAGCCTCATAGATTCAATACTAGAATCAAGAGCTATTCTTAATTTTTGCTCATGACTTTTGTCTGAATCTTTTGATACTTTAAACTCAATTTTGTTCTTTTTTGTAGTTAATGACCAACTATTTTTATTCAATACAACTGACGAATTGGGAGGAACTCTAGTAATTCTTTTATCCCAAGAATGGGTAGGCCCTAAACTTCCTGTAGACAGCATCCACGGCACAACCCTTTCATCAAATTCAAAGTCTCCAATAAACTTAATCAAAGCAACCTGCGAGGTAGCCGCTACAAAAATATCATCATTTTTATAGTACCAAATTGATCTGGATCCAACTGGGTCGGATACTATTTCGCAAGATTGCTTTGTATTACGAAATAGGGCATACGAACCATCAGGAAAATCTTGTAAAGGAACATGCCAATCATCATGATTCCCAGAAATCACACCTAATAGTAAACTATAACCATTATATAATATAGATTTTTTTGGATTAACAACACCATAAGCTACGTTATTACCTATTATTATTTGGGGGTCAGCGGGAACTATATTATCTGGTAAAATACTCTCACAAATCTGATTAATTTTTTGCTCAACTGTATTCAAAAATTCCTTTCTTGAACAAATCCAAATTGCCTTTGACATGATATTATTATATTTAGGTTATTTTATAGTTGTAACAGCAATATACTTATAATTTTGGAGATTCTTAAAAACTAAGGTCACTAGTCAGTTTTAGAAATAGCAAAAAAAGTTCTTCAAAAATTGGGATCGAATTAAATAATGTCGAATCTTTCCATCATGGTTAAGGATACCATTATACGTGAATTTATTACACGTTTGAAGAATCTTGAAGAACGTCTTCACAGACTTGAAGCAGAGAACGTTTCGCTAAAAAAGGAGAATGCTAAACTACGTGAACTCCTTGCTAAATATGACACTCCCAAGAACAGTAAAAACAGTTCAATACCCCATCAAAAGACGAAAACAGACCTAAGCGAAATCAAAGCTTACCAGAACCTACAGGGGAGAAGCCTTGAAGACAGGTAGGTCGCAAGGGGAACACGTTAAAGATCACCAAAAATCAAGATAAAATAGTGGAACTGCGCCCTGATTATTGCAACAATTGCAATTCAGCTTTGGCATAGGCAACGGCTAGCATTGAAAAATCCTGTCAAATTGTGGATATACCACCAATTAATGCAGTTTGGATAGAGCATCGCACCTATGGAGTGTAATGCAAATGCGGATGCCTAACAGTGGCAGACTTTCCCGAAGGAGTAGAGTCTCCAGTAAGTTACGGGAATAATATTGAAACTTTAATAGGCTATTTTCATGCACGACAATACACTCCCTTTAAACAAATGAAAGAAATAATGGGAGCTGTTTTTAACATCAATATTAGCCAGGGCGGTATACATTACCTACTAAACCGTTTTTCCAATAAGGTTACGCCCATCTATGAAATTATAAGACAGCGAATCGCTTGCTCTAGTATAGTAGGAGCAGATGAATCTGGTGTTAAAGCAAACGGAGATAAACATAGGTTTTGGCATGGCAGACCCCACTACTTACCTATATTACTCACGCTGATACTAGAGGAAAAGCTGCTATTGATGCTCATTTTACAGAGGGTTTCCCAAAGCAACTTTGATGGGAGATGGATGGAGACCTAAAGTAGGAATCATCCCAGAGCATCATCAAATATGTCTAGCACATTTGTTGAAAGATCTCAATTATTTAATTAAAAAATACCATTATACCAGTGATTAGAAAAGATGCTAGACAGTACACCCGATAAAAACATAAAGAAACCTATACGTTTTACAACCGAATATATAAAGAAAAAGAAAATCTATTTACATTTCTCCATATTCCAAAGTTCCACCAGACAACAACGCATGGGAACGTAGCATTAGAAACGTGAAGGTCAAACAAAAAATACAGGGACAATTCAAAAACCCAAAGACTGCACAATCCCGATAGCTATCGGGATGCCAAAATTAGATAGGTTATCGACACCGAAATTAAAAACGGTATGAACCCACTAGAAGCATTGACTCTTATTGCAAAATCACAACACAATTAACCCGAAAAATTCATTGCTATTAGATAAAATTGGGTGTAAAGTATTATTTTTATTGTGCAGCAAGCAAAATAAT
>CANMFQ010000013.1 GCA_947497145.1 uncultured Flavobacteriaceae bacterium
GTGGTTTAGCACCATTGCCTATACAACGACGCTGATGGACCTACCATCATCTTAATTACAGCATTCAACCAGTTTTTTTTTATTTATTGCCGTGGTTGATTCTTGGCACACTATGATTTCTTGCTTTTTTTTCAATCTCAGTATTAAATTCATAACAATATTGATGGATGTAATCAATCAATTCAGGATAGATCTCTCACGCCTTTAGTCTTTTTTATATTTATAAACGCGATACCCATCTTTTTGCTCGAATCCATCCGGCATATATCCTCTTTTGAGTATTCCATCTACTATAATTGTCATATTTAATCCCATTCCATCATTTAATTCATCAGATATTAGAAGGGTTTCTTCTTTTTTATTGAATGATTCAGTTACATAATTTCTAGCATCTTCAATCGTAGTTAATATGTTTTGTTTAAATTGTGTATTCTTTTTTGGTTTATCCTTTTTAAGACATTTACATTCCGAGTCTTGAAGTTTAGCCATTTCTTCGCATATGGATTTGGATGCTTTCATTCCCTCTTCATCGCAACTCTCATATTGCCCTATCATTTGTCCGTTTTTCAAAACTTCGCATATTTCGCATTGTTTTTTACAACTGCTAAAAAAAAAAAAAAAAAAATGATTGTTATTAAAATGTATAAGTATTTCATTGTTTTTTAGTATTTGCAACAATTGTATATCGGTACTCAAGTAAGTACATTTCTTTTTTAGGATTACTAATCTAAGGGATTTTTTATCGATTTAAAAGTATTTGTTGCTACATGGGTATACATTTCGGTTGTTTTAGATGAGCGATACCCTAAAAATACTTAAATAGCGCATAAATCTAAGCCAGAGGCTAGTACGTGCGTAGCTAAATATATTAGGATTACACTCCTCATTATTTTTGCTTTCAACGCGGCTGTTTTCACAATTTTCAATATGCTTATTTCGCTGTATTTACCACTCTTCTTATCTTCAAAAAAAAGGTGTATTATACGTTTACAAATAGCACCATTATAAAAGCACCGCTATTTTATGTTGCCATATCTAAAGAACATCTAATAAGAAATTTTACACCAGCAAGTACAAACCCATTAGAACAGCGAAAACAAACCGATGCTGCTTACCTAAAAATAACAAAGCAACTACGTACCAATAGCAAATTCTTCAAACGGCATAATTGTAGGCTGTGTAAACAGGCAGTACTATAACTATTTTGAAGCCCTTAAAATTGTTACAATACCACAAGCTTACCTAGTGAAAAGAAAGCCATAAAGCTTAGTTTTACAAAAGGGAAAAAAGCGTAAAAAAAAAGGGAGTGAAAACCGTACTTGTTTTCACTCCCTTTTAAACTATTGCTTAAGTCCTCAAAAAACAGGAGGACTTAAGCTGTACTTACAGATGTAAAGCGGCTTATTTTTTACCAGCTTCCATCTTATCTTTCAACGCTTGTAGTGCTTCGTTTGCATCACCAATAGTTGGTTTTGACTCATCAGCGCTAGCAGCTTGTCTTTTGGCAGCTGCTTTTATGTTGCGTTTTTCTTCTTCTCTAAAGATAGCAGTATGACTGGCTACTACGCGCTTAAAGTCTTTGTTAAACTCAATAATTTTAAATTGAGCTTCTTCACCTTTACCGAGTTTTTTACCATCTTCTTTCTCTAAATGACGTTGCGGTATAAATGCCGTAATGTCTTCATTGAATTCGATAGTAGCGCCTTTATCAACGATATCAGTAATAGTAGCTGTATGTACAGTATCTACACCAAATTCGCTTTCATACTTATCCCAAGGGTTTTCAGTAGTTTGTTTGTGACCTAAGCTTAACTTACGGCCATCAACATCTAATTCTAATACCTCTACTTCTAAAGTATCGCCTACATTTACAAACTCAGATGGGTGTTTAATTTTCTTAGTCCAAGATAAATCAGAGATATAAATTAATCCGTCAATACCTTCTTCTAATTCTACAAACACACCAAAGTTGGTGAAGTTTCTAACAATACCTTTATGTTTAGATCCAACAGGGTATTTTGTTGTAATATCAGTCCATGGGTCTGGCGTCATTTGTTTAACACCAAGCGACATCTTACGATCTTCTCTATCAAGTGTTAATACAACGGCTTCAACCTCATCACCTACTTTTACAAAATCTTGTGCCGAACGCAAGTGCGTAGACCAAGACATTTCTGATACGTGAATTAATCCTTCAACACCTTCTACAACTTCAATAAATGCACCGTAATCAGCTATAACAACTACTTTACCTTTTACCTTGTCGCCAATTTTGATATCTTCACTTAAAGCATCCCAAGGATGTTTCTCTAATTGTTTCAATCCTAATTGGATTCTAGATTTGTTTTCATCAAAATCAAGAATTACAACATTCAATTTTTGGTCTAGTTCAACAACCTCATTAGGGTGGTTAATTCTACTCCAAGAAAGGTCAGTAATATGTACTAAACCATCAACACCACCTAAGTCAATAAAGACACCGTAAGAAGTAATGTTTTTAACAACACCTTCTAATACTTGTCCTTTTTCTAGTTGGCTGATGATTTCTTTTTTCTGTTCTTCAATATCAGCTTCAATCAATGCTTTGTGTGATACAACAACGTTTTTAAATTCATGGTTAATTTTCACCACCTTGAATTCCATTGTTTTATTCACATATTGATCGTAGTCACGAATAGGTTTCACATCAATTTGTGAACCTGGTAAGAAGGCTTCAATTCCAAAAACATCGACAATCATACCACCTTTAGTTCTGCATTTTACAAAACCACTTACTACTTCTTCGTTATCATGGGCAGCATTTACTCTATCCCAAGCCATAATGGTTCTGGCCTTTCTGTGTGAAAGTACCAATTGACCACTTTTATCTTCACGAATATCAATAAGAACCTCAACCTTATCACCAACTGATAAGTTAGGGTTGTAGCGAAATTCATTTAAAGAGATTACCCCTTCAGACTTAGCGTTGATATCAATAATCGCTTCACGATCAGTAATATAAACAACAGTACCTTGTACTACTTCCTCATCGGCAGTATCAACAAAGTTTTCTGCAACTAACTTTTCAAACTCCTCTAATTTAGAATCGTCAACACGCTCAATACCTTGCTCGTATTTTTCCCAATTAAAGTTTTCTAAAAATTCTTTTGGATCTTGAACAGGAACCTGCTCTTTTACTTCTTCAACTGTTTCAACAGTTTCTTGTGCTGTTTCTACAGTCTCTTGTGCTGCTTCAGTAGTTTCTTCTACTTGAGCTTTTTTTTCTTCAGCCATTATATAGCTTAAAATTTGTATTCTACAGTTTCTTAAGAGTTAAACGACTACTGTAGAAGTTGTTATTTATTGTTTTTTTTGTTCCCTTTTACTCTTTGTGCTGCCGTTAAAAGGGGTGCAAAAATACACTTTTTATCATAGTATACCAACTCTTATGAAATATTAGATACCAAACAATAAACTATTTTACTTATTTCCACGTTAATTATTTCAATTTTTCACTATATTGGTGACTTAAATATTAACCGTTAAAAAACAATTTATGAGTGTTAAAGCAAAATATCAAGGCGTTTTAAACCTTGGTGAGCAATTAGGAATTAAAAATGGAGACGTTGCCGAAGAAGGTGGGGTTTTAAAAATAAAAGGAGAAGCAAACACACCTTACGAAAAAAATCTTTTATGGGATAAAATAAAAGAATTAGGTGGCGAAAATGCTTCAGATATTAAAGCAAATATTTCAGTATCTGATGATTCTGTTTACCATAGACATACTGTTGCTGGTGGTGAGTCATTAAGTAAGATTGCTAAGCACTACTATGGTGACCCTATGAAATACAAGCAAATTTTTGAAGCGAATACTGATATTCTTAAAAATCCAGATGTAATTCATCCTGATCAGGTTTTGGTAATTCCAAACCTATAAGTATATCCTAAAAATATAGGAAAATAAAAATGCCGCTCATTTCAGCGGCATTTTTTATTGCTTTTCAATCACCCTAAGGGCAAAATTATACATACGCTCAAACTGTTCTTCTAAGCCCATATCACTATTATCAAACTCAATAGCATCTACGGCCTTTTTTAGCGGCGAAAATTCTCTGTGAGAATCTATATGATCACGTTTTTGAACATTGTGTAGCACATCTTCATAATTAACATCTTCTCCCCTATCTAACAGTTCTTTGTAACGGCGATAAGCTCTTTTTTCTGGTGATGCTGTCATAAATATTTTCAACTCTGCCTCAGGAAAAACTACGGTACCAATATCTCTACCATCCATAACAATACCTTTTTCGGCGCCCATTTGCTTTTGCATCTCTACCAATTTTAGGCGCACTTCTTCAATAGCTGCAACCCTGCTTACATTTTGCGAAACTGCCAAGGTGCGTATTTCCCTTTCTACATTTTCACCATCCATATACATTTCAGCATACCCAAGCGCTTCATTGTATTTAAAAACCAATGTAATTTCTGATAACGATTGCACCAATGCTTCGGCATCTTCTGTTGCTCCACCTATATACCCCTTACGCATTGCAAAAAGGGTAATAGCCCGGTACATTGCGCCCGTATCTACATACACATAACCCAACGATTTTGACAATTGCTTGGCAATAGTACTTTTACCTGTTGATGAATAGCCGTCAATAGCGATGATTATCTTTTTCATCTGTTATTTTTTATTGGTTTTCAAAATTGGGTGTTTTATTTTGAAACACCCAATAGTATCAATTCTATTAAATAGTATCTGGTGCGAAATAGACGCATTTTTACAATTTGAATTATTTTTAATGAAAAAAGGGCAAAAGAAACAAATTTACTTTTTAGCTATTTTCAACCAGATACTACATAACAAAGGTACTATCGATTTCGTTGTGAATTAAAAAATTTCAACACTAAATCGATAGTACCTGTAAACTAAAATGCGCTATTACGCTATTATAATGTGTCTTATAGCTTTTTAGGATTTTTCACCTTTTGATTGGTTATCGCAATATCAATAACTTCATGCATATCTTTTACATAATGAAATTTTAAGCCTTTAAGGTAATTTTCTTTAATTTCAAGAATGTCACGCTCATTCTCTTTACTGAGAATAATTTCTTTAATATGTGCTCTTTTAGCCGCCAATATTTTTTCTTTTACGCCACCAACGGGAAGCACTTTACCACGCAGGGTAATTTCACCTGTCATAGCCAAACTTCTTTTTACTTTACGTTGTGTAAAAAGCGACACCAAAGAGGTTAGCATCGTAATACCTGCACTAGGGCCATCTTTTGGTGTAGCACCTTCTGGCACGTGAATATGTACATTGTATTTGTCAAATACATCGGCATCTATATCAAAACGATCGGCATTTGATTTGATATATTCCATGGCTATAGTAGCCGATTCTTTCATTACCTTTCCTAAATTTCCTGTGATATTTAATGCTCCTTTACCTTTTGATAAGATCGATTCAATAAAAAGTATATCACCACCAACACTGGTCCATGCCAAGCCTGTAACTACTCCAGCTACATCATTATTCTCATATTTATCACGCTCCATACGGGCTGGTCCCAAGACCTTTTCTATAATGGCATTGCTAACTTTAATTTCATACTCCTCTTCAATAGCTATAGATTTGGCGCCGTAGCGTACCATTTTGGCTATTTGTTTTTCTAAAGAACGTACGCCCGACTCACGGGTATAACCCTCAACAATTTTTTCTAATTGCGGTTTCGCTATTTTAAGATCTTTGGTTGTTAAGCCATGCTCTTCTAATTGTTTTGGTAGCAAATGACGGCGTGCTATTTCAACCTTTTCCTCTATGGTATACCCAGTAACATTAATAATTTCCATTCGGTCACGCAATGCAGGCTGAATAGTAGAAAGATTATTAGCCGTAGCAATAAACATCACCTTAGACAGGTCATAGCCCATTTCTAAAAAGTTGTCATAAAACTCACTATTTTGCTCAGGATCTAACACCTCTAACATGGCCGATGACGGATCTCCTTGGTGGCTATTTGACAACTTGTCTATCTCATCTAATATAAACACTGGGTTCGACTTACCCGCCTTCTTCAAGCTTTGTACAATACGCCCAGGCATAGCCCCAATATACGTTTTTCTATGACCGCGAATTTCGGCCTCATCACGTAAACCACCCAATGAAATACGCACATACTCCCGTCCTAAAGCCTCGGCAACAGATTTACCCAAAGAGGTTTTACCAACCCCTGGAGGGCCGTACAAGCATAAAATGGGTGATTTCATATCATTACGCAATTTTAAAACCGCTAAATATTCAATTATTCTTCGCTTTACATCCTCTAAACCATAATGATCTCTGTCTAGTATACGCTCTGCACGCTTAAGGTCAAATTTATCTTTTGAAAAATCATTCCATGGTAAATCTAAAAACAGATCTAAATAATTTCTTTGAATAGAATACTCGGCAACCTGAGGATTCATACGTTGCATTTTTGCTAATTCCTTATCAAAATGCGCCGCTATTTTTTTATCCCATTTTTTCTTTTTCGCACGTTTACGCATCTCTTGTATTTCCTCATCATAAGAAACACCGCCCAACTCTTCTTGAATGGTTTTCATTTGCTGATGCAAGAAATATTCACGCTGTTGCTGATCCATATCATTTCGAACTTTGGATTGAATGTCATTTTTCAATTCCAATTTTTGAAACTCCATGTTCATATATTTCAACGTAGCCAATGCCCGTTGTTGCAAATTGCCAATTTCAAGCAGCTCTTGCTTATCCTTAACATCTAAATTTAAATTTGAAGACACAAAATTGATAAGAAAAGAATCGCTTTCAATATTCTTTATTGCAAAAGATGCCTCAGAAGGAATATTAGGATTGTTGCGTATAATACGCAATGAGAGCTCTTTTATCGACTCAATAATAGCCAAAAACTCACTATTATTTGTGGTTGGCCTTACTTCTTCGGTTTCAATAATTCTTGCCGTAATGTACGGTTCTTCAGTTAAGACCTCTGAAATTTCAAAACGCTTTTTACCTTGTATGATTACAGTAGTATTACCATCAGGCATTTGCAAAACACGTAGAATTTTAGCCACCGTACCAAGCGTATTAATATCTTCTACTCCTGGGTTTTCGGTTTCTGGGTCTTTTTGAGACACCACGCCAATAACTTTATTTCCGTTATTAGCATCTTTAATAAGTTTTATTGACTTATCACGCCCCGCAGTAATAGGTATTACAACCCCTGGAAACAAAACCGTATTTCGCAAAGGCAAAATAGGCAAAGTGTCAGGTAAATCTTCGCTATTCATTTGCTCCTCATCTTCAGGAGTCAATAGCGGTATTAACTCTGCATCTTCTTCGATAGAGTGCAAAACCATATTGTCAAAATTGGTAAAATTAAAATTCCCCATATATTTATATCAGTCATTCTGTCATAAAACGACAAAAATACTTATTTAAAATTTATTAATTAATGTGTAAAAAGACTAACTATCATTATGTTAGCAAAAAAATAACCTCATATACATACCAGTAAAACAATTCTTGTGCCATACCTTAACCTATTTTGGCAAAGCTTAGTATAACGAATAATAGATAATTATTTATATTTTTTTTATTGTAAACTGTAACAGTTCGTAAATTGAGTCATCTTTAAGACAAACCATTCATTTTTTGAGCCACAAGAAAGAACACATAGACGTTTTATTACAATCGTGCCTAAAAGGAAACCAAACAGCCCAATTAGAAATTTATAATCGGTATTACAAAGCAATGTATAATACCGCGTTACGAATTGTAAAAGACAGCGCTGAAGCCGAAGATGTGATGCAAGAATCATTTTTAAAGGCATTTACAAAGTTAGACACCTTTAAAGGAGATGTAGCTTTTGGAGCTTGGCTTAAGCGCATTGTAATAAATAACAGTATATATCATTACAAAAAACAACAGAAAAAAAACGAAGTTGATTTGAATGATGTAATTTATAAGGTCGAAGATAATGACAGTAATGCTTTTGATCATGCGTCAACAAAACAGAAGGCTCAAAAAGTAATGGAGACCATGAAATTATTGAAAGACAATTATAGAATTTCTTTGACCTTACATTTAATAGAAGGGTATGATTATGACGAAATAAGTGAGATTATGAATATCAGTTATGCCAATTGCAGAACGACCATCTCTAGGGCAAAAGAAAGTTTGAGAAACAAATTAACAATAGCATACTAATGAAAGAAGATAATTTAGATACAATTTTTGACAGCCTTAAAGGCAACTTCGATACTGAAGAGCCCAACAATGGCCATCAACAAAGGTTTATTGAAAAGTTACAAGCTTCAAGTAATGTAGTTACTGTACACAAAAAAAAGAACGCTTGGATAAAACCGTGGTCTATTGCCGCCTCAGTGGCTATGCTTTGCGCCTTAGCATTCACCTTTTTTAATAACCAAAAAAGTATTGATGAGAAGGTTGCCGAAATATCACCTGAAGTATCAAAAACAGAATTTTACTTTGCTAACCTCATTGAAGAACAAGTAAAAGAATTACAAAGCGAAAGCACACCTGAAACAAAAAAAATTATTGATGATACCATGGTGCAATTAAAAAAACTTGAAGATAATTACAAAACACTAGAACAAGACCTTATAACAGGCGGTAATAGCAAAATCATTCTAAGCGCCATGATCACCAATTTTCAAACACGAATAAACCTTTTGCAAGACGTACTTGAACAAATAACAACGATAAAAGAACTAAAAAACAATACTGAGGTGCAAGCAACACTTTAAAGCCGGTAAAAACACATCAGTTAACCTGCTAACAACATAAAAAAGTAAAAGAAATGAAAATAACACTACAAAAAATATCGCTATCATTACTGTTGCTATTTCCGCTCCTACTTGCAGCTAGCGACGGAAATTGTTATGGCAAATACAGCAAAGAAAAAACAATAAAAAAAGAATTTTCTGTTGATGCAGACGCCGTTTTAAAGGTAGATAACAGTTACGGCAACCTCAATATTACCTCATGGAATGAAAACCGTGTAGTTATTGAAGTTCATATAAAAACAGCTGGTAATAATGAAGAAAAGGTATTGAAAAAATTAAATCAAATTTCTGTTGATTTTGAAGCTACTAATCAGCTAGTATCTGCACGCACTGTTTTTGAAAAATCGCGTAGCAATTGGGGTTGGAACTGGGGTAGCAACAATGATGTACATATGCAAATTAACTACACCATTAAAGTACCCATAAAAAATAACGTTCGATTAAATAACGACTACGGAAGTATTATTCTTGATCGTATTGATGGTCATGCCAAAATTAGTTGCGACTACGGGCGCTTAGAAATTGGAGAATTGAGAGGACGAAACAATGAACTAAATTTTGATTACACCTCAAAATCTACCATTGAGTTTATGAATAGCGGCACCATAAAAGCTGATTATTCAGACTTTACCATAGAAAAAGCAGGAGATTTAATCATTAAAGCCGATTACACAAATTCAACCATAAGAAGCATGAAAAACTTAGATTATTCAAGTGATTATGGCAATATCACCGTTGAATCTGCCGAAAATATTCAAGGTAATGGCAGCTATATTACCATAAAACTAGGCACTGTACATGGTAACGTAGCCATTAATACTGATTATGGTTCTGTAAAAATTGCTAAAATGGCTGCCGATGCAGGCAATGTAAAAATACACAGCGATTACACAGGCATAAAAATTGGGTACGACCCCAATTATCATTTTAACTTTGAAATAAACACGTCATACGCAGGTGTTAGAGGTATTGATGATTTTGAGTTAAACATTAGCCAAGTTAAGAATACTAGTAAATACTACAAAGGGTATTATGGTAATGAAACAAGCCCTAATTTCATTGACCTTTCAAGTGATTATGGAGGCATTACTTTATACCAAAATTAATATAGCACACACGCACTACATCGCAGGAATGCAGAGCATTAAAAAACGTTAAAAACAAACAGCAATCAGTCAATTTAGTACAAAGCAATAGCTGTATTTTTTTGACAAATTATAACTATCAATTAAAAATCAAACACATGAAAAAACTATTGAGCCTAAGTTTAGTATTTGTAACCATCTCTTGTGCTGCACAATGGGGTAAAAAAATAAAAGGAAACGGAAATGTGGTCACCATTGAAAGAAACGTTGGTGACTACGATGCCATTTCAGTAGCGGGTTGGTATGACGTAGATTTAGTTGAAGGTAAGGAAGGAAAACTAACCTTAGAGGGAGAATCAAACCTATTAACACACATCAAAACCGAAGTAAAAAACGGAAGATTAGTAATTAAAATAGAAAACGGCTGTAATTTAAAACCTGCATCACCCAGAAACACTATAAAAATTACCGTTCCTGTTGAAGATATATCGTCAATTTCTCTATCTGGTTCAGGTGATATTGTAGGTAAAACAACTATTAAAGCCGATGATTTTAAAACAAGCATGTCAGGTTCTGGCGATATCACTTTAGCTATTGAAGCTGATGCTATAAACACCAGCATGTCAGGCTCTGGTGACATCAAACTAAGTGGGCGTACCAATAGTTTTGAGGCTCGGGTTTCAGGTAGCGGTGATATAAAAGCCTATACCCTTGAAGCAGATCATGTAGAGGCAACAGTTTCTGGCTCTGCTGATATAAAAATTACCGCAAACAAGAGTTTAAAAGCACGAGTATCAGGTTCTGGAGATATTAGCTACCGTGGTAATCCAGATAAGGTAGACACCAAATCTTCAGGTTCAGGAGATATTTCAAAAGCATAAAACGGAGCTTATTCATCAATCAAAAACGCCCTTAAATTTATTTGTAAAAATTTATAGGTAATCAACATCGCTAATCAAACAAAAAGTCTCTTTCATCAAGAGGCTTTTTTTATGGTACAAACTCAGCCGTAGCACTAAAAAGAGCACAAACCCAAGCACTATTACCCTAGCGTATTGCACCCCAACCAAACAGTAGCAGCTACAATCGTTTTCTAAAAAAGGCCAAAATGCTTTCATTTATCTATTTAAATGTAAATTTGACCAATGCAAAAAGTATTTCCATTTCTGGCATGGTTATCAAATTATAAGCGAACCGATTTTTTAAGCGATTTGGTA
Organism: uncultured Flavobacteriaceae bacterium; assembly: GCA_947497145.1. GTDB lineage: Bacteria > Bacteroidota > Bacteroidia > Flavobacteriales > Flavobacteriaceae > Maribacter_C. Next base: position 11,114 of record CANMFQ010000013.1, read on the forward strand.
GCAGGGCTTACCGTAGGTGTTATTTTAATTCCGCAGGGCATGGCGTATGCTATGATTGCTGGCCTCCCTCCTGTTTACGGACTTTATGCTTCCATTTTTCCGCTCTTAGTATATATGTTTTTAGGCACCTCCAGGCATTTAGCGCTGGGGCCTGTTGCTATGGACTCGCTATTAGTAGCCGCAGGCTTAGGCACGCTCACTATTCATGGGGTAGAAAATTATATTGCCATGGCCATTTTTTTGGCTTTCATGGTAGGTGCAATACAACTGCTTTTAGGAATATGCCGTATGGGCTTTTTGGTGAATTTTTTATCAAAACCCGTTATTAGCGGCTTTACCTCAGCTGCAGCACTAATTATTATTTTTAGCCAACTCAAACATTTACTGGGTACCAACATTGAAAAAAGTAATAAATTTCACCAATTACTACTCAATGCTTTTGAAAAAATTTCAGAAACTAACAGCTATGATTTCGTCATTGGCATTCTAGGTATTGTAATCATCATTGGATTAAAAAAATGGAGCAAAAAAATACCTTCGATACTCTTTGTAGTTATTTTAGGAATTCTTGCTGTATACTTCTTCAATCTAAGTACTTATGGTATTAAAATTGTGGGTACTATCCCTACAGGATTACCCAACTTCGCCATTCCCAACATCAATTTAGATAATGTGCTAAGTATATGGCCCATAGCTTTAACACTCGCTCTAGTTGGCTATCTTGAAACCATATCAATTGGTAAGGCGCTTGAAGAAAAAGCAGGTATCGAAACTGTAGACTCCAATCAAGAACTTGTTGCCTTAGGCTTTTCAAATATTATTGGCTCATTTTTTCAATCATACCCAGCCACAGCTAGTTTTTCTCGATCGGCAATCAACGGAGACGCAGGAGCCCGAACCAATTTATCAGCAATATTTGCTGTTATCTTAGTGGTGCTTACCCTATTGTTTTTAACACCTTTATTTTACTATTTACCCAATGCTATTTTGGCAAGTATTATCATGGTTTCTGTTTTTGGACTGATTGATTTGTCATACGCAAAAAATCTATGGAATAACCGTAAAGACGAGTTCATAGGTTTGGTTGTCACCTTTTTAACGACCCTTTTTGCAGGTATTCCGCAAGGCATCTTGGTAGGCGTTTTATTTTCATTATTGCTTATGGTATACCGTACTTCAAAACCCCATTTTGCCGTTTTAGGGAATATAAAAGGAACCGAATACTATAAAAACATACAACGCTTTGGTGACGAAGTAGTTGAACGCAACGACCTTTTAATTGTTCGGTTTGATGCCCAACTATATTTTGGCAACGCCAGTTTTTTTAAGAGAGAACTATTTAAACACATTGATGCCAAAGGCAGCACCCTCCAAGGAGTCATATTAAATGCCGAATCAATAAACTATATTGACAGTAGCGCGGCACAAATGCTTACAAAGGTTATTGCTGAAATACATGAGCGCAATATTCAGTTTTATATTGCCGGCGCCATTGGTCCTGCAAGAGATATTATTTTTAGTAGCGGTATTATTGGTGAATTACACAAAGAGTTCCTTTTTGTAAAAACTAAAGAAGCCGTAGCCTATTTTGATGACCCCAGTACTATTTCTATCTTACAAGAAAAAATAGCCAATCAAAACCGGACGAAATTAAACAGAAAAACATAAGAAAATTTACAGAAGCCTTACTTTTGCACCCAACATACCTAATAGTAGCTTACTGTCTTGGTAGTCAGCACCCAAAAAGAGGGCAAAGAACAACAAAGAGTATTATAATAAACGACTAATATGAGCTCAAAATAAGTTTTGGGTTAATACCCCATAACAGGGGCAATACATGAATTTATGAATATAGAACAAATATATACAGGCTGTTTAGCACAAGGAGCATATTACATTGAAAGTAACGGAGAGGTTGCTATCATTGATCCGCTAAGAGAAGTACAACCTTACTTAGACCGTGCTAAACGCGACCAAGCGAAGATTAAATATATTTTTGAAACTCATTTTCATGCCGATTTTGTCAGTGGCCATGTTACTCTTTCTCAACAAAGTGGTGCTCCTATTGTATTTGGCCCTCAAGCAAACCCTAGTTTTGAAGCCATAATAGCCAAAGACGAACAAGAGTTTAAGCTTGGTGATATTACCATTACGGTTTTGCACACCCCAGGGCATACCATGGAAAGCACCACCTATCTTTTAAAAGATGCCCAAGGTAAAGATCATGCTATTTTTTCAGGAGACACCTTGTTTTTGGGTGATGTTGGCAGACCCGATTTAGCGCAAAAAGCGGCTGAAATGACCCAGGAGGATTTAGCTGGAATTTTATATGACAGTTTACGAACCAAAATAATGCCTTTGGCTGATGATGTTATTGTATACCCCGCTCATGGGGCTGGCTCTGCCTGTGGTAAAAATATGATGAAAGAAACGGTAGACACCCTAGGCAACCAAAAAAAGGTAAACTACGCCCTACGTGCCGATATGACAAAGGAAGAGTTTATAACAGAAGTTACTGATGGTCTTTTGCCACCACCAAAATACTTTCCTTTAAATGTAAAAATGAACAAAGAAGGCTATGAAGATATTGCCGCTGTACTAGACAGAGGAACTACCGCATTATCACCCGATGATTTTGAAACAGCTGCCAATGAAACAGGTGCTTTAGTACTTGATGTACGTCACCAAAATGATTTTGTAAAAGGCCATATACCACGGGCCATTTTTATTGGCTTAAATGGCGATTTCGCTCCTTGGGTGGGTGCCCTTATTGCTGATACCAAACAGCCTATATTATTGGTTATACCTGAAGGAAAAGAAAAAGAGACCATTACCCGACTGTCAAGAGTTGGTTTTGATGGCACTATTGGCTATTTAAACGGAAGTTTTGATGCATGGGTAAAAGCTGGAAAAGAATTTGATACCATCACCTCCCTCCCTGCCGATGAAGTAACACCAAAAATAAATAAAAAAGAAGCCGTAGTTTTTGACGTTAGAAAAGAAGGGGAATTTCAAGCAGAACATATTGCAAATGCCAAGCACACCCCCTTAAGCGCATTAAACACCTATTTAGGTGAGTTTCCATCAGCAGGTACGTTTTATGTGCATTGTGCAGGAGGGTATCGTTCGGTAATTGCTGCTTCTATTCTAAAAAGTAGGGGTATTCATAATTTTATTGATATCGCAGGCGGGTTTGGTGCGCTTAAAAAATCAGGTGCCGAGGTTACTGATTATGTGTGCCCTTCAACTTTATGATGGTTTGCCATTAGTGTGATGCTATTAAACAATAATAACTACCCCTTTGTACGGTACGTACGCCCTATAAAGGCAGCTGTATTAACTAAACTGACCGCTTTGTTGGCACTCTGTGGAGATGATTGCATTAGCGATGCTTTTATGATGATTAATTCATGCACCCCTATTAAAGTGCTTTTAAAACATTTGGCTGCAAAACCACCCATGTAGTAACAAATACTTTTACATCTATTAAAAATCGCTTAGATTAGTACTACTAAAAAAAGAAATGTACGTACTTGAGTACGGTTATACAATTGTTGGCAAACATTTCAGATGAGCGAAAGCGAATACAAAGGAATTCTACATAAACATGTAAATCAGCTTGCGAATATCAACCCGAGATTTCATAGAATTTCGAGTATGCTATTGGACCATATGTATATGTCGATAGTTACAGTTCCACCTTTGGGTCTGTTAATGATACTCATGACTACTGGGATTTTAAAATTTAGCGACCAACTTTTGAGAATTGGTTACTTATCTATGTTCTTCATTTATCTCAATAAAGACTTTTTTAAAGCAAAAAGTCCAGCCAAAAGGATTTTAGGTTATCAAGTAATTAATCGAAAAAATGGAGAACGTGCCAATGAGTTACAATGCTTTATTAGAAATCTAACTATATGTGTCATCTGGCCACTAGAAGTAATCATCGGACTTATTAACCCTGAAAGACGCATTGGAGATTTCTTGGCCAATACTAAAGTCATAAAATCGGATAAGGAAAAGCTAAAAACAATCTGGATAGATTTTAAAAATATTCGTTTAAAGCCAAGCTATTTGCTTATTATTATTATCGGAATAATATATTTTTATGGCGTTAATAAATTAATGATAAGATTAGAATGAAAACGATTTACCAGTCGAGTAAGCAAAGGGAATTTCACCCCTAAATGGCACACAGAACCGTACGTGATAGTCCCGCGTAATACAGCTCTTGTTAAACAGTCTTTGGTTTAAGTTCTAATGAACTTATAACCCAGCTTACTAATGGTTCAAGACCTTACCCCTCACCATAAGGGATTTGCATTGGTTTGTAATATCCAATTATGACAATGTAGAAATTGCCGACCAAATTTCGATAATTCCAACTTAACGCTTTCAAAATAACGGAAATTGGCAACCATGTTTGTATCCAGCTTTTATAACCCATAATTCATCTTCTCTTCTTACTAAGTCAAATCATTTGGTATAAAATACCGATTAAATCAAATAGCACATAAAATGAGGATTTAAACATAATTCAAATTTAAGTAAGATATTTACTACAGTAAATGTAGGTTTTATGCAATTTTATACATTATACTACGTTTTATCCTGTATTATGAGCATTTAATCGATTTTTTCAATACTACAAGAATTGAATACACTAGCAAAAAACGCTTTCAGGTATACATTAATAATTAGTAAAAATGAAAAGTAGCTTTATATTCTTATTCGTTGTTTTTAGTGTCTGCGCACAAGAACCAGATGAATCATCGGTACGTTTATTAAGGTCTACCATAACCACCGTAGGCTCATCTTCTACTTCTTTTAATAATTATTACATAGCGCAAAGTATTGGTCAATCAGGAATAATAGGGAAAGTAGACGTAGACAAGACAACAGTACAACAAGGTTTTCTCTCAAGTATTATGTCTTTTGAAATAAATAATACTAGTGATGAATTAGTAAATGAAATCTTAGAATTCGTCGTATTCCCCAATCCATTTATTGACTATGTAGAAGTTAGTTTTTCAAAAAAAATACAGCAAGATATTCTTATTGATATAACCGATGATACTGGTAGACTAATTAAAAGCAAAAAATATTTACCAACGAACAAAATTAAAATCCCTATCGGTGATATTAGTGTAGGCCTTTATTTTTTGCAGATTAAAACGGGTGAAAATGTGGAAATCAAAAAAATAATAAAAACAGATCATTAGCGTGCTAAAAAACGAAATTACATACTTAATTTTATTTTTTTGCCTCGAATTTGGTTTTTTGCTCAAGGTAAATGCACAACAAATTTATGTAGAAATAGGTGCTGCAAATGCCATTTTTAAGGATTATCAAAATAGTAAAGGCGAAAATACACTAGAAGCCTATTCCTCAAAGCCACTTAGGCCATTTTTAGCATGTGGTTATCGGTTAAATATTTTGAACAACAAAGTACACCTTAACATCGGCTTAAATGAAAGTAGTTATCGCATTGAAACGGCCTTTTTATTAAACAATACAACAATACCTACAACCTATAAATTATCGTATTTAGGTTTACTAGTAGGAACAAATATTTCCATCATCAAATGGAAAGATATTATGTTTCAACTACATGCTCATTTATCTAATGATTGGTTAACCTCTGCAGTTAATGAGTATGAAAATCACAAAATAGATTTATATAGGCAACTAGATAAAAGAATATTAAGGTATCACGCAGGGCTTGCAATGCAATATAATGTATCTAATGATATCGATATTTTTTTAAAATATACAATTGCAAATAGCTTTAAACTGCAAAGCCAAGATTTTCAAAATGGTGAGCATTACTCTTTACTAACTAAATCTTTATCCATAGGGTTATTATACACAATAAGGAGATGGTGAAAACGAATAAAATAACAGTAGCATTTTTGTTTTTTATACTAAGCACAGTAGCATATAGTCAAACTCCTGGGTTTAACTATCAGGCTTTAATTTTAGATAATACTGAAGTTGAAATACCGGGCGAAGCTATAACATCGAAAAGACCTCTAGCCCTAGAGAATGTTATAATGCGCTTTTCTATAGAAAGTACCAATACCATTTTATACACAGAAACTCATGATGTAGTTACTGATGAAAATGGTATGATCTCGGTTATTGTAGGCGAAGGAGTGCCAGTCACCTCTACGTTTGATCAAATAGCATGGGATGGCGAGTTAAAATACTTAAATGTAGAAATAAATATAGTACGCAATAATGAAGGGTTTACCCTTTTAGATTCACAAAAAATAGTATACCTACCACAAGAAATTCCTGAGAATACTACTAAGATCGTATATAGTTTAAACGATTTAACCGAACCTCATGATATTGGAGAAATAGTATTGGTAAAAAATTACAATGCTACTAACCAAGCTGTATTCGTTATTTGGAATGGAGAAGAATGGTTGGCTGTTTCTGGTGATTCTAGTCCAATTATCGAAAATGCCATTTTGCAGGTGGCTAATGCTGTAGATAGAGATAACCAATTTCCTAATCCGGAAATAGGAGATCAAGTATGGAATCGCAGCTGCTCTTGTGTACAAGTATTTAACGGTACATCTTGGATATCAACTAGTAATATTAGCGCATTAAATGGGGTAACCAAAAATGGAGATATTATTAAACTAGGAGGCGCATTAACAGAGCCTACTGAAATTACAACCAGCCCAAACAATACACTGGCCATAAAAAACCTTGAAGAATCAAATTTAGAAGAAGATTTATTTGTAAAAATAGATGCAACAACAGGAGTTCTTAAACGCAGTACTGTATCCTCAGTAGTAAAGCAAGAAGAAGCAATAATATATGCTACTAATTTTCAACTCAATTTCACCACTCCTTTACCTATCACAGACCCAAAAAAAATTGATGTTTATAGAAATGGCGTTAAAATAGATTTTACCGTACTAAATAATTCTACCATTAAATTAGAACAAGACGCTATTTGCTATGAAAATGATAAAATAAGAATCGTACAATTATACTAACATTTAAAACCAACAGAAATGAAAACAAAAAAAATAAATTATTTAAAAACACTTTTACTAGGGCTGCTTATTACGGCAGGAACTACGATACAAGCACAGCAAATAACAGGTGATGCTGGAAAAATTGAAGATGCAAGTGTATCTCAAGTACTTAATGGAACCGTTAGGGTTATTGATAATAAAGGAACAAAAAAATACCTTCAAGTAAAAAATGGATTAACGCTTTTAACAGATACTACACCAGATGGTGGAATTATATCTACTTGGCAGTTAGGGGGTACCTTAACAAACAATACATATATTGATGCTACAGGCAAAATTTTCTCATTAGATGGACTAAAGCTAACTCCTTCTAGTGCGGCAGCTTCTACTAATGCAACAGATCAATCTGTGGGTACAAATGGTACAACGCTGGGTTCTACAGGAACAGCAGCTACAGGAACAGGTTGGACTGTTTTAATTAGAGACGAAGCTACGGGAGAAATAAGTAAAATGCTAGTTTCTAACCTCATAGAAGGTGGGCATATGGAAGTTACAGCCGCTGCAAATGCCACAGTACCTACTATAGCAGATGCTTCTATACCAGGAGAGTATCAAAAAGTTGCTGTCTATAGAAACGGAGCAAAATTAAGAGCGAATGTCGATTATTCTGTTGCTGCAGGAGCCGTTACTTTAACTCCTGTTTCTGCTGCCCCAAATGATTGGAGCATTTATTCTGGTGATATTTTTGAAGTCCAATGGATTCACTAAAATCAGCTTTTTCACTCCTCCCTAAATCTTATAATTAACTACTAAAAAAGTGCTATGCAAAGCTATTGAAAATAAAAAAATTGTATCAATTACGAAACAAACAACATAGTAAACAGTATAAAATCAAGTAATTACATACAATTTTCAACATAAATTACGAGAGTCTGTTGAATATACTCAAACAAATACTAAAGACAAATCTATTTTCCTATCAGCGGAATAAGTACGTTTTGGTAGCTGTGGAGGGTATGGTCATCAATTACTCGTCTAAATATCTTACTATGGATAGTAACGCTAACCTTTATAAAACACATACAGAGCATCCCTATTGCGATATTGTACAAAGTGAATACCGCAAAAGAGGTCGTAAGTTGTTCTTGTATCTTGAAAAAACAAGCGTAAACCGTTCATTTTTTTTAAAGATATATCAAGATCATTTCGGCATAGATAGTACGCCCTTCGCATATTGGAAGCTGACTAAATGCCGGCAAAATAAATTTTACCACATCGCTACGTACGGCGTACCAAACAAAGATTACGGCACTGTGCAGTCTGCTATGTATTATCCGTATACACCTCATACAAACGGTACTGTAGGTGCTATTTTTAAGCGTCTAGCCTTAAGCCCTACTTCACCACAAGGGCTACAGTATTGCAAGGATAAAAAAACACCGCAAAAAAACTACACCCAAAGTGGTGATTGGGATTATCCCTCTGGCAAACATCTCTTAAACCCATTCCAAACAACAAGTACAAAACTAAATACACCACCTACGAATAAAAAAAAATATAGAAAACACCCCTATATCGACCCAAAACCCCAAAAAAAAATAGAGACACTATTTTCTCGATGGTGCACCCTGTTCATAATAAAAAATTACACGAAATACGTTGAGGGTTTAAAAACAAGATTAGTATCCAAAATAGCAACACGAGTCATAGTTCAGTTTAGTCACAAAGTTGTCTTTAATTGAAATACAAACAACATCATAATAAGTACTATTTAAAATATAACGAGTTATAAAAATTAAGATGAATAACTATATAAAACTAAGCATTCTACTATTTGTTTTATCCTTTAGCAGTGTACTACATGCACAAGAGGTTAGGGTAATAGACAATAAAGGAACCATTAAAAAAATTAAAAACAATCAGGTAAAAACGGCTAGTACCGCCCCTACTAATCCATTAGAAGGCGATGTATGGTTTGACACCACAACTAACATTTCTAAAATTTACGATGGTACACAATGGTTGGTTATCGATTTAGACAGGGTCACTACAAGTACTACAGCACCTACCGCTCCTGTAATTGGCGATGTTTGGATTGACGATAGCACCTCTCCAAATAGCAACAAAATTTGGGATGGCGCACAATGGAACACCCTAGGGAATGGCAGTAGTTGGACTCTGAATGGAAATGCAGGTACAGACCCTGCGGTAAATTTCATAGGCACTACTGATGCTAAAGATTTGGTAATAAAAGCAAATAATACCGAAGAACTTAGAGTTAAAGCAAGTAACGGACAAGTTTTAATCAATCAAGCCACTTCGAATAGTGATTTTCCATTAATGATAAAAGCAAATGGTAGTCTACATAATCTTTTAGCATTTCAAAATACTACTAACGACACAAAATGGCATGTAAATCTTTCTGGAAATGGTTTAAACTTTGCAGAAACCAATGTTAATAATTATAGGCTTTTTCTTAAAGAAGGTGGTGATGTAGGTGTTGGTACAGCAACCCCTACTGCAAAATTGCATATTAACGATGCTACTGACTTTGACCTTGCAGCAGGCAGAAGACCACCTTTACGGGTAGGTACCACCACTGGCCTTCATTTAGATATTGATGGTAATGAGATTGGAGCTTACGATAACAATACATTTGCTCAGTTACGTATTAATGCTTCTGGTTCTACATCTAATACACTAATAAACCCTGACGGTGGTAATGTAGGTATAGGTACAAATAACGCTACAGAAAAATTAGAAATAACTAATGGAGGTATTCAATTGAATGAACAATATGGAATAGGTTTTAGAGGAGAAAGACCTTTAAATAGTAGTGTATTAAATGATGGTGCTAAAATATATTACCATGGCGATTATTTTGGTACAGATGTAGACGCTCTTGTTATTGAAAAAACAGATAAGGATGGTGATGATGCTGATGGCGGTATTGTTTTTACCGAGAAAGGACAGGATAATATTCGTGAAACACAAATGGTTATTCGAAATTCTAAAGTAGGTGTTAACTTAAGTGCCCCAACAACCACATTAGATGTAAACGGTCAAGTGCGTATTCGTGACGGTAATCCAGGGGCAGGAAAAGTACTAACCTCAGATGCAACAGGTTTAGCAACATGGCAAGCAGTACCTAGCAGTGCAGACAATTTAGGAAACCACACAGCAACACAAAATCTTAACTTATCTACCTTTAAATTAGTAGGCAACAATGGAAGCAATGGAATTTCTATAGCGAATAATGGTAATGTAGGGATTGGTACAAATTCGCTAAGTGCTAATTTACATGTTTTCAACTCTTCAGGAGACACAAAGGCCATTTTTGGAAAAGAAAATACAGATGCCGTACATCTAATAAGCTCTGGAACAAGTTCTTACATAGGCTTAGGAACAATTAACACAGGTGCAGGTTCTAGAGGGCTATTTGAATATGATAGGACTAGTGGAAAATTACATTATTTAAATGGAGTATCTGGCACAGAAACTGAGAGATTAACAATACACCCAACAGGTAATGTTGGTATTGGCACAACAAATCCGGCAACAACTTTAGATGTTAATGGACAGGTAAAAATTTCAGGAGGAGCTCCAGCAGCAGGTAAAGTACTAACCTCAGATGCAGCAGGCCTAGCAACATGGCAAGCAGTACCTAGCAGTGCAGATAACTTAGGGAACCACACCGCAACACAAAACCTTAATTTAGCCACACATAAATTAGTGGGTAATAATGGTAGCTCTGGAATTTCTATTGCTAATAATGGTAATGTAGGTATAAATACTTCTACACCTGAAACAACCTTAGATGTTAATGGGAATTCAAATACGAATAGTTTAGCAATTTCTGGCAATGGTGTATCGGGTGGTTTTCCTGCTGGAAATCATTGGCGTTTTGGACAAAGTTCAACTGATAATGACCTGCTAATAGGAAGAAATGGTAACAGCTCAGTTATTACTATCAAGAGAGCTACTAATAACACCCTAATCAATACAGGTAAAGTAGGTATTGGCACAACAACACCAAGTGATAGACTTACCGTTCATAATGGTGCTATTATAAATTCTTCTAACAATAGCATTGTTGGAATTGGTTTTAAGCCAGATTTTAGTACTAACAACAGTGCCAATGAAAATCAAATAAGGTTTATGTCTACTGGTCTTGGTGATGGTAGTAATGGCTATAAATTTTCATGGCGTAATGATGATGGATCACAACGAGTAGACCCAATATTTTTTCATAAAAACGGGAATATTGGAATAAACACCAATTTACCTTCTGCTACTCTAGATGTTTTCGGCCAAATAAAAATTTCTGGAGGAACACCAGGAGCAGGAAAAGTACTAACCTCTGATGCAGCAGGCCTAGCAACATGGCAAGCAGTACCAAGTAGTGCAGACAACTTAGGGAATCATACAGCAACACAAAACCTTAATTTAGCTACCCATAAATTAGTGGGTAACGGAGGAACTTCAGGAATCGCTATAAATAATTCGGGGAAAGTAGAAATTACTTCTACCAGTAATAATTTACTAAAATTAAAAAACATCAATAGTGCGGATCCTGTAGTTGCTGCTTCATATATTGAGTTTTTAACCTCAAATAATACCAGAACAGGCTATGTAGGTGATGGTAGTTCAGGATCTAATGCAATGAGCTTTAATGCTGAACAAGGAAATGCTAATATTCTTGCAAAAGATGACATCACATTTCGTACTAATGGTTCACAAAAAGCTATAATAAAAGCAAATGGTAGAATGGGTATTGGTACAACAAACCCAGGTGCCTTTTTACATGTAGCTAGTGATATTAATGCAGGACCAGGTGTTGTTCCTCCATTTAAAATAGGGCCAAATGCTGGTATACATCTTGATTTTGATGGTAATGAAATTTTAGCTTTTAATGGTGGTGTTTTCTCTGATTTATTTCTTACTTCAGCAAAAACCATTATTAATAAAGATGGTGGTAATGTTGGTATTGGATTAGTTGATCCAGATACAAAATTAACAGTTAAATCAAATACCTTAGGAACTAATGTTGGAGCAGAATCAAGAATGATACGTGGTATAACGCAAACTTCATCATCTAATGAGAGTAAATTAGATTTCAAAACGAGAAGACATATAGCAGGGAATAACTGGGCCGGAACGTCTTCTAGAATACAAAGAAAAGTAGATAATACAAACCAAGCTTTTATTGATTTTGGAATTCAAGGAATAAGTGGAAATACTGGATTAGGTTTTGGTACAGGTAGCAACAATAATACAACAAGAATGGTTATTAGTGAAAATGGTAATGTTGGTATTGGAACAACTTCCCCTGGTGCTCCTCTAGAGATTGCTGCTACAAATCATAAATTATTAAAATTAAAAGATACCGGTAGCTCAGATCCTGTATCTGCCATAGCATTTATAGAGTTTACCACTTCTAATGATACTAGAATGGGATATATAGGAGATGGAAATGGCGGGAATGATACATTTGAATTTAGTGCTGCTCAAGGAGATGCTCGTATTGCCGCTAAAGATGACATTAGATTTGCTACTAATAATACACAAAAAGCTATTATAAAAGCAAATGGTAATGTAGGTATTGGTACAAATAACCCTACAGAAAAATTAGAAATAGCTAATGGCGGCATACAATTGAACGGGAATTATGGTATAGGATTTAATCAGGAGGAACCATTAAATAGCGACCCTTTAGGTGATGGCGCTAAAATATATTATGACTCTTCATATTTTGGAGGCAGTACAGACGCACTAGTCATAGAAAAAACAGATATTCTTCAACCCAATCCAGATGGGGGAATTGTTTTTGCTAAAAAAGGTGGAGACAAAGCTAGAGTAACACAAATGGTTATTCGTGGTGACGGTAATGTTGGTATCGGTGTAGAAACTCCATCCGCTAAACTAGAAGTTTGTGGTAACGCAAAAATAGTAGGGCGAATTTACGCCAATACCAGCAGCTTATCGGCAGGCTTAACTTGTTCTTCTGATGAGCGTTTAAAAAAGAATATTCTTAATTACAACAATGCCCTGCAAACAATTAGCCTTTTAAAAGGAAAACAATACAACTGGCGTAACAAAAAATTTACAAACAGAGGTTTTGATGCACGTATTAAATATGGGTTTATTGCTCAGGAAGTAGAAAAGGTTTTACCTAGTTTAGTATATGAAGACGAAAAAGGGTTTAAATCTGTAGATTATATTCAGGTTATCCCTATTCTTACCAATGCTATTCAAGAACAACAAACGGAATTGGCACAAATAAAAGAACAAAACAAACAGTTACTAGCAAAACTAGAAGCTATAGAAACAGAAAATGGGGCTATAAAAACGCAACTGTCTAGCTTAGCTGAAATGAAAGATGAACTACAAGAAATTAAAGCATTACTAAGTAGTGACTGGTCAGAAATACCAAAAAAATAAACAGAAAATGAATCAAATGGTAAAAATTCGTTTCTTTTTGACCAGACACTACGTACTAAAAAAAATTCGCGTAACATGTACCTGATAGTCTCCTCCAGCGCTCAACATTGACGATATGCCCTACCCTTTCATATATTTACCAGGATTATTCTCAAAGCTAACTTTACAGCCGTCACAGCAAAAATAAACCTGCTCCCCTTCGTAAACCACAATATGCTTAGGATTCTTTTTTGACACGGGCACATTACAAACAGGGTTGATATAATATTCTTCTGCAAAGGTGTTGGTTGCAGCTGTTTCAGCAGGCGTACTTTCTGCCTCCGTATTTGTTATTTCTACCGTAGTGGCCTTTCTAAAATGGGCGATAATATCAGCCAAAATACTGATAGCTACTTCACTTGCCAGCTTTGCGTTAATATCCAATCCCACCGGACTCCGCAGCTGATCAATACGTTGTTCGCTCACCCCTTCCTTGAGTAAATAAGCTTTAATGTCTGTTGCTTTTTTGACACTAGCTACAAAACCAACATAACCCACAGCGGTTTGCAGGGCTTTTTTTACTGACAATGCATCATCTTCACCCTGAGTGGTAACAATAATATAGGTGTTTTGTAAATTTTTAAAGGGCGTAAAGTCTACAATATCTGCAACGCTATTTGCTGTAGGAAACATTTGCACATCTGCAGCTGTTGCCATTACAGCAACTCTAAAATCAGCCGCTGCCGCCATTTGCACCAATTTTCGGGCAATATTACTCTTACCTACAACAATCAATTCTGGTTGTGGTATTACGGGCTCTATAAGTACTTCTAAAGTTCCTTTACTTTGACATGACATAACGTATTCTTTATAAGTTGCTGTTTGGCGTGTGCCGCCTTCTGGTGAAATTCTCACTCGTCGGTAACGTTTGGTTTTAATAACATCAAGCGCTTCTTTTATGACAATACCACGTACACAACCACCACCAATCCACCCGATAAGTTCACCTGTTTCTAAAATAATTGCCTTATCACCAACCTTACCAGAGCTTGGTGCTATACGATCTACCACTTGAGCAATGGCAAAATTGCTTCCTTGACCCAAGTAGGTTTCTATTTTTAATGCGAGTTCATTAAACATTCATCAATAATTTTTCTAATTTTAGTAAACTGTCTAAGTTATGCGCCGATTCAAATGCGTCTAAATGTGGCATAACATTTACAATGCCTTTTTGTATGGGCTGATACCCTTCCATCCCCTTCAAAGGATTTAACCATACCAGTGTTTTACATTTATTTTTAATAGTGCGTACCGCTTCTTTAAGCTCGGTAACATTTCCCGTTTCAAGCCCGTCACTTAATATAACTACAACATGTTTTTGGCTCAAAAATTTGCTTCCATACGTGTTCAAAAATTCTGTTAACGATTCGCCAATCTTTGTTCCGCTTGACCATGAGTGTACATTACTACCAATCTGCTTCAAAATCAACTGCTCATTATTTTGTCGCAACAAGGGGGTAATATGCGTTAAATGTGTACTAAAGGTAAAGAACTCTAAACTTTTAAAATACTTTTTCAATACCATTACATACCGCAAAAGATAGTAGCTATAGGTGTCCATAGAACCACTCACATCGAGTATAAACACCACTTTACGCTTTTCTTTGCGTTTCTTTTTGTGTGCTAATTTTAAGAGTAAACCTCCCTTTTCTATACCGTGTCGTATGGTTTTTCTTATTGCTATCTTTCCCTTATTCGCTGTTTTTAAACGTCGTTTAACACGCATACTCATTTGATGAAAAAGAGCTTCCGCCAATTCCTCCAAACGTTCTTTATCGGTAATAGCTACTTTTGAAAAATCAGTTACCCGCAAACGGCTATTTTCATTAGCGCCTTTGGTTTCCTTGGCTTCAATGTTGCTTTCCTTTTTAGGAATATTAAATTTAGCTCCCAAAAAGATTACTGTAGCGGTATCTGGTTCTTTTTTAAGTTGCTGTAACTGCTTTTTTCGTTGTTCTAATTTCGACTCATAATAACGACTCCAAAAACGATTAAACATTTCATCAAAACGTTCAAAATGCTCTCGACGAGTACAAAAAATAGCTTTTAAACTATGGTGAAATAATCTACGATCAAGTGCGTAACCTCGCTTAGCCACTTCAAAAGCATCATATGTTTCCTGTGGCCCCAAAACAAAGTGTCGCTCTCTACAATATATTGTAAAGTCGATAATACGTTCTTTAAATGTTTTGGTTACTTCTTGCATAAAAGGAGAATTACTAACACACTAGACAGGGGTTTACAAAAATTCTTGAACCGTTTTATTACGCACAAATGCAACATCATCTTTATGCTTTAACACACTACCAATCGTTGTTTTCACAATCGCATCGGTAATATGTGTTTGATTCATTAGTAACAGTGTTTTTGCCCAGTCTAACGATTCAGCAATGCCTGGTGGTTTATGGAGGTTTGATTTTCGAAGATTGTGAATAAAAGTTACTATTTGCGCTGCAAGTTGCTGATCAATATGCGGCAGCTTTTTAGCTATAATATCAATTTCCTTGGTTTTTGAAGGAAAATCTACCCAATGATACAAACAGCGTCTACGCAAGGCATCGCTAAGTTCTCGGGTTCTGTTAGATGTTAAAATAACCAAAGGCTTTGAAACTGCTTTTATGGTACCCAATTCTGGGATGCTTATTTGAAAATCAGATAGTAATTCTAGTAGATACGCTTCAAATTCTTCATCAGCACGATCAATTTCATCTATTAATAAAACTACAGGCTTTTGGGCGCTTATTGCCTGTAATAAGGGGCGTTTAAGCACGTAGTCCATGCCAAAAATTTGATTTCCCAACTGTTTTTTATCCTTTTCTTGCTCAAATAGTTTGATGTGGAGCAACTGCTTCTGATAGTTCCATTCATAAATGGTGGTACTAACATCTAAACCTTCATAGCATTGCAAGCGAATAAGGGATGTATGTAAATGCTCAGCCAAGGTTTTTGCCAACATCGTTTTACCCACACCCGGATTACCTTCTAAAAGCAATGGTTTTTCTAAATTTTTTAAAAGAAAAACAGCTGTTGCCAACTCGTCATTTAAAATATAATCATGCTCATAAAAATCTTCTATAAGCCTTGCTATTTCTGTATTCAATAGTGTTAATTTAGAAAAGCTATGCCCAAGCTGCGCATAGCTTTTGTTAAAACCGTAATGTACATCAAAAACTAAGCGGCCGCCTCGGCAGCAGCTAGTTTCTTTGAAAAATTAGAAACAAATTGCTTAAACAACTGATTTGAAACTGTTGTTATTAGTCGTGAACCAAATTGTGCTATTTTTCCATTGACCGTAACATCCATAACAGCATCTAATTTTACACCGCCTTCATCGCGATCACTAAGGTTAATCGTCATCATCATTTCAGCATTTCCATTTCCCTTGGAATCAACGCCATCACCCGCAATAATAATTTTCCTATTTTCAAGATCAATTTCGTTGTAATAAATATCGGCATCATATTTCACCCCCATAGGGCCAAATTTCATTCCCACCTTCCCTTTGTAATGATTATCAGCTACTTTTTCATCAATAGAAACCCCAGGTACACAATCCATTATTTTTTCAGGATCTATAAGGTGTTCCCACACCAATTCAGTGCTTTGCGGCACTTCAAAAGATTTATCTAATTGTGTTTTCATGTATTTTTTGTTTTTATTATGGCTCATTCTAGAAAAAACAATGACAATAATATGCCAATGTTTGTTTGTATATAGCTGCTAACTTAAAGTTCGGGTATTTAAAGCTAGCAGGTATATCGATATCATAGAATAATCAAGCTCAATTTTAAAATATATTCATTTTAATTTTTGTGTGCCTGTATGGCTTCCCAAACTTTGGCAGGTGTAATAGGAATATCTAAATGCTTAATGCCCAACGGTGATAAGGCATCAATAATAGCATTGGCTATTGCTGGCGGTGCGCCCACTGTTGGCGATTCTGCCACTCCCTTAGCTCCTAGTGGATGATGCGGTGATGGTGTTATGGTATGACCAGTTTCCCAATGTGGCGATTCTACAGCCGTAGGCACAAGATAATCCATTAAAGTACCATTTAAAACATTTCCTTCATCATCATATTCAATACCTTCATACATAGCCGGAGCGATACCTTGGGTAAGTCCGCCATGTACTTGACCTTCAACAATCATAGGGTTTATTATATTACCACAATCATCAATAGCCACAAAGCGTTTAACATCGATAGCCCCAGTTTCCTCATCCACCTCAACTACACAAATATAAGCTCCATTTGGAAAGGTCAAATTTGGTGGATCATAATAATGCGTAGCTTCAAAACCAGGCTCTAATCCTGGCGGAATATTGGTATACGCAGCGAAAGCTACATCTTGTATCGTTTTTGATTTCTCCGGAGCTCCTTTCACAAAGTACTTTCCTACCTCCCACTCGATATCTTCTTCACTTACCTCTAATAGGTGTGCTGCTATTTTCTTGCCTTTATCACGTAATTTTCGAGCCGCTATTGCAGCTGCTGCCCCTGCTGTGGGAGTACTTCTACTCGCATAAGTTCCTAAGCCGTAAGGTGCGGTATCTGTATCGCCTTCGTCTATTTCAATATCGGTATACGGAATTCCTAATTCTTCAGCTAGAATCTGCGCATAGGTAGTTTCATGCCCTTGTCCTTGTGATTTAGTCCCAAAACGTGCCAATGCTTTTCCTGTAGGATGCACTCTTATTTCAGCACTATCAAACATAGCTATACCCAAAATATCAAAATCTTTAGAAGGACCAGCACCCACAACTTCGGTAAAGGTACAAATACCGATACCCATCAGTTTTCCTTGTGCTCGTTTCTCGGCTTGCTCTTTTTTATACTTGTCATAACCAATCATATCCATAGCCTTCTCAAGGGTCTGCTTGTAATCACCACTATCATAACTCCATCCTAAAGGCGAAGCATACGGAAATTGTTCTTTCTTGATAAAGTTTTCAAAGCGCAACTGTGCAGGATCCTTACCTATTTCGGCTGCCAATTTATCGACCATACGCTCAATGGCATGCACCGCTTCTGTCACCCTAAAAGAGCAACGATAAGCAACTCCCCCCGGAGCTTTATTGGTATACACAGCATCTAGCTCTGCAAAGGCATGCTCGTAATCATAAGAGCCAGTACAAATAGAAAACATTCCCGTAGGATACTTTGACGGGTTTGCTGACGAATCGGTATACCCATGATCGGCTAACGTAGACACCTTAAAGGCTTGTATTTTTCCGTCTTTGGTCGCTGCTAATTCACAATCCATGTGATAATCTCGTGCAAAACCGTTTACTAAATTTTCTGAACGATCTTCTATCCATTTTACAGGTTTTCCAATTAAGAAAGTAGCTGCAATGGCCACAACATAAGAAGGATAAACGGGTACTTTTCCACCAAATCCACCGCCAATATCTGGCGCAATAACTCTAATTTTTTCTTCAGATAATCCTACGTGACCTGCTACCAAAGCAACAACCGTACGAATAGCATGTGGTGCCTGAGTGGTCAAATAAACCACCAATTTTTCGGTATCCTTGTCATAAGAAGCAACACAACCACAGGTTTCAATAGAAGCTACATGTATTCGAGGTAGATGAATACGCTCTTTTACAACAACATCTGCATTGGCGATTACCTCATCTGTTTTTTCACGATCACCGCGCTCCCAATGGTAAATTTTATTGTCTTTTTGTCCTTCCTTATCGGGGCGTAAAAGTGGGGCATCTTCATCTAAAGCTTTAAAGGGATCAACAATTGCTGGCATAGGTTCATAATCTACTTCAACAGCTTCTGCCCCATCTACTGCGATATAACGATCTGTAGCAATAACAGCACATACTTCTTGTGACTGGTGCATAACCGTATCTGTAGGCAATACCATTTGCGTATCTGACAATAAGGTAGGCATCCAATGTAAATTAAACTCTTTTAAATCATAACCTGTGATTACCGCCAATACGCCCGGAATAGCTAGTGCCTTTTCCTTATTAATACTTTTTATTTTTGCATATGCATACGGGCTACGTACCATAACCATGGTCAATTGCCCTGGTAGTTTTACATCATCGACATAATTGCCTTTGCCGTGTAAAAACCGTGCATCTTCTTTTCTTTTTACAGAGTGACCCATTCCGCCTACCGCTGCTGATGTTTTACATTTAAACATAATTCTTAATTTATGAGGTTAGACTGATTCTGATTCGTTCTGCATTTCTTTTGCTGCTTGCTGTATCGATTTTACGATATTATTGTAACCGGTACACCTACAAAGATTTCCTGAAATACCCCATCGAATCTCTTCTTCAGTAGGGTTGGGGTTATTTTTCAACAAATCAACAGAACGTAAAATCATTCCTGGAGTACAAAAACCACAATGTAAACCATGTTGGTCATGAAAAGCTTTTTGTAGGGGATGGTTTGTACCGTCTGCCGCCAAGCCTTCAATAGTGGTAATTTCTGCCCCATCTGCACGCACCGCCAAATAGGTGCATGATTTTATAGACTGCCCGTTTAATAGAATGGTACAAGCCCCACAATTGGACGTATCACACCCAATATGGGTACCTGTTAAGTCTAAATTTTCTCGTATAAAATGTACTAGGAGCAGGCGTGAATCTACCTCGGCAGTTACCTGTTCTCCATTTATTGTCATTGTTATTGTATGTTTTGCCATGTTGTTCTATTTTTAGTGTTGAGCGCGTTCAATTGCTAAACGAATCATACGCTGGGTAATGGTATTTAAAATCGATCGCTTATAGGCCTCAGACCCTCGCAAATCTGAAGTGGGCTCAGAATCTTCACTTGCAATAGTTCCTACCTGCGCTATAAGGTCATCAGTTATCTTTTTGCCTTTTAATACCGCTTCACCCCGATCCAAACGCATAGGAGCAGCACTTACATTGGTAAGACCAATACCAATTTCTTGGCAAATACCTGAGTCATCTAATACTACATGTACAGCAACACCAGCTGTAGCATAATCACCAACTTTTCGCTCTACTTTATGATAAGCACCTCCACTTCCCTTTTTCTTTTTTGGCAATTGAATTTCAACCAACACATCAGAAGGCTCTAGCGCGGTCATATAAAACCCATGAAAAAAATCATCAATTGGTATTACTTTTTGTCCTTCTGTACCTTCTGCAATAATTGTAGCTCTCATGGCAAGCATTAAAGCTGGCTGATCGTTTGCTGCATCACCGTGCGCAATATTACCCCCAATAGTACCTGCATTTCTTACTGAGGGATCAGCAGTAAGCTTAATGGCATCCATAAAAATAGGATAATCACGTCTAAGCAGTGTATTGTACTCCATTTCAGATTGCGTGGTTAGCGCTCCTATTCTGAGTATTTCACCTTCTTCTTTAATGTAAGAAAGTCCATCAATTTTACTGATATCAATAATGTGTTCGGGGGTGGCAAAACGAAGTTTCATCATGGGCAACAAACTGTGGCCACCAGACATGTACTTCGCTTCCTCACCAAGTTTTTGAGACAAAGCAATAGCATCTTGAACCGAGCTCGCCTTGTGATAGGTGAAATTAGCGGGAATCATAATTTTTTAAGAGTTTAGTTATTAAGTAACCCTTAAATATATCTTTTATATTTCAATACAACAAACAGATTATGAAATAGTTGACAATTTCGTAATAAATTGAATAAAAAATATGATCTCATTTTTTAAAAACTAAAAAACCTTCATAATCGCATATACCTTGTGAATTTATAAAAAAAGCAAATTAAATACTCCTAAAAAATATGCTCTTCAACAATTTAGGAAACAGCTACCAAAAGTTTTTGTTACTTTTGAAATCGAATCAAAAAAAACCAACTAAATGGAAGTACTCGGAATTGACGTAGGAGGCTCTGGCATAAAAGGAGCATTAGTAAACTCTATAACAGGAGAAATGTTAACCAAACGTTTTCGAATTCCTACTCCCCCATCACGAAAACCCGCAGAAATGGCTGCGGTGATTGCTGAAATTGTAAAACATTTTGATCATAAAGGTCCCGTGGGAGTTGGCTTCCCAACCGTAATTAAACACGGTATCTGTAAATCACCAGGAAACCTTCATAAATCTTGGATGAACTGCAATGTAAAAGAACTGCTTACAGAATACACCAAGCTACCTGTAACCGTAGTTAACGATGCTGATGCAGCAGGTTTTGCTTCGATGAATTATGGCGTAGGAAAAGATAAAAAGGGTTTAGTGGTTATGATCACTATTGGAACAGGTTTAGGTAGTGGTGCTTTTATTGATGGCGAATTGATTCCTAATTTTGAGCTTGGCCAAATTCCATATAAAAAATACAAAAAAATAGAGCTTTGGGCGGCAGGCTCAGCCAAAGATCGTGAAGGACTTACCTATAAACAATGGGGCAAACGCTTTAATAAATTCTTAAAATACGTTGAATTAATTATTGCACCTGACCTTATTATTGTTGGCGGTGGGGCATCAAAAGATTTTAAACAATTTGAAAGCTGTATAAAAATTGAAACTCCTGTTATACCTGCAACCTTGAGAAACCAAGCAGGTATTGTTGGTGCTGCCGCTGCTGCATTGCATCAGGCGCCTAGAGATTAGATAGCGGTTTAACCCGCTAGCGTGTTGAAAAACGTAGGTTATGGTAAAAAATGTCTATGTTACTTGGATTAAAGACCACTGCGTTGCAAGAATTAAGAACAAAGACATTCAGGTCTACTTTCTTTTTACTCCAAAAAAACAACACATTTACATTAAAAACTACGATAAAAAAAGCCCCTTATGATTTGAAAATCATAAGGGGCAAATTTTACAACTATAGTGTTGTTAATTAATCTTATTTCGTTTACGCTCAACTTCTGTCAAGTGTATTTTACGAATTCTTAAATGTTTTGGTGTTACCTCAACATATTCGTCTTTTTGAATATACTCTAACGCTTCTTCTAAGGAGAATTTAATTGCTGGTACAATCTTAGCCTTATCATCAGCTCCTGAAGAACGAACGTTTGAAAGTTTCTTTGTTTTTGTGATATTAACGGTCATATCATCACCACGAGAATTCTCGCCAATTACTTGTCCTTCATAAATATCTTCTCCTGGATCTACAAAGAATTTTCCACGATCTTGAAGTTTATCAATAGAATATGGTATTGCTTTTCCTTTTTCCATAGAAACCAATGATCCATTTTGACGCTGTGGAATATCGCCCTTCATAGGTTGGTACTCTAAAAATCGGTGTGCCATAATAGCCTCACCTGCGGTAGCTGTCAACAATTGATTACGTAAGCCAATAATACCACGAGAAGGGATCAAAAACTCACAAATCATTCTATCTCCTTTAGCTTCCATACTCGTCATCTCACCTTTACGAATAGAAACCATTTCAACAGCTCTACCCGAAACTTCTTCTGGTAAGTCGATAGTTAAACTCTCAACAGGCTCACATTTAACGCCATCAATTTCTTTAATAATTACTTGAGGCTGACCAATTTGCAATTCATAGCCTTCTCTACGCATGGTTTCTATTAAAACAGAAAGGTGCAATACACCACGGCCAAAGACCAAAAATTTATCTGCACTATCGGTTTCATTTACGCGTAATGCTAAATTCTTTTCTAATTCACGCTCTAAACGCTCTTTGATATGACGCGAAGTAACGAATTTACCATCTTGCCCAAAAAATGGACTATCATTAATGGTAAACAACATACTCATAGTAGGCTCATCAATAGCAATTGTTTTCAATCCTTCCGGATTTTCTATATCTGCTACAGTATCACCTATTTCAAATCCTTCAACACCAACTAAAGCACAAATATCACCTGTTTCAACTTCTTGTACTTTTTTACGACCTAGGCCTTCAAATACAAAAAGCTCTTTAATTTTTGATTTTACAATACTCCCATCTCTTTTTACCAAAGAAATTTGTTGGCCTTCTTTCAATGTACCACGTTGTAACCTTCCGATAGCAATTCGTCCTGTAAAAGAAGAAAAGTCTAAAGAAGTGATTAACATTTGGGTATTACCTTCTGTAGTTTCGAACGTTGGAATATGTTCAATAACCATATCAAGCAAAGGCTCTATATTTTCAGTTTCATTCTTCCAATCATCACTCATCCAGTTATTTTTTGCTGAACCGTAAACGGTAGGAAAATCTAACTGCCATTCTTCTGCACCCAACTCAAACATTAGGTCAAAAACTTTTTCATGTACCTCTTCAGGAGTACAGTTTTCTTTATCAACTTTATTGATAACTACACAAGGTTTTAAACCCAAATCAATTGCCTTTTGCAAAACAAAACGGGTTTGTGGCATAGGACCTTCAAAAGCATCTACCAATAACAAAACACCATCTGCCATATTCAAAACACGCTCTACTTCACCACCAAAATCGGCGTGACCAGGGGTGTCGATAATATTTATTTTTGTGTCTTTATAGACTACAGATACGTTTTTAGAGGTAATTGTAATTCCTCTCTCCCGTTCTAAATCGTTGTTATCTAAAATTAAATCTCCAGTGTTTTGATTCTCACGAAACAACTGACAATGGTACATAATTTTATCAACCAAGGTTGTTTTACCGTGGTCAACGTGGGCAATAATGGCAATATTTTTTGTTGCTGACATATTCTTAAATTTCAATAGTAACCCTACTATTTTGAGCGTGCAAAGATACTGCTATTTTTTTCTTTAAAAGCGAAACTTATGTTATTTTTACTGTGTTGATATTGAGCGGATTGTTTTTAGAAAAACTTCATTACAATATCATTACCAGCGATGGAGGCTTTCCATATTGTTACTGCATCTACCAAAAAACACCTGTAGGCTCGTATGCATGCTCAAGCTTGCACCAAAAGTCAATCTTAGTGTCTTGTACGTATCGCCCAGCCTATTCTGGCTCCCAAAATTAGCGTAGCTCCACGCCCAAAATCTCCTTCATAATAGCCAAGTCCACCTTCTAGACGGTAAAAAAATCCACGTCTGTACGTTCGTTGTATTCCATAAACAGGCCCTACAACAAATGCAGATTCTATTGCTAAATCCCCAATTATGGGATTTCCATTTTGATAGACCAATGTACCAGCAATGTAATTACCTGAATTACCTGCAATACGCTTCCCTTTCGCTAGCCTTCTTTCCATATTGTAGTAATAGCGATACTGCCCTCTAAGAATAGGATAAATACCATAATTTGTTGTACAACCACTGCAACCTCGAAGTCCAAAACCTGTTATCACTTCTAAACTAGCAGTAGCATTTTTTGAAGTACCAATTTCGTACAATACACTCGGCAAAGGCAAGCCCAATTGCAGCTGACTCCCTTCAACATTTTTATCTGATTGTGCCTGTATACGGCATTGAAACACTAGAAACAAGACAACAAAAACTAAACGCATATTACTATTGATTTTAAAGGATTACACGTACTTTTTTCAAAAAGTGTATGTGCTTACTCTATCAAAGATACCTAAAAACATATAATCTAAACAAGCCTTATTATTCAACTCTTATTAAGCTAGGGTTAAACCCAGTTTATGCGTTAGAAAACCTATTACCACTTTTTAAAATAAAATGCTGCACTGCTTTTTTTTGTTTAACCGTTGCGATTGCAAATAGTGTCTGATTGGAAATACCCAAAAAGTAAATTTGCTTCTTTTTGCGACCAGACACTAAATAGGGTAAAAAAAAAGAGTCCAAAAACTAAATTTAAGGACTCTTTTTTAATGGATAGTTTCTTCACTATCATTTCACAAAACGCAGTGTTTTTTGTTCTTCCCCATTAACTACAGGCTTTAGAAAATAGATTCCCCTACCGAGTTTTCTCACATTTAATTTAACTATAGATTTTCCTGAGCGCACATTTTTAGTGCTTTGTAAACGCTTTCTACCATAAAAATCATACACTACAAAACTTGCCCTTACATCTTGGGTACTTTTAATAGATACTTGCGCCGTATTTCTCACAGGGTTTCGTGCCAATCTCACCTTTGTAAACACCAATGGCGTTTCTCCATCACAACTACCTAACTTTGCCCCTCTTCTAATAAAACGTTCAGCCGTCCATGGTGGTAAGCAAAGTGTTTTACCCTTATAGCATACTTGAACTTTTGCAAAATGAGGATTGTTACCACAGCTAACATCTTGTACTGTTACTTTTATCTCTTTGCTCACCGAACAACCATGGGCATCTGTAACCGTTACCGTAAATACCGTATCCTCTTTAGGACAAACGGTAATACTGTTGCCTGTTTCACCTGTACTCCAAACAATATCATAAGTTTCTGACGTATTCGCTATATTCTGTATGAATAAGGTGGCACATTCTTCCTTAGCATAGCCCAAATACACAGTAGTATCACCCGAGATATCATAGGTTATAGCAGCCGGTTCAGTAATTTCAATACCATCAATAAGTAATTCTGAGTTTTGGGCATCTTGAATAATTACAGCATAGTCACCTGCAGGAAGCCCCGTAGCTGTTTCGGTATCCTGCCCATCACTCCACATATACGTATAGGGCGGCACACCACCCGTAACCATAAGTGCAATAGCACCGTCATTTGCGCCATTACAACTTACATTAGTAGCAGTTACAGTAGCTTCTAAAGGAGCGTTCATAAACTTAAACCGTGCAGACACTGGAAAGTGGTCAGAAGCTGTACGGGCATAATCACTATCATAAAATTCATAATGCACACTCACAGAATTGTTTATATACTCTGCTGACAATTCATTGGTAAATGTAATATGGTCAATCATATTTTCTCTTGAAACAAAAGAACGAAAACCTTGCTCACTAAGCACTTCTGTAATCACCGTATAGTTATCAGCATCTGCAACATAGCTTTCAAAACTAGAAACAGTTGTGGAAACATCTGCTACCGTTTCGTCTACATCATCATTATAATCCCCTAATAAAATTACATTTCTATCAGCAAATTGTGCGTCTAAAGAATCTTTTAATACTTCCACATCAAACTTACGCATATCATACCTATTCTGTGGCTGATTGCTGCTGTTTGCACGAGCGTGTAATGCAATAATATCTAATTGCTCGGTCACCCCATTTATAGTCACATCAGCAGTCATTAAAAAAGGTAATCGACCACTGGCATAAAAGCGATTAGTTTCACTAGGGTAGCCCACCAAAGCACTGTCATCACCGCCATTATAGGAAGGGTGAATGGTTTTTAAAAGTGCCCTTGTTCGTATAGGATTTACGGTTTCTGTTTTATAAATAAAGCCTACTTTTTGAAAAGGAGGGTCACCAGCAGGATACGAAACGGCATCAGACAACACAAAATCATACCCTGGCAACAAACCAACCATTTCTTCAAACAAAGCATCATCTGCTATTTCTTCAACAGTATATACATCAGCATCTAATTCAGCTAAAACAGCAAGCACACTGTCTCTTTGAATAGCATCAGACATAGGATTACCTGCTGGTGGAGCATTATTCTCATTTCCAAACCACTCAATATTCCAAGCAACAATATCAAAAGTATCGTCTTTAGGAATACCAAGTGTATCACCTGGTGGCACAAAGGTTTCAGCGCAAGGCACATCGGCACCTATACGCGGTAATAACTGAAAAGTATCATTAAACCGCCCAACTACTCCAATAACCTCAGCACAAGATGCTGGCTGCGCTAGCCCTACCAAATCTGTCACATCAAAATCAACACGAAGCTGTCCCGCACCACTAGCATCGGTTAAGGTAAAATTAGAATTTCCAAACAGCAAATCACCAGGATTAGGAAAATTAACATTAGCTATTCGTACCAGTTCTCCGGGATAATCGCCCAATTGGGATAGCGTAATTGTTTGTGGTGTTATCGTGGTTGTTGGTGGCGCATTTTTTTCTACCACAGCAACAGGACTAATTTGCACCAAACCATTGAAAGCAGTACGGGTACCTGTTACCGTTAGTGAATCGCCAATAGCAAAAACACCGTCGCCATGTACGGCCTCATCAAAAATTGCAATACCACCAGAGGCATCTTGAATAAATGCAGGACCACCAAAATTATCTGCAGCTGTAAGTATACCCGTTACGGTAACAATATCGCCATCGGTAGCCGCTCTAGCAGCTGCAATACTAATAATTTCACCAGGATTGACTACGGCATCATTTGCCGCACCGGGTGTAGGTGTTCGAGCTTCATAGGAACTGGTATTTCGTACTCCCCCTGCTCCATTGGGTATTCTTTGTAAAGATTCATTAGCAGAATCACCATGTATACTTTCATTGAGTTGCTCCTCTCCATCATTTAACAATACCAACAATTCGGCATCATCAGCATCATTCGTATCGTACACAATAGCATCAACAAGACCTATGAGTGTCACAGGCATACCTGTTTCAAAATCGGCAGCATCACCAGCATACAAAGCAACAGCATCGGCTCCATTTTGAAACGTATTAGAAGGAACTACCAAATCTACATTGCGTACCGCCTCATTTCCAATAACAAAATAGCCTTCAGAATTAGTGGAATAATTAGTCAAGTCAATTACCCTGTAGCTATTATCATTATTACCATTATACAATACTAACACCAAGCCATTTAAAGTGGTATTGCCAGTTCCACCATCAAACAATTCTACAAACTCTAAAGTGTCTGTCCCCGCAGTATCGGCATCGAGTTCATTAATAACAATAGCAATTGGTCCCACCACATTAGCCACCTCATTTTCACGAGCAGGTGTATTAACCGCTTGCCCGTTGGCTGCCTCTGCATCAGGAAAATCTGGTAAACCCTGACCATCAAAATCATTACGCACCCAATCAGAAACAGCATCTGTATCCGTAGCATTTGGAATTCTTGAAGCTCCGCCAACAGTTAAAGAAAGACCATCAAAACCGCGCTCTAAAACAACTGCTGTGTAATTCATATCGTTAGTACCCCCATCATGAACGCCAACCCCATCAGTAATACGCTCCCAAGGCATTACATCCAAGGCGCCATCATCATCAGTATCTAAATCATCGCCTAAGCTTCCCGTAAAATTCTCAACCAAAAGCAGCGATAAGGTTCCGTTCTCAAGAGCATTATTTAAAAAGCCTGTTGTATAATATCCATTGGTATCTGTAGTTCCAAGGGTAATGACTTCATCAATTGTCCCCAGCGCACTATTATCTCCTTCAATTTCTAAAAGCGAAAAGGCACTTAAATCAGTATTTGGAGGAGCGTATATTTCAATAAATTCGTTTGTATCACTACCATCATGATTACATACAAACTCATTAATTATTGGATTTAACGTAGGCACTCCAAAACTTTGCCCCGTATTTATGGCTTCAAACGTATTGGCAGTACTTACCTCCCAAGAAAAATCATCATATTCAAGCCCCTCTCCTACCAAACTCAGTGAAGCGCCAATAGGTGTAGCCGAGCTTTCAGCTACTCCAATATCTGTACTGGTCATTCCATCTGCTGGCCCACCAACCGCGGTTAATACACCTTCGTAGCTTAAAAATTGAATCACATTGTCCGAATTATCGACCAAAGCAATGCCGTCTGGCGCACCATTTTGCAAACCACTAACAGAAACGATAACTGTTCCATAGCCATTTTGCTGATTATCAATTGTAGTAGCCAAATTACGAGACCCATAAACGGCACCATTTGAACCATTGTAAAAAACCAAAGACCAACCTGATAAATTGGTTCCTGCAACCCCTGCTATTTCAATAGCTTCACCAACATCTGTACCAGCATTATCGTAATGTATTTCATTAATAAAGACTGTCTGCCCCATTAAACTAGTACAACAAAACAACAGTAAACCTACTGCTAAGGATTTAAGTATTCTTCTTTTCATATTAATATAGTTTAGCATCAATTACACAATAAACAAAATTACATAATCACCTCACTGTCTGTACATTTAATCATATTAAATTATGATTAAGAACTCATCAAGACATGTTCTTTCACCTGCTAATTATCCATTTTGCACCCCAATTTTGTCATTTTTGAGTTCCGTAGTCATATTACGGAACAAAAAAATGCCTTCTCCCCGGCACTAAAACGATAATTATTGGTTCCAAACAAAAAGTCAAGACGAGTTGGACAATAAAAATGATGTATCAATTTTTAATTTCAAGGTATGATTCGTACGAAATAGTATCTTTACATAAAAATCACATAGCATGAATCTTTCTTACATACCTCAAATAAAACATACTAAAAGTAGTCAATTTTTCTTACTATCAGGCCCTTGCGCTATTGAAGGTGAAGAAATGGCTTTACGTATTGCTGAGAAAATTGTTTCAATTACCGATAAATTAGAAATACCCTATGTTTTTAAAGGGAGTTTTAAAAAAGCAAATCGTAGTCGTGTAGATTCTTTTACAGGCATAGGAGACAAGAAAGCACTAAAGATTCTTCGTAAAGTATCAGAAACCTTTAACGTACCTACCATTACAGATATTCACACCGAACAAGATGCTGATATGGCAGCCGAATATGTTGATGTGCTTCAAATTCCTGCATTCTTGGTAAGGCAAACCGATTTGGTTGTTGCCGCTGCAAAAACAGGTAAAGTAGTCAATTTAAAGAAAGGGCAATTTATGAGTCCCGAAAGTATGAAACATGCCGTAACCAAAGTAACTGATTCTGGCAATGAGCAGGTTATGGTTACCGACCGAGGCACCATGTTTGGATACCAGGATATGGTGGTTGATTTTAGAGGAATTCCTACCATGAAAGCCTATGCGCCTGTGGTTTTAGATGTAACCCATTCCCTACAGCAACCCAACCAATCATCGGGTGTTACAGGAGGGCGACCAGATATGATTGAAACAATTGCTAGAGCAGGAATCGCAACAGGCGTAGATGGTATTTTTATGGAGACCCATTTTGACCCCGCTAATGCCAAAAGCGATGGAGCAAACATGTTGCATTTAAACCATTTAGAAAAATTACTAACGAATTTAGTTGCCCTACGAAAAACCGTGAATAGCTTGCAATAAAGTGTGTTAATACAAGTTATTTAACAATACCAACCAAACCAATATGCGTTCCATTATTATTACCCTAACCCTATTTTTTATAAATAGCTATTGTTTTTATGCTCAACAACCAGATACTTTTGGAAGAGTAACCGATTACGAACGGAATTTAACCAGCTACGAAAAAGACACCACTGCAAACGCTTTAGTTCTCTATGAAAGAGGTGATAATTACTTTAAAGTAATAAATAGATATGTACGGTTAGTTAAAGAATATCATGTTAAAATAAAACTTTTCAATGAAAAAGCATTTGATGAAGCTACCATTACTATTCCTCTACGTAGAACTCAAAAATCATCAGAAAAACTTACCAATATCAAGGCATTAACGCATAACGGCACAAAACAATTTAATGTACTACCTAAAGAGATTTTCACAAAAGATATAAACCAATACAGGACAGAAAAATCCTTTACTTTTCCTAAACTAGAAAAAGGTAGTATTATTGAATATACATACACTGTAGTATCGCCATTTTTTTACAATTTTAGAGGTTGGAATTTTCAATGGAGTATTCCTAAACTATACAGCGAATTTAATGCGAAAATTCCGGGGAATTACATTTACAATCGCTCATTAATTGGCACTCTTAAATTGGATGTTAATGATGCAAGTATCAAAAAAGAGTGTTTTCATATTGATGGTATTCCAAAAAGCGCCGATTGTGAAATTCTAAAGTATGCAATGAAAAATATTCCTTCTTTTAAAATTGAGGAAGATTATATGTTAGCGCCGTCAAATTACATTTCTAGATTAGATTTTGAACTGTCAGAGCACCGTCTTTTTAATGGCAGTATAGATAGGTACACCAAAACATGGAATGATGTAGACAAGGAATTTAAAAATGACAAAAACATTGGTAGACAACTTTCTAAAACTGGATTTTTTGAAAACCATGTACCCAACGAATTATTAACTACAGGAGACCCACTTACACGAGCAAAAAATATTTACACTTTTGTACAACAACACTTCACTTGGAATAAGCGCTATGGCATCTACAGAAAAGCACGTGTTAAAGAAGCCTTTGAAGAGCGCAAGGGTAACGTTTCTGAAATAAACATGTCATTAATTAACTTACTCAATGCAGCGAAAATTAAAACCAATTTAATGTTATTATCTACCAGAAGTCAGGGACTACCCAAAAAGACACACCCTGTAATGAGTGATTTTAATTATGTAATTGCCAAAATTACAATTGATGAAAAAGAATATTTTCTAGACGCCACCAGTAAATACCACCCTTTTGGAATTCTTCCTTTTCGAACATTAAATGTTTACGGAAGAGTAATGGATTTTAAAAATCATAGTTATTGGCAAAATATTCAGCCTGAAGCAAATAATCTAAAACAAGCAAGAGCTGTAATTAGTTTTAATCTTGAGGAACAAAAAGCTAGCGGCATTATTGATGTTGTCAATACTGGATACAATGCGATAAATAAAAAAATAACATTTGACAACTATACTGAAGATGTATATTTAAAGAATTGGGAGAAAAAAATAGCAGGAGATTTTGAAATTATAAACTACAAGCTAAATAAAGATAGAAGTACTGAAACTATGGTTTCTGAGCGTTTTGAATATGAACTACAAAACATTATTAACGGAGATATAATTTACTTAAATCCGTTTTTGATTCGTTTTTTTAACAAGAACCCCTTCACGCTTGAAAAACGTAATTACCCTGTAGACTTTGGATACCCTAGAAAATATAAATACCTAACAACTATAAAAATACCTGAAGGCTATAAAATACAGGAACTCCCCAAAAACCAACGTATTAAACTAGGTGAAAATCTCGTTATTCTAAGGTTTCTTGCAGAAGCCCAAAATAATCAAGTGGGCATTTCATTTAATTTAGACCTAAATAATAGTACATACTCCAGCAAAGACTATGAAAATTTGAAGCAAATCTTCAAACAAATCACCAACATTCAACAAAATTCATTACTCGTTTTTAAAAAGGAATAGGCTTATTTTTTTGTACTTTAGGGCGACCTTTTAAATCAACGTAAGTATGCACCTAAAAACCACTCTTTTTTGTCTTCTTTTCTCCATTTTATTTTTTTCGTGTACCCAAGTAAAAAAAGAGCAAAAACCTGCTAAGCGTCCTAATATCGTCTTCATCATGTCAGACGACCATGCGTACCAAGCCATTAGCGCCTATAGCGACAAGCTTATTAAAACACCCAACATAGACCGTATAGCCAAAGAAGGCATGCTCTTTACAAATGCAAGCGTAACCAATAGTATTTGCGCTCCATCTCGCGCAGTAATCCTTACTGGTAAGCACTCGCACATTAATGGAAAAATCGACAATCGCTCTCCTTTTGACACCACCAATGTGACCTTCCCGCAACTACTAAAAAAAGCTGGATACCAAACAGCCATGTTTGGAAAGCTACATTTTGGCAACAACCCCAAAGGTTTTGATGAGTTTAAAATACTACCTGGTCAAGGCGATTACTACAACCCCGTTTTCAACACGCAAAAAGGAGACACAACCATTACTGGCTATGTAACTGACATTATCACTGATCTTACCATTGATTGGCTTGAAAAACGCAGAGATACAGCAAAGCCATTTTTGTTGATGTATTTACACAAAGCACCACATCGCTCATGGATTCCGGCTAAAAGACATTACACAACCTTTACAAAAAAGATATTTCCATTACCCGAAACCTTATTTGACACGTACAAAACTAGAGGTAAGGCAGCAAAAACGGCAGAAATGAATATTCTTAAGCATATGATTTTGAATTACGACAATAAAATATATGCTGATGTTATTGATGAATTACAAATTGAAGACCGCAAACTTCACGACCCCTTAGACCGAATGACCGATGCGCAAAGAGCTTCTTGGACTGCCGTATACGACCCTATAAACACTGCTTTTAAAAACCAATACCCGCAAATGAATGATTCTACCCTAATGGTTTGGAAATACCAACGGTATATGCAAGACTATTTAGGCACTATTGCTGCGGTTGACGAAAACGTTGGGCGATTACTAAACTATTTAGACCAACAAAAACTTAGTGACAATACCCTAGTAGTGTACACCTCTGACCAAGGTTTTTATTTAGGAGAACACGGCTGGTTTGACAAACGGTTTATGTATGATGAATCTTTTAAAACTCCGCTACTTATTAAATGGCCCCACGTGATTACGCCGGGCACTACAGAAAATGAAATGGTACAAAATCTAGATTTTGCACAAACCTTTTTAGAAATTGCTGGTATTACCGCTCCCGATGATATGCAAGGTAAAAGTTTAGTCCCGTTACTTAAAGGTGAAAAAGAAAAGTGGAATCGCGAAGCGGTATATTATCATTATTACGAATATCCTGCCGAACATGCTGTAAAAAGACACTATGGTATCGCCACCAAAAACTTTAAATTGATTCATTTTTATTATGATGTAGATGAATGGGAATTGTACGACCGCAAAAAAGACCCTCAAGAAATAAATAATGTTATTAATGACCCTGCTTACGCCACCACCGTAGCTGAATTAAAACAAAAACTTAAAGAACTCCGCATCAAATATAAAGATTCAGACAAGCTAAGTAATCAATACATTCAAATATATAAGGATAATGGGTGGATTGAGTAGACATGCTAGTTTAAGTTCAACTTGAGATAAAGTAATAATAGCTTTTAATAGATAAAGTCGACTAAGGAAAAACTAAAATCACGTCCTTTAATTATTTCTACATGAATTTTAGTAGTTCGTTCACAGGCATTACTTTAAATACCTTATTTTCGTTAATCAATTGATTGTAAAATGTTATGCAGCGCACCAAGAACATGGTAAATAAAAGGATACTAAAAACATTCACCTTATTCGGAATTGCCTTTTCTTTATTATTTCTACTATGGAAATGCAAAAACAAAACCATAGCATCTGACTATCTTGAACCAACGGTTTTAGCGACACATTATAATGGCGAACAATTTGTTGGCTCAACAACATGTGCAGAGTGCCATGCAGACATATATGAATCTTATATGCACACGGCGCATTACAATACTTCATCTAAAGCCACTGAACATAGTATAAAAGGTAGCTTTAAAAAAGGAAAAAACACTTTAGAACTTCAAGATGCCACATTAACAATGCTTCAAAAGGGAGCTTCTTTTTATCAAGAAACTGAATTTAAATTTAATCATAAAAAAAAATCTTCTTCCAAATTAGATATAGTCATTGGCTCTGGTGTAAAAGGGCAAACCTATCTACATTGGGAAGACGATAAGCTTTACCAACTTCAAGCATCATACTTCACTCCAACAAATAGCTGGATAAATAGTCCTAGTTTTCCAAAAAGCAGCTTAAAAAGACCAATTACTGATGCCTGCTTAAAATGTCATGTAACATTTGCTAAAAACAAAGATTATTCTGGAAAAAGCAACACTTACGATACGAGTAAAATCATTTATGGAATTGACTGCGAGCGTTGTCATAGACCAAGTGCAAAACATGTAACCTACCACAGAGCCAACCCAAATGACTTAAAACCCAAACACATCATTAAAATAGACACCCTAAACAGAACCCAACATCTTGATATTTGCGCACAATGCCACTCTGGTTTACGAGCCCGACAACTCAAAGAAAACCCATTTTCTTTTTTAACTGGAGAACGTTTAGATGATTATGCTAAAAACTACAATTCAAATTGGTCAAAAGGTACACTTGACGTGCACGGTAATCAATATGGGCTCTTAAAAAGCAGTAAATGTTTTAAAAATTCTGAGACATTAAATTGTACAACCTGCCACAACCCACATGAAAACCAAAGAGCTAAGCACAGCTTTTTTAATCAAAAGTGTATTTCATGTCACAATGAAGCCACTACAACTTGCAGTGCTTCAGCAGATACAACGAAACACATGGACAATAACTGTATTGCCTGCCATATGCCTCTTTCGCCATCAAAATCAATGAAACTACAATTAAATAAAAACAGCCCTGAAACCCCAGTCTACATCAGAACGCATTTAATAGATATCTATCCAGAGGTGATTTCTTCACCAGAAGCTTCACAATAGTTTCAGCTACTAAAATTACCTGATAGACAAGTTATCTTTGTTGACACAATAAATCATCTATTGATAACTAAGACAAACACGCTAATTAAAAAATATTCATTTTTACCGTATTAGACATTAATGCACTACAAATCAACCTATTTAACAATGTAGCCGATTTCATAATCTAACATTATATACTTCTTTTTTTAAATTTCTTGGGAATTTCTTAACAAAATTGGTCAACTAACATTTTTTGTATATTTTTAGCTTTTAATAGATTTTTAACAATAACATCGTAGGAACTAAACTACAAACAAACTCATTTTTTAACTAACTTTAAATTTAACATCTTTATGAAGACTACGCTATTTAAAAGTTTCATGCTGGTTGGCGCATTTTTGTGCTATGGACTAGTACATGCACAGACGGTGTCTGGTACAGTGTCTGATGAAACAGGGCCACTGCCAGGTGCCAATGTCATAGTGAAAGGTACAACCAATGGTACACAAACAGATTTTGATGGAAACTACACCATCAATGCAGCATCAGATGCAACATTGGTATTTAGTTATATTGGTTACAAAGCAACAGAAGTAGCCATAAACGGGCAATCTACAATTAACGTTACCTTACAAGAAGATGCTAGCAAACTAGATGAAGTAATTGTAACAGGATATGGTACACAGGCCAAGAAAGATTTAACAGGTGCTGTAGCCGTAGTTGACACCGAAGAGTTATTAGCAACGCCTGCTACCACTTTTGCGCAACAACTACAAGGTAGAGCTGCAGGGGTAAGCATTATTAATGATGCAAGACCTGGCGGTGAAGCTACCGTACGTATCCGTGGTTTTGGTACTGTAGGTAATAATGACCCCTTATATGTTATTGATGGTGTACCTACGCAAGCACAATCAAACTTAAACCCTAATGATATTGAATCATTACAAATATTGAAAGATGCCTCTGCTGCATCGATTTATGGTTCAAGAGCTGCGAATGGTGTTATTATCATCACAACGAAAAAAGGTAAATTAGGAAAACCAACCATTACTTACGACAGCTATTATGGTATTCAAAATGCAGCTGAAAATGTAGAAGCATTAAATGCAGAAGAATTAGGAAGGTATTTATATTTAGCCGATTTGTATGCTGGTAAAGAGCCTTCACATGGACAATATACATTTGGTCCAAATGGTGAGGTTACTATCCCTGATTATGTATTTCCAAGTAGAGGTGCTGAAGGTACTCCTGAAGTTGACCCTAGTCTTTATGCTTTGGAGGAAGGTAATATTTATGCCATTACACGATCTGCTGATACCAATTGGTGGAAAGAAGTTACAAGATCGGCACCTATTAAAAGCCACAATATATCAGCTTCTGGTGCTACAGACAAAGCACGCTATTCTTTTTCGTTAGGGTATTTTTCTGCAGATTATATCACGAAGTTTTCAAGCTATGACCGAGTATCATTAAGAGCAAATACCGAATTTAAAGCGCTCAATGATAAGTTAACAATTGGTGAGAATTTCACAGCATCCTTTGACAATCAAAAAGGAGACTTTAATAATGATCAAGAACAAAATGCAGTATCCGCAGGATATAAACACCATCCATTGTTACCTATTTATGATATTGCTGGTAACTTTGCAGGGAGTAGAGGTGCTAACCTAGGAAACAACTTCAACCCGTATGCCAACTTAAAAAGAAATGAAGATGATCGTACGTATCGACTACGTCTTTTAGGTAACGTTTTTGCTGATTATGCCCTGACGCCAAACTTGAAGATAAGAACCAGTTTTGGTGTTGACGCTAGAGTACAAAGAGAAAGAGACTTGGGGCGTCCGCAACCTGAATATGTAGAGGGTAACTTTGTCAACGAGTCAACAGCAAGAGAAGAATATGAATACCAATGGACCTGGCAAAATACCTTAAGCTATTCTAAAACCTTTAATGAAGACCACAATTTCAGTGCTTATGTTGGTGTTGAATCAATACAACAGTTTGAAGAGCGTTTTGAAGCTAGCAGACAGCGTTTTGCTTTTGAAACTACGAACATTTTAAGTTATTTAGACTTAGGTAATGCCACTACGGCATCAAATAGAGGTTATGTAGAACAGGATTATTCGCTATGGTCTCAGTTTGGAAAAATAAATTATGATTATAAAGGAAAATATCTAGCACAATTTATCCTTAGAAATGATTCTTCTTCACGTTTTTTATCAGCTAAAAGGAGTGCGGTATTCCCTGCCTTTAGTTTAGGATGGAGAATTTCTGATGAAAGCTTTATGGAAGATGTCGATTGGATTAATAATTTAAAACTAAGATACGGTTGGGGACAAACAGGTAACCAACAAATAGGTGATTATAACGCATTTACGACCTTCCGCTCTGATATCCTTACTGGAGGCTATCCTATTGATGGGTCTACAAGTTCACCACGAATTGGTTTTTCAACAGGAGCCTTCGGTAATCCAAATGCTAAATGGGAAACTACAACTTCCAACAATATTGGTCTGGATTTAGTAATGTTGGATAGCAAAATCACGTTTAATTTAGACCTTTGGAATCGAATCACCAGAGACATGTTATTTCGTACACCAGTAACCTATACCGCAGGTCAAGCTGATGAACCACGTTTTAATGTTGGTGGTTTAACCAATAAAGGTATAGATGTCAGTTTAGGCTTTAGAGACCAAAAAGGCGATTTTAGTTATGGTATTAGTGGTAATATTTCAGCTTACAAAAACAATGTAGACTTTTTAAGCGATAGCCCTGATACACGATTTTTTGGTAACTCAAGAAGGGTTCCTTCTTTAAACGTTACCCAAGCAGGAAGTCCATTATCATCATTCTTTGGTTACAAAACGGTAGGTATATTTCAATCGCAGGCTGAAGCAGATGCATGGCCAGAATATGGCGATTACAATGCTCCGGGTAAATTTAAAGTTGCCGACATCAACAATGACGGTGTAATTAATGATGACGACCGTACTATTATCGGTAGTCCACACCCTGATTTCACTTATGGTCTTAACCTTGATTTAGCGTACAAAAATTTAAGTTTAAACGTTTTCGCAAATGGATCACAAGGCAATGAAATATATAACTATGTACGCTATTTTGCAGATTTCAACACCTTTCAAGGTAACCGTTCTAAGCGTGCATTGTATGATGCATGGCAACCAAGCAACCCTACAGCCCCTGTTAGCCAATGGGTAGCCGCCAACCCTAACGCAACATCACCTATTCCTGATGCTGATGATGCAGTTAGTAGTAGACCTTCTACCTATTTTATTGAAGATGGTAGCTTCTTTAGACTTAAAAATGTACAGTTAACCTATAATTTTGATCAAAAAGTACTAGAAAGCATAGGCGGCATATCAAGAGCATCTATTTATGTACAAGGTCAAAATTTAGCTACCTTTACGAAATATTCTGGTTTAAATCCTGAGATTCAAACCTCAAGCGACCAAACACCTACTCTTGGTTATGATGGCGGTTATTTACCTGTATCCCGAACGTTCCTGCTTGGATTGAACATAACTTTAAATTAATTTTAAAAATTATTCATATATGAAAACTAAAAATATAATTTTCACTGCCTGCATCGCTATCATGATGTTTATAACAGGCTGTACGGATGAATATTTAACACGAGAACCCGAAGGTAGTTTTAGTGTATCAGATGTAACAACTGCTGACGGTGTTGAAGGCTTATTATTAGGTGCCTACAATATGGTACCTGGTGGCGGCCTTACTGGGCAAACTTGGCACAACGACATACACAGTTGGGTATTTAATATCGCCTCTGATGATGCCTTAAAAGGCACTGACGCGGGTGACCAACCTGAACAATCATTCATTGAAGCCTATGATTTTCAATCATTTAACGTACATATTAGAAATAAATGGTGGGGTCTTTACAAGGGCGTTGCGGCTACAAACATTGTGCTTACTACTTTACCCAATGTAGAAGACATCAATGATGCTCGTAGAGCACAAGTTATTGCTGAAGCGCGCTTTTTAAGAGGATTATTTCATTTTGAAGCGAGAAAAATGTGGAGAATGCCCACTTACGTGAGTGATGAAAACTTTGACCTTAATGATTTAGAAAGTACCAAAGTACCTAATGACCGTGAAATTTGGCCTTTGATAGAAGCTGATTTTGAAGCTGCGGCAGCTGTTTTACCAACAACCCAAAGTGAAGTAGGTAGACCAACCAGTTGGGCTGCTAAAGCATTTTTAGCAAAAGCAAAAATGTACCAAGGTTGGGATGCTGATGGTAATGCCAATACGGCAAAATTAAGTGAAGCTAAAGTTATCTTAGATGAAATTGTAAATGATGGTCCTTTCTCGCTCGTTCCTAAATTTGAAGACAATTTCTTAGTTGCTACAAGAAACAATGCAGAATCAATCTTTGAAGTACAGTACGCTATTAGTCAATCGTCAGGTGATGCTTCAAATAGAGGGATTGGTTTAGCGCACCCTTATACAGATCCATGGGGTTGCTGTGGTTTCTACCAAGCATCACAAAACTTAGTGAATGCCTATAAAACTGAAGATGGTTTACCATTATTAGATAATTTTGACGACGAAGATGTAAGTGCAGAAGTAGATGAAACCACCACCCTTTCAACCTATACAGGTACTTTAGACCCAAGATTAGATCACACGGTAGGTCGCCCTGGTATTTTGTACAAAGGTTTCAAAATTTATCAAAATGATTTTGTACGTGACATTACCTATGCAGGGCCATTTTTCAGTATGAAACATGTTGCAGAACCTGAAAATCATGGTCAAGGAGGCTGGCAAAACCTGTCTGCTAACAACTACAGAATTATGCGTTACGACATGATTTTGTTATGGCTTGCAGAAGCTGAAGTAGAAATAGGTAGTTTAGAACGTGCAAGAGAGCTCGTAAATATGATTCGCATGAGAGCCTCAAATCCTGATGATTTTGTTCCTAAAGCAATTCAAGGAGAAGAACGAAATGACTTTACGGTTGTTGAAGATGAACCCGCTGCAAATTATGAAATTGCTACCTATGATACAGCATGGACAGATAAAGATGTTGCTAGAAAAGCAGTTCGTTTTGAAACGCGTTTAGAGTTTGCCTTAGAAGGTCATCGTTTCTTTGATTTACAACGATGGGGTATTGCCGCAGAAACACTTAATGCCTATATCGCTAGTGAATCACAACATAGAAACTATTTGCAAGGAAAAACATTTACCGAAGGAAAACATGAATTTTTCCCTATTCCTATTGAAGCAATTGACAGATCAGCTGTTGAAGGACAACCAACGTTAACACAAGATCCAGCATACTAAGCAATATCAAATATAGCTTGTACAAGCTAAAATAAACGAAAAAGACCATGGGTAATTTTTTACCAATCATGGTCTTTTTTGTATTTTTAAACCTTCTTTATTACTACAATAAAGATTCCTTTTTTCAATTCGATTTTCTTAAGAAACATTCCTGCAATGACCAAGAATTTACTTTTCGTATTTTTAACTGCACTTTTTTTTTCAGCATGCAATAGCGATGAAAAAAAACTATTCAAATTGCTTCCCTCAACCCATACCGGTATTGATTTCAACAATACAATTGTTGAAGTTGATAGCTCAAATATTTTAAACAACGAATATATTTTTAATGGTGGTGGCGTAGCCATAGGTGATTTTAACAACGATGAGAAGCCCGATATTTTCTTTACAGGAAACCAAGTATCTAATAAACTATATCTCAATGAAGGAAATTTCAAATTTCAAGATGTTTCTTCAATAGCAGGTATTGAAGCAATTGACAAATGGAGCACCGGTGTAGCTTTGGCTGATATTAATGCAGACGGCTGGCTTGATATCTATGTATGTGCAGCCATGTTACCTTCTGAAGAACAACGATCAAATATGCTTTTTGTACATCAAGGTTTAGACGAAAAGGGACATCCAAAATTCAAAGAAATGGCTAAAGTTTACGGTATCGCAGAAAGCCGTAATAGTATGGGAGCTACATTTTTTGATTATGACAAAGACGGCCTCTTAGATCTATATGTATTAAACAATGAGCAGGTACACACCTTACCCACCAATTACAGACCTAAAATTACTGACGGAAGTGCTATAAGCAATGATCGATTATACCACAATAATGGGGATGGCACTTTTACTGATGTAACCCTAGCTGCTGGTATTACAATTGAAGGTTTTGGGTTGAGCATTGCCGTAGCGGATATTAATTATGACGGATGGCCTGATCTACATATAAGTAATGATTACCTCACTAATGACCTGCTATACATTAACAATCAAGACGGTACTTTTTCAAACAAAATAAAAGATAATATAAAGCATCAAAGCAAATTTTCAATGGGTTCTGATATTGCCGATTATAACAATGATGGGTATGTAGACATCATCACTTTAGATATGTTGGCAGAAACTAATTATCGAATGAAAACCACTATAGGTAATAATAATTATATCAATTACATCTTTAATAAACGGTGGAATTACGAATACCAATACACCAGAAACATGTTACACATGGGCAATGGACCTGATCTTCCCTTTAGCGAAATTGGGCTTATGGCAGGAGTAAGTAAAACTGACTGGAGTTGGTCTCCCTTATTTGTAGATATGGACAATGACGGCTACCGTGACTTATTGATTACCAATGGTTTTCCACGTGATATTACCGACAAAGATTTTGGTGATTACAATTTAACCGTAAGTCAATTTCTTAGTCCTATTAAAATTTTAGATTCCATTCCTATTGTAAAAATTCCTAATTATGCTTTTAAAAATAATAAAGATGGAATTTTTACAGACACCAGCACACTTTGGGGTATCGATATTCCTTCTTTCTCTAATGGGGCAGCTTTCGCTGACCTAGATCTTGATGGTGATATGGATTATATTGTAAACAACATTAATGAAGAAGCGTTTGTCTTTGAGAATACGCTCAGCGCCAAAAATGAAGCTACAAACCAATTTTTAAAAATTAAATTACAAGGACCAAAATCAAATCCGCTAGGAATAGGAACAAAATTAACTATCAGATTTAATGACAATACTTTTCAATACTTAGAACATTACCTAACCAGAGGCTATATGTCTTCTATAGAACCAACCGTTCATTTTGGCTTAGGAGATCATCAAGAAATTGCTGCTGTAGAAGTACTATGGCCCGATGGTAAGTATCAGAAAATTTCGAAAACAGCAAGCAATCAAATCCTCAAAATAAACTATACTAATGCAGAAGTAATTCAACTATCTGCCTTATCATTTCCATTAATACCCAAAACCAATAAACCCCTATTCAACGAAGTTTCAAAAGAAAAAGGAATTGATTACACTCATAAAGAACGTGATTTTATAGATTACAACATACAACGTGTATTACCTCATAAACTGACTCAAAATGGTCCATGTATTGCTACTGGAGATGTAAATAAAGATGGCTTAGAAGATTTTATTATAGGAAGTTCAAGCACCTATTCTCCTCAGTTATTTTTACAACAAGTAGACGGATCTTTCGTTCAAAAACCATTATTTACAGAAAAAAATGACAAGCTATATGAAGAAGAAAGTATGGTTTTATTCGATTTAGAAAATGATGGTGATTTGGACCTTTACCTAGTTTCAGGAAGTAATGAATTTGAAAAGGATAGTGAAAACTACACGGATAGATTATTGATTAATGACGGAACAGGTGTATTTACTTCTGGTATAGGAAAAATGCCTAAAATTAATGCAAGCGGTGCAGTTGTAAAAGCTCAAGACTTTGATCAAGATGGCTTTACTGATCTTTTCATAGGCGGAAGAACGCCTGTAGCACAATTTCCGAAGCCCGAAAAAAGCTACTTATTAAAAAATATAAATGGCGTATTAACAGATGTAACTCAAAAATATGCTTCTCAATTATCTCAAATAGGGATGATAACAGATGCCACTTGGGCAGATGTAGATGCTGACAATTTAGTTGATCTTATTGTTGTTGGCGAACTTATGCCGATAACCATCTTTAAAAACAATAAAACTTCCTTTACAAAACTTGAACAAAATGGCTTAGAAACCATTTTTGGTTGGTGGGAAAGCATTGCATCGGGCGATTTTGACAATGATGGCGATATAGATTTTGTTGTGGGAAACCTTGGAGCAAATAATTTTTTACAGCCTTCGGAAGACAAACCTGTAACTATACTCGCCAAAGATTTTGACAACAATGGTAGCGTTGACCCTGTAATGTTCGCTTACCTAAAAAAAGATCGTAATAGTTACGCCTCTTTTCCTGTAAATTTTTGGGGAGACCTATCTGCTCAAAGTCCATTATTTAGGTCAAAGTTTAAACTATTTAAAGAATATGCTAAAACTACCCAAAAAGACCTTTTTACAACTCAAGAATTAGAAGGCTCTAA
Organism: uncultured Flavobacteriaceae bacterium; assembly: GCA_947497145.1. Classification (GTDB taxonomy): domain Bacteria; phylum Bacteroidota; class Bacteroidia; order Flavobacteriales; family Flavobacteriaceae; genus Maribacter_C. The sequence goes on from CANMFQ010000013.1 coordinate 55,052, forward strand.
AAAACTAATTGGCAACTATGATAAAACCAGTTATGTTGAAAATTTAGGTGATGGTAATTTTAAAGCCCATGCACTACCAATGGCTGTACAATTAGCCCCTATCAATGCCCTATTGCCAATAGACTATAATGCCGATGGAAATTTGGATGTATTATTAATCGGCAATGATTATGGCAATGAAACCTTCATTGGCAGATATGATGCTTTCAACGGAGGGCTTTTAAAAGGTGATGGTAGTGGAAATTTTGAACCTATTGAATTAGCAAAAACAGGTTTTAAAGCTCCTTATGACGCTAAGGCTATGGCTAAAATTACAGGCAATGACGGACAACCTTTATACATTGTTACTCAAAACAAAAACAAATTATTACTGTTTTCTCAATCAGATTCCACTCCTAGTCCGCTAAACAGATGATAAAACTTAATGTAACAGCATATAAAATAGCTATTTAGTTTGCATAAAACAGTAAAGCTAAATTCATGTTGAATCTATTCCTTTTAGGTCTTAAAATTTCCTAAAATACATTTAGCAATTGTATTATGAACCAGTTTGTTTTTTCATATGATGAAATCACCTTTTTTATTATAATTCGCACAAACATTCTAACAATTAAAAACAATCAGTCCGCAGCTATCAATATCCTTTACTCAAACAACATATTTTAAACAAAGACAACAAGAATTCTACTTGAAATGCGAAACAACTACTAACTTTTTCTTAATTTCGCAATCTCAAAATTGCGCACGTGGCGGAATTGGTAGACGCGCCAGCTTGAGGGGCTGGTGACCATTAGGTCGTGGAAGTTCGAGTCTTCTCGTGCGCACAAACACAAAACCCTGAGAATTGTATGATTTTCAGGGTTTTTGTATTTTCTATCAAAATTTAATCCTTCAACCTTGCCGTTGAAGAACAGCGCTATTCTCTTTGATTTTATATTTTTAATATCATATTCTGTAAAATTTTAAAACAACTATGAGGTAATTTAAATTTGTTTAACTATTTTTACAAAACTATGAACAATGTAAAAAAAAACTTCAGTATTCGAGACTTAGAAAATTTGTCTGGCATTAAAGCACATACAATTCGTATATGGGAAAAACGCTATAATTTACTTTCACCAGAAAGAACTTCTACGAATATAAGAACCTATAGTATAAGTAGTCTTCAAAAGCTATTAAACATCACCTTACTGTACAACAACAACTACAAAATATCTAAAATTGCGAAAATTCCTGAAGTTGATATACCTCTTTTAGTTAAAGAAATTGTTTCTAAAAATAGCACCAAACATCAAGCTATAAATGCGCTAAAATTAGCGATGATTAATTTTGACCAAAGCCTCTTTAATAATACGTATACCAATATTACAGCAGAAACCTCTTTTAGGGAGGTTTTTAAAGATATATTCATTCCTTTTTTAAACGAATTGGGTTTTCTTTGGCAAACTGATTCCATTAGTCCAGCGCACGAGCATTTTATTACAGGATTAATTAAGCAAAAAATAATCGTTAACACAGAGCTATTACAGCACCAACAGGCAGTAAAAAATGATAAAATATTTGTTCCTTTTTTACCTGAAAATGAAATCCATGAAATTGGATTACTGTATTTAAATTATGAGATTGTACTCAGAGGCTACAAATCAATTTATTTAGGACAAACCATTCCAATTGATACGCTAGAAGATGTTATGAAATATTTTGACAACATCTGCTTTGTTTCCTATTTTACCGTAGCTCCCTCCAAAGAAAAAATTGAAAAATTCATGGCTGATTTTAATAGTTTAGCAAAAATTCACACAAACATTGAGTTGTGGGTACTAGGTCGTCAAACGAAACATTTAGAAACATCAATATTGCCAAATTTTGTACGAACGTTCACCTCAATTGATCAAGTTGTTCAAGAGCTATAAGCGAAGTTATACATAAAACTATGTCAAAGAAGGTTATTATAATAGGATCAGGGTTTTCGTCGCTATCAGCATCATGCCACTTAGCAAAAGCTGGGTTTGACGTTAGCGTTTACGAAAAAAACAACACCGTTGGAGGTCGAGCACGCCAGCTAGTTAAAGATGGCTTCACATTCGACATTGGTCCAAGCTGGTATTGGATGCCAGATATTTTCGAAAAGTTTTTTAATGATTTTGAAAAAAAAACAACCGACTTTTATCAACTTGACAAATTAGACCCTGCGTACAAAATTTTCTTTTCTGACGATACCATTACAATTGGTGATTGCATGGATAAAATATGTACAGAGTTTGAGCGTATCGAGCCAGGTAGCGCTGTACATCTCAGAAAATTTATTTTAAAAGCACAAGAAAACTACCGCATCGCTATTGACAAAGTGGTTTTACGTCCTGGTCTTAGCCCACTTGAATTAGTCACACCTGAAACCATAGCAAAAGTTGATCAGTTTTTCAAAACTATTAGTAGTGAAGTACGACGTAATTTTAAAAACAAAAAGCTCATTTCAGCCCTAGAATTCCCTGTTTTATTTCTGGGTGCAAAACCCAACAACACCCCAGCATTTTACAGTTTTATGAATTTTGCTGATTTTGGTTTAGGCACCTGGCATCCAAAAGGAGGTATGTATGAAATTGTTAAGGCTATGGTTTCCTTAGCAAAAACATTAGGAGTGAAATTTCATACCAATACGCCTGTAAAAAAAATAAGGGTAGAAAATGGCAAAGCCGTTGGTATTATCGCCAATAAAACTGCTATTGATTGTGACATTGTTGTTAGTGGTGCTGATTATCATCATTCTGAAACCCTATTAGACTCAAAATACCGGCAATATTCAGAAGCCTACTGGTCTAAAAAAACCTTTGCCCCTTCTTCATTACTTTTTTATATCGGCTTCGATAAAAAATTAAAAAATATTGAACATCACAATTTGTTTTTTGACACAGACTTTGAGCAACATGCAAAAGAAATTTATGACAGTCCGCAATGGCCAACAAACCCCTTGTTTTACGCAAATTTCCCATCAGTAACTGATGCTAGCATGGCGCCTAGTGGCTGTGAAACTGGTTTTTTTTTAGTGCCCATAGCACCTGGTTTAGAGGATACCCCTACACTAAGAGATACATATTTTAAGCTTATTATGGCACGATTTAAAGCTAGAACAGGCCAAGAAATTGAAAATAACATTATCTTCAAAGAGTCTTTCTGTGTAAATGATTTCATTGAGCAGTACAACTCGTATAAAGGCAACGCGTATGGTATGGCGAATACACTTATGCAAACTGCTTTTTTACGACCTAAATTGAAAAGCAAAAAGGTAGAAAATCTGTTTTTCACAGGACAACTTACGGTACCAGGACCAGGAGTTCCTCCTGCATTGATATCAGGAAAATTAGTAGCATCATTAATCAATAAGAACAATAGCTAAACTTATGAAAAGTATTTTTGACAAGGTATCTTATGATTGTAGTAAGATTACCACCGAATCATACAGCACCTCATTTGCTTTGGCTACCAAAATGTTGTCATCATCAATACGTGCTGACATTTACAATATCTATGGCTTTGTTCGTTTTGCAGATGAAATCGTTGATTCTTTTCATGCTTATAACAAAACTAATTTATTTAATAAATTTGAAGCAGATTTAAAAATTGCTATTGTTGAAAAGATCAGTTTAAATCCAATTTTAAACGCTTTTCAGCATACTTTTCACACCTACGATATTCCATTTGATTTGGTTGAATCGTTTATGAAAAGTATGCGTATGGATCTTACAAAAACAGCTTACAAAACCGAGGAGGAATATAAAGAGTACATTTATGGCTCTGCTGATGTGGTTGGCTTAATGTGCCTAAAAGTTTTTGTAAAAGGTGATGACGTTAAATTTAATCAGTTGAAAGAACCTGCCATGGCATTGGGTTCTGCCTTTCAAAAAGTCAACTTTTTAAGAGATTTAAAAGCTGATTTTGAAGATTTAAATAGGGCGTATTTTCCCCATGCTGATTTGACAGAATTAGACGAAACATCGAAAAAACTAATAATTGACGAAATAAAAAATGATTTTCAATTGGGAAAAAAAGGAATTTTAAAACTTCCTGAAGAGGCGAAATTTGGGGTTTACACTGCCTATAAATATTATTACAAACTATTACAAAAACTAGAAAAAACCCCTTCGCTAGAAATTAAAAATACTAGAATAAGAGTGCCTAATTATCAAAAATTTGGGCTTTTGGCAAAATCATATTTTAATTACAAATTACACCTAGTTTAAAATGAAAATATTTATCTGGACACTTATATTTAGCGGTACTTTTATATTCATGGAATTCATGGCGTGGTTTACGCACAAGTACATTATGCATGGCCTTTTATGGAGTTTACACAAAGACCATCACCACAAAGATCATGATTCTTGGTTTGAACGTAATGACGCTTTTTTCATTTTTTATGCCATTGTAAGCATGTCACTTTTTTATGCTGGTGCTAATGGCTGGTGGTACGGATGGGCCATAGGCTTTGGTATATTGGCTTATGGTATTGCGTATTTCTTGGTACATGATATTTTCATTCACCGACGTTTTAAATTATTTAGAAATACAAAAAACTGGTATGCCTTAGGCATACGACGTGCGCACAAAATGCATCACAAACATTTAGGCAAAGATGATGGAGAATGTTTTGGTATGTTATTCGTTCCTTTTAAATACTTTAAAAAAGATAAATAGTATCAAGTTAGTAACATTCAAGCGGTAAATGAGGCTCGTTTTAGCTGGTTTAAAATGGTAGCTGTAAGTGACTAAGACCCCATAACTACTCGACTATGAGGGCTTGAATCAAATCATGAACGGTTTTATTATCCCAATCAGAAATTTTATTTTGATGAATTCTGATCAAACCGTTTTTATCTATTAAATAACAGCCAGAAGGTTTTAGTAATTTTATAGGACTAGCTTCCCCAATGATTTGATAGGTAACAGGAAAGTTATATTTATTCTTAGCCATAAAGGCTTCTACCGGTTCTTTTTCCTCATCCGTGATTAAATAAAAGTCTATCTCACCCTTATAACGTTCGTAGAGTTTCTCGATATCTTTAAGCTGTGCTCTTGAAGGCAGATGCCATGAGGCCCAAAAATTAATAAAAACAACCTTTCCTTCTGATTTTTTAAAATTAAAATAATTCCAATCGGCATCTTTCAATTTCCAATTATAATCCTGTATTCTTGCACTAGATTCTGGAGAAATAACGGTTGGTTGGCTCGCAAACAAACGATTTAACTGTAATTTACTATAGTCTCCCAAAGGCGTTACAAAAAATGAAAGTCCAAATACAATAACTAAAAGTGTGTAAATTGTTTGCTTTTTCATAAGGAATCAGTAGGCTCAAAACTAAAAAACTCCCGACGATTATCGAGAGTTTTTAGCATTTATTTCAAAGAAAACTTATGATGCGTTTTCTCTCTTAATAACATTTAAAGCAGAACCTTCACGATACCACCCTATTTGAGCATCATTATACGTGTGATTTGCCAATATTGTATCTTTACTTCCATCTGCGTGAACCACCTCTATTGTCAATGGTTTTCCTGGAGTAAAATCGGCTATATCAACAAAATTGAAGGTATCATCTTCTTGAATAAGGTCATAATCGCTTTCATTAGCAAAAGTGAGCCCTAGCATTCCTTGCTTTTTCAAATTTGTTTCATGAATACGAGCAAATGACTTTACCAAAACAGCAGCAACTCCAAGGTGCCGTGGCTCCATGGCTGCATGTTCTCTTGAAGAACCTTCACCGTAGTTATGATCTCCAACAACAATTGTTTTTATTCCAGCCGCCTTATATTCACGTTGCGTATCAGGCACACCACCATATTCACCTGTCAATTGATTTTTAACAAAATTGGTTTTCTTATTAAAAGCATTTACTGCACCTATCAAACAATTGTTTGAAATATTATCTAAATGCCCTCTAAAACGCAACCATGGACCTGCCATAGAAATATGATCGGTAGTACATTTTCCAAAAGCTTTAATCAATAATTTAGCGCCTTGAAGCTCTTCATCTTTAATAGGTACAAAAGGCTCTAATAATTGTAAACGTTCTGAATCAGTCGCTACTTTAACCTCAACTCCTGAGCCATCTTCATCTGGTGAAAGAAAACCTGCATCTTCAACTTCAAAACCTTTAGGAGGTAATTCCCAACCAGTTGGCTCATCAAACTTCACTTCTTCACCATTTTCATTAATCAGGGTATCTGTAAGTGGATTAAAATCTAATCTACCTGCTACTGCAATTGCAGCTGTTAATTCTGGTGAAGCTACAAAAGCATGTGTATTTGGGTTACCATCAGCACGTTTTGCAAAGTTTCTATTAAAAGAATGTACAATGCTATTTTTAGGTGCGTTCTTTGGATCATTATATCTCGCCCATTGCCCAATACAAGGACCACATGCGTTTGTAAATATTTTAGCATCTAACTGCTCAAAAACATTTAAAATACCATCTCTTTCGGCTGTAAAGCGTACTTGCTCAGAACCAGGATTGATTCCTAATTCAGCTTTCATTTTCAAGCCTTTATCCAACGCTTGTTGTGCAATAGAAGAAGCTCTTGACAAATCTTCATAAGAAGAGTTTGTACAAGAACCAATCAGTCCCCATTCTACTTGTAGTGGCCAATCATTTTCTTTTGCTTTCGCCGTCATTTCACCACCAACAGCAGTAGATAAATCAGGCGTAAAAGGACCGTTTAATAATGGCCCTAATTCTGATAAGTTTATTTCAATTACCTGATCAAAATACTGCTCAGGATTTTCATATACTGCCTCATCAGCAGTTAAATATTCTTTTACTTGATTCGCTGCATCAGCAACATCAGCTCTATCGGTAGCTCTTAAATAGCGCTCCATAGATTCATCATAACCAAAAGTTGATGTTGTTGCGCCTATTTCAGCTCCCATATTACAGATAGTTCCTTTACCTGTACATGACAATGCCTTAGCACCAGAACCAAAATATTCTACAATAGCACCAGTTCCACCTTTTACGGTAAGAATTTCAGCTACCTTTAGTATGACATCTTTAGGTGCCGTCCAACCTGATATTGTTCCTGTTAATTTAACGCCTATTAACTTCGGGAATTTCAATTCCCAAGCCATTCCAGCCATCACATCAACGGCATCAGCCCCACCTACTCCAATGGCGACCATACCCAATCCACCAGCATTCACGGTGTGTGAATCTGTGCCTATCATCATTCCACCTGGAAAAGCGTAATTTTCTAAAACTACTTGGTGTATAATTCCAGCTCCTGGCTTCCAAAAACCTATCCCATATTTATTAGAAACAGATTCTAAAAAATTAAATACCTCAGCACTGGTTGAATTTGCAGATTTTAAATCTACAGCAGCACCATTTTTTGCTTGTATTAAGTGATCACAGTGTACTGTGGTTGGCACAGCTACTTTAGGCTTTCCTGCCTGCATAAACTGTAATAACGCCATTTGCGCGGTAGCATCTTGGCAAGCGATTCGATCGGGTGCAAAATCTACATAATCTTTTCCTCGCGTAAATGCGGTTGAAGGAACACCATCCCATAAATGAGCGTATAAAATCTTCTCAGAAAGGGTAAGTGGTTTGCCGACAATTTCACGAGCTTTATCAACCCTTTCGGCCATATTGGCGTAAACGCCTTTGATCATATCGATATCAAATGCCATTCTATATTATTTTAGGTTATTGCAATATTGCGAAATTAAGAAAATAGTAGGGGCTATTAAAATTTTCTATCAGTATAACGATCAATTTAGCAAATTACTTTATAGAGCACGCCTATTTTTGAAGAATTAGCAATCAAAATCACACAATTCAAAAAAAGTATATCGTACACCTTATTTTTACCGAAAACAATACACTCTACACATGAAAACACGCGTTTTTATATACCCCTTTCTGTACAGCGTTTTTAAACTCCGCTGGTACATCAAAAAATCAGTACATACCTACAGCTACGCAAAGGATTTTTAATAGTCAAAAAACTGAAATACACAAATTATAAAGTAGCTGCAGTATCGCATGCTCTCTACTATTAAGAATACCATAAGTAGCTGCTATTTTTTGGTTAAAAAGATGGTGTCAGTCTGTTATTTTCTCATACTTGTAGGTACAACCTTCAATACAAACTGTACTCGTGGGAATTAAAAGTACATAATCTGATTCAAAAGTTATGGTATACGTAATCTCCTCAGGTATATCTTCTACTGGGTCCGTAGGCGAATCACAAGCATAATTTAAAATCAAATTGTCGAGCTCTAACACATAGGTACCTCCTTCGCATGTATCGTAGCTGCTTGACACAAAGATACCGTTGCTCATAAATTGAATTTCTTCTCCTTCTTCTACAGCCACCCAATACTGTGGTCCTCCTGCGCTAATGTAGGCTTCTGTCAGTTTCCAACTTCCAATTATTGAGCTAGCCCTTGGTTTTAACACATCATCTTCATCACTACAAGCAAATAACACAAATAATATTAAAGCATATATACCTAATACGCTATTCTTTGCCATACCCCTACTTTTTTTCAAGATGGTATTTTCTTTAAAAGGTTTCGTTTTATTACATAACCAATTCCAGAAGGAACTATTGATAAAAAAATAAAAACCCAAATTACGTATTAAACCATCAATAAAAACAGTTTATCAAACACATAATTTGGATTTCTCAATATGTAGACCGCTGTACGCTATGCTTCCAAGGCCTTTTTAACAAACACTTTTGCCAAATGTGTGCGGTATTCTTCGTCTGCAAAATGGTCACTCATCACCTCAACGCCATCTGTGGCATGTTCGGCGGCTTTACTACCCTCAGCAGCATAGGCATTTTCAACAGCTGTTGCTCGATACGGTGTGTCAGAAACTCCCGTTACGCCAACTTTTACTGCATCACCCTCTTTTACCACAGCGACACCAACAACCGCAAAACGCGATGCTGATTGAAAAAACTTCTGATAATTACCTGTAGTCACTTTTGGAAAACGAATAGCTGTAATCAATTCATCTTCTGCTAATGCTGTTGTAAAAATCCCTAAAAAGAAATCTGTTGCAGCAATGCTCCTACTACCTTCTTTTCCTTCAACAACAATAGTAGCGTCACAAGCCAATACAGTTGCGGGGTAATCGGCTGAAGGGTCGGCATGCGCCAAACTTCCTCCAATGGTTCCTCTATTACGCACTTGAATATCACCAATACACTTGGCAGTTTGCGCTAGCATGTTCAATTTAGCATTTACCAAATCAGATTTTACAATATCGGCATGGGTACAACTCGCACCAATTACAATTTCATTGCCTTCTTCGGTAATGGTATTCATACCTGAAATTCCGCTAATATCTATTAATACTTCCGGGCGACTTAAGCGCAATTTCATAGCAGGAATTAAGCTGTGCCCTCCTGATACTATTTTTGCATCAAACCCATGTTCATCAAGTAAGCCGATAGCTTCTTGTACTGATGACGCTTTTATATAATCAAATTTTGCTGGTATCATTTCTTATTTCTTTTAAATTAGTTTTGCATGGCTTTCCACACCCGCTGTGGTGTTACTGGCATTTGAATATCGGTGACGCCTAAATGTGCTAAGGCGTCTACTACGGCATTTACTACGGCTGGCGTAGAACCAATAGCCCCGGCCTCTCCTGCTCCTTTTACCCCCAAAGGATTATGTGGGCAAGGCGTTACCGTCCTATCGGTTTCAATCATGGGAATATCATCAGCGCGCGGCATGGCATAATCCATATACGAACCTGTTATCATTTGACCTTCGTCATCATACACTACTTCTTCTAAAAGAGCCTGACCTACACCTTGTACTACACCCCCATGAATTTGACCATCAACAATCATCGGATTCATTACATTACCCACATCATCACAAGCCACAAAACGCTGTAAGGTCACCTTCCCTGTATCTGCACATACTTCAACTACAGCAATATGCGTCCCAAAAGGATAGGTAAAATTTGAAGGGTCATAGAAACTTGAAAAATCTAGTCCGGGTTCAAGACCTTCCGGATAATCATGTGGCACATAAGCGGTTAAAGAAACATCGCCAAAAGAAATAGATTTATCCGTTCCTTTTACTGTCCATTTTCCCTCGGCATATACTAAATCTTCTTCAGCGGCTTCCAGTTTATGGGCTGCTATCTTTGCTCCCTTTTCCAGTATCTTATCAATACTTTTTATGATGGCGCTACCTCCTACTGACAGACTACGAGAGCCATAAGTCCCCATTCCAAAGGCCACCTGGTCAGTATCACCATGTACAATATCTACATCATCCATTGCGATACCTAATTTATCGGCAACAAACTGAGCAAATACAGTTTCATGACCTTGCCCATGGGAGTGCGCTCCAGTAAAGACTGACACTTTTCCTGTGGGCTGCACACGTACATGCCCAACCTCATACAGGCCAGCTCTAGCACCCAAGGCACCAACTACGGCTGAAGGCGCTATACCACAACCTTCAATATAGGTAGAAATTCCAACACCCAATAGTTTTCCGTTTTTGCGTGCTTCAGCTTGTTCTTTTCTAAAATCTTCATAGCCCAACATTTCCAAACCTCTTTTTAACACCCCTTCGTAATTACCACTATCATACTGCAACGCTACTTGCGTTTGAAAACCAGGTTGGGTAACTCCATCAAATGGTGGTATAAAGTTTTTAAAGCGCAGTTCAGCAGGATCCATATTCATTTCTTTGGCTGCTTTTGATAACATTCGCTCAAGCAAATAGGTTGCTTCGGGTCTTCCTGCTCCGCGATAGGCATCAACTGCTACTGTATGCGTAAAAGGAGCGACTACATTAAGGTGTATTAAAGGTGTTGTATACACACCTTGAAATAATGTGCCGTGTAAATAGGTAGGCACAGCAGGAGCGAAAGTAGAAAGATACGCCCCTAGCGCACAATACTCATCGGTTAAATGGGCTACTATTTTACCTTCCTTATCAAAACCCATTTTTGAATGTACCACATGGTCACGCCCATGCGCATCGGTTAAAAAGGCTTCACTTCTATCGGATGTCCATTTTATAGGTCTGCCTATTTCTTTAGATGCCCAAGTCAATAAAGCTTCTTCTGTATAGTGGTATATTTTACTCCCAAAGCCACCACCAACATCATACGATACAATGCGCACTTTATGCTCTGGTATTCCCAAAGCAAAAGCACATAGTAAAAGTCGTATCAAATGTGGGTTTTGGGTACTTGTATAAAGCGTGTACTTATCTACATTTACATCATAACTAGCAATATACGACCGTGGTTCAATAGCATTAGGTGCAACTCGATGATTTTTATATTCCATTTCGGTCACATGATGTGCATTGGCCAAGGCAGCTTCTACTGCTGCCCTATCGTTACCTATACACCAATCAAAAGCAGCATTATCAGGCCATTGGTCATGTACTTTTGGTGCTCCTGCCTCCATGGCTTTCTTGGGGTCGGTAACTGCTGGTAATCCTTTATATTTTACTTTTACTAATTCTGCTGCATCTCTTGCTAATTCTTGTGTTTCTGCAATTACAATTGCAACCGCTTCGCCAACATGGCGTATGACATCTTTTGCTAAAAGCGGATGTAAAGGCTCGCGCATGGTTTCGCCATTTTTAAAATCTACCTGCCATCCGCAGGGCACTCCAAAAGCGCCACAGGCATCGTTACCAGTGAATACGGCAACAACACCTTCCATATTTTGAGCCTCTGAAACATCTATACTTATAATATTTGCATGTGCATACGGACTGCGCACAAAAGCCGAATGAGTCATCCCCTTCAACTTAATATCATCTGTATACCTACCCGCTCCTTTTAAAAAACGGTCATCTTCTCTTCTTTTTATCGATTTTCCTATAAAAGTCTCCATAGCTTATGCGTTTAGTTTTTCAGCGGCATGCTGTATTGATTTAACAATGTTGTGATAGCCTGTACATCTACAAAAATTACCCTCTAAGCCTTCTCGTATTTCGGCCTCACTAGGATTTGGATTATTCTTAAGAATATCAGCAGCCGTCATTACCATACCAGGGGTACAAAAACCACACTGCAAACCATGATGTTCTTTAAAGCCTTCTTGAATAGGATGCAACTCACTGCCATTTGCCATACCTTCAATAGTCGTAATTTCACTTCCGTTTACTTGAACAGCCAATAGGGTGCATGATTTTACCGCAGCACCATCAACATGTACCGTACACGCACCACACCCGCTGGTATCACAGCCAATATGTGTTCCTGTCAAGTCTACAGTTTCTCTTAAATACTGAGCCAAGCTTATTCTAGGCTCTACATCATGGGAATAGGTTTGCCCATTAATTTTCATCGTAATTTGCATAGGTTTTTAATTTTAATAGTGAGTTCATCTTGACTTTTTTCTTTTACCAAAAACGTATACATTTCACGCACTAAGCTTACCATTTTTACATTCCGTAGCTGGAGCTATGCAACAAAAAATGAATTCATTACAGCACAAAAATCATACGTCGTGGTTTCAAACAAAAAGTCAAGACGAATTCAGTGTTATTCTGGTTTTAGGTCAAAGCAATATCATCAGTAATTATTAACCTCATTTTATACGACTAGGATGAAAAAAATAAGCCTCTAATAAGCTATTTTTTTATGACTAGTGCCAAAAAACTATTCTTAATTTCTAATGAAAGGACTTTCTATTTGCTTGAAAATTTTTAACGCTCATGAAGATAAAAATTAGTATTTAAATTAATTGATTTTTTTATAGATTTTTTTAACCAATTCATTATTTATAAGTAGTTTATATATAGATAACATAAATATATTAGTAAAAAACAAGCTATTTAATAACTGACAGATGCATTTTTTAGCGACATAATGTTTGATTAGAAACACCAAAAAAACATAGAAAATCCATCAAAAATAATTCACATTGTAATTATCCGTCTGTTTTTGATCAGGCATTATATGAAGTAATCTATCTTATCTATTTGGCAGCTTTCCTAAGTTTCGTTTTTTTCCAAGTTGTTGCAGTAGCTGTTTTAAACTTTCAAAATTATGAGCGGATGCCAACACGTCAATATATGGTAAGGCTGTTTTCATGCCAATAGCTTCTGGTGAAAAATCGGGACTTCCCGCCAATGGATTTAACCAAATTACTTTCTTCGTCTTTTTATACATACCTTTCATGGCGGCCTTCATCACTTCAGGCTTTCCCGTGTCCCATCCATCAGACAATATCAACACAATGGTCTTTTTATCTAGCATGCCGTGACCGTAGTCATTGGTAAACTCATGAAGGCAACTCCCAATAGTTGTACCTCCAGACCAATGAGGCACACGTTCTGAAATAAGGGCAAAGGCTTTATCAAATTCATTGGTATTCAATAATTCACTTACCTGATGCAAGGCTGTACTAAAAACAAATGTCTCAATTTTATCATAGGCATTTTGAAAAGCATAAATGAGGTGAATAAAAAACCGACTGTACAAATCCATTGACCTACTAACATCACAAAGAAGCACCAATTTTAATTTGCGTTCTTTTTTTTCTGAAAATACTAATTGCTGAATTTCTCCTCCCTTACGTAGGTTAGCACGTATGGTCCGTTTTAAACTTAAATGACGATGCCTACGTGATACTTTCTGTAATCGACTTTTTTGATGCGCCAGTTTACGCGCCATTTTTTGCAGCATGCGTAGCATTAAACGCATTTCATCTTCACTTAAATCATGAAAATTCTTTTTTGTCAATACCTCAATATCACTAAAAGAAGCCACTTCCTTTTTTTCTTTGGATGGATTAAGGTTTAACCAGTCTTTTAAGGCTTCAAACTGGGCATCTTTACGCTTTTTAGGAAATTGTTCTTTTTCGTCGGGTATGGATTTTATTTTTGCATTGGGTCCTTTTTTTTGTTCTTCTTTAAAAGCTTGATAATAGGTGTCGAAATGTATTTGTTGAAATTTATTCTTGGTTAAAACAGCCCGTAAAGCATCTTTAAAATACGATTCTGAATGCACCGGTAAAAATGAAATAGCACGCAGGGCTTCTGCCTCATCTAAAGCAGCTAAAGAAAAACCTTTACTTCTCAAAAAGCGACAAAACAGTACAATATTTGCTGAAAGTTCGGTTTGAAAAGTAGTACTTAAAACTTGCGCCATAGTGCTTTTTTTGCCTTACCCTATTCTTGAAGCCACCCCCGTTTTCTCTAATAACTGAGATAGAGAATCTTGTGTATGTCGCATATCTTGCCAGTCTTTAAGCACTACGCCTAGGGTAGCTTCCACCACTTGCGTATCTAAATGTGTTAAATGCATACTGGCTAGGGCTCTTGCCCAATCAATAGTTTCTGAAACGCCAGGAGTTTTCTCTAATTTAAGCTCACGAAGTTCACGCATAAAAGCACAAATTTGAACCCCTAATTCCGCATCTATTTCTGGCACCTGAGCTTTTACAATGGCTAGTTCTTTTTCAAAACTTGGATAATCTATCCATAAATACAAACACCTTCTGCGTAAGGCCTCAGAAAGCTCTCTTGTTCTATTACCTGTTAAAATAATTTGTGGTTTGCTGGTTGCTTTTATGGTGCCAATTTCAGGTATGGTAACCTGCCAATCAGAGAGCACTTCTAGTAAAAAGCTTTCAAATTCTTCATCAGCTCTATCAATTTCATCAATAAGTAAAACTGCTTTTTCAGCATGGGTAATTGCTTCAAGTACTGGTCGTTTTAAAAGAAACTTATCAGAGAAAATGGTTTCTTCAAGTGCCGTAATTTTCTGTGATTTTCCCTCCTGCATTTTAAGATAAAGTAACTGATGTTGGTAGTTCCACTCGTAAAGCGCATGGGTACTATCTAAACCTTCATAACATTGTAATCGAATTAAATCAGTCTCTAAAGCCTTAGACATTACCTTGGCTATTTCAGTTTTCCCTACCCCTGCCGGACCTTCTACCAGCAAAGGTTTTTCTAATTTCATTGCTAAAAACAGCGACATGGCAATAGCACCATCATCGATATAACCTTGCTTTTGGAGCATTTTTTTGATTTGGGATAGTTGTTCGTTTTTCAAACCTTGGTTGCTTATTTTGTGTTATGTAGTGATTGTTTTAGGCCAGACGCTAATTACGGAACAATTATGTAGTGTCTGCTTAATTTTTGTTTAAGATACCAATTTCAATGATGAAGACAAATTTTGACTAGTTATTTGGTATATTTCGGCTTTAAAAATTATACCTCAAAAACAAAAGAACCATGAGCTGGATAGAAACCATCAATTACGACGCTGCCAAAGGCAAATTAAAAAGCTTATACAAGCGTGTTAAAGGCCCCGATAACAATGTAGACAATGTTTTAATGATTCATAGTTTGCGCCCACATACACTTGAAGGACACATGGTTTTGTACAAGGCCGTTTTACACCATTCAGCCAATACTTTACCAAAGTGGTATTTAGAAGCCTTAGGGGTTTACGTAAGTTACCTTAATAATTGCTCCTATTGTTTTGACCATCATTTTGCAGGGCTAACCCGACTTTTAAATGATGAAGATAAGGCTGCTCAATTTTCAGAGGCCGTGAAACACGATAGGCTTGATAGCTTTTTTGATAAAAAATATGCGCAAGGGGCTGCCTATGCAAAAAAACTGACCCTTTCGGTGCAATCGATAGTAAAAGAAGATTTTGATACTTTAAGTAAGGTAGGGTTCACCCAAGGAGAAATACTAGAAATTAACCAAGTTAGTAGTTATTTTAACTATGTAAACCGCAGTGTTATTGGCTTGGGAGCAAGTACAACAGGAGATATTTTAGGCCTATCACCGAATAAAAGCGATGACCCAGATAATTGGGGACACTCTTAAACTTTGGGTTTAGTGAGGTAGTATTTTATAAAGCAAGGATGCTTAGAAAAAAGTAAAGCGTAAAGTGTACGCTAAAAAAAACATAGTTATTGCAGCTGTAGTTACTTTGCTTTTTTCAATTACTGCCTGCTTACTCGGCACTTCTTATAAACGGGGGAGCGGTTAGCACCATTGCCTACACAACGACACTGACGGACCTAGCATCATCATAATTACAGCATTCAACCAGTTTTTATTGCCTTGGTTGATTCTTGGTAAACTATGATTAGTGACGTGTTTCAAGCACCTAATTTATCAAATAATTACCGAATAAAAATCCTATCGGATTTTTATTCGATAAGGGAGAACCAGTCATTAAATTATACACGGTGTTGTAAAAAGCGCTTTGTTCATTGCTTAATTCCTAATTTTATTCACTTTTACATAAAACCAAGGAACAGGTTCAAATCCGTTTTCTTGGTCATTCATAAATTCCATTATTTTGTCCCAATCACTAACTTTTTCGATAAGTCCAAATTCATTAATTAAAAGCCCAAATTTTTCTTTTAACTCATTTGACAAATCGTGGCAATGAAAAGAGTGAACATCTCCGCTAATTTCAATTCCAATTATATCGTAACCTAAAAACTCACTTTTTTCGTGTGCGATATTCATTTTTTTAAGATTATTGTAAATTCCGATTTCGCCAGATTGAGAATCAATTTGTTTGATTGATTCAAGAGTTTTATTTATTTCCCTTTCTGGAAAGGTTATACTCAAAGTTTCAAATTCGGATTCATTTGGGAAAAATTTTTCTTTGTATTCGGTCAAAGTTTTTAAGTCAGAAAATGTATTTACCCAACCAAGTTTTTCATCGTCCAATTTTTTGTCCACCCAAACTTGTATTTCCTTAATATTTTTGTCATTCAGATTAAAAGTTGTTTTAATTCTTTCAAGTTCACTTTTTTCAGTCGAAACCCAAGAAATCGCCCAAGAGTCAAAAAAAGAATCATTTATGCAACTACTACAAGTGAAGATTTCAGAACCTTTAATTGTTCCATAATCAACAGCTTTTAATTTAATCAGATAATATGCACCGATGTAGTAGTTCATTCGTTTTTCCGCATTGTTTACAACAATTGTACATACGCACTCCAGTACGTATACCCCTTTTTAGAATTACTAATCTAAGCCATTTTTACTGCTTTTAAAAATATTGGTTACTACATGAGTGTAAATTTTCGTTGTTTAAGAAGGATTATGTTCCAAAAGCACTTGAATAAAGCATAGCGCAGAGCAATCTCCATATTATCGGCAAAGCAGCCGGCTCAGTCAACTTCGTCATGATTGTTGGGTCGTACCGACCATGCGATGGGGTAGTTATTCTACGTAGTTTATTTTTCCGCTTGCTTGACTTCAAATTCAATATCCCATTGTTTAACATATTCGCTCAAAGGTTGCATTCCGTTTTCTGCAGGTCTTTTATCAACAGTTTCTGGGTTTTGTAAATCATACATTTTCTAACCACCATTTTCTCTGTAGGCTTCGCCTTTTTTGGGGATGTACAACACAATCACCATCTTCCTTACCATTGCCTAGGCAAACTTCTCCATTCTCCCCTTATCTACGATTAGTAAACAAAGCATATAGCGCTAGCCTATCGGCGCGCCATATGCTTAGTTGTTACGCTTTCGGATTTTCTTTCGTGCGAGTTCTTCTTTTTGGAAGAGACTTTTTTCCTATTTCTATTTTACGCTTTTTTATATGTTCGCTTATTTCTTTTCTTTCCTTATCTGTTAAAGGTGGACTTTTAATTATAAAATCAACGCCTTTAGGTTCTGCAATATGTCCCATTTTATCTTGTTTTAAAATATTTAGTCACTAAAAATTTAGCTGGCTCAGTATCAATTATCATTCTTTGATTTTTAAAATGATATGCTCCTAATGTTTCTTCATAATGACTTATTAGCCTTGTTTTAGCTGTAAATGCTACAAATCCATCATATCCTTTTTGAAAAGAAGTTTTGCACGCATACGCTACCAAATTTCCCGCAACACCTTCGTAAAGTTTATCTTTTCCAATATTGAATGGTGCGCTTTCGAGCAAATCCATATAAATATGGTCACTTTCAATTGTTATACTCAAAAGACCTTGAATTATATTTGGATTATTTACAATCGTTAATTTATAGACTTCCTTTCTCAAGTCATTAAATTCCGCTTTCCAATCAAAATTCCATCCGCTTTTCTTGAGAATATTTTTTAAATCGGATCTTTTTAAGGTCGAAATTTCTGTTTGAAAGCTATCTCCTGAAATGGTATTCAGAATTGAATCAGTAAGTCTATCAATAATAAATCCTTGCTCAATTTTCTTCATACTATAAAGTTACGAAATTAAGCGAGATGTTAATTTTTAGCACAGACCTTTTTTAAGCTGAAGCATAACAATTACACATACGCACTCCAGTACGTCTATCCCTTTTTTACGATTACTAATCTAAGGGATTTTTAATCAATTTAAAAGCATTGGTACTACATGGACGTACATTTCCGTTGTTTTGGAAGCCTTATTACCCAAAAGCACTTGAATAAGGCATAGCGCAAAGCAATCTCCATAATATCGGCAAAGCAGCCGGCTCAGTCAACTTCGCCATCATGTTGGGTCGTACCGACTACACGAAGGTTTAGTTATTGGCAAATCGTTTTTTACCATAATAATTTAGTTCCGTTTTCAGCATTCCAAAACGTTCCGCTATCAAATTCGTTTGTTAAAAATTTAAAAATATTATCAGCTGATTGTTCAGGTGTTAATCTACCATTTTTAAGATTACTTTCTATTATTGTCGTTTTAACCCAACCTGGATGAATAGAAGCAACTCTGATTTTATTTTTAAGTCTATTTGTTAGAATTTTCGTGTACATATTTAAAGCACTTTTCGACATTCGATAAGCAACAGAATCAGTCAATTCACAAACATCTAAAGAACCCATTTTAGAAGATACATTTAAAATAATTCCGTTTTCCTTTATCAATTCAATCAAAGGTTCTGTGAAAAAGACAGTGCCAGTTACATTAACCTCAAAAGTCTGATTAAAAGATTCTTTCTCGGGAATGTAAGTGTCTAAATCTGGTCCAATTCCAGCGTTATTGATTAAAAAGTCAATATGTTTAAAATTCTCAAAAATTTCTTTGTGAGCATTTTTGATACTTTCAGTTTTTGAGAGGTCTAATTTTAAATGATAGAAATTCTTATGTTCACAGTTTTTAATTTCTCCACTTCTACTTGTTCCGATAACAAAGAATTTTTCATTCAACATTTTTTCAGTCAAAGCTTTTCCAATTCCTTTACTTGCTCCAGTGATTAATGCAATTTTGTTCATTTTGTAAAGTTTTGTCAAATGTTTACAACTGCCCTGTATAAGAATAGTGGCGGATTAAGACCACAAACCTTTCAGTTTAGACCATAAATTGTTTTTTTCTTTATCTTTGGGTATGGCACTATTCCCGCCATTACTTTTATACATTGTTGAGCTTAGTATTTTTCCCTCAGTTTCTTGTTCTTTAGCTATTTCTTTTTCCGGTTTTTTTGGTTCAGATAAAAGTTCCGATTTAGAATTATCGACTTTTATTTTCTCAAGTTCTGCCTTTTCTTCTTTTAAATCAGCTATTCTTTTTCGGGCTTCTTTTTTCTTTTGTTCAAAATCAATTAGCTCTTTACTAGTGTCATTATTTTCTTTTCTTTCAGAAATTAATTTTTCATAGGAATAAACTTGCATTTCATAGTCATTAGGATATTCGGCAATAGCTTTTTTTCTAATATGAATATCTTCAAATTTTGACATTTTTTGTTTTGCATCAAGTTGTTTGTCATAAACATATTGTTGCATTTCGTAATCGAGAGGATAATCCTTTTTTGCTAAAATCTCAATTTCTGAATCTTTAACAGTAGCCATATATTTTTTAGCAACTACATTTTTATCATAGATATGTTGTTGCATACAATAATCATTTTTGTATTGGTTTATAGCAAATTCCTCTAATTCATTATCTGTTACAGCTGACATATACAAAAACGCTTCAACTTGATTTTTGTATACATAATCTCCCATTTCCTTATCATCAGGATATTCCTTTTTCGCAAATCGTTTGATTTTCGTCTGGATATTCTTATCTAAATTAATCTCCTTATTTTCTTCTGGTTCCTTTTCGCTATTATCTTTATTTTCAACTATTTCTAATTTATTACTTTTATTAATTTGAATTTTGTTTTCTACAAATGAATTCCAATCATCATCTGATTTAGATTTTTCAACCTTTTCTTCTTTTGTGAGGTCAGTTGGTTTCTCGATTTTTGTTAAACCTCTAAATTCAAAATTTATTGGTTTAGTTTTTCCTGTTTCGACAAACTCAATTTGATATTCTCCTTTTTCTTCGTTTACTTCAATCACTTTACCTTGCTTCCAAATCAAGTGATTTACCAAATCTCCAACGTCAAATTTCTTTTGAATTAATTGTCGACTTGCGTCAAGTTTAAGTTGTTCTTTAGCCTCATTTATGATTTCTTGACTTAATTCTCCTTTTCTCACAAAATAATTGTCGCTTATTTCAAATAAAAAACGAGAAGGATATTTATTTAAACCTGTACTGAAATTGAACCCTTCTGATTCAGTCATATAAAATGCTTTTTGGGCTCTTGTAATTGCAACATAGGTTAAACGTCTTTCTTCTTCAAGTGCTTTTGCTCTTCTTTCTTTAATTGACATTGCACTTGGTAATACGCCTTCTGTGAAGCCACAAAGAAAAACGTAAGGAAATTCTAAACCTTTAGAAGTGTGAATAGTCATTAATTTAACTCGGTCATTTCTATCATCTTCAATATCCATATCTGTATAAAGTGCAATTTCTTGCAAATATTCAGTAAGGTTTATTGGTTCTTCGTCTTGTGTTTCTAATAAAATTATAGAGTTCTGAAGTTCTTTGATATTATCTAATCTATCTGTGTCCCCATCAGTTCTGTAATAAGCAGATAATTCGCTTTCGTCCATTATTTCTTTTACTAAATCTGAAATAATTAAATCAACTTTTGATTTTTTATACTTTTCTATAAGTTCAATAAATTGAATTGCTCCTTTACGACTTAAATCCTTTTGCGTTATATTTTGCTGCAAAGCCGAATAAAGAGAAATGCTTTCTTTTTCAGCAATTTTTGCAACATTTTCAATGAACTTTTTACCTAAACCTCTACTTGGTGTATTCACAACTCTTAAAAATGAAAAATCATCTTCAAATTCAATCAATCGTAAATATGCCAAGACATCTTTAATTTCTTTACGCTCAAAGAATCGAATACCACCAAAAACTGAATAAGGAATATTTTCTCTAATTAGTGATTGCTCAATGCTACGTGATATATGATTTGCTCTATATAATATTGCAAAATCTGAATATTTACAGTTTTCATCATTTACAAGTCTTTTGATTTCATTTGCAACCCATAATCCTTCTTCGTAATCATTCTCTCCGTGAAAGTGAACAGCTTCAACACCTTCGGGATTTTGAGTAAACATATCCTTATCTACTCGAATTTTGTTGTTTTTAATTATATGATTACCGAGACTTAAAATATTTGGTGTTGAACGATAATTTTGATTCATAATGATTGTTTTTGAATCAGTAAACTGTTTGTCAAAATCAACCAAAATTTCAGGTTTTGCACCTCTCCATTCATAGATGGTTTGGTCTGGGTCGCCAACCACGAAAAGATTTTTATGAAACTGAGAAAGCATCTGAATTAACATAAATTGTTTTTGTGAACTATCTTGAGTTTCGTCAACTTGAATGTAGTGTAATCTCTTTTGCCACTTTTCAAGAACATCAGGATTATTTACAAATATGTAAAGTGCAAAATTGAGTAAATCGTCAAAGTCTAAAGCGAAATTTCGTTGTTGCTTTTCCAAATACCTAATAAAGACTTTTTCTATTTCGTTATCAGTTTCCTTTTTCTTTGATTCAAGTATGTATTGCAGATATTCCTGCGAAGATTTTTGTTTGCTTATATACCTTAAAACTTGTTTGAAGGTGAAAACTTTTGATGTTAACCCCAATTCATTATAAACTTGTCGAAGTACAGTTTTTTGGTCTTCAACGTCCATTATTATAAAGTTCTTTGGGTATTTGATTTTGTTTATGTCCTCTCTTAAAACTCGAACACAAAATCCGTGGTAAGTGGTTATGTAACTTAAATCTGAATTTTCTCCGACTAATCTTTTTACTCTTTTACGCATTTCTTGTGCAGCCTTGTTTGTAAAAGTGACACACAGAATATTGGAAGAGTTAATTCCTAATGCTTCAACAATGTAGGCATATCTTTGAGTAAGAGCTTTCGTTTTTCCCGAACCTGCACCTGCAATTACTCTAACAAAACCTTCCGTTTCTGTTACAGCTTCCAACTGTTGTTTGTTCAAATTTTCTTTTAATCTCTCAATGCCATTCATTCAGGATGCAGTTTTTTATATATTAAGCCCAACAATTGTACATACGCACTCCAGTACGTATACCCCTTTTTAGAATTACTAATCTAGGTCATTTTTACTGCTTTTAAAAATATTGGTTACTACATGAGTGTAAATTTTCGTTGTTTAATAAGGATTATGTTCCAAAAGCACTTGAATCTGTCATAAAGCCACACCAGACTCCAGCAAGTGCGCAGCAACACTATCTCCACCATTTTTATTCCATAGCATTGATATCCACTACGTATACCATCACAAATTATCCAATTGATTGCTTTTCTTATCGGCACTAATGGTCCAGAAGAAACCTACAAAGAAAAAGGCATCGGCAGTAGGGCGAATAGCTCTTCTATTAAAAACGCCTGCATTATTGGGCGTGTCTGCATATTGGTAGCCATTCACATTTTTAAAACCAGTAACATTACTAACCGAGAAATACAAGATTTTTTGTTGCGATAGTAAATACGCCCAATTCGCACTAATATTATGATACGGTTTTGTTTTTTCTGCTAAAAAAGCTGGGGTATTTGGGTTATCATAAGGCCTTCCTGAGCCGTAATTATAAGACAACCCAACTTGCGACCGCCAATTGGTAATAAAATATTTGGTCACCAATGACAAATTATGTTTTGAAGCAAAATTTGGCGTTGCCGTAGCCCTAAAATTACGGTAATCACGTTGGGTATCTAAATAGGAATATGACAACCAATAATCAAGATTTTTTATGCTTTTGTTATCTCGCCAAAAAATATCCAATCCGCTTGCGTACCCGCTTCCTGCATTAGTAAAGACCGAATTGGGTTGCGCCCTTTTTGTATCGTACTTGGTAAGGTTTTCATAGTTTTTATAATAAGCCTCTGCTCTAAAGGTCTTTCCGTTTGCTATATATTGATAATTGAAAATATAATGCGTTGTTTTTTCTGTAGCTAAGCTTTGGTCATACTTTAAGTAATCGGTCAGCGGGTTTTGATAAAAACTACCATAAGCAAATGAAAACTGGTCGTTATCGCCTCTTTTGTACGCCAAAGATACTCTGGGAGCAATGGTCATCTCTTCAAGTGCCCTAGTATACTCAGTTCGCGCCCCTATTTTCATAGCCAACCGATTGGTAAAAAAAACGTCGGCTTCAGTAAAAGCAGCAGTTAAACCATTGGTAAAAGGAGTATGCAACGTAAAACCATCATTAGACAAAAAATCTTCTTTATAATCTTCAATAAAATGCTCCGCTCCAAAATTGAGCTGCAAACGATTACTAAATGCTTTTTTAAATTTTAATTTGAGATGCGATGCTGTTTCTTGCGTCTTAATGGTATTGGTTAGCAGTTGAATGTTATTTTTATCGGAAGAAATACTAGCTCCTGCGGTTAATGTCCATTCGTTTTCAAAAAAATGTTTGTAAGTAGTATTGGTGTACAAATTGTTATTCTTTAAACCAAAACGGACAAAGTCATCATAATTGATATCTTCTTGCTCAATATCAAGATTGGTATGGTTAAAACTGGTGTAAAATTTAAAGAAGCCCTTTGCAGTTTTACTTCTAAAAATAGCCTCTCCTGATATGGATTCAAAAGGTTTATTCCAACGTGCACCCCTATCGTTAGGCACCACCACTTGATATGGCGCCAAATTTATATACGATGTATTTAAGCTAAGTGATTTATCACCCCAAATCTGCGTATGTCCGAGCCCACCACCTACAGACATAACGGAAATATCGGTTTTCTCTTGAGTGGGTTGGTCTGTTGAATTCAACAATAATACACCCGATAACGCCTGCCCATATTCTGCCGAATACCCTCCCGTACTAAAGGTTATGCCTTTAAACAAAAAAGGAGAAAATCGCCCTCTAGTGGGGATATTATTTGCCGTGGCATTAAACGGTTGAAACACCCGTAGACCGTCAATAAAAACCTGTGTTTCGCTTGCATCGCCACCTCTTACAAACAAGCGCCCATCTTCACTAACTGTACTAGTACCGGGTAGGGTTTGTAATGCGGCAACAAAATCGCCTGCTGCACCTGCGGTGGTCACAATATCCATAGGTTTTAATACAGATGCCTTAGTATTATTGCCTGCTTCAAAGCTTCCCGCAGTGAGGGTAACACCGCTCAACTGATTTATCGTTTTGTGCAATTGTACCTTTATATTTTTAAAATAAGAAACATCACCCGCCTGCCTATAGGTTTCGTAGGCAAGCATGGAGACCACCAAATTTTGTGTACCTGTAGCGGTGGTAGTAAAACTAAATTTCCCATCCGCAGCAGAAGAAGCACCATCGTAGGTGCCAGCTATATAAATGTTTGCTCCCGCCACGGATTCCTGCTTTTCATTCATTACTATACCTGAAATTGTGGTTTGTGCCATACTAGTTATTGCTTGAAAAAGCAACAACATTGTTATAAGTGATTTTATCATGATTGTGCGTTATTATTTCGACACAAAAATCAATACAAATCCGTAGGACGCGAAAACTCAATTACCCAATTGTAAATTATAGGTACTGAATTGAAATTTACCTAGGCGGTCTCAAAAAAATTACTACTAGTCAATAATTTATGCATAATTAAAAAAGAACAACTTTTAGATCACAGTAAAAATTAAGAAAAAAATAACATTAACAACACACTAATAACCAGTATAATATATAGTTTTAAGCAATCAAAAAAACGGACCAACATGAAAAAAAAACTCCTTTACATAGGAATTCCTGTTTTACTACTTATTCTTGGCTACTTTTTTTTTAGTGACGATAGTGAAAGTGATGTTTCCATCACCTCTACGGTTGTTCGCGGAGAATTTTTAGATGAAGTAATCATATCTGGGGAAGCACAATCTACAAGTTTAAAAAATATTGACGGGCCCGCTAATCTTCGTAAATTCAGATTAAATAATATTAAAATTCAAGATTTAATTCCGGAAGGTACCGTTGTTAAAGCAGGTGATTATGTAGGAAGGCTTGACCCAGCGTCTGTAAATGAAAAAATTATTGATGCGCGTTTAAATCTTGAAAGCGCCGAATCGAAATACACCCAAGAGCAGTTAGATACCACGCTTACATTGAAGCAAGAAAGAACGGCCATAAAAGATATTCTATTTAATATAGAAGAGGATAAATTGGAATTAAAACAGTCTATCTACGAATCGCCTGTAACGATCAAGCAGCTAGAAATTAAGATACAAAGGGCAGAGCGCGATTTAAAAGAAAAGAAAGAAAACTACTCCATTAAAAAACGAAAAGCGATTGCCAAAATGGTACAGGTTGGCACAGAGGTATCTAAAATTAAAGCGCGCCTAGATGGTTTAATAGCTCTTCAAGCCTCATTTACCATCCATTCAGATGCGAGTGGTATGGTTACCTATGCCAAGAACTGGAACGGCTCTAAAAAGAAAGTAGGCTCAGACATAAGCCCCTGGGATTTGACTATTGCTACCCTACCCGATTTAACCAAAATGGAATCGAAAACCTATGCTAATGAGGTTGATGTACGAAAAATTAAAAAAGGGCAAACAGTAGCTGTTGGTTTTGATGCTTTCCCTGATATCAGCATGCAAGGAGAGGTAACCAGCGTAGCCAATGTAGGTGAAAACAAACGAGGGTCTGATATCAAACTTTTTCAGGTATTGATAAAACTAAAGGAAACCAACGAAAGTATTCGACCTGGTATGACGACATCTAATCGCATTTTAATTCAAAAACAAGAAGATGTACTCATGATTCCGTTAGAAGCCGTATTCTCTAAAGATTCTATCAGTTATGTATATACCGATTCGGGTTTTTCTATCAATAAAAAACAAATTGAATTGGGTGATGCTAATGACGATGTAGTAATTGTTACCAAAGGACTAGAAGAAAAAGAGGTTGTTTATCTTAGTAAACCAGAGGGATTAGAAGATAAAAGCATAACGCAATTAAACTAATCGCTCATGATTGACAAGATTCTTTTAGAAACTATAAAATCAAATATCAATGAAGCGGTACGTGTTATTCTTGCCAACAAGGTGCGTACTTTTTTAACCGCTTTAGGTATTATTTTTGGTGTAGCGGCGGTTATTACCATGCTGGCGATTGGTAAAGGTGCTGAGCAAGAAATTTTATCACAATTAGAATTGGTAGGGGTAAATAATATTGTGGTCACCCCAATTCCTGATGACCCCGATAATAACGAATCTGAGCAAGAAGAAGAAGGAGGAGCAAACGAAACAATCCGATTTTCAAAAGGACTCGATTTATTGGATGTTACCAGTATTCAAAAAAACATACCTTCGGTAAAACAGCTTAGTCCCGAAATCATTATGGAAACCTATATGATAAAAAAGGGCAGACAAAGCCCCGTAAAGCTGATTGGAGTGACCTCTAATTTTTTTGAAACTTCAAACGTTAAAATTGGGCAAGGTGAAAATTTCACCAAAATACAAACCGTAAAAGCCCTCCCTGTATGTATTATCGGTGAAAAAGTGGCAAAAAAGCTATTTACAGGCGAAAATGCTATTGGCAAACATATAAAGGTGAAAGATGTTTGGCTAAAAGTAATCGGTATTATTGAAGAAAAATTAATTTCAGAAACAGCTCAAGAAAATTTGGGCATTCGCGATTTAAATCAAGATATCTATATTCCCATCAAAACATTTTTGGTGCGTTATAGAGATCGTAAAATACTTACCGACCAAGCAATAGATTACGGTAGCGGAATGATTATTATTAACGGTGGCAACAACGGCCCCAAAAAGCGAAAACCCCGTGGCAATTATCACCAAATTGACAAACTTACCATACAAGTTGGCAATTCAAATGAGTTAAAAGGCACCGCCGAAGTAATCAGCAAACTACTGAAAAGAAAACATAATGGCATGCTTGATTTTGAGATAAGCATTCCCATTAACTTATTGAAGCAACAACAAAAAACCAAACAGATATTCAATATTGTTTTAAGTATCATCGCCGGTATCTCTCTTTTAATTGGGGGTATTGGTATTATGAATATCATGTTGGCATCAATTTTAGAGCGTACCAAAGAAATTGGCATTATGAAAGCCATTGGTGCTACCAAACAAGATATCATATTACAGTTTTTATCAGAATCTATTTTAATAAGCTTAAGTGGCGGAATTGTAGGTTGCCTTTTGGGCATCATTGCATCCTATATTTTAGAATTGGCTACCGATATTGATACTATAGTTTCTTTTGGTTCAATTGTATTGTCTTTTATGGTTGCTACATTTATAGGGCTAATTTTTGGTGTATTACCAGCTAAGTCTGCCGCCAATAAAAACCCCATAGAAGCTATCAGGCACGAGTAATACGTATTAAATAGCCAACTATTTTACCCATTCATATTGATTTAAAAAAAAATTCGATGAGAAGATTACTGTTTTTTCTACTGCTTATTTTACCATTTTGCAACTATGGTCAATCGCAAAAAATACAATTAACAGAAGCTATAAAAATTGCGCAAAAAAAATCACCGCAATACGTTCGTGCATTAAATACGCATCAAGCGAGTTATTGGCGCTACCGAAATTACGTTTCTGATTTTTTACCACAATTGAGTCTTAGAGCCACGGTACCTGAGTACTCCAATGCTATTAGAAGAATTATTAATGACCAAGGTGATTATATTTTTGTTGAGCAAAATCAGTCGAGTATTGACGCCGCATTGCAATTAGAACAAAAAATACCCTTTACAGGCGGTGCTTTTTCAATCAATACTCAACTTGAGCGGGTAGACCGTTTTGGAAATTTAAAAACTACCAATTACTCCCTAATCCCTTTTTCTATCAATTATTATCAAAATTCTATTTTTTACAACCCTTACAAATGGGACAAAAAAATAGAACCCCTTCGCTATGAAGAATCTAAGCGTAATATTGTAGAAAACATGGAAGACATTTCACTCACCACCTGCAGGCGCTATTTTGGTCTACTAAAAGCGCAGGTAGGGCTTGATATAGCGAAGAAAAATTTATCTAATCAAGATACGTTATTGCAAATTACCAAGGGGCGTTTTAAAATAGGGAAGATTGCAGAAAATGAATTATTGCAAATAGAATTGAGTCATTTAATCTCAAAAAATAACGTGACTACCAATACCATTCAATTAAAAAAAACATCACAAGATTTGGCGCGTTTTTTAGAACTGGACACCGAATCAATAGAACTTGAAGTACCCGAAAAATTAGTTGATTTCGTTGTTGATGTTGATAAAGCATTATTGGAGGCCGAAAACAACCGAAAATCTATAATTGAGTTTCGCAGAAGGCGCTTAGAGGCAGAGAAAAGACTGGCCGAAGCCAAAGGCACCAATCGCCTTGAAATAAATGTACGAGCTAATTTTGGTCTCAACAAACGTGCTGATAACTACGATGATCTTTTTCAAGATTATGACCGCCAGCAAAATATTTTGGTAGGTATAGGTATTCCTATTTTTGATTGGGGTGTTTCAAAATCAAAAAGAAAAATGGCCGAAGCTAATTTGAATTTGGTAGAAAATGATATTGAACAAGAGCAGCAAGCCTTTGAACAAGAAATATACTTGCATACCCTCAACTGGTCTAGCCAAAGAGATTTTTTAGCCACCTCAGAAAAAGCCAAAGAAATAGCCTTCAAACGATACGAAATCAGTAAAAAACGCTATGTACTTGGTAAAATTACCATTACCGATTTGAATATTGCCCAACAAGAAAAAGATAAAGCCGTAGTTAATTACCTCAACTCTCTAGAGAAATTTTGGATTGATTACTACACCCTACGAAGGCTAACGCTTTACGACTTTATTGAAGATGAAAAAATTGAAATTGAGGATATTATTTTTGATTAATCGCTGTACTCTTACTTCTTCATAATCCACATTTTTTTGACTTAATTTCGCTGCAAATGCTGCAAATAAAGAAAAAATAAATTACATCAATCAACTCATTATTAACATTTTAGAAAGACAAAAAGACGCGCTACCCACTCAAAAATCATAAGGTTACTAAATATTAAAATAACTATTGATAGATTTTATTGATAGTTTTGCTATTTTTGTGGTATTAAACGTACAGCAAATGACCATAACTCAATTACAATATGTTTTAGCCGTAGCCGAATATCAAAATTTCACCCTTGCGGCACAAAAAAGTTTTGTTACACAGCCTACGTTAAGCATGCAGGTTCAAAAATTAGAAGATGAACTTGATATCTTAATTTTTGACCGTAGCAAAAAACCTATTGCAGTTACCCAAGTAGGAAAAAAAATTGTTGCGCAGGCAAAAAACATTGTCAATGAAGCCAATCGCATTAAAGACATAGTTGACCAAGAAAAAGGCTTTATTGGAGGCGATTTTATACTTGGCATCATTCCTACAGTAATGCCCACCTTATTACCCATGTTTTTAAAGGCTTTTATAAAAAAATACCCCAAAGTAAATCTTATTATCAAAGAACAAAGCACTGAAACCATCATACGCAACATACAAGATGGTCATATAGATGCAGCCATAGCGGCAACGCCCTTAGAAATCGAATTCATAAAAGAACGCCCTTTGTACTACGAGCCTTTTGTAGGTTATATTCCAAAAAATCACCGTTTAGGAAATATCGATACCCTAAAACCTGAAGATTTAGATGTTGCTGATGTGTTATTATTACAAGACGGTCATTGTTTTAGAGATGGTGTAATCAACCTGTGTAAAGCTCCAAAAGAATTGGGTAGCGAGCATTTTCAATTGCAAAGCGGAAGTTTTGAAACGCTGATTAATCTTGCAGATGAAGATATGGGCATGACCCTACTCCCCTATTTAAATACCTTAGAATTAGATGAAAAGAAAAAGAAAAATTTAAAGTACTTCAATAATCCATCACCAGCACGGGAAGTGAGTTTAATTCATCATAAAAGCGAACTAAAAATACAAATAACAGAAGCCTTAAAAGATGTTATTTCGAGTATTGTGAGAGGTGCTATTGCGTTTCAAGACGTAAAAATTATTAGCCCTCTTGGTAAAAGTTAAAAGCCCCGCAAATTGCGAAGCTTTTGGTTATGCTTTTAAGTAAATTAGACTCTGTTGTAATTCTGGTTTATCAGTAATAAACTGATGTAACCATACTTTTAACTCTTCAATTTCATCTGGCAATAAATTTGAAACTGCTTTTTTTACTTCTTTACAAAAAAGCCTCGTATCAAAGCTCACTTTTTTGAGCACCGTTTTTGTGTACTCAAGCATTGCTCTAGCCATATTTCAAAATGTTTAATTAATTTGGTAAAATACCTGTTTTCATTGTCATAAAGTTAAACAGAAATATGTATAAGTTATTGCCTCCTATTTGTTAAAAAATAGCTAATTTGTTGTTAAAAAAAATAAATGTAATCCCCTCATTTTTAGTATCTTTAAACCCGTGAAACAAACATTATTACTCCTGCTCGCAACAGCCCTATTTATGGGGTGTTCAAGCTCCAAGCGTACCATTTCAAAAAATACAATTCATCAGCTGCATTCTGCATTTTATCAAAATCAATTTACCGGTTTATTGATTATTGATGCTAAAAAACAGGATACTTTGGTCAATTTTAACGCTACAAAGTACTTTACACCAGCTAGTAACACCAAAATTTTCACCCTCTACGCTAGTTTACAAACGATACCAGATAGCATACCTGCCTTAAAATACATTTCACAAAATGACACCCTGTATATTGAAGGGACAGGAGATCCCACTTTTTTACACCCCCATTTTAAAACAGCAACAACCTTAGCGTTTTTAAAAAAGCATAAACATATAACCCTGTACACCGCTAATTTTAATGATAAAAAATATGGCGCAGGTTGGGCTTGGGATGACTATCCGTACTATTATCAGGCAGAAAAAAGTGCTCTTCCCCTCTATGGTAATGTGGTCAGCATACACAATACAAATCGCTTAAAAGTAAGTCCCTCCTATTTTAAAGGAGCTGTAATGGCCATTAAGGCGAACAAAAACCGAGAAGCAAAACGCAATTTATTCTATTATTTACCCAGCCGAAAAGATACTCTCGAAGTACCCTTTATAACCGGTGATACGCTCACCAAAAATCTACTAGAACTCGCCCTGCAAAGAGAAATTCACAGCGTAAAAACACTACCAAAGCTGCCAAAAAAAATACACTATAGCGTACCCGCTGATTCTGTATATAAACGGATGATGCACCAGAGTGACAATTTTCTGGCAGAACAGCTACTGCTGGTGGGCTCGGCTACACTATCTGATACACTGAGTAGCGCTACAACCCGAAGGTATATACTAAAAAACAAACTCACCGATTTAAAACACCCTCCAAAATGGGTAGATGGCTCTGGCCTTTCTCGCTATAACCTGTTTACACCAACAGCAATGGTTCATGTATTACATAAACTATACAGCAGCATTTCAACAAAACGTTTGTTTACTATTTTTCCTGCGGGAGGCGTTTCGGGCACTATAAAAAATCACTATTTGGGTAGCGAAAAGCCTTATATCTATGCCAAATCAGGTAGTTTAAGCAATAACTATTGCCTTAGCGGCTACTTACTTACCAAATCAGGCAAAACTCTTATTTTTAGTTTTATGAACAATCATTTCATGCGTTCATCTAAAGAAGTAAAGACACACATGAACCAGATTCTTAAAGAAATACGTGATAACTATTAAGTTATACGCCTACTTCACCGCCACAAAACACCAATTTAGCAAGCTAATACTACGGTTTTTAAAATTTTTCTTCAATATCAAGAATAAAAAAACATAAATCGCTTTACAGAATAGAAAAAGCTTTCTATATTTGCACCCGCATTCAGGGAATACCTGATGAGACATTTGGAGAAATGGCAGTCCCGATAGTTATCGGGAGGTCGAATGCGGTGAAAACCGCCTCCGTATGCTTTTTGGAGAAATGGCAGAGTGGTCGAATGCGGCAGTCTTGAAAACTGTTGAGGGTCACACCTCCGGGGGTTCGAATCCCTCTTTCTCCGCAGAAACCTCGTAAACACACTGTTTACGAGGTTTTGTTTTTTTATACACTATTCTTAATTTTAAAATCTGTTGTAATAAAGCTATAGCTTTAATTTAAAAAATTATTACATTGTATCCATAACCAAAGCAATGCTAAATTTTTCTTTATTTACAGGTATAACTGCTTCTGTATTACACGTAATTTCAGGCCCTGACCATTTAGCGGCAGTTACGCCACTAGCAATTGAGACTAGACGTAAAATATGGAAAATAGGCTTGTTTTGGGGTTTTGGTCACCTTACGGGAATGCTTTTAATAGGCATTCTTTTACTCATGTTTAAATCATTTATTCCTTTAGAAGAGATATCCGAACATAGTGAATTACTAGTTGGTATTGTACTTATAGCAATAGGGCTATGGGCTTTGTTTCGCATTCTTTACAAAACTAAAAGCTACAAACATGAAGCCGAAATATTGAACCCTACTCATAGCAATGATAAAAAAATGAAGCAGCACCTTTGGTCTTCTTTTGGCATAGGAGTACTACATGGATTAGCAGGAATTGCACATTTTATACTATTACTACCCGTTTTAGGGTTTGAAAACCAAATGGATAGCATCTTATACATTGTAGGTTTTGGAATAGGAACAGTTTTTGCAATGACACTATACACTTTTCTATTGGGAAAAATTACAACTTATTCCAAGCGCCAGCCTAGCCAGTCCCTTTACCGAAGCGTTCGCATTTCTGGTGGTTTGTTTGCCATTGGTATTGGTATTTATTGGCTCTATCTAAGCTTTTAAAATTTCAATTCAGTAATCACCACACGGTGATTTCCTGTATCGGCAATGATGAGTTTGTTTCCATCGGTTGTAATAGAAAAAGGCCAGTATAAAGAGCTTGAAGTACCATTCATAGTTTCTTTGTTCTCACTTCCTGTGTTGAAATCACGCTTTCCAATGACTGCAGTTGCTACTGCATTTTGCTGCTTAGGAATTTCATTAAACCACAATATTCTACTATTTCCAGTATCATTTACCAGCAAGCCGTCTTTATAAAAACACGCATCATAGGTCCAGTTTAGTGATTTTGAAGAAGGAAACAATCCAAATTGATTCTGCCCACATGCGTCAAAATTAGCCTGCCCAATAATGATGTCTGCTGGTTTTGAAAAAGCATCATCCCAAGCATTCCACAAGAGGTTTCTATAAAATTGCGTATCAGCAACTACCATTTGCTTTTTGTCATTGACTTTTACAGAATATGGCCAAATAGGTTGGTGGTTTTCATAGTCTCGGGTAGTAAAGTCTTCCTTACCAATAACCTTGCTCGCTTCTGCATAATTGGATTTAGGAATAGTATTATAGTAAAGTATTCTTCGGTTTCCTGTATCGGCAATCCATAGACTCTTTCCATCGGAGAAAACGCCGTATGGCCAATTTAATGTTTTTGCTGAGGGATTATTACCAATACCGATAGCATTAGGTTGATTTGAGTTGAAATCAGGTTGACCTATGACCACATCTGCAGGTTGACCGTTTTCAGTGGGCAATGAATGCCAAATTAAAACACGATGATTCCACGCATCAGCCACAACCAAAATTTTCCCATCACTCCATATGCCAGAAGGGTATAAAAGGGTATTTGCTGTAACATCACCGCCAGAATTTCTTCCTGTATCTTCAATGTTTAACTGTCCAAGAACTACATCGGGCTCTTGGAATTCCGAAGTAGGCATACTCTTCCATATAAAAACACGATTTCTCCCTGTATCAGAAACAAAAAGGTGATTATTTGCCGTAAATATGCCTCTTGGTGCTAATAAAGGCACTTTTCTTGAACCTCTAAAAACATAGGAATTTGTAACGTGTGGGCCGAGCGTATCAAAATTCATATTAACAAATTCTCGGTAATTGTTCACCCGGCAACATGCTAATTACACGTTTACCTCCAATAGCACTCTCCATAATTACTTGTTTAGGATGTTCTGCAACAACGCTTCCAATAATACATGCATTTTTACCATTATCATCTTGCTGTAAAGTTGCTAAAACAGCATCAGCCTCCAACTGGGAAACAAAGGCTATAAAAAGTCCCTCATTAGCAACATACAAGGGGTCTAAACCTAATAACTCACAAGCACTTGCTACTTGCTCATCTATAGGAAAGTTTCGTTGCACTAGGTTTATTCCTATTTCTGAAGATTGTGCTATTTCTTTTAAAACAGTTGCAACTCCACCTCGTGTGGGGTCTGTTAGCAAATGTATACTGGACCCAAATTTCTCAATTAAACCAATGATAGTATGATTGAGATTGGTGGTATCGCTTTTAATTTCAGAATCAAATTCTAAACCTTCTCTAACAGACATAATAGCCATTCCATGAGCAGCAAGGTTTCCACTAATAATAATTTTATCTCCTACGGATATGTTTTTTGTGCTAATATTCGCTTTTTTATGAATAGACCCAACTCCTGATGTATTTATGAATATTTTATCGCCTTTTCCTTTTTCCACAACTTTGGTATCTCCTGTAACCACCTGTACTCCTGCTTTTTCACAGGCAAATTTAATAGCTATTAAAATGTCCCAAAATTCTGTAACGCGAAGCCCCTCTTCAATAATAAAACTAAGCGAAAGGTATTTAGGTGTTGCGCCGCACATTGCTAAGTCATTCACCGTTCCATTAATGGCTAATTCTCCTATATTTCCCCCAGGAAAAAAGATAGGAGATACTAAAAAACTATCTGTTGAAAAAGCTGTTTTTCCATTCAATTCTATAAAAGCACCATCATGACGTTCATCAAGAATAGGATTACTAAGTAGGTCGAAAACACCACTATCTAAAAGTTTATTGGTGAGTACTCCCCCACTTCCATGACCCAAAGTGATGACATCAAAATCTAGTTTAGGCATAGGGCACTGCAACTGCATATTTATTTTATTTTTTTCCATATTCGTATCAAACTTCACTGGTTCAACAAAACCTCACAGGTCTTAAAGACCTGTGAGGTATCATAAAGACCTCTGAGGTATCAAGGTATTCCTTTATTCTAATGCTAACTGTTCTTCCAACTCAAATTTTTTGTTTAAATGCGCATATTCAAAATTAGCGATATCTTCAAATAGACCCAAAATATAATCACGGCTCAATTTTGATGGTAAGGCTGATAAATAACTTTGATATGAGGAATGTGGATAACTTCTAAAATCATGAGTAAACCCATGATGTTGCGGGTTTAAGTGTACATAAATCACAAGATTCTTTACATACGCCTCATTTTCTATTTTCTTTCTTTTAAATCTATCTCTAAAAAGACTTCCAGAGCGGCCATAGGCTTTATTTATTGCTTTAGCGTAGGTATTAAAAAAATTAGATAGCTTTTGCGAAATCATTTTATGCTCCAAATTATCATGGAATTTCAGTATCAAATGAAAATGATTTTTCATTAAACAATACGCATATATCTCTGAAATAGGGCTAATATACTTACCCAATAATCTTAGAAAATATGTGTAATTACGGTTTTCTAAAAAGATATCCTCACTGTTATTTCCTTGGTTATAGATATGATAATAAGTATCAGATACTATTGGTTCGTATTTCATTTATATACTTATTATTTTAATCTCCATAGACCTTTAACACCCCACAGATTTTATAGACCTGTGGAATCTTCATATTAATCTCTAGAACTAATGAGTCTTTTAGCATTAGGCTTCTACTAATCCAGAAAAGTGGTAGTATGCTGCACATGCTCCCTCACTACTCACCATAGGAGCTCCTAACGGATTTGTTGGTTTACATTTTTTGCCAAATTGAGAACATTCAAAAGGCTTCTTAATTCCCTTCATAATCTGACCTGAAATACAATTAGGATTCTCGGGTGCTTCTTCAATAGTAACATGGTACTTTTTAGCGGCATCAAATGCTGCATACTTCGCTCTAACGGCATAACCACTTTCAGGAATTTCACCAATGCCCCGCCACATTTGATTTTTTATTTCAAAAACCTCATTAATAACTTTTTGCGCTTCAGGATTACCATCTTCACGAACAATACGAGCATATTGATTTTCAACTTTAGACTTTCTTTGCTCTAATTGACGAACAACCATTAAAATTCCTTGTAAAACATCTAAAGGTTCAAAACCAGTAACTACAATAGGCACTTTGTATTTTGCAGATAATGGATGATATTCTGAATTACCCATGATTGTACAGACGTGACCCGCTGCTAAAAACCCATCTATCTTACTTTCTTCATCATCAATAACCGCTTTTATTGCAGGTGGCACCAGTACATGTGACGCTAAAATGGCATAATTTTTTACTTTTCTGCGATGTGCATGAACAACAGACAAGGCATTAGCAGGAGCAGTAGTTTCAAAACCAACTGCAAAAAAAACAACTTCCTTATCTGGGTTTTCTTCTGCAATTTTAACTGCTTCTAACGGAGAATATAAAATACGAATATCAGCACCTTCAGCTTTTACTTCTAACAGGTTTTTTTTAGAGCCTGGCACCCGTAACATATCACCAAAAGAACATAAAATAACCCCTTTTTTGGAAGCTAAATAAATAGCTTTATCAATTAAATTTAACGGAGTTACACAAACGGGGCATCCAGGACCATGTATCATGGTAACCTCCTTTGGAAGCATATCTATAATACCATTTTTAACCAAGCTATGTGTTTGCCCTCCGCAAACTTCCATAATAGACCAAGGTTGTGACACTGTACTTTTTATTTCGTCTAAATATTTTTTGGCTAACGCTGGGTCGCGATATTCTGACATATACTTCATAATGCCTTATTATTTTGTTTTTGGCAAATATTCATCTACATCCTCCAAATCTCCCAATTCACCTATTTCTGCTAGATATTTGAATGTTTTTTGCGCTTCTTCTTCATTTACTTTACTAATTGCAACACCTACATGTACTAAAACATAATCACCAACATCGGCATCTGGTAACATTTCTAAACTTGCCTCTTTTGTAATACCACCAAAAAGTACTTTGGCCATACGTACTCTACCATCATATTGAAGTTCAATACGCTTAATTTTTCCCGGAATTGCTAAACACATAATTTAATTTTTAATATGTTGATGATACCATAATTGACCTAACGATATGTTCTCATCGTTACTTGACAATATACGATTAAATTTTAATTCAACACCCCTTGATTCAGCGGTTTGAAGTAGTTTTTTTACCAAAATCGCATTCTGAAAAACCCCTCCGCTGCAAGCAATACAATGATATTGATGCTGCTGCGCTATTTTAATAATTAGTAGTGCAAGTGTATGAATTAAGCTATCTGCTATTTGTGCTGCTGCCATACCTTTATCAATGGCTTTGCAAATGTTTTGTATGATAGTTTTTGTTGGGATTTTGGTATACGTAATTCCCTGTAGAAAATCAATAAATTCTGTACTATGGTATTCCATAGCCTTATTTTCTAAAAGCATAGCGGCTTCCCCTTCATAGGTAGTAGTATCTATATGAAGCAATAGGGATGCTACAGCATCAAACACCCGTCCTACCGAGCTTGTTTTTAGCCTATTGCCTGCTAGCATCTTAGTGTATACCTGCCATTCGGTATCAGAAAATCTATCCTTTATCCGATGCCTCTCTCCTTCGGGAAGCATACTAAGTAACGACAAACGTGGCTCTTTTGCCATTTTATCTGCCGCAATCCAATCCACATATTCAAAATGGGTCAATCGTTCTATATGGTTATTTTGATAAGAAAAAAACTCACCACCCCAAATTGCATTATCCTCTCCAAGACCCGTTCCATCCCATACCACACCAAGAATTTTCTCTTCGGACTCAAACAGGTTGTGCTCCCCTAAAACACTGGCAAAATGTGCTTTATGATGTTGTATTCGCACCAATTCTGCACTCCATTGAGATGCCAATTCTCTACCTGTAATACTACTCTGATATTGCGGATGAAAATCAATTAGAACAAGCTCTGGCTCGGTATTAAAAAGCAAGATGTATTTTGATATTTGCTCTTGGTAACGCTCCAAAACCTCATAACTGTCTAAATTTCCAAAATAGGGACTCACATATATATTGGCATTGGGGGTAAAAGTAAACGTACTTTTTAAATGAGCTCCCATAGCCAATATCTTCTCGTTATTTAATGCATTATTACCCATATAGTTGGGAGCAAGACCACGTGAGCGTCTCAGTATGATTTGATGTTCCCCGATGCAACGAACTACCGAATCATCTTGTGGAAAAGAAATTATCAAATTATGATGTAAAAAATAATCTGCTACTTCTGATAGCTTTGCTATTGCCTCATCTTTCTCAGAAATTATGGGAGAACCATGAATATTTCCACTAGTGGCAATAATTGGTATTTTTACTTCATCCATCAAAAGTGTTAGCAATGGTGATGCGGGTAACATTACCCCTAATTGGTTTAACCCAGGAGCTATACTTTCACATTCTAAATCCGTACTACGTGCATCCAGATGTAGAAGAACAATTGGTGCTACAGAAGAAGTAAGTGCTTGTTCTTCTTCCTTAGTTATTCTAAAATTTTTTTTAACTTTTTCAATAGTAGCATAGAGTATTGCAAAAGGTTTTGACGGGCGCTGTTTTTTTTCACGCAGTCGTTCAATTGCTTCTTTATTATTAGCATCGCAACAAAGCAAATAGCCGTTTGTGTTTTTTATGGCAAGAATACTTCCTGTAGCAAGTAATTGGGCAGCTTTTTTAATACCATTACTTTGGTTTTCCTTAAATGCTATACCGTTGGCATCAACTAATTGAAGCCTTATACCACACATATTACAACTGTTGGTTTGTGAATGAAACCGGCGGTCATCTGGATTAATGTATTCCTCTTCGCATTTTTTACACATGCTAAAACTAGCAACTGTTGTGTGGGCTCTTTCAAAAGGAAACTTTGTGGTAAGTGCATAACGGGGTCCACAATGGGTACATGTTGTAAAAGCATAGCCATAGCGTCTATTGCTGATATCTCTTATCTCAGATTTACATGATTCACAAATAGCAAAATCTGGAGTTAAAGGAATATTGATTTGATTATTTGTTTTCGAAGGAATTATCTTAAAATCAGTATATGCCCTAAAAGTAACTTCTGAGATAGCATAGTTTTGAATTACCGAAACTTGGGGGGCTTCCTTTACAATGGTCAATAAAAATTCTTGTGCTTTTTCTTTTGAAGTATTGATGTGAATACAAACGCCGTCTTGATTATTACAAACCGAACCATTAAGTTGAAACTGTTGTGCTAAATTATATACAAAAGGGCGAAAACCCACCCCTTGTACTTGACCCGATATGATAATCTCAAAGGTTTTAATCATAGCTTTTAATAGACCCCACAGGTCTCTAAGGCCTGTGAAGTTTATGACCTGTGGAGTTTACGAATTAGGAATACAGTGTTTATTAGTGGTTTTTCTTCAATTGAATTTTTTCTAAAAGCCAATCACACCATGTATCAATACCCTCATCAGAAAGGGCGGAAACCTGAATAACTTCCAACTCATGATTCACTTCACGAGCGTCTTTAGTTACTGCTTCCACAGAAAAAGGAACATAGGGCAATAAATCTGCTTTAGAAACCAACATCATATCACTTGTCAAAAACATTTTAGGATATTTTTTTGGTTTGTCATCACCTTCGGTTGTTGCCATAAGAGTTACTCTATAATCTTCGCCTAAATCAAAAGATGATGGGCATACGAGGTTTCCTACATTTTCAATAAATAGCAAATCAATATTTTCCAAATCAAATTGGTCTAACACTTGATGTATCATTTGCGCTTCTAAATGACAAATACCTCCTGTAACAATTTGCAAAGCTTGAATTCCCGTTTCCCGAATACGGTCTGCATCACGTTCTGTTTCCAAATCACCCACCATAACAGCCATAGTAATTTTATCCTTCAGTTTTTGCGCCGTTTTCTGCATCAACGTTGTTTTACCACTACCCGCAGAAGAGGTGATATTTATGAGAAGTGTACCCGTTTTTGCCATTTCCTTTTTAATAATACCAGCTACAAAATCGTTAGCCTTAAGTAAATTAATATTGGTATTTTCACATTGCACAGTGCCACGTGCCGCTTTGGTTGATTTTTCTATCATATTCTTTTCCTTTTTTTCTGACCGTTCTAAGACGCCACTTACACTTATTTAGACCTCACAGGTCTCCAAGACCTGTGAGGTCTAAATAAGTAGGGCTAACATCAATTAATCTTCAAATTCTACTTTATGAATTAACATTTCTTCTCCTTGAATTACGTTCTTGCTAGGGCGTTCACATTTTTCACATATAAAACGATATTGCTTAACGTCTGTGATATGGTCACAGACATCACATTGTATTTTTAAACTTGTAGATTCTACATGTAATTCTACATGTTGATACCTAGGATAGGTTAAATGATATGCGCTATATGCATTATATAATAACCGTGGTTCAATATTAGATAGGATACCTACTTTTAAATGAATAGCTTTCATTTTGTTCAATTTTTCAGCTTCAAA
The DNA here is from genome assembly GCA_947497145.1 of uncultured Flavobacteriaceae bacterium. GTDB lineage: Bacteria > Bacteroidota > Bacteroidia > Flavobacteriales > Flavobacteriaceae > Maribacter_C. Next base: position 95,873 of record CANMFQ010000013.1, read on the forward strand.
CTCCTGTTCTAAGGTTCTCATTATACTATTTACAATAGAGGTTTCGTGCATTCTTAAACTATATTAAACTTTTTATTTTTTCTAATTCTTGCAAATGCTTGTCTGCTTGTGCTAACAAATCAGCATCAGTTACTAAAGTTTTAACCGCCATGGCTTTAGCTTTCATAGCCTCATATTTTTCTACCGCTTCTTCATTAGTGGCATTATGTGTTAGCCAGCCCAATTCTAACTGATTCAGAAGCGTTAGAGCACGCTCAAAAGGATAGCTATCTGCAGTTCTTAAAAGAAGTGCTTCTTCAAATAAACCAGCTGCCTTCTCTAAATTATCATGAATTTTTGCAGGAGGAAAATGCATCAATGCCGTAGCATAGTTATGACTAGCCATTGCATGCTCATAAGGATACTGCTCTTTTGTATAAAAAGCCAATACCTCTTTAAACGATGAGGCACAAAAAGCTGTCCACATTGGCTTTTCTTCAGAGGATACTGGTATTTCGGAATAAATTAAAGCCAAATTATGATGCACATCGGCAAATTTCTGAGGATGCGTATCTCTCTTGAATATTTTTAAAACATCTTGAAAAGCATTGATGGCCGCTTTATAGTATTGCGGATTCCCATTCTTAGACCAGGTATATAACAGGATAGCCTTTTTAAAGCCAGCTTCACCTAAAAATTCAGGAATATCTTCTTGTTTAAAGTATAGAATAGCTTTATTAATCAGCGTTTTTGAAGCCATAAAATCTCCCTTAAAATTCGCTACTTCTGCCGCATCAACCAACAGCATTCCTGCTTGCGTTTTTAAGCCTTTCTCTTCAAAATATGCAATAGATTGCAATTGCATTTGATGCACTTCATCTAACTCAGCTTTGCTATATGGCATTTGTAATTGCGCCATTAAAATCCCTGCCATATGAACATTCATTGCATTTTTGGCTTCATCTGAAATAGCAATTTCACTGTGCTCTTGTACAAGTTGTTTTGCTTCATCCAACTCACCTGCATCTAAAAGCAAGTTTAATAAGTGCTTTCCTGTAAATACCTTATTCTCATCATTTTTAGATTTTGCAATGGCATCAACAAAAACTGCCTTCAACGCTTCATTGGTTAATGGGTTTTCAACAACACCGTAATAATTTAAAATAGCGTGATTGTGTGGCGACGTATTATAACAGAAATTAACCATACTATCAGACAGCTCATAACCAAAATGTAAATGCGTCGCAATTAAGAGATGGTAATATATTGGTGATGATTCTACAACATATTCAAAAGATTTTTGATGGTTTCCTAGTTTGTAAAAGACTAAAGCTAAAAGATAATCGGTTGAAAAAGGTATAGCAGGAAACACATAGGGTGGTTCTAAATCATACCAATCCAAAGGAATTGTAATGTCATTAGTATCTACAACCAGGGCTTTCACGTCCTGTATACTACTAGCATCTTGGGTTACGGTTACCAATTCATGCAATCTATCTACAGATGCAATAGCATCTTGAACGGGTTGTTTTTTATCAATTGTTGTTAATATCGTAAGCATCTTTGTCTACTTTTTGTGTCCCTCTAGGGTCTTTTGCTGCTATTTGTTGCATATTTCTTCCATAAATTTCTGCTAGCCGCTCTGTTCTATAATCTCCAATAGTTTGTATTAAAACTTGATTGGGGTCTTTGGTGTTTATAAATAGCAGCGAAACTTCCCAACGACCTTTTACCGGGGTAACCTTGTATTGCACCTCGGCATCTAATAGCCAGTCGTCCTTTGATTTCGTCATAAAATTTGCACCTTAATTAAATTTGTCTTTTTTATAATTTCATAAGCTAAATCTCTATCTGCCATATCCAAATCATTATCGATAAGCATTTCTCTTATGGCTATTGTTTTATCTCCTTTTAAATTACGTGATTTTAGCAAAAATTGAGTGGGTTTGTACATTTTTACAAACCACTGACTTGAAACGGGTGTGATTAAGATGGTTCCTTGTTCTTTTACATAGGTTACGTAGGCGTAATGAATAGCACCAAAAATAGATGTTATCAATTCATTATCTATATAAATATGAGCAGATTTTAGGGTAATTTTAGCACTCACGTAGGTATGGATAAATTCAAGTCATCTAAAATGTGTTGCACTACCTTATCTCCAGCTTCTTTTACCACATTGCTTAAATCTACTTCAAGTTTGGTATTTTCAATAGCAACTAAGTATACCTGAATGTCATCTGGATATTCATCTTGCAGTATCTTTTTTGTATACGATAATGCTTGGTCCCATTTCATTCCGTGAAGAAATACCAAAGGGTCATCTTGTGGTGCCTTCATTACCTCTTCTGCGGGAACTTTAAACAAGGTACCTACGGGTTCATTGGTGTTTAAGACTCCATCAACCAAAATAATTTTGTTATGCCCTTTTAATCCAAAAAGCACCTCAAAAGCAGCTGTACCCATATCAAATATGCTAATATCATCAGATTCAGGAAGTTTTTTCACCAACTGCTCAATCACATAAATACCAATTGCATCATCACTACGAACAGGATTTCCAAACCCCATTATTGCCGTCTTCATCATTTGTTTTTTATATACAAAAACCTCACAGGACTTAGAGACCTGCGAGGTCTAAGGTTTACTATTTAAATCTTGATTAAAGTTTAAATCTTGATAGCTCAACACCGCTTTTTGCATCATGTGCATGCACAGTACATACAAGGCAAGAATCAAAAGAGCGTGCCACAATACCAACTTCTACAGGGTCAGACGGGTCTTCAATAGTAGTACCCAATAATGCCTCTTCAATAGGCCCAGGGTTATCATCTCCATCTTGCGGCCCCACATTCCATGTGGTTGGTGCCATTACTTGGTAGTTTTTTATAACACCATCTTTAATCTCTATCCAATGTGCCAAGGCACCCCGAGCAGCTTCGGTAGAACCAAAGCCCTTACCATCTTTCTCTACAGGCTTTATATAAAACTCCCCATCTAAATCTATTTCAGACAACCATTGTTCAATGAATTTGTATAATCTTGGAGCTTCATGAACTCTAGCCAAAACTCTAGTAAATACACTAGGCCCCAATTTTTTCATAATATCGCCAAATAAAGGGTCTTTAATTTGATGGTCTTTATTATTGGGATTAGCATTCATAATCACACGTGCTAAAGGACCTGCTTCTGCTGCATGCCCATCATAACGCGGGGCTTTTGCCCAGCTGTACTGACCGTCAAAATCACTATCATGTAAAGCCTGAGATTTAGCAGGTGTTGGCAATGGCTCATCCCAAGGGTGTAGCCCATCTTCTTGGTCATTATACCAAGAGTGTTTTACGTGTTCACTCACCTTCATGTGGTCAAATTCATGATAGTTTTCACCATCAAAAAATCCGCTAGAACTTATTAACGCATCATTTCTACCTTCAATAGTTGGGTTGTTGTACCTGTCTTTGTGTAAATAGGTTCCTGTTGCTAAAAATTTACCAACACCTTGACCAAATTTATCCAATCCAAATTCTAGACCAGCACGAATCAATAACCCCAAATCACTATTTTTCTGTGATTCATTTTCATCAACCCAAGCCAACATATCATCCCAAGTCTTTATTTCCATATACCGCTCAATAGAGCAACCCAACCAAACGGGTTCTAGCCAATCATTTTTAAACTGTGTCATGATTGCGTGGGCTCTTGTAATATCTTTTAAGGTAGGAGCACACATTACACCCCCTGGCACCATATAACTAGAGTGTGGCCATTGACCACCAAATAGTGCATAAACCTGCACAGGTAAACCACTTGCGGTTAATCCTATCTGAAAAGTTTCACCTACATAGGCAGCCCAACGTTTTACCACTTCCTTATAGAGCGGTTGGTTGGCATATTTTTTATTTGCCAAATCTGTAGCAAAAATAGCATAAAACCATCTGGGAATACTTTGAATAGTTTCTGTTGCTTGACCAATTGCTCTTAATAAAAGGGCATTGGGTGTTAATTTGGTTCCCCAAGCGGTATCTAATGCTGAAGAGGCACAATATAGGTGAGACCCTCCACAGATACCACAAATTCTAGGCGTAACAATAAGACCGGATTGTGGGTCTTTACCTTCCATTATTTTTTCAAACCCCCTAAACATTGCTGCTTGTGTATGCGCACGCGTAACCTTGCCATTATCAATGTAGACTTTAACATCTAAGTCTCCTTCAACACGACCCACAGGGGATATATTTAATTCTGTAACTGACATTTTCTTTTCTTTAAGTGGTATTTATTTAGAAGTTTCTGTTATTCTTTTATTCTTGGGCATGACTTTTTGAAAGCCAGCTTCTAAATAATAGGCTAGTTTACTTCTACCTTCTGGTACTTCTTTTGGAAAAACCCCTAAGTGCTTCATGGTTTTTAAAACACTACCTTTCATAAGGTCATTATGTGGAAAACCAGGTTCTGTGCATCCTAGGCAAGGATGGTTTGAACGGGTTTTGCTAGACTGCCTATTCCAAAGAATATTATTACAACTTGCTCTCGTCATTGGTCCTCTACATCCTACTTCATAGAAAAGACATCCACCTCTACGTCCAAATCCTCCGTCTACTTTTTGAGCAAAGTTTGTTACGTTTGTACAGCCGTCTTGAACGAAGTCTGTAAAGAATGTTTTTGGTCTGTGATAATCATCTATAAGTACATCACCAATTCTTCCCACAGCAATAGCCACAAGAATCTGTGTAATCCAATCTGGATGTGCAGGGCAACCGGGAATATTAATTACTGGTAAACCGCCTTTTGATACATAGTTTGCACCAAGGAAACCACCTTTGTTCTTTTTAAGGAATTGCATTCCTGTAGATTCACTTGGATTGGGAGCAACAGCTGGGATACCTCCCCATGTTGCACAATCTCCAATTGCAACCACATATCCTGCCACTTCAGAAAGTTCTTTAATCCAATCCTTCATGGGGCGGTCTGCAAATAAATTCATGGTACCTGTATTGTCTGGCCCTTGAATAATGGAACCTTCAAACACAAGAATATCCATCTGCACTTTTCCTGCAAGAATATCTTTTAAAAGGTCTTGAACTTGGTCTCCTATCTGTAAACCGGTGGTTGGATGCCATAAAATATTGAGTCCAAAATCGGTAATAAGTTCTACTACCGATGGTTCTTCGGCATTTAAAAAAGACATGGTGTTGCCACTACAAGCACCTCCCTGTAACCATAATACGTTTGCCATAAATTGTTAAATATTAATTCTAAAAGCATGAAAATAAGAATATGATAACTTTTTGGCAAAAAATAAATTAAATTATAAGTAATTTGGAATATTTATAAATAATACCGTAAGAATATTCTTAATACAACAATATTAAATACAAATAATACCATGTGCTATAAAGCAGGGTCTTCTTGATACAAAAAGGGCATTAGCATTAAACCTTCTTAGGTTTTACAACTCTTTTAATGGACCATAAACAAATTAGCTATCAAGACTGGGGGAAGCTGCTGCTGTCACCTTTTTTGTACTTCGTACAAAGCCAATACTAAACAAGGTGTACATGAGTATAATAAAAACGTGTAGCACAATTCTAAAATTATATTTAACCCAAGTAGGATAATCTAAATAACCTACAAGTAGCAAATAAGGAGCTACACTAAAAAAGACAAGTAGCCCCAGACTTACCCAAAAGGCTAAATTATATGTCTGTAATGGATGTTTTTTATCCTTAAAATACAGGATAATACAAAAAATTAAGCCCCAAGAAGCTATGGCATACGCGTAATACAAAAACTTCATAATTGGGTTCTGAAAAAAACAACTAACCACATACGCGCACAGACTAAGGATTGCCATACTGCAAATCCATTTTTTATATACAAGGTTTACTATTAACTTCCAATACAGGCAATAAAAAAAACTAAAAAAAACGACGTCATAAATATTGTATATAATTTCATTATTGGGCGATTGTTTTAAATCTTCAAAAAGTGAAAAATTTGGATAATACCTTATCATATACCCCAAGAGCTCATTAAAAAAAGTATAGGCTATGATTACAGGCAGGTATTTAAGCCTTGTATCAAAATATTTTCTGTAATTATATAGTGATATCACTAAGGTAATAGCGTATGCAAAAAGAAAATAATTTTGATAAAAAAAATCCAAAAAATCCCGCAGCATTATCGTTGATTTAGAAATCCATAACTGGGGGCGGCCCACCATTACCTCTATTCATTATTAAACTCTGGCCACCTTGCAAGCTTGAGTTTGTAAAAAAGTTAGGCAAGAGGCTGGCCTCTGACTTTGCATCACTTTTAAATAGCACGCCCATACCTTTCTCCGTCTTAGGTTTCCAATCTTTAATCAGTTTGGCTTTCCCATCTTTATCAATATAAAAACCATAATTGCCGTTGTCATAGGCTAAGGTAGGTAACATAAAAATTGAATTTTGCCTTGGGTGTACTACTTTTTTTCCATCAGAAAATTTTGCCTGGTCTGGATAATTAGCAAAATACAGTCTAAGCTTAGTTACTTCTTTCACCCCTGCCTTTTTTGCTTCTTGATCCACGTAGGCAATATAGTCTTTTATAGTTTGATAGTCAAAATCTACAAAACGGGCGGCTTCAAATTTCTGTTTTGGTGATCGTTTTTGGGTTTCATAGCTTTCTATAGCGGGTATGCGGTGCTTGCCATAATTTTCATAAATAGCATCAGCCTCTTCTAAAGAAATAATATTGGCTGGCGCTTTCATATCTTCAGGAGGGCTAGCTTGCATAGCAACTTCATTTAATTGGTTTTCTTTCTTTTTTGTTGTTTCTCCGCAGTTATACAAACAAAATACCGCAGCAATTAGTAGTGCTGATTTCGAAAATACGTTGGTGACCTTTTTCATGGTGTATGGTTTTTAAAGTTTACATTGATATACAGAACAAAAAGGGGAAACAGTAATTTTATCTTATGAAGGTAAGCAAGTTGATACAATATAGAAATACAAAATTTGAATTTTATGCCAAATGACGTAAAAACAAAAAAATCCCAAATGCCATTGGCATTTGGGATTTTGAAAAAATGTATTGTATTGGAAGTTTTTACTGATTCATTGTCATTAAAAACTCTTCGTTGTTTTTTGTTTGCTTAAAACGTTGTTCTATAAACTCCATAGCCTCTACAGGGTTCATATCTGCCAAATATTTACGCATAATCCACATACGTTGAATTGTATTCTCATCAAGCAATAAATCATCTCTACGGGTACTTGATGAAGTAAGGTCTATAGCAGGGAAAATTCTTCGGTTCGATATTTTACGATCCAATTGTAATTCCATATTACCAGTACCTTTAAATTCTTCAAAAATCACCTCATCCATTTTAGAACCTGTTTCGGTCAGCGCCGTTGCTATAATTGATAGTGACCCACCACCTTCAATATTACGAGCAGCACCAAAGAAACGTTTAGGCTTGTGTAGTGCATTGGCATCAACACCACCACTTAAAACCTTACCAGATGCTGGCTGACAAGTATTGTAAGCACGTGCCAAACGTGTGATTGAATCTAAAAGAATGACCACATCATGACCACATTCTACCAAGCGTTTTGCTTTTTCTAAAACAATATTGGCAACACGAACGTGCTCTGTAGCTTCTTTATCAAAAGTTGATGCCACCACTTCGCCACGTACATTACGCTGCATATCAGTAACCTCTTCAGGGCGCTCATCAATCAATAAAATAATTTGATATACCTCTGGGTGATTGGCAGCAATACCATTGGCAATATCCTTGAGCAACATTGTTTTACCTGTTTTGGGTTGCGACACAATCATACCTCGTTGCCCTTTTCCTATAGGAGAGAACAAATCAATGATACGTGTTGAAATGGTACTCTGGCGTTCTGCCAAATTAAATTTTTCTTGTGGAAATAATGGTGTTAAATGCTCAAAAGATACCCGATCACGTACAATTTGTGGATCGATACCATTGATTTTATTCACCTTAATTAAAGGAAAATATTTCTCTCCTTCTTTGGGTGGACGTACATTTCCTAAAACAGTATCCCCCGTTTTTAAGCCAAACAAACGAATTTGTGATTGGGATACGTAAATATCATCAGGAGATGACAGATAATTATAATCAGACGAACGTAAAAATCCATATCCATCTTGCATAATATCAAGTACGCCTTCACTTTCTATGATGCTATCAAACTCAAATTCAGGCTCCTTATATCGATTTTTTAAATCTTTATCGAAGTTATTCTTGTCTTCGCGCCCTTTTTGCTGGTGTTGCGGCTTTTTATTTTGATTTTTGTGCTGCTGATTTTTCTGCTCTCTTTTGTGATTGTTAGCAGTTTGCGGCCGCGGTCGTGGTCGCGGGCGTGGTGTTGGAGCAGCCGTTTTTTCCTCAGTTTCTTTTTTAGCAACTGGGGCATCTTCAGCTTTAGGTGCTACCTTAGTCTCCGTTTTTGTTTCTTTTTCTAATTTAAGCGCTGTTTGCGCCTCTGCCTTAGATTCGGCTGCAGGAGCATCCTTTTTGGCCACGCGAGCTCTTGGTCGAGGGCGCGGTTTAGCAGGTACCTTTTCCTTAGCAGCTGGAGCAGGAGCTACAGTTTTAGCTGTAGCAACTTCGGCAGCAACCTTGGGGTTAGCAGCTTGCAAATCTAAGATTTGATAAACTAAGTCTAATTTTTTTTGACTTTTATACTTGGGTATTTTTAAACCCTTAGCAATTTCTTGAAGCTCAGGAAGCTTTTTTGATTTTAAATCTGAAATCTCAAACATTAAGTATGGTATATAAGTATAATATAATTATAATTTTTTTGAAGCTATATTATGAAGCGTTATTATATCAGGTAATTCAACAGGAAAGATTTCCTTTTAGGTAAGTGTTACACTAATAACGTAACAAAATTACAAATTATTTTTAGGAATGTCCTTCTTTTTTTTAAAAAGACCTGTATTTTTGCATTTCAAAGTTGTTAAAAACGATGATTCAAAGAATTCAAAGTATATTTTTGGCAGTTGTAACACTGCTTGCTGGAATAACTCCTTGTTATATCTCTCTATGGAAAGATACCAAAGAACTTCCATTCTTTGCTAAAAATGAAATTTTAATAGCGGTAGCATTTTACGCGGTGGCTGCTTTAGCTGTCATTGCTATTTTTTTGTACAAAAACAGAAAAAATCAATTTGTTATCAATAGATTGAACATGATATTAAATCTTTTTTTACTAGGATTTTTCGTTTACCGATCGCTAAACTTATCCGGAGAGACGTTGGTTTCTGAGAAGGGTATTGGGATGCTCATTCCTGTATTTTCTATCGTTTTTTTAGCGCTGGCCAACAGGGCTATCAAAAAGGATGAAGATCTTGTAAAATCTGTGGATCGTTTGCGTTAAACCTAACATCTTAGTAGTATTAGTGCGTGAAACCCGGGGTTGTTCCCGGGTTTTTTATTGGCTTTTAAGGTGTGGGCTGTAATTGACATCACATATTATTTTTTGACTTTTTAATTTTGATTCTCGACACTCCTTGCCTTCTGACAAAAAATTGTGTAATTTTCCCTTCACTTTGATAGCCATAGAAAATGAAAAAAAACAATTCACGTAGAGGGTTTCTAAAAAAAGCCACCCTAGGGTCAGCAGCTATGAGTTCTGCACCTTTGGTTTTTGCAGGTTCGTACGAAGAAAAAATAGTACTCTCAAGAACCTATGAAACGTTTAATTACGCACCAAACGACCAAATAAATCTTGCTCTTATTGGTAGTGGCATACAAGGTATTTACGACACCACAGCTGCACTAAAAGTTGCAGGAGTAAAACTAGTTGCCGCTTGTGACCTGTATAATGGTAGGCTTGATCGTGCTAAAGAACTGTGGGGCGAAGACCTTTTTGTAACACGAGACTATAGAAAAATATTAGAACGCAGTGATATTGATGCCGTAATTGTTGCCACCCCTGATCATTGGCACAAAAAAATAACCATTGACGCCTTAAAAGCAGGCAAGCATGTGTATTGCGAAAAACCCATGGTGCAACAATGGCAAGATGGGCAAGCCATTATAAATGCTCAAAAAACCTCAGGAAAGCTATGTCAAATAGGCAGTCAAGGCATGGCGTCTTTAGGTAATGAAAAAGCCAAACAGCTATATGAAGATGGAGCTATTGGAGAAATTGTAATGCTTGATTTTTACAATGATCGGTATTCGGCTGAAGGAGCATGGCAATACCCTATTCCTCCTGATGCGAGTCCTGCTAGCATTGATTACGATACCTTTTTGGGTAGTGCCCCTAAAGTTGCGTATGACCCTAAACGCTTTTTTAGGTGGCGAAATTATAAAGACTATGGCACAGGCGTTGCCGGCGATCTTTTTGTTCACGCCTTTTCTTCTCTTAACCATATTATTAGTTCACATGGACCAAATAGGGCTTTGGCAACTGGTGGATTGCGCTACTGGAAAGACGGTCGTGACGTACCTGATGTAAGTATTACCTTGTACGATTACCCAAAAACAGACAACCATGCTGCTTTTAATGCTGCATTTCGCATCAACTTTATTGCTGGCAATGGCGGTGGTGGCGGATTTAAATTGATTGGTACTGAAGGGGAAATGGATGTTAGCCAAAATGCAATTAAGCTCACTCGTTCAAAGCTAGGAATGGTACCTGGTGGCTATTCGATGATTGCATATACCGAGGCTACTCAAGAAAAAATACGACAAGGATATGCAGCGCAAAACTTAGAAACAAGAGCTTCAAAATTAAATACAGGAACAACCACTTGGGAAGCTCCCAAAGATTACAAAGGCGGTCACTATGATCATTTTTATAACTTTTTTCAAGCCATTAGAGGGAAAGGAAAAATAACTCAAGACCCTAAATTTGGGTTAAGAGCTGCGGGAGCTGCACTTTTAGCTAATGATAGCTACTATGCTAAGCAACCCGTAGACTGGGATCCGACTCGTATGAAAATGATATAAAAAAACTAAGAAAAATACGATCCAAAAAAAAGGAAAATCGATTTTGATTTTCCTTTTTTTGTGTCTATCATCACTCCATAGGGGGTACTAAATTTTAAATGTAACAACAGGTATTTTAGAATGGTTAACGACATCTTCACCTATACTACCTCTAAAAAAGTGAGCAATACCTTTGCGCCCGTGAGTAGGAATTCCAATAATATCTGCATTGATAGTTTCACTATATGCAAGTATTCCCTCCTCTACAGAATAGTCATTATAAATTTCAACCTGCATACCAGCATTTGCCTTACTTAAAAATAGATTTATCCTTTCATAAGCATGTTTAGTACTTAAAAACTGATCTCCTGGGGTATTCACATAAACCAATTCTAAATCGGCCGATAACAATTCAGCAAACTCTTTGGCCTTTTTAAATGCAGGAAGACTTTCTTCTTTAAAATCACAAGCAAAAGCAAAACGCTCAATTTTAAAATCTTTCATCCCTTCTTTAATCACCAAAACCGGAACTTCAGCATTGCGCACTACCTTTTCGGTATTTGATCCTACTAGTAATTCAGCCAACCCATCACTACCATGAGAGCCCATTACTATGAGTTCTGCCTTTGTTTCACTTGCTACTTCATTAACTTCGCTAAACACCTTGTAATGTTTTACAATTGGTGTAGTGGTAATATCTTTTAAATAGGGCTTATCTAAAAAGTCTTTAAAACGTTTTTCTGCTAATTTTAAAAGAAAAACCGTCTGTTCTGGATGAAAACCCTCAGAAGATGATACTATAGCTTGGTTCAGTTCAAGCATGTGTAATGCAATTATCTCTGAACCATGCTTTTTAGCAAGCGATGCTGCCACTTGCATAGCATACTCAGACTGTTCTGAAAAATCAACTGGTACTATTATTTTTTTCATAGCTGTTCATTTTAAATATTAATAGATAACCTTCAAATTACGCTTATCGTATATGCAATCATAAATTTAATAATTTTTTAAGTTGAAACTAATCAACTATATCGTCATTGAAAACAACTGTGTTTCTGGTGCTTTTCTATGTAATAACACATCAAAAGCCATACAAATATTACGTACAAATGGCCTCCCTTTTACAGTTATTTTAACGTGATTGTCAGAAATCACTACCAGCTCGTCACTTATCATTTCTTTCAATCGTTCACGTATAGTAGCTAGTGACACCTCTTGTAGTTCCCATTTCTTCCACGAAGTTTCAAAACGACACATTAAATCAAGAATACACCTTCTTATTAGCTGATCTTCATCAGTTAAAATGTGTCCTCTATAAATAGGAATCATGTCATTTTCTACCAAATGCTGATACTCTTCTACATTTTTTACATTTTGAGCAAAACCGTACCAACTATCGCTAATGCTAGAAACCCCCAAGCCAATCATTAAATTGGTGTTTGAGGTGGTATACCCCATAAAATTTCGATGTAATGTATCGTTCACCATCGCATGGTACAAGCTATCGGTTTTTAGTGCAAAATGATCCATGCCTATTTCCTCATACCCCACTTCATTTAAAAGGGCTTTTCCTGCTTCATATTGTTTACGCTTTTCTTCCGCTACGGGTAAATCGCTATCCTTGTATCCTCTTTGTCCGTTACCCGGCATCCAGGGTACATGAGCATAACTATAAAAAGCCAAACGATCAGGTTTTAATTCTTGCGTCTTCATAATGGTTTGCTCTACATGCTCCTGTGTTTGATGAGGCAATCCAAAAATAATATCATGTCCAATTGAGGTATATCCTATTTCTCTAGCCCAATCAGTAACTCTTTTTACATTTTCAAATGGCTGTACTCTATGAATTGCCTTCTGTACCGTTTCATTATAATCTTGAACACCATAACTCACCCTTCTAAAACCAACATCATATAAGGTTTGTAAATGTTCTCGCGTAGTGTTATTTGGATGTCCTTCAAAACTAAATTCGTAATCAGCTGCTTTATCTGCCGAGCGAAATATACCATCAATAAGCATTTTTAAGTTTTCTGGCGAGAAAAATGTAGGTGTACCGCCCCCAAGGTGCAATTCTTTTATTTTAGGGCGATCAGCTAAAAGTTGGGTATATAATTGCCACTCTTTTAAAACCGATTTAATATAAGGATCTTCCAATTCATGGCGTTTTGTAATGCGCTTATGACAACCACAAAAAGTACAAAGACTTTCGCAAAATGGTAAATGAATATATAAACTGATACCTGTATCATTATTCGTTTCACCAAAGCTATGGCCTACGGTATCCTTCCATTTTTTACCTGAAAAATTATCTCTATTCCAATATGGAACTGTGGGATAACTTGTGTATCGAGGGCCAGAAATATTATATTTCTGAATTAAATTGCACATACTACTACGTTTTATGCAAACTTATACTGCTAATGCCATAAAAACTATGATAAATATCAGTTTGCAAACGAAACCCACTTTCAAATGCACCCATCTTAACTTTTTCGTATACCTGAAAAGAATATATTTTGCACACTAAGGTTGTTATTTTTGAGTTCTGCGGCTATCGTTCTGCCACAAAAAAATGATTTCCTTTATGGGTATAAAAGTCATAATTCTTGGTTCTAAACAAACCATCAAAACGCGTTCATTCACAAAAAATAAGACAAAAAAAAGTATAACAACCCATTATTAATTTGAGATATGTTGACATATCGTTTTAAACTTCGGACACAAAAACTTAATTTAGCGGGCTTATAAAAAAAAACCATGACCTTACTACTAATGGCCGCAGGAAGCGGAAGCCGCTATGGCAAACTAAAACAATTTGATGATTTGGGTCCCGAAGGAGAATTTTTAATGGAATTTGCCATATATGACGCCTTAAAAAATAACTTCGACCATATCGTTGTGATCACCAAAAGAGAAAATGTTTCTTTTTTAAAAGACCATTTAAGTAGTCGTTTGCCTGCTAGTATAAAACTAGATGTGCTCGCACAAGAAATAACTGATTTACCTGATGGGGTTAGCTTCACTGGAGAACGCAAAAAACCTTGGGGTACTGCTCATGCTGTTTGGACTGCAAGAAATGTAATCAAAGGGGCATTTGCCGTGATTAATGCTGATGACTTTTACGGACAATCAGCCTATGAAAATGCTGCTAAATTTATGCAGCAACACCCTGATGACAACACCTATGCCCTACTAGGATATACACTAAAAGATACACTTTCAGAACATGGCACAGTATCAAGAGGGGTTTGTATGGTTGAAGATGACAATCTCATTTCGGTAGAAGAAAAACTACAGTTAGAAAAACAAAATGACGGTGTGATTGATCAACATTCGGGTAAAACATATACCGGAGAAGAGCAAGTAAGTATGAATTTTTGGGTGTGTAAACCTTCTATTTTTGATAGTATAGAAGCTGAATTTCGTATTTTTCTTACCGATGAAGATCGTATCGCTAATAGTGAGCTTTATCTACCCATTACCATTCAACAAATGCTACAAGCAGGAGAAGTTAGCGTTAAACTAGTACCATCAGGTGGTGAGTGGTTTGGTGTAACCTATGCGAGTGACAAAGAAAAGGCAATGAAAAGTCTGCAAGACAAAACCGATCAAGAACAATACATTTCGCCTTTATGGCCCAAAGCTTAATGAAATACTCAGAAGAAGAACTCTATACCATTTTAAATGGGTTTGAAATACCGAAAAAAAATTATACGTTTCAACCCTTGACTGACGGTTTTATCAACGATACTTTTTTAGTATTTGATGATAAAACACCTTTGTTTATTCTTCAACGAGTAAATCATTTAGTTTTTACCGATGTTCATAGTTTAATGAACAATATTTCACATGCTTTTAAGCATTTGAAAAGTGATGATTATACCGAAATTATTTTGGTTAACACGCATGCTGGCAAAAACTATTACGAGCAACCAGAACCTAAAAAAGGGTACTGGAGAATGATGACGTATATTGATGGGAGTACAGCCTATAACACAACCAACGACGCTGCTATTGCTTTTGAAGCAGGCCGTGTTGTTGGTAAGTTTAATTTACTCTTACAAAATGCCAATGTTACCGAATATATAGATACAATTCCTCAATTTCATGATGTAAACCTTCGTAAAAAACAGTTTAGAGAAGCTTTAAAAACTGCTGATACAGCAAAAATAACTAGAGCAACTAATGCGATTGAATTTGCTGAAAAAACCTTGGTAAAATTAAAAAGCATGCAAATCGATAATCTGCCTATTCGCATTTGTCATAACGATACAAAACTGAACAATATTCTTTTCTCTAAAAAAACACAAAAAGCCCTATGTCTTATTGATTTAGACACCCTAATGAAAGGCTATTTTCATTATGATTTTGGAGACGCTATTCGCACCATCGTTAATACTGCGGCTGAAGATGAACAGGATCACTCGAAAATTACTTTTGAAAAAAATCTTTTCGAAGCTTTTGTAAATGGTCTGGCTCATAACGGTTCTTTCTTATCAGCAGCAGAAATAGCGGCACTACCCTACGGTGTTCTATTAATGCCTTTTTTACACGGCATACGTGCTTTAACTGATTATCTCAATAACAATATTTATTACAAAGTAGCTTATGAAGAGCAAAATCTTGATCGCTGTTTAAGCTTATTTGATTTTACACAAAAGGCAATAAATGAAGTGCCATACATGCAACAAGTAACAGTAAACAATTTGGTTTCTAAAGGTGATCAAAACTTTTAAAGAAAAAATTATTACCTCGCTGAAATCTAGCATTATCGTTCATTTTTGCGTTTTATACGTAGAACATCCTATTGCATTTCAGTAACCATTTGAATCTTAACCAACTTCAAGCAAAAAAGTCTTATTCGGTCACCCATTAGCGTGCCTTGCTAAGGTTAAAAAAACACCTTTTTTCGTGGTGTATTTACGGCTTGCCATAAAGTTAAAATATGTTGTCATACGGGTAAACTGCTGTAAAAACTGATTCCCTGATTCAATCACATAAATGAGGTTAACATCTTCAAATAGTCAGTTTAACTTAAACCGTATAAGACGGTTTAAAACTTTTCTTGGCATGATACCTCTAAAAATTGAAACCCTATAGAATACCTCTTCACATACAATTAATGTGCATACACAACTTTTGTAAGGGTTTTCAACTATTAAATACTAATTTTGAGCAGCTTCTGTCAAACAAAATCAAAATCATAGACAAAGCAATAAAACTACCCAAGTATTTGAAAATTGATACCTACATCAAAATGATGCAATTCATAAAGACCTGCTACATTCTATTATTCATGTTGATTCTTCCCGTATCAATTTGTTTTGCGCAGCAAGATGCTCAATTCACACAATACATGTACAATACCATGGTTGTTAACCCAGCGTATGCAGGTTCGAGAGAAATGACAAGTATCACCGTTCTACATCGATCGCAGTGGGTAGGCCTTGATGGAGCTCCAAAAACACAAACACTAAACATCAATACGCCAGTTTCTCCATCAATAGGCGTGGGATTTTCAATTGTTAACGACGAAACAGGAAACGGCACCAACCAAGACACCTATTTTGACGCTGCATTCTCGTATTCTATTGAAACCTCAGATACGGGCAGACTCTATTTTGGTTTAAAAGCAGGAGCACATTTACTAGATATAAATTTCAATAAACTAAAAATATACAGTAAAAACCCATCCTCTATTAATCAACCCAATATAGACAATAAATTTTCACCCAACTTTGGAGCAGGAATATATTATAAAACAAATAAATACTATGTAGGTTTATCAGTTCCTAATTTTTTAGAAACCCAACATTTTGATAATAGTGGAGGAGAAAACGGCTCGTTTTTGTCAAAGGAGGTTATGAATGTATACCTGATTACAGGTTTCGCTTTTGAACTAAACCCCGAATGGTATTTTAAACCCGCAATTCTAGCAAAAGCAGTAAGTGGCGCCCCCTTTCAGCTTGATATTTCAGCAAACTTCATTAAAGACCAAAAATTTACTATTGGAGCCGCCTATCGATGGGATGCCGCTATCAGCGTATTGGCTGGTTTTCAAATATCAGAAAGACTTATGCTAGGCGTTGCTTATGACAAAGAAACTACACAACTGGGTGATATTCAATTCAATGGAGGTTCTTTTGAAGCTCTTTTGCGCTATGAATTTGAAACACGCTACACCAGAGCCCTCAACAGTTGTAAGTGTTTTTAACAAGTACTTCTACAGTAAAAAAATCTGTTTCACACTGACTACAGTAACACATTTCACTACCTAGTTCAGTAAAATTCTCCTTGTATTCTATTCCATTTATTAGATTAAAATTCCATCGAATCATCCCTTAGCACCCATATGTTACGATAAAAAAATGCTTTCAATCTAGTTTTAAAAGTTAAAATACAGCATCTGATTTTTTCCTCCCATTGCATCTATGTAAATTAACAGGAACAAAAAAGATTTTTTCAAAATGAAAAACATACAGTATACACAGTTCTTACTTGTAACAATCTTGCTACTATGTCTTATTCTTTCCTTTGGTTTTCTCGCCCCAAAACCTTCAAAAAATAAACAAAACAACGCATATGACAAGACAGAAACCTCCGAATTGAACAATGCTTTTTGGATTACCTATAACAGAGAACTACCCAAAGAAGATTCTTTATTTTACCTCAACCATCAAGCACCTATTTTTAGAAAAGAGTTTAAACCCAAACACCAAATCACTAAGGCATCACTTTTTATTACCGCTGCTGGATATTATAAAGGAACTATCAATGGAGAAAACATTGGAAAAAATGTACTAGATCCTGCCTGGACAGATTATAGTAAGCGTACGTATTATACATCATACGATATCACCTCACAGATAAAAGATGGCAATAATTGTATTGGAGTAACCTTAGGTAATGGCTTCTATAACCCCCTCCCCTTAAGAAAGTGGGGCGGTAGAAACCCAAGAACAGACCTCAATGTAGGCAAACCTACTTTTATTGCGAAACTCGTCATACACTACAAAAATGGTGACACAGAAAGCATTGTTACAGACCATTCGTGGAAATATACCTATGGGCCGATACTAAAAAACAGTGTTTATATAGGTACCGCTTACGATGCTCGAAAAGAGGTTAACGGATGGCAAAAAGCAGGTTTTACAGATGCGCATTGGGAACAGGCTATTATTGATAAGGGACCTAGCGGCGATTTACAAAAAGCATTTTTTCCACCAGTACAAATAACCAAAACCATAACCCCTGTTGCTATTACTGCACAAGAGAAAGAAACCTATTTGGTTGATATGGGTGTGAATTTTACCGGAACCTACAAGATAAAGCTTTCAGGAAATGTGGGTGACACTGTTAACTTTAGATTTGGGGAGCGTATCTATGACGATGGCACATTAAACCCAATGACCGCGGTTATAGGCCAAATTAAAAAGAAAGGTGTTGGTGGACCAGGAGCTCCAGAAATTGCATGGCAGACTGATAGTTATATTATTGGCAAGGACACCCCATCTTGGTTTGAACCCCAATTCACCTACCACGTTTATAGGTATATGGAGATAAAAGGTTTGAAAAAAGCTCCAAAAATTGAGGATATAATGGGCTTATCGATCCATACGAATGTTACCGGTGTTGGTAATTTTAAAAGTTCTTCCAAGCTGCTTAACAAAATTGATGAAGTAGCCAAAAGGACATTTTTATCTAACTTGGTTAGCGTACAATCTGACTGTGCGGCAAGGGAAAAATTTGGTTATGGTGGAGATCTAAATGCCACAAGTGAATCTTATATAATGAATTTCGATATGCACGATTTCTACCGTAAAACAATTTACGACTGGATAGATGCTATGAAGGATAATACTTTTGTAGACACCGCCCCATATGCTGGTATTGAATATTGTGGCATCAGCTGGGAGTCTGCTTACCTTACCACTCAGTATTACCTATACTTATATTATAACGATACAGACATCATTAAAGAACTGTATACACGAAATAAAAAATGGATGGAAAAAGTAGCTAGAATCCATCCAGAAGGAATAGTTAAGAGTGGGCTTAGTGACCATGAATCACTAGAACCTGTGCCTGTAGAATTAACAGGTACAAGCCACTATTTACAGTGTGCAGAGATCATGAAAACCTTTGCTTTGGTAATGGACGATAAAGAAGGTGCTTTACACTATGACAAACTTTCTGAGTATTTAAGAAATCGCATTAAAACTGAATTTTGGGATAAACAAGTAACAACAAAAATAAACCGTCAAACTCTTTTTGCTACCCTGCTTTACCATAATATTGTACCAGAAAAAGAACTTGAAGCCGCCAAAGATTCCTTACAAAAAGCCATTAAAAATGGTCCTTCAGGTCATTTTAATACGGGTATTTTTGGCACAAAGTATGTTTTGGAAACTGCTTCAAAACACATTTCACCTAATACAGTTTTTGATATCGTTAACAGTACTGAATATCCAGGATGGGGATTTATGATCGCTAATGGCGCCACCACTATTTGGGAAACTTGGAAAGAAAGCGACAATATATTTTCAAACAATCACCCTATGTTTGGCTCCGTTTCTGAATGGTTTTATAGATGGTTGGGCGGTATTAAACCCGACCCAAATAATCCTGGTTTTAAAAAATTCTTCCTTACCCCTGCTACCCCAAAAGGTCTTGACTATATTAATACAAAATATGAATCTCCTTATGGTATGATTACTTCCAATTGGAAAAGAGCGTCATCTGGGGCTTTACGTTATGAAATGACTATTCCTAAAAATACTACTGCGCAGGTTCGTTTAGCTATGATGTCATCGTCCAAAATACAAGTATCTAAAAACGGAAAAGCCCTTAAAAAGACGGCAATTAAACAGCTAGAGACAGGAAAATTCGAACTCAAAGAAGGCGATTACTCCATTATTGTAACACCTAACTAGATTATCTTATTGACATTTTAAAAACCGATATTTATTTCTTTTTCTCTTTAGCAGTATAAAAAACGTTCTGTTACTGGGGTATGACAGGATTTTTATTACCATTCCTTAGGTAAATATAAAAATACAAAAAGTCTTGAAACCATTAGATTACAAGACTTTTTACAATGTATCAAAGGCTAAACTACTATTGCTAGCAAGCTTAGTTTTTAAGTAAAGTTTTGGTCTGTATCACATTATCTACAGCTGTTGCTCTAATAAAGTAAATACCTTTAGGCAAAGAAGAAACATCTAAAGTATTTTGCGCTTCATTATTATGATATGTTTTTAATACCCTACCAGAAATATCTAGTATTTCAACTGATTTAATATTTGAAGCATGTAACGTTATAGGACTTACTTTTACACTAGTAACAGCTGGGTTGGGGGCTACAGTTATGTCCATTTCCTTGCCTGCCTCATTGTTAGAACAATCTCCCGTTGTAGAGTAAGCGCTTCCCGGTGGAATCACCCAATTTGAATTGTTAATGGCAGCATCAACATCATCAACTTTTATACAAGTGTTAGGATCAGTAAATTCTAGGTTTAATGCAAACTGATTAAGTTTTGGGGTATTCGTTAAGTCTAATTTATCTAGTGAGCCCAACCTATCCAACTCCAGTTTCTCCAAAGCTACAGTGCCAGATATATCTAAATTGGTCATGTTCCTTGCATAATCAATATAAACATCTTTTATAGCCGAATGATTACTTAAGTCAAGTGATGTACTTGAGAATCCTTCTAATACCAACTTAGATAGTTTAGGATAATCTAATGCATTAAAATCAAAAGTTCCACTGCCATAATACTGAACTTTTAAATCCTTTAAATTTTCATTAGGCAATTCTACATTTTCAATCAGACCCCCAAGATAAAGATCCAATTTTTCTAACTGTCTTAAATTAGAGAAATCAAAGTCAAAAACAGTATAGCCGTCATCAGAAAGTCCTTCACTTAGGTTTAGTGTTTTTATAGGTAAATTGTCTGGTAATTTAAATACAGATGCTCCTTCACCTTCAAAACGATGAACAGAAAGTTTCTCTAAAGATTTAAAATCTTCAAGTCCTCTAAAATCATTTGGTAATCTAGAAACTAATAATTCTTTAAGTGTACTAATATTTTGTGTTAACACATAGTTATCCATTATATCGTCTAAGCCCATACCAATTAAAGTTTCTTCAATGATGTCGTTTGGTATATAAGTCCTGGTATCCTTACTGCCCTCCAATATAGTAAACGAAAGCGTACCAGAATTAAGCAGAATACCAAATCTGTCTGCATGAGAATGAGCAGAATATCGTAAGCGATATTCACCAGGTCTAAAAGACCTACCACTAAACACCCCATTACTATCACCAAAAACGGTATATGGAGCTACATTCTCTAATTGGGAAACGCTCATAAATTGGCTATCAGCATTACTTCCGATAAAACTATATTGCACACTCCCAACAGGATAGTTTTTAAAGTCACCTAGAACAGTTATTTTGTTAGGCAGTTCATTTTCAAAAAATACAGCGTGTTCCTCCATGCCTATAACCTTATCTTTATTCCCTGTATCAGCATCAACAAGATAAAAACGAGGCGTAAATGCCTCTTTTGTAATTATAATTTTAATTGTTTTAGTTACTCCATGATCACCAGTAGCATTGTCATTAGCATATGCAGTCATACTAAGCTCATACTCACCTGCATCTCCAAGATATTCTAGGTTAAAATCGCCATCTATATCACCAAATAAGGCGTAAGGCGCCACATTTTCTACCCAACTGTAGTTAACCGAGTTTCCTTTCAAATTGAAAGAAACACTTTCTACGGCCTCCTCATTATAAACTTTACATACTAGCGACCTATCTATTTCAGAGTCAAAAGTTATAACATCATTATATACAGCACCGTATTCCGTATTACCAGCTTCCTCTAACCCCGTTACTGCTCTAACTCCTTCAATGGCATAATCAGTAACATGAATTATAAAAGTCCACAAAGGTACACTAGAACCTTGGTTGAAGACTTCAATAGTGTGCGCTCCTTTACCAAATTTTCTACCATTAAAATCTCCATCAATATCACCAAAAAGGGCATATGGCGCAACTTTTTCCGTTTGATTATGCGTCATTACGCCTGACACTCTAAAACGTAATTGAGGGTTGGCAAATTTATCACATCCTGCACTTTTAAAATAAACCAAACTTAAATTTTGGCCTTTAACAATGCTATAATCTAGCTGTATGCTAGTAGTTTTTGATTCGTTTTCAAGTTCATCAATAGTAATATCGTAAAAAGGGGTATTGGTATCAGCATCTACTAGTTTAAAATCACCTATATGACAATCTTCGCTTGGTTTTGCCCAAACTAGGGTCATGACTAAAAAGCAGCAGTAAAATAATTTTGTCTTCATAATGTAATTCTTTTGGTTTGTAATTAAATTTCTACAAATGGTATCACTAATAAAACATACAGCCTATAAGATTTTCGGACGTTTGACCACATGTTATAAATCTCATGATAAATGTATTAAATATTTAACAGACTTGGGACTTTATATAAAAAGAAATTCAAAGAATTGCCAAGCTACAGTACTGTTTATGAGTACATTTTGCATATAACAGGACCCAATTATATGCGGTAACTTATAGTTAAACTAGCACTAATAAATTACACCTTAATATAGATTTTTTTCTTGTCTAGCCACCATCCAGCTGCCCAACATAAAAGCATAAAAACAAACGCAAAAAAGAAGGCGCCGTAATAGGGACCAATCCAGCTAAAGCCCTTTTCATAGACATAACTATAAAGCGATTGTTTGTCACCTACACGAATAAAATTCATACCAATAGCCAAATATTCAGACAATAGGTAGATAAAAAGCGAGTTCTTACCAAACACCTCAAAAAAGTGGTAATTAACGGGCTTTTTAACAAGGTCTATACTGTACATGAGTATGGCAAGTAGTATCATATCCATACCTATGGTAAGCACAACAAAAGAGCTGGTCCATAATTTTTTATTTATCGGTAGTGCCAAATCCCATACGTAGGCAAGTACCAACAGGCCTACTCCTACCAACAGCATTTTGGCTAATTTCTCAAAATTAACACCGCCATCAATAACATATTTACCAACCAAATACCCGCCTATTACATTTACTATTGCTGGAAATGTACTTAAAATACCTTCCGGATCAAAAGGAATGCCGTCTCCCCCATACAAGTGACTATCACCCAATACAAACCGATCTACTATTCTGGCAAAATTTCCTTCTAAGGTATAATCACCAAAAGCATAAAGCGATAACCAATAGCCTACCAAAATAAACCCCGAAGCAATTATTAATTGGCGTTTATTTAAAAAATAGATAAGTACTGCCCCAAGAAAATAACACAGGGCTATGCGCTGTAACACTCCTAAAATTCGGGTATCAGAAAAAGGAGTAAATGCCAAATCTCCAGCCGCTGTCCACCTTACAAAAGGAATCCAATACATGGTATAACCTAATAAAAATATAATGACGGTACGTTTGGCTATCTTAAGAAAAACATCGGAAAAAGTTTTTGTCCCCCAACCTGTTTTAACAAACGCAAAAGCATTACCTACAGCAAAAAGAAATGAAGGAAATACCAAATCTGTTGGCGTAAATCCGTGCCAATTAGCATGTAGTAAGGGACCAAAAGTAAGACTCCAATCTCCTGAAGTATTTACAATTATCATTAAACAGATGGTGAGTCCGCGAAAGACGTCAAGTGCTTTAAATCTTTTCATGGTAGTTGGTTGGTTTTAACGAGTAAAAAAGGCTTTTCTCCCTATTAATTATAAGCCTAAATATAGTGATTTACTCCTATTGGGAAACCTATTTTCTTTTAAAACCCTTCTAAAATATACCATACTCGCTAAAACCAAGTAATACAATAGAAAAATGGGGTCAATTGGATTATAGACCATTCCTTTTTTGCTAAAACTTCAATCTAAAACGGATACCTGCTTTTGTTTTCTATACTTCTGCCATTTTATAATTCCGGGGTTGGAATTGGCAGGAAACTATCATATGTGAAGAAAAAAACCAGAATGATGTTAACCTTTTTGTTTGTACCGCATAAAATAGAAAATACATAAACAACATCACCATGAAAACCATCAAAATACTTACACTTTTACTTTTATTTGGAGTTACAGGAACTACTAATGCACAATTTTGGAAAAAACTAAAAGACCGTGCTAAAGAAGCTGCCGCACAGACCATAGAGCGTAAAGTTGCCGAGAAGACCGAACGAGAAACCGACAAAACCTTTGACTCGGTTTTTAACAACAAAGGCAAACTCTTTAAAAAAAATAAGGCAAAAAAATTAGATAGTTACACGTTTAGCCACCAGTACGTTATGGAAATTACTAGTGATGATACTACTACAGACATTACCTATTACCTCACTAATGACCACGAGTACATGGGCAGTTCATTTAGTGCTGGCAAAAATCAAGAATTTATAACCGTAATGGATCTACCAAATGCTGCCATGCACACCTTTATGGATATGAAGGGACAAAAAACCATGAGCTCCTTTAAATTACACTTAAATGATGTATCAGACACAGCCGTAAACAGTGATGCATTTAAAGTAGTATCAACAGGACAAACAAAGACCATTTTAGGGTTTGAATGCGAAGAATTCCAAGTAACTGGCCCACAGTTATCAGGTTCTGTGTGGGTAACGCAAGATGCTGGAATTACCTTTCAAAAAGCCTTTTCACAATTAAAATCTAAAAAAATGAAACGCACCAAAGGAGTTAACCCATCTTGGGTAAGCATGGTAGATGGCTTGGTACTAGAAATGAAAATGATTGATTATTCGCAGAAGAAACCACAGCCTATAAAAATGATATGTACCGATCTTAGTGAGCGCGAATTTACCATCAATACTTTAGCTTATAAAAAAACATTTTAACCTGAACCCAACTACTATGAAACAACTACTATATCTTAGTTTATACGGCATACTATTAATTAGCTGCGGCGAGAACCCTGATAAAAAAGCAGCGCAACAAGCAGACACTACAACAACTAAAAACGCTGATGAAACCCCTAAGTCAAGTGCAGATTACAGCAGCCTGCTTATGGATTACCAATGTGATATAGATATTCTAGAACTGTCTAAAGTTTTAAAGGTGCCCCAAGCAAGCCTTAGTTTGGCGCGGCATACATTGGCAAACAACTGCAAATTCAACTTAAAAGGTTTTGGAGCACAAACATTAACGGGAGAAACCACACTAAATTGGGGACCATCACCAAGTTCTAAAGCTCAAAATAAAAAAGAAATTAAATCCTATTTAGAGCGAAAAAAGGATGGTATTAAAATAATGGGTATGGATATACAGCTTGCAGAAACTGGCGATTGCTACCTTGCTTATCAACCCGCCCATGGCAGAATCATTATATACAATGAAAATTATGATACTGCTTTTCTATTGCACTACGGACAGCGAAAAATAAATAATGTACGCACAAAAGAACAGCATGAAGCATTACGACTCAAAATGACTGACTTAGCTAATTATTTACTAAAAAAACATAAAAACTAAATTTATGAGAACAGTACTCATTTTGGCATTTTTAGCCTTGTGTCAACTTAGCAATGCGCAATTAATAGACCCGTTTGGCAAAATTACAGTGCATGAAATTAAACTAACAAAACTAGACGATGGCACCTATAGTGGCGCTATAGAATGGACCACAAAAAATATAGATTCCTTACAACGCTTTGTGATAAAAAATCTAGCCATTAAAGCTCCTGTAATGGTTAGCATTATTTCTAAAGCACCCGATCACACCATAGACCTCGGGTTTTATAAAGAAAATTGGGATAAACAAGAATCTAAAGTTTCAACCAAAGGCAATAAATATGCTACCAAAATATTTAGAACCATGGGCAACGCTGGTATTGGTGTATCATCAAAAGTGGCTGGCATACCTTATTTAATTACGGTTACTGTTGGCTTGCAGTTTCCTTCAACAAAATCGTTAATTCGTATTACAGATGACAAAGACGTCTACCAAAAACATTTAAGAAAACTGGGGTACAACGGGGCATTATTTACAGATGATAATAATACTTCAAACATGACAACTGCTACACAAGATAATTTAAAGGCGAATAACGCTGGCTTAATGTACGTAATAATAGGTCTCTTAGCTGTAATTGTGATACTCATTTTTCTCTTTTTAATGAAAGTAAAATCGTCAAAAACCACGGTGCTTTTTCTAGTTTCTTTTAGTGTTTTACAAGGTATAAAAGCACAATCTCCAGAACCCCATAATGTACCAGTTAACGATATGGAGTCTGTTTTTGTCAACTATCAAACGCAAAATGTAGCAAACCAAGTACCTGTTTCTTATGACGAACCCGGATTGAGACCTGCAATGGATAGAACAGCTCATGTGAGTAATGATGGTGGCACAACATACCAGCCCGTACGCTTGCAACCCAACCAAGGTAGTAACGAATTATCTGGAGAAGAAATTGAAGAAATTCAAAGAAGAATGCAAGAAGATCGCATGCAATTTTATAACGATTATGGCAGAAACTCTCCCGGAAAAGCTACTGAAGGGGATGCAAGAACATTGTCTTTAGATAGAACGAATGAGGAATTGGCACAATTAAGAAAACAAGTGCAACAACTACAAAGACAGGTAGATCTACTTTCTCAAGAAGATGAAGCCTATGATGATTCTGATGACAACGATGGGGCTCAAATTGTGTTGTATTGTGAAGATATTGCGGCCTGCGCTAGTTGCGTAAATATAGCTATTGATAAATTTAATACACACTTGGCGTATTGGAATTACCTGCAGCACTTCTATTTACGTGAGGTAGACGACCTAAATGACAAAATAGAGTACGGCAATACGCTAGCTTCTATGCCGGGTTATGGCATTGCATGGGGACCAATTTTAACTACCGTGATACGACCTGCAATGAACAATTTAAAAAAGGCCTATAACAAAAAATTTGACGAATATATCCTTGCTATGGAGGCCGATTTTGAAGGTATTAGCAATTGCTACCAAGGGCCAAATGGGAGGTTTAGAACCAATCAGACCTATGAAATTCAGGCACAGGCCATGATTAACTCTTTAAAAGCAGCCCGAATTAATAAATAAACATCACTTATGAAAAGAATAATTTTTCTTTTAACGTTTTCAATGCTGATGTATTCCTGTGGCGAAAAAGCAGCCAATACGAAAGTTGATGCTGATGCGCAGCAACATAAAAATTTAGAAAAGAGTAAAACAACGGATGCTACAGATGAGCTTCAAAAATCCTTAGAATTAGTAGGTGGATTTTTAAACGAGGAAAACGACGATACTAGTAACAAAAACTCCCTACCCGAAGCAGACGCCCTAGAAAAAATCTTAAAAATGAGCGATACAAGCGCCAACCCAGCAGGCGGTTTAGACTCGTTTGGCGCTATGCTTAAATCAAAAGCTATTCTAGATTTATTAGAAGCTAGCGGAGTTTCAAGGCAAGAAATGGAACAACTCATTAATAACCCAGATAGCCTTAGGACGCTGGCACAAGAAGCCATAAAAAACAGAAAAGAAGAACAACAGCAAAAAGCAGGTTATCATAACCAAGGTAAACTTTCTAACGAGCAATTAACCTCTAAAAATACGCCTACAGGGGTTTCATTAGCCGAGGCTATACTTCTTGTTCAAGCAGAATCGGGGCCTGAAGCTACTATGGCAAAACTAAAAAAGATAGATTCTTTAGCCGGTACCAATGTTATGGAAAAATTAGAGGTAACAGAAGCAGGCTATATAATGCGTGATATAGCGCAAAAAAACGAAGCTCCACCCAGTATAGTGGAGAAAGAGAAAATGGAGCACTTGCGCAAACTATCGGGGCAATTACACAGCAACAAAGAAGCCAATCAATTGCTAACAGAACTTCAAGAAACGGAGCAGGCTATTGCTTCTGGAACGTTAAAAGCAAGTCCCCAATACCAAAAAACTATTCAATATAGAAAGAAAATAGTTCAGGTTTTTCAGAAAGATTTTGCTAGGAAAGCAACCATGGCAAAGGCAAAATTTAAAAAACGTAATCCAGACTTATATTTTGGAGATGTAGCAGGCCAAACCTATGTAGGCCATATGAAAAAAGCAGTGTACCTGCCTTTGGGTAAACTTTCCTTTGCCGATAAAGTAGTAAAGGCTCAACATCCAAAGTTAATGACGCAACAGGTGAACAATGTTTTGGGTGAGCCCGATGTGCTTCAAGGTTTTCTTGCCGAAGACATTACGGGTATTTACAGTTTAGGGCTAGGCGGAAGTCTTACGGTACAATTTGTTGATAATGCATTAACTGATGTAAACGGTCCTGACCTCTATATTTTTGAAATTGGACAAATAGAACCTACCAATTTAGAAATCTCCAAAGACGGTAAAACCTGGATAAAAGTAGGTAAAATAGATGGTGGTGTTGCCGAGGTAGACATTGCTCCTTTTGTAAAAAAAGGAACACTCTACTACTATGTACGTCTAAAAGATTTAAAGCAACAAAGCGCACTTCCTGGAGCCGATGTAGATGCCATTGCAGCAATTGGCGCGGCCATGCGATTAAACCTAGACAGTAAAGTGCTTTTTGAAACGGGCAAGTCTGTTTTAAAGCCAGAAGGCATAGCAGCACTAAAAAAACTAGCAACAAGCATTACTGTTCTTAAAAAAGGAAATATCATTGTAGAAGGCCATACAGATGATGTGGGAAGTACAAGTACCAATCAAAAACTATCATTGGCTAGGGCTAAAAGTGTCTCTGCCGAACTAAAAAAAATAATCCCAAACGGATTTAGATGGAAAGAAGTAGGACGTGGCGAAACTACTCCCCTGGTAGCCAATGACAGCGATGAAAATAGAGCCAAAAACAGGCGCGTAGAGGTTTTAGTAGTACCTAATTAAATAACCCATCAGCCTAAAATTCACTTACAAATAGAACTTGCTACAGCTATGCCACACTTCTTTTTACTTTTTTAAATAACAAGATGAACAAATTAAAAATAAGGAAAAAGAAGCTGATACTTTTAACGCTTGTGATGCTCTTTGCAAAAAGCAACTATAGTCAAGAAACACCTCAGCTACTTGGCGAAAAATTAGCTACAATTTTAAACCATAATTTTTCTGATAGTATTACTTTAAAGCTATATAAAAACAAGGCAGACCTAAAGATAAACAACCTTAGCAAACTACTAGATTTAAGACATCTTTCTGAAATTACTCAGGATAGTATTTCAAAAAACAATAGCAACATACGTCCCAACACCGTCAACAAGCAAACCGACGCTGTATACTGGCAGTACAGTTTTGAGCCTGTAACCAGCGTAAAAACCAGTTTTACACCCAACAAATGGGGGAAGCTATTCTTTACCCTTACTTTTTCACCTAAAGACACCATTACCAGCCATAGTAAGTTAAACCAATATACAAGTCATCACAAACTATCTGACTCCACGCCACATAAGGTATTTTGGTTGGGAGAAAAGTACATAAGTGTGTTGCTACATCCAGAAATAACAAAAGACAAGGTTTATTTTAATGTGTTGGGCATCACTATTAGCGGAAAATTCACAAGACAAGATTTAAAACCCATAGACAAATACTACTCCAAAATATTACGTCAAACTCTTAAACGAGAATTTAAACGCGTATTTAATGAGCTTTTAATACCCTATAATGCAAATGAGGGTAGCCTTCATATTACTTCAAAAAAGTAGTAGTAAGTTGTAAAGAATACTGAAAAACACTAAAAGAATTAAGTTTTTTTCTCAATTCTAAAAACATCTTTGCTATACCCTATACAAGGTGCTAAGTTTGGTCATTAAAAACAATGCCTTACAGTAAAAAACGGCTATCAATCTGGGTTAAAGATTACTGCCCAGTACGAATCAATACTAATAACATAAAATTTTTAGGTTACACTATGTTTTGTACGCTTTAATGGGGATAAAACCTCATCATATCAAGCATTGGGTAAAGCGTCGTTATGGGCGCTTTTTACATGAAGGTGTTACGGTACATTTAAAAAAACCAAGGAGCGGGAGTTTATTTATAAGCTATAACGTGGTTTACAAAGCAAAGAGCTACGCATAAAAAAACCGAGACACGAGTCTCGGTTTCTCAAACAATAATTTTGTAATAGAATCACTTTAAATAACCCTAACATATGTAGTTGGATGTAATGCTATTGAGGCACCAAAAATAATTCCATCTATTTCGTATTCACCAATAATTAATATACCATACTTTTTATATTGAATTGATACGTTTTTTAAGTTAAATGTTTGTAACCCTTTTTCGGGGCTACGCCATGTTATCTTAATTCCATTTTTATCTATAAAGCGCTTGTCATTTCTGTCTGGATAAATTAGAACTTCAAAATTATTTCCACTGCTTACGCGAAAAGCATGGTCACCTCGTAACAATAAGCCATTAACTCGTAAATAATTGCGCTCTACCTTTACATCGTTATTAGCTTTATAGTACATATTTACTGCCTTTAGTCTGGTAGGATGTTTTGGCGGAATTATGGCAGTAAGCGTTAGGTTAATATGATAATCATATTTTTTTTCAGCAATATGATTTTTTATGCTTTCAAGATCCAAGTGAGGTAAAAGGTTTCCTATATTTCTGGTTTGCTGGGGAATCTTAACCCTTGTGTCTTTACCGTTGTTTGGTAAACTTATTTGTGCTTGTACGCTTGCAAGCGCAAATAAAAAAAGAACTGCTAATGTGAATGTTTTTTTCATGTCATATATTTTTTAAGGTTAAAGTCTTTTATGAAATTTAGCCAAAAAGGTTAACACCAATCCATAAAAAAACCTCGGTATTATCCAAGGTTTTAAACACTTTCCAAATCATTAGTATTAATAGGCTAAGCCAAAATGATCCATTACTTCTTCGTAGGTCATTTTTGAATAATCTAAATTCACCGATTTTCCTGCCATATTAGAGGGAGCAATAAGCACGTAGCGAGCACTAAAATTTTCCAATGGATCTGGAGTATTCTGTCCATCAGGTTTTGCTTCTAAAGTTTGTCTAACGCTAAATTGATTTACTCTAGCGGTATAAGCAAAAGAGAATTCAAAACCTAATAAATTGTTTTCAAAGCGCATTTGATATACCGTGTCTTCCCCTTCTGAATTGGTGGTTTTAAGATAACCTAGTATGGTATAGGTATCTAATACATCCTGTGTTATTTGTGTATCTTCAATACTCACAGCTGTAGACGGTTTTGTAAGTCCCCCTGAAAATGGCTCAAAATTAAGTGCTGTCCATCCTGAAGCAATTACATTGGCGTTACCATCCTCTCCATCCGCTCCATCTTGCCCGTTGGCTCCATCTTGACCGTCGGCTCCATCTTGACCGTCAACTCCGTTAGTGCCGTTTTGACCATCAACACCAGCTGGTCCTGTTGCCCCCGCCGGTCCCATAGGGCCTACCGGACCTTCTTTAGTACATGAACTTACTGAAACTGCTAATGCCATTAAGGCTACTGATAAAAATTTAATTGATTTCATAGTTTATATTTTTAGTTTATATATACTTTATGTTTAACCGTTAAAAAGGTTAACATTGGGATATAAAAAAACCGAGAAATTTTCTCGGTTTTTTTATACCCTTTCCATATGTTTTTGTTAATATGCTACACCATAATAGTCCATAACACTGTAATAGTTGTTAATATCTACTCCATTTGCTTTTAACTCAGATAATATACTCTTTTTACCTGATTTACCGGTAGTGGTATTGCTAGATTCAATAATTACAATTTTTAAATTATTTAATTTACCTGCGGTTATATTTTTTAAATTCTCGGTACCTACTTCGTAGAAAAACATCCAATATTTCCTTCGTTCAAGTTCTACGGCAACGGTATAGTTATCACCAAGTGATACCGCGTAAACGGGATGAGGTAAAGGCACATGGGTCTCCGTTTTCGTTAAATAACCTAGTACCAGATCATTATCAAGTACATCTTGGGTTAGTGCAGGTACCGTAACGGGGATAGAAGCACCAAATCGATCAGAAACATCAAAAACATAGGTTTGCACATTTGCATTACCATCTTGTCCGTCTGTTCCATCTTGCCCATCTTGCCCATCTTCACCAGCAGGCCCCGCTGGGCCAGTTTCACCTTGTATTCCTTGTGCACCAGGAGCACCATCACTACCGTCCTCACCATCCTTGGCACATGAACTTACTGAAATTGCTAAAGCCATTACGGCTACAGATAAAAATTTAATTGTTTTCATAATATAGTATTTATGGTTTATATATTTTTTATGTACTGCGGTGTAAAAGGTTAACATCTAATCATAAAAAAACCGAGAAAGTATCTCGGTTTTCGGCAATTTGTTAAAAACGAAAAAAGTTACTCAAACCATATTTTATTAATAGCCATATTACAGCCCGTTTTACTGCGCGAATCAAACTGAAAACGTATAAAATCTATTTTTGTTAAAGAAAAATCTACTCCTATCGTTTTAATAGCAGACAACGGAATGGTATATACTAATTTAGCCTCGCTTGCCGGTACTTGCCCCGTATAAACGCCTCTTGATTTTCCGGTGTACAGTGATACATAAAGTCCGTTTGTAGTGCTCTTGCCATTAAACTCTATTTTTAAGCTTTTAAATTTAGATACATCAAGCTTAAGTGGCGTTAAGCCATTTTTATTTTCACCATAATTTATATAAACGGTTCCATTAGTATTGTAGGCCGATGTAATGATGAGTAACCCATTATTAATATGTAGCTGTATAGACTGCTCATAAGTATTCGTATTCAGCTTTGCATTGATACGCCTAATCTTCCCTAGTATACTATTTCCGTTTTGAAACAATTTATCACTTTCGCCTTTAGATACTGTAGTAAGGTTTAAGTTTCCTGTTTTAAAATCATCAATAAGTAATTGCCCGCGTGCAGAAAAACTGGCAAAAAAGAGTATTAGTACGATTATTTTCATAGTGAAAAATTTAAAAAAAATATGGGTTTATTGTTAAGCATCTTATACTTATAATTTTGTTACGCTTTTAGGAAGCATTAGTTGACGTAAGATTGCTGTATTTGCTTTTGCTAAAATGGCCTATACACGCTCGATTCTAATATGATTTATAATTTTTATGATTAAAACCTTTTATGTAATACCACTAATTAGGTTAACATTGGTTAATTTTTTTTACTTTTAATGTTAACCAATGAAACTTATTGTCATAAAATGGAAAAGCAACTGGACCAACAACTTTTTACCGCTTTAAAAAATGGCTCGGAAACTGCATTTACAGCAGTTTATGAAGACAATAGAGCCTTGTTTTTAAATTTTGGAAGAAAGTATGGTTTAGCAGATGAAGTTTTACTGGATGTTTACCAAGATGCTTACATCGCTTTTTATGAAAATATTAAAAACGGAAAATTAGTAGTTCTTAATAGTAAAATTGCCACCTATTTAATAAGTATAGGCAAGTTTAAGATTATGGAACAATTACGTAAAAACAAGAAAAACATACATCATGATGGTTTATTAAGCATCGCTCACGAAACAGATGACGAAATTGAAAATTTTGATATTGTACAGGAAGATCTATCAAAAGAACAAAAAGTAATGCAATTGTATTTTGATGCCCTTGGCGAAAAGTGCCAAGATATTTTAAAAATGTTTTATTATAAAAATTACACCATTAAGCAAATTGTAAAAGAAGGCGGTTATAATAGTGAAAATGTAGCTAAGGCTACAAAATCTCGCTGTTTAAAATCTTTAAAAGACGCCATAAAAAATGCCCCCAAATTATGATCGATAAAGACGAACTTTTAATACACTATTTTCAAGGTACTTTGAGCGAAAAAGACAAAGTAGTTTTTGATGAATTAATTGCCAAAGACCCAGAATTTAAAGCCCAGTTTACGTTTGAAAAAAACCTGCAAGTCGCTATAAAAAATAGTGAACGAAATAAATTAAAACAAAAGCTAAAGACCCTAGAAGAAGTTATTGAACATAAAACTCAGACACAAAAACCTAGTAATAAAAGTTGGTTTACACCCATGCGCATTGCCGCTTCAGTTGCCATTTTAATTGCTGCATCTTGGTTTTTTTACACGAATAATGTTGCCAACAATCCTGAGCAATTATTTGCTAATAATTACGAAATGTACCCCAATACGGTATATGCCATAACTAGGGGTAATAGTGCAGAAAATACGCTAGAACAAAAAGCCTTTACAGCCTATGAAGCTAATGATTTGCCTACGGCTACCCGGCTATTTCAAGAATTACAAGAAAAAAGCGGATTAGACTATATTGATTTTTATTTGGCACAAACCTATTTGGCGCAAGGAGAGATACTAAAATCGGTGGCTTTGTTTGAAAAGATACTAGAAGAAAAAACCGACTTTAAAACCGAAGCCCTATGGTATGCAGCATTAGGGAATATAAAAACCGGTCAAGAAACGAAGGCTATTTTACAACTAGAAGCCTTAGTGTTGGATGGCTCTTACAAGAAAAAAGAAGCTGAAAATTTACTTAAAAAATTGAAATAAACGCTTGCGCCAAAACAAAATCATTAAAGCAAATAAGCCCATAATTATCAACCACCAATTTAATTTTGTCCCTGTTAACGGTGCCATATTACCTTGTACAGTTATACTAGACCAATAATAGGGATGTGATAAAGGAGTTTCTTTATAGCGTTCTAAATACTGTAATTTAGCTTTTTGTAAAGCAACATTTTTATATGAATTGTTAGCTAAATTTTGGTAAAAATCCTTCATAATTTGTGCTGCTGAATTATCTAAAACATTCCATAAAGTACTTACCAAGCTTTTAGCTCCCGCATAGAAAAAGGCATGCGAAATGCCAATAGCGCCTTCGCCTTTTTTAAGTTCTCCAACACCCGTTTCGCAGGCACTTAAAGTAACCAAATCGGCATTGGTTTTTAAATTATAAATATCGTTTACATACAGTAAGTTTTCTGTGCTATCTTGCGGTGTAAAGGCCAAATAGGAATATTCTGGAGTAACATCATTAAAAACGGCATGGGTAGCTAAATGCACAATATTACCTTTAGCAACATCCGTAACAAAATTATTTAGATTAGCTTGCTTGTCTATATACGAAATACCCTTAAAAAATGACAAAATAGATAGTACTTCCTTTTTGTTGTTGGGAAGTGGCGTTAAGCCTGTACGTTCTTCCTTTCCCACTATGGCTTCACCTGCAAACACAGGAGCAAAAGCAACAACCTTATTTTCGTGAGCGTTGGGTTGTTGCAATTGGTCTAAAATACTAACCGAATTTAAGGTGCTTACCGCATAATCATTTACTATATAATGTATGTTGTTCTTTTGCGTATTTAAGGCATCAAAAGGCAAGTAGTTGAGTAAACCATCTGGAACAATCACTAATTTGTTTTTAACCCCATTTGGTAATACTGGTTTAAGTAACGCATTGTATAATTGAAATGTAATGTTTGCCAACTCTTGTTCATTAGAACTAGGGTTGGCAAGCATTTGTAGGGCTTTTTTTATTTGTTGGTCTAAGTTTTTAGTTACCTCAATTTTATGAATTTGTTTAGACGTTTTTTGTAACGCTATGGCATAAATGGCGTTTTCACCGTAAAAATAAGACACTAAAATCTCGTCATTTGCAAGTAGTTCTTGTGCCTTTTGGAGTGTTGTAGTTGCCGTGTTGTATTTAAGATTATAATAGGTTTTATAATGTTGTTCTAAATTCTTAATAAACAAATTGTATTCCGTGGTAAGAGAAAATAATTGGTCTTTAAGGTCATTTGCAGCGCCAGATGACTTATTAATTTCATTTTTTAGATGGCTTATTTCTAATTTTAGGTGTGTTTCTTTCGCTAGCAATTCTTTAGGAATGACACCAAATTCAGTAGCTTGTGCGCTTAAAAGTGTTTCTAATAACAAGGTAGATTTACTTTTTTCTAAATAATTAAAAGCAGTATCTATATACGTGTCTTCTTCGGTTTCTTTTTGTAGCTCATATAATGATGCAAGCCCTGTTTCAAAAAGTGGGTATGCATTTTCTATTAGTAATAATTTATCTTCTTGGCTTTCAAAAGTTGGTTTTAAGGCATCTAATTTTTGTATACCAAGATCGACGGTTGCGATACAAGTATTATATCTTTCTAACTCTGTTAAGGCTTGAGCTTTGTTTTTTAATACTTTAAGTAGGGTTCTATTATCAACTTCAAAATTAGAATTCAAAAGATTTTCTAACGCTAAATCATAGGCTTCTATGGCTTCAGTTGTATTTTTAAAATGGGCATGTAATAACCCTATTTTGTTTAATACATGTGCGGTTTCCCAGTTATTTAGATTTTTCCACTTTTCTTTAGTAAGCTGTAAGGCCTGTTGAAATTCATTTAAAGCTGTTTTATACTCCCCTTTCTTTTGAGCTAATTCTGCGCTTACTTGATAATAGCTGTATGCTTTGGGGTCGTCTTTTAATACGTATTTTTTTGCCCTAGTTAAATAAAACGAAGCACTATCTATTTGTGCTAGCTGAGTGTGATTTTGCACGATGTTTAACAAAGGTAATACTGCATCATTACTAGCTAAATTATACTTTAGCGCCTTTATAAGATAGTTATTTGCAACAACATATTTTTTTTCATTGCGGTATACCTCTGCCAGTAAAATGTAATTTTTACCTAATGTTACAGGGTCTTGGTTGGCACTTTTTAAAAACCGTATATTTTGCTCATAGTATTGTTTGGCAAGGTTGAATTTACCCTCTAAAAAGTACATTTTAGCTATAAAACTATTTGCCACTAACTCGTAGTTCACAACATCGTCTGTTCGTGATTCGTTGGGCAAGGTTGTTGTAAAATTTATTACATTTTTAAAATATTGCCTGGCTTGCTTGTACTTTTCAATAACATATAAGTAATTGCCTTTTTCATAGTTATAATAAACAGTACTAAAAATAGCTTCTTTTTCAGTATTAAAAGTAAGTGGTTTGTTTAAAAATAAAGAATCTAAAACATCAATATTTAATTTGTAACGGTCTAACTCAAAATAATAATTAGCAACGTAGTTACTACTCATTATAGCTTCAACCATGTCTATATAAGCATTTTCTTTTTTTGCGAGATTAAAGGCTTTATTATAGTAAAAGTAGGCAGAGTCTTTTTGCTGATAAAAATGCTCGTCTGCTTTTGCGTAGTACAAATCTAAGGTACTATTATAGGCGTCTTGTTGTGCAAACAAAATGCCATTAATAAACAGTAATGCTATGTATATCAGTATGTTTTTCATACAAAAAGCCTTCTAAGTCAATAGAAGGCTAATATAATTAAAATAAAATTTAATTTTAATTGGGTTTAATAGTCATCGAATAAGACACTACTTCATTGTTTGAATTAATTCTTGTAACCTTAAATAAATATGATCCCTTTGTATACTTTAGCTCATTATTTATGTAACCATACATTATACCTTTACGAGCTTCAGGGAATTGCGTAAGTTTACCCTCAGAATTTGCTACCAATTTACCATTTGCATCGTAGATTTTTAAATCTGCGGTTACATTATTAACTACAAAGTACTTCAAATAATCCATTACATCCGGCGCAGGAGGAATAGGTGGTCTTACTCTTCCCCAATATTTTTCACCTAAGCCAGCAAAGCCAGGTGTAATAGCTCTCTCTTTACTAAAAGTTTCTAAACTATCTTTTAATTGTGGAAGTCTTTTTTGTTGGCTGTAATAATCTTTATCTTTTGGCGAAAGACCTTCAATTTCTTTAATAGTATTTTCTAGCTTGCTAATTTCAAGGTCTAAATAATATTTATATAATTCTTCCTCATAAATTAGATTGGTACTAGTTAAACCTATATCATCTTTATTTTGAATAAATTTTGTTGTTTTGGCTTTTGCTTTACTTGGCTTTAGGGCATCATTATATAATTCTTGCTCATAGGTTTTTGTACAAGACAAAATGATAAAACTAAAGAGTAATGCTAATGATAGTTTTGTTTTCATTATAATAAATTTGTTTAAGTTATATATTTTATTGGTAACTGGCAAGCAGTAAAAACAGCCATTATAAAACTATGATTTGGCATTGTAAAGCCCTATCAATCATTTACAACAAGGTAGTTGGTTACAGCAAATTACAATGGAATTTTGTTTTCACTTAGTAATTGTTCAATTTTTCATAGGCTCTAAGTTTTTAATTAGTATTTATTTACCTTTTATGTAATTGTACTAAAAAGGTTAACATGTCATTTTATATTTTTTGAAAAACCTTATTCATTGCGCTTAAAAAATCCTTTTCAAAAATTAGTTTAAGGCGATGTTGTAGCGTATAGAAAGTGTTTTTACGTAACTTTTCGCCGTCATCTTTTTTAATAAAATCTCCTGTAAATCTCACATCTTGTACTTGTAGCGAAGCAATGTTATTTTCTAATTTTGACTTCAAGTTTACGATAATAAATTTTTCACCACTCCAACAAATAGTATGTTCGCTCTTAGCCCCATAATTACCTGTTTGGCTGGGTAAACAACTAAAGTTTTGCCATATTGCTTTTATTTGGGTGGTAGTATCTTTAAATTGAATGGTTAATTGCCAAGTATCATCAGCCAAATAATGAAAGGTTAGGTTTGAAGATGAAATAGCGTCAAAATTAAAACTTGTATATGACGGACCTCTAACACCTCTTGGAGCTTTTTTATTTCGCATCTTAGATAAAATCCCTGTTTTTGGTTTTGTGGTGTCTGCTTTTTTTTTCACCCTACTTTCAGGATATTTAGGTTTTGGAAAAAAAGAATGCCCCGTAGTTGTTGTAGATTCTATTATGTATATACTATCTTTTTGAACACTAATTTGAGTGCGAGCAGCAATCACACTATGCAACATTTTTATACATTTAGCGTGATCAGTACTATGGTTTATTTGAGCGAAGTTAAAAAAGGGTGTCATAAAAAACCCTATAAATACAATGTAAATACCATGTTTCATAGCAGTACAATTAATTAGGAAAGACTAAAATTTCAACCCTTCTATTTTTGGCTCTATTTTCGTCATTGGTGTTTTCTACCAGTGGTTTTTCTTCACCCAAACCATTTTCATGCCAGCTAAAGTTTTTGCTTGGAAGCAGTTTTTTTAGTTGAGCCGAAACACTTTTAGCTCTTGCCATAGATAATTTTTTATTGGTATCTTCACTACCCACATCATCGGTATGGCCTTCTACAATAACCCTTCCCTTTTTTAGTACCGCAATGCTATTTACCAATTCTTTCACGGCTGCTATTCCGTCAGGTGTAAGTTCAGATTTGCCCGTATCAAATAGCACTTTGCTATCTAAATTTAAGCGCATAGCAGCACCTATGGCCGCAATAGCATCAATATCGGCTCCTGGGAGTTCACTATGTTTTTTTAAATCGGTTAGCCTAACGTAATAAAAAAGTTCGTCGGGTTGTACAAAATTGGCAATATCAACTTGGGCAACGCCACCGTCTATTCTCCCTACTTTTATCCAATTTTTGCCATCTTTAGAAATTTCTAAATCGGTAGGTTCTATTTGCCCAATTTCAAAAATGTATAAATCAGGGCCATTTACATTTACCAGAGCGTTATTATTAAATTTAACCGTAAGTGAGCCACCAAGTCCTAAACTATAAATACCCTTTTCGGTACCTTTACGAAAATAACCTCCCTCGGATGTAAAGTTAGGTTCGCCTAAACAATGTTGTACATTTTTAACATCATTATTTGGGTGCTGCATGGTTATTACCTCATCGGCAAAAGAAAGCTTACCTAAGGGTAAAAAAACCGCTTTTTTATTATGACCAAGATAGGTAGCTCCAACATCATCGCCGTAATATAAGTTAGGGTTGAGGTCATAAAATTTCTTTTTTTCTGCTTTAGATTTTTTTGCTAGCCTTCTTTGGTAATCACTAACTTTGGTTCGTAAACGCGGTAAGGTAGCTTTGTACTTTGCAGTGGCTTTATTGTCTTGGTTAGCAGTTTTAGCTTCCTCTTCTTCAATATACGCTAGTATTTGTTCTGCTTCTTTTTCGCTATGTATGTTTTTCGCAATTTTGGTAATGGTTTTTATTTTTACTTTTTCTTGCGGCGTTACTTCGGGTAAATGATGTAGGCTAGCAGAGTCTACTGTATTGTTTTGCATTAATTGATCTATTAACGCATTGTTATTGGTGCCCGCAATAGCGTCTACTTGACGTAATTTGGCAATGGTAGCTTCGGGTCCCGATTCTTCCCAAACAGCATTAATAGCATCTTCTAAATTTTTGGTATCTGTATTGTATCGCTTTTTGTATTTTTTTACCGCAGATTCTTCTTTGGTATGTAATACCATTTGGTTGTTCTTTTCTAGTATAAGTTGCTTTAAACTATCTGGATTATTTGTTAGTTTTTCAATTTCTTCTCTTGACATACCGTTTTTTTCAAACAAATGAATCCAGTAATTCATTTGCTCATCTTTTGCTTTGCCTTTTTGGTTCACCATATTAAAAAGCTGCTGCATTTGCTCCAAGGGGGTAGTTTCGTCTGTACCCTTGCTATTTTCAGCACCTTCTTCAGCTAGTTTTAACAGAGCCTGCAAAG
The DNA here is from genome assembly GCA_947497145.1 of uncultured Flavobacteriaceae bacterium. Classification (GTDB taxonomy): domain Bacteria; phylum Bacteroidota; class Bacteroidia; order Flavobacteriales; family Flavobacteriaceae; genus Maribacter_C. The sequence continues at coordinate 136,403 of CANMFQ010000013.1, forward strand.
GATCATTTGAGACCTGTTTGTTCACTTTTTGGCGCTTATTTTCTGTTGCTACTTCTTCATCTGTACTAAATTCTAAGTCTAAATCTTCTAAATTAATACCCGCCAATTCTGGCGTTTCAATAGTGTTGTTTGTTCTATTTTCTAAAACTACTGGCGTTTCATTTTTGGTGGACACCGAATTTTGTTCTTCTTTATCTGTTTTAGCATCGTAACCACAAGCGGATATAACTATGGCAAGAGCTAAGTAAGCGGTTATTTTTTTCATTCTAAAAGCATTAAAAGTTACTCTTTGATATTTACCTATGATATTGTATTTCGGCAAAGTTGTAATACATAATACCGAACCTATCATACCAATCTTTAATACCATGTTTTTCTTCGCAACGCGCTAATTCAAGAAGCCTTTTATTAAAAGACTCAAGAAATTCTGCCCGTTTTTTATCATAGGCCTTATTAAGGCTGTTTACACTTTTCATAATTTTTCTACGTTCTGACTGCCAAGCTAATCCAGAAAGGCCATGATATCCAGAAACGTTATCGCCCAGAGCTACAGAAGCATCTGCAAAAGACTTAGCGCAATCATATACAGTCTGTAGTTTTTCCAAGTTATATCTAGATTTATTAAATCGAGTACGGGCTTTTTTAAAGCAATCCGCACATGCCTTCTCCTCATCCACGCAAAAGGATGGTATTTTGGGTTGCCCAAGACTATTCCCGGTACCCATGCAAGAACCAAGGTTTCTATATTGGGAAATAAGATTTTTTACAGCATTGGCTGTAGCAAACGCATTGTTTATTTTATTAATTTGGGTTTTGATATGTTCTCTTGTAGACGCATTTATTTTATTTCGTTCTCTTCTATATTCGAGTTCAGATTCCAAGGCATCCTTTTTTGCATTTTCCACATAAGTAGCCTGACCGTAAAGGGTAAAAGAAAAATTTAGCGACACCAAAAATAGTAGTATGCCTATAGTTTTTTTATAACGTAAAAGCCTCCCTCCGAGAAAACCAACCAGTAACACCAATATTCCAATAAACAAGAATAACAACCAAGGCATCTCCTCATTAGTTTTTTCTGGCAAAGAATTGGTTGTTAGTTCTTCTAGGTTGTCCTTAGAAGATGCTACAAATGGAGATTCTAGATATTCCATTACAGGTTCGGAGCTATTAACAATGATGCCATAATCCGCGCTTTGGGATTCAGTTGATTTTATCGTGAAGCTTATATCTTGCCAACTTCTTACCTTAAAATTAATTATACCATTTTCTGCTTTGTGGGTAGTTTTGCTTTCTTCTATATTAGACCAAGTATTGTACACTAAGTCTGCTTGTAGGTCTGTATTTTCATTATTGGAAAAAATAAAAATATCCACATACTCAAAAACATCGTGTCCAGTAACATAATGATAATTCACACCTCCAGTTTCTACCCTAAAATTGTTTTCTGCATATTTTGCCTTCTTATATTCAGGATGCTCTGTTAGTTTAAGTTCTAAAGGCTTAATTTTTCTATCTAACGTGTAGGGCTGGGCAGATACATTAAAACAGTAAAAGACAATTACTACTAAAAAAAAGAGTTTTGTTTTCATAATCAAGTTATTTTTTCTTGTTAAAGGATTTTAGCAATGCTTTTGCTTTATCTAAATCGGAATAAGAAATATTAGCGAATTTTAAATTTGTTATGGTAATAATACTATCAGCAGGGTTTGCAAGGTTTTTTTTCTCCAAAGCAAAAATTGGAATGTTCCTAATGTGGCCTGTTCCTGAAAGGTATTTAGTATCACTTAAATCAATTTTTCCGTTTATATCGTCTTTATTTGCAACTTCCTTTCCTAATACGGCACCACCAAAAACGCTAACTCCTCTATCTTTATTAGTTTTAGGTACTTTTATGCTGCAGCTAATATTGTCAAGTACTTTGGTGTCGGCATCATAATATAGTTGTATGCTTTCGCTCCCTTTTTCTAACTTTCTTTTGAACGTGACCACAGCTTTTCTTTTTCCTGTCTTTCGTTGCGTTGAAACTATACCAGAAGCCGATGTATACCCCCAATCTTTGCCATTTACTTTACAAAGAAGCGTTTCATGTAAAGCTGTCTTTTTCTTAGGTTTTTTTTCTTTATACTTTATTGACGTATTAAATGTGGTAGAATCATTTGTATCGCTAAGTGCTGGTTTTTCTTTGGGAGTTTTTTCACCACACGATAGTAAAATGATGAGAAATAGAATGTGAGTAAGAGTTTTCATAACTGCATTTGATGTAATTAATACCTAGGTGTAAATGTTTATCTAAAAAGAACTTTTGTATTCGGTTGTATTTAAATAAAATTGATGGGGGCCAACAGCGGCAAATTCAATTCGTATTTGCTGCTCTCTTTTGCCCTGTCTTTTAGCTTCTTACAAAAGGTGATTGTGCGTTTACACTACTAATGTTACAGGTTAAAAGAAGTAAAAGTAGTTTTAGCGTTTTCATATGATGTTCTTTATTTTGTTTTGCTTTTTATGTGAGGTTTTTAAAAAGGTTAACATTGGCATCACTTTTTGCATATTTTATATAAGCAGGTCGCTTGTGTTATTTTCAAAACATAGGTGCTATGTTTCCAATGATTTATGTTTCGATTTGTTTTTTTGGCGAGAATGTGCAAACCTACCTTAATTGCCTTTTATTTCTTTTACCGGATCAATCTCAAAAGTTGTGTGTGGATTTGAAGATGAATGATATTTTTGCATAAAAACGACAAGACCTTGCATTTATCATTAGACCTACTTAAGTTATTACTTCCGGAATTATTAATTACTCATTTTGATATCACCAGTCATAGTATAGAAAAGGACACTGTACATATATACTTTGAGGAGAAGAAAGACAGGCCTAAAGAAGAAAAGAGTCGTGTTCTAATAGCACATGGTTTCCATAAAGAAGTAACCATTCAGGATTTTCCTTTGCGAGGTAAAAAGGTGTTTCTGAATATTAAACGCCGTAGATGGCTGGACAAACCTAGTAAAGAAGTTGTACAAAGAGATTGGAATCTAGTAGCACAGGGAACTCGAATGACCATAGAGTTCGCTGCTTTTTTAAAAGTGCTTGGTCAGTACTAAGCCCAATGACTGCCATACTATAGGTGGTTTTTACGGAGTTAACGGTAAGAAACTTGGGCGTCAGTATCGGGATTACCTCAGTGAATTTAAGCAATGGAAAGATAAACCCCACGCCAAAGAGTGGCTTATCTTTCCCGAGAATATGGGTAAGCATTTATCCATTGATGAGACCGCACTCTCCAAAGGAGAACTCTACACCATAATTACCAATAAAAAAGCTAAAGGAAAGAAAGGTGCCATAGTAGCTATACTAGAAGGAACCAAGGTAGAGCCTATCATAGAACTGTTACTTAAAATTCCAAAATCACTTAGGGATAAAGTCAAAGAGATTACTCTTGACATGGCCAACTCCATGAAAATGATTGCTAAAAAATGTTTTCCCAAAGCCATACAGGTTACAGATCGTTTTCATGTCCAAAAACTAGCTTTAGAAGCCCTACAGGATATTCGAATAAAACATCGATGGGAGGCTATAGATCAGGAAAATGAACAGATTAAACAAACTAAAATCAAACAAATAGAATATAAACCAGAAACCTTTGACAATGGTGATACAAGAAAACAACTCTTAGCCCGAAGTAGATATCTACTCTACAAAGCTCCTAGTAATTGGACACAAAGTCAATACTTAAGATCTAAAATACTATTTGAGCAATATCCTGACATCAAAAGAGCATATAATCTGGTGCAAGGCTTAAGAAATATATTCAATACAGCTACTTCTATACAAACGGCTTATACTAAACTAGCACACTGGTATAAAGACGTGGAACAAATAAGGTTTAAGGCTTTTAATACTATTGCAAATACAATAACAATTAACTACAGGTCAATACTGAACTACTTTATAAACAGAAGTACTAATGCTTCGGCGGAATCTTTTAATGCTAAAATTAAAGCCTTTAGAGCTCAGTTTAGAGGTGTCAAAAATGTAGAGTTCTTCCTTTTTAGATTAACTAGAATTTTTG
>CANMFQ010000014.1 GCA_947497145.1 uncultured Flavobacteriaceae bacterium
AGCTTACTAATGGTTCAAGGTGTCAACCCTGCCCATAAGGGACTTGCACCCTCTAGATTAATAAACTACTTTTAGGTTGTTTAAAAGATGCCCATGCTGGGCACACACAACGTGTATAAAACATAGCTAATAAGTGCTAAACATCAAGTTCAGTTCGTATTTGCGAAACCGCCAAATTTTTAAATTTGGCTTTTAAGATTGATAAATTAAAAACAAAATATAAAAATTCGGCTCTGTGTTAATCCGAAAAGGTCGTGTCTTTTTGCACGCTACGTTTCATACACAAACCGTCAGACTGCGCAAAAACCCTCCTTTAACACTTGCTAAACTCCTTTTATTTTTTTAACTTAAAGTATTAACCAACAATGCTTTAGTTATGGATTTTATAACAGGTTTTAATAGGGATCAGTTAGTGATGATGGATTTTGAATCTTGTCTGAGTCCTGATTCATGGGCACGAATAGTTGACATGTTTGTAGATATACTTCCAATGTCAAAATTAGGATTCAATGAGGTATTAAATAGTGAAGGGAGGCCGCCATACCGTTCATCTGATTTGCTCAAACTCTATCTATATGGCTATAAAAATAACTGCGATCCTCTCGTCAACTAGAACATGCCTGTAAAGTTAACCTAGAGGTTATATGGCTCTTGAAAGGTCTTAGACCATCGGCAAGAAAAATAGCCTATTTCAGAAAACAAAATGCCCTCGCCTTTAAAAAAGCATTTAGGCATTTCGTAGTACTCCTAAAAGAATGGGAACTCATTGATGGGAAAACCATTGCCATTGATTCCTTTAAGATTAGAGCTCAGAATGCCCTGAAAAACAATTTTAACCAAAAAAAGTTAGACCGACACATTAAATATATCGATGACAAAATCAAAGAATACCAAAATCACTTAGAACAAGGCGATGACGATTTAGATATAGTAGAACTAACACATAAGATTGCCTACCAAAAAGCTAAAAAACAAAAGTACCAAAGCATTGAAAAACAGCTACAACAAAGCGGAGAAAAACAAATTAGCCTTACTGATCCAGATGCTAAGTCTGTAGTGCTTCACCGTAACATCGTAAATGTAGGCTATAACATACAAGCAGGATGCGATGCAAAACACAAATTCTTTGTCAACAATGATACAGGAACCGTAAATGATACCCATGCGCTATCTCCAATGGCATTAGATGCTAAAGCGCTACTAGGTGTTGAGCATATCAATACCCTTACAGACAAAGGCTATACTACAGCAAAGCATTTAGAGATATGTACCCAAAACGGTATAACACCATACTACGCTCCCAAAATGCACTCCTCTCAACATAATGGGCTATATCCCATGATTAACTTTAAATACGATAAACAAGCAGACTCCTATTGCTGCCCAAACCAGAAAACTTTATCAACCAACGGTACCATTTACAATAAGAATGGCCATAAAGTAAAGCATTACAAAAACACGAAAGCCTGCAAATCATGCCCCGTTAGACACCTTTGTACCACTAATAAAAAAGGACGGTTCATTGAACGCTCCATTTATCAAGAGGCATTGGAGGATAATCAAAAAAGAGTGGAACAAAACCCAGAATACTACAGACTAAGACAGCAAATAACAGAACATCAATTTGGAACATTAAAGAGACATTGGGGATTTACCTATACCCTGATCAAAGGAAAACAGCATGTACTGAGCGAGGTTAATCTAATGATGATTTGTTATAATCTTAAAAGATTAATCTCCATAATTAATCCAAAAGTGCTAAAAAATAGGTTAAAAGCACTTGCTGTTGAAATTTTAGCCCTATTTAGTGCTGTGTTAAACGTTTTAAAAGACTTTCTTTTTCTTAATAAGAATAACTACCAATTAACAAAAACACATCAATCTTCGCTAATAGTAGCTTAAAATTGCTATTGAATCACTATTTTTAACATAAAAGGAGTTGCTGCGCAGACTCCCGTTGTGTGCTATTTGACCAAAACAACATAGTAATAGAAAGAAAATGAATAAAATTGAACTTAAAGAAAAATTCAGCAAATATAAATTGAATAGAGTTTGGACTTATTTAGAACCAAAGCTTAAAAACAGTATACAAATAACCCCAAAAATAACGAATGAAGAATCAATCGATATAGGGAAATCTAAAATTGGCGGAAGTCCAGACCTACCCAAAGATTTTGAATGGTTTGAATTTAAAGAAAATCCTATGTCTTTTTTAGCTCAAATAAATTTAAACGAGATTTCCGATTACGATATTGAAAATAAGTTGCCTAATAAGGGTATTCTTTATTTCTTCTATGATTCAGAACAAAATGTTTGGGGATTTGACCCAAAAGACAAAGCTGGCTCAAAAGTTTTCTTTTATGATGGAGATGTTTCGAAATTAGAACGTAAAGAAAAACCAAACAGTTTAGATGAATACTCGTATTTTAATAGTTGTTCATTAAATTTTAAATCTTCTATAAATATGCTCGATTATCAAAGTAGTTTAATGGATGGTTTTACATTAGAGGATGAAGAAGAAGGTAACTATGAAAATTTGATTGAAGAAATATATGAAGATGAAATTTTCAAATTACTCGGTCATTCAAATAATGTTCAAGGAGGTATGGAATTAGAATGTGAACTCGTAACAAATGGAATATATTGTGGAGGCCCAGAAGGCTATCAAAATCCTAAAAGGAAAAATTTAGAAGAAAATAAAGGTTTATGGAACCTTTTATTTCAAATGGATAGTTCAGATGATATAGGAACAATGTGGGGAGATTGTGGACGTATTTATTATTGGATTAGAGAAAATGATTTAAAAGAGCGAAAATTTGAAAATAGTTGGGCTGTATTACAGTGTTATTAAAAAAACAGCACACAATAACTAAGCCTTCGTGTGGTCGGTACGACCCAACATGATGGCGCTGTTGACTGAACCGGCTGCTTTGCCGATACTATGGGGATTGCTTTGTTTTTTTGTATTTTATTGCATAAAACAGCGCAAAAAAGTGTCCGTCAGTAGTACCGAGTTTTGTAGTCGGTATTTGCTCATTATGCAATCGCAAATAATCTTCAGTCCTAACCTCACGGTTAGCAACCTTGCAGCTTACTAATGGTTCAAGGTGTCAACCCTGCCCATAAGGGACTTGCACCCTCTAGATTAATAAACTACTTTAAGGTAGTTTAAAAGATGCCCATGCTGGGCACACACAATGTATAAAATTCATAACGGCGGATTTTCCTAAACGGAAAATCACGCCTTTTTACTATCTTTGAGAAACGACGGAAAGTACTCGTGTACTTTCCCGTTAAAAATCTTATACTAGACCGTTGTAAAGACAAAGACATTTCTGAACTGAACGCAATTTTAAAATATAAAGAACTGATTTTTAAACTAATTGTTACTGCTTTGATTATTGGCTCGTTCCTATTTTCAAGTGGAATACTAATCAAACCAAAATTTGATTCAGAAAAGTGGAAAAATTGGGTGGAAACCGAATCTGAACCTTCTCTACGATGGGATATGATAAATAGTCTCAAAAGGACTCACGAATTAATTGGAATGCCAAAAGAAAAAGTTTTAGACTTTCTTGGTGAACCAAACTCAAAAACCGATTCGACATTTAGCTATTATCTTGGTTACTCTAAAAATGGAATTAATACTGGAAACTTAACAATAAGATTTGACGAAAAGGGAAAGGTTTTGATTTATTTAATTGGACAAGGTTAATATGGTTTTCAAAAAAGAAACAAAGGATAATGAATTGTATGTTTATATGAACGGAAAACTGATTTATAAAAAGTGGCTGAATACAGGTGAATCTAAAATATTTGACTTAATAGCCTATGACAAATACACTCTGAAATCTATAAATGACAAAAAATAAAAAACTGTTTACAAATAACTAAGCCTTCGTGTGGTCGGTACGACCCAACATGATGGCGCTGTTGACTGAACCGGCTGCTTTGCCGATACTATGGAGATTGCTTTGGGTTTATGGTGTTTTATTATGTAGAGTGCTAGTGTAGCAGCTGTCTTTTCGGGCTAAATAATACCTACTAGCTTAGGGTTTCTTCTTATTTTGGGTCGCCATTGTGGCAATTTGTTTCGTTAAGCAGCTCTTTTTTGTCCTTATTTTAATTTTTAGGCATAGGTAAGCTCTTACGCTTTTTAAGACGTTGTATTTAGGGCATGCTGTTTTAATCGTTTTAACCATATTTTGGGCGGACCACGACTATCAAATATAGTAACGGTAACCATACTCCCAAGCTTACAATACGGGCACTTACGGTGCTTTAATGGCGGGTGTTCTTTTACAATAGGCTTGCCTAGTTCTTTATGCAATAAGGGAACAATTATGTTAAAGCCAAAACTATCATTGAGCAATTTCATAAAAGGTGACTTATGTAACGTACCAGTTTAAGCACCTATCACAATGGTATATTTTTAAACAGGCTCTTACAAAGGCTGATTTGTATGAAATCTTAATTTCCCCTAACTCTAGCGAGCTGTTGGAGGAATTACATAAATCCAAATTAAGTCAATTATTAGGGGTTAATTCGACTAAACTGTAATATCTGCAAAAAAAAAACCATTCGTTGAAGATTTGATTTCGGTTTCAGCTATTGCTGAAATTTCAATAAAAACTAGGCATAGTAGCGTGTGCGACATCCCCCCTAGCCCCCTTCAAAGGGGGATTTCCCCCTAACTCCCGAAGAGGGAATTGTTACTACTGATGTTTAACGTGGAGTTCAACTAAATAAGAAGTAAAACTCATAAAAAATACGCAATGCATTGCCCTAAAACGAATTTATTTTAAGTTGTATGTGATGTTTACCGGGCTCTAACCGTACTGATTTAAAAGCTGAAGGCACTTTTTTTCCATTATGGATTACATTCTTTCCGTTACGATTATGTAAGGAAAACTCAGCTACCATATTGGCTGGTATTTCAATCTCATAAATTTGTAACCTTGCTCCCTTAACTTCGTATTTTCCTTTAATAGTGCCTAAAACAGTAGGCACTTCAATGCTGCTAAATTTTAAACTGCTCATTTGTGGTTTAATAGTCGCTATTTCAAACCCCGGGGTTTTTGGTTTTATGCCCCACAAACGTCTAGGAATAACATTGGCTGGTACTGCCCCCCAAGCGTGATTCCAATCTAAGTTATTTTTATATTTTAAATCCCACGCTTCTAACGTCATAGTAGAACCTACGCGAATCATGTTATACCAGCTTCTTTCTGCTTTGCTCGTTAATAATTCTAAAGCATAGTCTGCTTCTCCGGCTTTGTACAATGCATCCATTAAAAACTGTGAACCATACACACTGCATGCCATACCACGTGATTTAATAAATTCCACTACAGTATGAACATGTTCTTTAGGAACCATGCCAAAAGCCAAAGGCATCATATTTGCATGCAGCGAGGCGTGTTCTGTACCTATACCATCGATATAAACACCACGTTCTTTATCAAACATATTTTCATTAAGTGCTTTTTTTACCTTGGCTGCTCTTAATTCAAAATCTAAAACTTCCTGTGTTTTTCCCATTAGTTTGGCAAACCTTGCCATTATTTTCATATTCTTATAAAAAAAGGCATTAATAACGGTATTGTATGGTTTAAATACATAACCATCACGCTCGCCTTTATTATTAGGGTCTCCACCCCAACCTGCAGAAGGCCAATCGACAATGTCAGTGAGTGGTTTGTTGTACCCCTCTTTAAACCCAAGTTTATACATAAATTGAGGGGTTACTTTTTCAGAAGTAATTAAGCCTTCTTCATTAGACAATTCATAAAGTGTTTTATGTTTTAACGCTTCGTAATACTTCTCAATCAGTTCTGTATTTCCGGTATACATATAATCTGCATAAAACAATAAGGCTACATGCTGTTGCCATTCTGTTGGCCATGTTGGGTGTTCCATAAAATACTCTATGGTGCGCCTTGCCATAGCATATTCCCTATCTGTGGTATAATGACTTAGTTGGTTTAAATAAGCATCTGCTTCATAAGGAATACGTTCTCTATCGCCATCTACATATAAACCATTAAATGTTGTTGCTTTTATGGTGTATTTACATAAATCCCATACTTGATTTAAGATTGTATCAGCACTTTCAAAACTACTAGCATTCTCATCCCAATACGTATGGTACGCTAACTGCTCAAAATTATTAGCTGTAATTGGTGCTTTTACACCTTCAATTTCTAGATATCTAAATGGCATTAATACAGGAAAACCCTGTGGTAAAGGAACAGCTTTGTTTGGCAGCGTATTTCTCTTATCTGCTTTAATAGCAAGCTGGTATTTTGTTTTGCTAGGCGTTACAGCCATTTTAATCTCTTGGTAGCGAATATGACTTTTATGAAATGGTTTTCTGTTGATATTTTTACCATTCAATTCTTCACCTATTCTAAACGTTATTGTGTGGGGCGTTTTTGCTTTATAGGTGAAATCTACAGTTGCAAACGCTGCTTTTCCAAAATCGATAAAATAGAAATCACCCCGATTTTCAAACTTTACAGGCTTAATTTTACTGATAACAAATTTATTTGCTGTAGCAATCATATTGTCATCACTTCTACCTATTGTAAATTGTTGTGGTTGCGAGTAATCAACAAGGCGATTTTCATTATCCCAAATACGTACTTTCCAGTAATAGGTTTTTCCTATTTCAAGTGTTTTGCCGTTGTATTCAACATTGGTTGATGCGCTTGACCGTACTTGACCACTATCCCAAACATCACCATTATTAGCGTCAATACTTGTTTTTGATGAAGCTACCAGTATTTGGTAAGCAGATTGAAACTTAGATTCTTTAGCAACCGTCCAACCAAATTCGGGCTTTTGATCTATTATAGTAACAACATTATCAGGCTCTCTTATAAGCTCTATTGTTAATTCTGTTGGTGCAGACCGGTACTTATTGCCGTTTTTCTTAATGAGTTCATCACATTTTGCACGAAGGGCAGCTGCCACTTTCTTATATTTTTTATCGCCTATGAGGTTTTTAATTTCTTTAGGGTCTTTTTTTAGGTTGTAAAGTTCTTCAATGGTTTTATCATTTACATATCTAAAATATTTCCATTCGCTAGTTCGCACTCCTTCACTGGGTGGTATTTCACTAAAATCCCAAATATGCTCTATCAAAATAGTATCTCTTTCAATAGTATTGGTTTGGTTTTTCACGAGCGGCAATAAGCTTTTTCCTTGCCATGTTTTGGGCGGGGTAAGTCCTGCAAAATCAACTATTGTCGCAGGCACATCAATATTTAATGCCATGTCATCAATATCTTGATGCATCTGCATTCGAGGGTCATAAATAATTAATGGTACACGAATAGAATTGTCATACATCAACCATTTACCAGCCATTTGACGCTCTCCTAAAAAATACCCATTATCTCCCATGACAATGATGATGGTATTCTTTTCAAGCCCCTTTTCCTTTAATTTTTTTCTGATTTTAGTTATTTCCAAATCAATACCAGAAATCATTCGATAATAGCCTTTTAAACTATGTTGATACTTTTCAGGGGTATCATAACGCCATGTCCAACGTAGTCTATTAAACCCATCTCTAACTATTTTTGGTTGCGCTTCAAAATATTTATCATCGGCAAGTTCGGGCTCAGGAATGGTCGTATTAGCGAGTAGCTTGTCAGTTTCTGCTTGCCAAAAATATTGATCTTTTGCACTGTCATGGGCATGCGGTGCACTAAAACTTAATGACAAACAAAAAGGTTTATCACTTGAAGTATGCTCAATAAAATCAAGCGCCTTCTGCCCTGTATATCTTGTTAAATGTACGGTATCGTTATTTATGGTTTTGTAGTAATATCCCCTTTTATCATTGTATTTACCATTTCTGTCATATGATTCATACACATCAAATTGTTTGTCCAATCCATCATACCGAACACCATACTTACCATAAAACCCCGTATAATAACCGTTGTTTTTAAGTAAGGTAGGATACGAATTTGTCATGTACTCTTCTCTTATATTCCCTGTTTGAAAATTATAATTGTGCGCACGTTCATACAAACCTGTCAAAATACTAGCTCTACTGGCCGCACAAATAGGAGTGGTTACAATAGCATTGGAAAAATAAGTGCCCGATTTTGCCAAATTATCCATTTCGGGCGTTTCTACATACTTGTTTCCTGCATAGCCCAGAGCATCAAACCGCTGATCATCAGTTAAAATAAAAATGATATTGGGTTTGTTTGAGGGTACTGTTTTCTGCTGAGAAAAAACCGTAGTAAAACTGTTAAACACAAAAAATATAAGTACTAAAAAGGTGCTTTTGTTGGTATCGCTTATTTTCATTTGGTTATTTTTTACTCAAAATTTATGGTTGGCTAATCTTATTTTAACACTCTATAGTGGTTGGTTAAAAAAATAGATGATTTTTCACAATTTGCTTCTTTTTCGGTATTTCTGACCAAGCATCCCATACAAATGTGCTGCTTTAAACAACCATACAGGCGTTAAGTGTATAAATATATTTTTATAAAACATAAATGCTATCCTGTACTATGCTGTATGGTGCTATTAAAATACGTAAAATCACTACATTTTTATAGTATTTGTAGGGCATTATTGTTATTATACTTACTTTAGATTACATCAATTATGAGCTTATAACTGTTTTGAAAATGTACTTCTTTGTATAAAAACTCAAAACTCAATAGATCCACTTTGCTTTTTATGACTAAAAATTTACCTAAAAAAGTCTCGTTCGCCTTAGTATTCATATTTACATTTGCCAGTATTTCTTGTTTCTCACAAGACCTCCCTACTGATTCTACAGCTCACAAACATCTTAAAAAAGGTGCCCTGCATATAAAGAAAAAGGAATACAGCAAAGCTTACAAAGAACTAAAACTTGCCGAAAAAGGGTTTCTAAAAAAACAAGATATAAGTGGTATTGCCAAAAGCTACTTAAACCTTAGTAGCCTATTTACCTATACTCAAGAACAAGACAGTGCTAATTTTTATTTATTAAAATGCCAAACGGAGATTGAAAAAGTGGACAATAAATCGGTACAGGCGAACATCTATTTAAATATTGCCCACATCAATTATCAAAACAAAGATTATGAAAAAGCCTTAGAGTTTGCCCATAGGTCTGAAGACATAAACCTCCTTTTAAAAGACACTATTGCTATTTCAAAGACCTATAACAATTTAGCTATATTATACCGCAATATTGATAATTATGAAAGTGCGTTAGATTACAATTTTAAGTCGTTAAACCTAAACAAATTAAGTAAGGATTCTGTAGGGATAGCAAAATCGTACAACAACATTGGTTTAATCTATGAAAATATTGGTGATTTTAACCAAGCCATTAGCTATTATAAAAATGCTACGGCTCTTAATGCTCAAATAGACGCAAAAAACCCAAATCCATATAGAAATTTAGGTGCTTTACATTTACGTATGGGTAATTACAAAGAATCTAATGATTTTTATAAAAAGGCATTGACCATTGAAAAAGAGCAGAATATAACTACCCGCTTAAAAGACATCTACAATGTAATGCTGCACAACTACATTCAATTAAAAGACTTTGAAAAAGCAATAGAATTTCAAGAAAAACGAGATCAGATAGAAATTAAAGAGGTAGAAAACAAGAATAAAAAAAAGCTTGAAGCTTTAAAACAACAGCAAGAGCTATACTATAAAGAGCAAGAATTAAAACACGCAAAAGCGGTAAGTGAAAAAAATAGCATTATTATTTTAATAGTTTCTGGTTTGCTTATTATTACACTACTCTTTTTCTTGCAATCTTTTCGCACCTCAAAATTAAAAAGAAAACAAGAGCAACTACTCTTGGAACGTAAAGTGCTACGAGCACAGATGAATCCGCATTTTATATTCAATGCTTTATCAGCCATTCAAAATTCGTTAATGGATAATGACCCTTTAAAATCTGCTACATTTTTATCACGTTTTTCTAGATTAATACGTCAAAATTTTGAGTTTGTCAACAAAGAAACCATTTCACTCGCTGATGACCTCGACGCGCTTAAAAATTATATAGAAACACAGCAAATGCGCTTTAACAATAATTTCACCTATGAAATTGATATTGACCCCCAATTGGATATTGATATGGCAAAAATACCACCACTATTAATTCAACCTTTTGTAGAAAATAGCATTGAACATGGTTTTAAAAACAAAGATGAACATGGCTTATTACAGATTACGATAAAAAAAGAGCAGCGTTTTTTACATATTTGTATTAGTGATAATGGTAGTGGTTTTGATACCTCAAAACTAGGTAAAGGAGCGCATTCATTTTCGGTATTTAAAGAGCGATTACGTTTGCTGAGCAAAGCAGCAGAAAAGTCATTTAAAATAACATCGTCTAATGAAGGTACAGAAGTTCAATTTAAAATAGGAAGTGTGTAAATGAAAGTACTAATTATTGAAGATGAGTTTCCCGTACGCTCAGCATTAAAAAAAATGCTACAACTCATTGCCCCAGATATAGAAGTTATAGCAGAAGCCGAAACAGTAAAAGAGAGTATTTCACTCTTAAATAGCCTATCGCCAGACCTAGTGTTTATGGATATTGAACTTAAAGACGGTATTAGTTTTGAAATATTAAAAAGCTTAACCAAAATCAATTTTCAAATTATATTCATAACAGCATTTAACCATTACGCTATAAAAGCATTTAAATTTAGTGCTGTAGATTATTTATTAAAACCCATAGACCCGCAAGAATTAAGAGAAGCAATAGCAAAGGCAAAATCACAAATAGAACGAGAGGTTGCCTACCAAAACTCAATCATTGCGTTACAACAAAATATTGAGCAGCCAGAACAACTTGTAATTAAAACTACAGAAAACCGGTACATTATTCCTTTAGAAAACATCTTTAGATTTGAAGCCGATGGGGCGTATACCTATGTACATTACACTGATGGCCATATTTTATGTTCAAAAAACTTAAAACATTATGAGAATTTACTTCCCAAAGAAACGTTTTACCGCTGTCATCAATCGCACTTAGTACATTTAAAGCAAGTGGTTCAATATTCAAAAGATAGCATCTTACTAACCAATAATCATAGCATTCCTATTTCGCATCGCCGAAAAACCGAACTAAAAAAGCGGTTGAAAAACTACCTATCTTAACAGTTATAAAACGAAATTATGCACTTATCAATTACATTTGATAGGCATTCTCTTTCCTTTTAGTTTAGCCTCATAACTAAAAAACACATTATTATGTTAGGAGCCATTATTGCTATTTTAGGAGGATTAATTGCAGCATCCCCGCTTATTATTACAAAAAAGCCCAATGCAAAAGAATTGCTTGACAAACTAGTACCGTTTCAAGGTGGTATTGGTGCTGTTTTACTAATTTGGAGCGTTTTGGGTGTCATTGGATTATTGAGCCATTTTTCAATTATTGCACTAGCCGTTATTGTAGTAGAATTTATTGTAGGCTTTCTTTTGGCGTACGGTCTGTTGTCAAAATATGTACTAAGCAAAAATGAAACAGCCAAAGAACAGGGACAAACACTAAGGCTAAAGATTGCTAAATATCAAATTCCAGCTGGTGCTATACTCGCTATTTTAGGCATACTATCTATATTTTAATAACTATGAAAAAGATAGGGTCTACCATGGTTATTATTGGAGTACTAGCTGTACTCCTCAATTTCTTAAACCGCGTACCTACAGTTATTGCATGGATTTATAACTGGGGCGAAACAACTGCTTGGGTCATTAAGATTGGCCTGATAGTACTGGGGGTAATACTCTATTTTTTAGCCTATCCGAAAACAATCGCAGAAAGTGATTAAAAATTGAATAGTTGGCCAGACACTAGATTACTATTTTAAAGTCTTAAAAAAATGAATAATCCCTTCAAAAAAATTCAACAGAATGCAAAAGAGAGCAAAAAGGAATGGAATTCAGAAAAAGACACTGCTAAAATTTCTACTCGAAGTTGTGACTGTTGCGGAGCTCCAAGACCTACAAACACCAATTTAACTCATTGTAGTTATTGCCAATTTCAATTTATGAATACTACAGAGACAATAAAACCAGACGACAATAAATAAGTATGACAACGCACGACCTCATAACCCGCTGGGATGCATTTTTATACAAAATGAATCAACGATTTCACGACTCGCTATTACAAGCCGAAGAGGCCTGTTTACAACAGCTAGAAGATAGCGATTATGATTACAACACTACCTATAGGTCGTGGCAAGCAATGAAGGCACAAATTTTTCAGTTATTTGAAAAAATTGACCAAACTTGGGATACTACTGTGCAACCACAAATGCAAGAAGTTGGAGACTTTTGGATGGACGAAATGAAAAAATCAACAACACTAACCGATAAGCTGCACCGTCATTTACAACGCTTTGAAGTAGTCTTTGAAGGCAAACTATCGCAAAAATTTTACGACCATGCCATTGCCTTAGCCAACAAAAAACTAACATGTACGCAATGCCACGCCCCTATAACAATTGTAAAAGACCTTTTTAGAGCACACTATATCAGCTGTAGCTTTTGCAATGCCGTAAATACATTTGAACCCGAAACCAAATACGCGCAAATAGGATGGAGTATTATTGATAATATTGCAGCTTTACAAAGCTTACCCAGCTATGACGCCATGCAAAAAGCCCTTAACGAGCTACATCAACATAGACCTCCCCAGCCTGAATTACTATGGAACAATTACAAAACTGCCTATTATAACTACTATCAAACTTATTTTAAAGAACGTATAAAGCTAAAAAGTGATGCAGAAGACCGATACCAACAAGATATGGCTCGCAAACAAAAAGAATTTGAAGATTACGAAAAAATACACCGTAAAAGCTAGTGTAACGTAAACATAAAATAGCACCTGTATTGCCTTTTTGTTTAGAACCGAGAATTATGGCGATTGTGCCACAACGAAGTTATTTTTTCATTCTATGGCCAGAGCTACAGAACTCAAAAAGGATAAAAATTAAGATGCTAAATATCTAATTTGCTGTAACAGAAAAAGTCACAATGAGTTCATAGTTAAAAAGGAGCGTTTCAATATTAAAACAATAATAGCATCAAAACGATGCGCTATTTACACCACTTAAATACACATAAAAACAACAAACATGGAAACAATAAACGGAATAGATTTTACAAACTGGGCAGCCGCTTGCGCGCACTTAACCCAAGGAATGAGTGAAGGTGAAATTTCAAAAATCTTAGGTATCGAAATACCTGTATGGCAAGAAACAACAGAAAAATGGGCTGCCAGACTTGGTGATTTAATGGCTGAAGATATGAACGTTGCCACCCAATATGGTGATATTTTTGCTAATCCTAAGGTTGGTAAATTTGCCAACGCAGGCACTGATACGCCAAGCCTTGATGAAGTATTGCAATTAGTTCCTGATTACAACGCCTACAAAAAGATTTTCTGGCATCAGTCAGTTGCCGCAAAATATGGTATAGATGCTGTTACAATTATAGAAAGTTATGATTTAAATCTGCAAACGTGGAGTCAACTTAATATGCATTATATGAAATGGCATAATGAGTATATGAATATTCAATTAGGCGAAAGCGACCCTGAAGAATACAACCGCCGTTATGAGGAAATTTTAGGTATTGAAGACACTTGGCGCAAGCATTGGGAAGCACACTACAAAGAAAATGCAGTCGATTTAGGGGGCGATATCGATTTTTAAACTCAGATTTTGCTTTAAGACTTCGTGATGAGGCGTAAAAGCTACATCACGAAGTTTAATTGCATTAAATTTCACCAAATACTATCACAGCTAAAACCTATATGGTAGCATAAAAAATGTCGAACCAGTTTGCCCTTTAGGTTATTTTTTCAACCGTACCGTCCATTCAAAATTAAATGTAGACACCACTACCCCATCGGTATTTACACCAACAGATTTCATCCAAAAGGTTTGCCCTTCACCTGTAGCAATAGTTTTTTCTATAGCCTCATTAATCAAATGACCATCTTCACAAGTAAACGTAATGCGCCCTGTTGCTTTTTTTGAAAAATTCGCATTGTTATTCTGCACGAGCATCGATATTTTTTTACCACTTGCTCTTATTTTTTGAATCACCATTGCGCCTGTTGAGAGTTCGGCAGCCATACCTTGCACAGCCCAAAACATAGAATTAAACGGGTTTTGATTTATCCATTTATGCTTTACTGAAGTAACTGCACGCGAATCATTTAAAAATGTTAAACGTACGCCACACCACCATGCTGATGGTAATTTAAAGAAAAGAAAACTGTTGAATTTGCCTGCAGATGCTGCCATTTGAGTATATATTTTGGCTAAAAGTAATGAAAATTATCAAAATCATAATTGTTAATATTATGTTAACTTTAGGTACTATGTGTTGCATAGTACCATTCTTTAGATATATATTTGCATAAGAAATTACTAAGCCATGACAGATACTATAACAAAACACGAGCGAAATCTATCTTCTTTGATACATGCATCTACATTTTCAAAATTTTTCATTCCGTTTGGAAATTTTATCATTCCATTGGTATTGTGGTCTGCTAATAAGCAAGATTACAAGTTTGTAGATTATAACGGTAAGCAAGCCTTAAATTTTCAAATCAGTTTACTACTATATTCCATGATACTAGGCGTTATCAGCATTCCATTTTTTGTGGGTTTCTTACCTAATATTTTCGATTTTAGTTTTAACAATTTAAGTCACTTCAACCATTGGAATTTTAATTTTAATAGTGACGATTTTACGTGGGGGTCTTGGTTATTGCCAATAGGAATCTCTGGCTTATTACAAGGAGCATTATCCATTACAAACATTATATATACCGTTTTGGCAACCATTCGCACCAATGAAGGGGAAACATTTGAATATCCATTAACCATAAAATTCATCAAATAATCATATACTATACTCGGGGTCTTAATCACACCTCACAGGAGTTTATTCATCAACAATCAAATCAAATCGGATGTTTATTTATCATTCAAAAAAACGAACAGTTAATCTATGCAAACACTTACAAAAAAAGCTTCAAAGACAGCTCAGCATAAAAAGCAAAAAGAAATTATGAATGTAGAAAACACAAAAGCACAAATGCGAAAAGGAGTGCTTGAGTATTGCATATTGTCTATCTTAAATGGGCATGACAAATATGCCTCTGAAATTCTCAGCACCCTAAAAGATGCAAAAATGCTAGTAGTAGAAGGCACTATCTATCCCCTACTGACAAGGCTAAAAAATGCCGGACTTCTCAATTATCGCTGGGAAGAATCAACCTCAGGCCCCCCAAGAAAATACTATACATTAACAGAAACAGGCAAACTATTTTTAAAAGAGCTTGACACCACTTGGGATGAATTGCGAAATGCCACCAATATAGTTACTAAAAACAAATAACAGCCGTTGCACGTTTTCATACCTATTTGAAGATTGCACAAGATTAAAAAACATCAAAAAATGAACAAAACAGTCAATATAAATCTCGCCAATATACTCTTTCATATTGATGAAGGAGCCTACAATAAGATGCGGCTTTATCTCGAATCAATAAAACGTTCTTTTGCCAATACTCCCGGTAACGATGAAATACTTGCCGATATTGAAGCACGAATAGCCGAGCTATTTCATGAAAAATTAGCCAACGAAAGACAAGTCATAACACAAAAAGAAGTTGATGAAGTCATCGCTATAATGGGACAACCAGAAGACTATATGGTTGACGAAGATATTTTTGAAGATGAGCCAAAATACACCAATAAAGGAAATCAAAAAAGAGCTAAAAAACTCTATCGCGATACCGAAATAAAGTATGTCGCTGGTGTTTCTGCTGGTTTATCTCACTATATTGGTACCGATCCATTATGGATACGTTTATTATGGGTACTACTTACTGTTTTTTCTGGCGGGGGTTTTATTCTTCTATACGGTTTGCTATGGATATTGATTCCTGAAGCAAAAACAACCTCGCAAAAATTGGACATGCGGGGGGAGGATATCAACATCAGCAATATAGAACGTAAGGTCAAGGAAGGCTTTGATGATGTTGCAGAAAAAATAAAAAGTGTAGACTATGAAGGCGTTGGCAAAAAAGTAAAAAATAGTAGTAAAACCTTTTTTGATACTATAGGAGAACTCATTCTATTCTTATTCAAAATTTTTGGCAAGTTTATTGGTATTATACTGGTCATAGTGGGCGCCACTACCATAATTGGTATCTTCATTGGCATGCTCACCACTAGCACCCTCGATTGGATACAATTTCCAGGAATGCAGCGTCTTTTTAATGGTATTACAGGAGCACCTATTTGGTTATTGTCATTACTATTCTTTTTTGTAATTGCTATTCCCTTCTTCTTTTTATTCTATTTAGGATTAAAAATATTAGTAAACAACCTTAAATCTATCGGTAATATTGCGAAATTTTCATTGCTTGGTTTATGGCTAATTTCATTGATATCTTTAATCGTAATTGGTGTGAGAGAAGCGGCTTCACATGCCTTTTCGGGTGTGATAACAACTGAAAATGAACTCTATATTAAAAACGAAATAGACACCTTAAACATTCAATTGGTAGCTTCTTCTTTCTATGACCATGATAATAACATACGCATGAACGATATGTTGGTGGTTTATGATAAAGATGGTAATTCTATTTACCAATCAGAAGATATTCGTTTTAATATAAAAAAATCAAAAGATACCATTGCCCGCATCGCTATTCGTAAAGAATCAAATGGAGCTTCTTCGTATGAAGCCCGTAATACGGCTAAAGAAATTGACTATGCCTATACCTTACAAGGAAATAATCTACTTTTAGATAGTTATTTAACTACAGCCGTCAAAAGCCAATTTAATGGACAAGAAGTTAGAGTAACTATTTATTTACCAGTTGGCACCATAGTAAAATATATCCCCTCAGAAAATAGAAATTGGATACTAAGAGCTCAAACAGATCAACATGTGTCCGGTTTAGCTGAACATATCTGGAAAATGGGTGCCGATGGCGAACTAAAATGCCAAGATTGCCCAGCAACAGATACCGATGATGATAACCAAAGAAATAAGGTAATTATTAACGGTGACGGTATTGATATTGACATTAAAGATGATGGAGATTCTTTTAAAATGAAAATTGATGAGAATGGTGTTAAAATCAAAGCTAATGATAATAATGACGAAAATGTAAATATTAATATTGATGAAAAGGGTGTTAAGGTAAAAACAAACGATTCCTTATAAGCACATCACATTCATTACACATATTGTGTTTGGTCAGCCATTAAAGCAACTCAAGCATTAAATTAATCAATTCAGTTATAAATAGTAGTATTTAGCAATCAAAAACAGCAACTTTACAACAATCAAAAAAACAACAGTCATGACAACACTAGTGAGAATTGCAATTGCTTTTTTAGTATCCATATTTTTATCTTCCTGCGGATTTGATATCCAAATTGGAGATTTTGGAACTGGAAAAAAGGGAAATGGAAATATCGTTACCGAAAATCGTACAATTACCGATGAGTTCACCAAAGTATCAGCATCAGAAGGGTTACAGGTTTACGTAACGCAAGCAGCTGATTTTAAAATTGACGTAGAGGCAGATGAAAACATAATTGACCTTATCGCCACCGATATTACGAATGGAAAACTACGTATTCATGCACGTGAAAACATTGGTAATGCCACAAAAAAAATATACGTTTCTTTACCAAAAATAACGGCATTAGCTGGTTCTAGTGGCTCACATCTTAGCACAAAAAATACTATAAACACCAATAATTTAAGGGTTGATGGTTCTAGTGGTGCTATTTTAGACCTCGAAATAACTGCTTCTGAAATTGATATAGCGGCCAGCAGCGGTGCAAATTTAAACGTATCAGGAACAACAGATGAAGCCGAAGTAGCTGTAAGCTCAGGAGGTAATATTAACGCTAAAGACCTACAAACCAACTATTGTAATGCTGAAGCCAGTAGCGGAGGTAACGTTAAAATTATGGTATCAAAATCCTTGACAGCTGATGCCAGCAGTGGCGGAAACATTTCGTATTCAGGTAATCCCACTGTTGAAAAAAAGAAATCACTATCAGGTAGTGTGCATCAGTATTAGTTTCACCCGCATTAATCGATATTTTTCACTACCATATACCGTATTCAATTACTATACTCCTACCATTTTAAATGGTAGGAGCATACGTATGAAAGTGCTTTACTTAAATTAAAAACACACGCTATTTCACCCTTTTTCTATAATGTATCACAAAGTCATACCGCATAATCTTACTAACTAATTGACTAGTAGAAAATAGATCAATCTTTACAATTTGAATTATTTTTTTAAGGTGATTCCTAACCATTGGAAATCAAAAACAAATAGATAAAGCGCGTAAAGAAACAAAATTACCTTTAAGGTATTTTTGACCAAGTACTAACTACAACTAGCACAATCTATTACTGTTTTCATCAATTTAAAACTTCATATTTCATAATTCCTGTTGATCGTTTTTTTTACAAAAATGACCTATTTTTTGATTGAATTTGCTTTTTAAATAGTAGGGAGTTTATATATTAGTGGAAATATTGACATCAGATGAAAATAAGTTTAAAAAAATATACGCTTTCCTTAAAACACACCTTTAGCATCTCACGTGAATCACATGATTTTCAAGATACTTTAATAGTTGCACTTTCTTTAAATGGAAAAACAGGCTATGGTGAAGCTACCTCCAATCCTTATTATGGTATATCTATTGAAAGCATGATGAGCGAGATTAACTCCATATCATCAGAGTTAGAGACTTTCAATTTTACTACCCCCGAAATATTACACGCTTTTTTGGTTGGTAAAAAGCTTACCAACTTTACCATCTGCGCATTAGATTTAGCAGCTCATGATTTATATGGGAAACTTTTAGAAAAACCGTTGTACGAAATTTGGAATACATCGATTGAAAATTATCCAATTACCAACTATACTATAGGTATTGCTTCTATAGATAAAATGGTAGAAAAGATGAAAGAAACTCCCTGGCCTTTGTACAAAATAAAATTAGGTACTGCGGATGATTTAGCCATTATTAAGGCTCTTAGAAAACATACAGATGCTATTTTTCGTATTGACGCCAATTGCGCTTGGACAGCCAGGGAAACCATTTTTAATGCACCACAATTAAAAGATTTAGGGGTAGAATTTTTAGAACAACCCCTAAAAGCAGATAATTGGGAAGGCATGGAGCTCATCATGCATGATAGCGTGCTACCTGTAATAGCTGATGAGAGCTGCATTGTAGAAAGTGATGTAGAAAAATGTGGTCTTCATTTTTCAGGAATCAATATTAAACTTACCAAATGTGGCGGTCTTACCCCTGCCCTACGTATGATAAAGAAAGCCAAGGAACTAGGGCTTAAAGTTATGGTAGGTTGTATGACAGAATCTACTGTAGGTATATCAGCAATTGCACAGCTTTTACCACAATTAGATTATGTAGATATGGATGGTGCCATGCTGCTTAAAGAAGATATAGCGCAAGGCGTGAAAATTGCTTCTGATGGCAAAGTAATTTTCCCAACTTTAGGAGGGTCGGGTATAACCTTAAACGAATGACCTACCCCATTGATTCCTTTCCCGGAAGAGAAATAACCATTGCAGAAAAAAAATACCGCTATTTTGGAGGTACCGCCTATTTAGGGCTTCAAACCGATACCGAGTTTCAAGAATTGTTCATCAAGAACATAAGAAAATATGGTACAAACTACGGAGCATCTAGAAAATCGAACGTACAGATTGAAATTTTTAAGAAAACAGAGCAATATTTAGCGCATTTTATTGGTAGCCAAGATTGCATTACGCTATCCTCTGGCTTTTTAGCAGGTCAAGTTGTTGCAAAAACCTTATATGATTCCAATGCGTATACCTTTTTTTATTCGCCAGATACGCATGCAGCTTTACACCTTCCTAATCACAAACCTTTTGCTTCATTTGATGATTTAAATAACGCCCTACGAAAACATCTGTCTGTACAAAAAACAACCCCAGTAGTTTTTTTAGACACCATTGATACTGCTGGTGAAAACTACCCGAATTTTGATGCTATAAAAAAACTACCCTTAAATAAAATTATACTCGTAGCAGATGACTCTCATGGTATTGGTATAGTGGGAGACAATGGTAGCGGTGCTTACAAAAAACTAGCAGCACTTTTACCAAAAGAACTTATTGTATGTTGTTCATTAGGAAAAGGATTTGGCATTCAAGCAGGTGCAGTTTTTGGTACAAAGCAACGAATTTCTGAATGTTCTGATTCTGAATTGTTTGGTGGAGCAAGCCCTGCTTCTCCCGCTGCGCTAGCCACCCTTATAGAAGGAGAGCGTATTTTTAGTAAAAAAAGAAAGCGCTTACAGGAAAATATTGCATTGTTTTTAAAAACGCTACACCGTACACAACAACTTAACTACCTTCAAAACCATCCTGCCTTTTACTTTTACTCACCTAAAATGGCTGCCCATCTTGAGCAACATAATATCGTAATAACACACTTC
Source organism: uncultured Flavobacteriaceae bacterium (assembly GCA_947497145.1). GTDB lineage: Bacteria > Bacteroidota > Bacteroidia > Flavobacteriales > Flavobacteriaceae > Maribacter_C. Next base: position 20,566 of record CANMFQ010000014.1, read on the forward strand.
AACTACCCAAACAAAAAGGGCAATCTTATCAGTAGAATAGTACTCTCGGCTGCGCATACCCAAGAAGATATTGAATTTTTATCAAATGCGATAAACAGCTTCAAAAATTAGATATTCGCAAAATAAACACCTCATTTTAAAAATCAAATAATTTTATAGCTAAAAAATTATCAATCTGACATTTTTTTCGTAACTTAATGGTATTCAAGTATAACGCTAAAAACTACAACTATGAAAAAACTACTCGGATTGTGTTTTTTGATGTTAATTTTGATTTCTTCAACAAAATTAACACCTTCTAAACTACAGACAAAAGCAAACTCTTTAGAGGGAACTTGGGAACTTATGAATCGTTTCAATTGGGACGACGGTAATGTAACAGATACCATTTATAATACTAATGGATATCGTCAAATAAAAATTTATAGTAAAGGTAAAGTAATGTGGACGCGCCATTCTCCTGATGATCCAAATGAATGGTTTGGCTATGGCTCTTATTCAAATACCGAAAACTCACTAAAAGAACAATTAGAATACGCATCAAAAACAATGATGGCTATTCAAGATACCGTTCAAGTTTTCAAATTTAAATTGGAGTTACATGAAGATTCGTATAGTCAAATTTCTTTAGACAAAAATGGCAACCCTTATTTTTCTGAAAACTATCGGCGCATTGATTAGGGAAGAAATCGCGAATACTATTTTCTTTTATTTAGAAAAAGCAAAAAAGCATATTGTATGTAACTATGCTATAACGGCTTTGCAATGCTAGAATTTTATCTTTTACCTTGGCTACAAATCTTTTCATAGCGTTGGTATGCTTAAATTAACAAACGCAATACAGCGACTAATTTTGGTACTGCAATAGTTTTAATACAGATAATTAAAGTTAAGAGATATACTACTAAAAACCGCCACTATGCAACGCATAATGGCGGTTTTCTATATCATTTATAACATACTTTAAGCAACTTCCTCTGCGCTTTCAACAGTCGCCAAATAACGTTCAGCATCTAGCGCTGCCATACAACCTGTACCAGCAGCAGTTACTGCCTGACGGTATTCTTTATCTTGGGCATCACCACAAGCGAAAACCCCTGGTAAATTAGTTTTAGTTGATTTTCCTTTGGTAATCAAATACCCAGTTTCGTCCATTTCTAATTGTCCCGCAAAAATATCAGTATTGGGTTTGTGCCCAATTGCGATAAACAAACCAGTAATAGCAATATCTTCCTTTTCACCTGTTTTATTATTCACCATACGTAGTCCTTCAACAACTTGATCTCCTAAAACCTCATCTACTTCGGTATTATAGCGAACTTCAATATTTTCAAGACTATTTACTCTATGTTGCATTGCCTTTGAAGCTCTCATATAATCCTTACGCACCAACATAGTAACCTTGTTGCAAATATTGGCCAAATAAGAAGCCTCTTCAGCTGCAGTATCACCAGCACCTACAATAGCTACATCTTGGTTTTTATAGAAAAAACCATCGCATACAGCACAGGCAGAAACACCGCCTCCTCGTAGTTTTTGCTCACTAGGAATATTCAAATACTTAGCAGTAGCCCCTGTTGATATAATTACTGTTTCGGCTTCTATAACCGTTGAATTATCAATGGTTGCTTTATGAATTCCGCCAACCTCTTTACTCAATTCAACGGCAGTAACCATACCTATACGAACTTCAGTACCAAAACGCTCTGCTTGTTGCTGTAACTGTACCATCATCGTAGGGCCATCAATACCCTCAGGATACCCTGGAAAATTATCGACCTCTGTAGTGGTTGTTAATTGCCCTCCAGGTTCCATACCTGTATATAACAAAGGTTTTAAATCAGCTCTTGCTGCATAAATTGCTGCAGTATATCCCGCAGGCCCCGATCCTATTATTAATGTTTTTACTCTTTCTACTTGCTCTGACATAGTTCCAATTCTTCTAAAAAAATTATAGCGTAAAAGTAGGTTTTTTACAAAAAACCTTACGTTTTAGTTATAAAAAGTTTTCGACCATTTTTTTGCAAAAGTATGCATTTTCGTAAGAAAATTCTTATTATTTGATAATCCAACCATATTTTTTAGTTTTTTTTTGAATTTTAACTTAAAAATTTGCCGTTCATCGGGATCCCTATAAAAAAACAGGCGCACAAGAATTTCACCTCGAAAATTAGACCCTATTCAGACCCATTTTAAATAAAAAAATACCTACAGTCAAATATTTAACAGTAGAAAAAAGCCTATTTCTGCTATCTTTGGCAAGAAAGTTGCACTTAAAATATATATAAGACAACCATATATTTTAAGAATTTTAATCGCCTTACCAACAAACAAAATGGTGGTTATAATAACGTTGACCAATGCAAATAAACAAACTGAGAACAATTATTATTGATGATTCGACACTGCAAAGAATGGCTATTAGCAAACTTGTTGTTGATAACCCTGCGCTAGACTTAGTTGCCGAATACAATAACGGAATGGAAGCCCATAAAAATGTTGAGAGCAAACAAATCGATTTGATTTTTCTTGATATTGAAATGCCTATTTTAAACGGCTTTGAATTCATAGAATCTTTAGCTGCTATTCCGCAAATCATTCTGATTACTGGAAAACCAGAGTATGCCCTTAAAGCCTTTGATTATGATGTTACCGATTATCTGCTCAAACCAATTACGAAAGAACGTTTTGAAAATGCAGTAAAAAAAGCGCAATTGAAAGCAATTCAATTAACCGCTAATAGAAATGATGAACCCTATATTTACGTTAATAGTAATCTTAAAAAGGTAAAAGTCGTCATTAGTGAGATTAAATGGATTGAAGGTTTGGGTGATTATATCAAATTGGTTACCGAAAGTAGTAACATTTTGGTACTCTCTACCATGAAAGCATTTATTGAAAAATTACCTCAAGATAAATTTCTCCGCGTTCACAAGAGTTATATTGTAAATCTTGAAAAGGTTGAAAAATTTAATAGCGCACTAATTGAAGTAAGTGGACAAAAAATTCCGTTGAGTAGATATAAAAAAGGTCAATTGGAAGAAGCCCTGTTGAGCACTTCCGAAAATGCGAATTAAAATTTGCTCTTTTCACCTATACTGTCACAACACTGGTTCCCCCGCTGGGTTGTACCTCAAAGGCTTCTAACGCTATGTTAAATGCTGATTTATAAGCCTCAGTAGCTTCTTTAATAAAACGATCAACATCGTTTTCGTGAACAATATTTAACGTACAACCACCAAAGCCACCTCCTGTTTGTCGCGCTCCTAAAACGGTATCATATTTTTTGGAGAATGCCACTAAAAAATCTGACTCCGGACAGCTTACCTCATACAACTTACTAATTCCCTCATGCGCCTCGTATAAAATACGTCCTACCGCATCAAGTTTATTTTCTTTCAACGCCTTTACCATAGCTAATACACGTTCATTTTCAGCAACAATGAAAGCACATCTATTATACACAGTTGCTGTCATTGCCGTTTTAGCGGCTTCCAACATTGGCATAGTAACATCTCGTAAAGAACCAATAGTAGGATTTACTTTTTGTAAAATGGCAACACCCTCTTCACACTCTTTCTTTCGCGTATTGTATTCACTCGAAGCCAAATTATGTGACACCTTAGTATTTAGCATGACCAACTTATAAGGACTAATAGCTATAGGAATATGCTCATAAGCCAACGATTGGCAATCTAACAGTATAACATGCCCCTCTTTGCTCATTACGGAGGCAAATTGATCCATAATACCGCATTGCGTACCTACAAAGCTATGCTCTGCCCTTTGCGAAAGGGTAACCATTTCCTTTCTTTCAAGACCAAGATCAAACAATGTATTTAAAGCAAATGCCAAACCACACTCCATAGCGGCTGAAGAGCTTAGGCCTGAACCTAATGGTAGATTGCTTTCTATGGTACAATCAAACCCTCGGAGCTTATCAGTTAGTTTTGATAATTCATTTAACGTACCCAAAACATAATTTTGCCATTCAACATCACTAATAGCTAGCTCATTTAGGTTTAAGGAAAAACCTTCATAACCCACCGAATACACGTTACAAATAGTATCTGATTGATTTTTAGCAACCTTAAAAGTTATACTATTTTCAATAGCTGTAGGCAAAACATAGCCCATATTATAATCCGTATGTTCTCCAATAAAATTGATTCTTCCTGGAGATTTTATGGTATACTGAGGTGTGAAATTTTCTAGAAATTGCATTTTAAAAAAATAAGATTGTTTATTTTGACTTTTCAATCATATCAACTGTCGCTACTGTTCTAAAGCCCAAGTGTTCTAATGAAGAATCTAAACTTGTTGCCATACGCGATGAGATACGATAACTAGCGCAATACGAGGCATTGCATAAAAAAGAACCGCCTTTCATTACCTTTTCTTTGGCATAAGGATCGCGTTCATTAAAAGGTGTTGTCGCACCCTTAGGGTTTTTAATTTGCTCATTAGCTTCAAAAACCTCTTGATAATATCGGGTATTATACCAGTCGCTTGTCCATTCCCATACATTACCCGCCATATCATATAGACCAAAATCATTTGGAGGATATGATTTTACAGGAGCTCGGCGTTCATAACCATCTATTTTGGTATTTGTGGTAGGAAACTGTCCCTCCCAACTGTTAGCCATTTTAGACAATTTTGATTCATCATCCCCCCAAAAATAAACAGTATTGGTGTGATTACCTTTAGCGGCTCGCTCCCACTCTGCCTCTGTAGGAAGTCTTCTTCCTGCCCATTCACAATACGCTTGGGCATCTTCATAAGCGATATGAACTACAGGATAATCATCTTTCCCTTTAATAGAACTTTTAGGGCCATTAGGTTTTTTCCAATTGGCACCAATTGTCCATCTCCACCATTGCGAAAAATCATACAAGTTAGCTACAGGGCTTTTTGTCTTCTTAAAAGTAAGAGAACCCGGCTGCATGATAGAATCATGTGGTTTTGGTGTCCCTTCAGGCAATTGTTTTTTCATTTCTTCCCAATCAATGGCTCGCTCTGCAATAGTTTTATACCCCGTTGCCTGTACAAATTTTGCGAATTGGGCATTTGTTACCTCGGTAGCATCCATAAAAAAACCATCAACGGTAACCTCGTGTGCTGGTTTTTCATGGCTCATTGCCATTTTATCTTGCGGTACAGCACCTTGATTTATGGTTCCTCCTGGTACCCAAACCATTCCCTCTGGGGTAGTAATGCCAGCTGGTTTTTCTTTAATTACAACCAGGTCTTGCTTCGGTTTTTGTACCTCCTTTACTGTTACTACTTTTTCGGCTACTTGTACATTATCCTTTTTTTCAGATTTGCATTGTTGTAAAAAAGGAACAAGAATAAGTGAAAATAAAAGCTTTGGTTTCATCTGAATATTGATCATAAATTCAATTAATGGACGGGCAAATGTAACTTATTTTTCATTTAATAAACCGTGCTGTAGTATAGGAATTTTAAAATTCTCTAACTCAGGGGAATCCCTTTCTCTTTCAAAAATTTCTGCAGCCTTTTGCAATATTTCGGGGTGTTCTTCGGCTACATTTATTTGTTCTGTAGGGTCGTTTTTTAAATTATATAACTCTAAGGTAGGCGGCTTTTTATCTTTAAGATGACGACGTACCACTTTCCAATCTCCCATTCGCATGGCTACTTGCCCTCCATAACTAGGAAACTCCCAATACATAAACTCATGTATCGCTTGCTTTTCATTAGCCAAAAGCGTAGGCAATAGGCTGATACCATCTGTATCTGTAGCTTCATAGCCACTTACTTCACCAAAAGTTGCGAACATATCGTAATGCGAAGAAATAAGATCACTCTTGGTTCCAGGGGCTATATGATTAGGCCAAGTCGCTATCATGGGTACTCGAATACCGCCTTCATATAAAAACCCTTTTCCCCTGCCATAGTTTCCATCAAAAGGCTTGGCACTTTCAAAATATTCTGGATCAGCACCACCATTATACGTAGGGCCATTGTCTGAAGTAAAAACAAGAAGTGTATTTTCGTAAATACCTTCATCTTTTAATTGCTGTACTAATTTTCCAATATTCTCATCTAAATAAGAAACCATTGCGGCATATGCGGCATGCGGATTCTTATGGGGAAAGTATCCTTTTTTACCCAAATACGGTTTTTCATCACCAAACTTTTTGATATAATAATTGAGCCATTTTTCTGGTGCCTGTAGCGCTACATGCGGAATAGGAGTTGCCCAATACAAAAAGAAGGGATTGTCTTTATTTGATGCTACAAAGTTAGTGAGCTCATTAAACATCAAATCAGGCGAATAATCAGTTAAGGTATACGCCGCATAACTTGCAGGGTCATTAGGGTCTGCTCCTTTAGGTAATTTTGTATTGGGAGCAACCGTATCATTGGCTAAATGCACCCGTTTTCTATTTTTATATAAATGCAAAGGATAATAAGTATGCGCTTGACGTTGGCAATTATAACCGTAGAAAAAATCAAAACCCATATCATTTGGAACAGAATGCGTATGCGGAGCACCTAATCCCCATTTACCTACAACACCGGTAGTATAGCCCACTTCTTTCAATTTATGCGCCATAGTAATCGTATTAGCAGGCATTGGCCCTTGTCCTTCAAGTGTTGAGTCTTTAGCCATGGCGCGGTAATTCCATACATCGCCACGTTCCTTCCATTCACTATTACTTCGTATATAAGCATGGCCTGCGTGTTTACCCGTAAGTAACATATGACGTGCTGGGGCACAAACTGGGGCACTAGAATAATGCTGTGTAAAAAGCATCCCCGATTGCGCCAAAGCATCAATATTAGGAGTTTCTATTTTTTCTTGTCCATAAGCGCCTAATTCTGCGTAACCCAAATCATCAGCTAAAATATAAATGATATTAGGCTTAATAACCTCATTGGCAATTGGCTTTGATTTTTCGGTTTCTTTACAAGACAAAAAGAATGTCCCTACTAAAAGTAAGGACACTAGTGATTTTTTTAAATACATATATAGTGAGGTTGATTATTTACATTACGATACTCTTTCCTGGCATTGGAATTGTATACGAGCCATCAGGATTGGGTTGTACAGGAGCTTTGGAATTCCATGTTAAATTTTCAGGAACAAGAGCCAGATTAGACTTCATAGCTTCATCCCATTTTATCACTTTCCCTGAGTAGGTTGCCATTCTTCCTATAATCGCACTCATTGTACTTTTGGCGCCATATTCGGCATTAGAAATAACCCCTCCATTTCTAATAGATTCAAAAAGCTTAATATGCTCCACTTGATAAGGGTTTGGGTCATCTTTACCACGGTGTTCAAATAAAGTAGATCCATCCCAAGCTTTCATTTCAACACTATCTCCAGCTGTTGAAACCGTGCCTTTTGTACCTTGAAAGAATTCTGACACTCTTCGCATAGTATCGGGTTGATGTCTACATTGACTTGCAATAACAGCACCACTTGGGTAGGTATATTCTACAAAATGGTGATCATAGATTTCACCTGTATCTTTACCTGTACGCACCTGTCTACCCCCCATACCTTGAGCAGAGATAGGATATTCGCCAATAAACCAGTTAGCAACATCTATATTATGAATATGCTGTTCTAAAATATGATCGCCACACAACCAGTTAAAATAATACCAGTTGCGCATTTGATATTCAAGTTCGGTTTGTCCTGGTTTACGCTCACGTACCCATACTCCCGCACTATTCCAATATACCTGTCCAGAAACTATTTTGCCTATTTTATCTTGTTTTAATTGATCTAATGCTGCCAAATAGCTATCTTGATAATGACGTTGCAAACCTACAACTACATTCAGCTTTTTGTCTTTCGCCATTTTTGCAGCAGCCAATACTTTACGTACACCAGGCACATCTGTAGCAACAGGCTTTTCCATAAACACATGCTTTCCATTATTTATGGCATACTCAAAGTGTTGTGGACGAAAACCAGGAGGCGTCGCCAAAATAACAACATCTGCCAAATCCATCGCTTTTTTAGCTGCATCAAAACCTACAAATTGATGTTTGTCTGCAACATTAACCTTTTTGCTTCCTCCCATTTCTTTTGAAATATTAGCAAGACTTCCTTTTAATCTATCTTCAAAAGCATCAGCCATGGCAACCAACTCTACATTGTCATCTGCATTTAAAGCTTGTACCGCAGCACCTGTACCACGACCACCACATCCTACAAGGGCTATCTTTAATTTTTTATCATTAAACACATTTACCATAGCGTTCATTTGCATGTTTGGCATAAGCATAGCTCCTCCAGTAAATAAGGCTGAGTTTTTCACAAAATCTCTTCTCGATTTTTTCAAATCGCTGTTTTTTTTAACATTTTTCATTGGTATTGTTTGTTTTTTGGCTGTTGATGTTCTTTATTATCAAGTATATCGTGAATATAATAAGAAATAATCATTTCATAAAAAAGAGTTTCCAAATTTTCCAGTAATTTAGGCATTGATACAACCGTATGAATCCATCGAGCCCTCGTAAAATATAACTAACCATGAAAAACATCATCTATTTATTAGCCCTTTTAGTATTATCAGCCTGTACCTCTACGGAGGAACAAAAACCTATAAAGCCAAATATCGTTTTTGTCTTTGCTGATGATTTAACCTACACTGCCATCAATGCATTAGGAAATAATGAGGTACAAACGCCCAATTTAGATCGCTTAGTTAACAATGGCACCACTTTTACACATGCCTACAATATGGGTGCATGGAATGGTGCTGTTTGTGCAGCCTCAAGAGCCATGCTTATTTCGGGTAGAAGCGTTTGGGATGCAAACAGTTATCGACAAGTATGGAAAAAAAATAATGGTTATGATAAAACTTGGGGAAAACTAATGGAAGGTGCAGGTTATGATACTTATATGACAGGCAAATGGCATGTAGACGCCCCTGCGGATAGTGTTTTTCAAAATGTAGTGCATATTAGACCTGGTATGCCAAGAGACGCGTGGAGCCATAACGGAAAGATTTCGTATTTCAATAAAATGCTTGCCCAAGGTAAATCTAAAGAAGAAATTAGGGCTATCGGGTATAATAGACCACAGGATAAGAATGATACCACATGGACACCTACCAACAAAAAATTTGGTGGCTTTTGGGAGGGAGGTAAGCACTGGAGCGAAGTATTAAAAGACGATGCTTTAGGTTTTATTGAGCAAACAAAAAAGAGTGACAAACCATTCTTTATATATTTGGCTTTTAACGCTCCCCATGACCCCAGACAATCACCTCAACGCTTTTTAGACAAATACCCTATAGACAACATAAGCGTACCTAAAAGCTTCATGTCCATGTACCCTTTTAAAGATAGTATTGGTAATGGTCCAGGTTTACGTGACGAAGCTTTAGCTCCTTTTCCAAGAACTGAATACGCTATTAAAACGCATATACGTGAATATTATGCACTAATCACCCATTTAGACGAGCAAATTGGAGTTATCTTAAAAGAGCTTGAAGCAACAGGAAAAATGGACAACACCTATATTATATTCACATCAGATCATGGTTTGGCTATGGGGCGTCATGGCCTTTTGGGAAAACAAACACAATTTGATCACAGTATTCGCCCTCCGTTTATGATCACAGGACCTTCTATTCCGAAAGGCAAAAAAGTAGATGCAGATATCTATTTACAAGACGCTATGGCAACAAGCTTAGAACTGGCTGGTATTGAAAAACCTAATTATGTATTTTTCAATAGTGTGCTCGATCTCGCTACAGGAAAACAAACAAAAAGCAATTACGATGCCATATACAATGGGTATATAAAATACCAACGTATGATTAGAAAAGATGGTTTTAAATTAATTGTTTATCCTAAAATAAAGAAGGTGTTGCTTTTTGATTTAGCAAATGACCCTGAAGAAATGAATGATTTAGCTGAAATGCCTGCATACAAAGACAAGGTAAAAACACTTTTTAAAGAGCTCTTACAATTACAAAAACAAATGAGAGATCATCTTGATATTTCTGATGTAGGGCGCACCTTAAATTTATAGGTTATTAATCTTTATCGCTTTTTCACATAGCCTCACTATTAAATCATACGTCTTTCTTGGCGGAATTTAGCAGGGGTTTGCCCCGTTGTTTTCTTAAATACTCGGGTGAAGTATGACACATTATCCCAGCCTGTTTTTTCAGCAATTTCGGCAAGCGTATTGTTAGTGGTTAACAACAACGTTTCAGAGCGTTCAATGCGTTTGGTTTGAATATACTTGCTAGGTCGTATGCCAAATTTTTGTTGAAAAACTCTAGAGAAATGATCGGGGCTAAGATTACATCGTTTTGCTAAATCGGCAATATTTAAAGGCTCATGAAGGTGTTCTTTAATGTAATTAATGAGTTCATAAAAATCACTTCTAGCAAACATTTTTGAGCTTTTATTGTTTTGGATAAACCGTGATAACAACAATTGCAATAGGGCTTGAGTTTCAATAAACGTACTTGCTGGTAAAACATCGTTTTCTTCTTCAATTTTAGCAATTTTACTTCGATGATCATAAGATCGCGGATCTTCATTCACCAAACTTCGATGTGAATGCAACTCTTGTATCCGTTTAAAGCATTTTATGTCGAATGCAGAAGCTTTTAGTTCATAATGAAAAGCTCTTAAATCATAAATAGAAATACCATCGCCCACCTCTTCTAAAAAATGAATATAATACTGTTCATGCATTGCATCACACTTATACCTACTATAGGTAAAACTAGGTACCAAATACATATACCCCGGTTTTAAATCAATTTCTTTGTACGTATGGAATACCTTAGCAGTACCTTCAGTAGCCAAATAAAGTCGAGAAAATGGACTTATCACATTGTCATAATCCCACGATGTATCAAGCTTAGCATACCCTACATGTAATAAACTTAGTTTTAATGATTGAAATATTTTATTCATAATGCTTCAACTGTATCGGATTTAAAACATCGTTTTTAAAATCCTAATTTAGAGAAAAGCAGCTACAAATACTATTTAAATTAGGATATTAATCACAAATTAGAAAAACCTAACAGATAAAACAACTTTTGTATAATATCGGAAAAGTACTATTCATTGTCTGATTTAGACAATAATTAACTTTATAAAAATTATAGCTTTGATTAAAACCTAAATTGTTGTAATACAAATGACACGAATCAACAACCGCAACCCAAGGGTACGAGGTGTGCTCTCGAAAAAACAGTTACCATTTCGAGGCAACACTCCTGTAATTCAATTCTTGAACATTGCCCTGCGATTAAAAAATTGTGTAGCGCTTACAACCTTGATGTTTATTTTTTCATGTGGTGGCCCTGATTTACCCGAAGATGTGCAATTGGCCTATGAGAAACTACCTGAAAAGATTGATTTTAATCAACATGTAAAACCTATTTTATCAGACAAGTGTTTTATTTGTCACGGACCTGACAAGGCTAAGGTGGCTGCAGGTTTGCAATTGCATGACCCTCAACTTGCGTATACGGAGTCTGAAAATACGCCAGGCACCTACGCCATAGTTCCTGGAAATTTGAGTAAAAGTGAAACGGTACGTCGTATTTTAACCGATGATCCTGAAATTATAATGCCCGAACCCTCATCGCATCTTTCCTTATCTTCTCGTGAAAAAGCGATGCTGGTACGGTGGATTGAAGAAGGTGCCGAATACAAAGATCATTGGGCTTTTATTCCGCCTGCTAAACAACAGCCGCCAGAGGTCACCTTTCAAGATAAAATAGCAAACCCAATAGATAATTTTATTTTAGCAAAATTAGAAGACCAAGGCTTGCAACCCAGCCCCAAAGCAAGCAAAGAAATTTTACTCAGAAGGTTGAGTTTTGATTTAACAGGCTTACCTCCTACCCTTGAAGAAATTGATGCTTTTTTAAAGGATGATAGCCCAAATGCCTATGAAAAGCAGATAGATCGCTTATTAGCATCACCACATTATGGCGAACAAATGACCTTAGACTGGATGGATCTTTCTCGTTACGCTGATACCCATGGATATACGGTAGATCGTTACCGCGATGTTTCTGATTGGCGTGATTGGGTGATAAAAGCTTTTAACGAAAACATGCCTTATGATGAATTCATACGCTGGCAATTAGCCGGTGATATGATGCCAAACGCATCTAAAGAACAAATTTTAGCAACTACTTTCAATAGGTTACACCCGCAAAACTCAGAAGGCGGTATTGTTGATGAAGAGTTTCGTTCTGAGTATGTTTCCGATCGCACCAATGTAGTTAGTGAAGGATTGATGGGCATTACCATGGCATGCGCCAAGTGTCACGATCACAAATACGATCCCATTTCTCAAAAAAACTATTACGAAATGTATAGTTTTTTTAATAATGTAAACGAATCTGGCCAAATATCTTATGATTCGTCTATGCCCGTACCTACTTTAATGCTTCCCAACAAAGAACAAGAGCAATTTCTTTCATACGTAGATGGATTAATTCAAGAAGAAGAAAAAGCGATAACCGATATTGTAAAATCTGAAAATACGGAGGCTGAAAAATGGCTATCATCTGAAGGCTATAAAAAAATCAATCCCAATGAAAAGCCAAGCCAATTAATTGCAGCCATCGATTTTACCAATGGTAGCCTTACCAACAACCTAAACCCTAATCAAAAAGGAACAATGAAGCGGCAACACGCCACCAAACAGACCGCCAATATTGTAGCAGGTTATAAAGGCAAAGGATTGCTATTGGATGGTGATGCATGGTTAGATCTTGATCGCATTGGTGTTTTTCAACGTCACCAAGCCTTTAGTATTGGTATTCGAGTATTCATTCCTGATGATTTAGAATCGGGGGTAATTTTTCACAAAAATGTAGGTACAAGACTTTATAATTACCGAGGGTATCATTTGGCTTTAAAAGACAATAAAATTGAAGCCATGCTGGCCCATGTTTGGCCCGATAATTCTATTGTGAAACTCAGTACGCAGGAAATTCCAAAAAATAAATGGGTACAACTAACCATGACCTATGATGGCTCAAGCAAAGCAAATGGGCTTGATATTTATATGAATGGAGAAAAACTTGAAACGGACGTTAAAGTAGATAACCTTTATAAAGATATTATCTTTAACGGTATTGGTGAATCTGTTGAACCAGGACTTCAAATAGGTGCCCGATGGCGTGGAAAAGGTATTGGGGGAGCCACTGTTGACGATATTCTTGTTTTTACTAAAAAACTAACTCCTATTGAGGTTTTACAAATTTCAACACCTGAAACACTACAGGCACTGTTAGCAAAATCGGCAAATGAGCTTTCGACAGCGCAAAAACATAATTTAAAACATTATTATACTTCAACACAGAGCAACACCTATAAAAAAGCTATAGCATCACTTACAAAAATTCGCAAAACTTTGGTAGATAGTACCGATAAGGTTAAGGAAATAATGGTGATGAAAGAAATGCCAGAACCCAGAGAAACTTTTATTCTAGAGCGTGGGCAGTATGATGTGTATGGGGAACAAGTTTTTCCCAATACACCAGAAAAGATATTCCCCTACCCTGATAGTCTTCCTAAAAATCGTTTAGGATTGGCGCAATGGGTAACTAGTAAAGACAATCCGTTAACTGCTAGAGTTGCTGTTAACCGCTATTGGCAACATATGTTTGGAACAGGTATTGTACGTACCGCTGAAGATTTTGGCAACCAAGGAGAACTCCCTAGTCACCCTGCCTTATTAGATTGGCTTGCCATTGAATTTATGGAATCTGGATGGGATGTGAAAGCACTACACAAGCTAATGGCACTATCAAACACCTATCAGCAATCATCCTTGGCTAGTGAAGAATTGCTTGCACAAGACAAAAAGAATCGTTTATTAGCCCGTGGCCCTTCAAAACGATTAACAGGTGAAATGCTGCGTAACAATGTTTTAGTAGCTTCTGGTTTAATGAACAACAAAATTGGAGGGCCAAGTGTAAAACCCTATCAACCTGAGGGTTTATGGAAAATAAATGGAGCCGCTTACCAACAAGATAAGGGCGACAAACTCTATAGAAAAAGTATGTATACCATATGGAAAAGGTCTGTACCTCACCCTACTATTGCTACTTTTGATGCTCCTGAGCGCTCTTTTTGCACCGTAAGAAGGCAAGAAACAAATACGCCTTTACAAGCACTTGTCATGTTAAATGACCCCACCTATGTAGAAGCTTCTCGGGTATTAGGATACAGCATGTTATCATTTGAAGACCCTAAAAAAGGAATTGCCACTGTTTTTAGAAAACTTACAGGTAGAAAAATAGAAGATAAAGAACTTGACCTTTTAGCAGCCCTGCAAGAAGAAGAATATAGCAAGTTTAAAACAAATACCGCTAAAACCGATGGCTGGTTAAATTCTGGAGAATTTAAAATCACCAATATAAAAGATAAGGCATTGGTTGCTGCCAATGCGGTAGTAGCAAGCACCATAATGAATGCTGATGCCACCATAACAAAAAGATAAAACTGTATTATGTGTCACAATAACAAAATACTAAAGTCAACCAATAAAGACCTTCAAGCGGTAGAACACCAACTAGATCGTCGCAATTTTTTAACAAAAAGCTCTTTGGGTATTGGTGCCCTTGCGTTGAGTTCTTTGTTAAATGCAGACAAAGCATGGTCTGCAGTAAAAGGAAATACTATGGATGCATCAAAAGCCGATGCCATTTTAGCCTCCTATAACAAAAACCGATTGGGACTACCACACCATTTACCAAAAGCAAAACGTGTAGTTTATTTATTTCAAAGTGGAGGACCTTCGCAGCTAGATATGTGGGATTATAAACCCAAACTTAAAAAGTATTTTGGTCAAGATTTGCCTCCTTCGGTAAGACAAGGGCAGCGATTAACTGCTATGAGTGCCGAACAGTCTACCTTTCCTATCGCCCCTTCCATTATGGATTTTAAGCAATATGGTGAGTCTAGAGCGTGGGTAAGTGAACTAATGCCGCATACGGCAGAAGTCGTAGATGATTTGTGTTTCATTAAATCGATGCAAACAGATGCTATAAATCATGACCCTGCCATAACATTTTTACAAACAGGAAATCAGCTACCAGGCAGACCATCTATAGGCTCTTGGTTAAGTTATGGCTTAGGTTCTGACAATGAAAATCTTCCTACTTTCATTACGTTGATTACCAAAAACATGGGTGGACAACCTTTGTATTCTCGTTTATGGGGCAACGGTTTTTTACCTACAGAACATCAAGGAGTACAGTTTAGATCAGGAAAAGACCCTGTACTTTATCTTAGTGACCCTGAAAATTATGACGGTAATGATCGTAGACAAATGTTAGATTATTTAGGAAAGCTTAATGGCGTTCAACACGATATTTATGGCGACCCCGAAATAAATGCTAGAATGGCGCAATATGAAATGGCTTTTCGTATGCAAACCTCTGTACCCGAAGTGACCGATATGTCTGATGAACCCGACTATATTTTTGACATGTATGGTAAAGATAGTCGTGACCCTGGCACCTATGCGGCAAATTGTTTAATGGCTCGAAAATTATTAGAAAAAGATGTGAAATTTGTACAGTTGTATCATCAAGGGTGGGATCAGCATATTGGATGTCCTGGCGGTGTTCGCAGTCAAAACAAGTTAACCGACCAGGCAAATGCGGCGCTTATCAAAGATTTAAAACAACGTGGGATGCTAGAAGACACCCTAGTGATTTGGGGTGGAGAGTTTGGCAGAACCGTATATTCTCAAGGGCAGTTAACCCCAGAAAATTACGGGCGTGATCATCACCCAAAAGCCTTCACCATGTGGATGGCAGGAGCTGGCGTGAAACCAGGCTTCACCTATGGAGAAACTGATGATTTCAGCTATAATGTAGTGAAAGACCCCGTACATGTACATGATTTTCATGCAACCTTATTGCATTTGTTTGGTATAAATCATGAGTTATTAACATTCAAACATCAAGGTCGTCGCTATCGACTTACGGATGTTCATGGGAATGTGGTAAAAGATTTATTAACGTAATAACTAAAAAAGAATCTATGAATACGGACAGAAATTCAATCAAAACCACTTTTGCAATTTCATCTCAATTTCACATGGCAATAAGCGTATAATTTCGAAACTCAAGAAGGGAAATACCTGAATATAAAAATGAGAAATTGTGAAAAATGTACCAATCTTAAAAACCCGTTTTTAATCACGGTAATGATGTATTTGTTGATAGAAGTGAAAATCTTTATACATGTCAATGGAATACACATTACACTCCCCCAGTGAAATTAAAACGGGTTTAATACCTATATAATAGCCATCAAATTACACATTCGAACTTGTTCATTTTTCATTCTATTTTCTTGTTCTTCATTTCCGTAACTATATTATGCAAATTAATTACGCGGTCTAGAAAAAAGCAACTTCGTTTTCTGTATGTCATTTGATGGCTAAATTGGTTTTAGTATCTTCATAGAAAAGTCAAAGACAAACCAACCCATCAAAAAATAATTACAAAGAAAAAAGCTGCAATCAATAAAGATTACAGCTTTTTAAAATTAGAAATCAAATAAAAACTTATTCAACAATAATATTCTTACTGTCGGACCAAGTTCCTCCTTGAGTTCTCAAGATATAACTACCCGCCTGAATGTGATCTAGGCTAAAGTGAATAGTTACATTACCATTCTCCATTACAAACGATTTTGGCACGCCAATCATTCTACCTGTAATGTCATACAATGCTACTTGTATATCTTCTTTTCTATCTACAAAATCAGCACTACCCTTCAAAGAAATTGCGGTGAGTGAACCATCAGTATCTGGCGCTTCTTCTCTATGCAACTCTACAGTCAATATGCCTCCAGCTTTAACTGGTATAGGGTATACGTTCTTGATTCTTGAAGGACGTGGACCTTTAGACTCTGTATAACAGAATTTACGTGTTACTATAATAGTATCTGTTGCTTCACAATCAATACAATTCTCAACTGTTACAACATAGGTACCAGCTTTGTTAATACTGATAGTCTTTTGATTAGGATTTCCTACTATCTCTCCGTCTACAGTTGACCATACGTAACTTACGTTTTGCTCTACACATTCCTCTAATGGAATATTCACATCACCATTAGTATAAAAACCATCACCTCCAGTTACATAGAACCAACCTGAAGCTCCTAAACCTGTACGTACAACATCAGCTCCTACACCTAATTGAAATGCACTACCTTTTACTGATAGGTTGAACACCCCATGGTTTTGAGAGTTTATTGTTCCTGACCAAGTTGTCCAGTACTCCCAGCTAGATGTATCAAAATCTTGACAAGAGTTTAGATTTGGACTACCTACTGGTGCTATTGTTGTATTTCCTGTTAATAAAGCATCAATAGTAATCACATCAGTACCATTGCTGGCTGTAGCTGTATATCTAGCTGATCCGTTAGATAACTTTTGGAAGCTTTGTGTTGAAGCTTTGAATTTGAAATTATCATAATCACCACCTGCATTTGCAGTTGAGACTAAGAAGATTTCGAAGTCACCAGCAGGACCAAAACATCTGTCTCTTGTTGTTATTGGATACTGACATCCACCTGGACATTCAGCTGTTTCATCTTCAACATCAGCTGTAATCATAATAGTTTCGCCTGGGCATATTCTGATATCATTACCAGCATCTACACTTATTTGACAAATCTCTACTAAACCAGCATCGATTGTAGGTATATCTTCTCTTTCTACTTCAAAACATTGTGTTTGTCCGTTCTGGTTTGCATCTGAATCTACAGCATCATCAAGACCCATATTTCTTTGCGTGAACTCTAAACCATCTGGAATATCACTAAATACTACATAGTAAAAACCAGAATCAGGACATACTCTAAAGTTATATGCTCCTGCTTCGCCAGCTGCATTATTTGCTGTAGTTGTAGTAGCCACCTGAGTGCCATCACAGTGGTATAAAGTGGCTGTTACACCATTAACACCAGTTTCATTGGCATCTTGAACTCCATTTCGGTTTTCATCTGTCCAAACATAATCACCAATGGTTACTTTTCTATCTACATTAACTACTACACTATCAGAAACCGTACAACCATCTTTGGTTAACGATACCGTATAGGTTGTTGTCACTGATGGATTTACCGTAATAGAAGATGTTGTTTCTCCTGTGCTCCATAAATAAGTTCCCTCATCACCAGTAGCTGTAAGAACAGTATCTTCAGCTTCACAGATAGTAACATCTGCACTAGCCATAACTTCTATTTGAGGTCTAACTGTAACAACTACCTCATCAGTAACTGTACAACCATCAACAGTGACAGCAACTGTCAAGGTTGTAGTCTCCATTAAGTTTACAGTAATTGTAGGTGTTGTTTCGCCTGTACTCCATAAGTATGTTCCTCCTCCTGTTGCAGTAAGAACGGTATCTTCGGCGTAACAAACAGTAACATCAGCTCCTGCATTAGCGTTGATTCTTGGCTTAACTGTTACCACTACCTCATCGGTAACGGTACAACCATCAACAGTAACAGCTACTGTGTATGTTGTTGTTTCAGTTGGATTAACCGTAATAGTAGACGTTGTTTCACCAGTACTCCATAAGTATGTTCCTCCTCCTGTTGCAGTAAGAACAGTATTTTCTCCGTAACAAATAACAACATCGCTACCTGCATTAGCATCAATTTCTGGTTTAACCGTCACAACTACCTCATCAGTAACCGTACAACCATCAACGGTAACGGCCACTGTAAATGTCGTCGTCTCCATTAAATTTACGGTGATAGAAGGTGTTGTTTCTCCTGTACTCCATAAGTACGTTCCCCCTCCTGTTGCAGTAAGAACAGTATCTTCAGCATAACAAACGGTAACATCAGCACCTGCATTAGCTTCAACTCTTGGTTTAACTGTTACTACTACCTCATCAGTAACTGTACAACCATCAACAGTAACGGCTACTGTGTATGTTGTTGTTTCAGTTGGATTAACCGTAATAGAAGATGTTGTTTCTCCTGTACTCCATAAGTATGTTCCTCCACCTGTTGCTGTAAGAACGGTATCTTCGGCATAACAGGCGATAACATCATCACCTGCATTGGCATTGATTCTTGGTTTAACCGTTACTACTACCTCGTCAGTAGCTGTACAACCATTTGCCGTAACTGTAACAGAATATGTTGTTGTTTCTGTTGGATTAACCGTAATAGTAGACGTTGTTTCACCAGTACTCCATAAGTATGTTCCTCCTCCTGTTGCAGTAAGAACAGTATTTTCTCCGTAACAAATAACAACATCGCTACCTGCATTAGCATCAATTTCTTCTTTAACTGTTACAACTACTTCATCAGTAATTGAACATTGATTATCACAACCAGTTACAGTAACTGAATACGTACCTGACGTTGAAACTGTAATTGTTGGTGTAGTTGCTCCTGTTGACCATAAGTAAGAAACGTTCTCACCTGTATCACATCCAGTATATCCACTAACCTGTGGCGTAAGGGTTACTTCTTCATCTGCACATATTACAGCATTGCTACCTAAATCTACTTCGAATGATGGTCTAACCAAAATTAAATCAGATGCAGTACAACCATTACAATTTCGTGCAGTAACACTATAAACACCAGGCATCGTTACACTCAATGTTTGACCAGTTGCGCCTGCTATTACTTGATCATCTTTTTTCCACTCATATGTTACTTGATCAGTACATGGGGCTGTAATTGTATTAGATACAATTCTTGCTGTAAGTGTTTTTGAAGCATCACCACATAAAGACACGTCATTACCTAAATCTACTTGAAGAGAACTAACAGTTACTGTAACTGTATCGGTATCTTGACAACTCCCTTTGGTAACAACAACTGAGTATGTAGTTGTTTGTGTAGGTGATACTGTTATTGTAGCAGTTGTTTCACCTGTACTCCATAAATACGTACCGCCACCAGAAGCAGTAAGTGTTGTAGAATCTTTATCATCACATATTAATTTGTCAGGGCCAGCATCAGCATGCACTTGCTCTAAAACATTCACCCTAACTGAATCGCTATCTTGGCAACTACCATTTGAAACGGTTACAGTATAGGTTGTACTTTGATTTGGAGATACTGTTATAGTAGCTGTTCGCTCCCCCGTACTCCATAAATATGTACCGCCACCACTAGCAGTAAGCGTTGTGCTTGTACCACCACAAATAGTTTTATCTGGTCCTGCTTGTGCAGTAACATTTAATACGTTTACATAAACATAATCAGTTTTTGAACAGCTACCTGATGTAGCTGTTACACTATATCTTGTACGTGTTGTAGGACTTACTCTAATTGTTCTAGAGGTTTCACCTGTACTCCATCTAAAGCTTCCAGTTCCTGTAGCCGTAAGTGTTACAGAATCACCAGCACAAATAGTTTTGTCTGGCCCTGCATTTACACTACATGGGTTATAGGGTAGTAAAACGCCAAAAACTTCGTTACAACGCTTACCCCAACCATCGTTCCACATACCAAAGCCCATTTTACCACTACCATCATTACCGGCATTAGTTCCCATAATGAAAGGCTTGTTATTTTGATCTTTACGAATACTATAGCTTCTTCCTCCTTCATTAACACTACCAGAAAAGTTACTATAGTAATATTGTCCACGTATTCTATTTTGATAACATGGATTAGGCCAAGTAGAACCCGAACCAGTTTTACCAGACATATTAATAGTAATCTGAGCTATTCTACCATTATTGTGCAGACGTCCTCTAAGTACAGCAGTACCATTAGTATATTCCGTTAATCTGAGATCCGAATAAGCATGCCATGTTTCATAACTAGAATGCCCACATCCCACGACATTTCTAAAGAAAACGGCAGAACCTGGAAAAGGGCCGCAACTGGCTGGCGAATCTTGTACTTTCCATTCTCGCCATACGGCAAATGGCGCAGTACTTTCTGAAGCCGTTTTAGCCGCTACCGGTTGCTTGCTCCATATGTGCGATAAATATGAAATAGCAGATCTGTCGTTTACAGTTTCAGTGTCATTCTCTGATATGTTAAAGAACGTCTCATTTCCACTAGTTACTGTAGTAAAAGCAACTGCATTTAAAGCACCACCAAATAGACAGACTATTATTACGGTTAGCCTACAGAGTTGAAAGTTGAATAGTTTTTTAATCATGAACTTTGTATTTAATTAAATTCTTTGTTGGGAGTTATTAAGAGTAAAATATATTTTTATTAGTTGATTTTAAATAACCTTTACCAGCAGCTATTTGAACATGCATGGCGTTGAAAATTTATAAGATATATTTTGTGAAATTGTAGTTTCTTAATAATCATATTGTTGTATTTACAAAACTTCGAACTGTTAATCACCACCCTAAAAACCCCGTACATACCATGCCTTTTTAAAAAGAAAAAACATGATACTAAGATTTCCGAATTAGGACATTCAGTTGTTTTAACAACCAAAATTAGCTGTAGCAAAAGGGAAAGAAAGAGAAAAAAATCAATATTCGATAAACATGATAAAATCTTCTACAACCGTAATATCAGCATGCATTTCAACAACCATCATTATCGATTAAATACAACTTTAGATCTGACTCATATTTTAGAAAAAAATCAAACTAAGGAGAATTTATTTTAAGAGAAGAGAACTAGTGTGTATCATACTGCCATAGTTAAGTAATGAATTTGAGTTATCAAATCCTCCTTTTTAAAAGGCTTCGTTAAAATTGAACTGATATTACTAATTTTTGCTTTTACCTGTACCTCATTAAAATCAAGTGCAGTTAAAGCAATTATAGGCAAGGAAGGTTGTAGACTGGTAATAATTACCGACGCTTCATACCCATTCATAACATCCATATTTATATCCATTAACACAATATCATACTCGTTTTGCTTAACAAGTTCAATTGCTGCTTCACCCGACATTGCACTATCACAGATACAGCCCTCTTTTTCAAGCGTTTTTTTGGTGACAATTACATTGATTCGGTTATCATCAACAACAAGTACTTTTTTATTTTTAATAACAGGCCGTTCTTCTTGATTTTCAAGTAACCCCCTACTTCTAGGCAATTCAACAGTAAAGAAAAAAGTTGCACCTTCATTTTTTGCTGATTGTAAATAGATTTTACTATCAAATAAAGACAATAAATTCTTAACTATATACAAGCCCAAACCAGTACTATCGCCAAAATTATTATTCACACCTTTAAAGGCGTTAAAAATGAATTCTTGATCTTCTTTTTGTATTCCTATACCGTCATCCTTTACTTTTAAAGTCACTTTAGCAGCGGTTTCGGTTTTATCTTCTAAGCTAGCTATAACCCATATATTGCCATTTGTCGTATACTTTATAGCATTTCCTATTAGGTTTATTAAAATTTGAGATAAAATAGATTGATCGGTGTTTACCTCTGGAATGTTACTATCAAAAGAAAGATGAATCTTACAATTCTCATTTTTTGCGTTGTTTGAAAATGAATTTACTACCGACTGAATGAGTGCTTTTAAATTGGTCTCCTCGCTTTTTAACTGTATTTTTTCAAGTTCAAAGCGAGAATACTGCAACATATTATTGATAAGCGTTTTTAAATGTGTTGACGAATAGCTTATTATGTTCAAATAATTTGATATTTCCTTTTCATTTTCTTCTTTTTCAAGCAAATTTGCCGCAGAATAAATTCCGTGGATGGGTGTTCGTAATTCATGACTCATTACTGAAAAAAACCTTAAACGCTGCTCATCAATATTTTTTAACACTCCATTTTTTTGGACTAAAACCTTGTTAAGATCTTTCTGTTTTCTGAACGATTTTATGATAAAGAAAATGAGTAATATGAGCAAACCTACCAAAAAGGATATCAAGGTAATTATGATTTTGGTATTTTTTAGTTCATTTATTTTGTTTTGCTGAAGCAATTGCTCTTTCTGTATCTCTTGCTCTTTTACAAAATATTTCCAGTTGTACTTTCTTAATTCTACTTTTATTGAATCAATAATACTAATGGTAGTATTGGTGTTCTTAAAAACCAATTTTCTGTAATGCTCTAATGAGTCATTGTTGCGTTTTGTTATATCAAAATACTGAAATTTGTAGTTATTAATTTTTGCTTGTACGAAGTAATCATCCCACACGGAAAGTTCCAGGTCTCCAAATGAATATTCATCCAAAATACGATTAGCTTCATTCAAATCTTTATTGAGTTCAAATAACGCAAAAGCCTTTAACAACATAATTCGCTTTAGAATTCGATTAGGAATTCTTTTTTTTACAATTTCAGATTCATTTGCAAAATCATAGGTTTGGAATTCAGCATAAGCTTCATCACACAAATCAATAGTTTCATTATAGTAACCTCGCTCAAGATAAGTTTCAGCTAAAGCACGATACGAAAAAAAAACTCTGTTATAGTGTAGCTTGTTTAATCTTTTTATACAATATAGCAACAGACTATCGCTTTTTGCATACTCCTTTTTCTTTTTGTAATTAATAGCAATATTACCTAAAACCATAAGCGATCGCTTGGTAGGTTCATCATCGTCAGTTTTTATCTGACTATCGTAAAATTGCCTACTCTTGTTATAAAGTTTATTTGATAACTCATAATTTCCTGTAGCATTATAAAAAACCCCTTTTACATTGTACAAATACGCCAGCGCTATAGTGTCATTAAGCTTTAATGCGTCTTTTTCTAACTGATTTAATAGGTTGTGCGACTGTACCAAATACGTCTTACTCATTAAATTATACGCTTCAAATACTCCCGCAATAATTGAATCTTTTGTAACAGTTTGACCTTGTACAATAGATAGACTAATGCAAATAAAACTAATCAGAAAAATTATTTTTTTCATAATCATAACTAACCCAACTTGGTATTTTGTCTATTTTTTATTTGGGAATTATCTTTTTGTATTAGGAACGCACAACATGACTTAACCATAACACTATCATACACTTAAAAATACCTTTTACACATTTTAAAGTAAAGTCTTTTCGCTTTTATGCAATTTAAAATCGTTATATCATGTCAAATATTCTTTCTATTACCTATTTCCTACCATTTATATCAGTAATCAAAAAAGTCTTGTCAAATTTTTAATACTCCTTTTATCTTCAGTTATGGCGCTCTCATTTAATAGGTCAAATACATTTGAATACTTAAGTTATAGGAAATGAATATTTTCTGTGAAGGATTTACAAGAGTTATTTCAATAGAAATTTTTTGGTGCTTTTTGAAAACCTTTTGTGTCTTTTGCTTATAACACAATTAGCTGTATATGTTTATGATTTCATATTCGCTTAATTCAAAGCTTTTTACCGATAAAACTTCGCTTATACTAACACTGAACTTTTGATTGTACTCTTTTTCAATTACAAACCATTTTCACTTTTACATTCTCAATCCTGCTTCTAACAAGTTATTTTTATTTCACCCAATACTAAATTTCATATCAAGCAATGTATAAAGTTAGTAAAACAGATTTAATATTCGACGTATAAATTTAATAAAAGACTACAAAATTACCAATAAAAGACTACAAGAAAAGAAAGTGTTCTATAAATCAACAATACAGAGGCTCTATTTTATCATTGATTGAATACATAAACCAACTATAACCGAGAATCAATCACCCTGTAATAGGTAAATTTTAAAAGACAAACCTAATCTGCTGTCATAATAAACAACAACGCTAACATCTACTTAATACATTTAAATTCACAAAATAATCGCAGCCAATTCATTATAAGATGTTTATGTTATTTTTAGTATTTTCACCTCACTTGACAGTAAGTTTACATAATGAACTCATTTTGACTTTTTGTTTGAAAGCGAGAATTATGACTTTTATAGGTAAAAGAAAAAGCTAAGATGAGCTCAATACAAATCAAAGTATTAATTTCAATAGTAATTAAAGCGGTAGTTCAACTAATTATAAAACAGCTTAATTGTAAGTAGAACATCAAGTAATGCTACTAAAATAAAAAAAGGTAATGACGGAATTACAGCAATCAACTTATCGCATTAGAAAACTTATTGGTTTTCTTGGCATATCATTGCCTCTGGCACTACCCTTATTGGCTAGTAACATGATAGTATCCTCAATAAGTCATTATTATTACCTAACGGCACCATCACTATACTTCATTATTGTGTTATCATCATTAGCGCTTTTTCTAATTTCATACAAAGGCCACCCTATAGAGACGGATGAGTTTATTAATGATGATTGGCTAACCAACCTGGCAGGCTTTGCCGCCTTATTGGTTGTATTAATTCCAACGGCATGTAATGATAGTGGAAATGCTACTATAAATGAAATATGTAGTAGTTGTAACCTCCCCTTATTTGGACACTTAAATGACCTCACAAGCACCTATCATTTTGTTGCCGCAGGAGTCTTTGTATTTTTAATGGGTTGGATGTCTTTTTTTAAGTTTTCAAGAGGTCAAGATCGTACAAGTTGGCAATACAAACTATACAAAACTTGCGGCTTAATCACTTGGCTAGCCATTAGCCTACTCATCATCTATTTCTTGTCTGATTTTAAAATAAATAATTTTGTTTTTTGGATGGAAACCTTAGCCATTTTGCCTTTTGGACTATCATGGTTAGTAAAAGGTGAAACGATTAAGGATATTAAAGCAATGCACAAAAAGATGTTTGGATAACATATCACTCAGTACAAGCTACAACGTTTTCTCGTAGGTGCTTATACTATGCATCATCAATTTCTTGCATTCCAGAAATAATCAATACCCTATCAATGCTTGCAAAAGCTACTTACGCACTTTGCGCTTTGGTCACCTTAAAAGCATACAAACCATAAAAGGCTACAAATATCAAACAGATTAAAGGCAAAATAAACGAAAAATGTATTTCTGGTATACCAGCAGCCACTACATCGCCAAAAACTTCTTGTCCGTTTACTTGATCTCCATAATCCATTATTTTGGCTTGTAGTTTGGGTAAAAATGCCCCTCCAACAATAGCCATTATTAAACCTGATGAAGCTAATTTTGCCTCCTCACCCATATCTTTAAGTGCGAGTCCGTAAATAGTAGGAAACATAATGGACATGAACACCGATACCAAGACAAGAAAAATAATACTCATCAAGCCTGATGAAAACATCACCCCTGCGCACATTAGCGAAGCCGCCAAACCAAAAATAGCGAGCATTTTGGCAGGATTTATTTTTCGCATCATAGCGGTACCTATAAATCTAGTGGTTACAAATGATATCATAGCTGCAATATTCCACCAAGTTGCATCTATTCCTAAGTTTGACGATTCATTCAAATATTCTACCAATTGAAAAATAGCTGTCCAGCACATAATTTGTGCACCCACGTAGAACATTTGGGCAACAACCCCCAACAGGTAGGTTTTACTTTTAAAAATTCGACTTACCGATTCCTTAATTGATAGATGATCACCCATAGTCATTGCAGGAATCTTAGTTTTCCATATCACGAAAAAAACCACCGCCACAAAAATGCCCACAGCAATATAAGGTACACTAATTACATTTAGGTCAAAGGCCTTAATTTCAGCAGCCTTTTCTGCACCTAGTGCTGCAATTTCAGCACTATCAGCATAATCTGTTGAAAGTAGCCTATCTAAAACAATGAATTTTGCTATTAACATACCTGTTAACGAACCTATAGGATTGAAGGACTGGGCAAGGTTTAAACGACGTGTGGCCGTTACCTTATCCCCCATGGATAAAATTAATGGGTTTGAGGTGGTTTCTAAAAATCCAAGACCGCAGGTAATTACAAAAAGGGAGATTAAAAAATAGGTATAGGACCCATTCTCTGCCGCAGGGTAGAAAAGAATTGCTCCAAGCGCATATAACCCTAAGCCTAGTAACAAGCCCGATTTATAACTGAACTTTCGAATAAAAAGTGCCGCAGGAATAGCCATTACCCCATATCCAAAATAAAAAGCAAACTGTACATTATAAGCTTCCTCATTTGAAAGTATCATTACCTTTTTAAAGGCAGCAACCATAGGATTGGTTAAATCATTGGCAAATCCCCATAGAGCAAAGATGGATGTTGCGGCGATAAAAGGCACCAAAAGTTCTTTGGGCACTACAGGTATTTTCAATGATTTGCTCATAATTTAATTGGCTTAAAAATTTATTGGATTTATTTGGTATTTGCTTTTGTATTATTCCGTTAAAAGTGATCTATCTAAATGTACATATCCACCATCTACAGTAATAAATTGTCCGGTAGTGTGCGATGCTCTTTCTGAGATAGTAAACAGGCATGTATCGGCAATTTCTTGCGTAGTGGTCATACGATTTTCAAGGGGTATCTTTTTTATTATGGATTTTAATTTTTCTTCTCCGTTTTCTAAGGTTTTTATCCATGTATCATAAGAGGGGGTCCAGCTCTCTGCAATGATAATAGCATTTGAACGAATGCCTTCCTTTATTAAATCTACAGCCCATTCTCTTGTCAAACCCAATACACCACCCTTGGAAGCAGCGTAACCCGATGTTCTTCCTTGCCCTGTTAAGGCAACCTTAGAACCTATATTGAGAATATTTCCTTTTGATTTTAGTAAAGCTGGCAAGGCATATTTAACGACCAAAAAGTAACTCACCATATTCAATTTTAACGAGTTCATGAATTCCTCATAAGATGCATCAAGCCCTACTCCATCATTTACCCCTACATTATTGATAATAGCATCTACCCTTCCATATTTTTCTACAATGGTTTGCACTGCGTTTTTTATTTGCTCAGGATCCATAACATCGGTTTTACAGAAAATAGCATCTATTCCATTTGCTTTAATCTTATCTACATAACCATAACCGCGGTCATTTCTATCAATTACTGCAGGGATTGCCTCTTCAGCTGCTAATGATTGTAAAATGGTATGCCCAATGCTACCCTCTTTACCAGCAGCTCCTGTAATAATAACCACTTTTCCTTTTAAACCTAAATCCATTGTATCTATTTTAATTCAACACCACGCTGTTTTATTGCTGTTTAAAACAGGCATACAAACTATGTAAGCTTCTTTAAACAGCCTTTACACTAGTGCTTATAAGTTATAAAAATCTATTGCATTTTTCCCCATCACAGCTTGCTGTTCAGCTGTATTAAGGTTTTGAATATAGTCTGTAACTACAGCCTTAACCTGAGCATAATTTCCTGCCACCAAACATACTGGCCAATCAGAACCATACATCATTCTATCAGTACCAAAAACTTCAAATACCAAATCTAAATACCGCTGTAATTGCGTTGTTGTCCATGTAGTATACTCTGCTTCAGTAATCATACCTGATGCTTTACAGTATACATTTTCATGCTTTGCAATTTCTTTCATTAAAACGCTCCATCCATCGTAAAAACCATCTTTAATATAGGGTTTTGCTATATGGTCAATGACAAACTTTTGATTCGGAAATCGTTTTACAAACTCCAAAGTAGCCCCCAATTGATGTGGAAAAACTAAAATATCATAGGCAGTTTCATACTTTTCTAAAGAAGAAATTCCTTGTAAGAAATCGGGTCGTAATAAAAAATTATGGTCTGCTTCCTCTTGCACAACATGTCGCCACCCTTTTATTTTCTCCTGCTGATGATATTTTTCAAGCGTACTATCAACGGTAGGGTCACGCAAATCAACCCAACCGACAACACCTTTAATAAAATCGTTTTCATTAGCAAGGCTTAGAAGAAAATCTGTTTCTGCTAGTGTTTGGTCTGCTTGAACGGCAACACAACCATCTACGCCATTCTCAGCATAGACCTTTTGTAAATCGGCAGGTAAAAAATCTTTTTTGATAGCTGACATGCTATCATCTATCCAGGCATGTTTTACAGGGTTGTATTCCCAAAAATGTTGGTGTGAATCAATTGTCATTTTCTGTTATTTTTTTAATAGTTTCCCGTATTCCAATACTTTCAATCGAATGAATGTTTTGTGTCAGTTGCTCTACCAGTCCGTTAAACAAAGTAAGGTCAGCACCCCAAATGGTAGTATTACTTAAAACAACACCCACTAAGATATCTAATTCCATTTCATTTTTAGCAACTTTTTTCCAATTTGAAGCAAAGAAGTTTATTACCTGCGGACTGTCATTCAATGCAATTCGTTCACCTTCAAAATCTCCTTTGTAAAAACGGATAAGTGCCGCAAGCGCAAAAACAATACGCTTAGGCAACTTTCTTTCAGTAAGATAATAATCTTTAAAAGTAGGCAACAAACGGGTAACAAATTTGCTGGTACTGTTTAATGAAATACTTATTAGTTGATGCTTTAAAAGCGGATTTCTAAATCGGTCTAAAACATCATTTGTAAATTTATTTAAAACAGCATCAGAAAAAGGTAGAGTCTTACTTATCTCTTCTTTTAAAAGTGATTTAACAAAACCACTTACAACCGTATCATCCATTACTTCCTTTACAAAACGAATGCCTGCTAAATATCCTACTGGTACCATAGCGGTATGGGCACCATTTAAAATACGGACTTTCATCTCACGATACCTTGCCAAATCATCTACAAATTGAACATTCAAAGCCGTTTTAGCAAAAGGCAATTTTGCTTGAATACTAGTATCCCCCTCAATTACCCAACTATGGTAATACTCCCCCGCTACCAGTAGCTTGTCTTCATAACCTAAATTAGATTGAATTTCTAAGGCGCTATCCGTAGGATATCCAGAAACAATTCTATCTACCAACGTACTGCAAAAATGATTTGCTGTATATATCCAATGTACAAACTCCTTTCCAAGATGCCATAGCTCGGCATATTTTAAAATAGTATTTTTCAGGGCTACACCGTTATCTTCAATCAATTCACAAGGCAATAGCACGCATCCTTTTGAAATATCTTTATCAAAATGCAAAAAACGATGGTAAAGCCAGAGGGTTAATTTAGCAGGAAATTCTTTGGGCGGACAATCATCAATAGCATCATTTTCATCATATTTGATACCGGCTTCGGTAGTATTGGAAACAATAAATTGAATATCAGGGTTTTTAGCTAATTCTAAATAGGTTTCCCATGCTGTATAGGGGTTTACAATTTCTTGAATACAATGAACAAGCCTTTTCTCAGCAATCAGTTTTCCATTTTTTATACCGTCTAAAACAACTGTAAACAGTCCTTCTTGCTCCTTTAATGCATGGTAATCACCACCTGGCGTAGGTTTAACCACCGCCACACCCCCATTGAAATCGGTTTCATCATTTAATACCTGAATCATCCAATCTACAAAGGCACGTAGAAAATTACCTCCTCCAAATTGTAGTACTTTTAAGGGAACTTTTTTGGTTTTGTTTGTGGTTTTTCGGTCTAAATTTTTCATAAATAGCTATAAAGAAATACCTCGTTTCCAAGGAATAAAATCATCTTGCGCCAAGCGAACAGAGGCGGTAAGAGCTTCTCCACTTGCTACGGCAATTATATATTCTAACAATGCTTCACCCTTAGAAGCAATGGTATCTTCTCCTGTGATAATAGTACCTGTATTAAAATCAATAATATCACTCATTTTCTCTGTTAGTGCTGTATTACTAGACACCTTAATTACAGGCGCTACTGGGTTTCCTGTTGGCGTACCCAAACCGGTTGTAAAAGCGATTACATTACAGCCTGACCCCGCAAGCCCCGTAGTACTTTCAACATCATTACCGGGCGTACATAACAGGTTTAGCCCTTTTTTTGTGCATTTCTCCGTGTAATCCAAAACATCGGTAATTACCGAAGTACCTCCTTTTTTTGCCGCTCCTGCCGATTTCATCGCATCTGTAATTAAACCATCTTTAATATTTCCTGGGGATGGATTATTTTTAAACCCTGACCCCAAGGCAACCGCTCTGGCGGCATAGGTATCCATAAGATGTGTAAATTTCTTTTTATTTTCTTCAGATGCACATCGATTAATGAGTTCTTGCTCTACGCCATTCAGTTCAGGAAACTCTGATAATACTGTTGTTGCGCCTAAAGCAACCAACAAATCAGAAGTATACCCCAAAGTAGGGTTTGCCGAAATACCCGAAAACCCATCTGAACCACCGCATTCTAATCCCAAGGTTAAATGCTGTAAAGATGCTGGTTTTCGCTCAATTTTATTTGCCTCAATAAGGCCTAAAAAGGTCTTTTTTACAGCCTCAGCAATAAAATGACGTTCACTTTTACTTTTTTGTTGTTCTAAAACATGTAGCGGTTTAGAAAAATTTGCATCACGCTCATGAATACTACTCAAGAGGTTTTTAACCTCAGCATTTTGGCAACCCAAACTTAAAATTGTAGCTCCAGCAACATTAGCATTCGTAATGTACCCCGCTAATAGACTTGTTAAGGTTTCAGAATCTAAACGAAAACCACCACAGCCACCATCATGTGTTAAAAACTTAATGCCATCAACATTGGCGAAGGTTCTATTTTGCTTAATTTCTTCAGGTGTGCGGATGATTTCGGTATTCATTATATCAGCAGCAGAAGCTCCATTTTGGTACTGGTTTACCAAACTATCAGTATCTACAATAAAGTCTATTGTGGTATGATATCCTAATGATTCTTGTAATGCCGATTTTAATACTTCTACATTACGGTTCTCACAAAAAACCATGGGAATAACAAGCCAATAATTTGCTGTACCCACACTACCATCTGCTCTATGATAGCCATTAAAAGTTCGGTTTTTCCATTTACTAACATCAGGAGCTTGCCAGGTATATTTTTCACCACCCACCCCGTAATTTGCAGAGGCATGAACACAGTTTTCTATTGAAATACGCGCTCCTTTAGCAATATTTTTGATTGCTTTTCCAACCAAAACACCGTACATAATCACTTCATCGCCTGCTTTAAAATCATGCAAGGCAAATTTATGCTTAGCAGCAATAGGTTCTACAGCACTAAAAGAATCAGTCTCCGTAGTGATTACATCACCACTTTCAATATCTTGAAGCGCTGCTAAAATATTGTCATTAGGGTGGATTTTAAGGAATTTCTGCTTCATAAGTGAACTACTTCCGCAACTTTTTAATCAAGCTCAACGCCTCTTTTACTTTAGTTTCTAAACCTTTAAAATCTTTATTAGCTAAAATATCCTTACTAATTAATTGCGACCCCATACCCACACAAGTTACACCAGCATCAAACCATGCTTTTAAATTTTCTTCATTAGGTGCAACGCCACCTGTTGGCATTATACTCGTCCACGGTTGCGGACCTTTTATCCCTTTTACAAATTTAGGGCCGTAAATATCACCTGGAAAAAGTTTTACTATTTCGCACCCCAATTCTTCTGCTTTGGCTATTTCTGTCAAAGACCCGCAGCCAGGTGACCACAATACTTTTCGTCGGTTACAAGCAATAGCAATATCTTCTCGCAATACAGGAGTGACTACAAAATTAGCTCCTAAAAGCATATAGGTAGATGCTGCTCCGGCATCGGTTATTGAACCCACTCCTAAAATCATACCTGGTAATTCGGCAATGGCATATTTGTTTAGTTCGCCAAATATTTCGTGAGCAAAATCACCCCTTGAGGTAAATTCTAGTAAACGTGCTCCGCCATCATAGCAGGCTTTTAACACTTTTTTACCTAACTCAATATCTGAATGAAAAAACAATGGAATCATTCCCGTTTCCTTCATTACAGATGCAACTTCAATTCTTGTATATTGTGCCATAAAATATCAATATATTATTGTTCTGGTGTCTCTACTATCACATAAAGACACCAGACTATTTAATTCGTTATTACTTTTTTAACGAGCTACTCTACCAGAGGCATCACCGCTCATTAATTTTTCTACTTCTGCTACGGTAACCAAATTAGCATCTCCTTTAATGGTATGTTTTAAACAAGAAGCTGCCACGGCAAAATTCAATGCATTCTGGGTATCTTCTGGGTACGTTAGTAATCCATAAATTAAGCCACCCATAAAAGAATCTCCACCACCTACTCTATCAACGATATCAGTAATTTGATACTGCGGCGATTGGTACATTTGTTTGCCATCATATAAAACACCAGCCCATGTATTATGAGAAGCTGAAATTGAACCTCTTAAGGTTGTAATTACCTTTTGCGCCTTTGGAAACTTCTGCATCATCTGCTTACAAACCGATAAAAAAGCTTCTGCGGTAACATCATGCCCCTGTGTTGTAATATCAAGCCCTTCTGGTTTGATTCCAAAGTGTTTTTCTGCATCTTCTTCATTACCCAAAATAACATCGCAATATGAGGTCAACTCGGTCATAATGCCTTCTGGCTCTACGCCGTATTTCCACAATTTTGCACGGTAATTTAAATCTGTTGAAATGGTTATTCCCAAATCACTAGCCGCCTTTACAGCTTCTAAACAAACATCAGCAGCAGCCTGAGAAATAGCTGGCGTTATCCCCGTCCAATGAAACCAACCAGCACCATCAAATACCTTTTCCCAATCTATCATTCCTGTTTTTATTTCAGAAATAGCAGAATGTGCACGGTCATACACCACCTTACTCCCACGAGATACAGCACCTGTTTCTAGAAAATAAATCCCTAAACGGTCACCTCCAAAAATAATATTATCCGTATTTACACCACGCTTTCGCATTTCCATTAAGGCACATTGCCCTATATCGTTATTAGGTAAACGGGTAACAAAATCTACAGGAATACCATAATTGGCTAAAGATACCGCTACGTTTGATTCACCACCACCGTAAACCACATCAAAAGAGGTTGCTTGAGAGAATCTTAAAAATCCCGGAGGAGCTAAACGAAGCATAATCTCTCCGAAAGTTACTACTTTTTTCATATTACTAAAATGTATTAAAAATTTATTGTTGCTTTTATTACTCCTGTAGCTGGATTTACCCAACTATCAAAATTTGCTATCATTGCTGTATAATCGACCGTATGGGTAATGAAAGAGTCTACAGGAAATTCACCTTTTTCCAGCACTGAAATTACATATTTAAAATCAGCTACAGTAGCATTTCTACTACACATTATAGTTGTTTCTTTTGCATGAATCGCAGGGTGCGTAAACGTTAATTCTCCTTTTGACAAACCTACTAAAACATACCGTCCGCCATGTGACATATAATCTGGTCCCGATTCTAAAGCTCCTTTATGCCCTGTAGCATCAAAAACAGCTGCTGCCATATCACCATTGGTAAGGACATTAATTTCATCTACAGTATTAGCACCCGCCAAAACTACATGATTAACCCCTATTTTATCTTTTGCATAATTGAGTCGGTCTTGATTTACATCTATGGCGATAATTGTAGCACCTGCTAGTTGCGCTAACTTCATAATACCAATACCGATGGGGCCGCAACCTATTACCACAATTGTCTCTCCTTGCTGTAAGCCTGCACGCCTAATAGCGTGTGCACCAATAGCTAGCGGCTCAACTATAGCCATTTGATTGTGTGTGAGATTTTTTGCAGGAATCAATATATCAACAGGAACAGTAATTTTCTCTTGCATACCGCCATCTGTATGAATACCCAACACTTGAATGCTTGTACAGCAATTGGTTTTACATTTTTTACACGCAACACAATTATTGCAGCTTAAATACGGCATCACAACAACATGGTCACCTGCTTGTATACCAGCTTCATTACTATCTATTTCTTCAACTACGGTTGCCAATTCATGCCCCAAAATTCTGGGGTACGTAAAAAAAGGTTGATTACCAGCATAGGCATGTAAATCGGTGCCGCAAACACCAACTTTAGTCACTTTCAATAAAGCCTCTCCTGTTTTTCTTTTTGGTGCTTCCTTTTCCTTTAAAACAAATTCTCCCGGCTTTTCACAAACAATGTATTTCATGTAGTCTTTATTTTTTTACTTAGCGCCTAATCAACAACACCCAAGTAGTAAATCTACTTCTGTTTCTGACCAACACTACGCATTAGTTTCAGATATACCTGATTTTTAACTAGTGCATGCCAATCGCTATGCTGAATTGCTTCAATCACATTTGAAGTCAAAAGTAAATGAACCCAAAAGGAAAAGCTACCACAAATCATCCAATTTACGATACTATATTTGCCCAATACAATTATTTAATTCTAAATTAGCTTTTAAAATGTTAGATTGCAATCAAATTTAATCATAAACTATACCTATTGAAATTACATCTACTTCATAGAGAAAACCCTGAAAACAGTTCTTTTATGGTCACGCATCATGTAGAACCTTTCTTTTTAAAAGTATGGCATTACCACCCCGAATTAGAACTGGTTTTAACCATAAAAAGTTCGGGCACCCGTTTTGTTGGTGATAGCATAAAAAAGTTTGAGGCTGGTGATGTTGTTTTAATTGGAAAGAATTTACCGCATATGTGGCTTAATGATGATGCCTATTTTCAAAAAAACAATGCACTAGTTGCAGAAGATATTGCCATTCATTTTAATAAGGATTTTTTAGGGCCTGATTTTTTAAAAGTAAATGAAATGAAAGCCATATCAAACTTGTTATATCAGTCAAGATATGGCATCAAATTTTGTAACCCTAGCAAAAAAATAAGCAAAGGAATTTTAAAAATTAATGCCTTAAAACCGAGTATAGAGCGAACACTAAAATTCATTAAAGTATTACATCACTTGTCTAAACATACAGATTACGAGCTTTTGGTTAGCGAAGGTTTTGTAAATACCTTCAAACAAAATCAAAATGAAAGTTTAGACCGAACCTATGAGTTTATTTTTGAAAATTTTGCTAAGCCCATTACGCTAAAAGATGTTGCTGAAATTGCTAAAATGAATCCGTCGGCTTTTAGTCGTTTTTTTAAAAGAGTAAATCGCAAAACTTTTTCAAAATACCTTAATGAACTTCGCATAGGGTACGCGTGCAAATTACTGATAGAAAACAAAAGTAAGATAGCCACTATTTGTTACGAATGTGGCTATAATAATATTTCAAATTTCAATCGGCAGTTTAGAGCTATAAAACAAATGTCTCCCTCAGAATATTTAGAGCAGCAGCGAAGTAAGTAGCAGCTGGTAGGAAATATTTAAAAAACAAATGTGCTCCTATTTTTGATGAGACACTACAACTAAAGCTTATTGTTTTGCGAAAAATATTCTATTTTATGATTTACCAATATTTTACATAAACTACTAACATTACCCCTCTGTTTTATTAAGAGAACACCCGCTGATACTTTTTTTGATATACTAAAGGAGAGCAACCAATAAACTTTTTAAACTGTCTATAAAAAAAAGGCAAACTCTCATAACCACATAAAAAGGCAATTTCAGAAACCTGTTTTTGCGTTTCAATAAGCTCCTTACAGGCCAATTTCACTTTATATTCATTTAAAAAAGTAAAAAAGGACTTATTAAAAGTACGCTTAAAAAATCTGCAAAAAGTTTCTTCACTCATCCCTACAAGCTTTGCAACCTCTGTTAGTGTTAGCTGTCGGTGGTAATTAGCACTCACATAATTTTGAATTAAATCTATTTTTGCTGTGGACCCCTGATTTAAAGTAACGCTAAAATTATCACCAGAAAGCAATTCATATTCCTTTTCATTTGCTAGTCTTTGCAATAATTGTAAGAACGCGATGATTTTCTCAAAAGGAGGTAAATCTAACATCCGCTGTAATTCTGGAAGAACCTCATCAGTTGTTGCAGTAAAAAAACGTATTCCTCTAGAAGCATTTTTCAGTAGCTTGCGTATGGCAATGAACTCCGTTTTAGCTAACCACCCCTCACCTAAAACATCCGTATGCCATTGCACCACAATAGATTCTGCCTCCTCCTTTTGATGTTCTGTATTCTTCCAACAATGCGGTAAGTTACTACCCAATAATACCAAATCTCCCTTTTCAAATTCCATCACACTATCACCTACATAGCGCATGCCTGTACTCTTCAAAATACAGGTAAGCTCAAACTCAGGGTGGAAATGCCAAGGGGCATCAAATTTTTTATCCTGAAAATGAAAAGCACTAAATGAGCCTTGTGCAGGGCGTAATATTTTTTCTAATTGTGGTTTCAATTCTAGTTTCGTTTTAAAAAATATACTCTAAATTTAACTATTTATGGTACACAAAGCTTATTCATAAACAAAATAGGATATTAATTTGTTTATTTAGGCTAAACTAATTGGGAAAAAAAATCCTAGATTTCGAACAAAATGTAACGCTAACAAACCACTTATATATGTCAATAACTTGCCAAGCCGCAATTGCAACAGGAAAAGGAAATTTTAGTATTGATACCATCGAGGTTCAAAACCCGCTAGCTGATGAAGTACTGGTGGCCGTAAAAGCCGCTGGCCTTTGCCATACCGACCATGACTCGCTACACTGGGGCAAACCTATTGTTATGGGGCATGAAGGGGCGGGTATTGTTAAAGCCATAGGGAAAGATGTACATCATGTTAGTATTGGTGATTCAGTAATATTGAATTGGGCTACCCCTTGTGGTACTTGTTTGCAGTGTAATTTAGGTAACCAACATATCTGCGAAAATAACTCTCCCGTGGTTGCTGGTGGCAATGGGTATACTAATGGTCATGCTCATTTAGATGGCACTCTATGGAACAAAAAGCCTATTGAACGCTCATTTAATATAGGTACACTTTCAGAATATACTTTGGTAAAAGCTTCTGCTGTGGTAAAAAACAACGCCAAAACAATGCCCTATCCATCGGCTAGTATTATTAGTTGTGGTGTGATGACTGGGTATGGCTCTGTTGTAAATTCTGCAAAAGTAAAACAAGATAGTTCTGTGGTTGTTCTAGGTACTGGAGGAGTTGGCTTAAGTGTTATTCAAGGAGCTAGAGTTAACAGAGCTGCAAAAATTATAGCTATTGATATTAATGAAAAGCGTTTAGAAATGGCTAAAACATTTGGTGCTACGCATCTTATAAAGGCAGACAAAGCAGATAAAGGCCTATTGGCTGCTGCTGAAAAAGTAAAAACACTTACCGACGGAAGAGGTGCTGACTATGCCTTTGAATGCACTGCTGTTCCTGAACTGGGGGCTGCCCCTTTGGCCATGATACGCAATGCAGGAACAGCTGTACAAGTAAGCGGAATAGAACAGGAGATAACCATAGACATGAATCTCTTTGAATGGGACAAAATATACATAAACCCACTTTACGGAGGTTGTAATCCGCAAACTGATTTTCCTAAAATCATTTCCCATTATCAATCAGGAGAACTCAAATTAGATGAAATGATTACCAAAACCTATGCCTTACATGAACTGCAAAATGCTTTTGACGATATGCTATCAGGAAAAAATGCAAAAGGTGTTATTGTATTTGATACATTATAATTATGTTTAGAACTACTGAAATATCCAATCCAGCATTTGAAAGTAATCACCTGAGATTTATAACCATTAAGAGTGAAAACCTCAAAGGCCGGGGCGACATTTGTGTTTTTGTACCGCCAAACACCAATTTAAAAGATGTTCCCATCGTTATTTTACTTCATGGCGTATATGGCAGTGCTTGGGTTTGGTCACAAAAAGCAGGTGTTCATCTAACCGCCTTAAAAATGATAGAAAATGGTGAACTAGCACCTATGGTAATTGCCATGCCTTCCGATGGGTTATGGGGTGATGGCTCTGGATATCTTGCTCACAATAACAGGGATTTTGAAAAATGGATTGTAGATGATGTTCCCCAAGCTCTGTTTGAAAACATATCATTGGTAAGTAAAAAATCTAGTTTGTTTATTTCAGGACTTTCAATGGGCGGTTTTGGTGCTTTGCGTATTGGCATAAAATATGGTAATCACTTTAAAGCCATATCAGCACATTCTGCAATTACTGACATTGAACAGATGCCCTTATTTGTAGCGGAAGACGTAGCCCATTATACACAAGAAGACCCTAGTGAAAATTCAGTTTGGGGCGTACTACAAAAACATAAAACCACACTCCCTAAAATCCGCTTTGATTGCGGTACAGAAGACACCCTAATTACCTACAACCGCACATTGCATCAACAGCTAAAAAAAGCAACTATTCCCCATGAATATGAAGAATTTAAGGGAGCTCATGAATGGATATATTGGCAAGAACATATTAAAGATAGTCTACGGTTTTTTGACAAAAATCGCTAATTAACACCCTATTTTAAAACAAAAACTACACTAAAATAAAAAATTAATCAAAATAGGGTATTATTTAAACAATATTGATGAAAAGTAAAAAACGTTCAAAACTTATTTTTGTCACACATAACCAAGCTTATGTATTAAGCCTTATCAAATAGTCTTATTATATAACCTCTTAATATATTCAATTATGGCAGCAGTAGTAGACTTAGCAGATAAACACCAACTTGTATCTGATATTTTCAAACTTCCAAAAAGTACAGAAGAATGGGAACAGTATCGTTTAACGGACGAACAAGTAGCCCACTTTCATGAATATGGTTACCTCTCAGGAATAAAGTTATTAGATGATACACAAATAGCCATTTTACGTAAAGAGTTGGCCGAGATTAGAGACCCAAAACATCCGGCTCATGAGTTGTTTTATGAGTTTCATAGTAATGAGTCTGAAGACCCAAATTCTGTATTGTTTCACTCACTTGGGCACTGGCGCATTACCAATGGTTTTCATGATGTTTTGTGGAATCCTGCATTTGTTATGGCGGCGCATCAATTATTAGAAAACAAACCCGTACGTTTTTGGCATGACCAATTATTTTGTAAACCTGCTAAACACGGCGGTGTAGTAGCTTGGCATCAAGATTATTCGTACTGGACAAGAACTATAGCCATGCAACACCTTACCTGTTGGACAGGATTGGATGATGCTACCACCAAAAATGGCTGTTTGCACTATATCCCCAAGAGTCATAAATGGGGCCTTTTAGATGCGCCTTCTTTGGCAGGTGATATGAACGGTTTGATGAATTATTTATCTGAAGAGCAAAAAGAAATGTTTAAAAACCCTGTAGCTATAGAACTCAAAAAAGGCTATGCTAGTTTTCATCATCCACTCATGGTACATGGTTCTTATGAAAATAAATCCGAAATAAGCCGTAGAGCCTTTGTGCTTAATGTTTTTGCTGATGGTACGGTTAGTAATACAGACGATGAATTACTACGTGGCGTACCCCCTATTGCCAAAGGAAATAAAATGGAAGGCAAATTTTTTCCACTATTATTTGATCGTGTTCAATAAATTGTAGTAGATTTCTGGAAACAATTGCAAGGTGAAATCACTCATAATTGAAAACATAACACTTTATAAAGTACCTCCACGGTGGCTATTTTTAAAAATAACCACTAAAGAAGGTATTATTGGCTGGGGAGAGCCTGTAGTTGAAGGAAAAGCAGCTACAGTTGAAGCCTGCGTGAAAGAATTGCAACACTACATTATTGGCAAATCTGCCAACAATATAGAAGATATTTGGCAGGTTTTATACCGTGGCGGATTTTACCGTGGAGGCCCTATTTTAATGAGTGCATTATCTGGTATTGACCAAGCCTTATGGGATATTAAAGGAAAAGCATTAGGCGTACCTGTTTATGAACTTTTAGGTGGAGCTGTGCGTCATAAAATGAAAATGTACTGTTGGATTGGTGGTGACAATCCTGATGTTGTTCTTGAACAAGCTCATGAAAAAGCAAAACAAGGCTACCAAGCAGTAAAAATGAATGCGACTGGAGGAATGGATTGGATTTCTTCTTTAAAAGACATTAAACAGGTTGCCAACAACATTAAATTATTACGCGAAACATTTGGAAACGACCTTGATATTGGCTTAGACTTTCATGGTCGTATTCATAAAGGAATGGTCAAAAGGCTTATTGACGAAGTTGCTCCATATCATCCCATGTTTATAGAAGAACCTGTTTTGAGCGAAAATAATGACGCTTTAGAACACATTTACAGCTATACCAGCATCCCAATTGCAACAGGAGAACGGTTATTTTCTCGCTGGGATTTTAAAACTATTTTACACCGTGGTCTTGTTGATATCATTCAGCCAGACCTTAGTCACGCTGGTGGAATTTCAGAAGTGAGGCGTATTGCTGCTATGGCTGAGGCTTATGACGTAGCAATTGCTCCCCATTGCCCACTAGGTCCTATTTCTTTGGCGGCTGCACTACAGGTAGATTTTGTATCGGCAAATGCTTGTATTCAAGAAAGTAGCTTAGGTATTCATTACAATCAAGGTTTTGACCTACTTGATTATGTTTCAAACCCTGAAGATTTTGATGTTAAAGACGGCTATGTTCACCTTTTTAAAAAACCAGGTCTTGGGGTTGAAATTAATGAAGAAAAACTAAAAGAAGCCCATAAAATAGGTCACAACTGGTCAAACCCCATTTGGCGTGGCAAAGATGGTAATTTTACAGAATGGTAAATATACCTGCCAAAAAGCGGATTTAAACCAAATAATGCCTTTAAAAATTTTCAAGTTGCTTCAAGGCTGCTGCTACAGTTTTTACAGGTAGTTTACAGCTTTGATTTTGGCATACATAAATATAGGTAGCGTCTTCAAAATAACGATCTTTAAAAAGTGGACGCTCACTGGCTTGAGTAGTGCCCACTATTAGCGTATTTGGCACATATTGTTTACCCAATTCTTTCACAAGACGCTCCGCTTCTTTGCCCACAACAGCAACCTCATAATACGGGTGCGCAACTTTTAAAAATAAGCTTCCCCAATTCGCGTAGCTATCAGTATATTCAGTAACTAAAGGTAAAACGGTAGTTAACATGGTCTTTGATTGATTTAAAAAACCAAGATTGTAATTGATATGCCCCAATTGTAACAGATTATTTGCCATTACAGAATTAGGTGATGGAATATCGCCGTCATTTGTTTTTATGATTTTTGAAATTAATTGCTGGTCTTTATTAAAAGCAAACATACCCGAATCAGTATCAGAAAAATCTCTTTCTACAATAGCGGTTAAGCGCGTAGCGAAATCAATATATTTTGCATTTAATGTAGCTCGATATAGTGCTAAACTACCTGCTGTTAAAAAAGCGTAATCTTCTAAAAAACCTTCTGTTCGCTTACTGTTTGGTTTATACGAGTGTACTAAATGCTCCTTATCATAACTATTTGCTTCTATAAAATTGTACGTTGCAACAGCGCTATCTAAAAAAGAAGCATCTCCAAATACCGCATAAGCATCTGCCAAGCCCTTAATTAAAAGTGCATTCCATGACGTAATAATCTTATCATCAGTATTGGGTCGAACTCTATTTGATTTTGCGGCTAATAACTTTTCTTTCCACTTTTGTTTTAAAGCGTCAAATACTTCCGTTGTAAGTTTATGCGTTTTTAAAAAATCGGTCTCATTACCACTTTTATAAAGCACGTAATTATCATCTTCCCACACATTAGCGGATTCAATATTATAATAAGCACTAAATAATGGCATATCATCACCCAAAATAGTGCTTAACTCATCAGCAGTCCAAACATAGTACTTCCCTTCTTTACCTTCACTATCGGCATCAAGAGTGGCATAGTA
This sequence comes from uncultured Flavobacteriaceae bacterium, assembly GCA_947497145.1. GTDB lineage: Bacteria > Bacteroidota > Bacteroidia > Flavobacteriales > Flavobacteriaceae > Maribacter_C. Next base: position 63,032 of record CANMFQ010000014.1, read on the forward strand.
CCCCCCTTTTGTATTTTTCATTTCTCGCTCTAAGAAACCTATAGTTTCATAAACAATCGTTTTATAAGCAGGCTCTTTAAAAACAGAATACGCCTTGGCATATAAACTTATAGCTTGGGCATTATCATAAAGCATTTTTTCAAAATGTGGTACTTTCCACTTCGCATCAGTGCTATACCTAAAAAAACCACCTCCAATATGATCATAGATACCGCCATTTGCCACCTTATCTAAGGTATTTTTCACATGTTTTAATGCGGTCTTGTCTTCATTTAGCAAAGCGTAATCTAGTAAAAACATCAAATTACTAGATGTCATAAATTTTTGCTGGCCTATATTACCTCCCAAATCTAAATCCCAACGTTGCTGCCAATTTTCAACCCCTGTTTTTAAGGTTTCTTTGGTTAATTTTTCAAAATCAGAAGAAGGTTCTAAAAAATTGGTTTCTTGTATTCCCGCTGCCAATTGATCTGCATATGTCTTGGCATTATCCGGGTCATCAGTATACATTTGATTTATTTTTGACAATACCTCACTCCATTGCTTTTTAGGCAAATACGTGCCCAAATACAATGGTTTCCCGCTAGGCAAGGCTATTACGTTTAAAGGCCAACCTCCATTTTGACCCAATAACTGAATGGCTGTTTGATATACTTGATCTACATCTGGTCGCTCTTCACGGTCTACTTTAATGCTGATAAAGTTCTCATTCATCAATTTGGCCACTTCTTCATCTTCAAAAGTTTCATGCTCCATTACATGACACCAGTGGCATGAAGAATAACCAATGCTTATTAATACTAACTTGTTGTCTTTCTTAGCAGTATCAAATAATTCAGGACTCCATGCTTTCCACTCCACAGGATTGTGTGCATGCTGCAATAAATAAGGGCTTGTTTCATGAACCAAATCATTGGTAAACATGTGCTCACTTTGGGTTTTAGCAACCCTTTTACATGAAAAAAATACAAAAATTGAACAGATCGCTAATCTGTATATAAAACGTAATAGGTATTTTACTTTTGGCATAAACTATACTCTTTATGGTAGATTGCTAAAATACTACAATGAATGGAATGCACAACAAACAATATATAATTACCATTACATAGGAAATTTTACGAGAAAGGTAACCGATTTGTAATCTGCCTGGGAGAATAAAATAGAACATTTATTAACCTAGATAGCATTTAGAAACATAATTTATGACTATTAACAAGCACCAAAATATTTTATAAGATTATTCTTAAGTTTTTTTTGAAATAAGTAGGATTATTCTTATATTTGAACTTTGGTTATAACACTTAATGGCGACACTTTTGCCATTTAGGTTTAATTTGGTTGAATAGGTGAAATTCGGAGGGACACGAATTTCAGAATGAAAAGAGGGCGATGCCCTCTTTTCTATTTTTATGTATTACTATTTTTTCAATTAATAATACCTCGTCATCCGATCTTTTTCAGGATCAAGACAACAGCAGCACCAGTATATTTAATATTGTAACAATTTAATAAACAATATCTTATAACTAATTCCATCAATAAATTTAGGCACAAAAAAAACCTTATCTATAAAGACAAGGTTTAAATTTTGGGTGGAAGACCGGGTTCGAACCGGCGACTTCTGGTACCACAAACCAGCGCTCTAACCAGCTGAGCTACAACCACCATTTGTTAGCGATGGCAAATGTAATTTTTTTTAACTGATCTTTCAAAATAAAATAACGATATTTTTCAAATACAGCGATAAAGATATTTTTCAGCCTTAATTATGAAATTAATTTTATTTTGATAACTTTATCGGCGAAACGCATATTTTTATAGACCAAACACGCAATTTTGAGCGTTTCACAACATAAATTAGGGTTTTTACTATGATCGGTCTTATTTTTATGCGGCAATATAAAACCAATATGTCCCAAATCGTTGTTCGTTATATTTTATTTTCCGCTAGTCATAGGAAGTTATTCTTTCTTTGTGTAGCCTTTTTTGCATTTTCTTTAAATTCTTACTCACAAAAAAAGGTCATTGATAGCCTAAAAAATAAGCTAGTAAAAACAGAAGAAAGTGTTGGTTTTAAACCCCAAGATACTGTTTACATCAATTTACTAAATAACCTAGCTTATAAGATTCGTTATTACCAACTAGATAGTTTGTATTCTTTATCAAAAAAAGCACTAGACTATAGTAACGATATTCACTATATAAAAGGAAAAGTAAGTGCTCACCTAAATTTAGGTGCTTATTATGAAGATAAAGGAAACTACACAAAAGCCTTGTCACATTTAAAAAAATCTCAAACACTCGCACTTACTGTAAATTGTATTGATCATGTTTTAGAAAATCACAATGCTATTGGTATCGTATATGAGTTTCAAGAGGAATATTCGTTGGCTCTTAAAGAATATTTAAAGGGTATCGAAATAGCAAAAGATATAAAAAACATAAGGATGCAGGCAATTCTCAATGAAAATATTGGGATTTTATACGCTAAGCAAAATGATTACAAGCAAGCGATGCAATATTACAAAGAAGTTAATAGGCTGACTGATATTATGGGAGATGACGTTTTTATGGCGAGCAGTATGTGTAATTTAACACACCTATATATTGAGTCAAAAAAGCTAGATATTGCGATGCATCATATTAACTATAGCATTACCATTTTAGAAAAAAATGAAATCCTTGATTGGTTGGCAATGGCTTACGAACTGAAGGGTAAAGTATATTTATATAAAAAACAATATGAACAAGCGCTTTTTTGGTATAATCAAAGTAAAAAATTACACACTAAAATTTTAAATGACGACAGAGCAGAAATAGATTTGCTATGGGGGCTTGCTGAGGCGAATTTAGGATTAGGAAAAAGCAACATTGCGAAAAACTATGCTATTAAAGGTTTTAATGTTGCTCAGCGTATGAATCTTACCAAAGAAGTAAAAAGAATGGCAAAAACGCTCTATAAGATTCATAAAAATGATGAAAATTATGTTGAAGCCCTAGCCTATCATGAACTGTATCAAGAATTAGCCGATACCATTTCAAGGAAATTAAACATGAGAAACCTTAGCATGTTAAAAACAGAGGCTCAACATGACCAACAAAAACAACTCTTAATTGCTAAAAACAATCAAACCCTTGCTAAACAAAAAAATTACGTCTATGCATTTCTTATTATCTTATTAGTACTTCTTTTAATTACCTTTTTGGTACGTAGAAATGAAAAGTTGCAAAAAAGCTTAAATAAAGAACTAAATACAAAAAAGAATGACTTAGAAAAGCGTGAAATTGAGTTACAAAAAACAAATGCAACTAAAGACAGGCTTTTCTCTATTATAGGGCATGATTTACGCGGGCCGATAGGTGCATTTCAAAGTCTTTTAGATCTCTTTAGTGCTGGTGAAATAACAAAAAAGGAACTATTAGAATTCATACCAAAATTTCGTGCAGATATTCATCATATTTCATTTACGCTAAATAACCTCCTCTCATGGGGGCAAGCTCAAATGAATGGTGTAGTAACGAAACCCTCTAGGATGTTTTTAGAAAAAATAGTTGATAATAATATGAATCTCTTATCTGAAATTGCAGATAAGAAGTCAATCAAAATGGTAAACTACCTACCAGATAACACTGTTGTATGGTCTGATGTTAACCAAATAGATATCGTTATACGTAACCTCATGAGTAATGCCTTAAAATTTACCCCAAAAAATGGTGTAATAAGTATAAGCGCAAAAGAAATGGATAATCACTGGAGAATATGTGTTAGCGATACTGGAATAGGTATCAAGCCCGAGATAAAAACGCAAATTTTCAAAGAAAACTCAAAAATAACCACCTTTGGCACAAACAACGAAAAAGGAACAGGCCTTGGACTCTCGTTGTGTAAAGAAATGATTGAAAACAACAAAGGATCCATTTGGGTAGAAAGTACCATAGAAAAAGGTGCACATTTCTATTTCACATTACCCAAAATGGAAGAAAAGTATGAGAAAGCTAGTTAGCCTGAAGAGACAAAACGTCTATATCAACTAGATCAAATCATCCAAACTGTTTACTGCTGCATAACGTTCGACCGTAAAGCCCTCTGCGTGCTCAACACCAATATACCTGCCTAAATCTCTAGCGCGATACGTAACACTGTCTATAAAATTCTTATTGCTAATAGGCGTTTCTGGTTCATTACTTTTTGGATCATAAAATTGAGAAGAATACGCCAAAATAGCTTCAACCTTCTTTTCCATAAAACCAGATACATCTACAACAAAATCAGGTTCTAAGCTTTTCCATTGAATATAATGGTATACTTTTTTTGGTCGCCAAGCCTGTTGTGATTTTCCATCTAGTTCGGTACTAAACTTAATTAAACCACTAAGAAAACAGGCATCGCTTACTAGTTTACTACCCTTGGGGTGATCTATATGTCTGTCATCAATTGCATTACAAAGTACTATTGTTGGCTGATACTTTCTAATCAGCTTTATAACTGCTGTTTGATGTTCCTTATCATTCACAAAAAAACCATCATCAAAAGCAAGATTCTCGCGTACTGCCAAGCCTAATAATTCAGCAGAACGAGCAGCTTCTCTATCACGTATTTCGGCAGATCCTCGTGTACCCAGTTCCCCTCTAGTTAAATCTACTACGCCTACCTTTTTACCTAGGGCGATCTCTTTGGCTATGGTGCCTCCAGCTCCTAATTCAATATCATCGGGGTGCGCCCCAAAAGCTAATATATCTAATTTCAAACGATCATATTTTTATATTAAACATCATTTTTTTTTAACACGCCCAAAATAGTATTTACCCCATACCAATATTGGCGACCATTACATTCTTTTGGTTATATTAAGTTGCAGCTACCGTTACTTTAGACTTTAATAATTGCAACGCCTGTACTATATCTGCGATTAAATCTTCGGGCTCTTCAATACCCACTGAAAATCGTATTAATTGATCGCTAATACCTTGTTGTTGCCTTGTTGCAGGATCCATTAACGCATGCGATGTTTGTGCAGGTGAAAGCACGGTGCTTTCTACACCAGCTAAACTCATTGATGGCTTTATCAATTGTAGAGCTGCCTGAAATTCAGAAGCCTTATAACGCGCTTTAAGTTCAAAAGATAACATACCGCCAAAACCGCTCATTTGCGATTTGGCCAATTCATGCTCGGGATGCGAAGGTAAGCCTGGATAGTACACATTCTGTATATCATCATGGGCATACAAATATTCTGCCATTCGTTGAGCATTTTCATTTTGTGCTTTCACGCGTATACCCATCGTTTTTATACTTCGCTCTAAAAGCCAAACCGTATAATCACTTAAACTACCTCCAAAATTTTTAGCCAGATGAAAAATGCGTGCTATATTTTCATGAGTAGAAGCCACCGCCCCAGCACAAATATCGGAATGACCTCCCATATATTTTGTAGCACTATGAATCACTATATCAATACCAAAATCAATAGGGTTTTGGTTTACAGGACTAGCAAATGTATTATCAATCATAGTGATGATACCGTGCTTTTTAGCAATTTTAGCGATACCTTTTAAATCCGTAATTGTCAGTAATGGATTTGAGGGTGTTTCAATATAAATAAGCTTTGTATTTTCATTAATTTTGTTCTCAAAATCTTCAGGCTGCCAGCCATTTGTAAAGCTATGAGCAATACCGTACTTATTAAATTCTTCTGTTGCTAAATTATAGGTACCTCCATAAAGGGTTTGTTGAAAAACAACATGATCGCCAGCATGTAGAAAAGCCATCAAACTGGTACTTACAGCCGCCATGCCGCTGCCAAAAATTAAAGCCGCCTCAGTATGCTCTAAAGCAGCAATTTTTTTACACAAAGCCTCTTGGTTTGGGGTGTTAAAATACCGTGGATATCGCTTTATATCAACATTTTCAAAAGCATATGACGTACTCATATACAAAGGTGATATAGCGCCTTTAAATTGCGTATCTTCTATTTCCCCTGTATGTGTACATATGGTGTTCAAACCTATTTTTTTATTCCCCATAGTTCTAGTTTTCAAATGCTAAAGGTACTAAAATAGCTTATACCTCAATCCTTTTCCAATTTCCTTTTTTAAACCAAACCATTGCAATAATTGCTAAGAGTACCTCGGCAGCCGTAATCGCAATAAAAACACCCACTGCACCCATTTTAAAAGTGACTGCTGTTAGATACGCAAAAGGAAGCTGAAACATCCAAAAAGCAATCAAATTAATCTTAGTTGGCGTACCTGTATCTCCTGCCCCATTAAACGCTTGAGTCACCACCATACCGTAGGCATAAAAAATATAACCCAAAGCTATTATTTGTAAACACAGTCCGCCGTTTTGAACCACTACCGTATTTTCATTAAACCAACCTACAATGTCATACGCAAAGATTAAATAAACCAAGGAAACAATCCCCATAAAAAAGGCATTATACTTTCCTGTTTTCCATACTGATGTTTCGGCGCGCTCAGGTTGTTTTGCACCAAGATTTTGTCCCACCAAGGTAGCAGCAGCATTACTCATACCCCATGATGGCATTAACGTAAATAACATAACACGTATGGCAATGGTATAGCCAGCTAGTACTTCACTACCAAATTCGGACATAATGCGCATCAAAAATATCCAACTAGATGTTCCTATTAAAAATTGAGCAATGCCCCCCAATGAAACCTGTACCAAATGAAGCATCACCTTAAATTTAATGACGATATCTTTCGCTTTAATTTGAATGACACTCCACCCACAAAGCAAAATAAGCAATTGAAAAAGCACTGCACTTCCCCTGCCTATGTTAGTCGCTATAGCTGCCCCCATTACGCCATACTCAGGTATTGGCCCCCAGCCGAATATAAAAATAGGATCCAGCACAATGTTCAGTCCATTGGACAGCACTAAAGTCCACATAGCAACGGAGGCATTGCCAGCGCCTCTAAAAATTGCATTAATTAAAAATAATAGTAAAATAGTAATATTACCTCCCAATAATAGTTGGGTATAACCATACCCTTCTGCTATGAGTGCTGACTCAGCCCCCATGAGCATCAATATTTCTTTTGCAAACAAAAAGCCCACTATACCTACCACAACAGCTACCAGTACACCCAGTATAATGGCTTGAACTGCAGCTTCTTTGGCTCCTTGTATATTTCCTGCTCCTATTCTACGTGCTACAACAGCTGTAGCCGCCATGCTCAAACCAATACCAACAGCATAAACTAAGGTAATCACCGATTCTGTAAGGCCAATAGTAGCAACAGCATTAACACTGACCTGAGATACATAGGCTATATCAACAATTGCAAAAATCGATTCCATCATCATTTCCAAAATCATGGGAATTGAGAGCATGAAAATTGCTTTGCGAATGCTTCCTGTTGTAAAATTGTTTTCTTTACCCCTTATTGCTTGTATGAAATAAGGGAATAGTTTTTTATAAGTACGGGTATTTGATGATGTCATTATTATTAAGAATTATGTTAAACGAAGAACAATAGCGGGTGTTTGAAAACAATTTTTAATCATTTTCAATTGAGCAGATACTCATTAACACCCCTTAAACCCGCTTTATGAATTTTAAAAATCTATTCGTCTTTTAAAATTGCTTTAAAAAAGATTCTGCTATGCTATCTTTTAAACACCAACCATAGTCTCGCTAGGCTGTATGTTTGAAAAGTTCATAACGAGAGTCATGTACATAAAGTGAGTTAAAAACATAATTCTTATAACTTCATAATGGCACAAAGATGCAAAAAATAAAATAAGCTTCCCTTTTTTTTTGCAAAAGAAATTCATGTTCTCAAATAGTAATTTACTTATTACCTACGATCACTATTTTTATTTTTAAAGTAAAAAACAACTACAATCTGTCTTTACACTGTGCCAAAAAAAAGAATACTAAAAACTTTGAAAAATCGTTTATTACTGTAGCAACAAATCCGATTTATACGTTGAAATAGACATTGCCAAATACTAATACGTAATCCGGAAAAAATATAAAACAAAGGTCCCTATGCTAAAAAAAACTGTCCTTCATATTGGTCTTCTTATACTTTTTATAGGCATCATACAATGTAAAAAAGATGATGGTGCTGAAAACCAAACTACCACAACAATTACCGATGAGAATGGAGACACACAGACTGTAGACACTTCTCAGAATAACAAAGCGGTAGGAGATGCTGCAAACGATCTATTATCTGGAGTAAAATTTGACAAATTATTTTTTGAAATATTTTACGTAAATGGATTTAAACCCACTGATGAAACGATAGCGAATTTTGAAAGTTTCTTGAGTGATCGACTGCATAAGCCTAACGGAATAGAAATAACACTTAAGGCAATTACGACCCCAGGGAAAGAACGGTATTCCATCAGTGAAATAAGGGCCATGGAAGACGATATTAGAACAAAATATAACAAGGGTAAGAACATTTATGTATTTGGTATTTTTTTAGACGGTGAATATGCTGAGAATACTGAAAATGGATCCGTATTGGGTATTGCCTATAGAAATACCTCTTTCGTTATTTTTGAAAATACCATTCAGCATTTTAGTGGAAAACCTTTAGCGCCCAGCACCACTGTTTTAGAAACTACTGTCTTAAATCATGAATTTGGTCACCTACTAGGGCTTGTAAATGCAGGTAGCCCCCCTCAAAGCGACCATCAAGATGAACCTCACGGAAGACATTGCACTACCGAAAATTGCTTGATGTACTGGACTGCCGAAACTGGAGAAGGTTTATTAAATTCTATCAGCGGCGGAACGATACCCACATTGGATAACCTTTGTTTGGATGATCTTAAAGCAAACGGAGGAAAATAAAAAGTAATTGCTATTGTTTTTTTTACATACTCAGCGCTGTTATCATCATTTTCAACCTACAATAAATAGTGCAAAACTGCTCTTAAAAACGATGTAGAAAACACCTTAGGCTGCTTTCTTTACACCATAGTTTTCTCGGTATCTCCAATAACTTATAGCACCATATATTATAGCACCAAGAGCGATATACCAAATATAATCAGGCGTAATTGCAGCTGCCCCACTCTGCCCATAGCTATGTAAGCCTACCAAATAATAATTAACACCAAAATAGGTCATCATAATACTGGCATAAGCAATCATACTAAGAAAATTGAACGTCCATTTACCTCTTAAACCAGGTACTAATCTGGTATGAATTACAAAAGCGTATACCATTATTGAAATTAATGCCCAAGTTTCTTTAGGATCCCAACCCCAATAGCGACCCCAACTTTCATTTGCCCACTGGCCACCCAAGAAATTACCAATAGTTAACATCACCAAACCAACCGTGAGTACCAATTCGTTGATGATGGTTAATTCTTTGATATTGAGTTCCATTCTCTTTTTGTTCTTTTTTGTGGTAAAAATCATTAAAAAGAGACAAACAAAGCCTAAAATCATTCCTACGGTAAGCGGCCCGTAGCTACCCACAATTACGGCTACGTGAATCATTAACCAATAACTATCAAGTACGGGTTGTAAATTACCAATTGCAGGATCTACCCAGTTTTGATGTGCTATAAATAATAGCATTGACGCTACAAAAGTTGCAGCAGCCAAGGTCATGGTGCTTTTTCTTGCAAATAACATACCCATACCCGTGGTAGCCCATGCTACATATACAATACTCTCATAGGCATCACTCCAAGGTGCATGTCCTGAAATATACCATCGCAATACTAAACCAGCAGTATGCCAAAGAAACAAAATGATAATAGTCCCCTTGAGCACATAAGCCAAAATTTTCCAAATCTCTCTTTCTTTAAAAATTTGAAATATTAAAATAAAAAACAGCAGTACACTTACAAGTGCATACATTTTATAGAGGATATTAAAAATATCAAGCTTGTTAAAAACGACTTCTGTATTTATTCGCTGTTCAGAAGGCAACACCTCACTACCGTGATTTTTTTGATTTTTCTTAAAGGCACTTAGTAATTTATCCGCCTCGGTATAATCACCTGTTTCGATAGATTTTCGCAATGACATTAAATAATACGGAAGGGCATTTTTAACAAAATTACCATACAAAGAATCAGCAATTTGATATGCACCACTGCGATATTCTAATGCTGAAATCCACTTGTTATTCTCATCATTAAGTAATGGAAATATTTTAACTACGCTACCTTGCAACGCCTGATCTAGCAGACTCAAACGAATATGTAAATCCTTATAATCTTGCTGAAACTTATTTGGGTTGTTGGTTTTAGTGGCCTCTGCCAAAAACGGTTCAAGTTTGTACCCTCCTTTATTATCAAAGAAATCAGTTGGTTTTATATACTCCTGTCCTTTTGGAACACCTAAAACATTACGAATACTGTCATTTTTCCCTTTCTTATCTACCGCAATAAACTCGGCATTATACCAAGCAGCAGGGTGCAACATCATGGATAGAAATACCTGATCAGAATTCATACCATTAAACTTATTCTTCAAACTAAGCTTACGTAATAGCTCTGAAGAAAACGTATTTATTGGTTTCATACGCCCTTGCTCATCTTGCACTACCAGTTTTCCAAATTTTTCTGCATGCTCTTTAGATACGACGGTCGTTTTTAAAACCGAATCTACCTGTGCTTGCGTGGGTGTTATAGTATGATCATGCCCATCATCTGCAGTATGTTCTTGTGCTTGGATACTTAAAAAAGCGCCCAACACAAAAATGGCGGTTAACTTTGCTTTCTTAGCTTTAACCTTATCTAATGCTTCCGTTAAATCTTTAAAGCGTGTTTTTCCAAAAAACATAATTCCCATAAGACCTGCGTACAATAAGAAATATCCTAAATAGGTTATCCAAGTCCCCCATTGATCATGGTTTACGGAAAGAATCGTACCCTTTTCATCAGGGTGAAAACTAGACTGAAAAAACCGATACCCCCTGTGATCTAAAATATTATTCATAAAAATATCGTAATCAAACGGTCTGTCATCCTCCACGGTTACCTTACTCATAAAAGAAGCATAGCCAGCTTCTGTACCTGGATATTTTTCAGCGATAAAATCATTTAATTTAATACTAAAAGGTAACTCATATACTTTTGAACCATAAGCGAGTGAAAATTCTAAACCTCCTACCTTAAACGGTTCGGTAAAATTAGAAATACCTTTACCGCCCAAGAGTTTCTTTTCTACCGTTTCACCCTTTGATGTAACTGCTACAATGAGTGCCGATAGTGTTTGCTTATTTATTTCATTTTTAGGCACCTCCACTACTCCATAAGACCCCTTTACCACAGGCTCTGGAATGACAAATTGCATCCCTGCCATGGAGTATAGCGATCGTAATTGAAAAGTTTGGAGGCTATCTTTTACTACCTGCCCTTGAAATTTATCTGCCATCCGCATAAAATTCCCTGTAAAGGGTGATTTTATTTGATAAGTAGAATCGGTAGTGGATATGTTTATCGCCCCCTCGGTAGGTTTATTTAGGGCAAAAAGGACATTATGTATATTGTTGACCTTATTATTTTCTAGGTAATGCTCTTCTCTTTGCCCCGTACCTGCTTCAACAATTTTTAGGTATTCTTTGCCATTTTCATCAGGAATTAATCCTTCTTTAGCTCCTTTCATAAACCCAACATACGAAATAGTAAAAGGCTGTCCGTTAAAATCATATTCCCACGGAAGATTCGATTTTAAGGCCTCAGGCGTGACGATTAAGTCATCTTCTAAAACCCTCCTTTTTAAGGAGTCATTAATTTTACCATCTACATAGGCCGTTAAGTAGGTTTTATCAGAATAAAAAACACGCTCTGTTTGCCCTTCTCGAATAGGCATCATACCCTCAAAACTAATGTAACGGGTAACAAAAGCACCAATAATTATTAAAACCCAAGATAAATGCAAGACAAGTACAGGCCACTTTTTCCAAGTAAGTAACCGATACCTGAACATATTTCCTATAAAATTAATTACAAAAAACACCATAATGGCTTCAAACCAAGTGGTGTTATAAATCCATATTCTAGCTGTTTCTGTACTATACTTACTTTCGATAAATGTACCAAAGGCCATTGCGGTACCAAAAACTAAAAATAATATCGCCATTAGGCGTGTGGAAAAGAAAAAATTCTTGAGCAATTTTGTCATCGGAAGATGCATTGGTTTTCAAGAAGCGAAAATACCAACTTTTTATGGTTTTTGTTCCTAGAAAAAGGTTAAACCTAAGTTACTGGTCAAAAAAACACCTCTTATGGTTAGTACAGCCCAAAAACAGGATGCCGAAAACTGGAGTAATGAGAGATGTTAGAAATGAGAGCAGAGAGAAGAGAGAAGAGACAAGATCATTTCTCTTTGTTCTTTTTTTTGTTCTTTTCTCTCTCAGCCCAGCTGTATGACTAAATGGAATACGAAGGTTAATTTTTAATCCTTAAATAAGGAACCTAATTTCTCCAAACCAGCTCCGTCATAATCAGATTTTTGAACAGCCTGTAGTAATTGCAGCATATTTGCAGGGTTCATATTATTACCCAAAACACGTATTACAGCAAATCCCTTTTCTTTATTATCGCCAAAAATAACAACCTCATCAATAGCATCATCATCACCCAAATACTTTACCGTTGCCTTGCCATAAGGAGTATTCATTTTCATGAGTTCTACAAAATCTTCATTCTTGAGAATAGCCTTTACTTTGGTTTTCTCTAGCGCATACTCCGCATCATTAGCTGCCGTTTTTTTAAAAGCAAGAATATCGAGTTTTCTCAATGAACTAATAGCTTCATTTTCTATAGGAGATAAGGCTGCCTTATCTAATTCTAATATACTAGCAGGAACGCCAAAGGATATAAAATTAGGATTCTCGGTATTTGCTACAAAATACCCTTGCAGACTTTGCTCAGAAGTACATGCTGTAAACAATACGAGGCATAGTAGGCTGATTGATTGATATATGTTTTTCATCTTGTTTTTTCTTGTATAAACAATATTTTTTTTGACTATAATTTGTAATGAACTCAATTTTAAAGAAAACTAAAATAGCAGACAAAAACAATTTTGTCTGCTAGTAAAACTTTCGCAACTACATTATTTTGTACCATTACCCTCTGCCTTTTTTAAATCGCTTGGCAGATTCATTTTATTGGTAATTGCACCTATTTTATTTAAATCGATATCACCCGTCATGGATACTAAAACAGTTTCTAATTTACGACCATGAACGCTTACATCTGCTTTATCCATACCCGACACAAACATCAGCAATTCTTTTACATGGTCTTCATCTTTACCATTCTGTATGTAAAATTTGACATTGACATCTTTATCCTTCACCCGCATAAGTTCTTCCATAGAAGAATTTTTTAAATATTTACGCACCGTAGCGGTCATATCTGCTGAAATCTTTTTGTTTTCAGTGATGAACACTTTTATTCCTGTAATGCCCTTAGCTACTTCAGCAAATTCTTTTGCTTCAGCATCATCGGTCATGCTACTGATTTTTGAAACCAAATTAATCATCCCTTTATTAAGGATCACGGCACCCACATCATCCATATTTTCGTATTTATCTAAAATAGACTGTGAAAAACCAAAGGCTGGTAAAATTGCAATTGCTACTAATAAAATTATTTTTTTCATGACTGTTTGTTTTTTATCGTCACCTTAATTTACAGGCTCAACGATTGATTAAAAAATGATTGATTGATATGAATAATCATGTATGACATAGCATACATAATATTTACAGCTACTTACTGCTTTTCTTTTTTACTTACTTTGTTAAGTTCATCAGGAAGGTTCATCTTTTTTGTAAGTGCGCCAATTTTATTTAAATCGATGTCTCCTGTTAATGACAATAATACGGTTTCCAATTTACGGCCATTTAATTCTACGTCAATATTTTTCACTCCTGTAACAAACATTAACAATTCACTCACATGATCTTCATCTTTACCATTTCTGATATAGAATTTAACATTGGTATTTTTATCTTTTACTCGCATTAGCTCTTCAAGCTTTTCTGACTTCAAATACTTAGCTACGGTAGCTTTCATATCGCTAGACACCTTTGTATCTTCGGTAACAAATACTTTTAAGCCATTCAACTTTTTAGCCATATTCATATATTCTTGCGCCTCTGGGTCGTCCATATCAACCTCCATTTTAGCCAAAAGATTAAACATGCTTTTATTAATGACTACCGCACTTACCTCATCTAAATCTTCGTATTTATCAAAAATTGATTGTGAAAACCCAATTAGAGGCATTAAGGTTAGCAATACGATTACGATACTATTTTTCATTTTTTTCATTTTTATTATTATTTAAGTAGGTTTAATTTGTCATGTTCTCCTTGCGTTTTAAAATCCAGTTATAAAAGGTTTTTTTTATTCTCACATTTTAAAACAAAAGAGGTATAAGATTGAGTTAATTTTCACAATAAACATTGATAGTTTACTGTCTCACAATTCTAATTGTTGTTATAAATTTTTTGTTTTGTTTTTTCAAATTGATTTAAATACGCTACTTTTTCTGTTCCTTTATTAAAATTTTCAGATAAAAAATCCAGTGCTTTTTTTGTTTCTTGGTAGGCATATTCTGTAGCCATGCGCTCTTTTTCTTTTTGTTCAAAGTAGGTATTACCAAAATACACGCCAAAAAATAAAAGCCCAACAGCAGCAACAGAAAGCCATTTGTAATTAAACTTCATCTTTTTCGCACTAGCATCACTTTCTAATACCACCTCTTTATCAAATTGCTCTTGCTTTGCAGCAGCAAAATAGTTGAATATGGGTGTATACGATGCTAAATGCTCGGGAACATTACCTTGCGCAAAATACTTTTTCAATAGTTCTTCTTCGGCAACTGTTGTGTTTGCTTCAAAATATTTTGCTATTAATTTTTCTATGTTATCCAATTCCATAACTATGTTTTTGAACTAATTTTTCTCTTACTGTTTTTCTTGCTCTCGACAAAGCCACACGAACTGCTGTGGGTTGCATGCCAAGCATTTCAGAAATCTCATCAAAATCGTACTCTTCTACATCTCTCAATTGCAATACCATTTTTTGTTGCTCGGGCAGCTCGTCCATAATTTTTTCTACCCAACTAATACTATCTTTTGCTTCTATTTGATTTTGCAACAAACTACCCTTTTCTTGATAGTTGGTATGCACCAATTTTAAATTACCTGCTTGCTTGGACTTTAAACGGTCTAAACAAAAATTCTTAGTCATGGTCATTGCAAAAGCCTCTACATTTTTATAGGTCCCCATTGATTTTTTCTTAGACCATAATTTCAACAGTATCTCTTGTGTAGCATCTTCAGCCTCCTCACTAGAAACCAACAAGCGTTTGGCTAGCCTATAAAGCTTATCTTTAAAAGGCATTACTACATTTAAAAATTCTGACTGCTGCATGGGTTGGTTACTATTTTGCACGCTGTTCTTACTCGTTTACAAAAGGAAGACGAAGTATACCTATTTTTGTTACACGATTTTTTTATTTATTTAAAAAAACTAAAATTTTAGGTAAATAACTTAAAAAAATAGCGGAGGCATGCCTCCGCTATTTTTTACTTATCGACTTAATAATCAGATGGTCTTCAAATACCAAGTTAAAGTAGTATTTCGCTACTCATTCTTGTTTCAAAGGCGTTAAACTCCAAGTGTTATATTTTATAACTTTATGTTCAACCAATAAATCACAAAATTCTTTAGAAATTATTATTTTTCTATGACCCCTTAATAGTTCTTCTTGACTATAACAAATATGAAAATCAAATTCATTTTCAAAAGGAGGAAAAAAATCTAAAGTTTGTAATGCATATTGTTTAAATCCACCTGTTTCTTCAGGTGGATGAATATCGTATGCAGAATTTTCAAGCAACAATTTGCTTTTTGCTATAGGGATTACTAATTGAATTGTATCTTCTAAAGGTTTTCCTGTTTTATAATTTAAAACTGGCATTGATTGTAGTCCTAAAGGAGCCAATATTTCTTGGTAAAAGTCTTTTTTAAAGAAAACAAATTCAAATTCTAATTCTAAATGAAATCCTTTTTGAGTTTTTCCGTATTTAGGTTTTTTAACCTTAAAGGGAGCTATTTGGGTTTTGTTAACCCTAAATTGTTTGTTTTTAAATTTAAATATTTCATCTTCATAAAGCATTCTTTTTTGTGGTTCTGGATACCCGTTGTTTTTTTGGTATAATCCGTTTAAGGCATAATATAACGCATTATCAAGCTCTTGTTTTGAAAATTTAGAAAAAGAATGTTTAACAACAAACTCTGGTGGTTTTACTTTATGAAATAAACTATCTTTTCGTGAATAATATTTCATTATCTCATTATACCGGCTATCTTGTTCAACCCAAAAACCATCGTAACCTTCTTCAACAACTTTATTTAAATTTAAACTATTTAAAAAGTCAACATCTTTTTTGCGCCATTTTGCAAAAAATGAATAACAATTAATCATAATCCTAATGCTATTAATATTTCTGGATAATCCTTATAATTTTTTTTTGCTACTGATAAAATCTGCGCAACTGTAGCTGTTTCCGTCGTTACCCCTGTCCTCCCGGGTGTTCCAGGAGTCCCATTTCTCCCTTCTTTGCCAATTGCCTTTATTCACTCTTGCGAACATTTATAATGTTCACTACCTTTTTTCCTTTATCAACAACAATACATAACCAATCATCCGAGTTCTTTCCTAATTTCTCCCCAAGTTGCTTGATAAATATTTTTCAAATAACCTCCTATTTTTTAAGTTACATTCTTTATAAGACTCAACAACAAGCTCATTAATGTCTTGATAAAAATATGCTTCTTTCTGTTGTAAAAATTCAATATACTCTACAAATTTATCTCCATTCACATCATTTTCATGCTTAAATCGATATTCATCTGGTATTAATTACAAAATTTGTTACTATCATATACATCCCTCAAAAACGCTGCAACAATTTATTTGTTAGTCATTTTAGTGCTTTCTGTAGGAAATGAAAAAAAATACCATTACATTTTTGAAATCAAACATCATAAATAACTCATTTTTTTAAACATTTACATCTTTTAAGGAGTAATACCACTCTTGAATTGACTTACTCTTAAAAAAAACCTACTAACTACTCGTATGAATTGTTAATCAAAAACCGCTACCCTAGTGTACAAACTATGCTCAAAAAAACCTTATTCTTTCAAGGCAAATCTTTGAGAGAGTAGCCCCTTAGCAATCACCCTACAATCAAATTAAAAGGACGGACACTATAACCTGAAACCTGTGCCGCTTCAAGTGCAGTAACTAGTCGCTCACTGGTTAAAGTTGTGTAGGTTGCGGGTTCTTCAAACAAATCATATTTTGGGAAATTAGCATGCAACACCAATTGATCCCAATAATACGCTGTGAGGGAAGGGCTCTCATACAAGATTTTCATTATCTCTTCATCCTTTTCAAACAAATTTACGGTTTCAATAATCTTCTACCGTTCGTTGGGCAATATACTACGTAAGCTTAATACAGACTGTTCTCTATCAACCCAATCCCAAAAACCAGTGGTCACAAAATGAAACCAATAATATAATCGCACTTCCTTTTTAGAGCATATATTTATGGGGTAAAACACATGAGGGGGCAACATAAATTCTTCAAATATTTTTTTCACCTTTTCATTAATAACGAAACCAAAACCAGGAGCTACCGACGATACCATATCGGTCCATTTAGCTTTTTTTTCCAATATAAATTCCATTTCAGGCTGGTAATCTGGTAATTCAAATGGGTGCAAATTAAACGCCCCTTATGGAGCAGTAGGGTTAAACTTACGTGACATCTGACATTGCGGATAACAACCAACAATACTACCTTCACTATTATTCTTAAATCTAAAATACTTCATCCTATGCATTATGGAGTTAATAATTTGAAAAACTCATTTAAATATATTTTTTGCGACTCACAATCCATAAGAACATCCTATTTAATTCTCTAACCAGCTAAATTTCAATCAATCATAATACACCTTGTTTACCAAAAACAATAACTAACCCTAATTGAGACATTAAAAAAACGATTTCATCTAAATTATACAAAAAATAACATCTAAAGAGTTAAATGGATTACTTCTTCTCGTTACATTCATCCGAGAAAATGACCAATCATCGATATTTGGCCTAGTATTTGAGTTAAACAAGAACAGTAGAATTATAATTGTTATCTTTTTTTATATATTGCCATGTTATGTTATAAAACAGACAAAACAGAACCTAAGAAACCAGAACAAAAACAAAAAAAAATGAACATGAAAAGGTTTTTCGTATTATTTCTAGCCCTTGGTCTAGTACTTACCAATTGTAAAAAAAATGATGATGATGTAGCACCACCCACTACTACAGACCCTAATGCTGGAGAAGGAGAAGGAGAAGGAGAAGGCGAAGGAGAAACGGTTGTGAAACGTGTTGCTGATTACCCGGTGCAACATTTTATGTGGCAAGCCATGAATGCTTACTATTTTTGGCAGCAAGACGTTGCTGATTTGGCAGATACAAAAAATGATGTAGAAGCTGAGTATGCCGAGTTTTTATCAAGCGAAGAAGACCCTGAAGACTTTTTCTTTAAAATTTGCAACAGACATAGTAATGTAGTTGGAGAAGATACTGCTGTTGACCGCTTTAGTTTTTTAAGTGAAGATTACAGAACTTTGGTACAAGGATTCAATGGTGTTTCAAAAAGTGATGGAATGGATTTTGGACTTGCAACCTATGGAAGTGGTTCTGAAGTTTTTGGTTATGTACGATATATTGCGCCCAATTCTGATGCCGCTGGTAAAGACATTAAAAGGGGAGATATATTTATTGGGGTCAATGGTACCAACCTCAACATAAACAACTACATCGACTTACTTTTTGGTGACTTAGACACCTATACCTTAAACCTTGCAACAATTGAGAATAATACTATCTCACCAAACGGACAAGAGGTTTCTTTAACCAAACAAGAAGGTTTTAACGAAAACCCAATACTTATTTCTAAAGTATTTCAGCAAGGAGCACGTAAAATAGGTTACTTGATGTATAATTCGTTTATAGCCAATTACGACGAGGAGTTGAATAGAGTATTTGGTGCCTTTAAAGGCGAAAATGTATCTGATCTTATTTTAGACTTTAGATATAATGGTGGTGGACGCGTTACTTCGGCTGTTCAAATAGCGAGTTCAGTATACGGCACCAATACGAATGACCTATATATAAAAGCTCGATATAACGACAAAATTGAAGCCGATGTAGCTGAAGACTTTGGCGAAACAAATTTTGCTGCTACTACACTTAGTGGAACGGCTATCAATGCACTAAACCTTAATAGAGTATTTATCATCACCACCAGATCAACAGCATCGGCTAGTGAGTTAGTTATAAATGGCTTAGACCCCTACGTAGAAGTTATACAAGTAGGTAGCAAAACACGTGGTAAAAATGAGTTTTCTGTAACTTTTGTTGATGATCCTGAAAACGGTTTCTTTTATGATCCAGATCGCGTAGCTAACATCAACCCTGAAAACCAATGGGCTATTCAACCACTATTAGGTAGAAATGCAAATGCTGAAGGCTTTTTAAATTATACTGACGGACTAGAACCAGAACACATGCTTAATGAAGATTTAACCAACTTAGGCATCCTTGGTGAACCAGATGAGCCATTACTTAGAATGACGCTAAATGTGATAGAAAATAAAAATGCTAAATCACATTTTGAAGCAATTTTTCCAATCGATCCTATTTCAAGTTCTGCTGATAAAAAATCTATGAACAATATGATGTTGATGGACGGTTTAATGAAAGTGAGCAACAAATCAAATAATCAATAGTACCTTTCGTTTTAGAATTAAAGTTACTATCGATTAACCCCTAAATTTGGATTTCAAATGAAAAAATTTAAAGTAGGTATACTGTTCCTGTGTCTTATTGCATTATCATGTAAAAAAGACGATGATGACGTTGTCGCTCCAGAAACGGTTAATCCTGATCCAAATGCGGGGGTTGATGTTCAAGATTTCATGTGGAAAGCCATGAACTTCTGGTATTTTTGGCAACAAAATGTGCCTAATCTTGCTGATGATAAATTTCCAAATACTCCCGAAGGCAGTACCTTGTATACAAATTTCTTACTATCAGAGGATAATCCAGAAGATTTTTTCAATAACAAACTACGGTTTTCAGAGGATAGGTTTAGTTTTCTTTCAGATAATTATGTTGAGCTAACCAATCAACTGGCCGGTATTTCAAAAAGTAATGGTTTAGAATTTGGATTAGTTCGTTTTGCTGATAGCGATGATATCTTTGGCTATGTGCGCTACGTAATTGCTGGTTCTGATGCCGCAACAAAAGACATTGAAAGAGGTGATATTTTTGTTGGAGTTAATGGCCAAACCTTAAACCTTTCAAACTATAAAGACCTACTTTTTGGAGATGCAGACAGCTATACGCTAAACATGGCCGAGTTTGTTGATGGCGAAATAGCTGCCAACAACCAAGAAGTAAGTTTAACTAAGCAAGAAGGACTGGCAGAAAACCCTATTTTTATAGATAAAACTTTTGAAATTGGCGGAAAAAAAATTGGCTACCTCATGTACAATGGCTTCACCAATGAATATGATGAGCAGCTAAATGCCGTTTTTGGTCGTTTCAAATCGGCAGCGGTAACCGATTTGGTTCTTGATTTACGCTATAATTCTGGTGGTTCTGTACGAACATCAGTGTTTTTGTCTAGCATGATTTATGGCACCAATACATCACAAGTATTTTTAAAGGCACGTTATAATAATAAATACCAAGCCATTTTAGACCGAAACGACACCGAAACGCGTCGCTTTTTCGCAAATAAAACAAGTGCTGGTTCTGATATAAACACATTAAACTTGCAAAAGGTATACATACTCACCACAAATGGGTCGGCATCAGCAAGCGAATTGGTTATCAACGGATTAGATCCTTATGTCGACATTGTTCAAATTGGGGATAAAACGCGTGGTAAAAATGAATTTTCTGTTACCATGGTAGATGATCGTGACAGCAATTTTGGTCCGTATGTATATAACCCCGAAAGAGTAAATAAAATAAAAGAAGGAAATACTTGGGCTATTCAACCACTTATTGGAAGAAATGAAAATGCAGAGGGTTTTTCTGATTACACTTCAGGTTTAATGCCTGATATTTCATTAAGGGAAGATTTAGAAAACCTTGGAGTTTTAGGTGACCGCAATGAACCACTCTTAGCAAAAGCTATTGAAGAAATCTCAGGAACATCTAGTAAAAGAGATTTTACCGTTTCAATGCCTGTCGAAGCATTTAGCAGTTCTAAAATGGGAATGCCCCTAAAAGATAATATGTACATTACCGAACTGCCATTAAACATTTGGTAAAACCAATGCCTTTGCGCTTGGTGCTTTATGGCATTAAAGTCTGAAGCATTACAACGAATGAGATTAAAAGTAAAAACCGGAGCCACTAAATGTACATTTAGTGGCTCCGGTTTTTTATGTACTATCGCATTTTACGTCCCGTTCATAGGTAACCGTTTTCACTACAAATTGAGGTTGAAACCCATCCTTACATTTCTCCCTTTTGTCGTATATCCAATTATTTCGGTATAGGTTTCATTTAAAAGATTATTGGCACTTAAAAATACTTTTAGTCTATTGGGTATTATTTCATACCCTAAATAAAGATCAACTAAAGAAAATGATTTTAGTGGTATGTCAACAAATGGAAAATCACTGAAATCAGTATCTGATCGTTCCCCTGTTAAAGCATATCCTAATGATGCAGATGCGCGCTCGTTAAATGAATAGGCAAAAACAGCATTCAACTTATGCTTGGGTATGCGAATAGCATTATCACCTTTGCGCTCAGTGTACGTATAGTTGGCAGTAAAAGTACTATTTTTAGCAGCCATCCAAGTAAATACTACCTCTACTCCTTGAGCGTTGATTGTATTTTCGGCATTATTAAATGTAGAAGTTGCATTGTCATAAAAAACAAAATTTTCTTCTTTCCTATTAAAATATAAAGAACTCAAGCGAAAGGTATTGGTAAGTGCATACTCAAAGCCACCTTCTATAGTACGATTATCCTCGGGCTCTAAATCAGGGTTAGCACCAAAATTTCCAAATAATTGCGTCAATGATGGTGTAATATATGACGTCGCATACGATCCTAAAATTTTAAGATATCCCTTGTCAGTTTTAAAAGAAAAAGACGGATTTACATTATACACAAAATGATTCCCATACGCCGTATGTGTATTCACTCGCGCACCAACGTTTACGTTCAAACCGAAATCAGAAAGATACACCACATTTGCATATGGATCTGTAATTTCAAAATATTCATTTTGTAAAAATGCTGTTTCATCCTTACTGTAATTTAATCCTAGAATAGTATAAAACTGATTGTTGAAATTGTATTTATTGTACACATCCAACACCACATTCTTTCCTGTAAACATGTTCGGAAAAGCACTTTTACTTTCAGAATCATAGGTCGTATAAGCCGTATTTAAATGTACCGAACCTAAATCACTATAGCGATAAGTAGACGATAACCCTAAACGCTCTTGCTTCCTAAGAAAAAGATAATCCGCATCTTGAAGACCAAACGACTCATCAAAATCAGTATG
Organism: uncultured Flavobacteriaceae bacterium; assembly: GCA_947497145.1. GTDB lineage: Bacteria > Bacteroidota > Bacteroidia > Flavobacteriales > Flavobacteriaceae > Maribacter_C. The sequence continues at coordinate 85,690 of CANMFQ010000014.1, forward strand.
CAATTTAGTTTGATTGGCTGTTATTTTTAAATCAAAAGCTTCAGAAAACTGATACCCCACGCGCATAGTTGCACTATATCTGCTGTATATATCCTCTTCATTTGCAGGGGTAATTATAGCCGACATCCCATCGGTGTACTGGTGTGCAAATGCAGCTAGATATGAAAACTTTTTAAAGGTTCCATTTACTTGAGCACTATTCGAAAAATCAGAACCATTAAAATTTTGATCAGCTGCAGTTTGATTTGTTCCTATACTAGATTGAACACTTAAAGCAATTTTCTCTTGTGATGCCTTTTTGGTGGTAATATTGATTACGGCAGTAGCAGCATTGGTGCCATAAAGCGTACTTGCCGCACCTTTAATTATTTCTATAGAAGCTACTTGAGCTGTTGACAATAGTCGTAGATCATATTCTGAAGAAGAAGAACTAGGATCAGATACACGCACACCATCAATAAGAATCAATACCTGCCTACCACGACCGCCTCTACTATAAACACCTAAAACACTACCCTGTTGCCCTCTACTGCCAGCTATTTCAATGCCACTTTTTGTATTGATGATTTCAGCAATACTTTTTCCTTGGTTTCTTTCCAATTCTTCTGCGGAAATTTTAATAACTGTTTTACCAGAATTTTCTCGTTTTATACGAAAACGAGAATCACTTACCACAACTTCGTCTAATTCTTGTAAACGCATTGTGTCCTTTTCTTGCAAATTTCTAGTCGTGTCTAATGACTGTGCAAACATACTTGTGCATACCATTGAGGCCATGCAAAAGCCCTTAAAATTGTTGTTCATTTGTTAATCTCTTGTTCGAGCGAATAGCAGGTGTATACCTATATCTAAACCTTTATCCCGAAAGTTTATACTTATTTGTTTGAATTTGGCAGGTATCCTGACTTGCGTACTACCATCGACCTTCCCATTTATAAAAAACAGTGGTATTTGAAGAAAATGGCAGCCATCTACAAAAAGTAGACAAAGCTTACAGTTGCGGGAACAGTTCTGGTTTTGCACCAGATTCCCTTTTAATTTCATCCTTATAAAAAAGAATAAAAACCAAAATTCGCTGCGAAAATAAACAATTTGTTTAATCTTTACTTCCAAAGATTAAATAATACTACTTTTGAATATCAAAAAGAAAATCACCTTGAAAAACATCATTTTTCTTCTCGTCATACTGGTTTTTACCAATTGTAAAGAAAAAAGCACGCCGCTACAAACCCAGCATAAAGCGGACAAAACAGTAGTTGTTTCAGATGCCACAGGGTTTAGCATAGAGAAACTAGACACAGGCATCACCCTCATCAAAATTAATTCTCCTTGGCCTGATGCCAAAACAGCATTCACCTATGCATTGGTTCCTAAGCATCTTAAATCAACGGTTATAAACGAAGTTGATTATGACGCCGTGATACCTATTCCTGTTGAGCGCATGGTAATTACTTCAACCACCCACATACCTGCTTTAGAAGCTTTAGGCGTTGAAAATAAAATCGTTGGCTTCCCGGGTACCGCCTATGTTTCTTCAAAAAAAACAAGAAAATTAATTGATTCGAAAGCCATTGTAGAACTAGGCAGTAATGAAGTTTTAAACACCGAAATGACCATTGCATTGCAGCCAGAAGTTATTGTTGGCTTTAGTATCAGCAATCAAAACAAAGCCTATGAAACCTTACAACAGTCAAATATACCCGTAGTCTATAATGGCGATTGGACAGAAGCAACCCCATTAGGAAAGGCAGAATGGATCAAATTTTTCGCTCCTTTTTTTGAAAAAGAAACCTTGGCGAATGAAATTTTTACAACCATAAAAACCGAATACGAAAAAGCAAAAGCCTTGGCGCAAATGGCGGAGACCTCCCCTACTGTAGTATCAGGAGCAATGTATAAAGATGTGTGGTATTTACCCAGCGGAAAAAGCTGGGCTGCACAGTTTATAGCAGATGCCCACGCAACATATTTATGGAAAAACACGACAGAGACGGGTAGTCTATCACTAAGCTGGGAAACCGTTTTAGACAAAGGAAAAGATGCTGATTTTTGGATAGGTCCTGCCCAATTCACCACCTACAAAGCACTTGCTGATGCCAGTAAACATTATGAGCAGTTTGATGCCTTTAAAAACAAAAATATCTTCACCTTTGCAAACACCAAAGGAGCAACTGGTGGATTACTCTATTATGAACTCGCCCCACAACGCCCAGATTTGGTATTAAAAGACCTTATTCATATTTTACATCCAACGCTATTGCCTAACCACAAACCGTTCTTTTTTAAGCCCCTAAAATAACTTGAAAAAACAATCTACATACCAAATTGCTTTTGTTTTCTTGCTTGTGGCATTATTTATTTGCTTCTTTTTAAGCATTAGTCTGGGGTCGGTAGCTATTCCTTTTTCTGATACCTTCAATTCTTTTTTTGGTGGCGAAATGACAAATACCTCATGGCAGTACATTTTATGGAATTACCGCATACCAAAAGCACTTACAGCGATTCTTGTTGGTAGCGGACTCGCTCTTAGTGGCCTATTAATGCAAACACTATTTCGCAACCCCTTAGCAGGTCCTTTTGTTTTAGGTATTAGTTCGGGTGCCAGTTTAGGTGCGGCAATCTTCATTATGGGAACATCGGTATTTTCTGGTTTTGCTATGTATCAATTTGCGCACCATATGTCAATGGCAATTGCTGCCAGTATGGGTAGTTTTGGAGTGTTACTAATCGTTATGAGTGTTGCTATAAAAGTAAAAGATACTATGACGCTACTCATCATAGGATTGATGTTTGGCAGCATTACAGCCGCCGTTGTTAGTGTATTATCTTATTTTACTACCGCTGAAAAATTGAAGCAATACATCTATTGGTCTTTTGGTAGTTTGGGCAATTTATCTGGTGGGCAGCTGATTATTCTAGCCGGTATATGTTGCTTAGGGATACTATTGAGTATTGTATCAATCAAAGGTTTAAATGCGTTGCTACTGGGAGAAAATTACGCTAAAAGCCTTGGTGTTAACTTAAAAAAATTACGGTATTTCGTTATTATAGCTACAGGATTATTGGCTGGCAGTATCACAGCTTTCGCAGGACCTATTGCCTTTATTGGACTTGCAGTTCCGCATTTAACACGTCAAATTTTTGATACTACAGACCATAAAATTTTAATTCCAGCAGTTTTAGTTTGTGGCGCTATTTTAATGTTACTTTGTGATACCGTAGCGCAATTACCGCAATCTGCCAATGTACTCCCTATTAATGCCATAACCAGTATTATTGGCGCACCCGTGGTCATTTGGTTATTAGTACGTAGAAAAAGAATGTTATTTTGATAATACCCGCCAATCATACCGCACTTTCTGTAAAAGACTTGGCTATAGGCTATAAAAATACCCCAGTTGTAAGCAAGCTCAATTTTAATGTCAAGCAGGGAAAACTTATGGGTATTGTAGGCGTAAATGGTATTGGAAAATCTACGCTATTAAGAACGGTAGCCCAAATACAACCACAATTATCAGGTAGTATTCAAATACAAGGAAAAGCGCTAGAAACACTCAATGCAAAGACCTTAGCCGCTACAGTAAGTATTGTTTTAACTGATACCATTGCCTCGAAAAACTTGACGGTAATGGAAATAGTAGCACTGGGGAGGCAACCCTACACCAATTGGATTGGCACCTTATCTAAAACCGATACCCAAAAAGTTGCAGCGGTAATACAAAGGCTTGAACTCAGTGATTTGAAATACAAAAAATGTTATCAATTAAGTGACGGACAAATGCAACGTGTAATGATTGCCAGGGCATTAGCACAAGACACACCGCTTATGCTGCTAGATGAACCCACTACGCATCTTGACCTTTATCATAAGGTGAAAATTTTAAAACTCTTAAAAACCATTGCTACCGAAACCAACACCTCTATATTGTTTACCAGCCACGAAATTGAAATGGTGCTGCAAATTTGCGATACAATGCTTTTACTCGATGGTAAAAACAATACCTACGGTCAGCCTGATCAACTCATAAAACAACATGCTTTTGACCATCTTTTTCCTGCTGATACGCTTGCTTTTGATGCTAGTACGGGTACTTTTAGAATAAAAAACTAGTATCCAAAATTGAGCTAGCACATAATTGTGCAATGCATTACCCTATATTTTACGTCTCAAAAAGCACTCAAGTAGCCTTTATGTTTTTATAGCTATAACTCCACTTACGGTCACATCGTATGGGTTTTTTGAACAAAACCCATACGCAACTACATTCTTCACCTAAATAAACAATTTTTATTAGTGAAAGTCGTTATCATAAATATCAAGTAAGTAATTTCTTACAAATATTTAATAAAAAGCTATAACAATGACTTAAAACATCCTTGCTATCCTAAGCTTCACCTAGACCTAAGAAATAATTTAGCAACACTAACAAAAAGAAAACCGTCTGAACAAGCCGAAAAACGACACAAAACAGAAGTAGGCATTACGATAACTATATTATTAAATTATGAAAAAAGTACTACTATTAACCTTCTTATGTATTGGCTCTCTTTTAACCTCTTGTAGCAAAGATGATGACAATGGTGGCCAAGACCCTTTTATTGGCTCTTGGGGTTTAATCGCATCATCAACAACTGCAAATGAACAAACAACCCAAGACGAAATGACTGATTGCGAGAAAAGATCAACAGTCACAGTTAATGCCGATGGTACTTATGAATCTATAAGCTATTCATTTTTCAATGAAGAGTGCGAATTATCGGATAACACTCCCGGAAGATGGGAAAATCTTGGTGATGGTGTTTACCGCTTTACTTGGAATGATGGTACTGTAAGTGAGGGAGCAATTGTATTTACAAACGATACATTTTCAATCAGCGAAAACGATGGGGGTGTAACCTTTGCTAGTACTTATCAAAAAAAGTAAACTAAAAGCATCAAGCTTAAATATGCTCTGATATTCTTGCATCATACATATTAAGCTCGCTTATTCAAACCCTAATTATGTAGCGAAACTTCGTCATGAGGTTTGCTACATAATTAGGGTTTTATACTATGTACATAGTACTGTTTGACCTTCCTTCAGTAACGCAAATCTGCACCATCTTAAAAAACTATTCGTTTCCTTGATAAAATTAAAATCAACAAAACAGTAGCACTCTCTACGTCTATTTATTAGTTTATCTTCAAATTCATGATTGATTCTTTCACTATAGGTTTCAAACTTTACGCTATAGACCATCTCAAAAACAAGTACCTCTGCTAATTGCACTTCAACAGCAATCTTGTATCTTTACCCCGAACACTATTCATCTATTATGAACGCATATCTTATATATCTTTTAATAGGTCTAATTTGCTTAGCAATAGGCTATTTTTTAGGTAGCTACATCCAAAATTTAAAAACAAAATCAAGCCAAAGTGCTTTAGAAGAACGACAAGAGCAATTACAAAACAATATTGCAATTTTAGAACAGCGACTACGTGATAGCGACGAACACAAAATGCATTTACAGGCAGAAAAAGAACAATTAAGCAATCAAATTGCCCGAAATGAAGCTGATATTGAAAATATGCAGCTAAAAAATAGTGAGCAAAAGCAAGAAGTTGAAAAACTACAGGAAAAATTTACCAAAGAATTTGAAAACCTAGCCAATAAAATTCTTGAAGAAAAAAGTTTGAAATTCACCGCACGTAATGAAAAAAATATCAAAGATATTCTTACCCCGCTAAATGAAAAAATTCAACATTTTGAAAAGAAGGTAGAAGAAAGTCAGAAAGAGAATATTAGTATTCACTCGGCATTAAAAGAGCAGCTCATACACCTACAAACACAAAATCTTAAAATAACCCAAGAGGCAGAAAACCTGACTAAAGCACTGAAAGGTGATAGCAAAATGCAAGGTAATTGGGGGGAGCTGGTTTTGGAACGTGTTTTAGAAAAATCAGGCTTAGAAAAAGACAGAGAATACGTTGTGCAACAAAGCTTTACACTTGAAGACGGCTCCAGGGTATTACCCGATGTAATTATCAATTTGCCTGATGGCAAAAAAATGGTTGTAGATTCTAAGGTTTCACTAACCGATTATGAACGTTTTGTAAATGCTGAGGATGATGAACAGCAATCAAAATATTTGAAAGACCATATCAGTTCGCTACGCAGGCATGTAGATCAATTATCTGCAAAGAAATACGAGGATTTATACGCTATGGAAAGTCCTGATTTTGTATTACTTTTTGTACCTATTGAACCTGCTTTTGCCATTGCTATAAATCATGAAAGTTCATTGTACAACAGGGCTTTTGAGAAAAATATTGTGATTGTTACTCCTTCTACCCTATTGGCCACTTTACGTACCATAGACAGTATGTGGAATAACGAAAAGCAACAACGCAATGCCATAGAAATAGCAAGACAGGCAGGTGCGCTTTACGACAAGTTTGAAGGTTTTGTTGGTGATTTAATGAAAGTTGGCAAAAAGATGGACGATGCCAAAAATGAATACAGAGGCGCTATGAACAAACTAGTAGAAGGGCGTGGCAATATTGTCACTAGCATTGAAAAATTGAAAATAATGGGAGCAAAAGCAAAAAAATCTATCCCAGAACCCTTATTAAAAAGGGCGCAAGAAGATGACTACAAAAATCTGAATTAGAACAAAAAAAGCCCTAATTTATAATAGGAAAGAAAAAAATAAGCATGAAAAAAATATTAGGAATTGGCATTTTTGGCATCACTGCCATTTTAGTACTGTACTACGCCTTTATATACTTTGTAACGTATAGCGAGGGCACACGATCAGGAGAATTGATAAAAATTAGCCACAAGGGTTTTATAGTAAAAACATGGGAAGGCGAAATAAGTCAGGGTATTTCAGGTGCTCAGATATTCACCTTTTCGGTTTTAGACAAGGATAAAGATGTCATTGCCAAACTTAAAGAATATCAGGGTCAGTTTGTAAAACTAGACTATATAGAAAGATATGCTACTTTTTTCTGGCTTGGTGACTCTAAGTATTTTATCACCAAGGTTACTAAAGAACAATCACCACATAGCAGGAATTAAGTATGAAAACGTATAAAACAGCACGCGAATCACGACTATCAATAACCGAGCTTATGCTTCCTTCCCATTCCAATTTTGGGGGCAAAATTCATGGGGGTCATATTCTTAGTTTAATGGATCAAATTGCTTTTGCCTGTGCCTCCAAACATTCGCAGAAATATTGTGTTACGGCATCCGTAAATAGGGTCGATTTTTTACACCCTGTAGAGGTAGGTGAATTACTCACCTTAAAAGCTGCAATAAATTATACTGGAAAAACTTCAATGGTAGTGGGCGTTCGTGTAGAATCGCAAAATATTACTACAGGTACAAAACGGCACTGCAATTCTTCCTACTTTACCATGGTAGCCAAAGATGAAAATGGCAAAAATGTTCCAGTACCCGGCCTATTGGTACAAGACCATCAAGGCATACGGCGATTTGCACGTAGCAAATTTAGAAAAGAAGCTGCCTTTAAAAGAGACACGCAATTTGATGAAAACAATTTTAATGCCGAATCGTATATAAACGCTTTAGCTACCGAGAATATTAAAATTGCGTTGACGTAATTTTTGCTGCGGCATCAGCATCTAAAAACCATAATAATTTTCCAAAATGTGGTGCTACAAGATGAGCGGGATATTTTTCAAAATCCCCTTTCTTTTGTATAATTTCTTCCACTTTATCGGCTTTATTTTCTCCCGTAACCAAAAAAGCTACGGTAGCAGCTTGATTAATAATTTGTCCTGTAATAGAAACACGCTTTTGTCCTGAAACTGGATGATTTGCCACTTCGCAATACTTTTTAGAGTGCCATAATTCAATTTCATGTGGAAAAATAGAAGCCGTATGACCATCATCACCCAAACCTAAAATCACCAAATCAAATTGCGGAACACCCGCTACTTTAGGTAAATGCCCATCTAACACCGCTGCATATCTTTCTGCTTCATAGGAAGGTTCATTCTCCCCTTTAATACGGTGAATATTCTCTTGAGGAATGTCAATTTTAGCAATCAAATGGCTAACCGTCATTTTGTAGTTACTATCATCATCAGAAGGGGGCACACAACGCTCGTCACCCCAGTACAAGTGTACCCTACTCCAATCAATCTTTGTTTGAAAATTCGCTGCCAATACATCAAAAATTACTTTAGGTGTACTTCCGCCAGATAATGCAATATGGAACGTATCTTTTGTTGCAATCATTTTGGCTAAATAGCTTGAAAAATCAAGCGCTAGTTCTTGTTTTGATTTATATTCTTTCAAAGTCATCTTCTATCTATTTTCTACCGTATTCTTGATCAGCTAAAACTAACTGATTTAACTGTATTCACTATGCTAACAAATTACACAAAACTCTTGTGCATCGGCCAAATTCTCTGTGGGATTACGCCACATACCAAAACCATCAATTAAATCATCAGCATTTTTAGGTCCCCACATTCCTGCCGAATATCCATATACTCTAACATCCTTACCATTTTTCCAATAGTCTAAAATAGGATCAACAAACTCCCATGCAGCCTCCACTTCATCGGCTCTAGCATATAAGGTAGCATCGCCCTGCATGGCATCTAAAAGCAAACGCTCGTATGCTTGCATTACATTGGTTTCTGAAAGGCTAGAATAATAAAAATCGAGGTTGGCTCGCTCTACTTTAAAGCCTTGCCCAGGTACTTTCACACCAAATTTCACTAAAATTCCCTCATCAGGTTGAATACGAATAATGAGCTTATTGTCTTTATTAAACATCCCTGAATCTTGAAAAATTTGATGGTGCGGTGATTTAAAATGAATCACAACTTCAGTAACTTTGGTAGGCATCCTTTTGGCCGTACGCACATAAAAAGGGACGTCTTTCCAACGCCAATTATCAACAAAAAACTTTATAGCGGCGTAGGTTTCAGTAGTAGAATTAGGGTCTACTCCATCTTCTTCTCTGTACCCCTTTATCTCAGCACCGTCAATTTGAGAACTCATATATTGTGCTCGTATCGTATGTTCATGAAGGGTTTTGGCATCACGCATGATTCGTAAAGAACGTAGTGCTTTCACCTTTTCATTTCGTATTTCCTCAGCATTAGCACCTATTGGGGGTTCCATTACAATAAGTGAAACAATTTGTAAGAGATGATTTTGAAACATATCACGTAACGCTCCCGAACCATCATAATAGCCCCCTCTAGAGCCTACTCCTTCACTTTCTGCATTGGTAATTTCAACGTGATCTATATAGTTTCTGTTCCATAAAGGTTCAAAAATACTATTCGCAAAACGGGTAACCAATAAATTTTGTACGGTTTCTTTTCCTAGGTAATGATCAATACGGTATATCTGCGTTTCCTTAAAATATTGCTGTATACCCTTATTGAGCAATTTGGCAGTTTTTAAATCATAACCAAAAGGTTTTTCTACAATTAAACGTTTCCACCCTTCAGTTTCGGTATTCAAACCTTGATCAGATAAGTTCTTTGCAATAGCTTCAAAAAGACTTGGTGGTGTAGACAAATAGAAAATATAATTATTAGCTGTTTTAAATTTTCTATTCAGGTCCCCTATTCTATGATTTAACTGGGTGTAATTGGTATCGTACGTTTCTCCTAAATCTTGATAAAAAATGGCATTTGCAAACTGCTCTATTTTTTGTTGATCCTCTTTATTTAAAAATTTACTTTCAAGAATCACTTTTTTTCTAAAATCAGCATCAGACAAATCGCTCCGACTTACCCCCAACACCACAAAGTTTTCAGGAAGGTGATTTCCTTTAAAGAGGTTAAAAAGCCCAGGAATCAACTTTCTAGCCGTTAAATCTCCTGAAGCTCCAAAAATAATGAGCATTTGATTTTCTGTCTTATTCATATTTTCTTACAAATTCATTTTTTAAATATAGACATCCTGTTTGAGTTTCCAAGCCAGAATGCAGGCAAAACTAAATATTTCATTTATTTTTGAACCTATCGAGATACAGATAAAAATAATAATCGCTAAAAGTAACAAATGAAAGGCACATACGATTTCGGATTAGTAGGATTAGGCGTCATGGGACGTAATTTTATACTCAATGTAGCAGACAACAATTTTACGGCATTTGGCCATGACTTGGATACAGAAAAGGTAGATGCGCTGCGAAAAGAAGGAGGCAACACTCAAAGAGTAGATGCTTCTACCGAGGTAAAGACTTTTGTTGAAGCACTTTCTACGCCACGGAAAATCATGCTTTTAGTTCCGGCAGGAAAAATTGTAGATATCGTTATTGAGGGATTATTACCTTTATTAGACCCCAATGATATTATTATTGACGGCGGAAATTCATTTTTTACTGATACCGATCGTCGCGAAGCCTATTTAGCTGAAAAAGGGATACACTTTTTTGGATCAGGAGTCTCAGGAGGCGCCAAAGGTGCGCGTTTAGGCCCCAGTATTATGCCAGGTGGAAATAAAGAAGCCTACCTACATGTAAAACCTATTTTTGAAGCCGTTGCTGCTAAATATAAGGGAGAGCCTTGTGTTGCTTATTTAGGTCCTAAATCGGCTGGTAACTATGTGAAAATGGTACACAATGGCATTGAATACGGTCTTATGCAATTAACCTCAGAAATTTACGACCTGCTAAAAAAGGGAGGAGATTTCACTAATGATGAGTTACATAAAACTTATACCCAATGGAACAATGGCAGATTACAATCATTTCTAGTACAAATCACCTCCGAAATATTTGAACAAAATGATACTTTGGGTGATGGTAAATTGGTAGATAAAATCTTGGATAAAGCCAAGCAAAAAGGTACTGGAAAGTGGACTAGCCAAAACGCTATGGATTTGGGTATTCCTGTGCCTTCCATTGATATCGCCGTAAGCATGCGCGAAATATCAGCCTTAAAAGAAGAACGTATAGCAGCAGATAAATTATATAGCCGCCCTACTGTAACATTGATGCCCAAAGCCCAACTGGAAAAATTAGCTGAAGAAGCACTTTATTTTTCTTTTATAATAACCTATGCACAAGGGCTACACCAATTAGCAGATGCTTCAAAAGAATATGGTTATGACTTAAATATGGCTGTTATCGCAAAAATATGGCGTGCAGGATGTATTATTCGTGCAGGTTTATTAGCCGACATTACCGAAGCTTTTAATGCTGATAGTACACTACCAAACCTATTGCTTTCACCTTCATTTATTGAAAAAATACAAAGTACAGTAGGCGCTGCTAGAGCGCTAGTGGCTTATGCCGCTAAAAATGGTATCCCTGTGCCCGGTCTTTCAAATTCATTAACATATTTTGATGCTTATACCTCTAGCAGACTGCCGCTGAACCTTATTCAAGCACAACGTGATTATTTTGGTTCGCACACCTATGAACGCCTAGACCGTGAAGGTATTTTTCATACCGAGTGGGAAAGTTAATAATGATGTATAGTAGTCATAATCAAGTACTGTTGTAAAGTCGATTATGACACTTACAGCCCTTCATAATGGGGTTGATAACGTACCTTGAGCTTGATTTTTAAGGCTATTTGTATTCATATATTTTCGTTAAAAGATGTAGTGTTATGCCAAAAATTGAATACCATGTTTATGTAATTGAACTATCAAAAAAGGTGTATACTGAAAATAGGAGATTTAGAGAAGCTAACCCTTAGTTCAATGGGGTTTTGCAGTGCTTGTATGTAGGTATGACAAGTAAAACTCCTCAAGAACGTTTCAAACAGCACAAAACGGGCTATATCAATAAAAAAGGCCACAAATTATCGGCCAATATCGTTGAAAAATATGGTATGTACTTACGGTCAAGTCTCTACCAGCATATTGCACCGCTAAAAACGCGAGCCGAAGCACTAGAAATGGAAAAAAATTTGGCCTTAGCGTTAAGACGAAAACGCTATGCGGTGTGGTTTAATTAAAAACAAAAAAAACACCAAATTCAATGCGAAACATTTTGAATTTGGTGTTTTAATTTAAGTATGATCTTCAATCTATTTGGACAAATACATCTTACGCCTAGCGTATAAATTGTAAAAGTCATCATCTTTCAGGCTATCAATAAACAGGATACTTTCACCTGTACTCTTCATTTCTGGTCCTAAGTTCTTATTCACATTAGGAAATTTATTGAAAGAGAAAACAGGTTGTTTTATAGCAAAACCTTCTAATTCAGGTTTAAAATCAAAGTCTTTTACCTTCTTTTCACCCAACATTACTTTGGTTGCATAATTCACGTAGGGTTCTTTATACGCCTTTGCAATAAAAGGTACCGTTCTTGACGCCCTTGGGTTTGCCTCAATTATATATACCTTATCATCTTTTATAGCGAACTGAATATTAATCAAGCCAACGGTGTTTAGTGCTAAGGCAATTTTTTTAGTATGATCTTTTATTTGCTGCATTACAAACTCTCCTAAATTAAAAGGAGGTAGTGTTGCATTTGAATCTCCTGAATGAATACCACAGGGCTCAATATGCTCCATAATACCAATGATATAAACATCTTCACCATCGCAAATAGCATCTGCTTCGGCTTCAATAGCGCCATCTAAATAATGATCAAGTAATAATTTATTATTTGGAATTTTTCGTAGCAAATCAACCACATGTTCTTCTAACTCTTCCTTATTGATAACGATTTTCATGCCTTGACCACCCAATACATATGATGGGCGTACCAATAATGGAAAATCTAATTGATCAGCAAGTGTTAACGCCTCATCAGCTGTTTCGGCAACGCCAAACCTTGGAAAAGGAATATTATTTTCTTTTAGCATTTCTGAGAAACTACCTCTATCTTCTGCTAAATCAAGGGCTTCAAAGCTAGTGCCGATTATTTTTATACCGTATTTTGATAATTTTTCTGCCAGTTTCAAGGCCGTTTGACCACCCAACTGAACAATTACACCTTCTGGTTTTTCATGGCGAATAATATCATAAATATGCTCCCAAAAAACAGGTTCAAAATAGAGTTTATCAGCCGTATCAAAATCTGTAGAAACCGTCTCTGGATTACAGTTAATCATAATGGTTTCATAGTCACATTCTGCAGCAGCAAGTACACCATGCACACAGCAGTAATCAAACTCTATACCCTGCCCTATTCTATTGGGTCCTGATCCAAGAACAACGATTTTCTTTTTACCCGTAACTATACTGTCATTAGCCACATAGCGTTTGCCATCTTTGGTCTCTATTTCAGCCTCAAAGGTTGAATAGTAATATGGTGTCATCGCCTTAAACTCAGCAGCACATGTATCTACCAATTTATAAACACGATTGATATTCATTTCAGTACGCTTATTGTAAACCTCACTTTCGTAACAATCTAACATATGCGCAATTTGGCGGTCTGCAAATCCTTTTTGTTTTGCCTCCAGCAACAATTCCTTTGAAAGGCTAGCAATGGTGTATTTTGATATCTCCTTCTCTAGTTGATAAAGGTCTTCGTACTGCTTTAAAAACCACATATCAATTTTGGTAATCTCATGTATTCTACTCAGCGGAATACCCATTTGTATCGCATCGTAAATTACAAAAACACGATCCCAACTAGGGATGGTAAGCTTACTTATAATTTCGTCATAATTTTTATAGCCTTTTCCATCGGCACCGAGTCCATTTCTTTTTATTTCAAGGGATTGCGTTGCTTTATGAAGTGCTTCTTGAAACGATCGTCCAATACCCATTACCTCACCTACAGATTTCATTTGCAGACCTAGAGTACGGTCAGACCCTTCAAATTTGTCAAAATTCCATCGCGGGATTTTTACAATAACATAATCTAAAGTAGGCTCAAATAAAGCCGATGTCGATTTGGTAATTTGATTTTCTAACTCATCCAAGTGATATCCAATAGCTAATTTGGTTGCCACTTTGGCAATTGGATAACCCGTTGCTTTTGATGCTAAAGCTGAAGAACGTGATACTCTTGGGTTAATTTCAATAGCAATAATTTCTTCATGCTCATCAGGACTAACAGCAAACTGCACGTTGCACCCACCAGCAAAATCACCAATACTACGCATCATTTTTATTGCCATATCACGCATTTTCTGAAACGTCTTATCAGATAAAGTCATCGCAGGTGCAACAGTTATAGAGTCTCCAGTATGAATCCCCATCGGATCCATATTTTCTATAGTACAAATAATAACAACATTGTCGTTTTTATCACGTAGCAATTCTAGCTCGTATTCTTTCCAACCCATCAAGGCCTTATCAATCATCACCTCATGAATCGGTGATATTTCCAATCCGCGACTTAAAAGTTCGTCAAAATCTTCGGGCTTATACACGATTGATGCTCCTGCGCCACCTAAAGTATAGGAAGCACGTATAACCAGCGGAAAACCAAATTCTTGTGCAATTTCTTTTCCCTTTAAAAAAGAAGTTGCGGTAGCTTGCGGTGCCATGCCAACACCTATTTTTAACATCAATTCACGAAATTGCTCTCGATCTTCTGTTATATTTATAGCATCAATGTCTACGCCGATTAATTCTACATCAAAATCTTTCCATATACCCTTCTCATCGGCTTCAATACATAAATTTAAAGCTGTTTGACCACCCATGGTTGGTAATACCGCATCAATTTGTGGGTGTTCTTTTAAAATTTCAATAATTGACTTTGTAGTCAATGGCTTTAAATATACATGATCGGCCATAGATGGGTCGGTCATAATCGTTGCCGGATTGCTATTAATTAATATGGTTTCAATGCCATCTTCGCGCAACGAACGCAAAGATTGCGTACCTGCATAATCAAACTCACAGGCTTGCCCTATAACAATAGGACCTGAACCAATAATCAAAACGGACTTTAAATTTTCTTTTTTCGGCATGCTCTAAAAATGTACGTTAACTGTTGTAAAATATAGTGTTATATATGGATATGGCATAAAAAAAAGGTGCTACTTTCAAAAAAGTAACACCTTTAATATTTTAAAAATATGCAATCATTTATTTTTTATGTCTTTGCTCAGAAGAAACGGTTAATTTTTTTCTTCCTTTAGCTCTTCTTCTAGCAAGAACTTTTCTTCCGTTTACGGAAGCCATACGTTCTCTAAAACCGTGCTTATTTCTTCTCTTTCTTTTTGATGGCTGAAATGTTCTCTTTTGACCTGGCATTGTTAATTCCTTTTCTAGATTGTAATGTT
The DNA here is from genome assembly GCA_947497145.1 of uncultured Flavobacteriaceae bacterium. Classification (GTDB taxonomy): domain Bacteria; phylum Bacteroidota; class Bacteroidia; order Flavobacteriales; family Flavobacteriaceae; genus Maribacter_C. Next base: position 100,880 of record CANMFQ010000014.1, read on the forward strand.
AAACAGAACTACCTGCAAAACTGGGCGCAAATATACAAAGAGTTTTTGCTTTGCCAAATACAATTTTAAAAAAAAAATATTCTTTCAAAAAAACCTTGGTTTATATAGCTTAAAGCCACTACAAAACTATCAGTATTTTTTAAATAAAGCCGCTTTGTCTTCTATTTTTATGCAAAAAATACCAGACTGTGCCCCTTTTTATCATTACAAGTGGTCACATTGTTGTCATTATTTAACAATACAACCTCAAACATACCGCCTTCAACAAATTAGTATTATTTTTTTGTGCATTGCCCGTCTCGCAACAACAGGTTTTTATTACTTTTGCCGCAGTCTATTTTTAAAACAAAAAAATTATCCTTAATGCAATCGCTAAAGGCATTAAAAAAAGGCTTCCTTTACCAAATTGAGCCTTTATTTGAATGACAATCCTTTAGATGAAAATACAAACAATGAAATATTTGATTACCATACTTACATTATTTTTCTTTACTGCAACACTAGCACAAGCTACATTGGAGTATACGCTTGAAAAAGGAGATGTTTTTGTAGTGCAACAAAATGCAGAGCAAACGATTATCCAAGAAATGGACGGCGCGATTCATGAACTAACAAATAACATGAACGGTGTATTGGAGTTTAAAGTTATTGACGAAAATGAAGACACCTACGCAATTGACCTTACATTTAAAGATTTGAATCTTTTAATGGTATCTAATATTCAAGGCGAATTACTAAATGTCAAAGCCAACGAAATTATTGAAGGAGATGTACAGTCTCAAATATTTAATAGCTTACTAAATACCCCAGTGCATCTTATTTTAACCAAAACAGGTGATATTCTTGAAGTTAATGGAGGTGATAGTCTTGTTATAAAAATGGCTAATGCTTCGGGTATAGAAGATGAGTTTTCTAGAAATCTGTTAAAAAAAGGTTTGGAAAAGGAATTTGGCTCAAAAGCATTATCTGAAAGTTACAAGCAATTGACGTTTATATATAGTGATCGTTTTGTGGATACAGGAGATACTTGGCAAAATGAATATTCTGGTAAACTAAATGCTAAAAATACATGGACGCTAACGAGTTTAACCAAAGATAAAGCTACCATCAATGGAAAGGCCGATGTAGAATTAAGCTCAATAGATTCAGGAACAAAAATGAACCTATCAGGAGTTCAAACTACAGAAATACAAACCGATGTAACAACTGGTTTTATTTTAGAAATGATTGTTGCCGGTGAAACACAAGGTACATCAACAATTGCACAGTTGGGAGAACAACAAATACCTACAAGAATAAGCTCAAAAATAACCTACAAATTAATTAACTAACACCTATGTTTAATAAAATTTTCAAACTAATTATAGCGGGTTTAATAATTGCCTTCGCCATTTATCAATTTATTGAAGGAGAAATAGGCAATGGCATATTCCTGTTACTACTTTCGTCAATATTTATATTCTTATATTACCGCAACGAAATGATTTTGCTAGCATTTCTACGTATGCGTAAGCAAGATATGATTGGCACACAAAAATGGCTAAATAAAATCAATAACCCTGAAACTGCGCTTACCGTAAAACAACAAGGTTATTACAATTACTTACACGGCATTATATTTTCTCAAACAAATCTAACGCAAGCAGAGAAGTATTTCAAAAAAGCCCTCAAATTGGGTCTTACAATGGACTATGATATTGCAATGGCAAAGCTTAGCCTTGCAGGCATAGCAATGCAAAAACGTCGTAAAAGAGAAGCTACTACCCTATTGCAGGAAGCTAAAAAACTAGACAAAAACAATATGCTGACCGATCAAATAAAAATGATGCAACAGCAAATGAAAAAAATATAATAGACAAAAAAAAGCAATTTTAAAAATTGCTTTTTTTTGCTTTTAAATGTCGTTTAAAGCCACATTTATTGATGTTTTTAATGATAAGGTAGTACAAAAATCAAGTAGGGATATAGCACAACCATCTCAGCTACATTTTATGTATGGTATTGTTTCCAAACGCTTATTTCTTAGCGCTCTTCTCGCTAACCTTTCTTCTTTTTAAATTAAAAACTATGCGTTGCAGCAAAAAATGTCAATAGCCATAGGTTTGACCTCAAACTAATACTAAAAAGTTACAATCGCTATTTTGTTTCTCGATAAAAACCCTTATTCGGAATTTCTATAATGTATTTTTTACGTGATTGATTGTTTAAGTGTGCTTCACGTAACCATGGGTTATGGCGCTTTAATATTTTATAGTTAATTTCATATTGCTGCGCAAAATCGGCAAAATTTGTTACGGGAGTATCTACTTCTACTTTAAAAGTGGGCACCGCATCGTAAAGGTCATCTTTTTCTACTTTGAAACCATATTTTTCAGGATGACTCAAAATTTCTTTAATCGCCATAATTCTGAACACGTAGCGTCCTGTTTCTTGCCCCAATAGCAGGTCATAGTAGTCATTAACCTTCTGTATGCCTAAATATCTATCTATTGACCCAGTACCCGCATTATACGACGCTGCGGCAAGCGTCCAATTGCCATATTTCTTTTTGTATTTGTTCAAGTACTTGCAAGCAACCTCGGTTGATTTTTCCAGATTATATCGCTCATCTACATTTGAATTAATCTCAAGGCCATATTGCCTACCTGTGGCTTTCATTATTTGCCAAAACCCCGTCGCTCCTGCTCTAGAAACCACATTATCAAGGCCACTTTCAGCCACCGCCAAATATTTAAAATCATCAGGAATACCATTTTTAGCCAAAATAGGCTCTATAACAGGAAAATATTTATGTGCCCGTTTCATCAATAACAACGCATTAGACTGCCAATAGGTGTTAACCAAAAATTCACGATCAATACGCTCCATCACCTCAGGATCGTTTTGAGGAACAACTTCACCAGCAAAATTTAAATCCTCAGGAATAGCTATCGCAGAAATTTGATAGCCTTCAGAGACATTTTTTTCTACTTCAACTCTTTCGGCTACCTCATATTCTGCAACATCAGCTACAGACTGAGTACCGCTCACCGCAAAAATTAAAGTGCTGATAACAAAAAAAACACCTAATACCATTAAAACATTCTTTAAAAACTTCATTTTATTTGCTTTTTTTATTCCACTCATCTTAACTCCTTCTTTTCCCTGCAATTATACACTTTACGCCTTAATTTCATCATTTAGAACTCAGTAGCTATGTCATGAACAAAAAATGACATCATTAATAGGTTACAAAAGTCATTACTCTTGGTTCTTAACAAAAAGTCACGACGCGTTTATTACTAAAAGTAACCTATTAGTACAATAGTTTACCTTAATTAAACTCAATTATTTCAAAATAATTGCAGGCAAGTTCGCATTAAACCACTTTGCCCTGTGTATGATCATTGTATGTGTTCCTTTTTTTACAGGAATACAATTTTTAATATTGGCTATAGGAAAAACAGTGTCCTTTTCCCCATGGATATGCACTAAACATTCTGGACAAAAAGATTGTTTCCAATTTACAATCTGATCAATAGACCAATCTAAATAATACTTGTCTTTTACAGAAAGGTACTCTTCGTACAGTGCTAAACGTTTTGTAACCTTTTCTCCAAAAGCATATTTAGCTAGTAATTCAACATTATTCACCAAACCTGTTGGCAGCAATTTATGGATTTTTGTATACTTAGCAAAAACCATTTTCTTTGGTAGTTCTGATTCGTGTTTAACACTAGAAACCACAATAACCTTTTTAGTTTTCACATAGCGGGCCATTTCTTGTACTAACAGTCCTCCAAAAGAGACCCCTACCAAAACAGGGTTCTCATAATTAATATTTTCGACCATTTTACGAGCATACTCAGCAATAGTCATATTTTTATCAGGTACAAACCACTCCAACAAATGCTGTTCAAAATTGGCATCGGGAAGATGGATATGTTTGAATATGGATGGGTTTGCCGCCATACCTGGCATAAAGTACACATGAATTTTACTATCAACCATAACGTTCTTAACTGGTTTTCACTAGGAAATTTCTATTTTTTTTATTACTTTTGTGGCTCGCTTAGAAAGCCCCCATGCTTTTTAACTATGTAAAAGTATAGAAAATTACGGCGCTATAAATCCGTATCTTTTTTGTCTAAGGACCAACTTTAAAATCAAACTATATGAATGAAGTAGAAATTAAAGACAACAGTTTTTTACGCCAATTTGAAACGACCGTTGAAGGACATTTAGCAAAAATTGAATACTCGTCACAAGAACGAAAAGTCTTCTTAACAAAACTAGTGATTCCTGAAGAGATAACAAATCAGGATTTTAAAGAAAATTTTATCAAATCGGTTTTACACCACATTCAAGACAAAAACCTTAGAGTTGTTCCAACCAGTCCACAAATTGCTGGTTTTTTAAGAAAAAACAGACAGTATAAAGAAATGCTTCCTGTTGGAATTAGAATCTAACGTTTTTTTTGAATTAATGTCTTTAGCCACTCTTTCTATTCATGTACAGTGTGGCTTTTTTATTTTAGAAAGATTTGTAAATCACATACCGTATTGCCTTAAAAAATCTTATTTTCAATCTCGCAAGGCATTAATCACAAACAGACTACAAATGTAAAGTGTACTTAAAAAACGAATTATTTTAAGCTACCCTTCACTATTCAATTACACCTAAAAAGCGCACTACCCCTCCCTTTAGATTTTGTATTTTTGCACTATCAATCGATAGTAAAAAATGAAAAAAGTAGTTGTTGGCCTGTCTGGCGGAGTAGATTCAAGTGTTGCCGCCTATCTTTTAAAAAAACAAGGATACGAGGTTATTGGTCTTTTCATGAAGAATTGGCATGATGATTCGGTGACTATTTCTGAAGAATGCCCTTGGTTAGAAGATAGTAATGATGCCCTTATTGTAGCCGAAAAACTAGGCATTCCATTTCAAACAGTTGACCTCAGCGTTGAATACAAAGAACGTATTGTAGACTATATGTTTAGAGAATACGAAATGGGACGCACACCAAACCCTGATGTGCTTTGTAATCGTGAAATAAAATTCGATGTTTTTTTAAAAATAGCACTTCAACTAGGTGCCGATTATGTAGCAACAGGTCATTATTGTAGAAAAGGAGTTTTAACCAATACTGACGGCACTAAAACGTACCAATTGCTATCTGGTGCAGATGGTAATAAAGATCAAAGCTATTTTTTATGCCAGTTATCACAAGAGCAATTATCAAAAACATTATTTCCTATTGGGGAATTGAACAAACCCGAAGTACGACAAATTGCTACGGAGCAAGGTTTAATTACTGCAGATAAAAAAGATTCTCAAGGCCTTTGTTTCATTGGAAAAGTACGACTACCTGAGTTTCTACAACAAAAATTAAAACCCAAAAAAGGAATTATCGTAGAAATTCCCACAGAAGCACCACAATTAAATAGGGTTAAAGAGACTTTTAAATCAAAAACTGAAGAACTCGCTTATACTTCGTCGAAGCCAGTATACAAAGTTGGAGATGGTAAGGTAGTAGGCGAACATCAGGGCGCACATTATTTTACAAAAGGACAGCGAAAAGGCTTAAATGTTGGCGGTACAAAAGAACCTTTATTTGTTATAGAAACTGATGTCGTAGCAAACGTTATTTATACAGGACAAGGGAAAAATCACCCAGGTTTGTACCGAAAAACATTATTCGTAACTGATGAAGAATTACATTGGATACGCCCAGATATGGCATTACAACTCGATGAAACTATGTCTGTAATGGCAAGAATACGGTATCGTCAAGCATTAGAAAAAGCGACCCTATACAAAGTAAACGGTGGGCTTTATGTAGATTTTGAAGCAAACCAATCTGCTATAACAGAAGGGCAGTTTGTAGCTTGGTATGTTGATAATGAATTAATAGGATCTGGCGTTATCTCATAAAAAAATAGTGATGAAAAATAGAATTACGGCACTTTTTAATATCCAATACCCTATCATTCAAGGGGGAATGATTTGGGCAAGTGGTTGGCGATTAGCATCTGCTGTTTCAAATGCTGGCGGGCTTGGTATTTTGGGGGCTGGTAGTATGTACCCTGAGGTACTTCGTGAGCATATTTACAAATGCCAGCAGGCTACCAAGATGCCTTTTGGCGTAAATATCCCCATGCTCTATCCTGATATTGATAGATTGATGGAAGTTATTTTTGAAATGGGTGTAAAAATTGTTTTCACATCGGCAGGAAATCCAAAAACATGGACACCGTTATTAAAGAAAAAAGGTATCACCGTTGTGCACGTTGTTAGTAGCGTAAAATTTGCATTAAAAGCACAAGAAGCAGGCGTTGATGCCATTGTCGCCGAAGGTTTTGAAGCTGGCGGACATAACGGAAGAGATGAAACTACAACCCTTACCCTTATACCAGCTGTACGAGAACAGATAAAAATTCCCGTTATCGCTGCTGGCGGTATTGCCACTGGTAGGGCTATGTTGGCCACTATGATATTAGGTGCTGACGGTGTACAAGTAGGCAGCAGGTTTGTTGCTAGTGAGGAAGCTTCTTCACACCTATTATTCAAACAAAAAGTAGTTGAAGCAAAAGAAGGCGACACACAATTAACGCTAAAAGAACTAGCACCTGTACGCCTACTCAAAAACAAATTTTATCATGATGTAGAACAAGCCTACGCCCAAGGAGCATCGATAGAACAATTGAAAGCACTTTTAGGCAGAGCACGTGCCAAACGCGGCATGTTTGAAGGCGATATGGACGAAGGAGAACTAGAAATAGGCCAAGTTGCTGCGCTCATTCACAATATAAAACCCGCTGCTCAAATTATTGACGATATGATGCAGGAGTTTTATTTGGCGAAAAAAGAGGTTGCTGAGTTGTGAAGTAGGGTATGTATAAACAGGGTATAATTTTTCAAACCCGTGTACTTACACAAGGAAATCGCAAGTCTACTAGTAAGATTAAAAACAACTAATTCTTAATGATTTTCACTCCAGCTATTTTGTTGTTATTTGCATCTGTAAAAACTGCTATATAAATACCAGAAGCCAACTTATTCATGGTAATTGAGCCGCTATTGTTTTGAACAAAGACCTCTTCACGCAATACTAGTGCTCCAAACGCATTAAATATATGCAATGTCAATACCCCTTCATATGCCATATTTAGCGTCATTATGTCATTTACAGGATTAGGAAATATACTATAATCTAATTGATTTTCTCCTCCTTGTTTAATGCCATGTACTGTACTATCATTATCATTATAATCTTCATAACTGTAATACCCATCACCATCAAGATCATCATAAAAAAGGTTTTCTGAAAACTCAAAAGCTGAGTTTCCAATTGCTTCGCCTAAGATTCTACCAGGAATATCATCAATTGGCGGGTGAATACCTCCCCAAATTCTAGACAAACTTGTTTGGTCAGAAGCATCTTGATAGGTAGCCCACTGTAACTTCAAGCTTCTACTTGGTCCTGATTCAAAAACCAAAAATTTATTTTTTTCAACATCAAAAGTCCCCATGCCACTTGGAAAAAAATTACTCCCCGTTAATTGGGTAAGCACTTCTGCTGCTGCTCTAGAGAATGTAGAATGCCCTGATATAAAACCAGCAAATGGTGGAGTTACAAAAGAAGGTCGTTGATAAGGCACCCAGTTTTTCGCATAAATCCAACCTACACCGCCAATTTGGTCAGATGTACCATTGAAAGCATGCGTCCCCTTCCAAGCCAGTACTTTTATTTCTCCGACATGCTCGTTATCATCTCCTGACAAAGGGTCTGAATCTTCAATCAACTCAATATATCCGGGCACTAACGGAATTCCATCTTCATGAAAACTAGGCAACGAACTATCACTGCTTTGCCCCTTAGAAGCCATATATCGTATTGCCGATATAGGTCTGATATAATCATAATAACCTTTTATGCCCCAAGCGGTTATGGCTGCATCATGCATGGCACCACCAAGAGCTAGGTATGATTTCACATCCCACTCTAATGCACTAACAACTTCTCCTTTTCCCCCAAATTTCTTTTCGGTTAATGGATGATCACTTACATAGTTCAATATGGTAAACCAATGACCAGGTGGTGTTTCGGAGTCTGGTCCATCTGCCCAAAACTCAGCCAATACCCGCGTATAATCACCCCTTAGAACGAATTGCGAATCATAAGGCCGTCCAGTTACCGGGTTTTGATCATGACCTTTTCCTACATCACCTCCTTCTAAAAAGGAATAATACGACCTAAACGCATCAAAGGTATTTGACAACTCATCTAGTTTTGTATTACCTATAGCTGCAGGTGAAATATCTATCATTACTCCATCATTTGGATCTAAGTGCGAAGACCATATCGACACCATCGCAAAACCCCATTTATAAGGATCATTGAGCCCGTTAGCTTTAATAGCACTTATTTCGTGAGGTTTACCGGGGTCATTATAAAGCAAATACTCAAAATCATTTTTTGTCACCCTTTTAGCGTTTTCTTCTTTGAGTGCGAAAGGAACTACCTGTCCCCACTCAGGACTCAAAAACTCAGGTGTTCCATTATCAATTAGGTTACCGCTTTGGTCAACAAAAATATTTAAGGTAAGTGGCTGCCAGCTATTTGGATCGGTAATAGTAGGATTCCCAGGTTCATCAACAACCAAAGGAGCATTTGTAGGTTGATAATATTGATTTGAATAATTATTAGCCTCATTAGCTCCATCTTTTAAACCAAATTGTATTACTTGATCACCAATATAATTACCTAATGCGGCAGCAGATCCGTTTGAATAATCAACATCTGTATATTCAGGATTATAACCTAAATCATTCATCAAAGATGTATACTCACTAAGCATTGATTCAAATGCAGGAGAATTCTTGAACCTGTGTATCAATAGGCGGTAAACCGCATAGCTCATTGCCTCCTCTTGCGCTGATGTAGGGTCATTTAAAGGAGGAATTCCATCAAAGTTACATCGGTAAGTCCCCAATGTTTTACCAAGAAGAATTGATTCTGCCTCATCATCATATACTGCCCAAGCATCATACATAGCCATAGCTATATGAAATAAATTTCGAGCATGAATTGTTGGACGCGCATAATCATTTCGAATAGATTCTAATAAAAGCTCATTCCACCTTCGGGCTACAGAATACGCTGCCAACAAATCATCAGGCTGGGTTTTAGGTATGGTTCCATAAATTTCATTCAAAACTTCTTCATGATCACCCTCTTTAATTGTCAAAAATTGATTGGCAGCAACTTCATATAATTTTTCTACTTTACCACTAGGCCAAAAAATGGTAAGTTCATCTATACTTTCATAATCTGCTAGTCCAAAATGAATTGGCTTTATACTCTGACCAAGATAATTCGCTCCGTGATTCAATCGATGTAAATAGGTATCCCCTACCTTGGCTCTTACAACAGCTCCGAAAGCATTTCTATTACTATCAGTGCCTTCTAGTGATATTTGTATCCAACTGCCCTTATCTCTTATACCATTGCTATACAATATGGCATTTGCATCCCAATTTGCAATCACCATATCTAAATCTCCATCCTTGTTAAAATCAAAAACTTCTAACCCTCGGGCATCTGGCAAGCTATTTACGCCATACGTTTCTGAAACTTCTTCAAAACTTTCATTTTCAGCAATGTATAAGCGATTATAATCTAAATTTTCATCCAAAAAATGCTTTTGATTTACTAGATAAAGATCTTCATCCATGTCATGATCCATATCAAAAAAACGTATGCCCCAGCCCCAACCGACATTTCCAAAGCCTCTTTCTGACCACTCATTTTCAAAAAAATCACCCTGATTCACAAAAAATGGATTAGCGTGTTCTTGCCAAATATTAGTAAGGTATATATCAAAATTACCATCGTTTTTTATATCACATACATCAACCCCCATACCATGGCCAATATCATTCAATTTATAAGCTCTAGTACGATCTTTAAATGTACCATCGCCATTATTAATAAAGAGGTCATTGTCAGCAAAATCATTCATTAAATATAGATCTTGAAACCCATCTTTATTAACATCTATAGGTAAACTGGTCCAAGTTTGCAATGCTACATTTAAACCGCTTTCTACACTAACATCAGCAAATTCATCATCGCCATCATTTCTATACATTCTGTTAGGATGTCGCCAATCACTCACGTATAAATCTAAATCGCCATCGTTATCATAATCCCACCAAATGGCACTAGAACTATAACATTGTTTACAGCCAGCTACACCTGCTACAGCTGTTATATCTTCAAAAGTACCATTGCCCTTATTCTTAAACAATTGATCATAACCCTTATTTGTTAAGAATAAATCAGGAAAACCATCATTATTAAAATCACCCCAACTAGCGCCCATTTTCACACCCATTTCGGCATCAGTATCATCAACATTATATTGATTAGTAAGCAAGCCAGCTTGTTCAGTCACATCTAAAAACCGACCATTGCTATTTTTTAAGAGACGATTCCATGTTAATCTATTCGTTGGATCAAAAGCATCTGATGCCACTATGTAGACGTCTAAACTACCATCACCATCATAATCAACTACAGCTACTCCATTAGATTTTTGAGCCTTCGCAACCTCAGCAAATTGACTTTCAGCTCGAAAATTCTGAGCCTTTATTTTTGACATACAAAAAATGCATATCAAAAGAACACTCATCGCTTGAAATTTATTCATATTAAGAAGATTTATAAAGTCAAATCAAGAGTTTGTCATTTTAAGACACAAAAGAGTTTTAATGTACAATTTCACGTAGGTACCTGATACAGATTATACATTTTAGCAAAAATGCTAATGACATAAAGGTTTATCGTATTTGTTTTAGCATTTCAATTAAACCCCATGATTATAAAATATAAAGGAGCGATCTATAAAAATCGCCCCTTTTCAAACTAACTCAAAACTAACAACTTGTTTTTATAATTGAGGCACTAAAATGTAGGGTTAAACGAGCCTCCCCAATCTATATTTTGTTCTAAATTTGAATTTCTTTGAATCTGCTCTAATGGAATAGGAGCAAAATAATAACTTTCTGAAACTGTATACTCTCTAAAAGTAGCTCTTAAAATAGGTACGATCTCATAGTCAAAATCAGTAGGAAGATATTCAAAAGCCCCTCTTGGATCTGTAGTAGGATCAATCCCTTCTTTTAATGAAGACCTCAGCCCTTGTTCAGTTGTTCCGTTAAGATCAGCCCATCTTCTCCAACGTTTTAAATCCCAAAAACGCTTTCCTTCATAAGCAAATTCAATATAGCGTTCGTTATAAATTGCCTCTCTAACATCTTCTTGAGATGAAATACCGGTTAAACCATATTTATTATCAGCGCCAGGCTCAATGCCTGCCCTTTCTCTAATCTGCATCAAAACATTTAAAGCATCATCCGTATGCCCCGTTTCATTGGCTGCCTCCGCAAAATTCAACAATACCTCAGCATACCGTATCTCTATCCAATCGGTATCATTCAACGCTACTTGCTCAACAATAAGGTTTTCTTGTAGTCCTTTACGGGTGTAAAAGCCTGTTCGTACAAAATCTGCATTCTCATCAAAAGCGTCTTGTGAATCTGCCAAAACCCTATCGGTGTACTGTCTTCTACCACTTATACCACTAAGTTCAAAAATAGCACCGTTATAAACAACATTAGTATAAAACCTGGGGTCTCTATTTTCCCAATACGTCTGCAAATCATAATCATATGTTGGTGAAGTACCAATAGTTCTGCCATCTGCCATTGGATAAGCTTCTACATGTTTCCAAACAGGTTGATCACCACCTGTAGCATTTTTTGATTGCGTTAGGGGTCTTACCTTATCCTCTCTTCTTCCATTACTTCTATCTGGATCAGTAAATTTCACGGTCAACACAGCTTCATTGTTTCCTTCATTATTTACCGAAAAGATATCAGAATAAGTAGGATTCAAAGCAAACCCCATACTAGCTAATTGATCTTTTGCGGTTTCTGTTGCAGAAAGTGCTGCCGCCCAATACTGGTTATTATAAGGTGCGTTTGGATTAAACAGTGGGCTCGCCATATACAAGGCAACCCTACCTTTAAATGCTAAGGCACTACCTAGTCCTATTCTGCCCTTATCATTATCAGCAAATTTTTGTCCTTCCAAAAGTGTTATTGCTTGGTCTAAATCAGCCATTATTGCGTTAAACACTTCTAATGAAGATGCTCTTGATACCAAAAGGTCATCATCAATACCTTGTGCCTCTAGCAATAATGGCACACCTCCATAGACTCTAACTAGATTAAAATAACTCCAAGCTCTTAAAAAAAGTGCTTGTCCTACAATAGTATTTTTTATACTAGTGCTAATATCTCCTGTTTCTATTTCAGATAGTAAAATATTAATTTTTCTTATGTCGCTATATTGATTATTAAAATTACCCGACCAAGAATGCCCATTGATAGTAATCGACTCTGGCCCTAATACACCAACTGTTTCATCGGCTGGTAAACCACTGTGAATAGCATCATCACCGGTAGGCCAAGCTACAGGCATAACCTCTGCATATAAATTAGTTAAATAAGCATTAGCCAAAGCAGGATCATTCCATGTAGCACTGGGTTCAAAAGCACCAAGGTTTTTAATATCTAAAACATCATCAGAACATCCTAGCGCAAGCATTATACTTGCAACTATAATTATATTTTTTATTTTTTTCATCTCTATTAGCTTTTAAAATGATAGGTTAACCCCTAAAGAATAGGTTTTAAATAACGGATAAGAATCAAGGGTTGCTTGTTCAGGATCATACTCATCGAACTCGGAAATAACAAATAGATTTGTACCGTTTATGAACAGAGAAATTTTATCAAAACCAACAGGTTCGATAATTTTATTAGGTATCGAATACGCTACATTTAAGTTTTTCAATCTAAGGTAAGCTCCACTGCGCTCCCAAAATGTAGAAGGGCCATGACCGTTCTCTATTTGATTCCAATTATTCTCAGCCCTAGGATATTTTCCATCAGGATTTTCTGCTGACCAAGCATCTGTCCAAAGCGCAAAATAAGGTCGCGCCGTTTGAAAAACTCCTCCTGATCTCGTATTTCTGGTTGACACATATTTATCATACGCCCCTACACCTTGAAAAAATACATCAACACTAAAGCCATTCCATTTAACATTTCCTGTTATTCCATAATTAATTCGTGGTATCGTATTCTCAGAAAGAATATCAACATCGTTTGAATTGACTATCCCATCAGGACCATCAGAAAAATTATCTCCTCGAATATCTTCAAATAAAATTTCACCTAATTGAGGTACTCTTCCAAATTGTGTAAACCCAGCAGGCAAAGCATCAATGGTGGCTTGGTCTCTAATAATTCCTTTAGAGATATAGCCTATAACTAGGTCGTTTGGTCTTCCTATTCTACTTTGAAAGTCTTTAAGACCATCGGCTTCAGGGTAAGATATCCATTCATCTTTAGCATATCCCATATTTGCCCCTATTTGATATTTTACAGCATTATTGTTGTTTTGGTAGTTTGCTGCAATCTCAAAACCGTTGATCTTGCGTTCGGCAACATTAGTCTGTGGAAGATCTGAACCAAAAGTACCAGGAACAGTGACTGTTGTTGGAGCCAATATATCTGCAATACTATTTTTAAAGATATCAAAAGTTAAATCAAATTGATTTTCAAAAAGGCCTAGGTCAAAACCTGCATTCCATGTAGTATGGGTTTCCCAAGTAATATTCGGATTTGGAATTATACTTTGAGGGCGAATACCATCTCTTAGGCCATTTTCAAATACATAAGAAGCACCTCTTTGAAAATTATTTTGAAATTGAAACGGCGCAATTGGACGATTGTCGTCGCCATCAAAACCTGTTTGACCAAAAGAAGCTCTTAACTTAAAGTTACTAACAGCATCTAAAGTAAAAAAATCTTCTTGCGAAACCCTCCAAGCCGCAGATACTGATGGAAAAAAACCAAACCGCTTTCCACTAGGAAATTTGTACGAGCCGTCATATCTAAAAGACAACTCGGCTATATATTTATCGACAAAAGAATAAGTAGCCCTACCTAAATAAGACAAACGAGCTGTTTTACGCTCAAAGCCACTAAAATCGCGACGATCTGAACTGGTACTTGCTGATAAAATTTGATCGATACTTGTAGATAATAAATCGCTAGCTGAACCACTTACAAGCTTAAAACTACTTTTAGCTTGCTCAAAACCTACAAAAGTATTAATACTATGATCTCCAAAAACATTTTGATACTTAAGCAGTCCATTAATTTGAGTACTTTCTTCAAAGCTAAAAGATTCATCAATACCAGGGAACGATCTTCCCAAATTATTTACAACATCTTGACTACCATCGGTTACCAATGGTGTCAAAGTAAATTCGTCTATTCCAGAACCAGGACCTCCAACTGTTTGCACTCTAAGGCTTCTATTAAGCAAAACAAAATTCTTTCGGTTTCTAACATCCTGCCTATAGTTACCCTGTACACTAACAGACAATCCTTTTATCTGCGGTATTGTAATATCCATATTTACAATACCATTAAAGGTGTTGTATAAAATTTTTCTATACGAATCACTATTCACTACTTCGGCTGGATTGAAGCCCCAACCAGGTTGCACCACAGCAACTGCGTCAGGATCGTTTACTGAACTAGGCGTGCCATCTAATTTTGCGTAAAATGGATACAAACGTGACAAATTAAAGGTAGATCTGTAAAAATCTGACACCTCAAAACCTTCCCCATTATCACCATCAAAAGGCCAAAAAAACCGGTCAGTTTCTCTTCTATTACCACTTAAATTAGTAGATAACGTAATATTATCTGTAATTTCTGCGGACACCTTGGCTCGAAAATTATACCGATCAAAATTTGTGTTATCATAAGATCCTTTTGCCTGATTAAAACCTGTAGAAAAGAAATAGGTTATTCTTTCAGAGCCTCCTGACACACTTAAGGTATGCTGTTGTGATGAGGGTGATCTCCATATTTCATCGTTTACGTTTCGGTAATTTATGCCACGAGAAAAAGCGAGTACATCTTCGCCATATGGAGGTTGGAAATCAGGATCGGGGTTAATTTGATTTCTATGGATTGCTACATTATTTTTATAAATAAGTTCTTCTTCTGCAGTATAATCTTGTAAAGGTTTGGTCAAGATATTTGTAGTATAAATACTGCCATAGTTAAAAGAAACCTTACCAACCTTTCCTTTTTTTGTAGTGATTAAAACAACGCCACCAGATGCTCTCGCACCATATATTGCAGCGGCGGCTGCATCTTTGAGCACTGTTACAGTTTCTACTTCACTAGGGTCTAAAACATCAAACTGTGCTTTATCACTTATCACATTATCAATCACATACAAAGCATTAACCCCCGTACCTCTAATATTTATAGATGAACTAGCACCCACCAAGCCAGAGTTACCAATAATTTGTACCCCTGGTAGTCTACCTGCTAAATTATTAGACAACTGTGACGTTGGTATTGATTCAATTGTTTCAGCCTTTACACTTACCACAGCCGACGTTAAACTAGCCTTTTTCTGAGAGCCATAACCTACAACAACCACCTCATCTAAGCCAGCAACATCATCTTTCATCACCACGTTGATTGTACTTTGAGCACCTACAGTAACATCTTTAGTTTCGAAACCAAGGTAAGAGAATTGCAGTACGTCTCCTTCACTAGCCTGTATCACATAATTGCCATCAAAATCGGTTTGTGTACCTTTTGTTGAGCCTTTTAATACTACATTTACACCAGGTAAGGGTACATTTGAAGCATCGGTCACAACTCCAGATATTTGTTTCTGAACAGGTATATTCTTGTTTTTAGAATTTTTATCAACTAAAGATCGATTTTTAGCCTTCTTCAAAACTACTTGACGTTCATTAATTATATAATGAATTTCCTTTTCATCCAATATCTTATCCAACACTTTGATAATGGACTTATTTTTGACATTTATATCACCCTTTACTTGATTGAGTTGCGGTAATATATCATCAGCATATATAAATACAAATTCACTTTGTTTTTCAATATCTTCAATCACATCAAGCACCGTTGCCTGATTAATGTTCAATTTCAGTTTAGTGCTTTGAGAATACGATTCTGTGTACGAATAAAATGTAAATATTACTAAAAATAAAGTGAGACATTTCATAGCCCTAAAAATTTGGCTACCAGCACCATGGAACCAGTGCCGGAGGTTTGGTTTTTTTTTCATAAATTTAATGGTTTTGATTAAACAATTCCTGCCTACGAAGCGGGATACTTTACAGGGAATGTTGGTAGCATTCCCTGTTTTTATTTCTGTATTATTTCATATTCTTTAGTGTTTATCTTTTTGTAATTAATAGCTGTGGTAGCCACAATGTTTTCTAATGTTTTATCAATTTCATTGTTCAAATCGAGCTTTCCACTAATTTTAATATGCTTTTTTAAAGAGTCTTCGATATTTATTCTCACATTATAGAACCGTTCTATTTTTTTAACAACACTTTCCAACGGCTCACTATTTACTTTCAAAATTCCGTCCATCCATGAGATAAAAGGATAGGTATCTACTTTTTTAATCTTAACAGCCTCATTTTTTTTGTTCCAACTTGCAAGCTCACTAGGCTTCATAATAGTTCTTGCCAAAGTAGCGTTATTATTTGTCGTCTCTATATGTACTTCTCCGGTTATCAAAACCGTTGTCACCTGTTTATCAGATGAATAAGCCGATACATTAAATTCAGTACCTATAGCTTTAATATCCATATTAGAATTCATAGATTTTACTACAAACGGTTTTGACTTGTTAGTTTCTATTTCAAAAAACGCTTCCCCATCTAAATATACTTGTCGGCGAGTACCAATAAACTCTTCAGGAAAAGTAAGTTTACTGCCAGAATTAAGGTGCACTGTTGAGCCATCAGACAAAGTGATTTTACTTCTTTTTCCATAAGGCACTATCAATTGATTCAAAGTTTCTATGATAGTTTCTTTCCTTGCTGATCTATCTAGCGTATCACTTTCATTAACAACAACTGCCCCTGAACCCGAATATACTACGGTGGATGAATTATTTCTCACCACCACCTGTTCTCCTGAACCTAATATTAATTGTGTTTCAGAAATAGTATCAAGAGACACTTTTGGTGTTCCTTGAAAAGCAGCTTGATCTTTTACTCTTCTACTAAAAAAATATAAGCTAGTAATAACTACGATTCCTAATATTGCAGCATATTTGGTTGATTGCTTTATGAACTTATACAAGTTCAATGGTTTTTTTGCTTCATCTAATTTTTGTTCAATTCGCAAGAGAATTTCTTCTCTATCAGGTTTAGATAGCTTTAAATCCTTTGTTTTCAATACCAATAGAAAATCTTTCAGAAAATAGATAACCTCCTTTTCTTGTGGATTTTTCTTCACGTATGCTTCCCAGTACTTGCTAATTTCTTCAGTTGGATTTAAAACCCATTCTAAGAAACTTTCATCTTCTATATATCTCAAATATGAATTCATAGTATTACAACTCTACTTAATAGTGGCATAAATTTTAATTTTGTGGACATTTTTTTAAACTTTTTTTTAAAAAAAATAAAATCAACACCATAAGTAACTTATTTTCAATTAATTAAAGAAAATAAATTTCAATAAAAAAATGACAACTACTATAACGTACCTAGTTATTTTGTTTGATTAATTGAGACTAAAATTGACTTTTGTAATAATTGCACAATTAAAGAAACAAGTTTATTTATATGAAAAAATCCCTCACAGCACATAGCGATGGAGTTTCTAATAGAATTCTAATATGTATTGTTAGAGGCCGAAGTTACGATGCAAGAAAAAGAACGTTATCACTGCTGTAAAGCTTACAGAGGATGGTAAAGTCAGGAGACTATATGCTATGAAAATAGATGATTTTTCAGCATAGTCTTTACAGTACATATTTATAATCACATTAGTCGTGAAGCTAATATTACAAAACACCAATGGAGCGGATATAGACCCGTAGTGAAGGTATAGAACATAACTCAGGTACCTGGCAATAATGGGTTAAATTTTAAAGCACTCCACACCAGTATACATCACGTTAAATCTTAGATTAGAACAACATACTCTTGAGTGAGTCATGACAATATCAATAGCTATTTTCTCGAATTTTCTTTTAGAACAAACAGGTCACAAAGCAAACCCACAATCTTCACTAATCTGATAACAAAAATGGCGTACGGAGATAAAATATATCAAACAGAATTGATGAGCAAATAACTACTGACCTCTATATTTTTATCATATTAAACAAAGAAAATTAAATATTTTTACGCTGGCATTCAAGTGCTTAGTTGGCTTTTTTAAAAAATATTTTTGTAGCTAGTGCTTCACTTCCATCAATAGTAATCATCTGCGATATAATAGAAGCATACACCGAATCTGTTTTAATTTCGTTATCCTGTTCAATATCATAATACAATTTCAATTCTTTAACAGTATCTGAAACATGTTTTACAACACCTATTTGACGAATATTTTTCACTGATATAGCCGCTACACCGTTGGTATCAACCAAAGAAACATCAGACAACGCCTTCAGCTGTTTACCTATCTCCTCTTTAAATGCTGGATGCGCTTTTTTTAGTTGTACTAACTCAAAATAGGTCGTTAGTTTTTGTGTCGCTAATTGTGTCAAACTAAGCTTTCGGGCAGCGATCATTTCTTCGTATGCACCATTATTTTCTATAGATAGATCATGTTCGTTATGCATCTCTTTAGAAACCTCATTTGCACAAGAAAAACTCAACAATACTAAGACCAGCCATTTGTAATTTCTCATAGCATTATGAATTTAAGTTTTACAATCTTTCCGTCTTTCAAAGTCCGATCTAGAATTTTTACACGGCGCAAACCACTTGTTGGTATAGTGAGCATTCGCACAAAGTCTTCTTTACTAAAAACCTCAACTCCTATCGTATTGCTATGAAACTGATAAATTATTGCCTCATCAGCAATGAGCTCATTTAATTGCGCTTTGTGCTTTTTAAAATCGTTACTATTTCCCTCAGCATAGTATTTCAGCATTAAAGCATAATCATCTGTAGCAAGGGGTACTAGCTGATGCTCATTGGTGTCAATATAACGAACAATAGTATCTGTTTTATAATACGGAGACTTCACCACAAAGGTGATATATTCAGCATTAGTGGTATACGAAAAACATCCTAAACTATCCGTTTTTAATTCTATTGCCGATTCTTTAGTACTAATGATTTTAATATTAACAGCATCGGTAATAGGCGTGTGTTGTAGGTCATCAACAAAACAAAATTTAAATTCATTTTTTGTATTCGTAAAAAGCCAAAGTAAGCATATTAGCGAAACTAAAGCTAAAACAACAAATTGAAAACTTTTTGTTTTGGTCTTCCCTTGTAGTTTAAGGGTATGCTCTTTTTTAAAAGCCGCCCAATTACGAAAACCTACATATTGACTCAACATATTGAGCATATCTATTCGAGGTAATTTACTGGCTTCTTTTTTACAGTAGGTATAAAACCATTTTTCACTCACTCTGGCTTTTACTTTTGCAAACAAATCTTCTTGAAACAAAACAATTTCCTCCCCCTTCCATTCTTCAATAGCAGCAGGAGCAGTATGATTCTTTAAAAAAGTAGTAGCAATAGCACTTTTTAAAAGATTAAAATAAAATTGATCTTCTGAATTCAAATTATTGATTATCAATATTTTAATTATTGTAAAACACTATACAATTTAAATACAACTGGTTTACAAACGTTTTTTCGCCTCGCCTTGTAGGTTTGTTTTATAATTTTTAAAAATATAAAACTATGAAAGTAAAAACGCTAAAAACCGTATTTAAAATTTTTCTTATCCATATTGTTTGTTTTTTAATAGTCTCATGCCATCAAAATAATTTGAAAGAAAATGTAGCACTTTCGCCAATTTCACTAAACGATTCTCATAAAAGTACAACTAATGAGCTACAGGACACTAACCAACCCAACGAAACTAGTTCGCAAAAACACTTAAAAATAATTACAACAGCTCAGGTAAGATACAAGGTAAAAAAGGTAAAAGCTGCTACAAAAATTATAAAACAGCAGGTAACACAGCATCACGGATATATTTCAGATTTAAAGTTTGAAAACAATTTATACAAGCTAGAAAATCGATTTACTATCAAAATTCCACAACAACATTTTGAAGCAATGATGGATTCCATTGTACAAGTAGCTGACTTTGTAGACTATGAAAACATTACTACAGAAGATGTTACAGCGCAGTATGTTGATATTCAAACTAGACTCAAGACCAAACTTGAAGTAAAAGCTCGATATGAGGCAATACTACGTAAAAATGCAAAAACTGTTGAAGACATTTTGGCCACTGAAGAAAAGCTACGTGTTATACAAGAAGAAATAGAAGCTGCTCAAGGTAAAATCAACTATCTAAGTCACAAAGTAGCTTATAGTACTATTGAAATTGATTTGTATGAAACTTTTGATTACGAGGAAGAACCTGAAAGCTACACCAAAACATTTTGGTCTAAATTAAAAGAAGGTGTACTTTTTGGAGGTCAATGTATAGAGACAATTTTTATAGGTTTGATTTATATTTGGCCATTTTTAATTATCGGGGCAATCTTGCTATACAGTCGTAAATACAGAAAAAACAGGATTAAAAAATAAACTTTCGCTGTACACCCGTGTGCGTATTACTAGCGCCTCTTTTACTAAGAGGCTTTTTTCTTTGGCACCCGTAGTAACAACAGCATACCTATTAAAAAGAACACTAATAAAAAAAGAATGGCAAAACGCATGGTTTGAAAATGGTCAACGGCTGCAAAAATCATCATACCGATAACAATACCTATCTTTTCGGCAACATCATAAAAGCTAAAATAAGAGGTGGTATCTTCTGTTTCAGGTAAAAATTTTGAATAGGTCGAGCGCGCTAAAGCCTGTACACCACCCATAACTAAGCCTACCAAACTAGCTGCTATATAAAACTGCATAGGGGTAATCATGAAATAAGCGTAAACGCATAAACACAACCAAATAAAATTAACCACAATTAGGGTCTTTATATTTCCGTATACCATAGAGGCTTTTGAGGTAATAAATGCCCCTCCAATAGCCACCAGTTGAATTACCAAAATACTGATAATTAATCCCGTTGTTTTTTCACTATCACTTGCCCAAGAAATTTCTTGTTCACCAAAATAAACGGCGACCAACATAATGGTTTGTACAGCCATACTAAACACAAAAAAGGCCTCTAAATAACGTTTCAACCGTAAATTGCTTTTTAGTTGTTTCCATACCAGCTTTAGTTCTTGAAACCCATTAAAAACGACTTGTTTGGTCACCTTATGCCCTGTAGAAACCCCCTTTGGCAATACATAAAACGTATATTGACTAAAAATAGCCCACCATAAACCTACGGTAATAAAAGATACTTTCATGGCTTCAAACTTTGCCAAATTAAGTGCTGCTTCAGTTGTACCAATATCAAAACCAAACCATTGAGGTTTCATTACCATGGCTAGGTTGAGCAACAGCAAGAGTACACTTCCAAAATAGCCCAAAGCAAAACCCTTGGCGCTAATGGCGTCTTGTTGTTCTTCAAAGGCAATATCAGGTAAATAAGAGTTGTAAAAAACTAAACTCCCCCAATAGCCAAGTAACCCCATAAAATAAAAGAGCAGACTGGTGTGAATATGCTCTAAATCGAACCAATACAAACCCATACAGCCCGCACTACCGAGGTAGCAGAAAAATTTCATAAAATTCTTCTTATTACCAACATAATCAGCGATACCCGATAAAATAGGAGAAAAAATAGCTACTACCAGAAACGTAAAAGCAGTAACAATTTCAATAAGCACTGTAGGCTTCATTTCAAAACCAAAAGCAGTTACAAGCGCATCATCAGAGGTAAATAAAGCGGCATAAAAAATGGGAAATATCGAAGACGCAATAGTCAGTGTATACACTGAATTAGCCCAATCATAAAAAGCCCAAGCATTTAATAGTTTTGCACTTCCCTTTTCTATAGTTGCTTTTACCATACATCATAAAAAAACCGTCAACAAAATTATTGACGGTTTTAAATATACAATTATTCTATTCGCTGACCACTTTATACCCAAATTTTTATGTCTTCTTAGTTGCCTTTAGCTCGGCAAAAAAAACGCACCTAAAATTTGCACATTTTAAAATGGTTGGCTAAAAATTTACTCAAATCTAGTAACTCCAAATTTCGCAGCTTCTTTTCTAGCTGATGGTGCCCATGCCGTTAAATTGGCAATTCTGGTATCATTTGAAGGGTGTGTACTCATAAACTCAGGTGGTGCTTGCCCCCCACTCTTTGCTTTCATACGTTTCCATAACTGAGCCGCTTCATCAGGATTATACCCAGCTATCGCCATAATCTGCAAGCCAATACGATCGGCTTCAGTTTCATGACTTCGACTGAATGGCAACATAACACCAAGGCTTGATCCTACACCGTACGCTTGATTAAACATATTTCTCTTTTTAGGATCTTTAATAGCCACATTACCGGCTACGGCACCCAATTGCTGCAGCGTACCTGCACTCATTCGTTGTGCTCCATGATCAGCTAAAGCGTGAGCCACCTCATGCCCCATAACTACAGCAACACCCGTTTCTGTTTGGGTTATTGGCAATATTCCTGTGTAAAAAACAATTTTACCGCCAGGCATACACCAAGCATTTACCGTTTCGTCTTGTACCAAGTTGTACTCCCACTTATAATCCTTTAAATAACCTTGATACCCATTTGCGCTTAACCATCTTTCGGCAGCCTTTGAAATGCGCTGACCAACCTTGGTTATCATTCGCGCTTCAGCGGTGTTCTTTACTACTGCATTTTCACTTAAAAATTGATCATACTGTGCAAAAGCAGTAGGAAAAATTTGTTGATTTCCGTAAAAGTTCAATATTTTTTTTCCTGTGAAAGGATTTGTCTTACAAGCAGTTACGCCTATAAAAATTGTTAGAATTAAAATTATTTTTCTCATCGTTAATGTGTTTAGTGAGGGTAAAATACAAAAAATTATTTTCCCGTAATAAGCAAGGTAGTAAAGTTCTTATCTACTACAATAGAGTTATCCATACTACCCTTTATATCGTTTAGGTTCACTTCTTCATTATCAATCATTATGCCATCTATTTCAAAAGGCAATCCATGAAATTTAAATTCAAAAGTATCATAACTTGTAACGAAGGTTCCATCTTTATGTTGTTGAATAAACACTTGTTTTGGTTGTCCTTTGAGTTTAAACTTCCTCAGGCTATACCTTCCTTTGGTATAATCATAACCATCTTCTCCATCTTCATAAACGGTAGAATTTTCAATACCTTCTTTGTAATAGACATCTAAAATTAATTCCTCAATAACTTTTTCACCCACATATTGTTGCACAGGGTATTTAGGAATAATAGCGCCTTCTTTTATAAATAATGGGATCGTATCAATATCTGCTTCTATCCATTTTTCTTTACCTCCCTCAACAACTTCATCGTTCCAGAAATTATACCATTTTCCTCGCGGAATATACATACGCCTACCTTGTGCATTGGGTTCTTGCACAGGACACACTAAAATTTGATTTCCAAAAATAAATTCATCGGTTCTAAAATGCGTTTGTGGGTCTTCTTGGTCAAACATTACCAAAGACTTTAACATAGCAATACCGTTTTTAGAATACTCATAGAACATGGTGTACAAATACGGTAGTAATTGATACCTAAGTTCTATATATTTTCGAACAATATCAGTAACATCACTATCAAAAGACCAAGGTTCTTGATCACCATGATCACCACTAGAGTGTACTCTACAAAAAGGGTGAAAGATACCCAATTGTACCCATCTGGTAAACAACTCTCCGTTGGGCTGCTCTGCGAAACCACCAATATCTGATCCTACAAAAGAATAGCCACTCATACACATACGTTGCATTTGTACATTGGCAAGCCATAAATGCTCCCAAGTAGCCACATTATCACCCGTCCAAGTACAAGCATATCGTTGTGTACCTGCGTAGGCAGCTCTTGTTATAACAAACGGTCTTTTTGGGTAGCTATGTTTTTTTACTCCGTTGTAGGTAGCTCGTACCATTTGCATCCCATAAACATTGTGCGCCTTTCTATGCGTACTAGGGTTACCATCATAATTATGTCGTGTATCTAAAGGTGCTGTTTTTGTAGGCACTTCCATTACGGCTGGTTCATTCATATCATTCCAAACCGCATGAACACCCATTTCAGCCATAAACTCCTTATACAATTCAGCCCACCAGGCACGCACTTTGGGGTTTGTAAAATCAGGGAAATGACATTTTCCAGGCCATACCTTACCGTGCATATACGGCCCATCACCACGCTTACAGAAATAATCATTTTCCATAGCTTCTTTATAGACCCAATAATCACGATCAACCTTAATACCCGGATCAATCATTACTACGGTTTTAAAGCCATCTTCTTCCAGCTCACCAATCATACGTTTTGGATCTGGAAAATGGTTTTTATCCCAAGTAAAACAACGAAATCCATCCATATAGTCAATATCCAAATAAATGGCATCACAGGGTATTTGGAGGTCTCTAAATTTTTGGGCTATTTCTTTTACATTACTTTCAGGAAAATAACTCCATTTTGACTGCTGGTATCCCAGTGCCCATAGTGGAGGAAGCTCTGGTTTACCTGTTAAATCGGTATATAGCCGTACCACTTTAGACATATCAGGACCGTAGATAAAATAATAATTCATTTCACCTCCGTCAGCCCAAAAACTCGTTATATTTCGTCGCTCGTGAGCGAAATCAAAATGTGTTTTAAAAGTGTTGTCAAAAAAGATTCCGTACGCCTTATTATCTGTCAATCCCACATAAAAAGGAATGGCTTTGTACAGCGGATCTTGATCTTTGCCATAAGCATATTGATCCGTTACCCAGTTGTGTAATCTTTTGCCTTTTAGATTTGAATGTGTCGCCTTATCACCCAAGCCATAAAAACTTTCTCCTGGCTGAGTAATTTTACTCATTTTGACGGTATTACCACCGTATTCGTAATTTTCTTCCCAGTGAAAACCAATTTCATCCTCATTAATGATATTGCCTTCAGGATCAGAAATTTGAACTCGCATACTTTTTTTATCCACCAAAACCTTCATTCTAATGGTTTCTATAAGGTATTCTGTATCTGTTTCTGATACTTCCAATTTATCATACCCTCTTAATCCATCTTTACAAATGGCATAGGAGAAATCTGGCTCAAAGTTAAAATCAGTAGCATATCTAAAGCGCAAAGCACTATTTCTTAGTACCGTAATTTGAAGTACTACACCATTTTCTGATGTAAAGTAAATTTTGTCTACGTCTTGAAGGAAATCAACAATTTGATTTGGGTATAAATTCCCTTTGTATTCTAATTCTGTATTTGTAATCATTGTAGGTTGCTTTTTTTAGTCAACAAAATTTTTTCTTGTTGAAATTACGTACTTGATGCATTACTTTTTCTTTCAAAGAAAAACGAATGCACCAATACTATTATTTTTTACTTAAAAACGACAATACTCAAAGGCGGTATGGTCATTTGAATAGATTTCTTGTGTCCATGCCAAGCTTTGGTACTTAGTTTTGAAATGTTGGTTGCCATACCAGAGCCGCCATATTTTTTGGCATCACTATTAAGTAATTCCTTTACCTGCCCTGATTTTTTAGGTAAACCAATACGGTAATTTTCTCTAGGAGCTGGCGTCAAGTTTAAAACTACATAAATATCATTTTTAGCGTCATGCCCTTTACGAATATACGTTAATACTGAGTTTTCATGGTCTCCATAATCAATCCATTGAAACCCTTCAGGACTAAACTGCTTTTCATATAAGGCCGGGGTAGATTTATACAATCCATTCAAATCTTTCACCAATTCTTTAACGCCTTTATGAACATCATGATCTAATAAATGCCAATCAAGGCTAGTTTCAAAATTCCATTCAGCTGTTTGACCAAATTCGCCTCCCATAAAAATTAAATTCGTTCCAGGGTGTGTAAACATATAGCCAAAAAGTACACGTAAGTTGGCAAATTTTTGCCACTCATCACCCGGCATGCGGTAAACCAACGATTTTTTTCCGTATACCACCTCATCATGAGAAAAGGGCAACATAAAATTCTCGGTAAACGCATAAGTCATGCTAAATGTCAAATCATTTTGATGGTATTTACGATAAATAGGTTCTTTTTTAAAATACTCTAGTGTATCGTGCATCCAACCCATCATCCATTTCATACCAAAGCCCAAACCACCGTACTCAACAGGTCTCGATACTCCTGAAAAAGCCGTTGATTCTTCAGCTATTGTTTGTACCCCATCAAAATTTTCATAAACTGCCTGATTGAGTTCTCTAATAAATGATAAGGATTCTAAATTTTCATTATTTCCATACATATTAGGTTCCCATTCACCATCTTCTCTAGAATAGTCTAAATAAATCATAGAAGCCACGGCATCTACCCTTAGGGCATCAGCATGAAATTGATCTAACCAAAACATGGCGTTACTTATTAAAAAAGCACGCACTTCATTTCTTCCGTAATTAAAAATTAAACTTTTCCAGTCAGGGTGGTATCCTTTTCTTCTATCAGGATGCTCATACAAATGAGAACCATCAAAAAAGCCAAGACCATGTGCATCTTCAGGGAAATGAGAAGGTACCCAATCTAAAATAACACCAATATCATTTTGGTGTAGTTTATCAACAAGTAATTTAAACCCTTCAGGTTTTCCAAATCTAGAAGTTGGCGCAAAATACCCAGTTAATTGATACCCCCATGAAGGATCATAAGGGTACTCCATTATAGGCATAAACTCTACATGTGTAAAGCCCATTTCTTTAACATAAGCTACCAAATCATCGGCCAGCTCTTCGTAGGTCATAAATGTATTATCTTGTTTCTTTTTCCAAGAACCTAAGTGTACTTCATATACTGAATAGGGTTTATCTAAACCGTTTTTATCGGCACGATACCCCATCCATTTTTTATCTTTCCAAGTATAGGCAGCATCCCAAATAACCGATGCTGTATTTGGTGGGTGCTCACAAAACCGAGCAAACGGATCTGCTTTTTCTGTAACTGCCCCGTGATTGTTTGAAAATATTTTATACTTATAAAGATCACCATGACCGACATTGGGTATAAATCCTTCCCAAATACCACTAGCATCCCATCGTACAAAAAGCTCATGTTCATTGGCTTGCCAGAAATTAAACTCTCCTATAACCGACACCGAGCGTGCTGTTGGTGCCCATACCGCAAAGTATGTGCCTTTGACACCATCTACTTCCATGGGGTGCGATCCTAATTTTTCATAAAGTCGGTAATGCTTTCCCGATTTAAATAAGTTAATATCAAAATCAGTAAAAAGACTATGTACAGTAACGTTTGACATATTGGTTAAATATTTGATGCAAAAGTAATCAACTTTGCTCTAAGGATTTGCAAAGCTATTACAATTCGCTGTTTTTGTTGATTTTATTCTCATAATCTCGAATATAGGGATGAAATTTTACTAAACTAAAAAAATGGAACGCTTTTTGAAAGATAAATTTCATCTTTGTACAAAACAAAAACAGCAAAAGCCCATAATTATGAAAAAAATAACACTACTATTTAGCGTAATAGCTACACTTTTAATCGTTTCATGCGGTAAAGACGGTATTGATGGCCGTGACGGCGTTGATGGTCAAGATGGCGTGAATATTCAAGGAAAAGTTATTGATATTCAAGGTACTTTTTCAGAAAGTAATGACTACGGTTTTAGACATGAATTTGGAAACAATATTGAGGTTTTAGATACCGATGTAGTATTGGTATACTTGCTTTGGAATCAAGTTAACGGCAGCGATGGACAACCGATAGATGTTTGGAGACAATTGCCACAAAACATTATAATAGATGGTAAAGGTTTACTACAATACAATTACGAACACACCTTTTTGGATGTAGATTTTTTCTTGGAAGCCGATTTTGACCTTGGCACCTTAACCGCTGAATACACGGACAATCAAGTCTTTAGAATTGCAGTATTGCCTGCAGAGAGCCTAACAGGAAAATCGAGCTTAGATCGATCTGATATACGTGCTGTTCTATCTTATTTAGATGTAGCTGAAAAAGACATCCCCAAAATTAAAGTTAATTAAGTCTTGCTAATCAAAAACAATACTAATCCTGTATTTCATGTAAATACAGGATTTTTTTTACACTATGTATTTTGGCTTTTTGTTTGAAAGCGAGAATTATGGCTTTTGCCAGATACCAGAAAAGTCAACACAAGGTCAGTGATAAAAACTTGAATTTCGCATGAGAAGATTTTTTTTATTTCTTCTGAAAGGATGTACGAAAAGAAGCGTCTAAGAAAAAAACCAGAAAATAATTATGATTCAGAAAATAGTAATTGTACTTTGTTTGCTTCTTGCAAGCTGCAAAGGAAACACACAAGAAAAAAAAGAAATGATGGCTGCCAAAGCCGATAAAACGGAAACGGCATTTGCAGTAACTAAAACGGAAGATGAGTGGAAAGCACAACTTACCGATATGCAGTTTTTTATTCTACGAAAAGCGGCAACAGAAAATCCATTTACTAGCGAACTACTTGACAATAAAAAAGAAGGTGTTTATGTATGCGCTGGCTGTGATACAGAACTTTTTACCAGCAAAACAAAGTTTGACTCAGGAACGGGTTGGCCAAGTTTTTATAAAGAAATAGAAGGTAATGTCGCCTATGATGTTGATTATAAAATAGGCTACAAACGCACCGAAGAGCACTGTGCTACCTGCGGCGGGCATTTAGGTCATGTTTTTAATGATGGCCCTGCGCCAACAGGTGAAAGACACTGTATTAATGGGGCTGCTTTAAAATTTGTGCCGAAAAAATAGGGAAATTAAATTAGGGATAATTAGAGCTGTATAGTTTGAGGGGTAACCTCAAATTTGCAGCTCTTTTTTTTTGTTTCTAATGGGTTTCAAAAATTCTAACGTAATTTTATTCATTACTTATTCAGATTTAGATTTTTCATTTTCCTTATTTTCAGTAGTATAGATTTTTACAAAAGCAGCAATAAGTACAAGAATAGACCCTAAAAACAACCAAAAACTAAATGGTTTATCACTCATATTTAAAAAACCAAAATTCAATATGTTTAATATCATAGCTATGATAACTAATATTACACCTAAATTTCTTTTAATCATAGTTTCTACATTTCAATTGCGTTAAGCCTATAAGAACAATGATTTAGCCATGTGCAGCGGGCAGTAAGGAAATTTTTCTTTTCGGTCTGAGCTCGAAGCTAAAGCTTTTGGTTTTACTTTCTTTGTCCAATGCTAAATCTCAAAGATTTTGCGGACATTATAAAAATACACAAACCTTTCGATTAAGCCCCAAAGCCCGTATTGTTTATAGGTTGTGTTGAACAACGTTATTTTTAATATTCGATTTTTCTTTCCCATACAAAACCTAATTCTCCCTTCGAATACCTTTTTTTAGTTATCCAATTTCCTTGTTTGTCATAATTGTATTCCCAATTATTCCAATGCTTTTGTGTTCCATCTTTATCGTACCAATATTGTGTTAATATATTGTTTCGCTCATCATATGTAGAAATAAATTTTGTGTAATCACCATTAGATTTAAATAATTCCGATTCAACTTCATTTCCATTTGCATCATACTTATAGGTTCTAGTGTCTTTTACAGTTCCATCTGAATTATATTTTATTTTTTTTATCATCTCATTTTTAGAATTATATTCTAATTCTGTTTTAAAGACTTTATCTGATTTAGGGTTACCTCCAATTCTTGATATTACATTTCCGTTTGTATCGTATTCATTTTTTTGTAAATAAACCAATTCATTTTCGTTATTATAATTTTTAAACTCTGTAACATTTCCGTTATTGTCAATTGTTGTAATATAATATTTTTTCAAGTTTCCTTTTGAATCGAAGATTGTTCCTTTTATCGGATTTCCACTTTCGTTTTTTTGAATTTTGGTAACTTCATAAATATTGCCTTTGCCATCATATTGACCATATTCAATTATTTTTTCATTATCACCATACACATCATATCTTTCGAGATGTTCATTTGTAAATACAGAGTCTCGTGGCATTTCTGCAGTCCTTTTTGCGCTGTATGATGCCTGAATAGTTTTTTTGATTTTTGGACTCTCTTCTGCACTTTGAGCACGAATAATAGAAGTTGAGCAAATTAATGCTAATGTCAATAAAAGTATGTTTTTCGTTTTCATTTTTTAATTAACTGTAACGTTCAAGCTATGCGCAGTGTACCGTAAGACATTGATTATAGGCTTTATTAGTGTTTTTTTATTTTAATTTATCTAATCTAATTACATAATAGTAAGTTACATCCTTTACTGGTTTTCCATCATTATCTAATTCATAAATATCTCCTTGCGAGCCACTATTTATATCACTTTGTTTTGACTGCTCCCAGTTAGATGGCGAGTTTGAATATTTTTTCTGCCAATAGGAACTATCCTGCTCTGCGTATCTATATATTATAAATCGGTTATATTTCTCATGGCCATTTAATTTCAAATTTTTAAGGGTAAGAATATTTCCATTTAACTCATATTCTCCAGTGTAACAGCCTGGATTCATGAAATCTCCATCACAGAATTGGTAAATATTGTTTTTATACAGTCCAAAAAAAGTTCCTCCAAAACCACTCATATTAGGACCAGCGTGAAATATTTTATCTTCTTCTTTTAATTCAACATTTGCATCGCATCCGCACACAAAGGACATCATGAATATAAGAGTAATATGTGCAATGAATAGTTTCATTTTAATTAACGCTAACAACCAAATAAAAATACTCAAGTACGTATTTCTTTTTCAGAAATACTAAGCTAAGAAATTAAAAATACCTATTACTACATGGATATAAATTTTCGTTTTTTTTTGCAACGTCACATGACTTGAAAATACTTGAACAAGACTTAAACTTATAGCAATCTCCATTATATCAGCAAAGCAGTCGGTTTTGGCAATAGCACCTGTAGTTTGGGTTGTGGTGACCACAGGAAGGTTTAGTTATTGTAGCCAGCTTTCTTATTTTTTATTTTTCCCCAAGCCAAAACTTTTACTCCTTTCGAATAATGAATGATAGTTGGTTTTTTATTTATTAATTTTTTAAATCTCGGATAATTCAATTCCAGTTTCTGTACGTCAATTTCGTCAATTGACCACTCTAAATGATGGATTTCAAATTCGTTAATCGAGTCGTTAGTATCTTGGAAAAGAGCATATCTTTCAGTTAGCCATTTGTCCAATTCCGTTTTTTCTTTTAGTTTACTTCCAATTGTAAATTCAATATCAAGACTGTCATTAAATTTGAAATTCTTGGATTGGTATTTTTTGTGGGTTCGCTTAATTTCCGAAAATCTGTACGGAAGCTCTGAAATACCTTTGGCAACTTTACAAGCTAATTTTTTTCCACCTTCAATACTCAAGAAGTAAACCCCAGTTTTATTGTTTGACCTAACATAAGTCCGAATATTTATTTCGTCAAAATCAGATATTGGTGAAAACGAAGGTAAGTTTTTCGGTCTGATTCTTTCCATTGTAAAAGCAACCACTGAAATCCAAGGTTTGCCTTCAAAAAGGTCAATTTCCAATTCATCAGGAACGAATTTTTTCAATTCGATCAAGTCTACTTGATAATGAAGAAATATTGCCTTATTCCACTCTTGATAAAATTTCCAACTGCCAGTTGGCATTTCCCAAAGTCTGTGTGTCGTTGTATTTAATATTTCTCGAATTTTCATTTCTTTTAAGCACCCAAATACATATATCTCTTTTTAAGAGTACTAATTTAAGCCATTTCTGCTGCTTTGATCCGTGCTCAATTGCAGAAAAATTCTGAAGAGAATCTTCAAAATCCTTAAAATCAGAATTTATGGCTTCTAAAACGGTATTCTTATCCATTTTTACAATATCTATTATATTCAGCAGTTGTTTTATTTTTTCGACTATGATATTGTGTTTTGCTGTTTTTCTAAGTAAATAATAAACATTAGCAATTATTAAGGGAGTCGTATATCCTACTATCTCTTTTTCCGCACAAAGATTTAAAATTCCTGCTGAGTATTCTGCGAATGGTTGTCTGTCAAAAAAGAAATCTAATAGCACATCTGTATCGATTAGATACCTTATCCAATTATAAGTATTTTTTTTCTAAACGATTTTTAAGCTCTCTTTTGTAATCCAAATCTTTCGGCGCCTTAAAAGAATCTTTTAATGATTCTACTACTGGATTAAGCTTTTTGTTTTGGTTATTTCGTTCTTCTTTAGTAAGTAATTTTAAATAGTTTTCGATAATATCCGATAAACTGCGATTTTTTTCTTTCGCGTATTTTTTTGCCCTTTCAATTATTTCTCTTTCTATGGTTAATGTCAACCTAGCATTCATACTAATTTGTTTAAAATTACTATTTTAAAGTTACAAAATATTTTCACGCATACGTGTTAAAATATTTATTTATACACGTATGTTTTTTAAGCGTGTGGCTGATGGTTGAGCGTTGATTAGCTAAAGTGAAATTTCACCTTTATATGGCTTGTAGGTTTCCCTTATTGGTTTGAGGAAGCCTACACTTTCATAGTAGTACTAATCTAGGGGATTTATGCTGCTTTTAAAAGTATTTAGTGCTACATGGGTATACATTTCCATTGTTTTAGCAGCGCCCATGACCTAAAACTGCTTGACTTCTCCCATACAATGCAAACCGCTTTATCTTAGCATATAAAAAAACGAAGCGCTTATCACATTACTCTCTTCCCATAGCGTCTTCAATAGCTGCATCAGACTCATATTGAATAGCAGTGTAGGATATTATTTTCCAAGCGTTTTCCTTTTTAACCAAGGTAATGGTTGCTTTAGCTTTTGTTTTTTCACCATCTTCGGTAGTCCATATTTGGTCAAATGCAGCCCAAGCAAGACTTGCATCAACAAGAATTAAATAATTCAAATTTTCAAAAACAGAGGTTATCGGTTCTGGGTTTTCTTCAAAAAAGTCGCCCCAATTTTCACCATTATTAGCCCATCCTCTACTTTGCTTAAAACCATTTTTGGTTACATCTAAGCGTAAAACATCTTCACTGTGATCCCAAAAAGAAGCCCATTTCTCATAGTTTTTTTCCATATATGCTTCAGTTTCTCCAGTAATAACCCCCTTTATAGCTTCTTTTTCAGCAGCAGTAGAAATGGTATTTTTCTGTTTGCAAGAAAATAAAGTTAAACCAAATAGCACACATAATATA
Organism: uncultured Flavobacteriaceae bacterium; assembly: GCA_947497145.1. GTDB lineage: Bacteria > Bacteroidota > Bacteroidia > Flavobacteriales > Flavobacteriaceae > Maribacter_C. The sequence continues at coordinate 134,286 of CANMFQ010000014.1, forward strand.
ATTCGCATAGTCATAATATTTACTGATAAAGCACTAGTGCATTACTACTAGTAGCTTGTATGAGGGTTGAAAATACAATAAAATTTATTGAACTCCTCTTGACTTTTTATTTTACCCTTAAATTATCTTGTAACAAAAAGAGCAAACACCTAGTAAAGTGAAAAATATCGTCATGTAATCACTACTGAACACCACAACTAGACGCTAATAGTATCCAACTACTTTTTCATATTTATTCGTACCTTATGTCATTATGAATTACCAAGAACAATTAATTGAAAGTGCGCTTTTTGAATTTAACCGTTATAAAGGTTTATGCGATACAACTTTTGAACAACTAGCGGAAGAAGACATTCATTGGCAGCGTAGTGAAACGGATAATAGCATTGCAATCATAGTAAAGCATATGGTTGGTAATATGCTTAGCAGGTGGACCAATTTTTTTACTGAAGATGGTGAAAAACCATGGCGAGATAGAGATACTGAGTTTGAAAATGCCTACAAAACCAAAAAAGAAATGATTATTGCCTGGGAAGAGAGCTGGGAGTGTCTTTTTACAGCTTTAGCAACAATAACACCCAAAAATTTTGACACGCACATAAAAATAAGAGACCAGCAGCATACCGTTACCCAAGCTATACATCGCCAATTAACCCACTACGCCTATCACTGCGGACAGATTGTTTTACTGGGAAAAATGATAAAACAAGAACAATGGGTTTCACTATCAATTGCGAAAGGAAAATCATCAAATTTCAATAAAACGATGTTTAAAAATAAATAGGCTAATTTTTTCATTTTTTATCACTTAAATATTATAACATTATTTTGGATTTTGATGCTTGCTTTTTGGTATATGAATTCCGTACTTTTGCACTCGCATCCCGAATGCTATCGGGACAAACCAGCAAAAAAAATATAATATGAGCAATTTCGATGTTATTGTGTTAGGAAGTGGTCCCGGAGGATATGTAACTGCCATCAGGGCTTCTCAATTAGGCTTAAAAACAGCCATTGTAGAAAAAGAAAACCTAGGTGGGGTTTGCCTTAATTGGGGCTGTATTCCTACCAAAGCACTCTTAAAATCTGCTCAGGTGTTTGAATATCTGCAGCATGCTGCCGATTATGGTTTAAAAGCAGAAGGTGTTGATAAAGATTTTGATGCCGTTGTAAAAAGAAGCCGTAATGTAGCTGACGGAATGAGTAAAGGCGTTCAATTTTTGATGAAAAAAAATAAAATTGAAGTCATTAATGGCTATGGTACGTTACAAGCCGGAAAAAAAATATCGGTAAAAGCTGCTGATGGTACAACTACTACCTACGGTGCTAACCATATAATAATAGCAACTGGAGCACGCAGTCGTGAGCTGCCTAGCTTACCTCAAGATGGAAAAAAAATCATAGGATATCGCGAAGCTATGACCTTAGACAAACAGCCTAAAAAGTTGATTGTTGTAGGTAGTGGTGCTATTGGTATTGAATTTGCCTATTTCTATAACGCTATGGGTACTGAGGTAACGGTTGTAGAATATTTACCTAGAATTGTTCCTGTTGAAGATGAAGATATCTCTAAACAATTAGAGCGTAGCTTTAAAAAAGCAGGTGTAAAAGTGATGACCTCTGCCGAAGTAACTGGTGTTGATACTTCAGGAAACGGAGTAAAAGCCACTGTAAAAACAGCCAAAGGAGAACAAGTATTGGAAGCCGATATGGTGCTTTCGGCTGTAGGTATAAAAACAAACATTGAAAATATTGGTCTTGAAGATGTGGGTATTGCAACAGACCGCGATAAAATTTTGGTCAATGATTTTTATCAAACCAATATTCCTGGCTACTACGCTATTGGCGATGTTACCCCAGGGCAAGCATTGGCACATGTTGCCTCTGCCGAAGGTATTCTTTGTGTAGAAAAAATCGCAGGCATGCATGTTGAAGCCTTAGATTATGGCAACATCCCTGGCTGTACCTATTGTACACCTGAAATTGCCTCTGTAGGCCTTACTGAAGCCCAAGCAAAGGAGGCTGGACATGATATTAAGGTAGGTAAATTTCCTTTCTCAGCAAGTGGAAAAGCAAAAGCGTCAGGTGCTTCTGATGGTTTTGTAAAAGTTATTTTTGATGCCAAATATGGCGAATGGCTAGGCTGTCATATGATAGGTGCTGGAGTAACAGATATGATTGCAGAAGCTGTCGTTGCACGTAAACTAGAAACCACAGGGCATGAAATATTAAAAGCTGTTCACCCCCACCCTACCATGAGTGAGGCTGTTATGGAAGCTGTTGCTGATGCTTATGATGAAGTAATTCATTTGTAAATTCAGTTTTAAAAATGTAGCCCAAAATATACTAGTACAGGGCATGCATCAAATTATTAATACGTATACGTTTTAAGTTGTTGCATGTCCTTTATTAGGTTAAAAAGGAGGCATTTAATAGTGCCTAGTTTGATTAAAACAAAAGGCACATTATAAATTTAGTTACATGAAATGGGTTAACCGAAATATTCATAGAGATGTCGCATATTTTTATATCGGACTCATCATTGCCTTTTCCTTCTCTGGCATCATCCTCAATCACCGCCAAGATTGGTATCCGATGGATTATTCGTACGAAACCAAAGAAGTACAACTAGCGCTTCCTGCTGATAAAACGGCTATTAATTCTGAAGCTTTCATTAAAACTATTGCCAACAACTGGGATATAAATGCCCAATATGACAGTCACCGCATACGAGACAATAAATTACGGGTATTTTATAAAGACAATATTGTGTTAGACGCTGATATCACAACAGGAAAAGGCGTTGTAGAATACAAACGAAAGACGCCCATATTAGGGCAAACCATGTTTTTACACAAAACCACAAATAAATTCTGGATTTGGTACTCTGACATTTTTGGTATTGCCATGTTGGTCATTGCATTTACTGGAATGTTTATCATTACCAAAGGCAAAAATTCTTTTAAACAAAGAGGTTGGAAATTAGCCCTTTTAGGGTTAATTTTCCCCATAATTATACTCATCCTTTTTAGCTAAAACCGCACTATGTTACACCTATTTCGATTAACATCAATTTTAGAAGGCATCTCCTATTTAGCCTTATTTGCTGTAACAATGCCGCTAAAGTATTTAGCCGATTTACCTACGCCAAACAAATATGTAGGATACGCACACGGGGTACTATTTATTGCCTATATCATTCTTGCTGTGCTCTTTTGGTTTCAAAAAAAATGGTCGTGGAAAAGAGGGTTTGTCTTTCTTTTAGCTTCCCTACTCCCGTTCGCTACATTTTATTTAGATGAAAAATATTTAAAGCCCTTAGCACAAAAAACGCATTAGACCAGTTCTTCTTATAAAGAAATACCCGTATAAGCATACAACGGCGCTCATAACACCCTAAATCATAAGCTTCCGTCAAATACATACTTTGAGTTTAACTGGGTTTATACATTATAAAATATATTACGCTTACAAATCACTTCAAAATAAAATGCAGCGATACACTTTGTGTTTAACCATAGCAGTTACGATAGCTATAGGGATGCTAACATGAAGAAAATACCTTATTTTATTGTATTTTAAAACCTTATTACAAAGTTATCGTACATAAATAGAGTGTATTGCGCAAAGATTTAACATACTAAGACCGTTGCAAGGGATTGATTAATTTCTTGATATTTTGTATCTTTCATTTATGGAATTAGTAAAGCAACCAACC
>CANMFQ010000015.1 GCA_947497145.1 uncultured Flavobacteriaceae bacterium
AATTCCGCAAATAATGCTGTTTCTGTAAGCGTATCTCCCGCACAAATCGATAACGCCCCATCTGTTCCGGCATTAGACGGAGATTCCACAGTTATAGTAATGGTAGCCGTATCATCTGGACAATTTGAATTATCAGCAGCTACAGTATAAATTATGTCATAATTCCCAGCACTTAATCCAGACGTATTGAAATTATTACCTGAAAGTCCACCACTAGCTGTAGCCTCAGAAAAAGAACCGCCAGAAACACTCACCAATGTAGTTAAATCAATAGTTTCTCCTGCACAGGCTGACTCATTTCCATCAATACCTGCTTCTGGCTTTGGTGTAATCACAACAACTATCTCTCTAAAAGGTCTACAACTAGGATCTGTTAAATCTGCATCATCAGTATCTAAAATTGCATATACATAATACGTACCCGCAGTAGCAAAGTTTATTCCTGTACTTGATGTTGCAGTACCGCCTACTGGGGTAACAGCCGTACCAATTTGCGTACCTCCTGTATACGGGTTGGTTTGTTGTGTTGTAAAATATACAAACGCTATATCTATATCATTACTATCAGTAGTTACCGATAACGTTTGACCTTGGTCATCTATACATTTGCTAATATCTGCCGTTTCATTACTTAATGTAGGACAGGTGAAACAATCATCATTTATGGTAATTTTAAAGTCATCAGTAACCGTACAAGTATAACCAACATTGGAAGTTGCATCATAAGTATATTTAAAAACAAACTCATCACCATTGGAACCATTCAAAGAATAAGAAGCAGGATTGGCAATAGCAACACCATCTACAGTCCAAGTTCCTCCTGTTTGACCTGCTGGCTCTAAATCTGTTAAATTTATATTTTTAGGCAAATCGGATTCACACTCCGTTTGATCCATTCCAACAGACAAACTTGGCGGTTGATTAATTTCAACATCATTAATAGAAACAGGACCTTTACCAGGTCTCGTAATAACCACAGCATACTGAGTAACACCAGGAGGAGCAATAATACATAAGTCCGAAAAATTTTCAGAATCCAAAGACCCCAATGTCTTCCATTGACCCGGATTATCGGGGTCTTCAACCCATATGCATGTATTTCCTAAAGCTTCACCACATCCCTGTCTTGGCGAAAAACAAAATTGCACTCCACATCCGTCTTGCCCACCATCAAGTCCTGTAAATAAAAATGACCCAGCGCCGCCTTCGGTATCCTTACCAGGATCATTACCAATACAAAAATCATCTCCTGGACCAACAGTTGCTGTAGCAATTTCTAGTGTAGCACCATAATTTGCATTATAAGCGTCTGCCACTGAAAAAGATGGCATATCATCATTATTGTGCGGACAAGGAATTATTTGCGCACTTACAGTATTAGGCATAAAATAGAACCCAAACAATAGTAATGCACAAATATATTTAAGCCTGCCCCTATTATTAATAGGTACGGAGCAGTTTTTAGAGACCTGAACTAAGTCCCTTAAAGTTTTAGTAAATAATAACGTAAAGTTCCCCATAGTATAGTTTTTTAGTGGGTGGTTAGTACTATACCATAGCAAAAGCCTTAAGATTCATAAAGAGATAAGAGGTGGGGCCAATATCAACAATGAAAAAAAATCAACTAGTTTGAAACAAGTTCAAACTATTAAAAATGGGGGGGACATTACTAAACATGCTCAGGTTTACACCTAAAACACTTTGAATCAGTTATAAAAACACTGTATAGTTTAATACAAGTCCAAACTATTATAAATGGGGGAGATTAATAATAAAGATTTACGCTAACAATTAGAAGCAACTAGGTGTAAAAAATACACGTCGCCGTCAAACTAGAAAAGCTTACTTAAATCTGTTTTGTAAATATTATGTTAAAATACACTTTAAGCAGAATTTATCGATGAAATGCATATATATTCTTTGAAATACACAAAATAGCTCCTTTTTGCCAAAAGGAGCGCTTACTATTATTGAACAACAGTACTATTTTCTTCCTGCTTTCTTCTGTTCTTCAGCCTGTTCCATCATTTCGCGCATTTTCTTTTGAAATTTACTCTCCTTCTTGGGCTTCTTTTTATTCTCTTGAATTTGCGCATGCAGTTTATCATTATCAATGATAACATTCTTTATCACCAGCATAATACCAATTGTAATTAAGTTTGATATGAAGTAATACAAACTTAATCCACTCGCATAATTATTAAAGAATATTAACATCATAAATGGCATTAAATACATAATAAACTTCATATTAGGCATACCTGGTTGCTGTGGCATATTTTGCCCTGTAGTCATCATCATATAAAAGAAGATGGCAATAGAAGCTAAAATTGGAAACAAACTCATGTGATTACCATAAAAAGTTGAAATCACAGGAATATGGGTTGTCCATTCAAAAATTGAATCATAAGAAGAAAGATCTTCTGCCCATAAAAATGATTTTTGACGTAGCGCAAATGAGGTCGGAAAAAACATAAAAAGCGCATAAAAAATAGGCATTTGTATCAATGCAGGAACACAACCACTGAGGGGGCTTACGCCTGCCTTGCTATTGAGCTTCATAGTTTCTTGTTGCCTTTTCATGGCATTGTCTTTATACTTCTCGGTTATCTCAGCAATCTCAGGTTTTAAGATTTTCATCTTTGCCTGTGATAAATATGATTTATACGTTACCGGAGACATTGCCAAACGCACTAAAATAGTCATTAGAATAATGGCAATACCTGCTGGAAAAAAATCACTTAAAAAAGAATAAAATGGTGTAAATACATAACGGTTAATCCAACCAAAAATACCCCATCCCCAGTAAATAGTATCTTCCAATTCATATTGGTCATACTTTTTCAGCACCTCAACATCGGCTGGCCCATAATACCAGTTTAAATTTTCAGAAAGTTCACCACCTTCTAAAGTTATCGGAATAGAAACCTCAAAAGCTTTGGTAAAACGCACGGCTTCACTTTCTTCTTCAACTAGATTTGTTGAGCGCAGACTTGCCGTTTTAAAATTCTTTTTGGTAGCTAAAATTGAAGTAAAAAAGTGTTGCTTAAGCGAAATCCATTTTACATCGTTTTCTATCTCATCATCATCCCCATTAGCAGATAGATAATCAATTTTACCATCTTCATAGTTATACATCATCTCTGTATAACGGTTCTCATATTTTACGCTTTTACTATGGCGAATTCCTTTTAAAAGCCAATCCATTTTTATAGGTTGCCCTTCTTTAATTACGCCATTAAGCCCTTGTGAACGCACCGTAAAATCAACCATATAATCATTTGGTTTCATTTCATAACGGTATTCTAAAAACTTATTAGGCGCTATTTTCGCCTTCATAGATAACACTTGATTTTCCCCATTTTTAGATATACTAGGCTCAAAATAGAGATCTTTAGTATTGAGGGTTCTGTTGTCAGTGGTGGTAAATGTAAGCCCGAATGAGGCATTCCCATCTTTAATTAAATAAACTGGGATAGAATCATAGGTGTTAAACTGTGCCATTTTAGCCTCAATAATCTGCCCACCCTTGTTGCTGATTTCTAAATACAACAAATCATTTTCTAATTTGGTGGTACCATCAGACGGTTTTGTATACCCAAAGGCTCCCAGACTGCTTTGGTAATTTGCTACCGCTGTAGAATCTTGAAGATTAATTGCTGTGTCTTGTGTTCTTGTATTGTCTTGAACCGTATTTTCCTCAGCTTTATTTTGCGTTGCTAATTGCTCCTGTTTTGCTTTCTCTGCCTCTATTTCTTCTGGAGTTGGCTGGTTTTGGTAAAACATTAATAAGATTAAACCAAAAATAAGCACAAAGCCAATGATAGAATTAATATCTAATTTCTTTTCCTCCATCTAAATAAACTAAATTGGTGAATGTATGTTTTGTTGTTCTGAGCTGCCTGAGCTTAATCAAATATATGCCCAATTGTTTGGTTTATGCCAAACTGGCATTCGTTTGTTCTTTTTTATGTTTTAATGCAGCACTTACAAAACCAACAAAAAGTGGGTGCGGATTAGCCACCGTACTTTTATACTCTGGATGATACTGCACGCCCATAAACCAAGGATGATCTTCTAATTCTACAATTTCTACTAGCCCTGTTTTTTTGTTTATTCCTGAAGCTTTAAGGCCTGCATTTTCGAGCTGAATTTTATAGTCATTATTAAATTCATATCGATGACGATGGCGTTCAGAAATGGCAGTTACTCCATCATAGGTTTTGGCAGCTAAGCTATTTGCTATCAATTCACATCCCCATGCTCCTAAACGCATGGTGCCTCCTTTATCAACAATGGTCTTTTGTTCTTCCATTAAATTAATAACAGGATTTGGCGTGTCTTCGTTCATCTCAATAGAGTTGGCATCTTTTAAGCCTAACACATTACGGGCATACTCAATAACAGCCATTTGCATGCCTAAACATATCCCCAAAAAAGGAATATTATTTTCACGGGCATATTGCACAGCATTTATTTTACCCTCAATACCACGTTCTCCAAAACCTGGTGCAACAAGAATTCCGTCTAAACCACTCATGGTTTTACCCACGGTTTTGGCATTGATATGCTCTGAATGAATAGAACGTACCTTTACTTTTACCTCTTGTGCAGCACCTGCATGAATAAATGATTCTAAAATAGATTTATAGGAATCTTGCAATTCTACATATTTTCCTATCAACCCAATAACCACTTCATCTTTTGGATTCTTATGTTGCTTTAAAAATCGTTTCCACCGTGTTAAATCGGGTTCATTATCATCTGGCAACGCTAATTTTTTAAGCGTCACGGTATCTAAACCTTCTTCTTGCATTAATAGCGGCACATCATAAATGGTAGAAGCATCAATAGATTGTATCACAGCTTCACGCTTTACATTACAAAATAAAGCCAGTTTTGACTTAATATCGTCTGATATTTCATGCTCTGTTCGGCAAACTAAAATATCTGCTTTAATTCCGCTCTCCATTAAGGTTTTAACAGAATGCTGCGTTGGTTTTGTTTTTAACTCTCCGGCAGCAGATAAATACGGCACTAATGTTAAATGAATAACAATTGCGTTATTATCACCCAATTCCCACAATAGTTGGCGTACTGCTTCTATATAAGGTAATGATTCTATATCACCAACGGTGCCACCAATTTCTGTAATAACAATATCATACTCGCCGCTATTACCAAGCAACTGAACACGTTCTTTAATTTCATTGGTGATATGTGGTACTACCTGTACGGTTTTACCCAAAAACTCACCACGTCTTTCTTTTTCAATAACACTTTGGTAAATTCTACCCGTAGTAACATTATTAGCTTGCGAGGTATTCACATTTAAAAAACGCTCGTAGTGGCCTAAATCCAAATCTGTCTCCGCACCATCATCAGTAACATAGCACTCCCCATGTTCATAAGGGTTTAATGTACCTGGGTCCACGTTAATATAAGGGTCTAATTTCTGGATGGTGGTCTTGTAACCTCTCGCTTGAAGTAGTTTAGCAAGAGAAGCGGCAATAATTCCTTTTCCTAAGGAAGAGGTAACCCCACCGGTTACAAAGATATATTTAGTCTGCGACATGAAGCTTTCTATAGGTTTTTTTACCGCCGCAAAAATACAAATTGCAAATAGAAATCATAGCTTATGTCTAGGAAAATCTTTTTGTATTCTTCTTATGAGCGGTTCTAGTCCATTTACTTTGATTTCAAACATCGATTTTAATAGTATGCCAAGCTTCCCTTCAGGAAAACCCTTTTGATGAAACCACACCAAATAAGGTTCAGGTAAATCTACCAAATAACGCCCTTTAAATTTTCCAAAAGGCATACGATAATGCGCCAATTCAATCAGTTTTTCTTTATCAGGGGTAATGTTCATAGACTAGTCATTAGTGCAATGATAGGTAAACTCATTTTGAAAACGCTAAAAGTAAAGCAATTTAACCTGTATTATCTACTTTTTTTTACTGCACCGTATAGTTTCTGGCTATATTGAGAAAAGAGAAGGGAGAATCAAGAGCCAAGAATCAAGAGCCAAGACTAATGTACATTTGGTTAAGAAAAAAGTCCCTGTTCTCGAATCTTTCCGTGTGGAGAAGTGAAGCAGAGAGCAGAGAGAGAGTAGATAAGAGTCAAGACCGCTGCGCTCCATGAAAAAAGAACAGTTTCTTTAGTTCTTTTTCTTGGTTCTTGTTTCCCCAAGAAAATAATACCGATGAGAAACAATCCAGATAGTACTGTTTTTAACAATGAAATTAATACCTAAAAACGGTCAACTATAATCAGGGAAATTCAACAGTGTACATCCCAACTAATTAGGTGGTCTTATGAAGTTACTTTTACGGTAAGCTAAAAAAAGTTTTAAAAAATAGTATATTGAATGCCCAAAAGCGTGTAAATTACAACCAGATTACCATCCATTTAAATACTATACAGAAATGAAACGAAGAAACTTCATAGGTACATCAGCCGCAGCATCTGTTGGGCTTTTTACCGCAAAAACTAGTGCCGCTATGCCAAAAAACGAAGAAGAAATAGAATTACTCAAAGGGAATATAAACCATAGTGCTTGCAGATGGTGCTATAGCAAAATTCCGATGGAGGAATTTCTTAAAAATTTAAACGATTTAGGCGTAAAAGCAATGGATTTAACAGGCCCTGAAGACTGGCCGTTGATGAAAAAATACAATATTCACGCTTCTATGTGCTGGGGTGCTGGCATGGGGATTGAAAAAGGATGGAACGACCCTAGTTTGCACGAAGCATTAATTGCTGATTACCAAAAAATAATCCCAAAAGTAGCTGAGGCCGGCTATACCAACCTGATATGTTTTAGTGGAAACAGAAATGGCATGGATGATGAAGTAGGACTTAAAAACTGCGCTGAAGGATTAAAAAAAATTATGCCTTTAGCAGAAAAACATGGTGTGGTGCTACAAATGGAATTATTAAATTCGAAAGTTGACCACAAAGATTATATGTGTGACCATTCAGCATGGGGCGTAGCCTTATGCAAAGCTATAGGTTCAGAAAACTTTAAATTGCTGTACGATATTTATCATATGCAAATTATGGAAGGTGACATTATTCGCACCATTCAAGAGTTTCATCCCTATTTTGGTCACTACCATACTGGCGGAAATCCAGGACGTCATGAAATTAATGATACCCAAGAATTGTTTTATCCTGCTATTATGAAAGCCATTATTGAAACAGGCTTTAAAGGTCATGTTGCTCAAGAGTTTATTCCTACTTGGCAAGACCCTATTGCAGCCCTAAAAGAAGGAATTAGCATTTGTGACGTATAAAACACCACAACTATAAAGTCTTATAGCTGTATAAATCTATTTGTACAGCTATAAGACTTTGTTTTTTTAACTCCGCTACTTCTTAATACTTGGTTAGCCATACCCAAAAAGTAAATTTGCTTCTATTACTGACCAAACACTATCGCTGCTTCAAACTGCTTTATTTTAAAGCCGCTTCAATTTTCTTGTTCCAACGTAACTGTTGCACGCTATCGCGAGAAAAATCAGTTTCAGCATCATATTGATTTTGAAACTCATTAAGCTCATTATTAATTTGGTTGTATATACCCCTAACCCGAGCTTTAACATTACTACGGGTAAATGTCAATTGTGATAAGCGTTTTTTCAATTTTCTTGCGTAAAGCTCTGAAATATCAAAATGGAGTTGTTCATGACCCAAAATAAGTGAATCACATATTTTAGGTTTATACCACGATTTATGTGGATAAAAATGGGTGACAATATCAAAAGTAACAGTAGTATTTTTACCATCGCTCATTACCCTATATTTGTAAGTAATACCACTCGCGGTAACTGCTGCTGCTCCATTTAAAGCTGGAGGCTTAGCTTTAAAGTCACTCCATGATAAACGCTCGTTTTCTTGCCATAAAATAATCTCATCATCTTGCAAAGGTTGAAAACTAAGCAACCCAAAAATCACAAAAACAACACTATATTTTAAACTTGTCTTATGCATTAAAAAATCTATTACGACTTTAAATTTCTTAAAAATTTACCGCTGTATCGACCTTTTAACTTCACATAGCTAGGTTATGCTAAAAACGCAATAACCACTGTTATTTCACATCAAAGACTGATAACGAAATCTGCTTACAACACCCAATTAAATGTAATGACTTTTTCAATATCAGGATGCAAGCTATAATGTACCGGACATGTATTTGCGGTATGCTCTAAAATTTTTCTATCTTTCTCTGAAACAACGGCAGGAAGACTTAATACTATTTCAATTTTAGAAATACGCCTAGGGTTAGCAGCCATATGCTTCGTAACCTCAGCCGTAGTATTAACCAAGTCAACACCTAGCCCATTAGCTTTCATTCCCATCATTGTAACAATACAACTTGCTAAACCCGTTGCTACGGTATCTGTTGGCGAGAAAGCTTGCCCTAAACCATTATTATCAACAGGGGCGTCAGTAATAAAAGAATCCCCTGAACGAAGGTGAACGCAGGTGGTTCGCAATTCTCCAGTATAGGTAACCTTTGCTGTCATACACTTTTTATTTAATTGCTTTTATACGCATATCATCATAAGACAATATGTAAGAAGCTTGATTAAAATAGCCCGAAACCAAATCTTTCTTGTACGAAAATTTATTACCTGTGTATTCCGTTTGACCAATTAATTTTGATGCTTCAATCAAGTTATTTTTATACGCCAATTTTAACAGTAAATCATAAGTTAAATCAAAACCACGTACCGCATACTTATCTGGAGTATCACCAAATTTCTTGCGGTAGCGCTTTGTAAAAGAATTATTACCCACTTCTCTATATGCCGATGGGTAGGTAAATTTTAAATTTGATAAATGGGTACTTGAAATAATATCATTTTCAAAGGCTTTGTTTTTATCGGTGGTAAACATTTTCATCATTACCTTCTCCTCACCTTGATTTTCAGCATCAAGTGCTGAATTTTGGAAGGAATTTAATATTGATGTAACACTAGAGGCTAATTTAAAATTATCCGTTTCTACAATAACCCAGTTTTCAACATCTGTCGATAAGATTTCTGCCAATTTTTCACGACGGATACCTATATTTTTTTTCTCCTCAATAACCTCAACTATTTTTGCATCAGGAAATTGCTGCAATATCCTATTTTTAGTTGCTGCGTTTTTCTTATCAGCAATAACAATTACCTGTTGGTCTGTTTTATGCTCAGCTATATAATCAAGCATGCGTTTTCGTAGCACTTTTTCTGAAGTATACGAGAAAAACACATTGCTCATACTTAGATTAGTTGATACTGGTACTGGAGCAACTACAGGCACTTTTAAACCCGATGCACGCACCGCAACTTCACGTAATGAAGACGCATCTAAAGGGCCAATAATAGCCTGTACATCTGACAAGTCTTCGCCCAGCAAAATTTCTTTTGTCTTGGCTACACTCAATTGGTTATCAAAAGTTTTTACATCAACAGAAATACCTAAAGACGCAACAGAGTCTAAGGCTACCAAAGCTCCTGAATACAGCCCGAGACTAATTTTAGCATCGGTTCTTTTTGCTATCATTTTTTTTGCTGCATCCTTATCACTAGAAGCCAAATCTGTACGAAAAGGCAGTATAAACATCACCTTAGGCCTGTTTACAATATTAATACTATCGACTAAATTAATTTTATCTAGTACCAGCGCATCTCTCACTTCAAAATCACCCACTTGTTCTTTTGGAAGTTTTAAAACCATCCCTGCTTTCAGCCCATCTTTTAATGCCGGATTTAAAGCCAAAAGTTCTTTGTAAGACAGTCCTAGTTTTCGGGTTAAGTAAAACTCCGTTTGTTTTGGTTTTACTTCATAAAAAATAAAGTTATCTGTATTTACCTCTCCAGCAGCCACAGTACGGCTAGGTATACGAAGCACCATACCTTCTTTCAAGCCTCCCCTTTCTGTAATTTCAGGATTTAATTTTACAATTTCATCAGATTTCAAATTAAACTTTTTCTCCAATTGGTAAAAATTCATTTTTGGAGGTACCACATAAGATGTATACAATTGTGCAACCTGATTTTGCACCCTTGAACCTGGTCTTTTAGGCATTCTTAACTCCTGCCCTTCTGCCAAATAACTAGACCCTTTTGCTAAAGCAGGGTTTAAGGCCACCATACTATCTATGGTAATTCCGTATTTATGTGCAATACTCCACCTTGTTTCCTTTGGTGCTACAACATAGGTTTCAAAATCACCTTCATTCACCATTGCTACATCAGCAGGTTTTACACGTTTATATTTTGGTATGCGTAAAACCATTTTCTTTTTTAGCTGAGTCGAATACAACTCTTTATTGTATCGCTTGATATCTTCTTCAGTAATACGGTATCGTTTTGATATACTATACAGCGTTTCTTTCCTTTTCACCTTGTGCGAAGTAAAACCAATAGGCTCTTCTTGAACAGGCATAGAAACTGTTGTTTTTTCCTTTTCACTAGCCATAGTACCCGCTCCTGATTTAACAGGAGCTCCGCCGGTTGGTACAACTAAAATTGTATTGGCTTTTAGTTTTTGGCCTTGCTTTATTTCTTTGTTGTAGGTAAGAATACTGCTTGGCGCTACTTTGTATTGCTTGGCAATACTCTGTAGTGTTTCTCCTTGCTTAACAGCGTGTGTTGTAAATTTCTGCGCAGAGGCAGTAAACCCAACGACTACAAAAAGTACTGCTGGTAAAAGTAAATTTTTCAAAAAATGATTCATAATTATTCCCATTCTATAGTTGCTGGCGGTTTAGAGCTTATATCATATACGACTCTATTTACTCCAGGGACTTTATTTATTATATCGTTTGACGTTTTTTGCAAAAATTCATAAGGTAAATTTACCCAATCAGCAGTCATACCATCGGTACTTTCTACCGCTCTTAATGCCACACATTTCTCATAAGTTCGTTCATCACCCATCACGCCTACACTATTTACGGGTAAAAGCATAGCTCCGGCCTGCCACACCTTGTCATAAAGTCCCCATTCGCGTAATCCGTTTATAAAAATATGGTCTACTTCTTGCAAAATAGTCACTTTTTCAGGTGTAATATCTCCCAAAATACGAATTGCCAATCCTGGCCCTGGAAAAGGATGTCTTCCTAATAAATCTTTATCCAATCCCATACTTGCTCCTACTCTACGCACCTCATCTTTAAACAACATTTTTAAAGGTTCTACCACACTTAGTTTCATAAAATCAGGCAATCCACCTACATTATGATGACTTTTTATGGTTGCTGAAGGACCACCTGTTGCAGAAACCGATTCAATAACGTCAGGATAAATTGTTCC
The DNA here is from genome assembly GCA_947497145.1 of uncultured Flavobacteriaceae bacterium. GTDB lineage: Bacteria > Bacteroidota > Bacteroidia > Flavobacteriales > Flavobacteriaceae > Maribacter_C. The sequence continues at coordinate 11,316 of CANMFQ010000015.1, forward strand.
TTGAGCCAACCATTTAGCATTTTCTACCAAATGTGACTCATCATCAAAAACTTCTACAAAAACACGTCCAATAATTTTTCTTTTCTTCTCTGGGTCGCTCTCTCCTGCCAACTCATCCAAAAAGCGTGCCGAAGCATCTACACCTTTCACATTAAGTCCCATACCTTCATATTGCTGCAATACGCTTTCGAATTCATTTTTACGCAACAATCCGTTATTCACAAAAATGCAATGCAAGTGTTTACCAATAGCTTTATGTAGTAATACTGCTGCTACCGAAGAATCAACCCCACCAGACAAGCCTAAAATAACCTTATCGTCTCCAATTTTGGCTTTTAAATCGGCAACCGTAGTTTCTACAAAGGCATCAGGTGTCCATGTTTGTTCTACACCTGCAATATGCACTAAGAAGTTTTCAAGTAACTGTTTTCCATCTTTAGAATGGTATACTTCTGGATGAAACTGAATGCCGTAGGTAAGCTCGTCTTTAAACTTAAATGCTGCATTTGCTACATCATTGGTACTTGCCAAAAGTGTTGTATTCTCTGGAAGCTGTTTTATGGTATCTGCATGACTCATCCATACTTGGCTACCAATACCGATATTTGCAAAAAAAGCACAATTTTCTTTCACTTGCGAAAGATTAGCCCGACCATATTCTCTAGTATCAGACTTTTCAACATTTCCTCCATTGAAATGTGCCAGATATTGTGCACCATAGCATACCCCTAGCAAAGGTTTTTTTCCTCTTATTTGAGATAAATCAACATGTGGTGCATCTTCTGCTCGCACAGAAAAAGGCGAACCCGAAAGAATAACCGCCTTATAACTAGAAAGGTCTTCGGGTAATTTATTATAAGGTTTGATTTCACAGAAAATATTCAGTTCGCGAACACGTCTTGCGATGAGTTGTGTATACTGTGAACCAAAATCGAGAATAAGTACGTTATTTTTCATGCGCAAAAATAGGAAATTGAAAAATTTAGTAACGAATTCTTTTTAGATATTTATAGATTGTTTTTTAACAACTCAATCTAGTGTACTGACTCCCCTTGCATTAAACCTGCTTTACACCCAACAAAATATTTACATACATTAAATTGCTTCGTAATATACGGTTAAGCATTACCAACAGAAATATAGACACAAACACTAAAAAAGCCCCTTTTAATTGTTCTTTAAGCGTAGGTAGCCTAATTCAACTAAATAAAAACAGATTAATTAATGTAAAAGTAAAAGCTCGGGAACCACCCCGAGCTTTCCATCAAAATCAAAAACTAACCTAAATGAATGGCGTATTACACGTAATACGCAAACCAGATTCATCTACCTATAAAACAACAAGATAGCCCAAAACCCTACTTTTGTTTACTGCTAAAGCTAAAACCAAATACTGTTTTAAAACAAAAAGATCGCCTCCAAATCTTAACGAAAAAAAAAAGCTAAACCATAACTATATCAAAATTTCATTGCTTCATTATGTAAAGTTTATCTATTCAATAAAATACTTTAATTATCTTTATATAGATAAAAACATAAAATTATGGACGCAGCTTTTTTTAAGGAGATAAAAGACGAATTACAAAAGGGAGCACATGAAAAGAATCACCCATTTAGATATGGCACTTTAGCAACAATAGGTCTTGAAACAATGCCGAGACAGCGCATTGTTGTTTTACGAGAAGTTACGGAGCATTTAAAATTGGTGTTTTTTACTGATAAACGTTCCAAAAAACTAATTCACATTAAAGAAAACAATAAAGTGAGCATGCTTTTTTATCATCCAAAAGAAATGCTTCAAATAAAGGTTGAAGGCTTAGCTACAATTATCAAAGATGAACAAGCCGTAGAAAAATATTGGAAGAATGTTCCCCTTCACTCAAGAAAAGAGTATACCACTCAAAATTCTCCTGGCAGTGCCGTTGAAGCTCCTGATGCTTTGGAATATCTTACTACTGAAAATCATTTTTGCATTATTGAAATAGAAGCTTTCCGCATTGAATATTTAAAACTAAAGCGCCCCAACCATATCCGTATACAATTTACAAAAACCAACAATCAGTGGAGTGGTGAATTTTTAGTACCTTAAACTATCTCAGCTTTAATATTTTATAATCGTAAACTCCAATTGCAACGGCTTGAGTGCTGCTACTAAGGTTGGAATTAAATCTTCACCCAGTTCTAAATACAGCTCTGAAAAGTTCAAATTTCGCTCTTGTAATGATTGCCCTGGAAACAATTCATTTTGAATGTCAGTCATACGCACCACATGGTCTTTCAATTTTCGCTTTTGCGCTTTTAATAGGCGTTTTTCTAAATGTGCTAATCCTTTCTTTTGCTTTACTTCTTGTGCTTTTACCGCTCCTAAAAATGATGCATCGGTTTGTGCTGCAATTTCATAAAGCGATTCAAAATGTGTTTCTAACAGTGCCTTCTGGGGTGAAAAATCAATGTCGATATTTGAAATATTACGTATTTTCTTATTGATAAAGGAATGTTGCTTTAAAAAGAGATCGGCAACAGCAATTTCCATTTTATCTAATTTCTTCGCTTGTTTTTCTGTTATTGCCAAAACAGAATTTCTCAGTAACAATATCGGAAAAGGCACCTGCATGCTTTTAAACATAGCCTTTAATTCCAGCCAATAGGCTATCTCTCCCCCTCCTCCAATATAACATAGATTGGGCAATATAACCTCTTGATACAAAGGTCTTGCTATTACGTTGGGCGAAAACCGCTCAGGGTGTTGTTCTAACTCAGCTATCAATTCTTCTTTTGTAAACTCAATTTGGGTATCGTTTACGTAAAATTTGTCATTTTTAGCAATAATCCGCTCCCGTACGCCTTCAACCAAATAAAAATAATTAATTTCTCTTGGGTTCACCTGAATACGGTATGCCTCTGAAACAGCAGCCAACTTTTTAGCAGATACTGACACCTCTTGAAATGAGGTTTCTTCTAAAATATCTTTTTTTGCGTAGGGAATTAATAAGCGTTTTAAAGCTGCATCATGCCCATCTATAATTACCAATCCGTAGCTTCCAAAAAGAGCATTTGCTAGATATCGAGTAGCTTCAGTAAGCGTATCATGCTCTAAATAAGCCTTTGAAAACAATTGCTTTAGGGCTTGTGCATTTATGGTATTACCCAAAATATTGGCGAAGGCGTCATAAACCTCATCTAAACCCTCCGTTTTTAAATCTCCAACAGCACCAGAAGCTTTCCTATTCCACTGTAGTTTCTTTCCTTTAAAATTAAAATAATTTATTTCCTCAAAATCATGATCCTCTGTAGCCATCCAGTAAACAGGAACAAAATTGTATTTTGGGTACTTTTTTTTAAGTTCAACCGTAAGGTTAATGGTAGATATAATTTTATATAAGAAATATAAAGGGCCAGTAAACAAATTTAATTGATGCCCGGTTACTACCGTAAACGTAATAGGCTCTTTAAGCTGTTTTATATGATCTTGAGTCTTTTTGGTAGCTGTAGTATTTGCATATTGCTTTTGCAAAGCGTGATACAACACATCGCGATGCGCATCCTGAAAACTGTTGGCCTTTTCTTCAATTTGATCCTTAAAATTTTCTAGTGTTGGAAAGCGATTATAAAACGGACGTAAATCTTCCTTTTGATCTAAATAATCACATATTAAAGCTGAAAAATAACCTGTATTTCTAAAAGGCAAACAATCAATATCCATATAAAAATTAAAAAATACTTATCAATATAAAACGCTAAAATTCTTAAGTGCGATAAAAATACATTAATTCAACGTACTCCTTATCTTAAATGAAGGAGAATCAAAAAAAAATGAATAAAAAAAAGATGTAAATTTAGTAACTTCCCCGCATTCAAAATCAAATTTATCAAAAATGAAAAGAACGGTACTCGTCTTTACTTTACTATTTTCTTTTACCTTATTAGCTCAAAACCTACAATCTCCCGCAGCATTTTTGGGTTATGAACTGGGCGAACAATTTACCCCACATCACAGGGTGGTAGATTATTACCAGTATCTGGCATCAGTCGCTACTGACCGAGTTCAATTACACGAATATGGAAAAACAAATGAACAAAGACCGTTATTATTGGCCTATGTTTCGAGTTCAGAAAATCTAAAAAATATAGAGGATATTCGTTTAGAACATTTAAAAAGCACCAAAGGAGAAGGTCAACTCTCAAAGGCTATCGTTTGGCTTAGCTACAACGTACACGGTAATGAAAGCGTGAGTACAGAAGCCGCTATGCAAACCATTTATGATTTATTGACGCTTAAATCTGCTTATCTAGAAAATACCGTTGTTTTGATTGACCCTTGTGTAAACCCTGATGGCAGAGATCGTTATGTTAATTGGTATAATCAAAATAAAAATACCCCTTACACTACAGATCCCAATAGTAAGGAACATCATGAAGGATGGCTTAGCGGTAGAGCTAATCATTATATGTTTGACCTAAATAGAGATTGGGCTTGGTTAACGCAAGTTGAAAGTCAGCAACGTTTAAAATACTTTAATAAATGGTTGCCTCATGTACATGTAGATTTTCATGAGCAAGGTGTTGACAGTCCTTATTATTTTGCGCCAGCGGCAGAGCCATTTCATGAGGTAATTACAGATTTTCAGCGAGATTTTCAAGTTACCATAGGTAAAAATCACGCCAAATATTTTGATGCCAAGGGTTGGTTTTATTTCACAAAAGAAGTTTTTGATTTACTATATCCGAGCTATGGAGACACCTACCCTACCTATAATGGAGGAATTGGCATGACTTACGAACAAGGCGGTAGTGGGCGTGCCGGTTTGGGTATCAAAACCAGCATAGGCGATACACTCACACTTAAAGATCGTATTGCACATCATTACACAACAGGAATTTCAACTATTGAGGTAGCTTCAAAAAATGCTCAAAAATTAAACGATGAGTTCAAAAAATTCTACACAAATAAAAACTTTAAGTACCAAAGTTTTGTAATGAATGGGGCCAAGTCTAAAATTAATGCCCTTACTCATTTATTGCAACAGCATGAAATTGAGTACGGCTGGGCAAAAAAGGGCAGTGTAAAAGGTTTTTCATATACTTCAGGAAAAAATCAAAGCTTAAAAACCACAGCAGGAAGTTTGGTTGTGCACACCAGTCAACCCAAAGGCACACTTGTAAAGGTTCTTTTTGAGCCCAAAGCAAAACTTAGTGATTCGCTCACCTATGATATTACAGCTTGGTCACTACCTTATGCGTATGGTCTTAATGCTGTTGCCTCTGAAACGAAAGTACTTAGCACCCCCGAAGCAGCTATGCCTACTACGTCACCTAAAAACAATATTTCAGAAAATACCTATGCCTATATTACCGATTGGAAAAGCTTAAACGATGCGGCGTTTTTAGCAGCACTCTTACAAGAAAAAGTACGTGTTAGATACGCTAAAAAGCCCTTTTCTTTGGAAGGAAAAAACTATGATCGAGGCAGCTTAATCATCACCAAATCTGACAATAAACATCTCAAAGGGTTTGCAAACACCTTAACAAAAATTACTACTACCCACAACAAAACGCTAACGGCTGTACGTACAGGTTTTGTTGACGGTGGAAAAGATTTTGGATCTAGATCTATACAGATGGTTACTGCTGCAAAAGTGGCGGTTATATCAGGTGAGCCTACTTCCACCCTTCGTTTTGGCGAAATTTGGCATTTTTTCGAACAACAATTAAAATACCCATTAACAGTACTAGATACAGATTATATAGACAGGGTAAACCTATCAAAATATGATATTCTTATTTTACCCGACGGCTATGGTTACTACCGTTTTATGACCAAAGAGCGACGAAAAATACTCAAAACATGGGTAAGTAATGGCGGTAAACTTATTGTTATGGGAAAAGCTATAAAATCACTCTCGGGAAAGGATGGTTTTAGTATTAAAAGTAAGAAAATAGTAAAAGACACTAGCCTAACCGTACAGCCGTATGACATAAGTAGTAGAGAAGGAATTAAAAATACTATTACCGGAGCAATATTCAAAACAAAAGTTGATAGTAGTCACCCCCTAGCCTATGGTTATGACAATACCTACTTCACCCTTAAATTGGGTGCTGATTCATACGACTATCTTAAAAATGGCACCGTAGTATACCTTGACAAAAACCAAAACAAACCTGTTTCTGGTTTTGCTGGAAGTAATGCCCAAGAGAAAATAGCAAATACACTCGTTTTTGGTGTGGAAAACAAAGGTAGCGGTCAGGTAATTTATATGGTGGACAATCCTTTATTTAGAGGTTTTTGGGAAAACGGGAAGCTTTTCTTTGCCAATGCTTTGTTCATGGTAAAATAGCTTGCATTGGTCATAAGCTAGGTAGCAAAGAATATGTAAATAAAAGCCCCCTACAAATCGACTTTTTAAACACCTGATAAACAGCACTTGCTATTTACTGATAAATGATTTATTTTTAAATTACAGTTATTTTGAATTACAAAATTTAACTTATTCAGTCAGCCCATCAGCGACGAAGAAAATTTGCCAAAAAAATATGCCTACCACCAGTAACCCTATTGTAAAAAAACAACCCCTTATAAATTAATGACCATATGAGTTTTAAAAAAGTAACTAACATTTTATTTTTAAATGTGAAACACATCCTGCTTTTTATCATCGCTATATGTCTAAACAGTTGTAACAACACTCCAAAAAAGCCTATAAATAAAACGACAAAAACGCTTCAATTTAAGGCTTCAAATGATCAATTAACCAATGCTTTTATTTGGGCAAAGGAAAAAGCCCTTTCATATGCCCATGATGGACAAGACGCAGTTGGATACTGGTATGAAGCTGCCTTACCAAACCGAGAAGCTTTTTGTATGAGAGATGTTTCGCATCAAGCGATTGGAGCTGAAATTTTAGGTTTGGGAAAGCACAATTTAAATATGTTCTTAAAATTTGCTCAAAATATAAGTAAAGAGAAAGATTACTGTACTTATTGGGAAATAAATCGATACAACAAACCTGCCCCTGAAGATTATAAAAGCGACCATGATTTTTGGTACAATCTCCCTGCCAATTTTGATGTTATATTCAACGCCTATCGTTTGTATAATTGGACAGGTAATAAAGCGTATCTTGAAAACAAAGATTTAACTAACTTTTACCAACTAAGCCTCAAGGAATATGTAGATCGTTGGAGTTTAGATGCAGATAAAATTGTTAATCGTGATCGTTTAATGCACCTCTCAAATAACCTAGAAGCAACTAAATTTAAAAAAAGCAGAGGTATCCCAACCTATAACGAAGGGGGCAAGGCCGCAACGTTGCTGGGCATTGACATGACCGCTGCTACTATTGCTGCCTACAAATCCTACGCAGAAATGCTAAAACTCACAGGTGATATAGCACAATCTAAACACTACGATAAAAAGGCAAAAGAAACCCAAAATTTTCTAGATACTTTTTGGTGGGATAATGAAAAACAAGCATACCGATCCATTTACTATGAAGATAAATCTTTTGATTATTTTATGGTGGGAGATGATCAAGCTTTTTTACATTATCTTCTTTATTTTAATGCCCTTTCAGACCCTAATAAACTTAAAAATATTGTTGATCAATACGAACAAAATTTTGACAAAATCATCGTAGAGTTAAAATCATACCTCCCTATTATATTTTATGAAAATGGCTATACTGAAATCGCCAACAACATGGTGATCAGCTTATGCAGTAAAGAAAACAAACGCCGTGATTATCCTGAAAACTCCTTTACAATTATTGAACACCTTACCCGAGGCTTAATGGGAATAAATACAAACGCTCCTGCAAATACTTTTTCAACCCTTTCTCGCCTTGATAATGAAAACGAATGGGTCGAAATACAAAATGTCCCCCTACTTACAAACAAAGTTTCCGTGAAACACTATGGAACATCAAAATCTGTTGCTTCTAATGAGAGCGGTGAACCAATAACTTGGCAGGCAAAAATATCCGGCATTCATCAATTCTTATATGTAAACGGAAACAAAACCAAATGTCATACAGAAACCAATACCTCTCAACCCTATTCGTATTATACGGTTCTATTAAATGAAGGAGGGCAGGCAACCGTGTCTGCAACACCTTAAATCTGCGAAGACACCTCTCTTTTAGTTAGCATCACAAGCAGCTTGCTCCGTTATAAAACAAAAACAGCTAGAAATAAAATAGAGCAAGTGGTACTGCTCTAGTAAATCACATAATGAAAAGCTTGGATTGTCGCTTAAAAATATTACAATTTATCCAAATAAAAAAGACCCTCTAAAACTAGAAGGTCTCTTAAAAAATAGGTGAATTATATTAGATTATCTAACGCAACTCATCGGCTACTAAGTAATAAAAAGCCGGTCTGTTTTTCATACGAATACCTGACATCTTATCTACCACCTTGTTCACTGCAGCCATTGCCTTTTCTTTGTCATCAATGCCGAGTTTTTTAGCAACAAAATTTCTACAAACGGTATCTAACTCAGACTGATCTCCACCAGAAACCAAGGTAGCATCTTTGTTATTTATCATCGTTTTTAGGCTGTTTACATAACCATCTAACCTATCGTGGTCTATGTCGGCAACTCCGCATTCTGTTAATTGTTTTACAGCTGTTGCCTTTAACGCAGCTAATTTTTCTTCTCTCTCGCTCATGAATATTATTTTAGGATTATTAAATCAATAGCATTAAACTATCTAGATAAATTATTAGTTCGTGTATGATTCGAAACATCCAACCAATAAATTTGTCTGCTTCCAATCAGGCACTAGTTATAAAAAATGAATAATCTACATCTGATAGATAGGTACTAAAAAACAACCATAATACTACACAATAAAACTTAAGACAAAAGCAATACGTGCACATAGAGTTACAAATGGCAAAGCCATTTTAAAACCTTTTATAAAATGCTATTTTCATTTTTTATGTATTTAAAACGTTATATACTGCCAATTCTTGTACAACTACCTAAAAAAAACAAATTACTACTTGCCTACAAGTAATTTACAAAACTATTTCATAGCGAACCATGATTTTTTATATCTTCAACCCAACCTAAACAACATACAAAATGGAAGTCTATATTTTTGAATTTATTGGAACAGCCTTACTCTTACTTTTAGGCAACGGAATTGTAGCAAATGTTGCGCTTAAAAACACTTTTGGTAGTGATGCAGGGTGGGTTGGAATAACCATTGGCTGGGGTGTGGCCGTTTTTGTAGGTGTCTTTGTTTCTGCAGATATTAGTGGAGCACACCTAAATCCTGCCGTGACTATTGCTTTAGCTACAGCGGGTAAGTTTTCTTGGTCTTTAGCACCTGGCTATATCTTAGCACAATTTTTAGGAGCCATGGTAGGGACTTCCTTAGTTTGGTTGACCTATAAAAAACAATATGACACTACTGAAGATGAAGGGAGTATTTTAAGCACTTTTGCTACTACTCCAGCTATAAAAAGCCCTTTATGGAATTTCATGACAGAGTTCATTGCTAGTTTTGCTTTTATACTTGCCATATTTTATATCGCTGGAGGAAGCGTTGAAGAAGCGCCATTATCCTTGGGCTCCTTAGATGCCTTGCCTGTAGCTATATTGGTTTTAGGTATTGGAATGAGTTTAGGCGGTACAACTGGCTATGCCATTAATCCTGCACGGGATTTAGGACCTCGAATTATGCACGCTATTTTACCTATTAAAGGAAAAGGAGATAGTGCATGGTGGTATGCTTGGGTACCTGTTTTTGCACCAATAACAGGAGGCTTTTTAGCAGCTTTGGTTTATCTTTGGTTAGGTTTTTAGTAATACATATAAAGGCAACAGACTACAATAAAAAGTCTCTTTTGAACATATACGCCTATTATAAGCACGTAACTATTACCAAAAAAATAACAAAAAAATACATACGTATTCATTAAACACGATTAAACAGATGAGACAAATAATTATATGGGCGCTATGCTTAAGCATTTTTACTACCCTTACAGCCCAAGAGATTGTCAACCTTCCCCATGAAGAAATTAAAGAAGCTACCTATAAAGGTGGTGAAAAAGCCTATTTTTCTAAAATTTGGCAAAATGATGTTGTGACCAATGTATCTGCACCTACGATGGAAGTTTTTCGACCTAAGAATCCTAATGGTACTGCTGTTATTGTAGCACCAGGTGGTGGTCTATACGCTTTGAGCATAAAAAGTGAAGGCACCGATGTTGCTCACTGGTTGAATACCAAAGGCATCACCGCTTTTGTATTAAAATACCGACTAGTACCTACTGGTAAAGATGGTGTAAAAGAAATTACCGACGAAGCAAATACCAACCCTGCCCGTATTGGAGAAAGAGTTACACCCATCCTGCCCTACTCCTATGCTGACGGACTTACCGCTATTAGCTATGTACGCCAAAATGCTGAAAAATACAAAATAGACCCAGAAAAGATTGGCTTTATGGGCTTTTCTGCTGGTGGTGCTGTTACTATGGGAGTTGCATACAATTACAATGAAACAAATAAGCCTAATTTTTTGGTACCTGTATACCCTTGGACGGTGGTGATACCGATACAAGATGTACCGCAAGATGCACCGCCCATGTTTGTTGTTTGTTCTAGTGACGACCCTTTAGGTCTAGCGCCAGGCAGTGTTGAATTATACAGTTCGTGGCTAAAAGCTGAAAAACCTGCAGCACTACAAATGTATGCCAAAGGAGGGCACGGCTACGGAATGAAAGCACAAAACCTACCTTCAGACACTTGGATTGAACGTTTCTATGAATGGGCTATTGCTCAAGGTATAACGACGCCACTAAACTAAGAGAAACAAGTATGAAATATCTATTCTTACTATGTGCACTACTTATTTTTTCTTTTACTCGTGGTCAAAACACAAACCACTTTGCTAGTGAAGTAGCTGCCATTCAAAAAAAATATGATACACTAATAGACCCTGACAAAGAAACTATTGTCTTTGTTGGCAGTTCAAGTATTCGTATGTGGCATGACTTGCAAAAGCGTTTTCCTGAGCATCAAATTGTAAACGCTGGTTTTGGAGGTTCACAGGCTTCAGATTTATTACTGTATACCAACGAGCTTATTCTAAACTATAAACCAAAAAAAGTTTTTCTATACGAGGGAGATAATGATATTTTTGCTGGTAAAAAATCCGACGAAATCATTGCTGATATGATGCAAATCATACAAAAAATAAAAGCGCAAAATCCATCTACCAAAGTCGTTTTACTTTCTGCCAAACCAAGTTTAGCACGTTGGAAATACAGAAGACGGTATAAAAAATTAAATCGGCATTTTAAAAAATTAAGCAGTCAAGATGCACATATTGATTATATAGATTTATGGAGCCCTATGCTCAACAAACGAAAAGTAATGAAAGATATCTTCATTGAAGATGGGCTACATATGAACGCTAAAGGCTATGCTATTTGGTATAATACCATAAAACCCTTCATAAATTAATTAAAACAGTAACCACTATTATGACGACAAGTAACTTTACTAAAAGTTTTATTGCTCTTGTATTATTTATTGCAATCGTAGGTTGTACCGAGACAAAAAAGAAACGTGTCATTAATTTTCCAAAGACCGATTTGGTTATGGAGAACATGATTCCGAAACCTTTAAAAGTAATTCCTACGAACGGCGGATTTCCATTAGATGAATTTACAGCCATTTACACTTCAAAAAACGCCACTGGTTTTGAAGCCGTTGCCAAGTTCTTAGCAAAAAAAATAAAAGGCAAAACTGGTTTAGATATTCCGGTTAACGTTGGAGAAGTTCCGAACATGGAAACTGTAATCTATATAAATCAATCAGACAGTCTTGATTTAAAAGGTGACGAAGCTTATCAGCTTTATATCACCCAAGATTCAATTATTCTCAATGCAAATACCGACGAAGGCGCCTTTAGAGGCATTCAAACCTTACGTCAAATCATACCCGAAACTAGTACTGACACCCTTGCGCCAAATAAAATATGGCCTGTACCTACGGGTAAAATTATAGATAATCCTCAATTTGAATACAGAGGTTCAATGCTTGACGTTGCACGTCATTTTTTTAGCGTAGAGGATGTTAAAAAATATATTGACCTTCTTGCGTACTACAAGTATAACGTACTTCATTTACACCTAACGGATGACCAAGGTTGGCGTATTGAAATAAAATCATGGCCGTTATTAACAGAAGTTGGTGGAAGTACCGAAGTTGGTGGTGAAGCAGGCGGATTTTACACCCAAGAAGAGTACAAAGATATTGTAGCTTATGCTGCAGAACGCCATATTACAATAGTACCCGAAGTAGATATGCCAGGACACACCAATGCAGCATCAGTTTCGTACCCTTTTTTAAATGGAAATGGCAAAAAGCCAGAGCTCTATGAAGGCACTCAAGTTGGTAAAAGCACATTTGACACAAGAAAAGACACCGTTTATGCTTTTATTGATGATGTGATACGAGAAATTTCAGCCATTACACCAGGCCCATATTTTCATATTGGAGGTGATGAAAGCCATGTTACCAAAAAGAAAGACTATATCTATTTTGTTGAAAAAGTTGAAAAAATTGTTCAAAAGCACGGTAAAACAATGATAGGATGGGATGAAATTGGCCAAGCTGATGTTGCCGCTTCCTCGATTTCTCATTTTTGGTCTAGCAAAAAAAATGCACTATCTGCTGTAGCAAAAGGTATGAAAATTATTATGTCTCCTGCTAAAAAAGCCTATCTAGATATGCAATATGACTCGCTATCAAAACACGGTTTGCACTGGGCTGCATTTATTCCTACTGACACGGCCTATGTATGGCATCCAGAAGAATATGAAGGTATACCTCTAGAAAATATTTTAGGTATTGAAGCACCCCTCTGGTCAGAAACGATAAGTGATATAGGAGAATTAGAATACTTAGCTTTTCCGCGTGCCATAGGGTATTCAGAACTTGGATGGACTATGAAAGAAAACCGTGATTGGGAAAGCTACAAAGTACGTTTAGGTAATCAAGCACCCTTTTTAGACCGTATGAATGTAAAATATTACCCATCTCCCCTAATTGATTGGAAAAAGAGTAAATATTCGTACAAAGAGATTCAGAAAGATTAATACAGCTTGTTTTATGCTGTTAAACCCCGTATTTAAAGAGAAGAGAGACAAGAAAAGCGAGAGACAAGAATCAAGAGGCAAGACCGCTGCGCTCAATGAAAAAAGAACAGTTGAATGCCCTGTTTCTTGGCTCTTGTTTCTTGAATCTTTCTTGCATCCAGATGCAGAACTAATGAAGCGTGTCTCTGCTCTTGGTTCGTGAAGCGCAGCGGTATTTATATTTATACCACTTCCATTTTAAAACCTGCATTTCTATAACCTACAACATAGTTTCTACCGGATAGCTGGAAGGCGTTAAATTATGCAGTAAAAAAGTACGGACTTAAACAAATAACAGCTAAATTGTTGCACCATTTTGCTAATCAATTATTATTCTATTTTTTTTCTTACATTTAAGACGCTTATTTAAACAACGATATAAACCTATCACATATGAAAAACAAAAAATCAACAAATTCAAGACGCTCATTTATAAAAAAAGGAGCTATTGCTTCTTCTATTTTTATAGTACCAAGACACGTACTTGGCGGCGTAGGTTACGTGGCACCAAGTGACCGCCTTAACTTAGCTGCTATTGGTGCAGGAGGAAAAGGGTCTAGTGATATTTTTAATGCCTCAGTAAATGGTCGTGAAAAAGTAGCGGCACTTTGCGATGTTGATTTTTCAGGTTCAGCAAAGCGCTCTGTTGAGAATTTTCCAAAAGCCAAATTATATGCTGATTTCCGTAGGATGCTAGATAAAGAAAAAGGCATTGATGCGGTTACTATATCGACGCCCGATCATGTGCATGGTCCGGCTGCAAAATATGCTATGGAACGTGGAGTTCATGTATACGTTCAAAAACCCATGACTCATAATATTCGCGAAGCCCGAATACTTACTGAGATGGCTCGTGAAAAAAAGATAGTTACGCAAATGGGTAATCAAGGAGGGTCTAACCCATTATTGAACATGGTTCAAAAATGGATAGATACCGATGCTATAGGTGCTATTTCTAAGGTTCAAGTATGGACCAACCGCCCTGTTTGGCCACAAGGTGGAGCTATGCCTGCTCCCGACCCTAGTCTTAAGCCAAAAGACCTTAATTGGGATCTTTGGCTGGGCCCAGCAGAAGAAAAACCATTCACACCTAACCTTCACCCATTCAATTGGAGAGGTTGGTGGGACTATGGAACAGGAGCCCTTGGTGATGTTGGTTGTCATTTGATTGATATTCCTTTTAGAACCTTAGGTCTAAAATACCCTACAGCCGCAGAATGTAGCGTTGCTTCGGTATTTACAAAAATGTGGAATGCAGACTACCATCCAGAAGGATGCCCCGCTTCCTCATTTATAACATTAAATTTTGATGCCACCGCAAAAAGCAAAAGTCCTATTGAAATGACTTGGTATGATGGAGGTATACGACCAGCGCATCCAGATATTATTCCACCAAATAGTGATATTGGTGGGCCAGGAAGTCAAAACGGAGTACTTATTATAGGTGAAAAAGGCATTATTTCAACCAATATTAATGATAGTTCTCCATTAACGCCAAAATTATACCTTAACGACGGTACTACAGAATTTGGTCCCGAAGTGGAAGAAATGAGTGAACCAGAATATGGCCACCAACGCAAATGGGTAGATGCATGTAAAGCTGGTTTTGGTAGTGAAGAACATAAAGGCCTTACCTCGTCATTTGATTATGCAGGACCAATGACCGAGACTGTTTTAATGGGCAACTTAGCTATACGTAGTTATATGTTGCGTCGTGAAAATGCAAAAGGTGATATGGAGTTTTATGCACGTAAGAAGCTTTTATGGGATGGCGAAAACACCACTATAACAAACCTAGAAGAAGCAAACCAATTTGTTGGTAGAACTTATAGAGAAGGTTGGAAAGTATAATTTAATAGGGTGCAAAATGGCATAATTTGATGCCATTCACTAAACTTAAAAGTACGTTGACAAATAAAATCAACGTACTTTTTTTATACCAAAAAACAAGCAATGCACCCCCTTACAAACCTCCGTAGCAACTGATATTTAACAGCTTGCAACACCCCGTAGCTAGTAACTCACAAAAACCAAAATAAATGTTAAAATTAATTTTCACTGTAACAATTGTATTTCTACAGCGTCTTTTAAGCATATCATCAATTAATAATTAATCACAACCTTAGCGAATCTGTTTAATCAACATTGTAAGGTTATAAAAACAAACAAGTCATGAAAAAAGTTAGTGTATTATTAGTAGCCGTATTATTTCTTTCTGTAGGAAGTGTTTTTGCAAACAATGGTAAAAAAGGAGAAGCAAAGCCTAGCAAAAATTTAAAATTATCTGAGCAAATAGCGACGCTTTTAAATCAAAACCAATTTACAGAAAACGACCTTGGTTATACTGCCGAAATATTATTTATGTTGAATAACGACAACGAAATTATTGTATTATCAGTTGATACCGACAAGACAAACTTAGACGGGTTCATCAAAAACAAATTAAACTACAAAAAAGTAGCTTTGAAAGAGCATGAAGCAGGTAAAAAATATACTATCAAAGTAAAAATTGCCAGTTAATACAGGCTTATTAATAATATGAAATCCCTGTCTTGTTCATTAGCAAGGCAGGGATTTTTTTGTGTTCTATTTGAGCTTATTCTAACAATACTTTAAACTCACATTAAATTAGAATCAATTAAGCCTTTAATCAGCTCTAAATAACGCTACGACATCCTTTTAATAGCGTTCATAACCACGCCATGGCACGTTTTAGAAGAAATGATATGCTATCACTCTTTAAAAAATATCAACATAATCAAAATACGAAAAAAGACTTAATGAAAGTGGTATCATTCATAAAACAATTAATTATCAATCAGTAAAAACCAAAATAAATGTTAAAATTAATTTTCACTGTAACAATTGTATTTCTACAGCGTCTTTTAAGCATATCATCAATTAATAATTAATCACAACCTTAGCGAATCTGTTTAATCAACATTGTAAGGTTATAAAAACAAACAAGTCATGAAAAAAGTTAGTGTATTATTAGTAGCCGTATTATTTCTTTCTGTAGGAAGTGTTTTTGCAAACAATGGTAAAAAAGGAGAAACAAAGCCTGGCAAAAATTTAAAATTATCTGAGCAAATAGCGACGCTTTTAAATCAAAACCAATTTACAGAAAACGACCTTGGTTATACTGCCGAAATATTATTTATGTTGAATAACGACAACGAAATTATTGTATTATCAGTTGATACTGACAAGACAAACTTAGACGGGTTCATCAAAAACAAATTAAACTACAAAAAAGTAGCTTTGAAAGAGCATGAAGCAGGCAAAAAATATACTATCAAAGTAAAAATTGCTAGTTAATACAGGCTTATTAGTAATATGAAATCCCTGTCTTGTTGATTAACAAGACAGGGATTTTTTTGTCATACCATGACATGTCGGTTCAATATCAAAACCCATCATGATGCTTTTAAAGCGAGATAAAATATGTTTTTCTGTATCTAGAAAAGCTCTAAACCATCAAAAAAAAGGTTATAAAAAAACCTCACCACACAGGTCGAGGTTTTGTTGTAAGCTAATATTTTTTTCAACTAAAGCTATTCTTCCTCAGAAGCAGCAGCAGCATCAACGAAATCTGTAATACCATTTTCAACTAACAGATTATACCACTGTATTACTTTTTTAATATCACTGGCATAAACTCTATCTTCATCATAATTAGGTAATACCTCAAAGAAATATTCTTCTAATTTTATTTTTTCAGCCTTATGTGAAATCGGGGTTTTAGCACCTTTTTCCTTCACAAGTATTTTTTGAAAAACCTCGCGTAAGGGTAATTCTTCATCTAAGGTGTAAATGGCAATTTCTGACAATACACTTACATTACTTCGTAAGCCAACTGTTATCTTTTTTCCATCTAATAAAGACTCCGCAACAAAGCCTGTGCGCGTCTGTGTAACCAATTTATACAGGCCTGGTTTTCCTCCTATGGATAATATTTTATCTAACTTCATATATAAAAGAGTTCGTAAACACTATTTTTAAGGGCGCAAATATGACACAATTCCTTTAATATAGACACTTTTTTAACGTCCTTTTTTCATATTAGGGAAACGCATACGATAGTCTACATTAATTTTTCCTTTTGAAATATTTGACAACCTACCTTTTAAGATACGCTTTTTTAAGGTAGATAGTTTATCGGTAAACAAAATTCCCTCTATATGATCATACTCATGCTGAATAACTCTAGCCAATAGACCATCATAAGTCTCCGTTTGTACATTAAAATTTTCGTCAGCATACGTTATTCTAATGGTATCCTTTCGCTTTACATCTTCACGCACATCGGGTATACTAAGACAGCCTTCATTAAATGGCCATTCTTCGCCCGTTTCTTCTTCAATTTTAGCGTTTATAAACACTTTCTTAAATCCTTTCAACGCCTGTTGATCTTCTTTTGACAAATCCTCATCATCTGCAAAAGGACTAGTATCCACCAAAAATAAGCGAATAGGAAGCCCTATCTGGGGTGCAGCCAGACCTACACCGTGGGCATTATACATGGTTTCCCACATATTTGCAATCAGCTCTTCTAATTTTGGATAATCAGCAGTTATATCTGTACCGACTTTACGTAAAACCGGATCGCCGTAGGCAACAATAGGTAGTATCATTTTAATTTCTATTTAAATATGCTTGGAGTATAATAGTGGCACTGATTTCATCAACCAATGCTTTGTCGCGGCGCTGTTTTTTATTCAGTCCGCTATCAATCATCGTTCTCATTGCCATTTTTGAAGTAAATCTTTCATCTTCTCTTTCAATAGGTATTTCGGGAAATAGTTTTTTCAAACGTACTAAAAACGGAATAATAAATGCTTCCGATTCTGAAGGCGTATTATTCATTTGCTTAGGCTCTCCTACCACAAATAAGGCAACGTTTTCTTCTGAAACATATTTTTTTAAAAAATCAATTAATTGATGCGTGGGTAAGGTTGTTAATCCCGAAGCAATTAATTGCAATTCATCTGTTACTGCAACCCCTGTTCGTTTTTTACCGTAGTCTAAAGCTACAATTCTTGCCAAAATACCTTTTTGGCAAAAATAAGAGATAATTTGTTATAACTATAAAATTGATTGATGATTTCATCTAGTACGTCCTATATTTGTCAAAATTTTGATATATCATGACCGATTTAAGAAATACTATTGAAAGCGCTTGGGAAAATAGAGCGCTATTACAAGAAGACGCTACGCAAGAAGCCATACGTGAAGTTATTAATTTGCTAGACATAGGCAAACTTCGCTGTGCAGAACCTACTGCCAATGGTTGGCAAATAAACGAATGGGTAAAAAAGGGTGTTGTTCTCTATTTCCCTATTCAAAAAATGGAAACACTAGAGGCTGGCATATTTGAATATCATGATAAAATTCCTTTAAAACGTGGTTATGCTGAAAAAGGAATTCGTGTAGTTCCGCATGCCGTTGCAAGGCACGGCTCGTATATCTCAAAAGGCACCATTCTTATGCCTAGTTATGTGAATATTGGCGCCTATGTTGATGAAGGTACCATGGTTGATACATGGGCTACTGTAGGAAGTTGTGCTCAAATTGGCAAAAACGTACACCTGAGTGGTGGTGTAGGTATCGGAGGTGTATTAGAACCCTTACAAGCCTCACCTGTTATTATAGAAGATAATGCTTTTATTGGCTCTAGATGTATTGTTGTTGAGGGAGTTCATGTAGAAAAAGAAGCTGTTTTAGGTGCCAATGTGGTACTTACTGCCTCAACAAAGATAATCGATGTTACTGGTTCTCAGCCTATTGAAACTAAAGGTAGGGTTGCTGCGCGTTCAGTTGTTATACCAGGGAGTTATACGAAGACATTTCCAGCAGGAGATTTTCAAGTTCCTTGTGCCCTTATAATTGGCACTAGAAAAGAAAGTACAAATAAGAAAACTTCGTTGAATGATGCCCTGAGGGAGTATGATGTTGCCGTATAGCTTGTAAGAATAACAAGGCGATAATATAATAATTTCCGCTTTTTGAAGTTCTTACTTAAGGATTATTTCAAACTTATGAGCAACCTACATCATTAATCTATGGAGCTTCAACGGAAAAAAGTAACGGCATTAATAATTACGTATAATGAAATTGGGTACATTGAAAACTGCCTGAAATCTGTTGAATTTGCGGATGAAATAATTGTAGTAGATTCGTACAGTACTGATGGCACTTATGAATATCTGCTGACACAACAAAAGGTAAAAGTAATTCAACACCCGTTTAAAAATTATACAGCACAAAAAGCTTATACGTTAAAGCAAGCCACAAATGATTGGGTGCTATTTTTAGATGCTGATGAAGTTGTAACACCCCAATTACAAGAAGAAATATTAGAAACCGTAAATGACAACAAACAACATGTTGCATACTGGTTTAGAAGAAAATTCATGTTTCAGCAGCGAAGGTTGCGATTTAGTGGCTGGCAAACGGATAAAAATTATCGCCTTTTTAGAAAAAGTAAGGTACAATTTACTGACAAGCGTATTGTACATGAAACCTTAGATGTTGATGGCACATCAGGCATATTAAAATCTAAGTTAACGCACTATTGCTATAGAGATTATGCTAATTACAAACATAAAATGTTATTGTATGGCAGAATGAAAGCAAAGGAAGATTTTCAAAGAAAGAAACACTTTACTATTGCTTTACTGGTTATAAAACCACTGTACAAATTCATATACAACTATCTTATTCGCCTTGGTATTTTTGATGGTATCAAAGGTATTATTGTATGCTATTTAAATGCACTTGGCGACTGGGAAAGATATATAGAACTTAGGCGATTAGAGCGACAAGAACGAAAAGTTCCTGCCATTAATACGGTGCACCAACATACGAATTAAAAGTTTCGTATAAAAAATCAAACACTATACTAGAGGCTTAAATTGATAAAATTGTTTATCAATTTAAGCCTCTTTTTTATCACAAAAAAACTACCGTCACTGTTATTTATAGCCAAAATGGATAATGAACTAACCAATACTTTGTATCTTACTATTTTCAGAAAATAATATTCTTAGCTAGAATAATGGTTAGCCAAAATATTAATTATAGCTTTGTGTACTATTGCTATAAAAAAAAAGTTTATGAATAAGTCCAGAGAGCCAATTTCGGCATTGGTAATCACCTATAACGAAATAGACTATATAGAAAAATGTATGGCTTCAATTGACTTTGCTGATGAAATAATAGTAGTAGATTCCTTTAGCACAGATGGCACTTATGAATACCTACAAAAACATCCAAAGGCAAAGGTAATTCAACATCCTTTTGAGAATTTTACTGCACAAAAATCTTTTGCTTTAGAACAAGCAAGTAATGACTGGATTCTTTTTTTAGATGCTGATGAAGTTGTCACTGAAGCGCTTAAAAACGAAATAATAGCAACCGTCGCAGGTAACGCTGATATTGTCGCCTATTGGTTTTACAGAACATTTATGTTTCAAAATGAAGAACTCAAATTCAGCGGATGGCAAACTGATAAAAATTATAGACTTTTTAGAAAGAGCAAAGCCAAATTTTCTGATAGAAAAATTGTACACGAAACACTTGATATCGATGGTGAATCAGGCATATTCAAAGAAAAGTTGATTCACTACTGCTATAAAAATTACCAAGACTATAAGGGTAAAATGATAAAATATGGGCGACTCAAAGCTAGAGAAGATTATTTTAGAGAAAAAAAATTCAGATATACATCATTATTAGTAAAACCACTATGGAAATTCCTCAACCACTTCATTATCCGTTTAGGAATTCTTGACGGTACAAAAGGGATTATTATATGCTACCTAAATGCTTTGTCTGATTTAGAACGCTTCAGAGAATTAAAAAAATTAAAGAAAAAAAACAAAACCGCAGACTACTTAACAATGCCATGATAAGTCCAGACACTTTTGTTTTGCCTCACCTCTTTTCGTATCACCATATTTTTTGCAATAGACTCTGGAGTTCTATAGCTTCGTTCATGATCCAAATGCACACATACAGCACTATAGCGCAACTGTTTTGATTTAATTCCAAAGTTAAAAAGACGCTCACCAAATTCACGATCTTCGCCTCCATACTGCATACGCTCATCAAAACCATTTACATTTAATATATCCATTTTCCACACCGATGAGTTATGTCCATTCCAGCTTGCCTTCGTTGGTGTAAACAAATTAAAAAACTTAGACACTATACCCTTTGCAGAAAGTTTATTATTCTTAAATGTATTTGGAATCCCTTTATTTTTGAGCCATTTTAAATCAAAACAATTTTGTTGGAGTATATCTTCTTTTGTTATATCCAATGAGATATTCATTGGAAGCATATAATACCCCCCTGAAATTAAATACCCAGGCTTCTTATTGAAATAATGAACTTGTACAAAATCCTTTCTAGGTATACAGTCTCCATCAGTCATTATTATATACTCTCCTTTACTTGCTGTAACCGCCTTATTTAAAATTTTGCATTTCTGAAACCCATCATCTTCGTGCCAAACATGATTAATAGGATAAGACACCTTTTTTCGCATGTCATTTATTAAATTTTTAGTTTCAATTCCAGAACCATCATCTGCTATGACCAATTCAAAATCCTTGTAAGTTTGACAATCAAAACCCCAAAGTACTTTTTCTAACCAGTCAGGCTTATTAAAAGTACTCACTATTACACTCAAATTTTTCATGAAATACTAAATATATTTAGGCAAAAAGACAAATGTAGTTTATTGTAATTCATCTTCAATAAAATTACCCAAAATTCAACAGACTACATCAATTGTCCCACAATAATTAACTTATTTTCAATATAAATTGAACAAAAAAAGCTACAATATAATTTTTAATCGCAATGAATTTTTAAAATAAGTAAAAACAACATTTATCACCGCCAATTTAAAAATAGCTATATTTATCATCTTCTAATAGATTCAAAAATCAAAATGAAATTCCTTGTTATTCAGTTAAAAATGATTGGTGATGTTTTAGCAAGCACAGTAATTTGCGAAAGCCTAGCGCATCATTTTCCTGAAGCATCTGTTCATATGGTAGCCAATGAAAACACGCTTCCAGTTTTAGAAAATAATCCTTTTATAGATAAAATTATTGTCTTTAAAGATGAATATAGAGATAATAAAGTCTCACTATTTCGCTTTTTAAAATCACTAAAAAAAACTAACTATTATGCGGTATTTGACGCATTAGGTAAAATCGAATCCAATTTGATTACTCATTTTTCGAAATCTGAGATAAAAATTGGGGTAAAAAAATGGTATACCAGTTGGATTTATTCTAAGACAATAATAGAAGCAAAACAGTCTGACAAAAAAACACCACTTGCTATCACAAATAGACTTATCCTTGCAAATTCAATCGTTAAAGACAGTAATTTTATTACATACCCAAAAATATACTTAAGTACTGACGAAATAGCCTTAGCAAAGAAAAGTATTGCGAACGCTATTAATCGAAAAGAAAAAAAGCTTATCATGATCAGCATATTAGGAAGTTCTCCTGAGAAAACATACCCTGCTGAATACATGGCACGTTTACTTGACCTCATTTGCGAAAACAGTAGTCCTATAATTCTGTTTAACTATATTCCCCACCAGAAAGAAGATGCCGTAAACATCTACCAAAAATGTGCTGAAAACACAAAAAATTGTATTGTCTTAGATTTCTATGCTAAAACCTTACGTGAATTTATGGGCATTTTATCCCAATGTGATTTACTTATTGGTAATGAAGGTGGCGCCGTTAACATGGCCAAAGCCCTTGACGTACCTTCTTTTTGTATTTTTAGTCCGTTTATCACTAAAGACGGCTGGCATGGCACTGCATTAAAAAATCACGAAAGCGTGCATTTAAGAGATTACAAACCTGAGGTTTTTGGAGCAATGGATAAAAATAAAATCAAAAAAAACAGCATTAATTTTTATAAAGTCTTTAAACCTGAACTCTTCCAGCAATCGTTGCTCAACTTTTTAAAAAAGCACAACGCGTAAACTTTTTCGAATGAAGCAAGACAACTATGATGTTTCGGTTATTATTATAAATTACAATGCATCAGAATTTTCAATAAAATGCATTAAAAGTATTTTAAAGCATACTTCAACATCACTAAAATACGAAATCATCATTGTAGACAATGCATCAAAAAATGAAGACTACCAAAACCTAAAAACGTATATTAACCACCTAAATACGGATCAGGTTCAATTGCACAGAAGCAGATTCAATACAGGTTTTGGGGGCGGTAATATGCATGGCGTTCAATTTGCAAGAGCTAAATATTATTTATTTTTAAATAACGACACCTTACTAATCAATGATCCAATAAAAGAGGCATATGATTTTATGCAAGGCCAAACAGATGCAGCGCTTTGCGGACCACAAATTTATAACGAACATAATGAAAAGACGATTAGCTTTGATCATTTTACATCCTTTGCTCGTGAAGTTTTTGGCAGAAAATTTCCGGAAGCATTCTTTTCAAAACCAAATCGCAAAAAAAACTATACCAAACCTATTGTAGTTGATTACGTTAATGGCAGTTTCATGTTCTTTAGAGCTACAGATTTTGAAAGTATTGGCGGTTTTGACACCACTATATTTTTATATTTTGAAGAAAGTGATATTTGTTATCGCTTAAAAAAGAAAGGTAAAAACACCTATTTTTTGCCACAAACCAGTTACATACATTATCAAGGAATTAGTGTAAATAAGACAAAAACACCAATTGATATTAAAATAGAACTCAAAACTTCAATGTTCTATGTTATTAGAAAAAATTACGGCTATTTACATTATCAATTATTGCGTTTCGTTTTTATATTTAGATATGGTCTAACCACGCTTATAAAACCAAGATACTTTAAATTATTTTTCAGAATTTTAATTGGACTACCCATCGGAAAATCATTAAAACAGAAGCAAATTATATATTAACTTATTTGCTCTACTAAGTTTTTCAATAAAAAAATCAGCAAAAATGACAACAGAAATCAATAAGGCTATAGCCGTATTAAAAAACGGAGGGCTTATCCTCTACCCCACAGATACCATTTGGGGTATAGGCTGTGATGCCACAAATGAAGCAGCAGTAAGTAAAATATATGCGCTAAAAAACAGAATTGATAGTAAAGCACTAATTTGCTTGGTTGCCAATGATGCCATGCTTGAAAGGCATATTACAACGGTACCCGAGGTGGCTTATGATATTATAGACCTTGCTACAAAACCAACAACTATAATATACGATGCTCCAAAAGGAATTGCAAAAAACCTAATAGCTGCAGATAACACGCTAGGCGTACGTTTAGCTTCAGACAAATTTTGCCAATACCTGATAAACAAGTTTAAAAAACCTATTGTTTCTACATCGGCAAATATTTCAGGGGAAGCAACTCCTAAAAAATTCAGCGAAATACAAGATGTAATTTTAAAAGGTGTTGACTATGTGGTAAATTTGCATCAAGAAACAACAAACAGTGCCCCCTCTACGATCATCAAACTGGGAAATGATGGTACTGTAAAAGTGATACGCAAATAAATAATGCAACAAAATTTTCGAGAAGCAATTGAAGATCCCATTTTTGAGACTATAGCACAAGCTGCCAAAGCGCTACAAATAGATTGCTATGTAATTGGTGGTTTTGTTCGCGATTATGTATTACAAAGAGGACTACCCAAAGACATCGATATTGTAGCAATAGGTAGTGGTATTGAATTGGCAAAGCAGGTAGCCCTATTATTACCGAACAAACCGCAAGTCTCGATTTTTAAAAATTTTGGTACCGCAATGCTCAAACACAATGGCATTGAGCTAGAATTTGTGGGTGCTCGCAAAGAGAGTTATCATAGAGATAGTAGGAAGCCTATTGTAGAGAACGGTACTTTAGAAGACGATCAAAACCGACGTGATTTCACCATCAACGCTTTAGCTATATCATTAAACGAAGCTAATTTTGGTGCGTTAATTGATCCATTTAATGGTAGGGCTGATTTAGAAAAAAAAATCATCCGTACACCATTAGAACCAGCAATCACCTACTCTGATGACCCTTTGCGTATGATGCGGGCCATACGTTTTGCTACCCAACTAGAATTTGAAATAGCGTTAACATCATTACAAGCAATTACAGACAATAAAGAGCGGATAAAAATAATTTCAAAAGAGCGTATTGTAGACGAACTACATAAAATATTAGCTAGTAAAAAACCTTCAATAGGCTTTGCATTACTTCACAAAACAAAATTACTGCCCTATATTTTGCCAGAATTAGTAGCCCTACAAGGAATTGAAGAAATTGAAGGCCAGCGCCACAAAGACAATTTTTGGCATACACTAGAAGTGGTAGATAATATTGCAATGACCACTGACAACCTATGGCTACGTTGGTCTGCCTTATTACATGATATTGGCAAAGCACCAACAAAAAAGTTTCACAAAAAAATAGGATGGACCTTTCACGGACATGAGTTTATTGGATCTAAAATGGTGTACAAACTCTTTAAGCGATTGCGCATGCCGCTGAATGACAAAATGAAATTTGTGCAAAAAATGGTACTCATGAGCTCAAGGCCCATTGTTATAGCCGAAGATTTCACTACTGACTCTGCGGTTCGTAGATTAGTATTTGACGCTGGTGATCATGTTGATGATTTAATGACCCTTTGCGAAGCCGATATCACTACAAAAAACGCTAAAAAGCAGAAAAAATATAAAAACAATTTCAAACTGGTTCGGCAAAAAATTAAGGAAGTTGAAGAACGTGATCATATTCGAAATTTTCAACCGCCCGTTTCTGGCGAAGAGATCATGCGTACTTTCAACCTGAAACCATCCAAAGAAATCGGTATCATCAAAGACGCTATTAAAGAAGCTATTCTTGAAGGCGAAATTGCCAATGAGTATGAAGAAGCGAGAGCATTTATGATAAAAAAAGGGCTCGCATTAGGTTTGTCTCAAGACAACGTATAATACCGATTTGCTCTCATAATAAACGGCTAATTCAAAAATGTCATATCTTTAGTAATACACTATTTTATAGTTTATCAATATATCGTTAAGTGGCACCTAAAAAAATTAATCGCAAAAAAACCCACTTCATTAAAGTGGGTTTTTTTGCGATATAAAGTTGTTGTAATTACTTACGCATCAATATTTGCATAAACAGCATTCTTTTCAATAAACTCTCTTCTCGGTGGCACTTCATCACCCATTAACATAGAGAAAATACGATCTGCTTCGGTAGCATTATCTATAGTAATTTGACGCAAGGTTCTAAAATCAGGGTTCATTGTTGTATCCCATAATTGCTCTGCATTCATCTCTCCTAAACCTTTGTAACGCTGAATACTTACTCCACCACTGTAGCTATTTGCTATTTCATCACGCTCTTCATCATTCCATGCATAGCGTTTTTTTGAGCCTTTTTTAACCAAATATAAAGGAGGCGTTGCAATATACACATGCCCCATTTCAATCAATTCACGCATGTAGCGGAAAAAGAAAGTAAGAATCAAGGTTTCAATATGGCTACCATCAACATCGGCATCACACATGATGACTACTTTATGATAGCGTAGTTTTTCTATATTAAGTGCCTTACTATCGTCATCTGTACCAATAGTCACACCTAGCGCTGTATAAATGTTTTTTATTTCCTCATTATCAAAAACGCGATGAGGCATTGCTTTTTCAACATTTAAAATTTTACCTCTTAATGGTAAAATTGCTTGAAAATTACGATCTCTTCCTTGTTTTGCCGTACCTCCTGCAGAATCTCCCTCAACAAGAAATACCTCACAATTTACAGGATCTTGATCAGAACAATCAGATAGTTTACCGGGCAGACCACCAATACTCATTACCGTTTTACGCTGTACCATCTCACGCGCTTTGGTTGCGGCATGTCTAGCTTGAGCAGCAAGAATAACTTTCTGTACTATTACCTTGGCATCGTCGGGGTTTTCTTCTAAATAATTGGTAAGCATCTCAGAAACAGATTGACTTACCGCCGATGATACTTCTCGGTTACCTAACTTCGTTTTCGTTTGCCCTTCAAATTGAGGTTCTGCAACTTTAACAGAAACTATAGCTGTTAAACCTTCACGGAAATCATCACCTTGAATTTCGAATTTTAATTTATCAAGCATACCCGATGCGTCAGCATACTTCTTTAAAGTACTAGTAAGCCCTCGTCTAAATCCAGACAAATGCGTACCTCCTTCATGGGTATTAATATTGTTCACATAAGAATGTAAATTCTCTGTATACGAGGTATTGTAAACCATGGCTACCTCAACAGGAATACCATTTTTCTCTCCCTCCATAGCAATTACATTCTGTATCAATTGCTCGCGATTACCATCTAAGAACTTAACAAATTCTTTAAGTCCCTCATTGGAATAAAAAGTTTCACTTAAAAAACCAGAGTCACTATCTTCATCCTTTTGGCGCTTATCTGTAATTGTTATGGTCACCCCTTTATTCAAATACGAAAGCTCACGCATTCTATTTGATAGTGTTTCATAACTATATTCAACTGTTTGTGTAAAAATTGAGGTATCTGGCAAAAAGGTAACTTCTGTACCACGCTCATCACTCTCACCAATACTTTTTACAGGATACAACGCTTTACCACGCGAATATTCTTGTTCCCATATTTTACCATTACGATAAACAGTTGCTTTTAAATGGCTTGAAAGTGCATTTACACAAGAAACACCCACACCATGAAGTCCACCAGAAACTTTGTAAGAATCTTTATCAAACTTACCTCCAGCACCAATTTTGGTCATTACCACCTCTAAAGCAGAAACGCCCTCTTTTTTGTGCATGTCAACAGGTATACCCCTACCATTATCTCTTGTGGTTATGGAGTTATCTTCATTTATGGTTACGCTAATGGTATCACAATACCCACCCATAGCCTCATCAATGGAGTTGTCAACCACTTCGTATACTAAGTGGTGTAAACCTCTAACACCTACATCACCAATATACATTGAAGGGCGCATACGAACATGCTCCATTCCTTCTAAAGCCTGAATACTATCCGCAGAATAATCCTTCATAGGCACACCATCATTCTTTTTTTCCTCTAGCGGTTTTTTGTTTTCCTCGTCTTCGTTTTTAACTTCTTCGCTCATAAATTTTTCGGTTGTGTTTACTTCAAATTTTGCAATCTTACAAATATACGTAATACCCCATCACATATAGTCTTAAGCTCGTTTTTAAACCTTGAAGTTATTAACATTTATTGTGAAAAAACCAAGATAAAGTAATGAACTTCATCTCAACATGATAAAAAATCGCCTCATAACGAATATTCCGCTTCAATGCTTCTCAATGAAATAAGACTGATACAAATAAATTTAGAATAAAAAAGTCTAATCAACTCAACAAAAAACCCCGACATATATCGGGGTTAATGAACTAATTAAAATAAAAACTAATAAATAGAATCTATATGATTTAAAAAAAACCACTACTCATATGCTTCTTCATGCACATTAGCTACAGCTCTTCCTGACGGATCATTCATGTTCTTAAAAGCTTCATCCCACTCTAAAGCTATTTGCGTACTACAAGCTACAGATGCTTCTTGTGGCACACATAAAGCAGCCGCATCAGAAGGAAAATGTTGCTCAAAAATAGCACGGTAATAAAACTCTTCTTTTGAAGTAGGCGTCTGCACAGGAAATCTAAACTTAGCATTGGCTAATTGCTCATCACTTACCTCTGCATTTACAACTTCCTTTAAGGTATCAATCCAACTATAGCCAACACCATCAGAAAACTGTTCTTTTTGTCGCCAAGCAACGCTTTCGGGCAACATATCTTCAAATGCCTTACGCACTACCCATTTCTCCATGCGCTCACCGTTAATCATTTTATCCTTTGGGTTTATACGCATGGCCACATCCATAAATTCCTTATCTAAAAATGGCACGCGCCCCTCAATACCCCAGGCTGCCAATGATTTATTTGCTCGCAGGCAGTCATACATGTGTAATTTACTTAATTTACGCACAGTTTCTTCATGAAACTCCTTATCATTTGGTGCTTTATGAAAATACAAATACCCACCAAACAACTCATCAGCTCCTTCACCAGACAAGACCATTTTAATCCCCATTGATTTAATTACCCTAGCCATCAAATACATTGGCGTAGAAGCACGAATAGTCGTTATATCATAGGTTTCAAGATTATATACCACATCTTTAATAGCATCTAAACCCTCTTGTATTGTAAATTTTATTTCATGATGTACTGTACCAATATGATCTGCAACTTTTTGTGCTGCAGCCAAATCAGGAGACCCTTCCAACCCTACAGAAAAAGAGTGCAATTGCGGCCACCAAGCATCGGTTGTATCTCCAGTTTCAATTCTCTTTTGTGCATACTTTTTTGCAATTGCCGAAGTAACTGAAGAATCTAATCCTCCAGAAAGCAACACTCCATAAGGCACATCAGACATCAATTGCCTGTGTACTGCAGCTTCTAAAGCCTCTTTCACTTCTTGAATACTAGTTTCATTCTCCTTTACGGCATCATACTCCATCCAATCACGAGTATACCATTTCTTAAGTTCCCCATCAGCACTATGCAAATAATGACCTGGAGGAAATAACTCAATTTTTGTACATGTACCTTCCAATGCTTTTAATTCTGAAGCTACATAAAAAGTACCATTTTGATCCCAACCCATATATAAAGGAATAATCCCCATATGATCACGAGCAACAAAATATTCGTCTTTCTCTGTATCATAAATAGCAAAGCCAAAAATACCATTCATTTCATCTAAAAACGAAGCACCTTTTGCTTGATAAAGCGCCAAAATAACTTCACAATCAGATTCCGTTTTAAAATCATACGCACCTCCAAATTGAGCTCTAAGTTCTCTATGATTATATATTTCACCGTTAGCAGCCAAAATCAGCTTACCATCCGGACTCAATAAAGGCTGCTTACCAGACGCTGGATCAACAATTGCTAAACGCTCATGAGCCAAAATAGCCTTATCATCTGCATATATACCACTCCAATCTGGACCTCTATGACGTATTTTTTTTGACATTTCAAGCAATTGAGGTCTCAAAACCTCAGTACTTTCTTTTACATCAAACGCACAAACAATTCCACACATAATAATTTATTTTCTATTTATTTGATGACAAATATCCGTTTATACTTTCAATTATAAAACATAAATAATCATATTAATTACAGTTTAAAACTATTTAAATCATTTTAGTTTCACAAACCAACATTCATACACAAATTACAGCAGAAATATTGCTATTCTGTAAGAAGTGCTAATTTTTACGACTTTTTGTTGGATGATATACGATTTACTTACTAATTTCATCCTTTAAATAAATAGACATTCTTATGAAAAAAGTTTTTATGATCGCCTTCATGGCATTTACTATGGTATTTTCAGCAACAGCGGTTGCACAAAATTTTAGCGGACTAGACAAAAGTCCACTTGACATTGCCGCTTATCCTTCAAGCTACAAAGAGCCAAACAAGGTGGTTCGCATCACCTACGGTCGCCCACAGTTAAAAGGTCGCGAGCTCTCTACACTTGCTCCTAACGGAGAAGTATGGAGAACAGGAGCAAATGAAGCTCCTGAAATTACTTTTTACACTGATGTTAATTTTGGCGGAAAAGACATCAAAGCAGGAACGTATGCTTTACTAACCATTCCAGGAAAAAACGAATGGACAATTATTTTACACAATGCTATAAATCAATGGGGTGCTTACACCTATGATGAAAAAACTGATGTAGCTCGCGTTAAAGCTCCGGCAACTTCAAATGCTAAAAAATCTTTAGAAGCTTTTTCTATTGCATTCGAAAAGGCAGATGACAAGATTGAAATGGTTTTGGGATGGGACAAAACAAGAGTTACTGTACCAATTAAAGTAGCCATGTAACGATTAAACTCGTTAAAAACATACCAAATAGCAATAATAAGGTCAAAATTAGTAACTAATTTTGACCTTATTACTTTTTATTCCTCACCCAAACAACCACAAAAGCATAGCAAATAACCTCCTCGGCATTCTAAAAAACATGAAATGCCTAACTTATATATTGTTTGCATCAAACCAACATACTATCTTTGCGCTCTTATTATAAGCTTTTACCATGATTAAGATTACTTTACCTGACGGCACTATAAAGGAATACAAAAAAGGGAGCACTGCTATGGATATTGCTATGAGCATTAGCGAAGGCTTGGCTCGTAACGTTATTTCTGCCAAATACAATGACACCATTGTTGAAACCGTAACACCTTTACATGAAGACGGTTCTTTGGTTTTGTATACATGGAGCAACCCCGAAGGCAAAAAAGCATTTTGGCATTCTACCTCGCATATTGTAGCGCAAGCTATTGAAGAATTGTACCCTGGTGTAAAACTAACCATTGGACCAGCCATTGACAATGGTTTTTATTACGATGTAGATTTACCATCAGGTAGCATTTCTGACAAAGACTTTCCAGCTATTGAAAAGAGAGCTATAGAAATTGCCCGTGGAAAACATGCATTCCGCATGCGATCGGTAACAAAGGCAGATGCTTTAGCCAAATATACAGCTGAAGGCAACGAATATAAGGTAGAACTTATTGAAAACTTAGATGATGGCACCATCACCTTTTGCGATCATGATTCTTTTACTGATTTATGTCGTGGTGGTCATATACCACACACCGGTTTTGTTAAAGCCATAAAAATACTAAGCGTGGCTGGCGCCTATTGGCGCGGGGATGAGAACAAACCACAGCTCACTCGTGTTTACGGAATTTCATTTCCTAAACAGAAAGAACTTACAGAATACCTAGCATTATTAGAACAAGCCAAACAACGCGACCACAGAAAACTAGGAAAAGAACTAGAGTTATTTACTTTTTCACAAAAAGTAGGTCAAGGTCTTCCGTTATGGCTACCCAAAGGCGCTGCATTACGCGAGCGTTTAGAACAATTTTTGAAAAAAGCGCAAAAAAAGGCAGGCTACGAAATGGTAGCAACTCCACACATTGGACAAAAAGAACTTTACGTTACTTCTGGTCACTATGAAAAATATGGTGCTGATAGTTTTCAACCTATAAACACCCCAAAAGAAGGCGAGGAGTTTTTACTTAAACCGATGAACTGCCCACATCATTGTGAAATTTTCAATCATCGCCCATTTAGCTACAGAGAATTACCAAAAAGATATGCAGAATTTGGCACGGTTTATCGCTACGAACAAAGCGGTGAACTACATGGTTTAACCCGAGTTCGTGGCTTTACGCAAGATGACGCACATATTTTTTGCACACCCGACCAACTAGACGAAGAATTTAAAAATGTAATTGACCTATCATTATATGTATTAGGATCTTTAGGTTTTGACAATTTTACCGCGCAAGTATCGGTTCGTGATTTAAGCAAACCCGAAAAATATATTGGGTCCGTTGAAAATTGGGAAAAAGCAGAAAATGCAATCATCAATGCCGCAAAAGAAAAAGGACTATCATATGTCATTGAAAAAGGAGAAGCCGCTTTTTATGGCCCCAAATTAGATTTCATGGTAAAAGATGCACTAGGAAGAAGCTGGCAACTGGGCACTATTCAGGTAGATTACAACCTACCCGAGCGTTTCGACCTCACCTATAAAGGCTCTGATAATGAATCACATAGACCAGTAATGATTCACCGCGCACCTTTTGGAAGCATGGAGCGTTTTATTGCACTTTTATTAGAGCATACTGGCGGTAATTTTCCATTATGGCTCATTCCAGAGCAGGCAATTATACTCCCGGTTAGCGAGAAACATGAAAAATATGCCGAAAAAGTTTTAAAATCACTAGAAAATAACGAAATTCGCGCGCTTGTTGACAACAGAAGTGAGACTATAGGCAAGAAAATACGTGAGGCAGAAATGAATAAAATTCCATTTATGCTGATTGTTGGGGAAAACGACGAAACGGGCAATACCATTTCTGTTCGCCGACACGGAGGTGACGATTTAGGTGCAATTACTGTAAATAACTTTACAGACTTGGTGAATAAAGAAATAAATAGTACCTTAAAGTCGTTTTAAAAATATATCGTTTAACTAAAAATATTAAGTCATAGCAATTCGAAAAAGATTTAGGCCCCAACCTAGAAGGGAAAATAAAAACCCGCACAGAATTAACGAGAGAATAATTTCTCCCAACGTCCGGCTTGTTGGCGACAACATAGAAGTTGGTGTTTACCCATTGGCTGAAGCCATGGCGAAGTCAGAAGAACTAGGGTTAGATTTGGTTGAAATATCACCAAAGGCTGATCCGCCGGTATGTAAAATTATCGATTACAAAAAATTCCTTTACGAGCAAAAGAAGCGCGAAAAGGTAATGAAAGCCAAAGCCTCAAAGGTGGTGGTTAAAGAAATTAGATTTGGTCCAAATACCGATGATCATGATTACGAGTTTAAAAAGAAACATGCTGAAAAGTTTTTAGCCGATGGCGCAAAACTAAAAGCTTATGTTTTCTTCAAAGGTCGTTCTATTGTGTATAAAGATCAAGGAGAAATATTATTGCTGCGTTTAGCATCAGAGCTTGAAGAACTAGGAAAGGTAGAACAAATGCCGCGTCTAGAAGGAAAGCGTATGACGATGTTCATCGCCCCAAAAACTAAAAAATAACGAACTCAGTTCGTTTTTTAATAATTTACTGAGCGCTGCTTGCTTTTTGTAAGCAGCGTTTAGCATACTAAGTGAGATAAACATAAACTAGGAGAAAATGCCTAAACAGAAAACAAAATCTAGTGCCAAGAAGCGTTTTAAGCTTACTGGAACTGGTAAAATCAAAAGAAAGCACGCTTTTAAGAGTCACATTTTGACTAAAAAATCTAAAAAGCGCAAGCTAGCGTTAACACATGACACCTTGGTACACCAAGCAGATGTTAACAGTATTAAAGAACAATTACGTTTAAAGTAATTATTCTAAATCGGTAAATTATTAACCCTGGAGTTGGGCAAAAATAAAAAGCACCATTAAAATTGGTCGCCCACTACAAAAACAATTTAAATTATGCCAAGATCAGTAAATGCAGTAGCTTCAAGAGCCCGAAGAAAAAAGGTAATGAAGCAAGCCAAAGGTTACTTTGGGAGACGTAAAAACGTTTGGACAGTAGCCAAAAATGCGGTTGAAAAAGCAATGTTGTATGCTTATAGAGACCGTAGAAATAAGAAAAGAAATTTTCGCGCTTTATGGATAACCCGTATTAATGCAGGTGCCAGAATGCACGGAATGTCTTACTCGCAATTCATGGGTAAAGTAAAAGCTAACAACATCGAACTAAACCGTAAGGTTTTAGCCGATTTAGCAATGAACCACCCTGAAGCTTTTAAAGCGATCGTAGACCAAGTAAAATAGATTTTTTTAACATCTCACTTAAAAAAAATCCAGCTCAATTGAGCTGGATTTTTTTTTAACAGCATATAACTGCTACAATTTAAAAAGCACACGCTTTACCAATGCTTCAAAATCAGCTCCATGTGAATTAAATACATTAACACCAAAAGTGGTATACTTTGATGTTATAATATATTGTGTGAAATACAAAAAAGACGCTTTGTGCTTTAACTTATATTTAATCTTAATATATTTTGACCGTTCCGTTTGTGTCATTTTCTCCTCTAAACGCTCGTACTCTACACCCAAACCTCCCCAACTATCGCGCAATTCACTAGACAGCAATCCTAAATATTGATTAGCATTTTGCTTGGAAAAATTCACGTACTCCCCTTCAACTATAAAAATAAAATCATTTTTATTCCCACTATTAGAAAAAACCATCCATTCTTTCTTATTAGCTTTAGCCAAATCAATGAGGTTAGAAAAAACAAACGTCGAAGCTACTGTTTTTTCTACATAAAACTGGTAATCATCTTTCGCTAATTCTTGATAATCCTTTGGAAGAAGCAAAGTCCCATGAATAAAATCGATTCGATTTTCCTTATAATCTGCACTATTAAAATCTCCCGACTTATCTTTTGCGTTTTTACAACCGATCAGAAGAAAAATCAAAAGTATATTTGCCGAATAACTAAATTTCAAAACTACACAGCTTTTATCTTCGCCACCGCAGCTTTAAATTCTTGCCAATCAATTTCTTCATCACCATTTTTATCATAGCCATCAATTAACTTAGAACCAACAAGACCTCTAATAAATCCACTAATCTCAGCCTGCTTAAGCAATTTCACAATTTCGCTCTTTTTTAGCTTTCCGCTACTGTCGGCATCAAAGAAACTGAATGCCGCCTCAGGGGTATCAAAATGATTGGTAATTACAATTTGTATTTTGTTTAAAATAGTTTCTTCAGTTGTCATAAAATATAGCTTATGGTTTATTGCATAAAGTTATGAAAACAGATTAAATCCCCATTACCGTTAGTACCAATTTTCTACCTGTAGCATTATTTCGATGCTCACATAAATAAACCCCTTGCCAAATACCCATATTCAATCGTCCTTTGGTAATAGGAATTTGTACAGAAGCCCCCATCAAAGAAGCTTTAATATGCGCAGGCATATCATCTGACCCTTCATAGGTGTGTTTATAATAGGATGCATTTTCAGGAACCATTACATTGAGATGACTTTCAAAATCTGCACGTACCGTTGGATCTGCATTTTCATTTATCGTTAAACTTGCTGATGTATGTTGTATAAATACCTGCAGCATGCCTGCCTGTATCTTTTCTATTTCAGGAATAACTTCTAGAATTTCATCAGTAATTAAGTGATACCCTCTCGTATAAGGTCTTAATCGCAATTCTTTTTGATATAGCAACATTTTAATAGGTATTTAATGAATATCGAATATACCAAAACCTTTACTTAGTTTAAGACAAATTCTAGTAGTTAAAAAACAAACTACTAAACACTTTAAACAACCAATCCTTTAAAAAACTAAAGTCATTTTGCATCCCTCTAATTCTGATTATTTTCATCACCAATCAAAATTTCACATAATTTCTTTGCAAAACCTCAAACCACAAGGCATAATTAAAAGAAGAATAAATACCTTTGACCTTGAAAAACTAACCGCATGAATTTATCTCAAGTAAAAATGGTGGTAACCGATATGGACGGCACCTTATTAAACTCAAATCACGAAGTTAGCAGTCGGTTTTTTGCTCTATTTGCCGAGCTAAAAAAGCACAACATTCTTTTCGCTGCTGCTAGCGGAAGGCAATACCGTAGCATTATAGATAAATTAAGCCCCATAAAGGATGATATTTTAGTCATTGCTGAAAACGGAGGTTATGTAATGCATCAAGAAAAAGAACTATTATCTACCCCCTTATCTAAAGAAAAACGCCTCCAAATTCTTCAAACACTTAACCGCATTCCAAACATCAACATCGTATTGTGCGGCAAAAATCATGCTTACATCACCAATAACGACCCCGAATTTGCTACATTCTTAAAACAATTTTACTCTGAATATATCTTCGCTAACAGCCTAGAAGATGTAGAAGCAGCTATCTTAAAAATAGCCGTATACCATGCCGAAAGCTCAGAACACTACACCTACCCTCAAGTAAAGCACCTAGAAGACACGTTTAAGGTAAAAATTTCAGGACCTAATTGGATAGACATTTCAACCACAAACGCCAACAAAGGCTATGCTTTGCAAAAAATGCAAGAACGTTTTGGTATTTCACCTGAAGAAACCATGGTTTTTGGCGACTACAACAACGACCTTGAAATGCTTAGCAGAGCAAAGTACAGCTACGCTATGGCTAATGCTCACCAAAACGTACTCAATATAGCAAACTTCAAAACTACCAGCAATGATGATTTTGGGGTAGAGCGCGTATTAGAATCACTGGTACAACATAAGCAGGTTTAACCCACGCTATTCTGCTTCCAAAATTTCACGAATATTTGGCTTGAAATAATTAGGTCCTTTCAACACCTTACCATCAGCTCTATAAATCGGTTTTTGATCTGCACCAAGCTTACTCATATTACTGCGTTGTATTTCATTAAACACTTCTTCTATTTTATGTTGCATACCGTGCTCTAATATAGTACCACATAATATATACAACATATCACCGAGCGCATCAGCAACCTCAACCATATCATTGTTTTGCGCCGCTTCGAGGTATTCTTTATTCTCTTCATCCATCAAATTAAACCGCAACATATTCTTTTTTTCTCCCAAGTCTGCCTTCATGGTATCAGAAACTCCAAGTCCGAATGCGGTGTGAAATAATGCGACTGCTTTAATCTTATCTTGCATAAATTTATCTTTTTAAGTTAGCTTTGCGTAAAAATAGAAAATATGTTCAGCACAGGACAATTAATTTTTGCAGCAGTTTTTGCCATCAGTTTCGCCATTATCATAGGTTACTCCTACAAAAAAGACAAAAACCTACATGCTAAAAACTACAAAGGCGTCAAATGGATTGCATTTGGATTCTTAATATTCATACTTTTTTTATTTATTATTAAGAATTTCCTTAATAATTAAGATTTTTTTTACCAAACCAATAAAAGTAACTTTCAAGACAATCATTTGAACTTTTCTTACGTATAATATACCAAACAACGTATTTTTGCGTTATTCATCTATATAAAGTACAGCAAATGACATCTTTCTTTACTATTTTGTTTATTATAATTGGGGTAAATGTACTTATGATGATTTTTAGTTTAAGTAATAATAAGCGAAAAACTAAAAAACCGGCTACAGATATTTCTGACGCGCCAACATCAAAAATTTATCCGATAGATTTAATATCTTCAAAGTACAAAAAAGCCGTATAGTTTAATACCTTTGGGTATGAAACAATTGGCACTTGTATTTTTTGGTGGAGGTATTGGTAGTGTACTTCGTTATATTATCTCAAAAAACTTCAACTCCTATTTTCAACATTTTTTTCTCGGCACCTTTCTAGTCAACATCATAGGCTGCCTGCTCATTGGTTTTATTTTAGGCCTTTCGCTTAAAAATAGTTACCTCTCGCAAAATCACACCTTATTATTATCTACTGGTTTTTGTGGTGGGTTCACAACCTTTTCAACTTTTGCATACGAAAAACACTCCCTACTACAATCTGGCGAATTACTTCATTTCGCCATCTACACTATTGCCAGTATTGGCGTTGGCATAGCTGCCATAGCCCTCGGTATTTGGATTTCAAAATTACTCTAAACACTTCCTTTATAACAAACCTATACCGATAAACTCCAAAAATCATCCCGAGATCAACTCACTACAATCCCCCCACAACATCAGTTATTAAATCCTAATCTAAACAATCCCATATTTTACAGACCCCTGACTAGTGTCAGCAAA
Organism: uncultured Flavobacteriaceae bacterium; assembly: GCA_947497145.1. GTDB lineage: Bacteria > Bacteroidota > Bacteroidia > Flavobacteriales > Flavobacteriaceae > Maribacter_C. Next base: position 49,860 of record CANMFQ010000015.1, read on the forward strand.
CAATCAAGAAATTTATAACGAATAATTCAAACTATATCAATTCGTTCGTATCCTACATGCGCTAGATACTCCTAAAAAACCCAAACCATAAGGCAGCACTCATACCAACAGTTAGAATATTACTTTACATTAAGTCCATATAGATTGCTTAGCACCCAAAAAACTACGCCCCACAGCACCCATATCTTTTTCATCCATCTACCATCACTACCCTACATTTCATAATTCAATAATTATATATTATTTTACTTATACCCCTAAATTTTTAGGGGTTAAAATAAATATATCATAAAAATAACAAGATACACCCCTAAAAATAATGGGTTATACTTTTTTTTAATATACATTTGAAATACGAACTAATACAATTATTATGAAACAGATCGAAGCAATTATCAGAAAATCAAAATTTGATGATGTCAAAAAAGCGTTGCACGAAATTGAAGTCAATTTCTTCAGTTATTGGGATGTAACTGGAGTAGGTAATGAAAAACAAGGACATGTATATAGAGGCATCTCCTATAGCACCTCTGACATTCAAAGACGTTATCTCTCAATTGTTGTATCTGACGATTTTTTAGACAGAACCGTAAATACCATTTTAGAATCTGCATATACCGGCAATGTAGGAGATGGAAAAATCTTTGTTTCTGAAGTACTAGAAGCTTACCGAATTAGAACTAGAGAAAAAGGACACGCAGGAATAAACTAAGAACAACAACCTTCTAAACTATAAAAAATGGACGCAGGATTATTTACAGCTAATAATGTATGGATGATGATATGTACCGCTTTGGTATTCTTTATGCATACAGGGTTTGCTTTTTTAGAAATTGGATTAACAAGACAAAAAAACACCATAAATATATTATTTAAAAACATCTTTATCATCACCACAGGGCTTTTACTCTATTACGCTTGGGGATTCAACCTTATGTACCCAAACTTTGAAGAAGGAGCAGCAGGGATTCTTGACTTTGCAGGTTTTGGTATTAGCGCCCCTGAAAACGGGATGACCCCAGAATATGCCGATGGCGGTTATACATGGTGGACAGACTTTCTTTTTCAAGGCATGTTTGCCGCAACAGCAGCCACCATTGTTTCTGGAGCAGTTGCTGAACGGATGAAAATAGGTGCTTTTATGATTTTTACAGTATTTTACATAGGCTTAGTATACCCAATTGTTGGTGCTTGGAAATGGGGAGGTGGCTTCTTAGATTCTTGGGGATTTTATGATTTCGCTGGCTCAACACTAGTTCACTCCGTAGGTGGATGGGCAGCCCTTATAGCGATAATTCTACTAGGTGCCAGAACAGGCAAATTTGATAAAAACGGCAAGCCAAAGGCTATCCCAGGACACAACATACCATTAGCAACAGCAGGTGTTTTAATATTATGGTTAGGATGGTTTGGCTTTAACGGCGGCTCTGTTTTATCTGCCGACCCCGCCTTAACCTCATTAGTATTGGTAACTACCAGCTTATCAGCTGCTGCTGGTGGTTGCGCAGCAATGATTCTCACATTTATCTTATACAAAAACTTAGACCTCACTATGTTTCTCAACGGCATCTTAGGAGGCTTGGTAGGCATTACCGCAGGCGCAGACCTTATGTCACCCAATGAAGCCGTTATTATAGGATTTTTATCAGGTCTTATTGTTGTACTAGGTATCGCACTCGTTGACAAAATGAAACTCGACGACCCTGTTGGAGCCGTTGCCGTACACTTAATTTGTGGTATTTGGGGAACGTTAGCCGTAGGTATTTTTGGCACCAAAGCTGGTGGAGGACAATTTATGACGCAACTATACGGTGTTCTTATCATAGGAGTTTTTTGCATAGTTACTTCAGGAATTATTATCGGCTCACTCAAAGCAATAATGGGATTACGGGTTTCAAAAAACGAAGAAATTGAAGGACTAGACCTTCACGAACACGGCATGGATGCATATCCTGATTTCACAAATGATTAAGCACTAACTCCTCGAAGTAAGTAACATATCACAAAAAAAAAGGCAAACGGAGCGTTTTGCAGAACGCTCCGTTATATAACCTTTTCACAATTAAAGCAATCAACAATAACCGACCCAATATGGGACGAACTAAAATTATGAACATGATTACAAAAACAAATTACGTAAAAAAAATAGTATTTCTAACAATTCTTCTACTAACCTCCGCAAACATTTTTGCTCAAGAAGAGGAAGAAAAAAAACCGAAATTCAGTTTTGAAGGCTCTGTAGACGCTTATTTTAAAACCAACTTAAGCACTTCTGATTCGCAACCCATAACACCAAATACGTCGTTTGCTGAATCAACAGGCTTTGCACTTGGCATGGCAAATATAATTGCAAATTACAAAGGGGAAAAAACTGGTGCCGTAGCAGATTTAGCCTTCGGACCGAGAGGATTACAAGCCGTTGGTGGAGATGCCGGTATATTTATCAATCAACTGTATACCTATTGGAATGTTTCTGAAAACACAACATTAACGCTAGGGAGATTTAATACGTACTTAGGTTATGAAGTAATATCACCTACTGGCAATTTCAACTACAGCACTTCATATTTATTCTCATACGGTCCCTTCTCTCACGTTGGCCTTAAGGCAGATTTTGCACTTTCTGATGATTTTAGCCTTATGCTAGCCGTGATGAATGTAACCGATGAAAATCGCAATGCATTTCAAGGTGTACCAGGTGCATATTCACTGGGAGCACAATTAGGTTACGCTGATCAGTACCTTAACTTTTACTACGATGGCAACGCCAAATTAGGTTTCGAAATTGACTATACTGGCGGTTTTGACCTAAGCGATGCCTTTTACCTCGGACTAAATGCTGCTTATCAAAATAATGACGGTATAGGTTTTTATGGAGCTGCCCTTTATCCACAATTAAAAACTTCCGAAGCCTTCACTCTTGGATTGCGCGGAGAGTACTTTGCAGAAATAGGTGCTTACAATGCTATTGGCTTTAACAACGCGGAAGATGAGAGCGTATTTACAGCAACACTAACAGGAAGCTATACTATAGAAAATTTCACTATAAAACCAGAAATACGACTAGATAATGCTTCTAATGATTTAGCCATATTCCCAGACAGCGACGGCGCACCAAGTAAAAGTCTATCGTCTTTCTTAGTTGCAGCCATCTATTCTTTTTAAATTTTAAGAATAGCACACACTAAACAAACCCCAGCGCATGTTGGGGTTTGTTATTTATACCCTTTTTCAAACGCTTTTACACCTGCACGCACTTCAATAGTCAAATCATTTACCGCAGGCACCAAAGGACATGAATATTTTTTATTGTAAGCGCAATTGGGATTATAAGCCTTATTAAAATCTATAATTATAGTATCTGATTTTGGTATCGACAAATCAATGTAACGCCCACCTCCATAAGTCTCGTTTCCATTTGTTAAATCTGTAAAAGGAAGAAACAAATAATCTTCATAACCCGCTGTCAACATTAATTCTTTGTTTTGATAAATTTCTAACTGGTGCGTTTTTCCTTGTAGCGTAAAATGCGCTATACCATAAACCACTTCAATTGACTTTCGATCGGTATTTGTTGGCATTTGAAAAGGAAGTGAATCAGGCGTACGAACCAATTTCGCCTGAACAATATAAGTAGTATCAGGAGCAAAAAAATCTAACCCTTCAAAATCTTTTCGATACCTATCTGGCAGCGGAGAAGTTTCGGGGTTTTTAAACTGCGCATCCATGCTTTTTTGAAATTCTAAAACATCTTGAATTGCTGCTTCTGAAACTACCTTTTCAACCTTGGTAACATCATGGTATTTCTTATCTGTTTTGCATCCTGATATCATCAATAAAAATAAAGGGAATAAAAAAATAATTACGTTTTTCATAACACATAAACTTATGACCGTAAAAATACAATATAAGCTGAATTTTGCGGGAGAAAATTGACAGTCTTACACAATCACCGCTTAAACATCATTTGCATTCAAAATAAAAATCAACAACCATCTCACTAAAAACTGGAAGATTAACGAGAATATGCTGTCTACTTCCAAAGAACACATCTACACCATAATTTAAAGCCTCAGATTTACGCTATATTTAATTTCTATTGTACTTTGCAACCCAAAATAATTTTTGCCACATTGTTTTAAGGCTTTTAACAACGCAAACAACAGATCAATAGTAACTAAATAGCAATACATAAAACACCCCAAATACGTATTAAAAATAAGCAGAGATAATGAACACCAATATTGCAACAAACAAAACACACACCATGAAACGTATTTTTTTTCTAATTACCATCATTTTTTGCTGTGCTGCATGTCAGCAAAAAAAAGCACCCATCAAAGACAAACCAACAGCCGAACGCAAACTACCACAACTAAAAGACAACCGATACAATGTTGCATTTTTAATTATGAACGGCACCTATAATACGGAATTTACAGCGCCATTCGACATTTTTCAACACACCCAATATCGCAAAAACATTAAGGCTATGAATACGTTTACCGTAGCCAATACACTTGAGCCAATAACTACTTTTGAAGGCCTACGCATTTTACCCGACTATGATTACACACAAGATTCACTTCCAAAAATCGACATTTTAGTAATCCCCAGTGCCGAGCATCATTTAGATAGCGACCTTAAGGACACAACAATGCTAAACTTTGTAAAAAGAGTAAATGAAACAGCGCTTTTTATGACCAGTCATTGCGATGGTGCTTTTGTTTTAGCAAAAGCAGGTGTTTTAGACGAGGTCGCCTCTACCACTTTTCCTAGTGATGTAAATGCGTATAAAAAAATGTTTCCGCATTTAAACGTAAAAGAGAACTTACTTTTTGTTCACGATGGCAAATACATCACTTCTGCAGGAGGTGCAAAAAGCTTTGAAGCTGCTTTATATTTATGTGAGTATCTCTACGGAAAAGAAATAGCAAACTCTCTTGCTGGCGGTTTAGTTATTGATTGGAATTTAGAACAAGTACCCCATTTGGTGATAAAAGAGTAACAAAATAACCTTATTCATCTAGAATAACATCATAACGCGCCTCTTTCAAATACTTAGCTACTAATTCATTAAACTCTGGAGTAATGCGCAATAATGCAGTATGTTCAAGCGCATAAAGCTCATCCTTATTTACATATCCCATTCTCAACAGCTCTTCCAAATAAAACAAGGCTGTACCGTAATCTTCTACTTTAGCACTATTTGAAATCACTTTTAAATAAGGAGTAGCATTTTTAGCATCGGTGATCGTTTTAACCATCCAAAGAAAAGTTAACGCCTCTTCATCAATAGGATCTGCTGCCTTCACAACATCAATATTATCATCAATCAAAGCATTCAAATACCCCTTCAGTCGCTTACCCATATCACGTTCAAATCTATTGGTGCTCTTGTCATATTTTTTAAGTTCCTCCATTTGATGCTTCCACCACCCCAAATTATTATAATTGTAATGAAATACATCTTCCTCTAAATAATACACATATTCTCCTTTAATGAAATTTTCTTTAAACAAAGTGTTATTATGATTTCGGTTTTGTGTTTTAAATAATTTAGACCTTTTTAAGGCTTTGGCTGTTTCCTTTAAAGAATCAGTTTCTTTCACCCCTCTATAAACCCGCATAATATTATCAAGGAATTTATATGCCTCATACGACCTACCTGATGAATTCAAATTACTTACCTCACCTAAGTGTTTTTTATAACTAGTATCAATAAACAACTGATCTTTCTCCTCTAATCCTTTTGTCATTGCCGCAAGCGTAAAAAATTCCATCGCGTTTTCTATATAATTTGACTTTGGCCATTCATGCCCTCCTTCAAATACTAACAACTGATTTGGAAATTTCAATTTATCGAGAAACTTCTTTGACGTTAGCATTGCTGTATAATTGTAATCAGTATTACCCGCAATACCAATAAAATGAAACTCGTTTTTAACACTTAAAATCTCTTCATTAGCTATTGGAGAACCGCAAGAGATAACGCCTTTTATCTGCTTTACAAAAGTAGGTATCAAAGATGCAATACGTGCACCACCAGCAAAACCCGCTGCATAACTTCTTTCTTTTTTTATTGGCAGCATACTATACACCGTACTAAACATTCTACTAGCAATTAGAACGTTTTTAGACAAAGCAAGAGTGTCGTTAATATTATTTGAAGCCGCTAAAATATATCCTTGCTTTTCGGCCGCTTCACGAAACACACTAAGCACCTGTTTACCTCTACCTTGCTCATCAAAAACAAAAATAACAGGAAAGCTTTGAGAGGGTTCAAAACTTTTAGGAAGGTATAGCGCAAAGGTTTCTGTTGAATCAGCTTTTACCGAAATAGCATTAATGATACCACCCTTTTTTAAGGTGATTTTCTGTGCGTTTACCAATAAAGAACAGCTAAGAAAAAGGAAAAATAGAATTTGTTTCATAGAATTAGAAAGCATCAAAAATCTAGCCAAAATTTACTGATTTAATTAATAAACACACAATACATTTATTTTCTGTTTGCAATCAAAATAGCACCCATAAGCTATTCACCAATAGCACCCATTTCAACCCCTTCAGAGTACGCTACTTTTATATTATTTTCACTAAAAGCCCTCTTAATAGCTTTATTCGTTTCAAAAACAACCGACCAGTAATCATCAGGCTGCACATAGGGCCGCACTAATAATTGCACGTTGTGGCTATCAAAATTTTGAATACCAACATCTGGCAAGGGATCTTTCATTACTTTGGGCAACGCTAACAAAGCATCAATAATAATTTGTTTCACAAACGGAAAACTTTCATCGTATGGCATTGTCACTTCTAATTCTAAACGAATTTTTCCTTTTTCAGAATAATTTGTCACTACAGATTCTGTTATCATAGAATTGGGAATAATTAGAATTTTGTTTCCCGGAGTAAGTACATTGGTACTAAAAATTCCAATTTCCTCTACCCTACCAAATTTATCGTCTAACTGAATCCAATCACCAATCTTATAGGGTTTTAAACTTAAGATCAATATACCAGAAGCAAAATTACCCAAACTACCTTGGAGTGCCATACCTATAGCAAAACCAGCTGCTGCGAGTATCGCAAACAAGCCCGTAAGATCAGCACCGATTATTGATGCTACTCCAAAAAGCACCGCTCCCTTCAACGTCACCGCCGCTGTTGAAGCTACAAAAGGACGCAAGGTCACTGAAAGACCCGTTTTTTCGAGCATTTTACGAAAAAAGCCAATAAAAATATTAACCAGTTTGAAACCTATCCAAAAAACTACTGCGGCTAATGCAATTTTAGGCAGAAAGAAAACCACCTTGTCTAAAACCAATTGGGGGTATTGTGTTATTTTATCCATACAATAAATTAAATGATAAAATTAATCAACTACAAATATTTACTTCTCGAAGTCACTTAAACTTTCTTATTTAGAGCTAAAAAAAATTCCGTGTGAATATTACGGTTTTAATTTCAGTGCCATATCTTTTTTTACAATAGGCGCATTTGATACCACGTTAGACAAAATAATATGGGTACGTGTCTCTCCATATTGAATTAATTGATCAATAAACTTTTCTAAATGAAATTGATCTTTTAAAATTACCTCCATAACAATATTCTCATTCCCTGTAATTCTATAGCAATTAACCACCTCATTAAAATCAACAACAACAGCCAAAAATGGCTTCAATTTACCCATAAAAGCTCGAAGCGTAATAATCGCTTTCAATTGATACCCCGCCTTTGCATGTGATACTTTTGCAAAATATCCCTCAAGAATTTCTTGATCTTCCATTCGCTTTATCCGCTCTGCAACAGCAGGCGGAGTAAGCCCTACTACTCTTCCAATATTAGCAAAGGACTCACGAGCATTCTTCTGAAGACATTCCAAAATCTTCCAGTTCAAATCGTCTATCTTTACATTCAATTCAAAAATTCATTTAAAATTAATTATCATTAGCGAATATACGATTTTACTATTGATTATAAAGATGAATATTAAAATTCGAACGTAACTTTAACCTCCAAAATTTAATTGCAAAAAAAATGTCTTCTAAAAATCTTGGCGCATTACCCATCTACAAGAAAGCTTTGGAGCTCTGCGAAATTAGCAGGCATCTTGTTTCGTATATTTCATTTAACAAAGATCTTTTAAAGCTGTATCAATCAAACAGCCATAGAGACACTATTGCCGAATCATTGTTAACAGACTCTATTCTTATTCAACAAAAAATAGCGCAGGCAGAATATGCGCAATCCAATGCAGAGCGTTTAAACAATGCGACCTTTATAAATATAATGATTCACAATCTCAACTCATATTGCACAGGCTTAGAAAAAGATGGCGTAAAGGAAAAGGAATATGTAAACCTGTTGCGACAAGAAATAAAAAGTTTTCGATCTGCATTTAAAAAATGGCGAAAATCTTTACTTGGCTCCTCCGGATTTTAATGCATTTGCACTAAAAGGCAGTCGCCTATTCATGTATAATTTAAGATCAATGGACTTAAGAACCCAACCTTTTTCTCTTTAACCCTGTTTCTTAAGTAGAATAATGAACTCCCCTCCCTAATTGGCATTTTCTTTTGTCTAATTTCTAGTCAAACACCTAGTCAGTAACACCCTAAAGGTAAATTCACTTCTTTTGTGCCTTTTCTATCAAAAATAGTTCAAATTGGAAAAATTCGCCTATTTCCAACCAAACACTAGTCACAAACACATAGGTTACGGTAAAAAATGTCGCCAAATTCAGGTTAAATGTTCTAATTTTGATTTTTAAAAATTTCAACATTGAAAACTACCATTATAATTAACTGCCCAGATCAGCCTGGTATTATTTGCACAGTAACAAGCTTTATACACTCTCAAGGTGGTAATGTCATCTATTTAGATCAACATGTTGACAAACAAGCCAATGTGTTTTTTATGCGCATTGAAAGTGATTTTGAAGCTAGCGCATTTTCTATTTCTCATTTCAAGGATGAGTTTGAACACACCTTAGCCAAAGCGTATCAAATGAAATGGCGTTTTCACACCGATGACATACAGCCCAAAATGGCACTATTTGTTTCTAAATACAACCATTGCCTATACGACCTTTTAAGCCGTTACAAATCTGGTGAATTAAAGGTTGAAATACCATTTATTATAAGCAATCATGCTGATTTATGTGACATTGCAGATCAGTTCAATATTCCTTTTCACCATATACCAGTGACAAAAGAAACGAAAGCTGCTGCCGAAGATGAACAGTTAAAGCTTTTAAAGAATGCTAAGGTTGATTTTATTGTACTCGCACGTTATATGCAAATTGTAAGCGGAAAAATTATTAATCAATTCCCCAACAAAATCATTAATATACACCATTCGTTTTTACCTGCTTTTGCAGGAGCCAAACCTTATCACGCAGCTTTTGAACGCGGTGTAAAAATTATTGGTGCTACGAGTCATTATGTTACAGAAGAACTTGATGCGGGGCCAATAATTGAACAAGATGTAACAACCGTATCTCATGCGCACACTATCAAAGACTTCATTGCTAAAGGAAGAGATTTAGAAAAAATAGTACTTTCTAGAGCGGTAAAACTCCATGTGCAGCGAAAAACAATGGTATACAATAACAAGACCGTTATTTTCACTTAAAAAATACTATAAACACCCTCATAGCGTTCTAAGAATGCCGAAGATTCATTTCATTTAGCATATTTTAAATGTGATGTATCGTTTTAACACAAGTAGCAGTAAAAAAAATGATAAAGTTACTGCTAAAATTAACACACTAGTTTTATGAAAAAAATTGTTCTTTTATTATGTATATTTCAATTAACTGCTTGCGGAGAATTACAACAAGTAATCAACCAATTACCTCAAGGCTCAACTGGTATAGGCTCCCTTCAAATTGGGGAAGGCTTACGAGAAGCTTTAAATATGGGAATCAACAAACAAGTGACCAAACTTACCCAAACTGATGGTTTTTTTAAAAATGAGCTTACCAAAATTTTACTTCCACCAGAATTGCAAAAAGTAGACAAAACATTGCGCAATGTTGGACTTGGCAAACTGGCGGATGAAGGTTTAAAAGTTTTAAATAGAGCTGCGGAAGATGCCGTTGGTGAAGCTACGCCTATTTTCATCAATGCAGTAAAAGGTATTAGTTTTAACGATGCCAAATCTATACTCATGGGAAGCGATGATGCAGCAACAAAATATTTAACAAATGCAACTGAAAATCAATTGTACTCAAAGTTCAATCCGGTAATAAAAAATTCGTTTGCCAAAGTAGGAGCTGATAAGATTTGGAAAAACCTCATCACTAAATACAACAATATTCCATTAACCAATAACGTAAATCCAGACTTAACAGACTACGTTACCAAAGAAGCCCTAAAAGGAGTTTACAAAATGATTGCTGTTGAAGAAAAGGAAATAAGAACCAAGGTTTCTTCAAGGACTACAGATATTCTTAAAAAGGTATTTATTTTGCAAGATAAATCTTAACAAAAAATTAAATGCTGATATAATAATTTAGTTTTCATTACGTTATAATATCAAGCATAAGCAAATTACAATGTTTATCTTATTTTTTTGAGTTATTAATTTTTTGAGTTAGTTAGTTTAAAACCGGTGGGAGCACCGGTTTTTTCATTTACAAAAGTATTGCTGGTGCTATTACAAACTAACAAACACCTATGAGGTGATATCAGATATATAAGCAATCACCTTTGTATTAAAAGTTTGAGGCTGCTCAACATTCACCACATGACCACAATTATCAATTGTCAAAAGACTAGATTTGGTATGCTTTTCTACTACCTTTTCAACAGCTGGCAAAAACAGATAATCTTGACTTCCCATTACATAGAGTGTTGGAATTTTTATATCGGCACTTCTAAAAAATCGCAATAGGGGATTGATTTCTGATGTCAATTTAAACCATCGTATAAATTCCTTTTGATATAATTTTTTAGCTTCTCTAACAAATAACAAACGCGATTCTCTATGATTTTTGTTAGGCATAATTACAAGTGCAAAAAACTTATACAACCATAGATATGGAATTATAGATTTAAAGATCACTCCCAAACGCATTAACACCTGCGATCGAATATCTAATTTAAGAATTGCCCCTCCCAAAACCATACTTTCTACCACCTTAGGATAACGCTCAGCAAGATTTCGTATCAAAATAGTTCCTAAGGAGATTCCTATAAAGTGTGATTTTTTAATGTTTAGATGCTGAATAACCTCTGCGATATCATCCGTAACTACATCAAAGGTGTATTTTTCATTAAAAGCATCTTTAAAACTAGCCTTAGAATTACCATGACCACGCAAATCTAGAAGCAATACATTAAAATGCTTCCTAAACTCACGAACTTGTTTGTACCAAATTGAAGAACTGCCTCCTGCTCCATGAACAAAGGTTACCCATGTATCTGCCTCCTTATGGATATATGTGCTATAGTTTAACAATAGAAGCCTTTTTTATTTACTTTAATTATCATGAGCGACAACCCATCAACATTATTTTATGACTAATGCAATGTATTAAAACTTTCAATAGTCACTTTCTTTTTAACGATTTTTTTTCCAAAATTGACTCTAGCCAATTTACAATCAGTTTATTAAATACGAAACAAAACATCAATAGAACTGATTTATTGATAAATATGACGATTCAAAACATCTAAAAATGCAAACGCTGCGTATCTTTATAACAACTATTAATTATAAACATGGAAAATCAATATTGCAAAGTAGGTGCAGTTACACCAATAACTAACGAAGGAAGCCAAGCAGTTCACCTTTTAGAATATCAATACCAAAATTTCACTGAGAAGGCATCAAAAATAAACGATGATAAGTTGGTTGCTTTTTTTGAGCTTAAAGCGCAAAAGATAAAAAAAGTTTTAGAAAATTTGATTTAGTATTTTACATACTCAACCAAAAAACTAAACACGTACGTTTACGCGTCAACTCACAATAAAAGTATGATCGTCCCTATACTATTATTGTAAACACATCCTTAACTAGAGCGTTTTTCAAAATCTGCTAATGCTTGTTTCATTTGAACTTGTATATCAGCAGCTTTAGACGCAGCCCTGTCAGCAAAGTCTTCTTCGGTAGAAGCGTATATAATTCCTCTGGAGGAGTTAATAAGTAAACCTACATTTTGGTTCATACCGTATTGACATACTTCTTCTAAACTACCTCCTTGAGCACCAACACCTGGCACTAGCAAAAAATTATCGGGTACTATTTGCCGTATTTCTGTTAGGTAACTGGCTTTAGTTGCCCCAACCACATACATCAGATTTTCTGCATTTTTATAGGTTCGAGAAATTTCTAAAACCTTTTTATAAAGTGCCGTACCGTCAATTAATTTGGTTTGAAAATCATAAGCTCCCTCATTAGAAGTTAGCGCCAATAGAATGGTATACTTGTCCTTAAAAGCTAAAAAAGGCTCTACAGAATCTTTACCCATATACGGTGCTATTGTAACGGAATCGAACGCCAAATCTTCAAAAAATGCCTTCGCATATCGCGTTGAAGTGTTTCCTATATCACCTCGCTTAGCATCAGCAATAGTGAAAATTTCAGGATACGTAGTATTCAAATAGGCTATCGTTTTTTCTAAAGCCTGCCATCCTTTAATACCATATGCCTCATAAAAAGCCGTATTCGGCTTATAAGCAACACAAAGTTCATGCGTTGCATCGATAATAGCTTTATTAAAAGCAAAAATAGGATCTTCTTCTTCTAATAAATAAGCAGGTATTTTGTCTAAATCAGTATCTAAACCAATACAAAGAAATGATTCTTTTTTACGAATTTGAGCTACTAAATCTTGAATATTCATTTCGTGTGTATTAGAAAATTTCAGACGCTTCTTTTAATTTCTCAGTATTTTCTACCAAACTAAGTTCGTCTATAATTTTTTGAATATCCCCGTTAATAATATTTTGCAAATCATAAAGGGTTAGCCCTATGCGGTGATCAGTCACCCTACCTTGCGCATAATTGTACGTTCTAATTTTAGCAGAACGGTCACCACTACTCACCTGCGAGTTTCTTTTAGCCGCATCTTCTTCTTGCTTCTTTGCCAATTCTAAATCATATAACCTAGAACGTAAAACTCGAAATGCTTTATCTTTATTTTTATGTTGTGATTTTTGATCTTGACATTGCGCAACCAATCCGGTAGGAATATGAGTTAACCGCACGGCTGAATAAGTTGTGTTTACAGACTGCCCTCCAGGCCCTGATGAACAGAAAAAATCTATACGAACATCTTTAGGATCAATTTGAACATCAAAATCTTCAGCTTCTGGCAAAACCATTACCGTAGCAGCACTCGTATGCACCCTACCCTGCGTTTCTGTTTGAGGCACACGTTGAACTCGGTGTACTCCAGCTTCAAACTTTAAAGTACCATATACATCAGTACCAGAAACTTCAAATTGAATTTCTTTATAACCTCCGCTAGTACCCTCACTTAAATCGATCACATTTGTTTTCCACCCTTTTGATTCACAATATTTGGTATACATTCGAAACAAATCACCAGCAAAAATACTCGCTTCATCACCGCCAGTTCCTGCTCGAATCTCCATCACTACATCTTTAGCATCCTCAGGATCTTTGGGTATTAACATTAATTTTATTTCCTCTTCTAATTGAGGTAACCCTGCTTTAGCCTCATCTAATTGCATTTTGGCCATTTCAACCATTTCAGCATCACTACCATCAGCAATAATCTCTTCGGCTTCTTGAAGGTTGTTTGTCAATTCAAGATATTGCTCTCTTTTAGCTACAAGCGCCTTAAGATCACTATATTCCTTTGTAAGTTGTACATAGCGCTTTTGATCTGATATAATATCAGGCTGAATAATCAAGTCTGAAACCTCATCAAAACGCTGTTTTACAATATTTAATTTGTCTATCATTTTTCGTTCTACTCTAGGGGCACGAATTTACAATAAATTTGAACATCTAAGCCCGATCATCCATTTGAAAATCTGTCACCCTCATAAATTACTACTAAATATACCGCTACCTTATTTTGTTTAAATAACCATAGCGATACGTTACTTAACATAAGAAAAACTGTTATTTTATCATGCTTTAAAAACTCACCCTACAATTCAAATACATGGTTTAGCTATAAAGAAACCGATGGTCAAAATGAACATGATTTTTCACTTTGTTGAAAATTTTCATTCACTTCGTAATATCACAAACAGATGGCTGAAATTTTATTTCCCACTTTCTTGATGCCACCCTCTTTCCTTGAAATTATTTTTTTAGTTTCTTAAAAACAAGAAACCACCGCTGCGACACAGGTTAAAACTTAATTATTTTCATCAAAAAAGAGGCCATTAGTTTTATACATTTCATGATTATCATCAAACAAAACCATTTCAACACCACCCAACTGATTGATAAGTGTTAACCCATCATCTTTACCTAGAATAAAAACAGCAGTCGCTAAGGCGTCACAAAGTTCGGCGCTTTTAGCAAAAATTGACGCCTGTTGTATACCCGATGAAGGGTAGCCAGATCTAGGATCTATGATATGTGAATATTTAGTGCTATTAAAAACAACATATTTTTCATAGTTTCCTGAAGTAGCAACTGAAGACTCTACCATAGGTAACCAAGACACTATTTTATTCTTACTCTGCGGATTAACCACACCAATAATCCATTTTTTATCATTAGCATCTGTACCCCAAGTAGTAAGATCACCCGCTGCATCGATTATACCACCAACTACTTGTTTTGAAACTAACAACTCTTTAGCTTTATCAGCAGCATATCCTTTTCCTATCGCTCCAAAAGAAATTTTCATTCCCTTTTCTTTCAAGAAAACGGTACTGTTCTTTTCATCAAGAACAATTTTTTTATACCCTACTTTAGCAACTGATTTTTTTATTTCAGCATCAGAAGGCATTTCTTGCATCGTCCCATCATATTTCCAAATATCATCCATGGAAGCATAGGTAATATCAAAAGCTCCATCGGTAATTTCAGATATTTGAATACTGCGCTCGATCAACTTAAAAAGCTCTCTACTAACCTTCACTGGTTTTATTCCTGCATTTTTATTTATCAAGCTAGTTTCTGACTTGCTGTTCCATGAAGAAATTAAATTTTCAATTCTAGTAATTTCAGCAATTGCTTGTTGAATATTTATACTTCCTATTTCTTCATTTGTAGCCACAACTGTAATGTTAAAGGGACTTCCCATTAACTTAACAGTCTTTTTTACCTTAATATACTCTCGTTCTTGAGCATATCCTGTAAGGGTTAAAAATCCTATAAGAAAACCAAAAAAAAGCTTCACTTTGATCTGTAAATTAGAGTTGAGACGGGAGCGTAAGATACTTATTTAAGATTAATAACCTAAAAAAAAGGTATTTTTTGAACAAAAAATATTTATTATATAAGATAATTTTCAACCTCAAATAAACCTTTAAATACTTAAAAAATAGCCATCAAAGGATCAAAAAAAACTTAAATCTATTTTATGTAAAAAAAATAGTTGTTGTGCCTTAAAATCACTTCAAAAACAACATATTGGTTCTCATTTTTCAATTTAAAATAGCAATGCCATACTAAAATATCAAACCATATTAAAACTAAAAAACAGTTTGCTTTTTGGTATTTTCAAAGCTCAACAAAGCGTCTTAAAACATAATTCAGGAATATCCTTAACCCTCATTTTTCCGTTCTATACAACGATTACAACAAAAAAGCAGCAAACACCATACCAATTCACCAGTAATCAGTGGATTATACAGCTACGTATTTTGTAAAGAACACAAAATACACTAACGAAGCTTACAACCTAATACGTAAATGTACCATATGAACTTTCAATGGTAAGTTTTTTAGTAGAATGCTCTTCTACCCTTCCTATAATCTGGGCTTCAACCCCAAAACTATTTGAAATAGCTATTAAATCTTCAGCTACAGCTTCATTAACATAAAGCTCAAGGCGATGTCCGCAATTAAACACTTGATACATTTCTTTCCAATCGGTCGCCGACTGTTCTTGAATCAATTTAAAAAGTGGAGGAACAGGAAATAAATTATCTTTAATAATATGAAATTGCTCTATAAAATGAAGAATTTTCGTTTGCGCCCCTCCGCTACAATGCACCATACCATGAATATCATCAGCATTGTATTTTGAGAGTATTTTCTTTACAATTGGCGCATACGTTCTCGTTGGAGACAATACCAATTTCCCTGCATCTAAGGGAGTACCTTCAACCTTATCAGTAAGTTTGGCCTGACCAGCATACACCAACTCCTCTGGCACTGAAGCGTCAAAGCTTTCAGGATATTTAGCTGCCAAATACTTTGAAAAAACATCATGACGGGCAGAGGTAAGTCCGTTACTACCCATACCTCCATTATATTCTGTTTCATAAGTAGCTTGCCCAAAAGAAGCCAAACCTACAATTACGTCACCTGCCTTTATATTCGCATTATCAATCACATCAGCTCTTTTCATACGCGCTGTTACTGTTGAATCAACAATAATTGTTCGCACCAAATCACCTACATCAGCAGTTTCACCACCTGTGGAATGAATTGTTATACCGTGTTTTTGCAAATCAGAAATAAGCGTCTCTGTACCATTAATAATGGCCGAAATAACTTCTCCAGGAATCAAGTTTTTATTTCTTCCTATAGTAGAAGAAAGCATAATATTATCGGTAGCACCCACACAAATAAGGTCGTCAATATTCATAATAAGGGCGTCTTGCGCTATACCTTTCCAAACAGAAATATCACCTGTTTCCTTCCAATACATGTATGCCAACGAAGATTTTGTTCCTGCTCCATCTGCATGCATAACCAAGCAGTAAGCATCATCATTGGTCAAATAATCAGGTACAATTTTGCAAAAAGCTTTAGAAAACAATCCCTTGTCTATATTTTTTATAGCCTTATGAACATCTTCCTTTGAAGCTGAAACTCCTCTTTGATTATATCTTTCACTGTGTGACCCGCTCATACTTTTCAGTTTGTGGCAAAAATAGTGGAATTGTAGAAATCAACACCTCAAAAACGCTTACTTTATAAACAAAAGTTCACGATACTTGGTAAGCGGCCAAATTTTATCATCAACCAACTGCTCTAATTTATCACAGTGATAACGAATTTCATCAAAATAAGGCTTAATATCTTCGGCATAGGTAGCTGCCTTTTTGTAGCTATCTGTCAACACGTTTGCCTTTTTTCGAGCAGCCACCATGGCATCAGATTTTTCTTTTAAGCTGGTAATATGTTCGGTTATTTGATCAATAATATGCAATTGCCCCTTTGATAGCTTTTTATATTCATCGCCATAAATACTTTTTAATCCTACCACATTTTTAATTAGCGTATTTTGATAGGTAATCGCTACAGGTATAATATGATTATAAACCAACTCATTAAACACACGACCTTCTATTTGAAGGTGTAAAATAAACGCCTCTAACTCCACCTCTTGGCGTGCTTTCACCTCAAGTTCGCTCATCACTTTCATTGACTTAAAAAGTGCTAAACTAGCAGCTGTAGTAAGTACTTTTAAGGCCTCAGGTGTTGTTTTATTATTACTCAGCTTTCGTTTTTTCGCTTCCTTTTCCCAAGCTTCACTATACCCATCACCATCAAAACGTATTCTTTTAGAGGTTTTTATATATTCTCTAAGTACATTAAACACGGCCTCGTCTTTCTTCAAATTCTTTGTATCGATAAGTGCATCAACCTCCTTTTTAAAAGCTTTTAGCTGCTTTGCCACTATGGTATTTAAAACCGTCATTGGTTTTGCGCAATTCGTACTTGACCCAACACCGCGCATCTCAAATTTGTTTCCGGTAAAAGCAAAAGGAGAGGTTCTATTACGGTCTGTATTATCCATCAATATTTCTGGAATTTTACCTACCACATTCAGTTTAAGCTCCGTCTTTTCTTCGGGAGACAATTTCCCCATAGAAACCCCCTCCAACTCATCTAAAACGTGACTTAATTGCGTGCCTATAAATATAGACAGAATAGCTGGTGGTGCCTCATTTGCCCCTAGGCGATGATCATTACCTGCTGATGCAATTGACGAGCGAAGCAACTCCTCATACGAATCTACCGCTTTTATCGTGTTTATAAAGAAGGTAAGAAATTGCAAATTTTTCATGGGAGTAGAGCCAGGGCTCAAAAGGTTTACTCCTGTATCAGTTGCCAAAGACCAATTATTATGTTTCCCCGATCCGTTGATTCCTGCAAAAGGTTTTTCATGAAACAACACTTTAAACCTATGCTTATCAGCAATTTTATCCATTACATCCATTAGCAATAAATTGTGATCTACTGCTAGGTTTGCCTCCTCAAAAACAGGCGCCAATTCAAACTGATTAGGTGCCACTTCATTATGCCTTGTTTTTACAGGAATACCAAGTTTTATACATTCTTTTTCAAGATCGCTCATAAAACTCAATACTCGCTCGGGAATAACACCAAAATAATGATCATCTAACTGCTGCCCTTTTGCCGCTGAATGCCCTACCAAGGTACGCCCGGTTAAACAAATATCTGGGCGTGAATTTGCCAACGCCTTGTCAATTAAAAAATACTCCTGCTCCCATCCTAGCGTAGCATTTACCTTAGAAACATTCTTATCAAAATATTTTGCAACAGCGGTGGCTGCTTCATCAACAGCTCCCAAAGCTCTTAAAAGCGGAGCTTTGTTATCAAGAGCTTCTCCTGTATAGGACACAAAAATAGTAGGAATACATAAAGTAGTTTCATAAATAAATGCAGGAGAAGTAGGATCCCATGCTGTATAACCACGTGCCTCAAACGTGTTTCTAAGTCCGCCACTAGGAAAACTTGACGCATCAGGCTCTTGCTGTACCAACTGACCACCACCAAATTTTTCTAGTGCCCTACCATCAGGTAACAAATCAAAAAAAGCATCATGTTTTTCTGCAGTAGCACCTGTCAACGGTTGAAACCAATGGGTATAATGCGTAGCGCCCATAGTAATCGCCCAACCTTTCATAGCCTCAGCAACTTGATCAGCTATTTTTCGATCAATTTTTGAACCCGAAAAAATAGCGTTTTGAACACTCTCAAGCGCATCTTTGGTTAAAAACTGTAGCATTCGCTCTTCGTTAAAAACATTTTGTCCAAACAATTCTGAACGTCTTTTTTTTTCGGTTATCGTAATTCGATTTCTATTTCGACTATCTGTAATAGCCTTAAATCTAGTTTTAGACATATGGATTTATTTATAAAAACATCATTTCAAGCATTAATGATTTAGCAAAATTAACATCAAATAATATATATATCACAATTTACCCCATAAAAAATAGGGCTATCAAGAAAAATAATAACTTTTTAAAAAATTACCCCCTTAAAAATGACGATAATCCCTCAAAAAACATATTTTTGTTTGTCTTTTAAATTTTGAAAAATTAACTACCAATATTATGAGTAAAACAAAATTAGAGTACATATGGTTGGATGGATACTTCCCAACACAAAACATGAGAAGCAAAACTAAAGTAGTAAATAACTTTAATGGCACTTTAGAAGATTGCCCTATGTGGTCGTTTGACGGAAGTTCTACAAGACAAGCCGAAGGAGGATCATCAGACTGCTTATTGAAACCTGTAGCACTTTTTCCAGACCCAGCAAGAAAAGATGGTTTTCTGGTAATGACAGAAGTCTTAAACGCTGATGGAACACCACACTCTTCAAATGGTAGAGCTACCATTGATGATGATGATAACGATTTTTGGTTCGGTTTTGAGCAAGAATATTTCATCATGGACACGCATACACAATTACCTTTAGGTTTCCCAATTGGTGGTTACCCTGCTCCACAAGGAATGTATTATTGCTCAGTTGGTGGAAAAAACACACACGGAAGAGACTTAGTTGAAGAACATGCTGATTTATGTATCGCTGCTGGTATTAACTTTGAAGGGATCAACCAAGAAGTTGCATCAGGACAATGGGAATTTCAATTGTTTGCTAAAGGAGCAAAATTAGCCGGTGACGAGTTATGGGTTGCAAGATATTTATTAGATAGATTAACTGAGCAACACGGTTACTATATTGAATACCACCCAAAACCGCTTGGAAAAGATATGGACTGGAACGGATCTGGTATGCATGCTAACTTCTCAAACACAACTTTAAGAACTTGTGGCGATAAAGCCACTTACGAGAAAATTTGTGAAGCATTTAGACCTGTTGTTAAAGAACATATTGCTGTTTATGGAGAGTTTAACGATCAACGTTTAACTGGCCTTCATGAAACGGCATCTATTAATGATTTTAGCTATGGTGTTTCTGACCGTGGCGCATCTATTCGTATTCCTATCGCAACGGTAGAAAGCGGATGGAAAGGATGGCTTGAAGATCGTAGACCAGCGTCTAACGGTGACCCATACAAAATTGCAGGTAGAATTATCAAAACTGTTAAATCTGCAGACGTATAAACAAATTAAATGTTGTTAATACCAAAAACCGCCTTCTCATTTTGAAGGCGGTTTTTTTTTGCTTTAATTTTTTACATCCAGCTTATAAAACAGTTTTCTATTCCATCTGTATTTACTAAATTGGCCGCTTTAACTTAAGTCAACCATAGTCCCGAAGCTGCAATAAAACCAAGACATCAGCAAAAAATATAGGCGGTATTTCTGCTAGA
This sequence comes from uncultured Flavobacteriaceae bacterium, assembly GCA_947497145.1. Lineage (GTDB taxonomy): Bacteria > Bacteroidota > Bacteroidia > Flavobacteriales > Flavobacteriaceae > Maribacter_C. The sequence goes on from CANMFQ010000015.1 coordinate 70,570, forward strand.
AATATTATAGTTAAATAACACAATAACTAATTTTTGACACGGCAAAACATTATTGAAAAACATGAAACAAATTAAACAAATATCAAACAATCGCATTTTAGCTATTACTATCGGTTTGGTTTATTTTTGGTTTGGTGCCTTAAAATATTTTCCCGGAAGCAGCCCAGCCGAAGAACTTGCAAAAAACACCATTGATACCTTAACTTTTTCATTAATACCATCCAACATTGCTATTATACTTTTAGCCATTTGGGAAACCGCATTAGGAGCACTTCTAATGCTAAATTATTTCAAACGCCCCGTTATTATCGCAACGCTCATTCATATGACATTAACCTTTACTCCTTTACTATTATTTCCGGAAGAATCATTTGGAGACGCCCCTTTTTCTCTAACACTTTTAGGACAGTATATCATTAAAAACCTCATTATTATAGCCGCCCTATTAAGCTTATATAAAACAGATAAAACGCATTAAGTCCTAGAATAATAGGTACAAAAAAAGAGCCCAAGTTGGCTCTTTTTTTTATTACTACAATGATAATTTCTTGATAGGGGTTATTTTGCCACGTTTACTGCTCTTGTTTCTCTAATAACCGTCACTTTCACCTGACCTGGGTAGGTCATATCTGTTTGTATTTTTTGTGAAATTTCAAACGATAACTGCGCTGCTTTATCGTCACTTACTTTTTCACTTTCTACAATGACACGCAACTCTCTACCTGCTTGTATCGCATAAGCCTTTTGCACACCGCCAAACCCAAAAGCTATTTCTTCAAGGTCTTTAAGTCGCTGTATGTACGAGTCCATCACCTGTCTCCTTGCACCTGGTCTTGCACCGCTAATAGCATCACAAACCTGTACAATAGGAGATATTAAGGTTTTCATTTCTATTTCATCATGATGTGCTCCAATAGCGTTGCAAACATCTGGCTTTTCACCATACTTTTCAGCCCATTGCATTCCTAAAATAGCATGTGGCGTTTCTACCTCAGCCTCAGTATTTGGCACTTTACCAATATCATGCAATAAACCTGCTCGTTTTGCCACTTTAGCATTAAGCCCCATTTCAGCTGCCATTACACCACAAAGTTTAGCAACTTCACGTGAGTGTTGCAATAGGTTTTGCCCGTATGAAGAACGGTATTTCATACGCCCTACCGCCTTAATTAATTCTGGATGCAACCCGTGAATTCCTAAATCTATGATTGTTCTTTTTCCTATTTCAACAATCTCGGCTTCTATTTGCTTTTCAGTCTTTTTAACTATCTCTTCAATTCTTGCTGGGTGAATTCTACCGTCCGTCACCAATTTATGTAATGACAAACGTGCAATTTCTCTACGCACCGAATCAAAACAAGATAAGATAATAGCATCAGGTGTATCATCAACAATAATCTCAACACCAGTAGCAGATTCTAAGGCTCTAATATTACGTCCTTCTCTACCAATAATTCTACCCTTTACATCATCTGATTCAAGGTTAAATACCGATACACAATTCTCAACTGCTTCCTCGGTACCTATACGCTGTATGGTATTAATAACAATTTTTCTTGCTTCTTGCTGCGCCGATAGTTTAGCTTCTTCCATAGTAGCTTGCAAGTACGACATGGCATCTGACTTAGCAGTTTCTTTTAAAGACTCCATCAATTGTCCTTTAGCCTCTTCAGCCGAAAGCCCCGATATCACCTCTAACTGCTGCACTTGGCTTTTGTGTAGTTTTTCAAGCTCAGCCTGCTTCTTGTCATAAAACTCGGTTTTATGTGCAATATCCTTTAATTTTGCCTCAAGTTGCTTATTCAGGTTTTTACTTTTTGCCAATTCGCTTGTAGCCTGTGACTCTTTATCACGCGTTCGCTTTTCAGCTTCGGCCATTTTTTTATCCTTATTGATAATAACCTTTTCGTGCTCCGCCTTGAGTTCTAAAAACTTTTCTTTGGCCTGAAAAATTTTGTCCTTCTTAATGTTTTCTCCATCAATTTTGGCAGCTTTCAAAATAGCCTCAGCTTCTTTTTTAGAATTTGCAATAGTTTTGGAGGCCTTTCCCTTTTCCATCAACTTTGCTATTGCAAAGCCTATTGCCACTCCTGCAATTCCTATTATTATCGTGGTTATATTATCCATAGTTTAAAAATTAATTATAAAAAAAGCCCACATTGAACGAGTTTTGTACAAACTCCAGAAAACAGGTTTAGGGCTACCAGACTGATCAAGTATCCTTGTACTAGCAAGGCCCGCTTTTACAATCTAAACTCACCCTTTTTAAACAAATTAATGTTGAGTTTGTCAAAAATTATTACCAATGTGGGCAGTAACTTTATGTATTTTAAAGAACTTATTTCATACCTAGCTTATCATCAACCAATGCATTTAATGCTTTTAAGCGATTAATTGAATCAGCAATTCCTTCTGACTGATCAATACCTCTTTGTTCTATTTTTGATGCAAATTGCAAGGCACACATTGCCAAAACATCTTGCTTATCACGAACAGCATAACTTTGCTCGAATTTTTTTGCCAATTGCTCAATATTCTTGGCTGCTTTACGCAAGCCCTCTTCTTGAGCGGCATCAATTGTCAGCGGATATACTCTATCTGCAATCGACAATTTTATTTTGAGCTTTTCTGACATGGTATTTAAAACATTATTCTGAAAGTTGTGCGATACAATAATCTAACTCTCTGATTAATGCGTTTATTTTAAGCTTTGCTTCTGTTGTATTTGTATTACTGCCCAGCATCGAGTTTGCAAGCTTCAGCGAATTGTATTTCTCTTCCCACTCCGAAATTGATTCTTGAAAAATCTCTTGATTTTTTCTTGAAGCAATCAATTCATTTTCCAACTTGTCATTAGCTCGCTGTAACAGTGCTAACCTGTGTAACAGTTTACTGATTTTATTCTCTAAAGAATCAACAATTTGAACCAATTCGCTCATGCGTAAAACTCAATGCATTTTACACAAAGTTAATATACATCTTAAGACTTAGCAATAGTTTTTTCATTTATTCTTGAAGTGATACTTTAACTACCTCAAAATAAGATTGTGTAATTTGTACTTCAAGAGCATTTTCATAGGGTGATGAGACCCCAAAAACATATAAAAAACAATGCATTATCGATGCGAGAAATTATTACTGCAACCTACAGCTAATCAACTACATTTATATGCTAAACCTTATTTAGTGGGTTTACACATTAAAAAATAAGACACTTTTTTAACCAATCAATGATGTATTTAATTTTCATCTGTTTAATTTTACAACGTAGACATGCTAAAATTTGTGTGCATGCTATTTTTATGCAGCATAAAAATAGCATTAAAGACAATCGCCTCTTTTTAAAAAATGTTACTTGACCATGATGAATAGAATATCTTTTGTGTTACTATTATTTTTTTCTTTAAGTGTTTTTGCACAAGAAAACTATCCAAAAGACGTTTTTAGGCCTCCTTTAGATATTCCTATAATACTAGCGGGCACTTTTGGTGAATTACGGTCAAATCACTTTCACGCTGGTGTAGACATTAAAACGAAGCAACGTCAAGGCCTACCAGTATATGCCATTGGCGATGGTATTGTTACCCGTATAAAAGTATCGCTTTACGGTTATGGAAAAGTAATTTATATAGCACATCCAAACGGGTATACCTCAGTTTACGGGCATCTTCAAAAATTTGGCCCTGACATTGAACCTTATATAAAGAATATTCAATATCAAAAGAAATCGTATGAAGTCGAAGTTTTTCCTGATTATGGTGAAGTAAAAGTAAAAAAAGGAGAAGTTATTGCCTATTCGGGTAATACCGGAGGTTCGGCCGGCCCACATTTGCATTTTGAAATACGAAAAAGCGTGAATGAAAAACCAACAAACCCTTTGTTATTTGGTCTTGAAGTACGTGACGCTACCAACCCTATTTTACAAAAAGTGTATGCTTACCCCCTCTCTGAAGGTGCTCAAATAAATCAACAAAATACCAAAGTACAGATCAATTATACAAGACAAGTCGATGGCACGTATTTGGCCAATCCAATAAGTGCATCTGGCACTATTGGGTTTGGTTTTTCAGGATTTGACCGGCAAGATTTAGCGGCCAATAAAAACGGTATTTATGCTGTTCAGCTGCTTGTAAATGGGGCGGTTTATGTAGATTATGATTTTGAAGCATTTTCCTTCGCAGAGAGTCGATATATAAATACCCTTATTGATTATGAGCACTACAGCAAATACAATCAAAGAATACAGCAGTGCTTTCAAGCTCCTGGAAATCAGTTAAGCATTTATAACACTCTAAAGAACAAGGGCAAACTTGTAGTAAAAGAGGGGTTATCCTATTCGGTTGAGTTGCTGTTAAAAGATTTAGAAGGCAATACCACCAAAATTGTTATTCCTGTAGAAGGAAAAAAAGAAGCTGTGAAAATTAAAAAAGAATCCTTAAAAACCGACACTTTTGTAATTGCGAAAAAACCAAACAACTATAATTTGGGTGCTGCAAAGGTGTATTTTCCTGCAAACACTTTTTACAAAGATTTTTATATCGATTTAAAAAAAGGGAATGACACGGTAACTATTCACAATAGCAGTGTACCTGCGCATCGTAATTTCACCATTACTTTTGATGTTTCAAAATACACTAAAGAAGAACAAAAACAATTATTCATTGCCCGATTAGATAAAAAGCGAAGACCTAGCTATGCTTCAACCTATAAACGTGGCAATATCTTTACCACCAGAACGCGAAACCTAGGCACCTACACCCTCGCAAAAGATACCATAGCACCAAAAATCAGAGCAAAGAATTTTAAAGAAAAACAATGGCTAAACAACTACAGTTATTTAAGTCTTTATATTTCTGATGATTTAAGTGGTATAAAAAGCTATACGGCTACCCTAAATGGAGAATGGATTTTAATGGAATACGAAACAAAAAAAAACACACTCACCTACAACTTTGATGATAAAATTCTTGACAAGAAACAATGCGAACTAAAAGTTACCGTAACCGACAATGTAGGAAACAGCAATACCTTCACACGTACCTTTTATAGAAAATAAGTGCTTTTGAGATTCTTAAAACCCGCTATTACTGTATTACTATTTTGCAAAATTGCTTTTGTAAAAGCGCAAACTGCTACCATCACTGGAGTCGTATTAAGTGAAGAAAATACTCCGCTAAATAATGTAAATATAAATACAAGCTACGGAGGCACATCATCAAACGAACAGGGATTTTACGTACTTAAAATAACCTCAGACACAAAAACCACCATCACTTTTTCGCACTTGGGGCATAAAAATGTAGTACTTAAAAATTTAGTACTCACTTCAAACGAGACTTTTGAATTTAACCCGGTAATGAAAACTAACGTTATACAAATAGACGAGGTTACCGTGACCCCAACAGGAGAAAAAAGCGTCACGGGCATTACAACACTCACCAAAGAGGTGATACAAAAAATACCTGGCGCAAATGCTGGTGTAGAAAATATATTAAAATTACTTCCCAGCACTTCTTCAAGTAATGAACTAAGCACCCAGTATGCCGTACGTGGTGGCAACTATGATGAAAACTTGGTGTACGTTAATGAGATTGAGGTGTATCGTCCATTTTTAATTCGCTCTGCGCAACAAGAAGGACTTAGCTTTATTCATAGTGCCTTAGTACAAAATGTAAAATTTTCACCTGGTGGTTTTCAAGCGAAATATGGTGACAAACTATCTTCAGTCTTAGATATTTCTTATAAAAAGCCAACTACTTTTGGTACGCAAATGGAACTTAGTTTTTTAGGTGCTAGTGCTGCTGTAGAAACAGTTTCAAAAAACAAAAATTTCAGTAGCATTTCTGGTATACGCTATCGCAATAATGCCCTTTTTGTGAAAAGTCAACAAACAAACACCAATTTTAAGCCATCTTTTTTTGATGTACAAAGCTATTTAACCTATCGTTTCTCTAGCAAATTCAATCTCAATTTTTTGGGTAATATTGCTATCAACGATTATCAAAACGAACCATTAAACCGGCAAACCAACTTCGGCACCCTTAATGACCCCAAAGCACTTATCATTAACTATCAGGGCAAAGAAAACAATAAGTACAACACAAAAATGGGGGCTTTAAAAGCAAACTATGTTTTAAATGAGCATACAACGCTTAAATTCATTTCGTCTGTTTATCACACCACCGAAGAAGAACGCTCTGATATAATTGCACGTTACGAACTGGGGGAGATAGAAACCAATTTGAGCAGTGAAAACCTTGGCAAAATAAAAACGTCTAAAGGTTTAGGTTCTCAATTCAACCGCGCTCGTAATGACCTCGATGCTTTAATTATGAATATCACCCACAAAGGGCATTTTTCTAGCGCCGAAAAATTAATTGAATGGGGTATTACCTATACGCATCAAGATATACGTGACCAGTTACAAGAATCTGAATTTATAGATTCTCTTGGTTTTTCTATTCGCCCACCTTTGCCAGCGTTTACAAATAATGAACCCGAAGAACCATTTGAAAGTCCGTTAGTACCCTACAATTCGCTTTTTGCAAAAAACTTTGTAAAAACAAATCGGTTTATCGCCTACACACAGTACAGTAATCGCCTTGCCATTAAAAACAACTCCCTGTATTACAACTTAGGCATACGCGCACAACATTGGATACTAAGTGGTGTTGGTTTACCTAGTGTTTCACAAACTATTGTTAGCCCACGTGCGCAATTTGCCATAAAACCAGATTGGGAAAAAGACATATTATTTCGGTTTTCTATAGGAGCCTATCAGCAACCTCCATTTTACAGAGAACTACGAGACAATACAGGACGGATACAAACGGGTGTAAAAGCACAAAAATCTACCCATTTTGTACTAGGTAATGCGTACAGTTTTCAATTATGGAATCGTCCTTTTACCCTCACCAGTGAATTGTATTATAAAAATTTAAAAAACGCAAATACCTACACTGTAGATGATGTTCGTATAAGATACGTTGCAAACAACCAAGCGACCGCTTATGTTTATGGTGCAGAAATACGAATGAATGGTGCTTTTGTACCTGGAACGGAGTCATGGGTAAGTTTTGGCTATTTGAAAACTGAAGAAAATAGCAATGGTAGAGGCTATATTGCTCGCCCTACTGACCAACGATTAAAATTTGCCATCTTATTTCAAGATTATATTCCAAGAACACCAAATGTAAAAATGTACCTCAACATGGTTTACAATACCGGGTTACCAGGTGGAGCCCCTAGTTATGCCGACCCTTATAAGTTTCAAAATAGATTGAGAGACTATAAACGCTTAGATTTAGGAATTTCCTATATTTTTGCAGACGGAAGTAAAACAAACACAAAACACAAATGGTTGCATAAATTTAAAGAACTCTCCATGGGGATTGAAGTTTTTAATCTATTCAACAATCAAAATACTATTACCAATACATGGGTACGCGATGTAGACAGCAAACAGCAATTTGGTGTGCCAAATTTTTTAACTAGTAGAATATTGAACCTAAAATTGAGTGCCCGCTTATAACATAAAAAACATCCTATTTAGCAGTAACTCAAATCTATTTAATAAAATCATCAATGAAAAAAATAGTTCTTTTTATATTTATAGTTATTAACTTCACTTCACATGCTCAAAAAAATATTTACCAAAGTGACAAATTTGAAAATCTCAGCAAAAACCATAAAGTATTAGCCATCTTGCCCTTTCTAACTAACTTAGAACTTAAAGAAACAATATCTACTGAAGATTTAAACTTACGAGCAAAAAAAGAAGGTTATGCGGTACAAAACGCATTAGAAACTTATTTTTCAAAACGTAAAAAGAAGAAAAAATTCACCATTGAATTTCAAAACACACAAAACACCAATGCGATATTGGCCAAAAATAATATTACCTACAAGAATATTGACGTGTATACGATTAAAGAACTGAGTGAAATTTTAAATGTAGATGGCATTATTGGCGGCACTCTTGATTTAAATGTTTTATTATCAAAGGGAGTTTCTAATAATTTCAATTTCTTTGATTTTATATTAGGAAACGGTGATTATGGCAGAATTGGCATAAAAATAAGCGACGGCAATACTGGAAAATTATTATGGAAATACGAAAAGAAAATCAATAAAAAATCAGGAAAAGACACCGCTGATTTAATTGACAAAATGATGAAACTTGCATCACGTAAATTCCCGTACGAACGTGAAAAAAAGAAAGACAAAAAGAAGAAAAACGAGCTATAACCGCTACTAATTTCTTAACTACTACACAACTTATCCAAAATAGCAAACAAGAGAACTACCAAGCTAGGCCATACCTGTATCACCGAGCTCACTAAAAATTGAGTTATACCGCTTTAAACACACTAGTTGAAAAAACAACTGATATAGTGTATGCTACAAAGGCAAGTTTCAAAACAAACTTACTGCTGCATAAAGTCTTTCAACACAGCTATGGCTCTATCAAGCTCTTCTTTGGTATTGTATTTTGAAAATGAAAATCGCAATGAAGGTTTCTGCATCTCTTCTTCCGATAGAATTTCAGAAAGCACGTGCGAACCTTTTCCACTCCCTGATTGACAAGCACTTCCCTTTGAGCAAGCTATACCTTTAATATCTAAATGAAATAAGAGCATTAGTGCTTTTTGAGCATCCATAGGTAAACATACATTCACCAATGTGTAGGTGCTTTTTTCTATATCTCCTGAGTGCCCATTAAACTTCACTCCTGGTATTTCTTTAGTTATTTGAGTGATAAAATATTGTTTCAACTCAGTAACATAGGCTTTCTCTTCTTCCAAATTATCATACGCGCAAATAAATGCTTCTTCTAAACCAACAATATTGTGAAAAGATTCAGTTCCTGCACGATACCCACGCTCTTGAGAACCACCAGAAATCAGGCACTTCAAACCAGAATTTCTTCGTATAAATGCAAAACCAATACCTTTTGGCCCATGAAATTTATGTGCTGCTGCGGTCATAAAATCAACTGGAATTTCTTGCACATCCCAAGTATAATGTCCTATTGATTGTACTGTATCAGAATGAAAATACGCATCGTTACTTTTACACAATGCTGCAACAGCCGCAATGTCAATTTTGTTTCCTATTTCATTATTTACATGCATCAAACTTACCAACTTCTTGGTATCATCAGCTTGTAATAAAACTTCTAAATGTTCCATTTTAGGATTACCGTACGTATCCAAATCAACAAAAAGCAGGGTAATCCCATTCTTTTCAGCTAATTCTTCAACGGTATGCAAAACGGCATGATGCTCTATTTTTGTAGTAATAATTGTCTTCACACCCAAATCACGCACAGCACACCGCAATATCATATTATCAGCTTCAGTGCCTCCTGAAGTGAAAATAATTTCAGATGGATGGGCGTTCATATATTTTGCAATGGTTTTTCTTGCGCTTTCTACAGCGGTCTTTGCTGTCCTACCAAAACTATGCGTTGAAGAAGGGTTGCCATAAAAATTGGTTAAAGCCTCGTGCATTTTGTCAATAACACAACTTCGCACTTGAGTTGTAGCAGCATTATCTAGGTAAATGGTCTTCATAGAAAAAAATATATAAAACGGTTCAAAAATAACCGAATTAAAGTTAATTTCTAGCCAATATAGAAGAAACTTCTAGTATATTTCTCTTAAATTTGAGCCATGAAGAAATTCTTGTTTTACGGACTGTTAATACTTATGTCGGCTTGTGACGATGGTGATTTGCAAATTGAAACCATAGACTTTGATAGTGCTAGTATTCAACACTGCGCTACAGTTGATGCAGCTACAGCAAATGTGCTTTTTAAACTCAATACTAACGAAGCTTTAATTGTTGAACTTCCTAATGGAACATTAAAAAATGAAGTTGCAACCGAAGGTAATACCTATAATGTATCGGCTTCTGGCCCCATTAAAATTACATACCGCACTTTTTCGGACGATGTTTCTACCGATTATTTTTGTTCAGAAATCCCGGTAAGCACGCCCACGGTAACTGAAGAAATCGTAGCTGAATCAGGAACCGTACTTATAACAACTGTTTTAAATGCTGATGGCGTAACCTATGAGCATGAAATAAAATTGAATACAATTTCTTTTGTTACTGCTAAAGACACCCGAATTACAAATTTGAGTATCACTAACTTTGGTACTGTAACCACGGTTGCATCAGAATAAGCAGGTATTAAAACTAACCTTTCTGATAAATATAAACCTCGGTAGCTCCTAGTCCATATTTTTGATAATCCGCATCGTAATAATGTACATTATCATAGCGCCCAAACAGGTATTTTAATTCTTCTTTTAGTACACCTGCACCCACTCCATGAATAAATACTACTTTTTTTATACGCTTTCTTATAGCAAATTCCAATTGTCTTTTGGCCGTTTCTAGTTGTAGATTGAGCATGTCATAATTTGACATTCCTCTTGAAGAATTGGTCAGCTGATGAATATGTAAATCTACTTCCATCTTTGGTGCATTACGTTCTTTTACCTTAGGCGCCGGAGCCCTTCGAGGCTTTGGAAGTTCTTTTTCAGACTTTATACGTGCTACCTCATAGTTGCTAACTTCAATAGCATCTTGAATTTTAACTAATTCACCCGATTCATACGTAAGTGGAAAACCTTCATCACTTTCAATTGTAATTTGATTCCCATGTATAGCCATGACAACACCTTTAATAGTATCATCAATCGTTTCTACCCTATCATTTATTTGAAAAACAGCCATTAATTAGTTTTAATTCGATAAAAATAGTAGTATTTTTCGCAAGACAAATCGATTTTATCAATGAAAATGTTGATTCCCACATTATCGCTACATATCGAAAACTATATGTTGCCTTGTTTTACAAAAAAAATCTTTGGTTTTGATTGCCCGGGTTGTGGCCTACAACGGTCTTTAGTTTTTTTGCTGAAAGGAGATTTTGCTGCTGCATTTGATATGTATCCAGCAATTTTCACACTGTTACCATTGGCCGTTTTTTTTACCGCCAATCTTTTCTTCAAAATTAAATACATAAATAAAATAACAAACACACTACTTATAACTAGTGTCGCCTTAATATTAACTAACTATATTTTAAAATTCGTATAACCGTAAACCACAAAATTAAAAATTATGGAAAAAGAAAAATTACCTAATTCAAGCGCAATAATTGTTTTAAGCATCTTTGGTTATTTATGCTGCTGTTGTTTTGGGCTAGGAGTTATACCTGCCGGAATTGCTTTTTATATGGCCACAAAATCGGAAAAAATATATGCCGAAAATCCTGATATGTATGACAATATTAGTCAAATAAAAACAGGAAAAATAGTAGCTTTAGTAGCTTTAATATTATGCATACTAGTGATAATACGCGTTATTTATGTATTTGCAACGGGCGATATAGAAGCTGCTATGGAGCAAAGTAGAGAACTAATGGAACAATGGGGAATAGAAGAATAAAACACTAAAACATGAATCAAGAAACACTACCAGGCGCAAGTAATGCCTTAACATTTGGCATCATATCAATTGTGACCTCTATATTTTGCTGTGGGCCTTTTGGTGCTATTTTCAGCATTATAGGATTATCAAATGCTAAAAAAGCTGAAAAACTACATGAAGAAAACCCAGGGGTTTACACTGGTGTAGACAATGCTAAAACAGGCAAAACACTATCGTATATTGGCTTAGCAATCGCAGCTATTATGCTTATTCTTGGCATCATTTATTTTGGCGTAATTATAGCACTAATTACTTCGGGACAATTAGATTAAGTTGCAAATAGTACTGAAAACAAAAAGCCCAGCAAATTTTGCTGGGCTTTTCATTTTTATAAACAACTGTACTACTTTTTATTTTTCAAACGCCTTTAAGGTTTTGGTAATTATCGCTACACAGTCTAACAATTGCTCCTTGTTCATTACCAATGGCGGTGCAAAACGAATAATATTACCATGGGTAGGTTTTGCTAAAAGGCCATTTTCTTTTAGTGCCATACAAATATCCCATGCCGTAGAACTCTCTTCGGTATCATTTATTAATATCGCATTGAGCAAGCCTTTGCCTCTTACCGCATTGACTATATTTGAATTTGCAATAAATGTATTCAATTCAGCTCTAAACAGTTCACCCAATTCAAAAGCATTTTGGGCAAGTTCTTCATCTTTAACAACATCTAAGGCTGCCATACCCACTACGGCTGCAATAGGGTTGCCTCCAAAAGTACTCCCATGATTACCTGGTTGAATAACCCCCATAATAGCATCATTTGCCAAAACTGCCGAAACAGGATAAGCACCACCAGATAAGGCTTTACCAAGAATTAAAATATCTGGTTTTACCTCAGGTGTACCACTACAGTGTTTATCAGCACATGAGCAATTACCACATGTAGCCAATAGCCTACCTGTTCTTGCAATACCTGTTTGCACCTCATCTGCTATAAAAAGAACATTGTGTTTTTCACACAGCTCCTTAGCTGCTTTCAAATAGCCTTCAGAAGGCACATATACACCGGCTTCACCTTGAATAGGTTCTACTAAAAAGCCTGCAATATTCGCATTGTTTTCTATAGCTTCACGTAAAGCTTCAATATTATCGTATTCAATTTTTATAAATCCATCAGTATAAGGACCAAAATTCGTTCGAGCAACAGGGTCATTAGAAAATGAAATAATAGTCGTTGTTCGCCCGTGAAAGTTATTCTCACAAACAATAATTTGCGCCTTATTTTCGGGTATTCCCTTTTTCTCATACGCCCATTTTCTACAAAGTTTCAAAGCAGTTTCAACAGCTTCGGCACCCGTATTCATAGGTAAAAGCTTATCAAACTTAAAAGTCTCTGTGGCGTATTTTTCAAATTTACCAAGTACATCATTATAAAATGCTCTTGATGTAAGCGTTAATGTTTGCGCTTGATTTACCATGGCACCAACAATTTTTGGATGGCAGTGTCCTTGATTTACTGCTGAGTATGCAGACAAAAAATCATAATACTTTTTACCCTCAACATCCCAAACAAAAACACCTTCTCCCCTACTCAATACTGCAGGTAGTGGATGGTAATTGTGTGCACCATACTTGTCTTCTAATGCTATTGCATCTTCAGAAGTGATTTTTTCTAAAACTGACATAAAAAATTACTTTAAATAAAAACTTCAGTAATTCCTTCTATACCTTTTTCCTTTCGAAGATTCGAAAATTCAGCGTGGGAGAGAAATCATCCCTAATAATAAGTGCTGCAAAAATATAAAAAAAATCCTATGTTTTTTACTCCAATAATTCACAAAAGTCATGAACCGAGTATCAACAAATAAAAAACAGCATGTGACTTATCTCATTTTTAAGGGTCTAACTAAATAGATACACTAACCTTAAAATTTTTATAATGAAATATTTAATACGCTTTTTTGATAATTTTTCAGATTCTCTAGGAGAATATTTACCAATCAATACCATTATGGCTATTGTTATTCTAGTTATAGGATGGATTATTGCTGGCTTTGTAAAACGCATGATTGTAAAACTCATGAATCGTACAGGTATTGATGAAAAACTTAGCTCAAATAAAATGCCGCTATCAAGGTTTGTCGCTAAACTGGTTTATTTTCTAATAATGATATTTGTGTTTATGCTAGCCTTATCAAAATTAGGCATGACAAGCGTATTAGACCCCGTTAAAAACCTTTTAGATAGCTTTTTAACCTATATTCCTAATATTGTTGGCGCTGGTTTAGTTGGCTACATTGGCTATATGCTAGCAACTATTATTTCTGAATTTGTAGGCCTTTCAGGTGACACTATTCAAAGTTACATACCCAAACTTAAACTGCCTGAAAACATTGACCTTGTTGCTATACTAAAAAAGATTGTCTTTATATTTATTTTCATTCCATTACTTATTACGGCTTTAAATATCTTGAATATGGATGCAATTTCTGTTCCTGCAACCCATATGCTTGAGCAATTTTTTGAAGCTATCCCCAGAATTTTAGTAGCAGTAATTATCTTAATATTCTTTGTTGTTGGAGGTAGGTTTGTTGCCGGTTTGGTAACCGACCTATTAGAAAGTTTTAAAATTGATAACTTTTTAGAGCGCATCAACTTAAAGGGAATTTCTTCTAAAACGAATCTTCCAAAAATGATTGGGAATATTACCTTCTTTTTCATCGTTTTATTCGGACTGATAACTGCCATTGAAAAATTACAATTCACAAAACTTACCGAAATTTTAAATACCATTGTAAGCGTATCAGGAAACATCCTTTTTGGTTTGGTAATCCTTATTATTGGAAATTGGATTTCAAGACTTGCTCACGACAGTATTGCAAAAAACAAAAGCAATCAATTTGTTGCCTCTATTATTAGAATATGTGTACTCGCTATATTTTTAGCCATGGGTCTTAAAACTATGGGTATTGCCGATGAGATTATAAACATGGCATTTGGCATAACCCTAGGCACTGTTGCTGTTACTATTGCACTTTCATTTGGCTTAGGTGGCAGAGCTGCTGCGGGCAAACAAATGGAACGTATTTTAGATCGGTTTAATGAAGATAAAAAATAAGCTATACTCCAGCCGTTTTATGATTCTCAAGTTTTAAATCGGCATAGGTTTAACAATAGGATAGCTTTGTATTTGTTGTATCGCGAAAAGGAGTCTTTTAATTAGAAAGGCTCCTTTTTTAATGCATTGTAATGGACAGAAGGGAGACTATTGACTAGAGCGGAGAGAAAAGAACAGAGTGTACGTCCCTGATATAGGTTGACCACTTTAATCAAAGTGTAACCCCATGAAAGCAAATTTAAAAAAGTGAGTATTGAACTTGGAAATCAATACCAATGAGAAACAAGCCAAATAATACTATTTTTAACAATGAAATTAACACCTAAAAACGGTCAACTATAATCAGGGACATTCATATGAGTATTGAGACAAGAATCAAGAAACAGGACTATTGCGCTCCATGAAAAAAGAAAAGTTTCTTTAGTCTTGTTTCTTGACTCTTGCAGCGCAGCGGTCTGCCATATTTATGGGCTACACAAGCCTCATAATCATATTTTCACACCTTATTGGGGTTAAAATAGTGTTATTCCTTTTAAAGTTACCCGAATAAATACAATCAATTCCTATTTTTGCTGCATGCGGAAAAAAAGTAGACGACAGGTTTTTGAAAACATTGAGGTAATTGATGCAGGTGCCAAAGGTAAAACCGTAGGAAAAGCCCCAGACGGAAGAGTAATCTTTATGACCAATACCGTGCCTGGTGATATTGTTGATATTCAAACTACAAAAAAGCGAAAAAGCTATTTTGAAGGCTCAGCAATACATTTTCATTCACTTTCTGACAAAAGAGTTGCCCCCCAGTGCAAGCATTTTGGAACATGTGGCGGTTGTAAATGGCAACACATGGGCTACGAACATCAATTGTTTTATAAACAAAAAGAGGTTGAGAATAATCTCAAACGAATAGGGCATATTGAATTGCCTGAGGTGCATCCTATTTT
Organism: uncultured Flavobacteriaceae bacterium; assembly: GCA_947497145.1. GTDB lineage: Bacteria > Bacteroidota > Bacteroidia > Flavobacteriales > Flavobacteriaceae > Maribacter_C. The sequence goes on from CANMFQ010000015.1 coordinate 86,080, forward strand.
GGGTTCTGAAAAGCAATATTTCTATCGTAACAAAATGGAATTTTCTTTTTCAGATAGCCGATGGCTCACCCTAGACGAAATTCAATCAGATGTTCAAATAGAAGATAAAAATGCGCTAGGTTTTCATATCCCTGGTATGTGGGATAAAATTTTAGATATTGAAAAATGTCACCTGCAAGCAGACCCTTCAAATGCTATTCGGCTAGAAACAAAACGTTTTGCGACAGCAAATGACCTGTCTTTTTTCAACCCTCGAAATCAACATGGAATGCTTCGCACCTTGATGATAAGAACTTCATCAATAGGAGAAATTATGGTTTTGGTTCAATTTTTTGAAGATGATAAACACAAGCGTGATTTATTGATGAACCATTTAGCAGCAACCTTCCCTAAAATCACCTCCTTACTATATGTAATTAACAGCAAACAAAACGATACTATTTATGACCAAGAGATTATTTGTCATGGTGGTAGAGACCACATTTTTGAAGAAATGGAAGGTTTGCAATTTAAAATAAATGCCAAATCATTTTACCAAACCAACTCAGAGCAAGCCTATGAATTGTATAAAATCACCCGTGATTTTGCCGGTTTAACAGGAGAAGAACTCGTATATGACCTTTACACAGGTACCGGAACTATCGCGCAATTTGTGGCTAAAAAGGCAAAAAAAGTAGTCGGTATTGAATCGGTTCCTGAAGCAATTAATGATGCCAAAGCAAATGCAAAAAATAACAACATAGAAAATGTTGATTTCTTTGTGGGCGATATGAAAAACGTTTTTAATGAAGCCTTTATAGCCGCCAATGGTATACCCGATATAATTATAACAGACCCGCCAAGAGATGGTATGCATGCAGCTGTAGTACAACAAATATTAGACATAGCGCCTCAAAAGGTGGTATATGTAAGTTGTAACAGTGCTACCCAAGCTAGGGATTTAGCACTAATGAAAGAAAGTTACAAAGTAACCAAAGTACAACCTGTAGATATGTTTCCGCAAACGTACCATGTAGAAAATATCGTACTTTTAGAAAAGTTATAAGCCCATGAATTCACTTAAAATAGCTTTCTTAATTTTTCTAGGGATACTATCTTTTTCATCATGTGAAAAAGATGACATCTGTGTTGATGCAGATACCCCTTTGCTAATAATTCGTTTTTACGATGCAGAAAACCCTACCGAGTTTAAAACAGTACCTAGCCTACGTGTTGTAGGAGTAGGTAATGGTTCGCCAGTAGACACTTTTGATGACCGACTTAGCACCCTCGATTCAATAAGTGTTCCCTTAAAATCTTCTGATACAACAACAACGTTTCTATTTACTAAAGACTCTGCTGATGACGATGATGGTGCTGAAACGGGCAATAGCGACTCTTTAATGCTTACCTATACTACGGAAGAAAAATTTATATCAAGAGCTTGTGGTTATGTTGTAAACTACAACGATTTAAATATTGATTTCACTGCTTCTGATGAAAACTGGATACAGCGTATTGAAATTGTAAATACTACTATAAAAACTGAAGAAACTATTACCGCCCATGTTAAAATATTTCATTAGCATCTGTTTATTAATGTGCTGCTTTTTGGGGTGGACACAAAGTAAACCTATAGATACAAAACCCAAAGATACTGTGGTTCACAAACAACCCTATGGACTTCGTGTTGGAGTTGATTTAAGTAGGCTAGCACTTTCTTATTTTCAAGATGAATATACTGGGCTTGAATTGGTTGGAGATTATCGATTAAGTCATAAATATTATTTGGCAGCCGAGTTAGGTAATGAAAACAAAACAAGGCAAGAAGACCTGTACAATTTCACCACCGATGGTAGCTATTTAAAACTGGGTATCGATTATAATACGTATGGCAATTGGTACGGTGAACAAAATTTGATTTACGTAGGAGGCAGGTTTGCTTTTAGTACATTTAATCAAACTTTAAATAATTATAAGATATACGACTCTAACCGCTACTGGAATGCGAGTACTTTCCCTGATGGGGCAAATGGCGCACAAAAATTTAGTGGTCTTAACGCTACATGGCTTGAGTTTGTTTTAGGTATGAAAACAGAACTGTTTGCTAATATCTATTTGGGAGGAAGTGTACGCATGGGCTTTTTGGTCACCAATAAAGAACCCGAGAATAACGCCTTTAAAAATTTATTCATCCCAGGCTTCAACAAAGTCACTGATGGCAGCAAATTTGGTATTGGCTACAACTTTTCAATTTCCTATTTAATTCCTTTTTACAAAAAGGCGAATAAGCCCAAAGTAATTGAGAAAAAAAATCCTAAAAAAGAAGCTGTAGAGGAACAGTAACTTATTTAGTCTTCCGTTTTATTTTGGAATTTTGTTCGTTTACTACCTGCATACATTACGTATTTCACCAATTTAGATTCTAACTGGCTATTAAACACCTTTATTTTACGAGACGGGCGCAAACCTACATATTTTAAAGCTTCAAGATTTGACGTAATAAACCATGCATCTGTACCTGGATACTGACGTTTTAGCGTATTTCCAATATCCCCATAAAATGCTTCGATATCAAAATCAGAATCCAAATCAGAACGGTCTAAACGCTCACCATAAGGCGGGTTAAAAACCATATGTAAGTGCTTTTCTGTGAATTTTTCTGTATCAAAAAAGTTCTTGCGTTCTACAGTTATATATTCCGCCAGATTGGCGCTTTCAATATTATCATTAGCTTTTCTAATCGCTGAAGGTGCCTTATCATAACCTACAATTTTATGATAAAACTCACGGGTTTTATTCAGCGCACTATCCACTATTTTTTCAAATAGTTCTTCATCAAAATCATCCCACTTTTCAAAAGCAAATTCTTTTCTATTAATGTTTGCAGGTATATTACACGCTATCATCCCTGCCTCTATCAACATAGTACCACTACCACACATGGGGTCTAAAAAATCGCATTGACCATCCCATCCACTCAACAAAAGTAATCCGGCTGCCAATACTTCATTAATAGGTGCAATATTAGTAGCCACTCGATACCCACGCTGGTGCAATGACCTACCCGAGCTATCTAAAGAAATATTGCATTGATCTTTTTGAATGTGAATATTGATGCGAATATCGGGGTGTTTTACATCAACACTAGGTCGCGCTCCTTCGGTATCTCGAAATTTATCTACAATAGCATCTTTAGCTTTTTGAGATACGTACAACGAGTGGGTGAAATTATCAGACTTTACAGTGGTATCGATAGCAAAGGTTTTTGAAACAGACAAAAATGCTGTCCAATCCATAGCATATATCTTTTTATACAGCTCCCTTTCATCACGAACCGAAAAAGAATGTATGGGCTTTAAAACTTTAATAGCAGTGCGTAAGCACAAATTTGCCTTATACATAAAACCCGTATCCCCTTCAAAAGAAACACTCCTAACCCCCTCTACTACATTACCTCCACCAAGATTACGAATCTCCTTTGCTAATATTTCTTCAAAACCAAACAAGGTTTTGGCAACCATTTTAAAATTATTGTTCATGCCTTTACTTAAGATTACTGCAAAAATACAGTATTTTTATCCCATCAAGTTAGCAATCATACATCTTAAAATATCGAACACTACTACATGACCTATCTCCTACCCATTTTGGGAGTTTTACTGAGCTTTGCTTTTGTTTATATTGCCAAGCCAAAAAACAAAGAACATTTTAAACTGCTTTTAGCATTTAGTGGTGCTTTTTTGCTGGCTTTAACAGTTTTTGAACTTTTACCTGCTGCCTATGCCGCAGCTGATGCCAAAACAGTGGGTGTTTTTATTATGTTTGGAATTCTTTTTCAAATCTTCCTCGAATTTTTTTCAAAAGGAGCAGAGCACGGACATGTACATTTAAACAACGAGAAAAGCGCCTTTCCTTGGCTTTTATTTTTAAGTATCTGCATCCATTCGTTGCTAGAAGGCTTTCCTATAGAAAAGCATGATACTATTATTTACGGTATTCTTATTCATAAGATACCCATTGCTATCATATTGAGTATTTTTTTATTAGGATCAAAAATAAAACTATCCAATGCCCTATTTTTTATCATTCTGTTTTCGTTAATGACGCCTTTAGGAAGTTATATTGCCGCAAATTTTGATTTTGCTATTCAGTATTACGCCCCAATTACGGCACTAGTTATTGGTTTGTTTTTACATATTTCAACGGTGATTCTCTTTGAAAGCTCAGAAGGGCATAAATTCAACCTGCGGAAACTGCTTGTTATTATTGTTGGTATCACCATTGCATATTTTCTATAAATGTTTAGTAGAGCTGAATCAAAACAACTACGCCAAGATTTTTGGATAGCATTTGGAAAATCGTATCCAAGAAAATGGATACTGTACAACACTAAAATTAAGGGGCTTTCCTTAAAGTTTCATTTCGATTTAAAAAAAGCAATGGTTTCTATTGATATTGACTCCAATGATTTGGCACATAGAATGGCCCTTTGGGAAAAGTTACTCTCGCTAAAATCTATCCTTATTGAAGACTTCCTATCTGATGCTGAATTTCACGACAGCTTGGTACTAGACAACCAAAAAGAGATTTCAAGAATTTTCGTAAAAAAAGAAAGGGTCTCAATTCATAACAAAAATACTTGGCAGGAAACGATGGTGTTTTTAAAGGAAAAAATGGATTTTTTTGAACGTTTTTTTGAAACCTACCAAGATATTCTAAGAGACTAACCCACCATATCACATATCATTAGCCAGTGACTTAGCGCACCTGCTAAAACAAAAATGTGCCATATAAAATGATTGTACGGTATTTTTTTTATGGCGTAAAAAATGATTCCTAAGGTATAGCATGCCCCACCAATAAACAGCAATCGAATACCGTAAGAAGAAGTGGCCTCAACAAGCGTATCAAAATCAAAAATGATTAACCAACCCATACACAAATATAGAAGTAGCGACAAAAATTCAAACCTGCCTGTAAAGAATAATTTCAATACCACGCCAATAGCCGTAATACCCCAAACTGTATAACATATAAACCACCCTTTATCATGAACTAGATTGATCAGGCACACTGGGGTATAGGTACCCGCAATAAGGAAATAAATATTGATATGATCTACAATACGAAGTTTCTTTTTTATCGTAGCATTAGAAACATGGTGATACAGCGCGGAAACTACAAACATTGATATAAAGGTAATACCATAAATAACAATACTTATAGTCGCATAATCAGTCTTGTTTACATTTATATAGCATAAATAAAACAAGCCAAAAACACCAAAAACAGCCCCTATAGCATGACTAAGCGCATTTAAAAACTCCTCATTATATTTAGGTCTATTAGCCTCATTTTTCATCGCAGTAAAGATAAGCAGCTTTTTTTGAGATACTGGATGCTAGCTATTAGATGAATAATTAAAATATGGATACAAACACCTTATATTAACGTACGACTTTTTTATCTGCATAACAGCATTATTACCAGTCACCTTATACCAGCTGTATGCATAGAAAAAGGGGGAACTAGATATATACGCTAAGAACGCGTCTTTCCTTTTTCTTATCAAAATAGTGTTTGTCCGCGCACTTATAAAACCCTTACTCCACTATTACCTTAATTCGCATTGATTTTGAATGCCCTGGAAAAGTACACACAATCCAGTACACACCTTTTTGCCTAGGTGTTTGAAAATAGATGTTTTCTTCTGTACCAGGTTGCACAATACCCGTATGTACTATAACCAAATCTGTATTGGGTACATAATTCAAATCTGCCCCATCAAGCCCCAATTTGAGTGCCATATCGCCTACAATATCAACCGCTCCTTCTTCATTTGAAGTAAACACCAAATTATGAAGCATGTCATCATTATTAGTGAAGGTTAATGCTATTTTTTGTCCACTTTTTAAAACCAGTTCTTCGATATCGTATTTTAGATTAGGTTTAGTACCTATTTCCACTTTTCTATCAAACCCATCAGTCCAGCTAATTGGCATTTCATTGACTCTTTTTTCTTGAACAAGACCTTTTGCAGCAGCCATTTTAGCCGTTGGTTTTGACTTTAAAGTACCCCCAGGAACCTCATTCAACGTATAATAACCTGTATTGTGAAGTAATTTTTCACCTGTTTTTGCCTTTACATTTTCAATTTTCAATTGATGAATAAAGCCCAAGCGCATACCATCAATAGTTAGCTTTACACTACGTCCATCTTCTAATAACTCTGCTTTACGAATTGCTCCTTTTTGCTGATCTATAATAGGGCTGCCATAGGTATTATGATATTTGTACGTAAAACTTGTCATATTATATGACGAAAGGTTCTCTGCAAGTGCTTTATTTACGGGTTTGGTAAACTCCAATAAAAAGCCATCATCTTGGGCTTTCATTGTTTTAATTTCAAAAGGTATTTTCCCTGTCCAAACTAAGCGTTGAAGGCCAAAAAGCGCTTTACCTGTAGACCCCCATCCTCTGCTGGTCATACCTACAAACATGCTATTATCACTACCCCATATCATTCTAAGAATACCCGAAGAAAAGCCTTCAACAAAAGGAAATGTTGCCCCTTGGTATACGCCATTTACCTTTTCCATAAATACTCGCATAATCTTACTATGCCCTTGATCACCAACAAATAGTTGACCTTCAAACGGACCAAATTTTCCGCTTCTTGTATCATACAATATATCTGAGGTAGAAATACCCAAAATAGTATGCGGAAACCATATCGCTGGCGCTTTTAATGCTGGAATTTTTTTGGAGTACTCGTATAAGGTCAATCCAGACTGTTCTTCAATATCTTCCATTTTTAACTGCAATGGTGAATTAGGTTCTCCAGACCAAACCAAGCCCTCAGGATTACCCGCAAAATCTCCCTTCTCTAAATGGGTCATTCTCCCTGAACCTACCCAATCACCCTGATTTTCTGTGTAAAAAACATCCCCTTCTTCATTAATTTCAAAACCTGAAGGAGAACGTAAACCTGTTGCAATAGGTGTCATTTCACCTTCGGGAGTAATCTCTAAAAGCCAGCCTCTCCATTTTGCCAGACTAGCCCCATGGCCAATCCAAGACAAGTTGAGGGTGACCAACATATTTCCATTTTTCTTAAATTTAGGACCGTAGGAATAATCATGATAGTTGCCTGATAATGGCCAAGAATAAATGGTTTTATACACATCTGCTTCCCCATCGCCATCCTTATCGGTAAGCTTTGTTAGCTCTCCCCTTTGTGCCAAGTAAAAACTGTTATCCTTATAATTAAGTCCCAAGGACTCATGAAGGCCATGGGCAAATCGTTTATAAACTGGTTTTTTACTGTACGGTTTGTCTATAACCCAAACTTCACCTCTACGGGTAGAAACACCCAATTTATCGTTATCAGTTAATACAAGTCCGCCTACTTCCAACATCACATCGTCAGGAATTGGCACATCTATGATCTTATAGTATTCCGACTCCTTTTTAACCATCGCTGTTTGTGAAAATCCGAATTCACAAAACCCTAGAACGACTACAATTACTGCAATTTTATATACTATACGCATGATTTTATTTTTACCAAATGATATTATACTTGATTTGACGATTGCCACTGGTCATTTTAACCAATAACTCATCAGTACCGTTTTTTGATTTTCTAAGGATAGGCTTCTCTTCATTACTAGTTGAGAAATCGATAAAATAGCTCTGATTATTTACAATATATGTTCCGTCAGGAAGTAATTCTATGGCCTCACCTTCCGCTACTTTATGCCAGAAGTCTTGATTACTCATACTCGTAATGGTACGCGTTAAACTACGCATCGTTTTTGATGGTTTTATAGCATCAGTAAATACATTTTCTCCAATTGAAAATGAGAAAATGGGTATTCTATCTTGATCCAATTCGTAGCCTAACAATTTATATGCTGTATTTTCCTCCTTACCATTTGGCCAGGCAGCCTCAGCATTTGGAAGCAGTACAAATTCTGGATCCCCATGAAAAGACACTGTAAAACCAGCAGGAACGCCCAATTGTTTTTCGCCTCTTTGATGCCACATCATAGTAGCATCTAAAAATTTACCACTCCAAGCTTTCAACAAGGAAGCAGATGCCAAATCATAAGCAAAGTGAATTTTTTCAGGATTTCCTACCGAAATACAATGTGTTCTTTTGGCATCATTATGCATTAAAAAACTACGTTGCAGCACCGGTTGGTTTTCCACAGCTATCATATATTTTTCATCGGGCATGTTTCGCGTCAAATCCAATGAACTTGGCGCTGTTAGTGGGTATTTTTGTATTCCTTCACCCTCCACTTCAAGAGAAAATCCTTGTGTCCAAGGACGGTGTTTATTGTATACCAAAGTAAAGGGCACTGTCCCTTTTTTAAGTGAAATTTTGCCCAAACCCAGAGAATCTAAATTATAATCGCCATTTAAATTAACTACGGTATCCTTGGCTATCAATAAATAACCACCTGCTCCGTTAACTTTAAAATCAAAAAGATAATCGCCCGTTTTTGGTAGCGTCATCATACCCTCATATTTCAATATCTTTTTTGGACGTTCACCACTCACCATAGCCGCTGATATGGTATCTGTTTTTACAGTCCGAATGGCTACCAAACTATCAAAATTGGTAATTACAACCTCCTTACTATCGTACTCATTCATAGTGATATCAGAAAGTGTTATTTTTTGGTTATCATACAATTTATAGTTGATATTCTTGAAAGCAACAGGCCCATGATCGCCTTGAATCATCAAAGCATCTTTAGGCTTTTCACCTGCATAAGCTGCGGCTCTCGTAGGGCCACTGACTTCAACATTTTCATGAATAAGTACACCATTCAACCAAACCTCCTCAAACCAAGCATTTTTTGTTTTGGTACCCGAGGCATCAAATTTTGGGGCGTGAAAAATTACTTTTAAATGCTGCCATAAACCAGGTGATTTTGCTGCATTAGTTGTAGGGGGTACTCCTTCAAAACCTTCATTTCCTTCACCACGAGAGGTATCCCAGCGTTGATAAATGCCTCCCATATCACTATGCGAAATGCTTTTAACGCCCCAGCTATCAAACAGCTGCACCTCATATCGTCCTTGAAAATAAAGCCCCGAATTAGAATTCTTAGGCATTAAAACATCGCATTCAAATGCAATATCACCATGTTCAAAATTGGTAAACAATGCGCCTTTTTCGCCTTCTCTAGGTATATTCACCAAAATACCGGTACCTTTTTCTGCTGTTATTGCTTTATCCGTAGACCTATCTGCATATACATTACCGGCAAGCTGCCAATTGTTAGAAGTGGGCTTAAAACTCGTCATGCTATTCAACGAAATGGTCTCAAATGGTAAGGCCTGCAAAATAAGTGCCTTCTCCATTACTTTTTGTTCTTCTTTCTCCTTTTCTGTACAAGAGACCATCATAATAATGATGAGCAGAAAATAATAACGTATCAAATTCTTCATTGCATCTGTGTATAATTGTTGGTTTTAAAAACAGTTTGTAGACTTTTATTATGGTTGTTGTATTTAATTTTATATGTTGATTCAGTGTTACAAAAAACCTCAAAAAGCACCTTCACACCCTTAATACCAAATATAAATACAAGTAAAAGATAGTTAATTATTATTATAAATTACTACATAACTGCTTTTCTAACGGCAATTAAAAAAACTGTTACATATATTTCTTCCCTCCTTATATTTCATTACTCATATTGATGTACCACTAAATGAAAAGAAGCAAATTTAATTAGTGAGTATATCCAACCAGCCACTATTTATAACGTTTTCCATGTTTCACAACAATATCAACACGCTCAAGCAGATTTATATACCGCAATACATCACCCTTAACCGCAATAATGTCAGCATATTTCCCTGGTGTTACGGTACCCACTTCGTCAGCAACACCCATCCACAAAGCTGGCCAATAAGTAGCACCCCGTATAGCATACATGGGATCTATACCAAATTCATTCACCCAAACATCCAATTCATGCCAAGTAGACTGACTATGAAACTTCATGGGAATACCACTATCTGTACCCACCATTAGCACCACACCAGCATCTAATAGCTGTTTCACTTTAGTTTCAAGCGTAGGCTTACGCGAAGGCACCAATTGAAAATACGGTAACCTCTCGGCATGCTGCACACTATTTTTAATATCGACAACCACACTATCAGGTAAGCCCAAATGCCATGAATCGTCATCAATAAACTCAGGGTTATCGCGCATGTATTCAAAATTATAAAGCACCTCTACAGTAGGGCACCAAAACAACGGCCCTTTACTCATATCAGCAGTGCGCTCTTTAATCATTTCCATAACATCATCTGGGTATTTAGGCGCTGAAGACAAACCTGTATGCTCAAAACAATCTACACCTACTTGGAGTCCCCTTCGTATTTCTTCTGGCCTATGACTATGTGCTACTACTTTCAAATGATGCTTATGTGCCTCATCAACCACAGCCTTCAATTCTGCCAATGTCATTTGATCATGGTCTATAAGTTTAATAACATCCACCCCAGCTTTAGCCAGTTTATTTACTTTTTTACGCCCATCATCGGCGCCTTGCACACCCCACCTAAAATCTTCTGTTCCTGGATAGGGCTCATGTTGTATAAAAGGGCCAGAAACGTAAAGTGTTGCTCCTGGCATTTCACCTTTATTTATAGCATCACGTACCGCAATACTTTCCTCCAAGGGAGCACCTAAATCTCTTGCACTAGTAACACCCGCCATCAAAAGTTGATGGGCTGACGATGGCATGATTACATCTTTCCATAAGGGTGGATAGGTCTTATCCCAATACGCATAATCAGCATGCCCATTGAGCATGGTATGCACGTGCATATCCCACAAACCAGGTAATACGGACATACCCTCTGTTGAAATAATTTCCGCATTTTCCGGAATCTGAACAGTGGCTGTAGTACCCACCTTTATAATTTTTTCTCCCTCAATAAGGATAACACTATTTTTTATTGGTGTTGCTCCAAAACCATCAATAAGAGTTCCTCCCACCATGGCTGTAATTTTATTTTCTTGAGATGTTACTACTTGTAATGAGCACCACAAAAGTAGTAGGGCTATAATTTTTTTGGACATGATGAATGGTTTGGTTAAACTTTAATAATTAAATCTATGACGTCTTGAAATTACCAATAAATTGACAATTCTGTTGTCATTTTCAAAATAATTATGAGCGTCTACTTTCACAAGCAAATGCACCCATAGCTGCTGGAGCATCAAACAGAAATCAAAAAAAATCTATTAACCAGGCAGACTGACTCAAAACGATATTCCAAAAAAAAAGATCAATATGAGGTATACCTTAATATCATGGTTCATTTAGATTAGCTTACTATGCGCTATATTTTCGTTTACCAAGTTAAGCGTATAACATACATACAACGCTCACGTTTACTAAGTAAATTTATCTTGATTTAATCTGTTACCTACAAAAGCCATGATTCTCAGTTGCTAACAAAAAGTCTAGACGCGTTCAACAAATAGCAAATCCATCAAAATAACTTAAATTACAAAATTTGTCTGTTTCACATCAAGCTCTACTTAAGACCGTAATACGCAAATTTAAGCCAGTCTATTACACCTAATATAGGTTGTTTTATTTTCCTGAAAATATTTTTTCTAAAATATAAACGATGATAAAAATAATGAGGTGCAGTAACCTTATGCTTTATATCAATAGGTGATAAAGGAGCTGTCTGACTAGAAATTTCATCATTAGGCCATTCAATACAGGTAATTTTATAGCCCTTTTCTAAAAAAAACTGACTTAACGCAATTTCCCCTTCTAAGATTATATCCAATTTTTTAGTTTTATCCGCAGCAGGAAAACGATCTCCCAACATATTCATATAAGACACTTTTGTTAAAAAAGCATAAGTCTGTATATGTGGTAAATTATTGTCCTTACTCCTTTCTGGGTGATCATTAAAATTGATTGTACTACCGCAAATAGCTACGGAATCAAACTTCTGAAACTGACGTACGAACTGACTGTACCAATTTTCACGAAATGGTCCATAGCCACTTCTATTTTGAAACAATATAAAATCATCAACACTTGCTTCCTTTTTTACTTTTTCCAACAGTGTTTGAAAGGAGCTAAAATCACGTCCAATATTACTTTTGAAATAGATTTCTCTAAGTTCAATATTTGGGTGATTATGAAATAGCCTCCTTACTGTTTTTACAAAAAAATGATCAAATTTTGAAATATTCTTAACCTCACTAATTGCAATAAACAATAGCACTTTATTACATCCCGAGTAACAGTTTTTAATACGTAGTATGTTTTGTATGTCCTTTATATACAGACGAGATTCATTTGCGGTAGCATAGCAATGAAAATAATTTTGCTCAATATGCGTATTCATACATTTTATCTAAAAGATTATTCCATATTAGTCAAAAGCGTACCCCCCAAGTCTTTTATTTCAAAAACAGATAAACCTTCTCCCTTAACAAAGCGAATGTAATAAAAAGACATGAACTTTAACTTGTTAAAATTCCTACTCTTTAAACTCATTTTTAATTTCAAACCTTTAAAGAGTAGTCATAATCAATTGCCTCGCCCCAAGGCTAGGAGCTATACTATTTTTCATTTCAAGGCAAGCCAGAGCACTAAGCCCCAGCCTATGATTTTACAATTACCGTATACACTTTTCTAACAATAGTTATAATGATTACTACAACACATCCTAAAGCAATATTTGCAAACTAGTTACAAGCAGAAAAATCTTCAAATATTCCCACCTAACTAAAGCTTAAAACCATTGACTCCAACAAAAACTACTTATGAATAGAACTTAAACAAGCAGCTGTTTGGCATAATTCTATCTAATAAAATAGCATCTATAGGCGATTTAACCAGGTTAACCACAGCTCACAACCCGCTAACTTCCAATTAAATAGTGTATTTTTAAGTCTAAATCTAATAGATCATGAGTAACAGCATCCTTTTTCACAAATATGCTAGTATTAATGAAGCTCCTATTTATAAAGCTATAAAAAAACAAGGAGACAGACAGCGAGCCATCAACAAAATACTACTGGGTACTTGGGTAGGAATAACGAAAGAAAAAGATAACCATTACTATGTACGTACTGCTGGCGCTGACGGTTGGATAAATAAAAATCATGTTTCTGATGACATGGGTTTAAAAATATTCTTTGTTGATGTAGGCCAAGGCGATGGTATTATTATAGAAATAGGGAATACCAAAATTTTAGTTGATGCAGGACCCAATTCAAACATTAAAAACTACCTCACAGGATGGCAATATACCTACCTATTGGATGCCAATAAAAAAATTCATCTCGACTATGTCTTCATTTCTCATTTTGATTTTGATCATTATGCTGGTATGATTGACATTCTAAATGATAATCGTTTCACTTTTGGAACACTCTATCATAATGGAATAGCCAGGTTTGCTGACAAAGATGAAAGACCAAGTGATTACAATACTGATTTAGGAAAAACGATAGGAAAGCGAAACAAAAAATATTTAATCACCACCTTTGATAGTATAGCCGATTTAAAATCCTTAAAACAAAAGGGAGGTTTTGCCCAAACTTTTGGGTATTTCTGTGATGCCGTACTAAATGCCCATACAAACGGGAGATTAGAGAAAATACAATTAGCAACTTACCAATCACCAGCAATTCAATTCCGCAATGAATCAAAAGAGTTTTCAATAGGTTTTCTTGGGCCTGTTAGCGCAGTAAATGCATCTGGAAATAACCAATTCAAATGGTTTACAGATTCTTCACATACCCGAAATGGGCACAGCTTAGTACTAAAATTAACGTATGATAAGGTTTCAATACTGTTAACTGGCGATTTAAATACCAAATCTCAAAAACACCTGATGAAACATTACAAAAATGCAAATCCTTTTTTAGCTGATGTTTCAAAGGGATGTCATCACGGATCTTCAGATTTCAACATTGATTTTCTAAAAAAAGTCTCCCCTTATGCTACTGTCATATCCTCAGGTGATAATGAATCGCATTCCCATCCCCGCGCTGATGCCATAGGAGCAGCCGGAAAGTACAGCAGAGGTAAACTACCTAAAGTATACTCCACAGAACTAGCGCGATCCATAAACAAGGCCGGTGAAATATTGTATGGTATGATTAATTTGAGAACCAATGGCGACCAAATTTATATGGCTCAAATGAAAGAAGCTAAGCAAGCTGATATTTGGGATTCTTATGTGATTATTGAGAAGTAAGCACTTCATAATGCGCTTTATGCATTTTTCTAAAAAACAACCTTCGATTTATAACAAAAAAAAAAGTCCCTCATCTAATGATGAAGGACTTTTCGAGGAAGGCGGCTTCCTACTCTCCCACTTGGTGTAGCAG
>CANMFQ010000016.1 GCA_947497145.1 uncultured Flavobacteriaceae bacterium
GAATATTCAAAAACTGGATCAACTGCTACCCAACTCTTTTAAAGAAAATGCCAGCACGTAGTTGCTCGGACGGATACCTCAAACCAGTGGTATACGATAAACTAATGAGTAAACAATGAAAAGTAGTATAAGCCTGTACCTCCTTCTATTCATGTGTTTCACCATGTATTCACAACAATTTACGACGAGTAAAAAACAAAAATTGAAGCAAAAAATTTTGCAAAGCTCAGAACTAAAGGCATGGCAAAAAGCTATGATTACTTTTCAAAAAAGTCATTTTGAATTATGTTCTTTGACTCATGTGCAAAAAAAAAAGCTATCGTTATCTCACACCTTTAGCAATCAAAATAAACAAAAAGACTACACCTTGAAACTTTTCAGAATTATGCGAATTACTGATGACCTAAAAGACAGTGTAACTATAAAAGAGAAAAAACTACGCAAAAAATTCCCAGAAATAGCGATACATTTTATTGCTGATGAGTTATTTGCTGCAATATACGCCCCTATTATAAAAGCACGTGAAGCACGTTCCCGTTAGGTCCTATTACCAACTTACACCAGCACCCCCGCCACCAGAACTTCCGCCTCCAAAACTTGAAGAACTACTACTTGAAGAATACGAACCAGAGCCCGACGAAGAAGAACTACTGTGTCTTATTTTCTGTGGAATAACCCTAGTTTTATCTTCTTGAAAATTACAATTACGACATTCGTAATGGTCTATGCGTTCGCCATCATCATCATAGGTAGCTGCTTTAATTATTGTTGAACTTTTCTTTCCAAAAGTTTTATAGCTACATTTTTTGCAAGCGTCATATTTTCGTCCATTTGGCCCTTCATATTCCAAAATCATCAAGTCACTTTCATCATCAGTAACCCAAACATCATAGCGTACCGAATTGAGCTTTTCTTCGAGAATTTGTGCCGTTTCTAAAAACTCATTTTCTGCCCACTCATCCTTTAGTTTTAAAAGCTTACCATTCTTTTTACTATACCTGGGTGCATACCGATATTTTTTTAATCGACTCCTTACCATCATTGAAAAAAATAGCATAGGCAAGGGAAATAACACCTGCAAACATCCAAACTTCAATTTTTCAAGGCGATGGTATTTATCATAGTAATCATCTTTTGAAAGCTGAATATCAAATGCTTGACCAAAATACCAAAACCCAAAAATAAGGGCGATCACTCCATAAATAAGGAAAAAATAATGATACCATTGCCATGTAAATGCACTTGTATGCTCCACGCCATAACCATAAATTTCGTTAATAACAGCAGGATTCTCTAAAAATTCCTTTATGCGCAATACAGCGTTTTCTAAACCCTTACCAAAATCACCTTGTTTAAAATGAGGTACCAGCTCATTAACACCAATGCGATAACAAAGCGCATCGGTTAAAATAGGTTCAAGCCCATAGCCTACTTCAAATTCTGTTCGGCGTTGATCCATCACCGTTAAAATTAGCAAGCCATTATCGGTTGTTGTCTTGCCTATGCCCCATGCTTCAAAAAGGGCAGTCGCAAAATGTTTAGGCACCTGTTCACCAATACTCGGCACCAAAACTATGACTATCTCAGCCGATGATTTTTGCTCCAACTCATACAAGAGTTCGTTTAAACGCTGTTCTTCAGTAGTAGTAAGATAATGTTCGGGGTCTGAAATATACCCAAAAATGGCATTACCCCTGGGGCTAGGAACCTCATCAACAGCATAAACATCTTTAGCACTATCATACTCAGGAGCAATAAAAACAGGGTATACTAGTGGTTTTTCTTTTTCTGCGGCTTGACGAGCTAACATTCTTTCGTGTGAAGCCTCTGTTAGCGAATCCATATTATGCAAAGGAGATAGCTTCTGAGCTGTAATACTGGGTAGTGAAAAAAAAACTAAAAATACGTACGTAATGAAGTGGTAATAAGCAAGTGTTTTTAACATCCTTTTAAACGCTATAAATTAACTATGGTAAGCTATAAAATAATCCTTCATAGGTATGCTAACCAATATGATGAACCGGCGCAAACTAAAATTGACAACAAAGCTATTAAAGCACTGTAATGGCAAAGAAACAAGCAATCAACCCTTAGTAGATACTACTTCGTTTTTTTCAAAATAGCCTTATTTATTTTTTTTACTAAAGCTGGTCCTTGATAAACAAAACCTGTATACAACTGCACCAAATCGGCTCCGGCTGCTAATTTTTCAAGCGCATCTTCTGCTGAGTGAATACCACCAACACCAATAATAGGAAAAGCTTTACCACTTTTTTCAGCCAAAAATTTAATCACTTGTGTACTTTTTTGCATCAAAGGCTTTCCGCTTAGTCCGCCTTGCTCTTCGGTAAAAACCATGTCAGCTTTCAAATTTTTTCTTTCAATGGTCGTATTTGTTGCAATAACACCGTCAATTTTTGTCCCCTTAACAATATCAATAATATCGATTAATTGGCTTTCTGTTAAATCTGGAGCAATTTTTAAAAGGATGGGCTTCTCTTTGGTATCATTGGCTAATGCGTACTTTACATTTTGCCTTTTCAACTCTTTTAACAAAGCCATTAACGGCTCTTTGTCTTGCAATTCTCTAAGACCTGGCGTATTGGGCGAACTCACATTGATTGCAAAATAATCGACATGAGGAAAAAGTGCTTCAAAACAGATTAAATAATCTTTTATAGCTTGGTCATTTGGGGTAACCTTATTTTTACCAATATTACCTCCAATAAGTACTTTGTGGTCTTTTTTTAACCGTTCAATCGCATCAAAAACGCCTTGATTGTTAAAACCCATTCGGTTTATGATTGCTTGGTCAGAGATTAAACGAAATAATCGCTTTTTAGGGTTTCCTTCTTGCGCCTTTGGGGTAAGGGTACCTATTTCAACAAATCCGAAACCGAAATTAGAAAGTTCATTATACAGCTTAGCATCTTTATCAAAACCAGCTGCTAAACCCACAGGATTTTTGAATTTAAGACCAAAAACCTCACGCTCCAATCGTTTATCTTCTATTTGATATAGGGTTCTAAAAAGACCCGAGAATCCTATTTTAGTTAAAAAACGAACTAATGAAAATGTAAAGTAATGCGCTTTCTCAGCATCCAGTAAAAACAATAAAGGACGAACTAGAATTTTGTACATGTGGTAAATACCTAAGTTTTACCAAAAATACAAACTCGGTTGCAGTTTTCATCCTATAAAAAATGATTTTATCAACATTCTTATTCAGGACTTGTAATACTATCTTTTAACACAAGAGGTACAACACGAATAGGTCTTCTGAGTACTTCATTACAAAGTGACAAATACCGTTCATATTGCTTTTCATAAAAAGTACCCAACAACTTCTTATCTAGCGCTTTTGAAGCCTTTATCATTTTTTGCTGTAAAGCCTTATATTTATCTGCCAATTCACTTAATTCCTTTGCCGTACTTTGTGGATGAGTATTAAAAAGTTGCTTAATATCATCTTCTATAACTTTAGCTTCAATGGCGAATTCAGCTTTCCAAATTTCCAACTGCTTAGTTTGTTTATCATTTAACTGAAAAACTTTAATCAAAACAGCTGTATTATCGCCACCAGCATTTAAAGTACAGTCTTGAGCTCTTCCTAAAAAGGAGAACATCAAAAAAAACAAACATATTTTTAAAGACTTTAAAAGCATAATTTTAGTTTCTAATTTGGATGATTATAATTGCTAATTTATAAACAGTATTTTTGATTAAAAATTATATCCATGCAACATATAATCGACCGTTTTCTTAGCTATGTACGTATAGACACGCAAAGTAACCCCAATTCAAAAACTACACCAAGCACCGAAAAACAATGGCACTTGGCAAATGAGCTTGTTTTAGAGCTAAAACAAATAGGGATGACCGATGTAAGTATTGACAATAACGCCTACATAATGGCTACTTTACCCAGTACTATTGATAAGCCCTTACCCACCATAGGGTTTATTGCACATTTTGACACTACACCAGATTTTACGGGTACCAACATAAAACCGCAAATTATTAAAAATTATGATGGTGGTGATATTATGTTGAATGCCGAAAAAAATATTGTTTTATCGCCTTCTTATTTTGATGATTTACTACAATACAAAGGACAAACCTTGATTACAACCGATGGCACAACCCTCTTAGGAGCTGATGACAAGGCTGGTATTACCGAAATTGTCACCGCTATGGAATACCTGATTAATCACCCCGAAATTCCTCATGGTGAAATACGCATTGGTTTCACACCTGATGAAGAAATTGGTAGAGGAGCTCATAAATTTGATGTAGAAAAATTTGGTGCGCAATGGGCATATACCATGGATGGAAGCCAAATAGGAGAGCTTGAATATGAAAATTTCAATGCCGCTGCAGCCAAAATTACGATCGTTGGTAAAAGCGTGCACCCTGGGTACGCCAAAGGAAAAATGATTAATGCCATTAGTATTGCTAATGAATTTATATCAATTCTTCCTCCTGAAGAGACCCCGCAATATACCTCAGGTCGTGAAGGTTTTTTTCATGTGCATCATTTTAATGGCGAAATTGAAAAAGCGACATTTGAACTTATCATCCGCGATCATGATACTGAACAATTTGAAAAACGCAAGCAATTATTACGCGACATTACTGCTAAGCTAAATGGTGTTTTTGGAGATTGTATTACCATGGAGTTAGAGGACCAATATTACAATATGCGTGATAAGGTAGCACCTGTATTTCATATAGTAGAACTGGCCAAAGAAGCAATGGAAGCGGTTAATGTTACCCCCATTATAAAACCTATAAGAGGAGGTACTGACGGCTCACAACTAAGTTTTATGGGGCTTCCCTGCCCTAATATATTTGCAGGAGGGCATAATTTTCATGGTAAATATGAATATGTACCCGTAGAAAGCATGATAAAAGCTACTGAAGTTATTATAAAAATTTGCGAACTTACGGCTCGTAAATATTGATGTAATCAGCTTTATGCATTAAAACTGGGCAATCTGCTCTTAAGCATATAAAAGCAGATTGCTCAAAATAAGAGCACAAATGCATATTTTAGAAAAAGTAACAGCGTACTATACCGAACCACATCATTTTAAAGCTGGTATTGAAACGCTTAGAAAATTAGCCCTACAAACAGGGCTAGCGGAAACATATAAATGGAATTTTCCCACCTATACCCTGGCAGGTAAAAACGTATTGGCGATATGTAAATTTAAGAAACACTTTGGCATCTGGTTTTTTAACGGTGTTTTTTTAGAGGACAAAAACACTGTTTTAGAAAATGCCCAAGAAGGGAAAACACAAGCCATGCGCCATTGGAGGTTTTACAACAATGAAGACATTGATGTAAAATTTGTGTTGGCATATATGAATGAAGCAGTAGAAAACCAAAAAAATGGAAAAGTTTTCAAACCGAACAAAAACCAAGAAAAACAAATAGTCGTATCTCAACTATTACTTGAAGCTCTTGAACAACAGAGCCTAATAAAAAGTGCTTTTGATAAACTTTCTTCAAGTAAACAAAGTGCTTATGCAGCCTATATTGAAGATGCCAAACAAGAAAGCACCAAACAAAGGCGTTTAAAAAAAATTCTTCCTATGATAGCTAATGGGCTGGGGCTTAACGATAAATATAGATAACACCCTAGCCTAAAACACCACAAGACCACATTTATTTCTTTTTCATCAAGCAATACCAGTATAAACGAGGTACAAAAAAAGCCCCGATAAATTTATCGAGGCTTTTGTAACTATTATTTACAGCGCACTATTTTGTAGCTGTAGTATTAAGTTTTTTACTCATTTCTAAGGATAACGCTGAACGATCAAACTTCAGCTTTCCTGCCATAGTTTCAATAACACAAGAATTATCTTTGTCATTTAACTCAAAAATTTTACCATGCAGTCCGCTTTTTGTAATTACTTTATCGCCTCTTTTTAATCCTTCAAGAAACTTTTTTTCTTCCTTTTGCCTTTTTCTTTGTGGCAAAATCATAAATACAAAAAACACAACAAAAATGGCAATCATAAACGGCCATTGACCCAATCCTTCCATATGAAACTAGTATAAACTTATATTAAATTATTTTGTTGGTCCAACTGGCGCAGCGGCCTTAGGATTTACAAAAGCTTTTATTCTTAACAACTCAGAGCCTTTCTCTGTATTTGCTTTAACTGTAATTGTTTTGGTTACTTGGTTTTGACCAGAACCATTAAATTTCACAACCAACTCACCTGATTCACCAGGGGCAACAGGCGTGTTTTTTGGATATTCTGGTACCGTACATCCACAACTACTAGTAGCGTCAGTAATAATTAGTGGTCCATCACCAGTATTGGTAAATTTAAATACTGTTTCTTGTGGTGTACCTTGCTCAATAGTTCCAAAATCGTGTTCGGCTTTCTCAAAGGTCATTACTGGAATCTGCTTTGCAGCTTCATCTCTTTCTGCAGCAACAGCTACATTGTCTGCCTTAATTTTGCTTTTCGCATCTTCTTTACAAGAAAAGAAAGTCAAAAAACCTACAAGTCCTAAAGTTAAAATTGCTCTATTCATTTTATTTTGTTTTTAGTGGGACAAAATTATAAAAAATTTACAACAAACCACGTCCCATTTTTTTTAGTCTGCCGTTATTTCTATATTCTCTAACGAGTTTATCTAGAATTCCGTTTATAAAGATGCTACTTTTTGGTGTAGAATATTCTTTTGCTATTTCTAAAAACTCGTTAATCGTAACCTTTTCGGGGATTGACGAGAAATTTAATAATTCACAAATTGCCATCTTTAAAAGGATAGCATCTATATCGGCAATACGATCTTTGTCCCAATTTGGCGTTTTTCCTTCAATTTCCTTCTCTAATTCGGCATCATTGAGCAAGGTTTTTGACAATAATTGACGTGCATATTGCATATCAGCATCATCTTTTAATAGTTTTGGCAAGAAAAACGAAGGGTGTTTATCCTCCTTTACCTTCTTTAATTGTTTTAAAATGAAGGTATTTACTATAGGAATATCATCAACCCAAGTTAATTTATCATCTTCAAAATAATCATAAATTTTTTCGTTTGGTGCTATAATATTCTCAAAGAGGTGTTGTACCAGCTCTCTATCCTCTTCATAAGAGCTAGTTGGTTTTTCCATATAAGTAATATAGGCTTCACTCTCAATGATTTCTTTGTAAAGTAACTTTACATATTCTTCATTCAAATACCAATTTTCTAACTTACGATACATTAACTCATCTTTAAGTAAGCTATTGTTGGCTATTTGTAACAACAAACGGTTTTTTATAAATTTCTCTTTATTAGGGTAGCTATCGGTAACATCTGAAAGGTACTTTTTTGAAGAAAGTGATACTTGACTATGAGCAAATGCACGTATCTCACTTAAAAGACTCAACTTTAACAAGTATAAGGTATACATATTATCTATACTCTCTGATAAAAATTTTTCTTGTCTTTGTAGCGAATCATCTTTTGATTGTATCAGTGCATAGATACATTGCATCACTTTTACTCTGATATGCCTTCTTGTTAACATTTTAAAGAACTTTAAATGGAATTGGGTTACATTTTTCAGCTGCAAAAATACCATCTATTTTTAAATCGCTTGTTACGCTAACGATATTATCTTATAAATTTTATAACATTTTATTTTCTACTAAACCCCTATCTTTGACGAATTGAACAAATCTATCACTGAGCCAAAGGCTTATTTATAAATGAAGGAGCTAAAACACCTCAATAAATACTTTAAAAAATATTGGCTCAAGCTCCTTGTGGGGATTGTAATTACCATAATTGCCCGTCTTTTCCAGCTTGTATTACCAACCTTCGTAAACAAATCTATCTCCTCTGTTGATGAGTTTTTAAAGGGTACTATTGACAAATCTGAAGCGCAAAGCATACTATTTGAGTATATTTTAATTATTGTTGGCGCCGCCTTACTTTCTGGTTTTTTCACCTTTTTAATGCGGCAAACCATCATCAATGTTTCTCGGTATATTGAATATGATTTAAAAAATGAGGTTTTTGATCACTACCAATATCTAAGTCTTAGTTTTTATAAAAAAAATAGAACTGGCGACCTTATGAATCGTATTAGTGAGGATATTAACCAAGTACGTATGTACGCTGGGCCTGCGATCATGTACGGCATTCAAACCCTAACACTGTTTGCCTGTTTAATTCCTTTGATGTTTATAAAAGCACCAAAACTGGCATTGTACAGCTTGTTGCCATTACCTATTTTATCTGTTTTAATTTACCAAATAAGTAAAATAATACATAAGCGTAGTACGATTGTGCAAGAATATTTGAGCGAATTATCAACATTTACTCAAGAAGTTTTTTCGGGTGTCACTGTCATAAAAGCATATGCATTAGAACCGCTTATTAATGAAGAATTACAGACTATTGCAGCGCAAGGAAAAGATAAAAGTATGCGTTTGGCTAAGGTAAACGCATGGTTTTTTCCGTTAATGATTTTACTTATTGGCATCAGTAATATTTTTGTTATTTACATGGGTGGCAAGCAGTATATAAATGGTGAAATTGGCGCTGGGCTAATTGCGGAGTTTATTCTGTATGTAAATATGCTTACGTGGCCGGTAGCCATTGTAGGTTGGCTTACCACCATAGTGCAACGCGCTGAGGCTTCACAAAAGCGAATTAATGAATTTTTAAAACAAGAGCCAGAAATAAAGAACGAAGTTGCCACGCAAACACCAATACGTGGTAAAATTGAATTCAAAAATGTATCCTTCACCTACTCAGATACAGAAATAACGGCCTTAAAAAACATTTCCTTTGTAATTAATGAAGGAGAAACTACGGCTATTTTGGGTAAAACTGGCTCAGGAAAATCGACGATCTTAGATTTGATTGCTCGTTTGTATGATGTGACATCAGGTGAAATATTAATTGATGACGTTCCTATTCAAAAGCTAAACCTTACTGACTTAAGAGCTGCCATAGGCGCTGTACCTCAAGATGCCTTTCTTTTTTCTGATTCTATAAAAAATAATATTAAATTTGGTAAACATAATGCAACAGAAGAAGAAGTCATTGAAGTGGCAAAAAATGCTGTTGTTCATGATAATATCATCGATTTTTCAAAACAATATGAAACTGTTTTAGGCGAACGAGGCATTACACTTAGCGGAGGTCAAAAACAACGGGTATCTATTGCAAGAGCCCTTTTAAAAGACCCTCAAATTTATGCTTTTGATGATTGTTTATCTGCGGTAGATACGGAAACAGAAGAAGAAATTTTGAACAACTTAAAAAAAGCATCGCAGCATAAAACAACACTTATTGTAAGTCATCGGGTTTCATCAGCAAAAAATGCTAATAAAATTCTAGTGTTAGAAGATGGTAAATTATTGCAAGAAGGCACCCATGATATTCTCAATGAAACTGAAGGATATTATAAAGAATTATACAAGAATCAATTATCAGAGAAAGAAAGTTAAGTAAATGTTGCTGCTTTACTATTTTTTTTTCATTTTTGATAAGATGTTAACTATTCGATAATTAGATACCAAAAAAAGATGAGCGAAAGAGATTCAATAGATCAGGAAGAAATTCATTCAAAAGTATTAAGAGCAGGAAGAAGGACTTATTTTTTTGACGTTAGAAGTACAAAAGCCAACGATTACTACCTAACCATAACTGAAAGTAAAAAATTCACACATGACGACGGCTCATTTCACTACAAGAAGCATAAAATTTACCTTTACAAAGAAGATTTTGATGCTTTTAAGGAAAATGTAATTGAAATGATGGACTTTATAGTGAATGAAAAAGGTCATGAAGTTATTTCTGAAAGACATCAAAAAGACTTTAAAAAAGAAGAAAACACGTCACAGGCTCAAAATACAGAAACACCATCTACCGAGCGCTTTACAAATATTGATTTTGACGATATATAACAGGCGGTAACAACAAATACGAAAAACACACCACGTATTGATTGCTTTCAAAAACAAGCCTAATGAACATGAAAGGTAATTAAAAAACATACAAAACGACCTCTCTTAAGAAAGGTCGTTTTACCTAACATTTCCTTTAATGTAATTTGTTTTTTTAGCAAAAAAAAGTGCCTATACTGCCGTTTAGCCCAATATTTTATTTGGAATTGCTATTAAACAATAACCCCTGGGGCTATCGTATGATAAAAACGAACGCTACCTCGTGTTTTATTTAAATTACGAAGACATCGCATCATATGTGTTATGAATACCAAATAATAAAGTAAAATAGCACATTCTCGGCCTGATGACTTTATTTTTTTAATACATCCCTGCACGAACCCTTAAATTCACCATTGAACCAAACCAATTAAAAAATGAAAAAAACATTCTTCTTTATAGTTGCATTTACCATCCTTCAGAACGTTGTATCGCAAGAAGCTGTCGATTTGAATTATTACCTACCGCAGGATATCACCTATGACAAATCAATACCTACACCCAAAGAAATTATTGGACACGAAGTAGGTGAATGGCATGTAACACATGACAAACTTATGTTTTATATGCAGACTTTAGCTAAAGCTTCTAATCGCATTAGTATAGAAAATAGAGGGGTAACTTTTGAAGGAAGACCCATACTACTACTCACCATAACTTCACCAAAAAATCATCAGAATTTAGAACAGATACGTGAAAACCATATAGCATTGACTGAAAACGCAGCTAGTGACACAACGGTTGATAAAATGCCCATTGTCGTATACCAAGGTTTTTCAATTCATGGTAATGAGCCCAGTGGTTCAAATGCCGGCCTTGCCTATGCCTATTATTTAGCTGCTGCACAAGGTGATGAAATTGAAAACTTACTTGATAATATGGTCATTTTAATGGATCCTTCTTTTAATCCTGATGGTTTACAACGCTTTGCATATTGGGCAAATACCAATAAAAATAATAATTTGGTTGCCGATAGCAATGACCGTGAATATCATGAAGTATGGCCCGGTGGACGAACCAATCATTATTGGTTTGACATGAACCGCGATTGGTTACCTGTTCAACTACCCGAGAGCCGTGCACGTATTGCTAGTTTTCATAAGTGGCTACCAAATATATTGACCGATCATCATGAAATGGGCAGCAACTCTACCTTCTTCTTTCAACCAGGAGAACCCAGCAGAGTACACCCGTTAACACCAAAAATGAATCAAGAGCTTACCGCTGAAATAGCCACCTATCATACGAAAGCATTAGATAAAATAGGTTCATTGTATTATTCAGAAGAAGACTATGATGATTATTTTTACGGAAAAGGATCTACATTCCCCGATGTAAATGGCAGCATAGGCATACTTTTTGAGCAAGGCAGCTCTAGAGGACATATTCAAGAAACAGAAAACGGACTACTCACCTTTCCTTTTACAATAAGAAATCAGTTTACTACCGCACTGTCGACCATTGAAGCGGCAAAAAACATGCGTACTAAAATCTTAACGTATCAAAAAAACTTTTATGTAAACGCTCGTAATGCTGCTGCTAAAAGTAAAACTAAAGCCATTGTTTTTGGGGATCATAAAGACGCCGCAAAAACATGGCATTTGGCTGAAATTCTGAATAGACATCAAATAAAATTTCATGAATTAGCCAATGATGCCACCATAGCAGGAAAAAAATACACCAAAAAAAATAGCTATGTGGTGCCTATGAATCAGAAAAACCACCGTCTAATTAAGGCCATGTTTGAAAAACGAACCACCTTTACCGACAGCATTTTTTATGATATTTCTGCATGGACCTTCCCCCTAGCCTTTAATGTAGATTATGCAGAAGTGACCACGCTAAACAACGCAGGACCAGAAATCACAAATTTTGAACCTTTAACAGGTAGCGTTAGCGGCAAAACCAACTACGCCTATCTTTTTGAATGGAATGAATATTACACACCTAAAGCCTTAAACAAAATTCTTGAAAAAGGTTTGCGAGCAAAGGTTGCCAAATCACCATTCACCATAGAGAACAAATCATATGACTATGGCACCATTATGATTCCTGTTCAAAATCAACTATTAAACACCGATGAACTTCATGAGTTTTTAGTTGCTGTAGCAAAAGAAAGTAAACTTCAAATTACTGCTTTAGCAACAGGGCTAACTAAAGGTATTGATTTAGGAAGTAATGAATTTGACCCCATAAAAAAACAAAAAATCGCCATTTTAGTTGGCAATGGCATACGCCCCTATGACGCTGGTGAAATATGGCACTTACTTGATACGCGCTATGATATAGAAGTAACCAAAATAGATATGGGTTATTTTAATTCTGTAGACTTAAGCGCATATACTGACATCATAGTAACTACACCAGCTAAAAGCATTCAAAACAATAAAAACGCCGACAAACTCAAAACTTGGGTTAAAAACGGAGGCACTTTAATTGGGTATAAAACTGCTGCTACATGGTTTGACAAAAGTGAACTTATGAAACTCACGTTTAGAAAAGACTCTTTAGTAGCGAAAAATATCGCTTTTGATAAAAAAGAGAAATTTTTAGGAGCACAGGTTACTGGCGGAGCCATATTTGAAGCAAACGTAGATCGTTCTCACCCTATAAATTATGGGTACAAAAACAATAATATAGCCCTTTTTCGTAATTCAAACATTTATATTGAGGCTGACAAAAACAGTTATAACAACCCCATCCAGTACACAAAAAACCCTCTTTTAAGTGGTTATATTTCTAAAAGAAACAGTGCTTTAATAAAAAACACGGTTCCATTTAAAGTAAATCGTTTAGGAAAGGGTAAAGTCATGATATTTACCGATAATACTAATTTTAGAGCTTTTTGGTATGGCACTAACAAATTACTCATGAATGCTATTTTCTTTGGGGATATGATGTAAAACAAAAATGCATTGTTTGATTATCCGTACAATTGATGGTGACCTAAACCCCCAGTATATAACAAACAATAAACGC
Organism: uncultured Flavobacteriaceae bacterium; assembly: GCA_947497145.1. Taxonomy (GTDB): domain Bacteria; phylum Bacteroidota; class Bacteroidia; order Flavobacteriales; family Flavobacteriaceae; genus Maribacter_C. Next base: position 12,952 of record CANMFQ010000016.1, read on the forward strand.
ATAAAACAACAAAAAACCGCCTTAATAGCTCAAAAGCTGGCGGTTTTTTTATTTACAAATATTCCTGTCCTAAATAATTTTTAAAAATTCCTTTAAAACGCTTAGGACGCTATTAATTTACAAACCTATTTTAGGTAGTAAGCATTAGTTTACCACACTAACTACCCTACCATTTAAAGGTTGTTCATTTCTATAATTATCAATAGGCATCAAATTGCGCAATTGCTTAACCTGTTGCTCTGCTAATGTTATAGGTTCTTTAAAAATAACCCAGTTCACACCCTCAGTACAAGGTGGTGTAGTAAGTGAACCTGTATAGGTAAAATACCCTTTATTTTGAGGTATATTAAGATTTAGGTTAAATGGTTTATCAATAATTTTTGTTTCACCCTTTTGCACCGGTAAATAATTTTCTAAAAAATTAAAAGGAGCACTAGCCTTACCTTCTTTAACCATTACAGCCAATACTGCATATTTACCTTCACTATTTACATGAACCATATGTATCACCATTGGGTATCTAATACCATCTATCGTATGTTCTGAAGATTCATGAAAGTGAATCTGCTTTAAATCATACCTTGCTCCATTAAAATTAATATAATCACCCTCAGCAAAATTATACTGAATAGAATGTCCATTATTATGCACATCATGAATTTTGGTACTTGATGCATATTGAATATCAAGTGGCAGCAATTTCTCATTCAATACGGCATCGTCGCTCAAAATATTTATTGGCGATTGAAATTCACCGCCACAAGATGAGTTTTTTACAATATCAGCCCAATGTTCTGGTCCCGTTTCCCCTTCATAACTCCAATGTTCTTCGGCTTTAATTGCTACCGATGAATCGCTTTTTTTTCTACCATTTTTACTTTCAGTTTTATTATTACTTAGACATGATGTCAACAAGACACCAAAAAGTACTAGTGCTAGTATATGTTTAGTATTTCTCATTTCCTTTTATTTTATGTGATATTTTAATGTTGTTTGTAAAATATGATTACTGTTAAAATTATCGGTGTGCACCGGCGCATAGGCACTCATATAACCGATTCCTAGGTTGGTATTTTTGAAAATTTGATACGACAGCCCCAAGTAAAACCAGTTTTGATTTAGTGCTTTTGGCACAATCCCTTTGTCGGTATGTAACCATATTTCATCAAAAGCTACTGCATTTAAAGATTTTGTATCGGCAATTTTAAACAAGGGAGCTTGCCAAGTAAACCGATACCGAAAACGCATAAAAAAATCAGTACCATCAGCAGAGAAATTAGCATTAGAAAGTTGCGTTATATGTTGAATAAACCGCTGCTCAAACCGAAATCTATGTTTAAATTTTGATGCACCAGACGCATGTGATAGTAACACTTGCTGCCAAACATTATTTTCATTAAAATTATATGCTTCCCTATAGCTTTTTATAAAGCTATAGCCCACCGAAAAATCAACATTTTGAGTATACTTATAATGCAAAGAAGGCCGTATTAAAAACTGCTGCCAGTCTTTTAAAAAATTAGTTTTTCTAAAATGTGTTTCATTCTTTAGATAAAAATTATTGTTTATGGAATAATCTACTATTACAGCATTCCATGAACTATGACTTTCATCTGTACTATGTTGACTACATACTGCCATAGGAACTATGAACAGTAGAATTAATATATGTTTCACTGTGTTGTTATTTAAATTGAATAGAAGATATAAAGATTGGCAGAACGCCAATCTAAATCAATTAGGTACTTGTACTATTTTAAAATTTAGTAAAAAAAGCAGAAGCATAATTGATAAATAATGCTCTTAACAGTGAATTTTTAGTTGACAGTACCAGATATAATACCGCTTTTTGTTCGAAGAAAACAAAATTGATGTAAGACTAGCATTTTTATGAAAAAAGCCTTTATCACTAAAGCTATTCCTACGTAAAAAAGCGGTCAAAAAATCATCCTCAAAATCTTCCTGTTCAGCTTCAAACTCATCAAAATTCACATCCCCAATAAGCAGAAAAGTTGAAGAATTAGCTGCATTCAAAAGATGTGCTGAAGTGGTATTTACATCACTATATTTTTGCTTAAAACTTGCGCTTGATTGATTATTAAAAACAAGTGCAAGTACTAAAGTAAGTAATAGCTTTAAGGAATAATATTTATGGGTGTGGTGTTTCACTTTGGTCTCAAAATCTAAACAAAAGTAGTTCAATGTAGTATTGGCTTTAAATTGCTTGACATTTTTAACACCAATTTTAACAAACATATTTATTTTTTCATTTACACCTGCTTTTTGACGAAATTTTATGCCTTTTAAAAACCTTTCTGTTCTTAAATAGTTCATCCAGTAAAAAATCCTTGTTGCATAAACCTATTCGCAAAGCCTTAGCAAAGCCAACTATAATGACACTGTGCTAAACACAAAAAAATAGCGTATGTTATTGTACTACAACTCCTAATAATTAAGTTCAAATACCCAGAATAAATTTGAGGCTCCTAACAACTCCAAAAATTGTTATCTACAATTACCTTATTCATGCAGAAAAGTATAAGCGTTACTAGTAAATTTAACCAAGAACCCCTAATTTTAGAATCATGTAATACAACGAATATACATAGTCTCAGGTATGATTTTTGTTGTATACTGTTTAATATTATGGTAATTTTAGTGTATGATGACGGAAGCAGCGATAAAAGAAGAAAACAAAGAAATTGCCAAGCAGTATAAAGAACTGCTTCGCATTAGCTATCAAACCTTAACGGATGAGGATAAGGTTTTGATACGTTCTGCTTTTGAAATTGCTGTTGATGCACATAAGGATCAGCGCCGAAAATCAGGAGAAGCTTATATTTTTCATCCTATAGCCGTTGCAAAAATAGTAGCTTCAGAGATTGGACTTGACGCTACCTCAATTGCCTCTGCCCTACTCCATGATGTGGTTGAAGACACCGACTATACCTTAGATGATATTGAACGTATGTTTGGCGAAACGGTTGCTCGAATTGTAGACGGACTTACAAAAATATCGCACCTTAAAAAAGACATGAATATCTCGCAACAAGCGGAAAATTTCCGAAAAATGTTGCTTACCCTTCATGATGATGTTCGGGTTATTATCATCAAAATTGCTGATCGGTACCACAATATGCTCACCATGGATGCTATGCCTGAGTATAAGCAAGTAAAAATAGCGTCGGAAACCTTATATATTTATGCGCCTTTAGCTCACCGTATTGGTTTATATAACATTAAAACAGAATTAGAAGACCTTAGTCTTAAATATACAGAGCCTGAGGTTTACAAAGATATCTATGAAAAAATTGAAGATTCTAAAGAAGATCAGCAAAACTATATAGATACTTTTGCAGGAATCATTGATAAAGCGCTTACCAAGGAAAATATGAATTATACCATCAAAGGTAGAATGAAATCCATTTTCTCCATTCGTAAGAAAATGAAAGTGCAAAATGTCACTTTTGATGAAATATATGACAAATTTGCTATTCGCATTATCTATAAATCTGACCCAAAAAACGAAAAATTCTTAGCTTGGAAAATCTATTCTATAGTTACCGATTATTTCACTCCTAACCCCGTTCGCTTACGTGATTGGATTTCTTCACCGAAATCAACAGGATACGAAGCCTTACACATCACCGTAATGGGACCAAAAGGCAGGTGGGTTGAAGTACAGATTCGTAGTGAACGTATGCATGAAATTGCCGAAAAAGGATATGCTGCTCATTTTAAATACAAACATGGCGATCAAAAAGAACAAGGCATTGAAATTTGGTTAAACAAACTGCAAGAAGCATTAGAAAACTCAACCGCTAATGCTGTAGATTTTGTTGAGGAATTTAAACTGAACCTATATTCAAAAGAAATATTTGTTTTCACCCCAAAAGGTGAATTAAAATCTTTACCAAAAGGCGCTACGCCTTTAGACTTTGCTTTTAGCATTCATACCGAAGTAGGTATGCGTACCAGAGGAGCTAAAGTGAATGGCAAACTCGTACCCTTAAACACTACTTTAAAAAGTGGCGATCAATTAGAAATAATAACTTCAGACCAAGCCAAACCCAATCAAAACTGGCTTGACTATGCTACTACTGCCAAAGCTAGATCTAAAATTAAATCTTCGTTACGAGAAGAAAAGAAAGCGGTTGCCCTTGATGGCAAAGAAGTGCTGCGACGAAAATTAAAATCGCAAAAAATAAATCTCAACGAAGACACCATAAACAAAATGGTTAGTTTCTTTAAACTAAAAACCAGTTTAGATTTATTTTACCGAGTTGGTATCGGCGCAATCGACAATCAACTCATTAAAGATTTCGCTTCTTCGTACAACAATGCTTTCATTAGCTTCTTCAAAAACAAGATTAGGCGAAATCCTGCACCTGAAGAGATTAATAAAGAGGAGATTACCTCCAAATATGACGTCTTAGTTTTTGGCAAAGAAGAAGAAAAACTTAATTACAAACTATCTCCCTGCTGTAATCCCATACCTGGCGATGAAGTTTTTGGCTTTGTTAGCGTAAGTGAGGGCATAAAAGTGCATAAAAAAAACTGTCCCAATGCTATTCAATTACAATCCAATTACGCCTATCGCATTATAAATGCCAAATGGATAGATTCTTCGCAAGAAGAATTTAAATCAGAAATAAAACTTACTGGTATTGACAACTTAGGTCTTATAAATGAAATTACCGAAATGATCTCAGGTAATATGCACGTAAACATTCGTAATATTAACTTTAGCACAGATGGTGGAACGTTTATAGGTAGCATTACAGTTGTGGTCAAAAATAACTCAATTCTCAACCAACTAATTACCCGCTTAAAAAAAATAAATGGTATTGATAAAGTAACCAGAATATAATTTTTTTTAAACTGAACTATAGCCCATAAAAAGAAAGCTATACTTTGAACTTGTGGTGACCTTTGTTTAAAACCGACAATTTCGGACTCTTATACCATAATGAAGTTATTTTTTTGTTACATAGCCATAGCTCCCGAACGCAACGATGATAAATTAAAGTGAAAAAGGCATAATTTGCGAGTAAAAAAGTTGTTCATTTTTTTAACCGCTCAAAAGTATCTTTCTTCAAATTATATCAACACGCAGCCGCACTTTAGCAAGCTTCTAGGCTACCTTGGCATAGCCTAATACGCTAATAAGGTTAAAATGTTCATTATAATGTTGATAAAACAGGTTTCAAATACACATAATTTAGCATTACATTTGTAAATTGACTAGCAAATTCCGTTATGGGTACAAATAAAAATCAAGAGATTGTAAAAAACGTTTTCACTGCTTTCTTAGAAGAAAACGGACATCGAAAAACACCTGAACGCTACGCGATACTCCAAGAAATTTACGAGAGTGACGACCATTTTGATATAGAATCACTTTATATCAATATGAAAAACAAAAATTATCGCGTAAGTAGAGCTACCCTATACAATACCATAGAGCTTCTTATGGATTGTAAATTAGTACGTAAGCATCAGTTTGGCAAGAACCAAGCACAATATGAGAAGTCTTATTTTGACCGTCAGCATGACCACGTTATTTTAACCGATACAGGTGAAGTAATGGAGTTTTGTGACCCTCGTATACAATCGATAAAAAAAACAATTGAAGAGGTATTTGATATAAAAATCAGCAACCATTCTCTTTATTTTTATGGTACCAAAAACAAAAAAGAAAACACAAACAACTAAGCAAAAATATTAATGGCAGTAGATTTATTGTTAGGCCTACAATGGGGCGACGAAGGAAAAGGGAAAATAGTTGACGTACTGAGCAAAGATTACGATATCATCGCTAGATTTCAAGGTGGGCCAAACGCAGGTCATACACTAGAATTTGACGGGATAAAACATGTACTACATACCATTCCATCAGGAATTTTCAGAAAAAACGCCATGAATGTGGTTGGTAATGGAGTTGTTATAGACCCTGTAATTTTCAAAAAAGAACTAGATGCCCTAAAAGCATTTGATTTGGATATCAAATCTGTTTTATTAATTTCGAGAAAAGCCCATTTAATTCTTCCTACCCATCGCTTGCTAGATGCTGCATCAGAAACGGCAAAAGGAAAAGCCAAAATAGGTTCTACACTAAAAGGTATTGGCCCAACGTATATGGACAAAACTGGTAGAAACGGTATGCGTATTGGAGACTTAGAACTTGATAATTGGAAAGAAAAATACAGAACGCTTGCCAATAAGCATGAAACAATGATTGATTTCTACGACGTAGATATTCAATATGACCTTAATGAATTAGAGTCTCAATTCTTTGCTGCTGTTGAAGAGCTCAAAGCGCTAACGTTTATTGACAGTGAAGAATATCTTTACCAAGCCCAAAAACAAGGAAAAAAAATATTAGCCGAAGGCGCACAAGGGTCGCTACTTGATATTGATTTTGGCACCTACCCCTTCGTAACCTCATCAAATACTACGGCTGCTGGTGCCTGTACAGGTTTAGGGGTTGCCCCAAACCAAATTGGTGATGTAATAGGAATTTTTAAAGCCTACACCACCCGTGTAGGTAGTGGTCCTTTTCCTACCGAACTTTTTGATGAAGACGGAGAAACTATGGGGCGTGTAGGTCATGAATTTGGTGCAACCACAGGTCGCCCAAGAAGATGTGGATGGCTCGATTTAGTAGCTTTAAAATACGCTGTTCAAGTAAACGGAGTTACCGAATTAAATATGATGAAAGGTGATGTTTTAAGCGGATTCAAAAGACTTAAAGTATGTACCGCATACAATTACAAAGGAAAAACTATTACACACCTTCCTTATAATATAGAGGCAGAAAATGTAACGCCCATTTATACAGAGTTAAAAGGATGGTCGCAAGACTTAACAAAAATGACTTCTCCTGACCAGTTTCCAGCAGAGCTAAATGCATATATCGACTTCTTAGAAAAAGAACTTGAAGTGCCGATCAAAGTGGTATCTGTTGGCCCTGACCGCACACAAACGATACATCGTTAGTAGTTTACTAGCATTCAAATAAAAAAAATCCGTTAGCAGTAACGGATTTTTTTGTGTTTATACTTGCCATCATACTTCGCAAAAAATCAATATCTTGTAGTTATAAAAATAACATCATGAGTTGGAAAAATCTATTTGAAGAAAAAGAAACGCAAGAAACCATTGATCGCATTCATCAACTACAAGCCAATACCCAACCCAAATGGGGAAAAATGAATGTTGCGCAAATGTTAGCCCATTGTAATGTAGCCTATGAATTGATATATACCGATAAGCATCCAAAAACCACAGGGTTTAAAAAATTGATGTTTAAACTGTTTGTAAAACCCATTGTGGTTGGCCCCAAACCCTATAAAAAGAACAACAAAACTGCACCAATGTTCTTAATTACTGATCAACGTGATTTTGAGCAAGAAAAAGCCAGACTAACTGAGCACCTAAAAAAAACGCAACAATTGGGTGCAACACATTTTAATGGCAAAGAATCACATGCCTTTGGTGCGCTTTCTGAAAAGGAATGGAATACCATGTTTTCAAAACATTTAGACCATCATTTGCAACAATTTGGCGTATAATACCAAACCCACAGTAACTTTTTCTATTTTCCATAAAAATTGAACAACCAATGAAAAAAATACCATTTCCCATCATTTACAGTCTCATCATTTGCTTTCTTTTTACGGCCTGTACACCATCTGCTAAAAAAGAACTCCAGTTAAATCCGCTTTTCTCCAACCACATGGTATTACAGCAAAAAGACAACGTTTCTTTCTGGGGTACCTACAATGGTACTGACAACATTGTAATAACAACAAGTTGGGGCGAAAAAGCACATGCTCAAGCAGATAATATGGGCAATTGGAAACTTAAACTAAAAACCCCCAAAGCTGGTGGCCCATATGACATCAACATTACGACCAAAGACAGTACTATTGTACTTACCGATGTTTTAATTGGTGAGGTTTGGTTAGCATCAGGGCAATCAAACATGGAGATGCCCCTTGAAGGTTTTTTACCCAAAGAACCCGTCAACAATCACCTAGAAGAAATTGCTGCTGCCAACTACCCTACTATTCGGTTTTTTGATGTTGCTAGAGCTATTGAACCTACGCCAACCACGAATTTCACAGGTGAATGGAAAATAACCCGCCCTGAAGATGCGAATAAATTTAGTGCCACCGCCTATTTTTTTGCTCGCAAATTACATAAAAAACTAGGCATACCAATTGGCATTGTTTCAAGTAGCTGGGGAGGTACTCCCGTAGAATCTTGGATGTCTAAAGAAAAACTAACATCTTTAAATGAGTTTAAAAAAGAGGTAGCTCAACTGACTACCAACACGAACCGTGATAGCTTAAACTCTCATACACCAAGTGTTTTATACAACGGAATGATTAATCCTTTAATACCCTACACCCTTAAAGGTGCCATTTGGTATCAAGGAGAAAGTAATGTTGGTAGGGCACAGCAATATTTAAAACTCTTCCCCGGAATGATTGAAGATTGGCGAGAAAGATGGCAAAATGATTTCCCTTTCTACTTTGTGCAAATTGCCCCCTATACCTATGGCAATGAAAAATCTCCTGCCCTACGTGATGCTCAAAGAAAAAGCTTAAAAACGCCAAAAACAGGTATGGCTATTACGATGGATATTGGCCTAGAAAAAAGCATTCATCCAGGTAACAAACAAGATGTAGGCGATCGCTTAGCTCGTTTGGCTTTGGCCAATGATTATAAAAAAGACATTGTACCCTCCGGTCCTTTATACAAATCACATGGTATTGTTGACAACAAAATATATATTGAATTTGACCATATAGGTAGTGGTTTAATGGCAAAGAACACCCTGTCAGGATTTGAAATTGCAGGAGCAGACAAACAATTTGTTAAGGCGACGGCAACCATAGTAAACAACAGTATTGAGGTGTCATCAAAAAAAATTTCTGACCCAAAATATGTAAGATATGGATGGAAAGATTATATTGTAGGCTCGTTGTATAATAAAGAAGGATTGCCCGCTTCCTCCTTCATAACTGAATAAGAATAACATTATGAAAAACATTAACAGAAGAAATTTTATTAAAAAAACCTCATTAGCGAGTGCAGCTATAAGCATGACTCCGATGATGGCTCAAAATACTGCGTATACTGAGCGACCATTGGCACACCAATATATGGGTGGTTTTGCTGCGCCCAAAATAGAAAAAATTCGTGCAGCATTTATCGGTGTTGGAGCACGTGGACCAGGGCATCTTAAATTCTTTTCAAGCTTACCAGGCACTGAGGTTGTTGCTGTATGTGATTTATACGATGATTATGCAAAAAAATGGGCTGCAGAATCAAAAAAAATTGGCGGTGGAAAACAACATAAAAACATCGCTGTTTATTCTGGAGAGGAGAATAAATGGAGAACCATGCTTAAAGAGGTTAAACCTGATGTAGTATTCATTGCTACCAATTGGAAAAACCACGCACCCATGGCTATTGAAGCTATGAAAAGTGGTGCTCATGCTTTTTGCGAAGTACCCTTAGCATTATCGCTTGAAGAAATGTGGAATATTGTTGACACTTCTGAAGCTACGGGCAAGCACTGTATGATGATGGAAAATGTGAACTATGCCCGAGAAGAGTTAATGTACCTTAATATGGTTCGTCTTGGTGTAATAGGTGAGCCTTTACATGCAGAGGCTGCCTATATTCACGAACTGCGTTTTCAAATGGAAGAGCAAGAACGGGGTACAGGTTCATGGCGAACACCGCATTATGCTCATAGAAATGGTAACCTATACCCTACACATGGCTTAGGTCCTGTAGCGCAATACATGAATTTAGCTAGAACTGAAGATAATTTTTCTTCTTTGGTATCTTTTTCTACCCCAGCTCGTGGCAGAAAATTATACGCAGAAAAGAACTATCCTGCAGATCACAAATGGAATCAGCTCGATTATAAAGGTGGTGATTTAAACACCTCCATTGTTAAAACACATTTAGGCAGAACCATTATGGTACAATGGGACGAAACTAGCCCACGCCCCTATTCGCGTCATAATTTAATACAAGGAACAAAAGGTATACTAGCAGGTTTCCCAACACGTATTGCCCTAGAAGGTGGCGTAGAAGGAGCTACAAAAAACCATCACCAGTGGGCGCAAGGCGAACAACTGGCGAAGATTTATGAAAAATACGATCACCCACTATATAAGAGACTAAATCAGGTAGCCAAAGATAGTGGCCATGGTGGTATGGATGGTCTTATGATGTATCGTATTGTAGAATGTTTACATAAAGGACTTCCACTAGATCAAAATGTTTACGAAGGATGCTATTGGAGTGCCGTTGGCGTATTGAGTGAACATTCGGTTGCTCAAGGCGGCATGCCACAACAATTTCCAGATTTCACACGAGGCAACTGGAAAACAACACCTCCTTTAGAAATTATATCATAAAGCGTGTATAATCTCTTTGTGCATTCTTATTTTAAACAAAGCCACCCCAAAAAGGTGGCTTTGCTTAGTTTGTAACCCATGGTAAATACACAATTTATGCATATATGATTCAGCACAAAATTTTAAACTCGCTTTACACATGTTTCACCCTATTTTTGTATTTTTTTAGTTTCCTAGTTATGATCATGCAAAAAAATGACTGCATTACAAGACAAAAGGCATAATTCACGGTTCCAAACAAAAAGCCAAGACGAGTTCAATTAAAAAATCCTATTTTTGGACAAAATTCAATACCATTGAAAAAAACACTTTTATTGGTCGCATTTCTTTTTTGCACCGCCTTAGCAGTCGCTCAGACTGCGGCAAAGGAAACAGAAAAAGATACCACTGTAGTTAAACAAATCAACATTGTTTATGGTGGCGACTTAACCAAAGACGAAATACAATATCCTGGCGCTTTTATTTTTACTAAAGACGAAACGCAACAGGTACAATTTGAACATCAGGGTGCCGATTTGTGGTGTGATGTAGCGATCTTTTATCTCAATGAAAACCGATTAAAAGCCATTGGTAATATTAGACTACAACAAGGTGATTCTATAGAAATGACTAGCGGAAAAATTGATTATGATGGTAATTCAAAACTCGCTAAAGCCTACGAAAATGTAATTCTTGATAGTCAAACCTCAGAAGCAGGCAGCGTACAATTAACAACAGATACCCTACGTTTTGATCGTGAAAATCAACAAGCCTATTATCAAGATTTTGGTACCGTTATAGATTCAGCCAATACATTGACGAGTGAAATTGGTCGGTATTTTATGGAAATAAAAAAATACCAATTTTTAGATAGTGTACATATTGACAACCCTCAATACATTTTAGACTCTGAGCAATTAGATTATTACACCACCTCAAAAAATGCCTACATGTACGGGCCCTCCACCATAACAGGTGAAGCCTACAAAATTTATTGCGAACGTGGTTTTTATGACACCAAAATAGAAAGTGGCTATGGCATAAAAAATACCCGTATTGATTATAACAATCGCATAATTGAAGGGGATAGTGTTTATTTCAATAAAGCGAAAGAATTTGCTTCGGCAACCAATAACATTACGGTTACTGACACCATTAACAAAGCCATCATACGTGCTCATTATGCAGAGGTTTTTAAGGCTAAAGATTCTGTTTTTGCAACAAAAAGAGCGGTTACCATTAGCCTAGTAGAAAAAGACTCCTTGTATATTCATGGTGACACCTTAATGATTACAGGCAAACCCAAAGAACGTGTCTTGCGTGCTTTTAGAAATGCTAAAATTTTCAAAACCGACCTGAGTGGCAAATGCGACTCTATTCACTCCGAAGAAAAAACAGGTGTTACACAACTTATAAAGAGACCCATACTGTGGAACGGTGTAAACCAAATGACGGGCGATAGTATTCATATCATCTCTAATTTAAAAACTGAAAAGCTTGATTCACTAAAAGTACTCAACAATGCTTTTATAATCTCGTTAGACAGTATTAGCAAAACAGGATATAATCAAGCCAAAGGCATCAACCTATACGGGCAATTTAAAGACAACGACCTCAGAATTATAGATTTAGACAAAAACACCGAAGTACTTTACTATATGTACAACAGTGATGATGAACTCATCGGTATTAACAAAACAATTAGCAGTGCTATACGCATTACTTTGGCTAACAATGAGATTGAAAATCTAACCTTTATTAAAGACCCTGATGGTGATATTTTTCCAGAAGCAGAACTGCCTTTAGAAAGTAGAAAATTAAAAGGTTTTATTTGGCGTGGTGATGAACGTATTGCAACAAAAGAGGATATTTTTGACGCGGATGACAACAGTATTATATTACCCGTAATTAGGGGTATTGACCACCCTATTGATATTGATGCAGAAGAGGAAGAACGGAGTAAAAATCCGAACGACCCAGTAAATAAAATTCCGCCTTCAACAAACACGCAGACTACAACGCCCAAAGAACGGCCAAAGGTGAAGAAAGTAAAAACAAACCAATAAAGACAAGTCTTAGTACATTTCATATGAAAAAAGACTTTTTACACTATCAGACACAAACAACACCGCATCCCCTAGCGATGGAAGTATCTCATGCCAAGGGAAGTTACATTTACGATACGGCAGGTAAAGCCCATTTAGATTTTGTTGCGGGAGTATCAGCCTGTAGCTTAGGCCATTGTCATCCAAAAGTTGTAGCAGCAATCCGCAAACAAACGGAGCAATATATGCATGTGATGGTGTATGGCGAGTATGTACAAAAACCAGCAGTAGACTACGCAAAATTATTAGCAAGCCTACTCCCTGCTCCATTAGAAACCACCTATTTGGTAAACTCAGGTACCGAAGCTATTGAAGGTGCCATGAAACTAGCCAGGCGTTTTACCCACCGCTCAGAAATTATAGCAGCCCATCATGCATATCACGGTAATACAATGGGAAGCCTAAGTATTATGGGGTTTGAAGAACGAAAGGCTGCTTTTAGACCACTGATACCTGATGTGTCGTTTATTCAATTTAATGCCCTACCCGATTTGCAAAAAATAACCACAAAAACCGCTGCGGTGGTGCTTGAAACTATTCAAGGTGGTGCCGGGTTTATACTTCCTCAAAATGACTATTTACAACAGCTTAGAAAACGATGTACTGAGGTTGGTGCACTGCTCATTTTAGATGAAATTCAACCTGGTTTTGGTCGAACGGGCAAGCTATTTGCTTTTGAACATTACCAGTGTATTCCTGATATTTTGGTCATGGGTAAAGGCATGGCTTCTGGGCTTCCGGTAGGTGCTTTTACAGCATCAAAAACTATGATGAATTGCCTGCAAGACAACCCAAAACTAGGACATATCACTACTTTTGGTGGTAACCCTGTAATTGCTGCTGCCTCTTTAGCTACCCTAAAAGAGCTAACGACAACAACCCTAATTGCTGAAACCCTCGAAAAAGAAATTTTATTTAGAAAACTACTGCAACATCCTTTAATAACAGAAATAAGAGGAAAAGGGCTAATGCTTGCCCTTATTATGAAAGATGAAGCTATTACCAATGCCCTTATCTTGAAATGCGCTGAACGCCAATTGATATTATTTTGGCTTTTATTTGAGCCCAAAGCAGTACGTATATCCCCTCCGCTAACCATTTCAACTGCCGAAATAACAAGTGGTTGCGAGCTCATTATTGAAATTCTTGACAGTTTGCCACAATAAGTTGTTAACTAATTTGTTAATAATATTGCCCCAGCTTAGAAATAAAAGTGATCGCAAAAGACTACTTTTAAATCCATAGTTAAACTAAATCGTTCCTATGGCATTAGAATCAAACGAAAGACCTAGCAGACCAATATCCAAGTTTGAATCCATGCTCAAGACAGATGATATCTACTTTTTTGACGCGGAGGATTTTGAAGATATTATTCACCATTATTTAAATAATGGCAAAATTGCTTTAGCAAAAAAGGCGATTAAAATTGGTCTGCAACAACACCCCGATGCTATTGAGATCAAACTCCTAAACATTGAAGTACTCGTTTTTGAAAACAGGCTTGATACAGCTGAGAAGTTGCTTGACAAACTACAACTCTTAAATAGTAGCAACGAAGAAATTTACATTCAGCGAGCAAATATTTATTCTAAAAAAGACAACCACCATGCGGCGATTAAGCTTTTAAACAAAGCGTTAGAACTTACTGATGATGCTTACGACATCTACGCTCTATTAGGCATGGAGTATTTATTTATTGACGATTTTAAACTCGCCAAAGATAATTTTATAAAATGCGTGCATTATGACGAGCAAGATTACTCTGCCTTGTACAATGTGATTTATTGCTTTGAATTTTTAGAAGATTTTGATGGCGCAATAAGTTATTTAAATGAGTATTTAGAAAATAACCCGTATTGCGAAGTTGCTTGGCATCAGCTAGGAAAACAATATTTAGAAAAAAAAATGTACCCAGAGGCACTTACTGCCTTTGATTTTGCCATTATAGCCGACGACACTTTTATTGGGGCTTATTTTGAAAAAGGCAACGTTTTAGAAAAAATGGGAAGATACCTCGATGCCATTGAAAATTATGAAACCACCATTAAACTAGAAGACCCTACGGCACATGCATTTTTACGTATTGGAAAATGCCATGAGCATTTAAAAAATAATGAACTAGCCAAGTTTTATTATTACCAAACCGTGCATGAAGACCCAATGTTAGACAAAGGTTGGCTTGCTATCACCAATTTTTATTTTAACACCCACAACTACCAAAAAGCACTTTATTATATCAATAAAGCACTTAATATTGATGGAGAAAATCCACAATATTGGAAAAAATGCGCAAAAATAAATACCGCTTTAAAGCAATATGACCAAGCGTATTATGCGTTTAAGCAAGCTGTTGATTTAGGCAACTACGAATTAGATACATGGTTGATGTGGGCTGATGTTGCGCATAAAAACGAAGATACGAACGCTGCTATTCAAATATTATCTCAAGGCAAACAGTTCTATCCTGAAAATGCCGAAATACGGTATAAAATCGCCGGTTTACAGCTATCTATTGGGGACAAAATAAATGCCCGTATTGCCCTTATTGATGCCCTAAAAAACAATATGGATAAACTTTTTATATTTAAAGAAGCATTTCCTCAATATGCAGATTTACCCTGGACTTTAGATATCATTACCGGAATTAAAAAGTCTTCCAGATAAAAGAACTATTTTTGCTTTCTTTAATCTATGGAAAATCGAAGTCTTATTCAGTACGTATTCATTACTCTTAAAGGAATAGCCATGGGAGCTGCCGATGTGGTCCCTGGCGTATCAGGAGGTACAATTGCATTTATTTCGGGTATATATGAAGAACTAATTTCTTCAATAAACAATGTTAATCTTGCCACTTTTAAAACCTGGAAACAGGAAGGTTTTAAAGCCTTTTGGAACCAATTGAATGGCAACTTTTTACTAGCACTATTTATTGGTATTTTTATCAGTCTTTTTTCTCTAGCCACTTTGGTAAGTTGGCTGCTAGAAAACCAGCCCATTTTACTTTGGTCGTTCTTTTTTGGTTTGGTAGCAGCTAGTATCTATTTTGTGGGCAAAGCCATTGAAAAATGGAACTATGCTACGGTTATTATGTTAGTGATTGGAGCAGCAATAGCGTATTTCATTACCACCTTGCCGCCAAATGAAAATAGTGACAGTCTACCCTATCTTTTTTTATCAGGAGCTCTTGCCGTTTGCGCAATGATTTTACCGGGTATTTCTGGTGCCTTTATTTTGGTATTACTAGGCTCGTACAAAACCATATTAGATGCTGTTCATGAAAAAGACATAAAAATTATTATTACCGTTGGCCTTGGTGCTATTTTTGGTCTTTTGAGTTTTGCTCGTTTATTAAAATGGATGTTCAAAAACTACAAAAATGCTACTCTTGCCGTTCTTACAGGCTTTATATTAGGTTCTTTACCAAAAATTTGGCCTTGGAAAGAAATACTTGAAACAAAAACTATTGGTAAAAAAATCATTACAATTGATGAAATGAATGTTTCTCCCTTACATTTTGCAGGAGACAATCAACTTGTATTAGCCATCATTCTTGCCATCATTGGTTTTTCTCTTATTTTTATACTGGAAAAAATAGCCACAAAAAAATAAGCAAACACATATATGAACGATATAAGGTCGCTATCGGATAAATTTTTTCTGGTTATTAAAGGTCTTTGCATGGGCGCTGCAAATAAAGTGCCCGGTGTGTCGGGCGGTATTGTTGCCTATGTAGGTGGGTTTTATGAAGAGTTCATTTATTCGCTTCAAAAAATTAATAAAAAAGCCTTTAAATTATTATTCACAGGTAGATTTAAGAGTTTTTATCGCTATATCAATGGGTCGTTTTTAACGCTACTCATTTTTGGTATGTTGGTAAGCTATTTCAGCGTATCTAAAATACTTGACTACTTTTTACAAACGAAAGAACTATACGTATGGGCAGCTTTCTTTGGAATGATTTTAGGTTCTATATACTACGTATCGAAAGATTTTAAACACTGGAACAAAAAAACCATCATTGCGGGTATTATTGGCCTTATAGTTGGTATCTCAATAAGTTTCCTCAACCCTGCCAAAGAAAACGACAACCTCCTATTCATATTTCTATGCGGAATGATAAGTGTTTCAGGCATGACATTACCCGGGTTGTCAGGCTCTTTTATTTTAATTTTACTAGGCAATTACGTCCTTTTGTTGGTTGATTCGGTAAACGCTCTTTACGATACCCTTGCCGAGGTCATTAAAGGTGATTTTAGTTTCACATCCAACGAAAAACGATTAAATACGCTTGTTATATTAGGAGTTTTCACAGCAGGCTCAACAGTTGGTTTGGTAAGCCTATCACACATTTTGAGTTATGTACTAAAAAAATTCAAACATATAACCACAGCTGTAATTATAGGGTTTATAACAGGCTCTTTGGGCGTCGTTTGGCCATGGAAAAAAACCATTTTCAAAACCGACGAAGCAGGTAGTATTTTAGTAGATTCTAACGGAAAAAAAATTATTAGTAACTATGAACGATTTTTTCCGGATTTCACCCAAGTAGAGACTTGGTGGGGCATATTCTTTGTTATTTTCGGAATTAGTATTTTATTGGGCTTAGATTGGTATGGAAAAAGAAAAGAAAAAATGTAGGTTTGGTTTAATAGGAAAAAACATTTCCTACTCATTTTCAAGAGGCTATTTTACCAAAAAATTCGCTGGTTTGTCTCTTGATAACTATTCATATGAAAATTTTGACCTTCAGCATATTGCCGAATTAGAAACCATTTTAAGCGAAAATAACGACATAAAAGGCTTGAATGTCACCATTCCCTACAAACAAGACGTTATACCCTTCATGACCGAATTGGATATTGAAGCTGAAAAAATTGGTGCTGTAAATACCATCAAGTTCACAAAAACCGGATTGAAAGGATACAATACCGATGCATACGGTTTTCAACAGTCTATCGCCCATTTTTTACAAAAACACCACACAAAAGCCCTTATTTTAGGTACTGGGGGCGCATCAAAAGCTGTTGCGTATGTTTTTGAAACCTTAGGTATTGCCCACAAATTAGTATCTCGAAGCCCTGACAAAAATCAATTATCGTATAAAAATATTGATAATGAGGTGCTCTCAGAATATCTAATTTTAGTAAATTGCACACCCTTAGGCACCTACCCCAATATAGAACAGAAGCCAGCAATACCCTACCAACATATCACCGAAAAACATTTGCTTTTTGACCTAATTTACAACCCAGAAAAAACAGCCTTTTTACAAGAAGGAGAAACTCAAGGAGCAGCAATATGTAACGGACACAGAATGTTAGAATTACAAGCAGAAAAAGCATGGAGCATATGGAATATTTGACGACACTAATTAAATTACGCACAGAAAAAAACATATGTGTTCGATAACACCTAAGTTCAATAAAAGTCTTAACAAAGAAATCGGCTATAATTTTTGCCATTAAAAAGGTTGTTACTATCTTAACATTAGCAATTTCATTGCAAAATCAATAAACAAGGCATGTCAGAGGAGAAAGAAAACAAACTAAACGAAGATTTAGTAACGAATGAAAACAACGAAAACGCTAGTTCAGAACCACGTACTGAAATAACGAATGAAGCGGTACAGGGTGCTATCACTTCTGAAGCAACTGATGAAGCTCAAACCGTACCGTCTGAAGCAGCAGCGACCAGCGAAAATACAATAGCCGAAACAACTGCAGATATCGAAAGTGAAATTGAAGTAGCAACACCTGAAACTGTTGAGACATCAGCAACTGAAGCATCAATAGAAACTACTACTCATGAAATTACGGAAGTAGTTGAAGAAACGGTAAATATTCCAGCGGAAGAAACCAGTGAAGAAGTAACACAGGAATCGCCAGTTGCACCCAAAAATAATGCTGAGGCTAGCGAAGAAGCTCCTGAAGTTGTAGTTGCTGAAAGCACGGCAACTTCTAAAAAAGAAGAGGAAAGTACCGATGACAGTGATACCGAAGTACTCGACGAAATTGACGAAAACAATGCCGAGGACGCCGAAGACACCGATAATGAGGACCGACATATAATCCCTATTTTGGATTACCATTCCATGTCAATAGAAAATTTGACAGGTGAACTACAGAAGCTGGTTAAGAATGAAAAAGTACAAGCCATCAAAAAGCATGTTGAAGGCATTAAATATGAGTTTGATTTAAAATTTCAGGAGTTTATAGAGCATAAAAAAGAAGAATTCATTGCAAATGGTGGCAACGAAATAGATTTTAAATACAACTCTGTAACAAAACGACAGTTTAATGAGGTTTATAATGAATATCGTGATAAACGAAATGCATATCACAAAAGCTTAGAAAAAAGTTTAAAGGAAAACCTTGCCAGTCGCCTAGAAATTATTGAAGAATTAAAGTCTTTGGTGAATGTTGAAGAAGATATAAACACCACCTATAAAAATTTCAAAGACCTACAAGAACGTTGGCGAAACACAGGGCCTATACCCCGTACTAACTACAATGATGTTTGGAAAACGTACCAGCATCATATTGAAATTTTTTATGATTTTCTACATTTGAACCGTGAGTTGCGTGATTTAGATTTCAAACACAATCTTGAAGAAAAACAAAAACTAGTTGTAAAAGCGCAAGCCTTAGCCAATGAACCCGATTTAAACAAGGCTTTTCGTGAATTGCAAACCTTGCACAAAATTTGGAAAGAAGATATTGGTCCGGTTGGCAAAGAGCATCGTGAGCAAATTTGGGAACTTTTTAGTAATGCTACCAAGGTACTGCACCAACGAAGACAAGATTATTACAAAGAGCAAGATTTAGTATACGAGCAAAATTTGCAAAAGAAGCAAGAAATTATTGCCCGTATAAAAGAAATAGGATCACATATAGCTAGTAACCACAGGGCACTTCAACAACAAATAAAACAAATTGAAGAACAGCGTGATGCCTTTTTTAAAGCAGGAAAAGTACCTCAAAAGGTAAATGAAAAAACATGGGCAGCTTTTAAAGAAGCGGTGCGCGAATTCAATCGCAATAAAAATGCCTTTTACAAGAACCTCAAAAAAGAACAACAAGACAATCTTGATAAAAAACGCGCCTTGCTTGATTTAGCCATCTCTTTAAAAGATAGTGAAGAATGGGACTATGCTACCCAAGAAATGAAACGCATACAAAACGAGTGGAAAACAATTGGTCACGTACCACGTAAATACTCAGACAAAATATGGAAAGAGTTTAAAAGCGCTTGCAACCATTATTTTGACCGTTTGCATGCCCTTAAAAATGAAGCCCGAAAAGAAGAAGTAGAAAATTTACAAAAAAAAGAAGCTTGTTTAGAAGAATTGAGAGCCTTTGAGCTTTCTGGCGACAAAACCAAAGATATTGCAACCATTAAAACCTTTGTTAAAACGTGGAAAACAATTGGTCAGGTACCGTTTAACAAAAAGAATATCAATCAAAAGTTCAATAAAATTTTAGATGCTATCTTTAAAAAACTTGACGTTAACCGTCAAGAATCAGAATTATTAAAGTATGGTAACAAAATTCAAGAACTTGCCAAAGAAGATAACGAAAGAGCCATTTCTAACGAAAGAACGTTTATTAGAAGAAAAATTGAAGAAAGTAAGAATGAGATACGTCAGTTAGAAAACAACTTGCAATTCTTTTCTAATGCTTCTGAAGACAATCCGTTAGTGAAAGATGTGATAAAGCGCGTTGAAAATCACAAGCAGTCGTTAGAAACATGGAAAGAAAAATTAAAAAAGTTGAATATCATGGAAAACAACTTGCATAAAGAAATGGAAGCTGTTGATGAAAATACTGAAAACCAAGAAGAATAGGTGGCATTACCCCCCCTACAAAGGGAATTTAAGCCCCATAAAATTGTAAAAAAGCGTTGATATGGTAGGTATTAGTACATGCCTATCAGCGCTTTTGCAATACAAAGCAATACTCGCTTCTTCTTTGCTTTTTTCCTTGAGTTGATTTAAAAGCCAAAATTAAATGAAAATCATACTCATTACCGCACTATCTATACTAGCTAGTTTTCATATTGATACTAGTAAAACATCGTTATACCTATTACAAAAAAACATACCTCAAGAAACCATAAAAACAAGTGCATACAATACCTTAACTAGAAAGTGTACTATTTGCCATGCCAGAAAAAAACGGCTACATAATTTCACCTTAGAAAATATGGATTCACTGGCACCGTTAATACAACAACAAGTTTTTATAAAAAAGAAAATGCCAAAAGGAAGAAAAATAAAACTCACCGATGCAGAATATCAAAGTTTAAAAGACTGGCTGGCGCTTGTACTAAAAGAATAAGGTTTAATCATTCGTTGTGTAGTTTTTAAGCTTCTTTTTTCTTTGGGTGGTTAAAGTGCGTCGAATGGTGTTAGCTGCTCCCGTAATCACTAAAAACTATTAGTTACATGTTCAAAAGATCTTTAAAATATCTGTCTATCATTCTTATCAACCTATTAGTGCTGACGATTATGCTAATGATTTGGACAGATGAATTAGAATTAAAATTCAATGCCCTGATAGTACCTACGGAGGTTTTAAAACTGATAGGAATTTCAATTCTTGGTATAATTATTTTAGGGAATGCAGTATTAGTATTTAGAAAGTTTGAAATTAACACGTTTAAAAAGCGAATCTGGATTTCTACAATGCTTGTATTATTAACTAGCACTTACTTCTACGTTGACTATGCTAAGAAAATTTACATCAACAGAATTGTAAATGGATCACTACGCGATGGCATAATAAAAAAATTAAGCCCTGTAACCGATGGATTGGGATTAGGAACAAAAGCCGAAAATTTGTCCAGTAAAGAATATGCCGAAATAACAGAGATTAGTTGGTTTCCAAAACTACCAAAAAATGCGGAGAACATTAATTATAAATACGATTACGAGGCTTTTTTAGATGATTATTCATTTTCCTTAAGCTACGATTTACCAAAAACCAGTAAAGTTGACACCTTAAATTACAAGGATGGTTCCTTTACTAAAAAACGAAGTTTCAAAGTCATTGGAGAAAAAATAAGAGTTACATATTACGAACTGCAACTTTAATAACAACTCAAAATTTTGAATACAACGCTCAGGTTCGCTGTTCAAATATACTTAACACTAGATAGCAAACCCCTAGGAATAAAATAAAAAGAGACAGTATAACATATCGGCAACGCATTAAGTCAACAGCGCCTTTAGGTGGGTTCGTACCAACCGTGTCAAGGCTTAGTTATGAGCATCAGGCTGTTTTATCATCTCATAATTAGTACTTCTTCCTCCAGATGTTTCCTGTTTTAAAATTCCTTTTGAAATTAAATCTTTAATATCTCTAAGAGCAGTATCAGTTGAGCATTTTGTGATTTTAGCCCATTTCGAACTTTTTAATTTTCCTTCAAATCCATCTAAGAGTTTGTTTAGCATTTTTCTTTGTCTGCTATTTAGTTCAGTTTCTTTATGATATTCCCAAAAATCGGCTTTGTTAAACACTTTTTCTAGTGTAGATTCAGTAGCTTGTAATGAGTGATATAAACAGTTTAAAAACCATTCTAACCACTCTGTAATATCCCCTGTGCTGTGCTGAACTTTTTGCAAAATAGAATAATACGTTTTCTTCTCAGTTAAAATTTGATTGGATAAGCTATAAAATCGAAGAGAACTTTGTTCAGATTTAGCCAATAATAAATCGGTTAAGGCTCTTGCTATTCGACCATTTCCATCATCAAACGGATGTATTATTATAAACCAAAAGTGAGCTATTGCAGATTTAAGAACTAGGTCAATATCCTTTTCCTTATTTATCCAATGAAGCAATGCATTCATTTCTTTTTGCACCTTTTCGTGATGAGGCGCTTCAAAGTGAATTTTTTCTTTCCCCATAGCTCCAGATACTACTTGCATTTCTCCTTTTCTATAAGACCCTGTTTCAATTTTATGCATTCCACTATAGCCAGAAGGAAACAACGATGCGTGCCAACCAAATAATCTTTCATTAGTTAGATTTTTGTCATAATTTCTAGTTGCATCTAACATCATTTCTACAACACCTTCCACATCTCTACCAGCGTGAACCATTCCTGAAGTTTCTATACCTAATTTTTGAGCTATAGAAGAACGAACTTGTTCATAGTTTAAAAATTCTCCTTCAATTTCTGATGATTTTAAAACATCAAGGGTCAATGTTGACAAATAAGTTTCTTCTTTAAGCGTGAACCCGATACTACTCATTTGCCCAAATATTTTACCCTGCAGGTGTCTCACTTTTCCTAGAATGTTTCCAATTTTCTTTTCATTCCAAATAAAGTTAGGCCATTGTGTATATTGATAGATGTATTTTGGCATATGCGGTAAATAGCAAACTTATTCGCAGCAAATATAAGGAGAATAATCGATCTAATTACCGCAAAGCTGTTTATCTACTTCTGACTAACGTAAAATTAAGTTATTGAAAATCAACATTTTAAAAATAGTCAAGTTTTTTATTTTTTATTCAAATTTCTTACCACAAGTTACTCATTTTTACGTTAGCCAACGTACTGAAGTTTTTGAGGTCTATGAGAGATTGCCACTAACGTTCAGTATAACAAGCGTTGCCTGCCGATAGGCGGCAATGATTTGTTATACATTGTTATGCTCTTTTATTATTATTCAAATTCTCTTGTTTCCACTTTTCAAAATTCCGTTTAGAATCTTCCAATTCAGACCTGATAGTTGGCCAATCAGATTTATTACAAATTCCGATTTTTATAGAATCATAGAAGTCAATTGGTAATTTGTCAAACAGTTCAGGGATATTTGGCTCACATTCAACAAAAACTTCACAATGGTGTCCCAATGGAAATTGACTTAAATAATTATTTCTTAGATATAAAATGTGCGAAACGGTTAAGTCACAATTCTCAGTCTGATTAAGGTTCTCATAGTCAAATACTAAATTGAATTTTACAGGAGTGTATTCTTCTATTGGAGTATGCACAGATACAAGCCTTATTACATTGTTATTTATAAGGTCTTTTTCTAACTGTTCAATTTTTTTAGATTCTTCAATAGTTAATTCATTTCTTTCGGAAATTTTGTTCTTTAGAACTTTTGAAAGCCTACTTCCACTTTTGATTAAAGCGTCTTTGGAAAGAATTCTATCTATTGCTAAGTATCTCAATTTCATGTGTTATTAGAACTGGCTATTTTCTATTTAAGCATCCAAACCATAATATTTTCAAGATGGAACATTGGAGCAAGTATTTTATGTTTTTTGTCAATATTGTCAACTATGAACCACTCATCAGAGTTAATTAAGTGAGTGAATTTTATTTCTACATTGTCAACATGGTATTGCATTGCTTCTTCATCATTTTTGTCAACTAAAATCGAGTAATCTATAGATGACTGTATATAGTCAATCAGTTCACTTCTTAATTCTTTGTGAATCTCATAAATTGAATCCGACCTAGGCCATTCAATCTGAGATTCACTTAGAAATGCAACTAGCTCATTTTGAAAAAATAATTTTTTAGGTATCATCTATCTGTTGCTTTCAATTCTGACTAACGTACAATTAAGTTGCTAAAAATTAGCATTTTAAAAATAGTTAAATTTCTCATTTTTTATTCAAATTTCTTACCACAAGTTACTCAATTTTACGTTAGCCTACTTACTAAAGTTTCCGAGATCTATGGGGGATTGGTGCTAACGACTCCGTTATCGAGTAAAAAAAGGGGATTTCACCACAGTGGACGTAAGTGATAGTACCTATCTTAAGGCTCTTTTTGTACAAATCTATACGACAACATTGATTTGATAAAATCACCAATAACAGAACAAATAGGGAAATTAGCGGGGTGACCTATTCTAACCTAAGAAAATATTCATTACTAAAACTTGCCCTCAAGGTAATCACGGTTCCTAAAAAACAACACAAACGTATAATAACCCTAGTAGTATCGGCAAAGTAGCCAGTTCAGTCAACAGCATCTTTAGGTTGATTCATGCCGACCACTCGAACGCTTAGTTATTGGTTGTAGTTTTTATGGACTTCCCTCTGAGATTTCCAATATTTTGCAACTCGATTGATTCGTATATGCGATAGCCTTTTTCTATTCCAGTATTGTTTGCTTTTTGTATGAAGTTGGCCACTTGTTGATCACATATTGATTTGTCCGCAAAAATTCTAAAATGTATTTCGTCTTTTAGTTTGTCCATATTGAATTGATCCGTTTGGTCAAACTTATTAGCAAATTCTCTCAGATCAAAAATTAAAGAGTCCAAAGAATTTCCATGCTCCGTAAGTCCAATGAGCCTGTTTTTGTCCTTTTTAATATAAATTTTGAATCCATAATCAGAAGCCAAATCAATATGCCTGACTTTTAAATCAATGGGAAGATTAAGCTTGATTCTATTTTTTTTGCTCAAAAAATCAATATAACTATCGGCTCTAAGAAAGGTGAAATTATTTACTCCAATCGAGACAGGAACCTCACAAAAAAGCGTATCTTTTTCTTTAGACAATACATAGTGTGAAATTATTTTTCTCGTTTTGTTTACAGTAAATGGGTGTTTATAGGTGAAATCGAATTCAAAAATGGAGTCGTTTGCTTTCCAATCAACATTTTGAGCATATACTTCCCTAAATATTAAACTATCAGGGTAAAATTCTATTCTAGTATAACCATCGTTCTCAATGCAGTACCACTTTCCTAGTAGGTTCTTTTCATGGTTATTTTGTGCGCAAGAGCAGAGCATTAAAAAACAAATCAAATATGGTAGAAATTTTATCTTCAAAAGTATTACTAACTATTATATCTCCATACTCAAGCACATATATTCCTTATTTAGCATTACTAATCTAAGGAATTTCTACTGCTTTTAAAAGTGTTTATTGCTATATGGAGCTGAATTTTATGTGCGCTAAAGTTTTCAACTTAGCAGCCATACGTATTGACTACAAATTACCCTTCCTTTTTTGTAGCCCGCAACATTTCGCGCTTTCCTGGTGGGCCGGGCAAACGCTCCACTACAAAACCTACAGCCTGCATGGCTCGCCGCACACTACCTTTTGCTGCATAGGTAACTAGTACTCCGTTATTTTTAAGGGCTTTGTACATTTTAGCAAAAACAACTTCGGTCCATAATTCGGGTTGTACCCGAGCACCAAAAGCATCAAAATAGATAAGGTTAAAGGCAGCAACATCATCAATTTTCATAAAATCTTTTTGCTGTTTGCATAATGAAAAACGAGTTGTAATTGCCGTGTGTTGCTCCCAAGGCGACTGATGCATTTGTAAAAACTGCTCTTGAAAATCTGTTGCCTGTAATTCAGCAATATAGTTAAGCTGTTGCAATTCTACTTCCGTGATTGGGTATGCCTCGACACCTCGATAGGTAATATTTAACGCTCGCTTTTCTGCCTCTAAAAGGGTAATTAATGCATTGAGGCCAGTACCAAAACCTATTTCAAGAATAGCAACATCGCTACCAGAGAACAAGGCCAACCCCGATTTTATAAACACATGATACGCTTCTTGAATAGCACCGTGCTTGGAATGATACTGCTCATCCCAATCAACAATATGGATGGTTTTTGAACCATCAGAAGTAGTAATTATTTTTCGTTCCAAACTATTTTTTTAAAAGCACTCCATCTGCCTCAAAACCAAAAGATTTTTTTACCGCTTTTATTTTAGCTATTTCAGTTGCCGATTTACCGCCATCTTTGGCATAATGCTTCTGGTCTGCAACAGACATTTCTTCTACAAATGCCAATCCATTAACAACAACTTCCTTTCCTTTAATATCCTTGGGCATAAAAAAACCATAATCTTTAAAACGTACCATGGTTTCTTGCCCATCTTCTAACTGCAATTTCATCCAACACCCTTTCGCCTGGCAAACATCAGTTACCGTTGCCGTAAACTTTGTTTTTAACGTATCTGCCACCGCCATATTTGCATATTTTGCCGTCATTTCTTTGACATCTAGCGCTCCTTTACTGCTAATTTGTTCCCCAAAAGAGGGCATATTTTCAGCAACCAAAGGTTTTTCTGATTTTTCCGTTTGCGAATTTTGAGCAGAAATTTGCATTATCACAAAGAAAACCGCAAGTAAAATGTTAATTCGTTTCATAATAATAGGCGTTTAAAAGAGTTCTACAAAATTGATCATTTTCAACGAAAAAAGAAGGCTAAATAGGAGATATTTAATTAATTTTATTCTTTTTAAATCATATTTCAAATGGAAAATCTTTTACAGACACCTATTCGTATAGAAGAAACGAAAACTTCTAAAATTGATCAGATTGATTTTAACAATTTAGCTTTCGGAAGCGTATTCTCCGATCACATGCTAGTATGCGATTACAAAAACGGCGTCTGGGAAAATCCAACCATTGTGCCTTATGGCCCTTTAAGTTTGGAGCCATCTGCAAAGATTTTTCATTACGGGCAATCTATTTTTGAAGGAATGAAAGCCTATAAAGATGAAAATAATGACATCTTTCTTTTTAGACCTACCGACAATCACAAACGCTTAAACATATCTGCAAAAAGGATGGCGATCCCTGAAATTCCTGAAGAATTTTTCATGGAAGGACTTAAAACGCTTTTAAAGTTAGACGAAAAATGGATTCCACAAACAGAAGGAAGCGCCATGTACATTCGCCCCTTTATTTTTGCTTCAGGCAAAGGGTTTCACGCCTCTCCTGCAGATGAATACAAGTTTTTGATTTGTTTAGCACCGTCTGGTCCTTACTTTTCAGGAAAAGTAAAGGTACTTATTGAAGAAACCTATTCACGTTCTGCCAATGGTGGTGTGGGCTATGCCAAAGCTGGAGGAAACTATGCAGGGCAATTCTACCCAACACAATTGGCCGTAAAAAAGGGCTACAATCAAGTTATTTGGACAGACGATAACAAGCACGAAAATATTGAAGAGGCAGGCGCCATGAACATCTTTGTTCGTATTGGTGACACCTTAATAACGGCCCCAACAAGTGATCGTATTTTGGATGGTATTACACGTAAAAGCGTGCTTAAAATTGCCGCATCTGAGGGTATTGCTACCGAAGTACGTGCCATTACGGTAACCGAGGTGATTGCTGCTGCAAAAGACGGAAGCCTTAAAGAAATGTTTGGCGCTGGCACAGCTGCGGTTATTTCGCCTATTGCTGCTTTTGGTTTTAGAGATACCGATTACGATTTGCCCGAGCTAGAAAACAGCTATGCCAGTATGATAAAAAAACGCATTACTGACATTCAATACAACCGAGCAGAAGATCCTTATGGATGGCGAGTAAAACTATAAAACGTAATAGATCCGTTTTTTGCGAAGTTACTTAGGCGGTATTTGTACGGTTACATCATGTAGCATTGTTTGTTTTGCGTACTGTAAAAAAACAATGCTACATTAGAAAATAAGTGTAAACAAAAAAGGCTATCTAATTGATATTCCAGAAGTTTGCTATTTTTACGTATCGTGGATAAAAATATAGTGCAAATAGTGAAATTTTAAGCACTTATATGCAGTAAAACATTTTCGTTTATCAGATACTAATTATGAGATATACGACCTATAAAACAGCACTGCAAGAAAATGGATATGCCATTGTTCCTGAGATTTATACAGACCAAGAAATAAGTGCTATTCAAAAATGTATACAAAATGCGGATATAGCCCATCCTTCAACAAAAATTAAAACAGTTTTTGCCATTCGTCAATTACTGAAAGAAATTCCTGAACTCGCTCCCCTTTTATTTACTAAAAATGTAAAGGAATTAATTCACAGCCTTTCAGATGCTAACTATTTTGTTACCAAAGCACTTTATTTTGATAAACCCAGTGATTCAAACTGGTTTGTTGGCTATCATCAAGATTTAAGTATCACGGTCGATCAAAAGGTTGATGTAGAAAATTACCGCCATTGGACTTTTAAAAAAGGGCAGTATGGTGTTCAGCCCCCTGTTGAAATTCTAAATGATACCATTACACTTAGAATACATTTAGATGACACCAATAAAAACAATGGCGCGTTAAAAGTACTACCAAAATCGCATCTAAATGGTATTATTTCAGCTAACGCTAACCCTTACAGCATCAACAAAGAACATATTTGCGAAGTTAAAAAAGGTGGTGTAATGCTAATGAAACCACTTACCTTTCACGCATCAAACAGAACAACCAATGGCAAACAAAGGCGGGTTATACATATAGAGCTTAACAAGCATCCATTAAAAGCTCCTTTGCAATGGCTAGAAAAGCAACAAATACGTAACAACTCCTAAAAACAATACACATGAAAACAATGACTTGCAAACAATTAGGTGGTAGCTGCGATATAGAATTTCATGCCGAAACTTTTGAAGAAATGGCAGCACTTAGCAAAAATCACGGTATGGAGATGCTAAAAAAAGGAGATTCCCAACACATAGAAGCCATGAATAGAATGCAAGCGTTGATGCAAAAGCCCAATGCTATGAACGCATGGTTTGAAGCCAAACGAAAAGAATTTAAAATGATCCTGTATAACATATAAAATGTGTAATAAATAGTCTCTCGTCAGAAACACCCAAAAAACAAATTTGCTTCTTTTAGCTACTAGACACTAAGTAATACTAATGGAGCAAACCAACTTTATTATAAACGGAATAATCAACAACCCCAACCCAAGGGCACGAGGTATACTTTGAAAAAACTTTTCTAATCGCCAGATAAGCCTAGGGAGATTAAACCCTTGGCTATCGCCCTGCAATTAAATGCCATTTTATACATATCTTTGTAGCTTGACAAAGTCATAATTGAATGAAAATCGACGACACATTGAAAGAGCATTTTGAAGAGATGGGAAACGATCATGTTTCTGCTGCTGAAGATACTCCTTTGCGTGCTGATGCTTTTGTATTGAGCGATGAGGAGAAAATAGAAAGAATAAAAGAAAATGTACGAGCAATACTGCTCACATTAGGGCTTGACCTTGATGACGACAGTTTAAAAGGCACGCCAGATCGCGTTTCTAAAATGTTTGTAAAAGAAATTTTTGGTGGGTTACACCCTGACCGAAAACCAAAAGCTTCTACATTTGACAATAAATACCAATACGGCGAAATGCTGGTAGAGAAGAATATCACCCTCTACTCTACTTGTGAACATCATTTATTACCTATTGTTGGGCGGGCTCATGTAGCGTACATTTCTAACGGCACAGTGGTGGGCCTATCAAAAATGAATCGTATTGTAGATTATTACGCCAAACGCCCACAGGTACAAGAACGTTTAAACATTCAAATAGTAAAAGAACTACAAAAAGTTTTAGGTACTGATGATGTTGCCTGCGTTATTGATGCCAAACACCTATGTGTAAACTCAAGAGGTATTAGAGATATTGAAAGTAGCACCGTTACGGCAGAATACGGTGGTAAATTCAAAGAAGAATCTGTACGCCGTGAGTTTTTAGACTATATAAATTTAGATACTAATTTCTAATCATTTTCGCTTAAAATGCAATTGTACCAAAATCAGCATCTCAAAGTTTATAATTCCCTAAGTGGTAAAAAAGAAGCTTTTAAACCCATAAATGAAGGGCATATTGGCATGTATGTATGCGGGCCAACCGTTTATAGCAATGTGCATTTAGGCAATTGCCGCACCTTCATGTCTTTTGATATGATTTTTCGTTATTTCAAGCATTTGGGATACAAGGTACGCTATGTTAGAAATATTACTGATGCTGGACATTTGGTTGATGATGCTGAAGATGGAGAAGACAAAATAGCAAAAAAAGCACGCTTAGAACAACTGGAACCAATGGAAGTTGTACAGCGGTATACAGTTGACTTTCATACCATTCTACAGAAATTTAATTTTCTACCGCCAAGTATTGAACCTACAGCTACAGGGCATATTATAGAGCAAATAGAAATTATAAAAGATATTTTTGAAAAAGGATTTGCCTACGAAGCCAACGGCTCGGTATACTTTGATGTTGCCAAATTCAACAAAACTCATGAGTACGGCAAATTGAGTGGTCGTAAATTGGAAGACATGATTGCCAATACCCGTGAGCTTGCCGCCCAAGACGAGAAAAAAAATCCGCAAGATTTTGCCCTTTGGAAAAAAGCAGAACCGCAGCATATTATGCGATGGCCTTCACCTTGGGGTGATGGTTTCCCTGGTTGGCATCTAGAATGCACCGCCATGAGCACCAAATACTTAGGTGAAACCTTTGATATACACGGTGGCGGCATGGATCTTAAATTTCCACATCATGAGTGTGAAATAGCACAAGCCGAAGCCAGCAATGGTCATTCTCCTGTTAATTATTGGTTACATGCCAATATGCTCACCATGAATGGAAAGAAAATGGCAAAATCTACCGGAAATAATATTCTCCCTGGAGAAATATTTACGGGTGACAATAAAATTCTCAGCAAAGCCTTTTCCCCTTCGGTTGTTCGCTTTTTTATGATGCAAGCCCACTATACCAGCATTTTAGATTTAAGCAATGATGCCCTTTTAGCTTCTGAAAAAGGATACTTTAGGTTAATGGATGCACTTGATACCTTAAAGGGTATTGATACTGGAAAAACATCTGATTTTAAGGTTGCTGATTGGCGTCAAGAATGCTATGACGCCATGAATGACGACTTCAACACACCCATTTTAATTGCCAAATTATTTGATGCCGTAAAACACATCAATCTCATTAAAGAAGGGAAAGAACAACTTACTGCGGCAGATAAAGAAACCCTTGAAGCTACATTACATGCCTTTATATATGATGTTTTAGGCCTAGAAGGTAAGACTGATACTGGTGCAGGCACCAACAAATTATCAGAGGTGGTAACGCTATTGATTGAGCTTCGTAAAGATGCGCGAGACAATAAAGATTTTGCTACATCTGATAAAATAAGAGATCAATTAGCAGCTATAGGCATCCAATTAAAAGACGGCAAAGAAGGTACAACCTTCAGCGTTTCTTAAAAACGATATTTTGAAAAAAATACTCATAGCGCCTTTTGTTTTTTTAATTCGCTTCTATCAACAAGCAATTTCACCGTATACCCCAGCAGCTTGTCGTTATGCACCAACCTGCTCACAATACAGTCTAGAGGCATTAAAAAAACACGGCCTTCTTAAAGGTGGATGGTTGGCTATAAAGCGAATTATCAGCTGTAATCCATGGGGCGGAAAAGGCTACGACCCAGTGCCTTAATTTTATGATTTTTATACAGGAAAAACTAACTTTCATTGAGAAGAACTTTCTTTGAAATACGTATCTTAGCCTTTAAAATACAGTCCTATGCAATTTTTAAGTATCACTTGGAACCCAAACGAAACTCTTTTTTCACTAGGGCCATTACAAATAAAGTATTACAACCTTCTCTGGATTACTGCATTTGCTTTGGGATGGTTTATTATGAAACGTATTTTTACAAATGAGAAAAAATCAGTTGAGCAACTCGATTCACTTTTCATTCATACGGTTTTAGCCACCATGCTAGGCGCACGATTAGGCCATGTATTTTTCTATGATTGGGAGCATTACAAAAACAACCTACTTGAAATATTACTTCCCATTAGAGCCAGCCCCCAAGGCACACTTTTGGGTTTTATTGAAGGATGGCAATTTACAGGATTTACAGGTTTAGCTAGTCATGGCGCCGCTATCGGCATCATCATTGGTATGTTTTTATATGTACGTAAATACCCTGAATTTAAAGTGCTTTGGATACTTGACCGTATTGTAATACCCGTAGCAATAGGTGCTTTTTGCGTACGATTAGGTAATTTTTTCAATTCTGAAATTGTAGGTAAAGAAACTAAGGAGTCTTTTATTTTTGCTACCCGTTTTGTTCGAGACAAAATAGGTGCTGCCGAAGCCGTATCTAAAACAGGCGAAAAAACAGTGAATGCAGCTTATGACGCTATCGTAAACAAACCTGAGTTTTCTGAATACCTGAGTAAGGTTCCCTACAAACACCCAGCGCAATTGTATGAAGGCGTAGCCTATATCTTTGTCTTTTTAATTTTGTACTATTTCTACTGGAAAACGAACAAAAAAGACAAACCAGGCTTCTTATTTGGTACTTTTCTTGTATTACTATGGGGTATTCGCTTTTTTGTAGAATTTGTAAAAGAAACACAAAACGCCTTAGATCAATCGATGCTTGCTTCTAGCGGTTTAACTATTGGTCAGTTACTAAGTATTCCGTTTGTTCTTATTGGTTTGTACTTTATGTTTAGACCTCAAAGAAGCTAAGGACAGTATGTCTTTGCCCCAACTAATAAGCATTTTAATACCGTTTTTTAGTTGTGGTACTAGCTGCTTTTTCATGATTTAATTATAATGAGCATGAATTTAAAAAAAATTATTGGCTATTTGATTATAGCTTGCATTACTTTCAATAGCTGTAAAGAAGCCCCTAAAACAGTGGTAAAAACGACACCCATTGTCTTTACAAAGGAAGGAGAACTTAGCATCAAAAAACAAAAAACAGACACCCTTATTACTACTTTAGATATTGAGTTTGCCCAATCGGAATATGAAACGCAAACTGGCTTAATGTATCGCAAGGGAATGAAAGATAATGAGGGAATGCTTTTTATTTTTGACGATGAGCGCATGCATTCATTCTATATGAAAAACACCGAATTTCCACTGGATATCATCTATATAAAAGCAGATTCAACCATTGCTAGTTTTCAAGAAAATGCCCAACCATTTGATGAAACAGGGCTCTCATCAAAGGTACCCATCAAATACGTTCTTGAAATTAATGGTGGTCTGGCAGAAAAATGGCATCTAGAAGTGGGTGACAAAATTGAATTCAGTAAAAACAATTGATGATTCGTGGTTACATCAACAGCACTAGAAATTAAAACTGCCAAGGAGCATACAGTTGCGGCGGTTAAATTTTCGGCTTCAAATTTCACCAACCAACTCATTGTTATATCTTCTGCCACAGGTGTACTCCAAAAATACTATGCCAATTTTGCCAAATTCTTTGCCGAAAAAGGTTTTATCGTATACACTTTTGATTATTATGGTATTGGACAATCATCAGCCACCACAAGCGCATTAAAAAAGAATACCTGTAATTTAAAAAGTTGGGGGCAGAATGACCAAGCTGCGGTAGTTGCTTTTGCAAAAACAGCACATCCTAACGCTTCACTTACCCTAATAACACATAGTATTGGCGGCCAATTAGTAGGCTTTAACCCCAATTATAAGCTAATTGACAAAGTTATCATGGTAGCCTCACAAACGGGCTATTGGCAGTCATTTCATGGGTTTAATAAGCTAAAAATGTGGTGCTTTTGGTTTGTATTAATTCCGCTACTCACTCCTTTGTTTGGCTATTTTCCTGCTAAAAAATTCGGTCTTTTTGAAAACCTACCCAAACACATGGCATATGAGTGGGCTTCTTGGGGTAGAAAAAAGAACTATATGATGCATTTTCACACTCCAAACGACTATTTTTTTGAGGCATTACATATTCCCTTTTTGGTATTGAGTTTTTCTAATGATGCTTATGCTCCTAAAAACACGGTAGACTGGTTAGCCAAGCAATACAAAAATGCCACAATAAACCGCGTACATCATACCCCAAAAGAGGGTGAAAAACAGCCAAAACATTTTGGTTTTTTTAAAGCTCGTTTTAAAAATCTATTTTGGCATCAAACCCTAAGTTACATTCTTAACAGCACGTATAATGGGTGAATTACTTTTGCACGGCCAAGAAACAGAACGCCTCTATTTTAGAAAGCTAAGCCAGTCTGATTTTGACCATTGGCTTCCCTTTCATGAAGATAAACGTACGGCTGCATTTTGGCAAGGCTTACCCCAAGACCCTAAAACTGCTTGCAAACAAGATATAGATAGAACACTATACCGCTATGCCAACAACCTAGGAGGAAAACAAGCATTGCTACTAAAAGAGAATCACAAATTAATTGGATTAGCTGGGCTATTAGTTCAAGAGGTAGATGGACAACGGGAACTAGAAATTGCCTATTCTTTACTACCAGCTTATTGGGGTAAGGGATATGCTACCGAAGCGGCGAAACAATGTAAAACCTACGCCACATCAAAAAAACTAGCCAAATCCTTAATATCAATTATCCATATTGATAATATTCCATCACAAAAAGTAGCTCTTAATAATGATATGAAAGCAGATACCCTTACAACTTACCACGGCAATCCGGTTCAACTATATAGAATACACTTATGAATACCTCACATTTAGTCATATTCACGGACAATAACTCTAATAAAGAAAAACTAATACAGCAGTTTTTAAAAGGTCGATTTCCTGAAGAATTATCCTTTTTAAACCATCTTAAAGGCGTCTTATTTTCTAAACTGGCTTTAGAAAAAATAATGGATGAAGAAGACCGCCACGGTATTCGCATAATAGCTAAAGAACGCTCACAGCCCCTAAGAACCCTTTCTAGTGGTGAACAAAAAAAGGCATTATTATCACACTTACTTCAAGAAAACCCCGATTTCATACTACTAGACAATCCGTTTGACAATTTAGACACGAGCTCTCAGGCGTCGTTAACTACAACTTTACAAGAGCGCTCAAAGCAAACGTTATTTATTCAAATTATAAGTCGTAAAACTGATGCATTACCTTTTATAAAGCATTTCGCGTATTTAAATAACGATACACTATCATTTGCTACCGATATAGCAAAACTATTTCCCGCTTCCGACACAGCATTGTTTAAAGGAACCATTCCTCCTCCCCTTAACACCATAGCGTTTGACCAAGACACCCTTATTCATTTCAATGATGTAAGCGTGAGTTTTGGCGACAAAACCGTTATCAAGCACCTGCAATGGAAAATAAAAAAAGGAGCATTCTGGCAGCTCATAGGCAAAAACGGCAGTGGTAAAACAACGATCTTATCGATGATTACTGGTGACAACCCTAAAGGTTATGGGCAAGAGTTCTATCTTTTTGGTAAAAAGAAAGGTAGCGGTGAAAGTATATGGGACATCAAGAAAAAAATTGGTTACTATACCCCTTCAATGACCGACAAGTTTACCGGCTATCACACGGTAGAAAATATGCTAATTTCTGGTTTAAACGATTCTATTGGACTGTATACCAAACCTACAGAAACCCAGTTGCGCTATGTAAAATCATGGTTGCTACTGCTTGATTTTTGGGATATTAAAGACAGACTATTTCATGATTTAACCATTGGTCAACAACGCCTAATAATGACCACCAGAGCAATGATTAAACACCCACTGCTATTAATTTTAGATGAACCTACGGCTGGTCTTGATGATGCATCCGCACAGCTTCTGGTGACTTTAGTAAATAAAATTGCTAAAGAAAGTAAAACTGCTACCGTTTTTGTATCGCACAGAAAAGAACCCGGTTTGAATCCTGATAACATCTATGAACTAGAAGTAACACCAGATGGTTCTATAGGGTATGTACGGTAACAGAAGATTAATTCAAAAAAATCAACCTATAACTCTCCACCAAATAACTTAAAAAAAGAGAGCCATTCTTGTGAATGGCTCTCTTCATATAGGAGTTTTAGTTGTAATTTCTATTCCTCTTTTTTATCGCCCTGTACACTTTTCTTTAAAAAGTCGAACATAACAGGTGTAGCAATAAATAATGATGAGTAGGTACCTACAATAATACCAATAATCATAGCAAACATAAATCCTCTTAGTGATTCACCACCAAAAACAAAAATAGCTAAAAGCACTACCAATGTGGTTAACGAGGTATTTAAGGTTCTACTTAATGTACTGTTTAAGGCAAGATTTACATTCTCACCGCCTCGCCAGCCTTTCTCACCAATAATCTCACGAATACGGTCAAAAACTACCACGGTATCATTCAATGAATACCCAATAACGGTAAGGATGGCTGCAATAAATGCTTGGTCTATTTCCATATTGAACGGCATGATTGTTCCAAAGATAGAGAAGATACCCAATACAATTAAAACATCATGGAATACCGCAGCTACAGCACCCAAAGAGAACTGCCATTTACGGAAACGTAATAGAATATATAAGAATACTACTGCTAATGAACCAATAATAGCTAAAAAGGCGTTCTTTTTAATATCATCTGCAATGGTAGGACCAACTTTTACAGACTGCATAATACCTATAGCTTTATCACCGCTACCTACAATAAAATCATCTTTACTGGTTCCTGCTGGCAAATATTTTAGCAATGCATCATACAATTTATCTTGAATTTCAGTATCAACTTCTATACCTTCAACATCCACTTTGTATGGTGTAGTAATTTTAATTTGATTAGACTCTCCAAAGGTCTTTACCTGTGTTCCGTTACCAAAAACAGCCGCATCATTTAATTCAGAAGCAATTTCAGAAGGATTAACAGCCTTTTCAAAACGTACCTGATATGATCTACCTCCAATGAAATCAACACCCTGTTGTAAACCTGTTGTCAATAAAGAAAATAAACCAACAGCTACTAACACTAAGGATATGATATATGCGATCTTTCTTTTTCCTAAGAA
Organism: uncultured Flavobacteriaceae bacterium; assembly: GCA_947497145.1. Taxonomy (GTDB): domain Bacteria; phylum Bacteroidota; class Bacteroidia; order Flavobacteriales; family Flavobacteriaceae; genus Maribacter_C. Next base: position 50,028 of record CANMFQ010000016.1, read on the forward strand.
ATTAATATTAATGTTCTGGAACAAATTTTTCGTTAAGCTTGTTGTGAAATCTAATCTTCTATTTTTTCCTTCTAAATACCAATCTACTAATAATCGTGTGATAAAAATAGCCGTAAATAATGAGGTAAGAATACCAATTAATAAGGTAGTTGCAAAACCTTTAATAGGTCCTGAACCAAAGACAAATAATATCAAAGCAGTAAGACCCGTTGTTACGTTGGCATCTAAAATAGATGAAAGCGCATTACTAAATCCGTCTGCAATAGCCTTGCTTTTACCTTTACCCTTCTTTAATTCTTCTTTAATACGTTCAAAAATAAGTACGTTCGCATCAACCGACATACCTATTGTTAAAACAATACCGGCAATACCAGGAAGCGTTAAAACGGCATCGATACTAGTCAGTACGCCAAAGATTAAGAGAATGTTTAACAACAATGCAATATCTGCAAACAAACCAGCTTTACCATAGTAAAACACCATCCATACCAATACGATCAACATCGCAATAACAAATGACATTAAACCACTATCAATAGCTTCTTGCCCTAATGAAGGCCCCACTATTTCTGATTGAATAATTTCAGCTCTTGCAGGTAATTTACCAGCACGTAGTACATTGGCAATATCCTTAGTTTCATTAATGGTAAAGGTACCTGTAATTTCGGTTCCGCCGCCTGAAATACCACCTACTACAGAACAACCTGGAGCGGTGTATACCTTGTTATCAAGAACAACAGCAATACCTGTGTTATTTAAATTAGCATCGCTTGTTAATTTTTGCCATTCTTTTGAACCTTTTGAGTTCATACTCATGGTGATTGCTGGCTTACCAAACTGATCAAAAGTATCTCTCGCATCACTAACCACATCACCACTCATTCTTGGCTTGCCATCTCTATTTGATTTCAACGCATACAAATCTACAAGCTCTACATCTTCAGTAGCAGGGCGCTCCCATACAAATTTCACGAACTGAATATCAGCGGGCAACAAACGTCTAATTTCTGGCATTCTCAAATACTTGCCAATAATAGCCGTATCCTTAACAGCTGCTCTAAACATGGCATAACTACCAGGGTTTGGAGGTAATAATTTTTCGTATAACGGATTTACCTGATTTTCAAGATCTAAAGAATCGGCAGCTACATCAGATAGTAATGAATCTAATTCTGATTCTTCTTTTACTGGCTTCTCCGCCTTTTCAGGCATATCAATCAAGGTTTTTAACTTCTCATTCGCTTGAATCAAAAAGGTACTAAAACTAGGATTGTTTTGCTCATAGGTTTCCCAGAACTCCAGTTGTGCTGTTTGTGATACCAATTCTAAAGCTCGCTTAACGTCTTTTGCTCCTGGCAACTCAATAAGTACACGACCAGAATCACCTAAACGCTGAATATTTGGCTGAGTAACACCAAAGCCATCAATACGTTCACGTAATACTTCAAAAGCAGATACGATAGCATCATCAATTTTTCTTCTGATAATAGGCTTAACCACATCATCACTAGCATTCAAATCTTTGATATCCTCGCTTAAAGTTTTTGTAAAAAATACATCAGGAGAAGCTAAGCGCGTATCTCCTTTAATATTATCCCAAGCTTCAAAAAACAAATCGATATAGGTATCGTCACTACTCTTAGAAAGCTCATCAGCATCAGCCAAAGCCTTATTAAAAACAGGATTTTTAGTATTATCTGCTAATCCTTTTAAAATATCTTTAATAGAAATTTGAAGGGTTACGTTGATACCACCTTCAAGGTCAAGCCCCTTGTTTAGCTGCTTTTTCTTGGCATCATTGTAGGTTGTGTAGCCAAATTGTTTTTGCTTGCCAATTGAATCTAAATAGATGGCCGCTACTGAGTCTCGTTTATCCGAAGCCTTTGGTTCTGAATCTGAAATTTTACTAACAGCATACTCTTCGGCAGCTTTTTCAACCTTGTTGGTAATAAAAGTAAAAGATAGTTGGTAAATACTAACTAACCCAAACAAGAAAGCAAAAAGCTTTATTAGTCCTTTATTTTGCATCGATTATGTAATTTCTTTGATGATTTTTCTAACAGCCTGCAAATATATGATTTTCCAGTAGGATTTAACAATTATATTTATAGGAATTAAAAAAACAAGAACATCCCGCTTATAACGGGATGTTTTTTGGTTAATTTATTCGTTGTATTACACTTCTAATAAGCCATTGGTTTTTGAAACCCCTTCTGCACTCTCTTGCATTTTGGCTTTTTCAGCATCACTTAACGGAATATCTACAATTTGTTCAATACCATTTTTCCCTAAAATCACAGGAACACCAATACAAATATCATTCAATCCATACTCTCCTTCTAATAGTGTTGAACATGGAAACATTTTTTTCTGATCACAAGCAATTGCCTGTACCAAAGCAGAAACTGCGGCTCCAGGAGCATACCAAGCACTTGTACCAAGTAAACCTGTTAAGGTAGCACCACCCACTTTAGTATCTGCAGCAACCTGTTCTAGTCTTTCGGCAGATAAAAATTCTGAAACACGAATACTATTTCTAGTTGCATGTGATGTTAATGGCACCATACCTTTATCACTATGACCGCCAATTACCATTCCATCAATATCAGAAATTGGTGCTTCCATAGCTTCTGCCAATCGGTATTTAAAACGGGCACTATCTAAAGCGCCACCCATACCTATTATTCTATTTTTAGGCAAACTTGTGGTTTTATGCACTAAATAGGTCATGGTATCCATAGGGTTACTCACCACTATTAAAATAACATTTGGCGAATGTTGAATAAGGTTTGATGAAACCGTTTTTACAATACCAGCATTGATACCAATCAATTCCTCACGCGTCATTCCTGGTTTTCTAGGAATACCAGAGGTAATCACCGCTATATCACTACCTGCAGTTTTTGAATAGTCGCCTGTACTTCCTGTAATTTTGGTGTCAAAACCGTTCAAAGAAGCGGTTTGCATTAAATCCATTGCTTTTCCTTCGGCATAGCCTTCTTTAATATCTACCAACACCACTTCTGATGCGAAATTTTTAATGGCAATGTACTCTGCACAGCTGGCACCAACTGCTCCTGCTCCTACTACAGTAACTTTCATATGTATATTTTTTTATTAGGTTGATTCATTCGTCCGCCAAAAATACAAATTCCTTAATGAAAAATATTGATGATAGAAACTTAAACCTAAAATATTAAACAAGAAGTAACAATTTTCACTAAAAAAAATGATTTCAACACGATTTTAAACCTAATAAAACCTGTTTTTGGGCTCTATTTTATAGATAATCTAATTTTAAAAGGTATAAAAACCTCATTATGAATAGATAAAACCAAAAAATATAACAAAAATCAACATTTTCCTCACTCGACGAAATGCAACACACACAAGCTAAACATGTATTTCATCGAAGAAAACGCTAACAAACGGTCGTTCATCGAATAGCAACAATAGTAGTTTTATCGTACACGTTATAGTATCAGTAATACCCCAAACAAAATACCTACTTATGAGAAAGTTTCTATCACTCCTAACCATTATGGGAATATTAGTGGTTAGTAATTGTACAAAAATCGAAGAAAACAATGACCCTGTTATTGGCATTTGGTCAAATGACATTCAAGAGTCGATCAGTGCTAAAACAGAATTCGTCAGAAACGAATGGATATTCAATGATGCTTACTTAGGTAGGTTTCATCAATACAGAAATCAAAAATTAGAAATCATATCTGATTTCAAATGGAGTAAAGAAGGTGATACATATATTATTTCGTATCCTGGATTAAAAGACAGAAATGTTGAAAATGCATTACTGGTTGGCGATGAGCTAAAGCTTATAGATGGTGAAATGCTCGCAACAAGAGAATAACTAGTTATTTAATCTACATTACATATTTAAGCGATTTACCATAGCTAAAAAAAGCTGCTGGTACTAACTTCCTACTTTGTATTTATATAATTATAAAAGCGTCAAACCCCAATTTGACGCTTTTTAAGTATCCACTATTGAAAAGCAAAACCTGTAGAAATTCTAAATAAGAAAGCATAAACCACAACTAGGTAGCAGGCTATACAAAACCAAGAAAAGAATTTAAAATATGATTTCACATATTTGGTTCCTAAATTTTTAAAGGCTTCAAGGTAAATCTCTTTGATTAATAATACATTTTTCATGGCGATTTGGGTTTTGGTTGAACATTAAAATCGGAAGTACTTTAAGAAAGCGATACTACTCCAATTGATTTATAATGATACTAGAAAGCTAAATTCGATGAAATATTGGGCAAATTCGATAAAATGTATCATAACGCCGATAAGATGCACAAATGGGCTAAAAAATCTCCGATAAAAGGCCTATTTTTTCAGACAGAATACATTTGTATTTTTAAATTTAGGCATAATTAACCCCTTTTTATCAGCATTACGAGTACAAAACAACTGCTGACCGCTATTGAATAGTTACTAAAATAAAAGCGATATAAATCGTAAGAAGCACTAAACCGTCGCGCCAGCCCAAACGTAACCCTTTAGGAATAAACACTAAGGGAAGAATTAAAAAAGAGATACCCAGCATCCAAAAAATATCATTACTAAGAAGTCCCTCATCTACTACATGTATAGGTGTAATTATTGATGTTATGCCCAATACGGCAAGTAAATTAAAAATATTTGACCCAATTAAATTACCCAAAGAAATAGCCTTTTCCTTCTTTACAACCGCAATAATAGAAGCCGCTAATTCTGGTATACTGGTTCCTATTGAGACCACCGTAATACCGATAACCCTATCTGTAACACCAAAAGTAGAAGCCATACCCACAGCACCGTTTATTAATAGTTCAGAACCAGCCCATAAGCCCAATCCGCCTAAAGCTAAAAACAAAACCGTTTTATACAACGGCAAGGACACCTCAGCCTCGGGCAACTCATCAATAACCGCTGTCTTTTGAAAGCGAAGTATGTATACTAGGAATGCAACCAAGGCTACCAACATAATAACTCCTTCATATTGTTGAATTTCGCCATCAAAAAAAATGAATCCAAAAAATAATACCGAAGCAAACATCATCATAGGCCAATCTGTAGTATAAAAACTCTTGTTTACGTTAATACTACCTAACAACACTGTTACTCCAAGTACCAAACCTATGTTTGCTATATTAGACCCTACAACGTTACCAAGTGCCAAATCAGGAAAACCATCTAATGCAGCTTTAATACTCACGATAAGTTCTGGTGCAGAAGTCGCAAAAGAGACCACCGTCATACCAATTACAATTTTAGGAATCTCTAATTTGAGTGATAAAGCTACTGCCGCTTTTAAAAGCCAGCTACCACCAATAATTAAAAGAATAAGACCTATGAGTATAAAAAGGATATTTTGCATGAATAAATTTTCGCAAATATAGGGACATTTTAATTTGAAAAACCTCAGTACTATACAATCGAAAATTTCACAGCACTCACAAGAAAAAAAATGTAAATCGACAAAAATGAAGTTTTAGCTTCAAAAAATGCCTTGTGTTTTATATTACCTATAAAAAACAGCCTACAAATATTTCAATTTAAAACAAAAATATACACTTTAAATTACATATTAGAACATATATTAAGACCAACAACAAAATAATAAAACATAAACCATCATTTTTATTTAAATAATATATGCAGTGATAATGATTTTAGGCTAAATAGTTGCAGGAAAGGCATTTAATTCTATATCTTATTCGAATAATCGATTAGTTACAAGTAAATATTAACTCTAAAACCCACCATTATGATTACACTAGCTAAAGTTTTATTATTCCTATTATTATCCTTGATCACGGTAATATTTTAAGTAGCATCATATAGGCCTATATACATTACAAGAGGTCGCCACCCAGCGATCTCTTTCTTTTTAAAGAACTACATATATTTGCATAAACCAACAGCATGAAAAAGAAGTTTTTTTTATTTTTAGCTAAAGCAAATAAACGATTACTTCCGTCGTACACAAAAAAAAGATTAGATCTCTCTAAAGCGTCTAAATTACAATTGGCAATTATTGGTTGGCGTTATTATGTAACTACAAAAGCCTTAAACTAATATTTCATGAGTGCTTGTACATCATAAGCTTTCAATTTATCACTTCCTTGCAAAAAATTTAGCTCTATTAAAAAATTACATTGCACAATCACACCACCCAATCGTTCTATAAGTTTACAAACAGCTGCAGCGGTACCTCCCGTGGCAAGCACATCATCGTGAATTAAAATTCGCTCTCCCCTTTTAATACTGTCTTTATGAATCTCTAGGGTATCTTCGCCGTATTCCAATGCATATACCTCACTCAAGGTTTCATAAGGTAGTTTGCCAGCCTTGCGAACTGGAACAAAACCTGCATTTAATTCTACAGCCAAAAGCGGCGCGAAGAAGAATCCCCTGCTTTCCATGCCAACAACTTTATCTATTTGTTGGGCTTTTGTTAACTCTAAAAGCGCCTTTGTAGCTTTTTTTATAGCCTTAGCATCTTTTAAAAGCGGTGTAATATCCTTAAAAACAATGCCTTTTTTTGGAAAATCATCAATATCTCGTATATAGCTCTTAAAATTCATTTCTTTTATTGAAAGTTATTTTGCCCTAAAAGTAAAAAGAAATATATTTGCAGCCCGTTAAAGGGAAAAACAATGGCCTCGTGGCGCAACTGAATAGCGCATCTGATTACGGCTCAGAAGGTTACAGGTTTGAATCCTGTCGAGGTCACTAAAAACCCTGTAAGTAGAAATATTTACAGGGTTTTCTTTTTCTTTTAAAACGTAACTTCATGGTCCAATTGAGATTTAAAAACCAATTGATTACAGCCCAATTAATAAAAGCAACATATTTAGGTTTTGATGGTGACTCTAAAACTCTTTTAGAACTTATAAAATACCATAACAATAAAATTTCAAACACCCTTGCTGTAGGTTCTATTCGAAATTTCAGCATTACTGAAAACTATTTTATCAAGTTTATAGCTAAAGAAAAAAATACAAACAACATTTTTCTTAAAAAATTAGATTATAAATTCCTTTGCGATTTTGAATGTTATTTAGCCAATTACTGGCCCAAAGGTCATCCAAAAGGTATGAGCCAAAATACGATTATGAAGCATATACAAAGGTTGAGGAAAATTGTAACCTTAGCATATCACATGGAATGGATAGATAAAGACCCATTCGTTAGATAGAAACCTGTTTTTGAAAAAAGAGAAAGAGAATTTTTATCGGGATATGAATTACAGAATATGGAGTTTAAAGAGTTTGAGTTAAAACGGCTAGAACGTGTAAGAGATTTATTTATTTTCAGCTGATATACTGGCATCAGTTATATTGATGTTATGAATTTAACGCAGGATAATATTTCTTCAGGAATTGATGGAAATAACTGGGTTTTCACTCATAGACAGAAAACACAAACAAAAGTGAAAATCTCACTTTTGCCTAAAGCTCAGAATCTTATCAATAAATACAAACTTCATCCGATGACAATGGATACTGGTACACTTTTCACAAAGATTACCAATGAAAAACTAAATACTTACCTAAAGGAGGTAGCCTATAGATGTGGCATTAAAAAGAACCTAACCTTTCATATGGCCAGACATACTTTTGCAACTACTATAACTTTAAGTAATGGTGTGCTTATTGAAACTGTTTCAAAACTTTTAGGACATACCAAAATTACAACTACTCAAATTTATGCAAGGGTATTAGAAAGAAAAGTTAGTAGTGATATGATGATGTTAAAAGAAAAACTTAAATAAGGTAAATCTATAATCCGCTATAATTAACAATTGTAGTGGATTTTGTCTAAAATCTATCAATAATATAAGAATTTTAATGTTAAATATGCAAATTAATAAGATACCAAGCATACCCAAACCAAGTTACCAAACATCTTTATTAAAAAAAGCAGAGTAAAGTAAATAACCTTTACCTGCCTAAACCTACTTATAATGATTTTGATAATTACAACAGGAGGCACTATTGAAGGCCTTGAGTACAGTAACGAGTTCGAAAATGAAGGAACTCTCGTCTCCATACAAAGTATACTTCAAAATGTAAATATTTCTCAGGAGTACCAAATAGAGAAAGCATTTTCAAAAGACAGCCGCCTTATCTCTAATGAAGATAGAAAAATACTACTGCAGAAAATAGTTCAAGTTAATAACAGTCTCATACTGATTACCCATGGAACAATTTCCATGGTAGAAACTGCTATTTATCTAGGTAAGCTTCATTTGGATAAGACAATAGTTTTAGTATGTTCATTTATTCTAGGCAATATCTTCGTGTGTTGTAGTGAACAACAATACCTTTCCATCTGCTAATTTGGAATTCGAAAGGTCCTTCAATAGTTTATAAGTATTTTTATTGAACTCGAAAGTTCCTTGAGCTACCACAGACCATTTGCTTACAAAAAAATGCATGCTAGAATGACGGTGGCTTTATATATTAACGGTGTTCTCATTTTCAATTTAATAATTAGTTAATGTTTTATTGGCTCATTTAAACCTATATGATATTTTATTATCTATTCTAAGCCTATTACCAAATCACATTCAGTGTTACGAAGTCCATTGCAGGTATGATAATAGAATTATCTACTTTATCATTTACAGTGTTATCTTTTAAATTAAAAATGTGTATTGATGATGGTTCATTTTTATGCCAATTTAATTTTATAATCTCATCCTTTTTAGAAATTGATTTAATTCTTAAGAGCGCAGATTTTCCATCCTTATTTGGCTTTAAAACACTAGCTGTAACAGAAGCATTTCCTTCGATACTAAGTAATTGGTGAGGTTGAAAGTCTTCATTAACGGCAGAAACCACTAGTGGTCTAAATTGTTCTAGACCAAATCGATTACTTGAAGCCAGATTCCCCTTAGTGTTATACGGAAGAATAGCATATCTAAATACAATAGGACCTTCTTGACTTAATGGAAAATTGGTAAACCAATGATTGTTTAAGGCCCAAGAGTACAAGGTTCCGTTTGGCTCCAGACTTGATATCCATTGATCAGAATCACTTGCTGACCCAAGTATATTTGCGGTGATATCATTTACTTCAAAAACTGGAGCATCTAATGATGACCAAGCAACACCAGCTTGGTCATTGGAAATATCTATCCAACGTTGGGTCCCTAACCAATTTTTATTAGCACCAAGAATTTGATCTTCTTCGATTTCCATTATACCCCATGGAATATCTGATACCATTGTTGGATTTTCAATATCAAAAGCAAAACCGAAGTGTACACCTTCCTTATCGGTAATGGCTATTTTATCAATTGTATTTTTTATTTCAATAACTGGCTGGTTCTTATACAATGTTACTTCGCGCAATAAATTATTTGCACCCTCCGCTTCTGATTCTATGGCAATTTTTGCCATTAGGGGACCATTTTCCAAGATGCGGTACTTTACATTTGTCGTGCTAGACGCTTTTTCAGGGCTATCATCACCATGTAGGTATTTGTAGGTATTTACTCTACTATTACCTTTATTTTTAACAAATTCCTTTCCATCTCGAATTATACTCTGAATATCTCCTGTAATTGTATCAATGCTAACTTTTACTATGCCATTATTTAAAACATTTTTATCGGCAAGCATTCCTTTAATACTTTCCTTTTTATGAGTTAGTGTATATCTATTTGATCCAAATGCTGGAATCTCATTTGCATAAAATATTAATCCTCCGTTAGATAATTTCTGTGAATTGACACTATTTCCTTGATCATCAAATACACTATTATAATCTTTAGCTTGCTCTTTAGAAATCTCAACAATGCCAGAACGATTCCAAGAAAGTGTATTAAACACCCCAAAGTTGGAACTTTGCGTATTCACTACTGTTTCTAAAGCTTTTTCTAAAGCATCATAACTCAATTTTTCCGCTGATATAAAATGATCAAGTTTAACTTGTAATATTTCATCAGAAAGTGGTTGTTCATTGGGCGCCATATAAGCCCATGTATGCTCTGTACCTAAAATCACGTTTCTCCAAGCTTCATTATAAATATCATGTGGTGCAGGTTTTCCAGGTTGTAACATAGACCATAAAGTTTCGGCTTGTACCAATCTTTCTTTAGTATTTCTGTTCATTCTTGTATATTTAGCTGCAGTACCAAGACCATCCGTCCAATACTCTGTAAAATCACCCTGCACAGTTGGAATTTCGTTACCATATTTCTCGTCAAGGGCCTTCATAAAATCTGTTGCACCTGCAATAATTAGACGTGGAAATGCATATTCTGAATTCCAACTTTTTACTGCTTCCGGTAGATCTGCGTCAATAGGTGTATTATCTGCCATAGCCCATGACATCGCAAATATGTCATAAGGGTAATCAATAGAATTTTCTAACTTTGGCAGTATCTTATTGATATAACCATCAATGAAATTTTTTCTGGGGTTATCAGTCTTTACAACTTGAAGTAATTTTGATGGGTCTGTTTGTCCTGCCATGGTTGGCCAAAATTGATGGCCTTTAATTAATGCACCAGGATTATAACTACCTGCCTGATAAAAAAGTACTTTGTTCTTTCCACCTTCATCAGCCCACCAAAAAGGCTTGAAACTTTGCTTTGTAGATTGTCCTACTCTTCCTGTTCCATTGTTGAAGGAAAAAACATATTTAATTCCTTTCTTTGCAGCTACAGGTACTATACCCCATGTCATACCAGGTACATCTACTTGAACAAGAGTTTCAATCGCTTTATCAGTAAGTTTCTCATAATTGGTCTTAAAACGAAAGAACTCTATTAACTCCTCGTCATTTGCGGCACTTGTATATATATTTGTATGTCCCGCATCTAATCGGAGATATCCTTTTTTAACTCCATTGATTATTTTTTCTTTTTCCTCAGGCGTGGCATTATCCATATACCTTTCAAGAGGCCAAAGAACTTCTGGATTCCATAAATAGCGAGCTCCTTCTGCATAGTTTGCAGTTTTTTCTGCCAATTCTATTCCATTTAAAAGATTACGTGTATGAATTATTTCAACATTTTTTTGCGTATTCGTGTAGCCAATATCTACATGGGAATGAGGATATAAATATATCGTCCACTGTCTTTTTTTAGGGATTGTTATTGTTCTTTTGACATTTATACCTAAACCTGATATGGACATATTTATTTCATCATCTTTATTTACCCCAATTCCTGCTGGTAATAAAAACTTGTATTCGGTAATATCCTCGACCAAATTCAATTTCAAACTTTTATTTTGATCTAACGTTTCCAATTTAATTTTAATCTTACCAGACTTAGCACTTTCTTTAAGCATTAGTTTAACTTCTCTACCCGCTTCACCGTTATCTAAATACCCATAATAAGGTTGTACAATTAATTTTAATGACCGGTTTAACTCAATTTCAAACCTACTATCATCTTGCATAGCTTCAAAATTGTTATAAATATCTCCTGTGAGATTATTTTCAACCTTGTCTATATCAATTTGAGATTGTATTAAATTCGATGATATAAGCACGATAATGACAACTACTATCTTACATATATTTGTTATTTTATTTCTTGTAATCATAAAATCTATTTTTAAAAAAAATTTTTATTGTTAATCGTTTTCTAAATAATATTATTAGAAATTATTCTTTTTAAAAGGAGTGAACTCAATTTTCATATTATAAACTTTATCCTTTCAATAAAACTCAAATATGTATCACCCTGTTTTAGCAAGATCTATCAAGTAATGCAATTGCCGCCTTCATGATTTTCCATTCTTAAACCTGCCTGCTTAGAGCATAAAAAAGGACCTTTAAGATTAATGTTCAAAACCCTATCCCATTCTGCCTCATCTAAATCCAATACATGCAAAATACTTTCACTTCCTGCATTATTAATAAGCACATCTATACCTCCAAAAGCGTTATCCATACTATTGAATATCTCTGCAACTTGTTTAGAATCTGCAACATCAGCAAAACCACATGCTGTCTTAACTCCATACTCTTGCTTTAATTTTTCTGCTAATTCCTCAGCAATTTCCTTTTTACCGTAATAGTTAATAAAAATATCCGCACCACAAATAGCAAGCTGTCTACAAATTTCTTCACCAATACCTACACTCCCTCCTGTTACCAGAGCCCTTTTCCCTTTTAAATTTATTATTTTCATAGCCTTAATTTTCATCTTCAATCAACAGTTCTAACTGTGTTTTGACTAAATTATTTAACTCAATTCGTTTTGACTCACATAATACAAAGTGCTCAAAATCAGAAATATGCGTATTTGCCTTTTCCGCAATAAAAATTTCACTACCATCTTCCATGGCTATATTGTGCCATAACCCTTTTGGTATATTATAAATATTGTTCAACACTAATTTTTCTACTTCAAAATGCGGTTCATTATCTATAATATTAGCTGCGATTAAAACTGCTTTACCAGCAATTAGTATAAATAGTTCATCAGTTTCTAGATGAACATCTAATTGCATAATATTATCAATGTGCTGTTCTACTGTATAATTAAGTTTTGCTAATTGCCACCCTTTTTTAATTAAAAAAGGATGATATCCTTTTTCCTTAATATTATATTTTTCAACCATAAGCTCTGTAACCTAAACCCCTATTTAATTTTAAAAACTATAGGATTTCAATTCGTATTTCTAATTTTTGCTTTTAATTTTTCGCCAGTATAATTCTATTTCTTCCAATGTCTTTCCTTTAGTTTCAGGTACAAATTTCCAGATGAACCAAATTGCTGGTATTGTCAGTGAAGCATAAAGAAAAAATGTTCCTGAAACTTTAATCGTTTCAATTAAAATAGGATTAGTAAATGTGATAACAAACCCAGTAACCATTAAAGAAAAACTACCTAATGAAACTGCTAACCCACGAATTCTGGTTGGAAATATTTCGCTAATGATTACCCAAACTATAGGTCCAAAAGAGAATGCGAAACTTGCCACATACATTAACAGCGGAATTATTACATATTGAGACCCAATAGCAAATAATACTCCCACTCCCATTAAAGATAAAAATGCTCCTACTACACCTACTAACAATAGTTTACGCCGTCCAAATCTTTCAATGTTTAGAATTGCCACAAAAGTAAAAGCACTATTCACCACACCAACTAAAACTGCACCGAGAAAAGAGCTTTCTACACTTTGAACAGATTCATTAATAATATTTGGGGCGAAATACATGATTGCCGCTATGCCGCTCAAGTGAGAGAACATTGGAAGTAAAACGCCAATCATAAGTGGTACTCTTAAAAATGGTTTTAATAACTCCTTAAAACCTTTGCTTTCAACTTCAACTATTTTTTGTATTTCTGACATTTGAGCTTGTGCATATTCTTGACCATTGATTTTAATCATTATCGCTTCTGCCTCTTTATACCGTTTTTTTGTTATCAACCATCTTGGTGTTTCTGGTACTAAGAAAAGTAATATTAAAAATAATAGCGCGATAGGTATTTCAGTACCAAACATACCCCGCCATAGCTCATCTACAAACAACCAATTCCAAAAGCCGCCAGCTTCATTTGAAATTACACCGGCACTCTTTCCTGCGTTTGTTAAAACAACCCAATCTATCAAAAAAGCTAAAAGAATTCCTAGCGTTATGGAAAGTTGGTACATTGATACCATTCTTCCACGATTTTGAGGCAAAGAAAGCTCTGAAATATATATGGGTGCAACTACTGAAGTAACACCTACTCCTATACCTCCTATTATACGGACAATTATTAAAAAATTAAATGATGAACCAGCATCTGCCGTAATCCAAAATGCATCATCTAAATTCCCTAAAAATTGCGGTGGCAACATTGAGCCAAATGCAGATATTGTTAAACAAATAGCAGCTAATATCAATGCTTTTTTTCTACCTAATCTATCTGTGATTGATCCCGCAACAATACACCCTAAAATAGTACCTAATAATGCCGATGATACCAGCCACCCTAGCGCAGCTGCAGAGAGATTAAAATGTTGCTCTAAAAATGAATTACAACCTGAAATTACAGCGGTATCATAACCGAAGAGAAAAACCCCAATTGTGGACACAAAGCTAATTCCTAACAAATAGTTGGATTTTTTAGTTTTCATATAAAATTATTCTGGTAGTTTTTATAAAACCTACTAATTACATTATTCCAAATTTGTTAAAAGCATCTACTGTACTCATACCTTCTTCTAAAGCTTTCTTAACTAATTGTTCTCCTCTAGCCTTCTCAATAGCACCCATGAAGGCTTTTATTTCAACCTCTTTTGGAACAATTAGTACACCATCTCTATCTCCATAAATTATATCTCCTGGACTAATTCTTGTTCCACTAATTTCAATAGGAATGCGATAATCAATAACTTTACCTCTAGGTCCTTGGTCTTGGGCATAACCTCCAAAAGAAAATGTTGGAAAATTTAAATCCAAAACCTCATTTGTATCTCTTGAATAACCATTCATTATAGCCCCCGCAGCTTTCAGTTTCATAGCTCTTGTGCTCATTAATCCTCCCCATAGAGCGTAATTTGGTGAAGAACCGGTGCAGATATACACCTCGTTCTTTTTAAGACTATCTAATGCTTGGAACATGAGACCAAATGGTTTGACCATTAATGAGTTATTGGTGTTTTCAGCAGACTCTTCAAAAACATCCGCTTCTAATACAGGCATAGCTCTACCGATAAGTATAAATTCTGGATTTAATGGTTTGATATTTGGTGGTAAAAATTGATGTTGAAAACCTAGTGTATCCAAAATATCACCAACCAAAGCTACAAATAGCTCCTCTTTGGCTATTTTAAAAAGTTGATCATCATTTGTCCAAATAGGCGTAATTGCTTCCATATTTATTTATTAAATTCTTTATTTACATTTATTATTAAAAGGTCTATCTCCTTATTCGTCAATGCTCTCTTTTCAACTTTTAAGGGCTGTTCTTGTGGATTTTATACACTAAAGAGTTCGCAATTTTTATTCATAATTATAGTGTACCCTAAATTTTCATGAATGTAATACGATGATCCAGATTTCATCATTTCCACATTTAGTGTATAAGGTGTTTTACCTGAATTTTCCGTAACTAAAATCGCCTCTACTTTTGGGCATCTCTAAAAACTCCTTTTTTTTAAAAAAGAGTTTTTAGAGATGCCCTTAATTATATGAATCTATGTTTTATTTAAAAAAACAAGGGTGATCGAGTCAAAAAAATCACCCTTGTTGAAAAAAAACTAAACTAACTCAACATTTTTAGTTTGCTATTCAACTTCTTTAATTACCTAGATTTGGGTTAAGTATAACTTCACTCTGTGGTATTGGAAAATATACATTATCGTTTGTTCTAATTTTTCCATTTGGCAAAGCACTACCAACCAAATCACTAAAGTCATTACCATTAAAAACTTTATTAATTCTTCTTTGATCAAACCAAAGTATGCCAGCTTCTGCAGGAAACTCCCAATATCGTTGTTTCCAAACTTCTTCTCTAAAATCTTCTTTACTTAGACCAGAAACATTCGGTAGTCCTGCTCTAGAACGAATTGCGTTTAAAGAATTATATGCCAATGCATTTGCAGAAGTCGATTCATTTTGAGCTTCAGCATACGTTAAAAGTACATCTGCATAACGTAATAATGGAACATTTTTACCAGACAATCCATTACCGACTCTATATTCCTCGTAAAAATATTTATACACTGAATTGTTAAAGGTTATACCATCTACTTCATTAAAAAAGAAGCCTTGATTCTGGGCTCTTAAATCATTGCTCTCGTAGGAATTAATAAAATCTATTTCTGGCTCCATACCACCAAAATGTAATGATAATGGACTTATAGCCTCACCTCCAATTGGGGTAAAATAACTTGTAATAGAAGACCCAACCGCTTCGTCATTATATTGAACCATAAAAATGTGCTCCTCAATATTATCATAAGCCGGATTATTTAATTTATTGAACCAAGTTGTAGAACCATCTGATTGAAATAAATTGTACCATTCAGCACTTATAACCTCATTTGCCTTATCTCTTGCGGCAGCATATTTATCGGTTTGGTTTAGTGGGCTACCTGCCATACTTAAATACACCTTAGCAAGTAAAGATTTAACAGCACCTAATGTAGCACGACCACTTGAAGAAGTATTAGGCAAACCAGAATTTTCAGCATTCATCAAATCTGGAATTATTACCGTCTCATACACTTCTTGTACACTAGATTTTGGTAACTGACCGTCTTCAAATGAAGATGAAGGTGTAATGTTTAATGGTATCTCCCCAAAAATTTGAACCAATTGATAATAGTAATAAGCTCTTAAAAAATAAGCTTCACCTAATAACGCTCTTCTCTTCTCTTCAGTTAACTCTGCATCTGTTATTTGAGGTATAGATGCAATGGCAACATTAGCCGCCTCTATTCCTCCATAATAAGTATTCCAAAAACTTGATGCACTACCATTACTCGAGCTATATATCAAATTATAAGCATCTTCCATATCGGTATCTTGAGTTCCAATTGCTGGTTTTAATGCTCCAGTACTTACTTCAAGTATAGAATACACCATTTTGGCATAACCAGTTTTATTATATGGCGCCCTTAGGAAAGCATATATGCCATTTACTGACTCTTGAGCATCTAATAATGATGTACCTATAATGGTTTTCTCTGATTTTGGAACTTCATCCAAAAAATCTTCACATGAGAAAAACAGGCAACAAACAATTAATAATAAATTATATTTTTTCATGACTTTATGTTTTGCGTTATAATGTTAGTTTAAATCCTAGATTCATATTCATGGGTCTTGGATATCCATTAAGTTCAATACCCTCAGTGAATTGTCCACCAAAAGAACTTACTTCAGGATCGTAACCATGATAATCAGTGCTTAAGAAAAAGTTTTGAAGATTCATGTAAATCTTTGCAGATTGTAAACCAAGTTTGTCTAATAATGAATTATCAAAATTGTATGTTAAACTTAGGTTCTGCCCTCTAATAAAACTTCCATCAAATACTTGTCCTGAATCCACTCCGTCGAATTTTTTTATATTCTTACGAACTCTAGGGTACATGGTATTTTGATTTTCTGGTGTCCACATTTGGTTATAGAATTTTGTGTAAGTATTACCATACCCAACCCTGTCAACATTTAGAATGATTGAATGGTCAAGAATATCATTCCCTTGATTAATTAATATATCCACACTCAAATCCCAATTCTTATAAGAAAATGTATTTCCAATATTCATAGTGTAATCTGGTAAACCACTACCTATAATTTGTTGGTCATCAAAATCTAGAATACCATCATCATTTTTATCCTCTAATTTAATATCGCCTGGTATTCTATTATAACGGGCTGCCTCTGTCACTTCATTAGTTCCCCAAGTTCCTAGACGGTTATAACCCCAAAATGAACCTGCTGTCTCACCAACTCTAAACACTTGTTGATTAAACCAAATTGGTGCTGCAAAAATATCAGCGTTCTCATTACCTAGTGAAAGTATTTCATTGTTGTTTTTGGTGAAATTTACTGATGTACTCCAAGAAAAATGAGCTGTTTCAATGTTTAAACTATTTACCAATAATTCGATACCAGTGTTTCGAATAGATCCTGCATTTGAAAGAATTGATGAATAGCCTGTGAACGATGCCAATGGTACATTAAATAATAAATCGTTAGTTGTTCTTTCGTAAAAATCTGCAGTTATACTCACTCTATCCGCAATTCCTAAATCCAAACCAACATTAAATTCCTCGGTTGTTTCCCATTTAAGATTATCATTACCAATAGAACCCTGAGAAGAACCTATAACTCTTTCATTATTAAAAATCACAGTTTGCACACCAGGACTAGCAATTCTTGCATAATTACCAATAGCATCATTACCAGTTTCGCCATAACTGGCTCTTAATTTCAAATTAGAAACGATTTTTGAATTTTCCAAAAAAGACTCATTAGATACATTCCATCCTAAGGCTGCCGAAGGAAAGAATGAGTATTTATTATTGTCCCCAAATCGTGATGAACCGTCGTAACGACCAGTTACCGTGAACAAATACTTACTCTTATAATTATAATCAAAACGACCGAAGTAAGAATCAATGGAATACTTACCATAGTTACTGTTTACTTGTGGATCGGCAGTACCCTGACCTACATTATAAAACCTATAAAAATCATCGAAGTCCTGCACATTTAAATCAAAAGAAAAAGCTTCATTCTCTTGTCTTGTTGCGCCTATAATTACACCAAGATTATGATTTTCTCCTAAGTTCGGATTATAGCTTAATGTATTTTCGAGAATCGTTTGTTGAGCATTTGAAGTACTTAAAGACGCAGAGTTTCTATTTACAAAAGTATCTAACCTACGGGCCACAAAAATATTACCCTCTTGATTATTATCTTGAATAGAGTATGAGGTTCTTAATTTCAAATCATTCGTGAAATTGATTTCTGTAAAAATGTTACCAACAAACTGTCTATTCTTAACTACCCTGTCCAATAAATCTAATCTATCTTTTGGTGTTGCTCCATACCATACGTCCCAACCTCCACTAGAATTTTTTAAATCATCTGCATTTACAGCTGAACCATCTGGATATGCAGTTGGATAAATAGGTAGGTAAAATAACATTGCATAAGTAATGGCATCAGCTCCAATTCTATAATCATCTACAATATTAGTCTCCGTGTCACTATAAGCTAGGCTTCCTCCGATCTTCAACCAATCATTAATTCTAAAATCACCATTAAAGCGCATCGTGTTTTTCTTGAAAAATGTATTGTTCAATATTCCATCATCATCTTGAGTACCTGCTGAAAATGATACATTAAAGTTTTCGCCCCCACCTCTTACATTTGCAAAATATTGCTGTGAATAAGTAGTTCTTGTAGATTCTTCGAACCAATCTGTATCGTAAATTGGCTGCCCTGATTGGGTGCCGTCATCTGTAAAAAATTCTGGATAATCTGCTGGATAGTTATTAACAAAAGCACCATCACCTGCTCCCAATGCCCTTTGATCTGCATCTAATCTAACTTTTAGGTCTTTCCAGTATTGATCGCTATTTAATACATCAGGTTTATTTGCAGCTCTACCTATTTGAAGGTTGGAGACAATATCAACAGTGAACTTGCCAGATTTCCCTTTTTTAGTTGATACTAAAATTACACCGTTTGCACCTCTTGCCCCATAAATTGCCGTAGCCGATGCATCTTTAAGTACAGATATAGAAGCAATATCATTTGTATTTATTAAATCGATATCAACACCAATAATACCATCAACAACATATAGTGGTTCATTATTTGCATTTAAGGAACCTTTGCCACGAATTGTTACTCTAAAGCCACCTCCAGGGCGACCAGAGCTATTAAAAACATTTAAACCAGCAACTTTACCTTGAAGGTTGTCTAAGGGATTAAGAGAAACTCGGTCTTCCATTTTCTCCGCACTTACGGTTACTACAGAACCAGTAAGGTCTGCTTTCTTCTGGGAACCGTAGCCTACAACCACTACTTCATCTAATTCTGAAGCATTCTCCAATAAGTTTACTTCAATACTAGATTTTTGATCAACACTTATTTGTTGAGAATCATATCCAATATAAGATACAATCAAAATGGGATTAGCTGTCTCTAGTTGAATTGAAAAATTACCATCAAAATCTGCCTGTACGCCGTTTGTTGTTCCTTTTTCTAAAATATTCGCGCCAGGTAATGGAGCACCATTTTGATCTCTAACTATACCATTTACCGATTGTTGAAATGAATTTTTATTTACAAGGTATTCTCCACTTGTAAATTTAATATCAATTTCAGTTGTTGTTTCATTTGCATTCGCCTGGTTAATTGCGCAGATAAATGCTAATGAAAAGAGGATAGAAATCTCTCTTCTCAAGATTTGTTTCTTTTTTCTCATAATTCACATTGATTTAAGTTGATTTTAATTAAACTAGATTGATTATTTGGTCAGTATTTCTATAGTTTATTCGTACTCGAATCGCATATGCTAAAATCAAATAAAATTTTTTAACTAAACCGCTTTAGTTTAAGTTCAAATATTTAATGATAGCTATGTATTTAATCTATTTTTTAATTTCCAAACTAAAGGTTTCAATTGCATACTTACCAATTTTCAATTATGGCAAAATCTTTATCAGATACTCCTCTATTATATTTGTTTTATTATATCCCTTAATATCAAAAAATGATGAAATACTAACCGTTTCCTTATAGCCTTCGATATCATTTTTAATATAACTGTATAGCTTATGATTTGTATTCAGTTCTTGAATATGACCATTACCATTCCCTTCATGAAAAAAGACATTAGTAGAATTATCTACTAAAACATTTCTCTCATTATCTCAGTTTGCATTAATACTATTTAGCGCAACAGTTAAGTATAAAAAACAATGTATTCTTAATATAGGTTTAATTGGATGTTTCATTAATTTCCTTTTTATAGACTCTATGTTTCTTATTAATATTTGGTAAAACACAGCTATTTTTTTTATTTTATTTTAACAACTAAACCGGTGTAATTATGACTTATTAAAAATTAATTTAGAAGGTTCCACATGATTTTCTTACCACCAATTTAGAATCCAGTACTGTTTTTTGCACCATAGTTTTATCTTTACCTTCTATCCTATTCACTAACATTTCAACAGATAAATTAGCTATATCCCTTACTGGTTGAATAACAGAGGTTATTGGCGGATCCACCAAATCGAATGCAGTTAATTCATCAAAACTTACTATCGCTACTTCTTGTGGAACTTTAACTTGTCTCCGTTTTAATTCCCTAAGTCCAACAGAAGTTAGATAATGGGTTACAAATACTACTGAGTCAACAGAATTAGGAAACTTCAACAAATCACCTATAGCTTTTGAAATTTCATCTTCATAATTTAAAGGGCTTAATTCTTTAACCAAATCTTTATTAAAATTAATTCCTGCCTCTATTAATGCACTTTTATAACCTAGATATCTTTGGTGTATAGCTTCTAGTTTAGGCTCTAATGTTATAAATCCAATTTTTCGTCTACCTAGGCCAATTAAATGCTCTGTTACAATTTTTAAACCATTAAAATTATCAACCACTACTGCATTGGTTTCCATTTCAGGATAGTTCCTATCAATTAATACAAATGGAAAATCATCATCCTGTAATGACTTAATTTCTTTTAAATTATTCTGCGTAGAGGCTATTATCAACCCCTCTACCTGTCTATTTAACATAGCCCTTATCAGCTCTGCTTCCTTTTTATTATCTTCATTAGAACTACTAAACAAAACAGAATATCCTAATTCCTTCGCCTTTAGTTCAACATATCCAGCAATCTTAGAATAAAAAGTATCTGAGATGTTAGGGATTATTAATCCAATTGTTTCACTTTTACCCCTACTTAATCCACGAGCAAGTTGATTGGGTACATAATTATGTTTTTTAGCAAAACTAATTATCTTGTCTTGTGTATCCTTACTGATTTTATTCTCATCACCCTTTCCATTCAAAACTAATGAAACAGCAGTTTTAGAAATACTCAGACTTCTTGCAATATCTTTTAAAAATACTTTCTTCATTTAAATCAACTAAAACGGTTTAGTAAAACTAATTAAAAAATTTGAAATACAAAATAATTTCGATATATTATTTATTATATCACTAAAATTGCCAACTATAAATCTTCAAATTAATAATAATAAACTTTGAACATTAATTTATATAAAGTTCAAATAATCTTAATTACAGATCTATTTTTAACAATAACTCTCTTTAATAATTTTATTAAACAATAATGACTTCTACTTATGAATATTAAACATTATTTGGTTTTGATTTTGACAACCAAAGTGACTTATATAATTCCGAGTGTAGAATATGAACAAAGTCTCGTTAAACGCGAGAATTAACAAATTCACATATTTGATCTCTATATTTGAGTTAAGAGATGATTATATCAGCTATTTTTTAAATGTTGTAAGTAGCAAATCGACAACAGAATAAATAAAATTTTGCAGAACCCTTTGTATTCAGGCATTTTCACAATAGGTTTGAATCCTGTCGAGGTCACTAAATTAAAAGTCTAAACAATTAATAATCAATTGTTTAGACTTTTTTTTATTTCCATCATTTCCTTTGTTAGTACAATAAATGAAACAATTAAGCTTTGTAGTTGCAGATTTGGCAATATGCTTGATTTAGAATTTCTTTTGGAGAATAGAATAATACACTAACCTCTTCTACATTAAAAAATCTATCACGCTTTAAAAACAGGTTAAAATAAAACCTTGTGTTGTTTTTTTTAATTTAACTATAGTCAAGGTTTTCAGTAGAATTATCGTTATTTTTATACTATCCCGCATAGAATTTCTAGGACATGAAGAATACCATCAGATGTACAATAATATTACTAGTTAGCATACTAGTGATTAATTGCGGTCAAAACACTTCAAGCAAACCTCGTAAGGCACTAGCAAAGGTTTCTAATCGAATTACAGCCTTACCACAAACAGTAAAATCCCCAAAAGACAATATGCCATCTGAAGCGAAAGCGTTGTTAGGCAGATTACTTTTTTTTGACCCTATTCTTTCTGGCAGCAAAGACATCGCCTGTGTTACATGCCATCACCCAAATAATGGTTATGCAGAGTTTTTAGATATTTCAATAGGGCCAAACGCACATGGTCTAGGGAGTAAGCGCAAGTTTAATCCTAATAACGATATCCCCTTAGTAAAACGCAATGCACAAACCGTTATCAATACCGCTTTTAATGGTATAGACACTTATGACCGTTACACACCTGAAGCGGCTCCTATGTTTTGGGATGTACGGGTAAAAAGTCTTGAAAAGCAAGCTTTAGAACCTATTAAAGCCTTTGAAGAAATGCGAGGCCATAATTTTTCAGAAACTGAAATATTACCCGAAGTAGTAAATCGACTAAAAGCCATACCTGAATATCAACATCTATTTACTGCTGCCTTTGATGCTGAAAATAGTATTACCATAGAAAATTTAAGCAAAGCTATAGCGGCTTATGAGCGTACACTGGTAACCAACAATTCTCGCTTTGACAAGTATATGCGTGGTGATGAAAATGCCATTTTACTTTCTGAGAAAGATGGTTTTGAACTTTTTAAAAAGGTAGGTTGTGCCAATTGCCATAACGGCCCCATGTTTTCCGATTACAAAGTTCATGTATTAGGTGCACCCGAAAACAAAAAGCTACCAGAGCCCGATACCGGTGTTGATGAGGGTTTTGGTTTTAGAACTCCTTCACTACGTAATTTACGTTTTACAGCACCTTACATGCACAATGGAAGCATAAAAACTTTAAAACAAGTATTGGAATTCTATGAGGATATCTCCAATGGTAAAGAAAGAAACAAAAATGTTCCTAAATCGCAATTCGACCCCTTGGTAAACGAATTAAACTTAAGTGTAAAAGAAATGTCTTTAATTATATCATTTTTAAACACCCTTAATGATGATAGTTTTGACAAAACAATTCCAGAAGCTGTCCCAAGCGGATTACCTGTTGGCGGAAATATTCAATAACAGGCGTATTAATGGAAAGCGTCATAAAAATTAGTACGCTCCCCTACTCCCCAACAACCACCCGGCCACTCACAGGCTTCGCACAACACAATAAAACCTCATCCTCAGAAATATCTGCTGTAGGAGGCACATCGTAATCTACCTGTCCAGAAACTAACTTACAGCGACAAGTACCACAACTTCCCATTCTACAAGCGTAATCTGGGCTTAATCCATTGTTTTCTGCTAATTCTAATAGACTGTTATGCTTATCAGAATCCCATTGCAATGTTTTATGTTTAGAAGAAAAAACAATTTCAGCTTCTTCGGCAAATGCCGCATTTTCATTGGCTTTTGGATGGAAATTTTCGCTATACACTTTTTGCATATTTGCACCCATGGTCTTTAAAATCTCCGAAACAGATTCTTGAAATCCTGAAGGCCCACAGATATAATACTCGCATTCGTCAGGTGCAATAGGTACCCATTTATCTAAAAAATAACTGCCAATATCTTTCAGGATATGTTTCATCTTATCCAAATCTAAGCGCGATTTATCACCTTCTTCACTAAAAATATAATGTGCATGAAAATGTTCATTTCTTGAAATAATAGTATCAATTTCCGCTTTAAAAGCAATGTGTTGTTGGGTTTTGGCTGCGTGTATAAAATGTAAAGTAGGAATGGGCTGGTCTGTTCGCATTTCATGTGCCTTTAACATAGAAATCATCGGCGTAATACCTACACCTGCACTAATTAATATGACAGGAAAAATTAAACTTCCACGTTGCAACACAAAACGTCCTGCTGGAGGTAACACCTCTACTTCCATACCTTCAAAAGCATGTTGATGCATAAAATGAGATGCTAAACCTTGTGGCTCGCGTTTAATGCTAATGCGATACTGTTGATGCGTTTCATCAAAATCTGAAATACTCCACACTCTAATTACAGGCTGCTCTTGCTCTGGAATCTGTAATTTTAAACTGATAAACTGTCCTGCACGATACCCCGCAACCTGACTTCCATCTGTTGGTTTTAAATAGAACGAAGTAATTTCAGGGGTTTCAGGAACTATTTTAAATATTGTAAAAGGCTTCCAACCTTTCCATTTGTTTTGTTTCTGTAAGTTTATATCGTAATGATTGTTGAGAAATGCTCTAAAAATAGTTCGCATTTGCGGTCCCATCCCTTCCATTTCTAGAAGTTCTTGCAAACGTTCTTTGGTCGTGTCAGGTGTTAAAAACACCATACACAAATCCTTTACTGTAATGGTATTTTTTGCCCTTTCAATTCGTACCGAATCACCAATTGAAATCACACCTTCCTGTAGCACTTCCATGTACCAACCTGATTTTCCAGATTGCATAAACTGTACTAAAAATTCAGGTTTTTGTTCGAGTCGCCAAAGCAATTTATCACAAGGCACCCGACAGCCAGAGACTTGTAAAATAGCATCGCCAATATATAATTTATCGCCAATAGAAAGTGTCTCCATGTCCATTTTAGAAATGGTCATGTTTTCCCCCATACGGCCGAATTCCCACGGTGTATCCAAATGTAATTGCTCTTGCCAATAGCTGTAATCGTCAGTGCAAAATGCGTAAACCGCATTCGGATGTACCGCCACTTCATTGCCTTCAACACCTTGTTTTGAAAATAACAAAGGCCCTTCTACCGATTGTTTTACAATGGCAGTCTTAGAGATTTTCCCCGAAGTATTAATGGGTACAAATTGTGTCTTTCCTATATGCAAGGACTCTACTTTCATTTTAGTTAGGTTTTAGCTTTTAGCTGTTGGGATTTAGTTTATATTCTTTACAATTTCAAAGTTTCACAGTTTTACATTTTACATTTAAACTTTTACGGTTTTACGGTTTCAAACCCCGTTCTACCCACAAAACGCTCCACACAACTTCACTTTTAGCTTTACTGCATTGGGTAAATAAGCTAACGGAATCGATTCTTTGGTAATTATAGATACGCTATTTTTATCAGCGCCATTGGCTAATAAAGCGGTTTCTGTTTTTGCAATTAGCTGCTCCATGGCCTCTTTTTCGTTTTGTTGCAGGGTATTGATGACGATTTCGGCTTCTTCACTCACCTGAGCAATCGATGCTCCAAAGGCATTGGCAACTTCACGATGCTCTGGAAACAAAACTTCCGAAGCCCCACTAATGCTTTTAGGGAGTAAAAACGCACCACCACCGCAGGCAATTACAGGAATGTCTTTTGCTTCTGTTTTTAATTTATCCACTAAATCTTCAATATGATTCTGTATTTCAGCCTTCACTTTTTCTACCACTTCACTGTAAGAAATTCCAGTAAACGCAGTTATTTCTTGTTGTAAATCGGCTATAGCTAAGGTATTCGGAATCTCCACTTCGCCTTCAGCCAGCATAATATCCGACAAGGTTAAGGTCTTTCCGCCAAAGGCGATACCTTCTTGCAATAAACGATAGCCTACTGAGTCTGGGCCAAGCGTACAATTGCCATCTGTAAATCTCACAATGGTACCACCGCCAATGCCGACAGCCACCACATCTGGCATTCTAAAATTCGTTAGCACACCACCAATTTGAGCTGCTTGCGTGCTTTCTCGTGGAAAATAATTCACTAGCATACCGCCATCCGAAGTTGTACCGCCCACGTCAATTACAATTCCATTTTCTATATTCGACAAGGCACCAGCACCACGAATACTATTCGTTGGCCCAGAAGAAATGGTCAGCACAGGAAAATCTTTCGCTTGCTCTAAAGACATCAAAGTACCGTCATTCTGACCGATAAACAATTGCGCATCTATCCCTAAGGATTTCACGGTTTCAATAAACGCATCCGTCATTTTATCCGCCACATTTTTCAGCGAAGCGTTGATAATTGCAGCATTTTCACGCTCCAAAATCCCCAATCCGCCCACTTGATGCGAGCAACTTATTTTCAAGTCGTCTCCTAAAACTTCAGCAGCCCATTGTGCCACTTGCAATTCCTGTTCGTTGTTAATTTTCGAGAATATTCCCGTAATTGCCAACGAATCCACTTCGCCTTTCATTTGCTGTAAATAGCCTTTGATTTCCTCTTCAATTAAGGGGTGCAGCACCCGACCGTCGTACTCATAACCACCGTGAACCAGATAAAAATGTTTTCCTAGCAACTGTTTTAAATCCTCTGGAAAATCGGCCATGGTCGGAATCGCTTTCGAGGCAGGCAATGCCAATCGCAGCGCACCAACACGATTCAATTCTTTACGTTCAACAAGTGCGTTTGTACAATGCGTTGTTCCCAGCATCACATATTTGATATCCGAAACCTCCACCGGATGCAATCGCAACACCTCAACCAAGGCATTTTTAATTCCCGAACTCACGTCCAAGGTTGTATTTTGCTTCGTTTTCGATAAAATTGTATTGTCTTGAGTCACCAAAACCGCATCAGTATTGGTACCTCCAACATCAATTCCTATTTTATAATACCCCATGATTTTTTATTTTTTATTTGGGCAACACCCACAAGGGGTCGGGCTTTCCGTTGCAAGTCCTCGTCATTTCCGCTATCGCTTCAATGCCTGTGGGCTTTCCACTGCAATCCCTGTTGCATTCGTTATACTTTATTAGCTTTTTGCTGTTAGCTACTGGTCTTTAGTCTTTAGCAGTTAGTTTTCTCTCTTCTCTTATCTCTTATCTCTATTCTCTATTCTTTGTTCTCTATTCTTTGTTCTCTTCTCTCTATTCTCTGTTCTTGTTTCTTACTTCATATCCCTATTACATCTTACGTCATCAGTCCTACGTCATCAAGTCTTAAGTCAATCAATCCTACATCATCAAGTCCTAAGTCATCAAACCAAACCCGCATTCAACACCTCAATCGGCATAAACTCCTCCTCATAACCAAACTTCGCAGGGCCGCCAAGCACAATCCCTTCAGGCGTTCGCCATTGTGGGTCGCAAGGCATTGCAATAACCACCACACGTGTTCCATACTGAATGGTTTCAGCAGTAATCGGACGCGCATTTTCGGCATCTAACAACACAATTAAATCGGGAGTTATCGCCACAGGTTTTCCATCGCGTTTTGCCATTAAAAATTCATTCTGAAAATCCAACACCATTTCGCTATTTTTATAGTCATTTAAGCCCATAATTTCGCAAACACCTTTGTTCCAACGACCATCAGCAACAATATTGATATTGCTAATTTTTCCTTGAAATAATTTTATCCCATTGGTTGTTTTTAGCAATTCATCCAACGGATTTAACTGCAAAGCTTTAGCATCAATAATCGATTGTCCAATGGTATACGCAAAAGAAACAATATCTCTAACTGCTGCTTGTTTTACTTGCTTGCCACTCATCGGAAACGCACCAATAGCCGAACTTCCACCCATTTGAATGGTTGCACTTCCTAATAGCATTTCGCCCCAAACATTATCAATCGTATTGTAAATGGCAGTATTTCCCTTTTCATCGGCTTGAGACATGGGCGACGATTTAATACCGTGCAAAGTAAAGGTTACCATTTCCAAACGCGGAAACGCACGTCCCATACCATCGCCATTAATTAACGGAATGCCTTTAGTAGCCGCAACTCCAATAGGAACAACACCATTTAATCCGCCAGCTTCCGCAGGAATAATAGCATCTATTTTTTTACCGTGATACGATTCCATCATATCAAAGGCTTTGATAAATTCATCGCCAGAAAATAATTTTTCAAGCAAAATTACAGGCGCACCAAAAGCAGCAATAGACACCACAAAAGCATCATCATCTAAATCTGCTACATTCAGTAATTCAACACTTCCTTTTTCGCGAATGGCTTCACGCGTCATCAAAGTGCCTACATAAGGGTCGCCACCACCACCAGTTCCAAGAACGGTAGAACCCATGGCGATGTATTCTAAATCTTCTAAAGTTATTTTATTCATCTCTTTAATTTTTTTGAGTTGTTGGACTTATTTTTTCAAACACAACATATAATAGTGCAGCTCCTAAAATGCCGAATACGTACTTTATTTCATGAGTCATTAAAAGCATAATAGCAACTCCAGAACCCCAAGACACTATGCCTTTCCAGTTAAAAGGCACGGTGTTTTCTGTAAATGATTTTGTGATGAAATAATCCGCAATAACCACTCCGGCAATAGGCGTAACGGTAATGGTTAGCATGGATATAAAGCTCATAAAATGATTAATCAAACCAGCAGCTGCGAGAATAACACCTACTAATCCCACGACTAAAGTTACTTTAGAGCGTTTTTCTTCAGATAATTGAAAGGTTTTGGTAAATGCCAATCCCGAAGAATAAGCATTCATCACATTAGAAGTCCAAGTGGCTAAGATTAAAATACTCATGGCAAAAAACGGAAAGCCTAATGTTGAAAATATTTCAACAATATCGTAACTCCCTTGTGTGATTGAGAGAATGGCACCAATACATAAAAGCACTAATGCAGAAGGAATAATTCCTACAATAGAACCAATAATGGCATGTTTTTTATTAACCGCAAATCGGTTGTAATCAGGGCCAATAACACCTCCTACTGAAATAAATCCAATAGAGATTCCAATGGCTTTTAATAAGGACATCGTATTGCCGGCTTCTGGTTTAAAATCTAATATTTCTTGGAAAGAATGCTCTTGAAAAGTTACAAACATACCATAGGCTAATAATAAAATAATAGAGGGTACAGCAATATAGTTTAACCATTTTAAGTATTTAAAACCAAACACAGCTGTTGCAACCATAATTACACCCCAAAACACAGAAGACATCCACGCGGGAATATCTACCCCTGAAGTCTCTAACATTATTTTTGAAAAGGAAGCGCCTGCAATATTACTTTGTACGGCAAACCAACCAATTGTAGAAATACCAATGACCAGCCCTACAATTATATTTGCACCTAAATGCCCAAAACTACTGGAGGCTAAAGGCACAATGGCTTTTTGTCTATCAACTGCTGCAATGCTTAAAAGTGACATAAAGAATACGACAAATGAGAAGCCAATGAATCCTGCAATTAATGCTGACGAAAAAGATAGTCCTGAGATTAAAGCACTACCAATTAACAATGCGGGGACGCTTACAATACCGCCAAACCAGATGCTGGCAATACTAAACCATTTAATTTTGTTGTCTTGAGTTTCCATAATTATTGTTTTTGTTGCTTATATTTTTCATACGCTAATTGCGCAAAAACCAAATCTTCCAAGGCCATTCCTGTACATTTTAATAAGGTGTTTTCGGTTTCTGAAATTCGTTTTTCATCTTCACTTGCACACAGCATTTTTAAATCGCCTTTTATGTCTGAAAGCTGAATTTTGCCTTCGTTTACAGCATTAACAATTTCTCCAGCTTGTGTTGTTGTAATTTCAAAATTATCTACAAACACGGAAGACGCAGCAACTACATCGGTGCTGACTTCCTGCATATCGTCTTTATAAGACCCTGCCAAATCGAAATGTTGTCCTTTTGAAGTGTGCTCTATATCAATCAATTCTTTTTTAGTCGAGGTAATGCAGCTAATAATATCTACTGTTGGAGCAATAGAAGCATAGTCTTTAATAGCAGTAATGTGTATTGTCTTGTCTAATTGTAGACCCTCAATAACCGCTTCTGTTTTCTTAAAATTCCGTCCCCAAACATAGATATTCTTGATAAACGGCATACTTGCATAAGCAGCAATATAGTAAGGCGATAAACTTCCGTTTCCTAAAATTAATACCGATGAAGATGTTTTTTTAGCTAATAACATACTGCCTAAAACAGAGGTCGCAGCAGTTCGCATATTGGTCATTAATTTAGCATCCATAGAGGCTAATGGCAGACCAGTAATTGCATCAAACAACGCATAGAGTCCATTGAGGTATGGTTTACTTTTATTGGCATTATCGGGTGTTGCCGTTATTAGTTTCACACCAAAAACAGAGCTGTTATCCCAAGCCGGCATGATTAAGCACGTATTTGGGCTTGTAGCTTCTGCACTACTATAATCGTAAGAAAGTTTAGGCGGACATTCTATAGTACCACTACTAAACCCTTTTTTTAAAGCGTCAATAAGCGCTGGGTAATGAATGTTTTCGATTATAAATTGGTCTGAAATGTCTATCATAAATTTATTTTAAATTGTTATGACTATTTTACCTTGCTGTTTATTTGATAACATGTACTGATAGGCTGCAATTGTATCATCAAAATTAAATACTTTATCTACAACGGGTTTTAAATGCCCTTTTTCTATATGTTCTATTACGTATTTTTTTCCTATTTCTAAATTTCTCTTATTATTAACATAATTAAACATCGAATAGGCATGCATCGTTGCATGGTTTCTTATCAGTTCTAAAACTGGGTAATTATTAAAGCTTCCGCTTAAGGCACCATAAATGACTACATTGGCTTGATGTGCTAGTTGATTAATGTAATTATGATAAAATTCTCCTGAAATAGGATCAAATACTAAATTTACTCCCTTGCCTTTTGTTATCGCCTTTAATTGCGTTGCGATGTCTTCTTTTTCTGAAACAATCACATAATCTGCACCTAATTCTTTTAAAAACTCTTTTTTTGAATTACTTCTTGTAGAAGTAATAACATTTGCACCTATATGTTTTGCAAGTTTAATAAAGGCTTGACCTGCACTTCCAGAAGCTGCTGGAAGATAAATGAAATCACCTTTTTTAGCATTACCCAAATTAAACAAACCATAGTAAGCTGTTAAAAACTGCATCCAAAAAGAAGTTGCTTCTTCAAGAGAATACCCATTTGGTATTTTGGTCAGGTAATTTTCTGGTACAGTAGCGTATTCGCCTTGTACACCATATTTTGTAGTATAAAAAGGAATGGAAGTAACTCGATCACCTACTTTAAATTGATTGACTTTACTCCCTATAGCAGTAACTATTCCTGTAGCTTCCGATCCTATTCTAGAGGGAAAAACAGGTTGTGTATAATGTTTGCCTTGTAAAAACAAAACATCAGCTTGGTTCAATGCAAATGCTTCTACCTTAAACTGCACCTCATCTTCAATAGGATCAACTATATTAATCATATCGAATTGAAGATTATTTAAATCTCCTGTTTTATGAAACCGTATTACTTTTGCTTTTCCCATAAATTATTGCGGTTGATTTAACACATAAATCAACGTGGTATCTTCTTTTACATAGCCTGCTTGCGGTTCGCCAGCATTAATATACACGGCAGTTCCTGCTTTTAAATAACAAATAACGGCATCGGCTTCGTTAATCATTTCAATACATCCTTTAGTGATAATCGATACTTCATTAAACGGATGCCTAGAGAATCCTGTTTCCGGAATTCGTGTCCCTTCTTTTAAAAACACAGTACCAAGAATGGTGTTAATGCCGTTGTTGTCTTCAGACAGCAATTCTTTGCTGTAATGCTCGTTGTCTTTTGGATATGTAATTGGTATAACTTTCATCTGTTCTTGTTTGTCAATATATCCCTCTCGACTGCGCTCGAGGGGACAATCTGTAACTTAATTTAGTAATTAAAACCCTCCCGAAAACTACGTTTACTACTTTCAATCAAAATATATGTTGATTTCAGTAATGCTCGATGGGACATGACGTTTTATTCTTCTTTATTTTCAATATCTTTTTTACCAAAAAGCACAAAAATAAGCTGTGTATCTTCCAATACTTCACCATAATGCGCTTCGTATTTCTCTACCATAAAGGTATCTCCTGTTTTTATGATTTTTTTAAAATCAGGTTGTTCTTCTAAATATAAATTCACCTTTCCAGCAACTAGATATACAATTTTTGCTTGGTCATGGCGTGTCCAATCGCTTTCAGGAATTCGTGTGCCTTTTGCTAAAAATACCGAGCCAAATTGCAAATCGAAATTGGCAGCTGAGCTTGTAAAAATTTCTTTTAAATACTCAGGCGGTGTCGGATATGTTAGCGTTTCAAACTTCATTTAATTAACAACAACTCTATTTCCAAATTCATAGGTCTCTTGAAACAATCCAAACCGTTTTAAATCGTTTTCTGGCGGTGCTTCGCAACTCCATTTTCTAGACGGTTTCCAACCGTAATTTTTACTTAATCTAGCAGCTTGTTCCGCTTGTTTTAAGGCAGCAAGCGATGGGTCAATTACAGGTACTTGAAGTTCCTTCTGAATGGTTTCATAAAACCCAAACTCACAGGTACAGCCTAAAATAATAGACTCCGCATAATCTTCCTCAACCGCTAATTTTGCGGCTTCAAACAATGCCGAAGCAGTAATATCATGGTCTTTCTGAAAATCGCACACATTCATATTCACATTTCTAAACGATGCCAAATGCCGACCATAACCATAACTCTCTACAGTATGATTCATTTCGTATTCCCATTTTTTCTGCCCGATAATTACCGAAAACTTATTGCTCAATTTCATGGCAATTTCAATAGACGACTGGCAAGGGCCAATCACAACCATATCACCAGAAATTTCACGAGCATTCAATAAAAACGGGTCGTAAAAACAGCCTAAAATCAATGCGTCAAATCCCTCACTCGAAGCTTGCCTCACCGCTTTAATCACTTCCGCAGCAATTAAAGAATTATAGGTGCGATATTCTAAATTGTCCATTGCTCCCACAACAGATGGCAAAGACGCAACATGCACCTCTGTGTCTGGTAGTTTATGAGCTCGAATCATATCAGCAAAAAATCCATCATAAGCATCAAAACCTATGGGATTTATGTACATTATTTTGACGTTTTTTTCCATTGTATTGAACAGTTTTCTTATTTTTTATTTGGGCGTTCCCCTACGGGTCGGGCTTTCCGTTGCAATCTTTTTATCCTTTCAGTCTAAAAAGGATTTCCACTGCAACCCCTAACGCGGGCATATTAACACCAGGTTGAACATAGCCAAAACCTTTTGGATTAAGCTAAATTACCTCTCGACTGCGCTCAAGGGGACAATCCGTTATTACTTTCAATCAAAAAATAAATTTGATTTCAGTAATGCTCAAGGAGACACTTTATTTTTATAAAATCACTCAACAATTGTCAGGTCGAGCGCAGTCGAGACCTTGCAGGTCTCTTGTAACTGCTATATCCCCTTTATCCAACCACCATCAACAGGAATAGACACTCCCGTAACATAACTTGCTCGTTCACTTAGCAAAAACGTAGCAACTGCCGAAAACTCTTCTGGTCTTCCAAAGCGTTTCATTGGAATAGTGTCTATGGCTTGTTTTTGGTTGGGACTTTGTTCCATTAAATCTTTTAAGCGCTCTGTTGTGGTAAATCCTGGTAAAATATTATTTACCGTTATTCCGAAAGGAGCATATTCATTTGAAATACTTTTTACCAAGCCTAGCAATGCCGCTCTCATCGCATTTGATGAAATTAAATTATCTACAGGCTGCTTAGACGAAATAGAGGTAATGGTTAAAATACGTCCAAAACCTTGAGCTTTCATTTTTGGAATTACCAATGTAATGATATCAACAACACTTAAAAAAATGGCATTAAATAAATGCTTCCAATCTTCCGCATCATGCGATTCGAAACCACCTGCTTTTGGACCACCAATATTGGTTACCAAAAGGTCTATGGTGCCTAGTTGTTCTTCAACTTGTTTTACCAAATCGGCACGTTGATTAGTGTCTAATAAATCACAAGTAATAGCCAAAACAGAAGACGATGTTTGACGTTCTATATCCTGTTTAGCTTGTTCTAATTCGGTAGTATTTCTACTACAAATCACTACTTTTGCACCTTCTTTTGCTAGGTCTAGCGCTACGCTTTTTCCCAAGCCTTTAGAAGAGGCTAAAACTAATGCCACCTTATTTTTTAAGCCTAAATCCATCTTATTTTTTTAGATAATCATCAGTGCCATCAATCCAATCTTGTCTTGGTGGTGCCCAAGTATCGGTTTCTTCAACATCACCAATCATTAATGCCTTGTGTGGTAAATGTGGCGGAATTACAACCGATTCTCCTGGATTGATATCTAATTGTTGTTCTTCATTTGCACCAAACCAAAAGCGTATAGTACCTTTTTGCACTTCTGTTATCTGTTCGTTTTCATGACTGTGTAAAGGCACTACAAATCCGTCTTTAAATTTCATTTTGGCAATCATAATTTTTTCACCATAAATAATTTTTCGCTTCATCGATGGATTCACTTGCTCTTCAACAACCTCATCCCAGTTATTTTTTGAAATCATATCTTAATTTTATTGTATTGTTAATTTGGTATTATATTATTCAACAGGAATCATCCATCCTCTTGTATCTTCTACATCACCATTTCTTAAGCCTTCAATTTCATCATAAACAAGGCTTGCTATAGGACGGTTTTCAACATCAGGCAATACCATTTTTAAATCGCCATGCGTGATAGTTGCCACGTTAGTAACCACTGCTGCCGTACCAACACCAAAAGCTTCTTGCAAAGTATTGGCATGATAAGCATCAAGGATATCTTGAATAAAAATATCGCGTTCTTCTACCTGATAACCTTTGTCTTGTAAAATTTCAATAGTGTTTAATCGAGTAGTTCCTCTTAAAATTGCACCTGATAGTTTTGGAGTAATCGCCACACCATCAATCACAAAAAACAAGTTCATGGTACCTACTTCTTGTATTTTTTGAAAGGCATCACCTTCTAACCACAAAATCTGGTCGAAGCCTTTTTGTTTTGCTAGTTTATCGGGAAATAGCGATGCCGCATAATTCCCACCTGTTTTAGCTTCGCCTGTACCACCTTTTACTGCTCTGATGTATTTTTGCTCGGTTACCAAATGAACGGGATTTGCATAATACACATCTGAAGGCATGGTAAAAATGATAAAACGATAGGTTTCTGAAGGTTTTACACCCAAGCTATCACCAGTAGCATACATGGTTGGTCGCACATATAACGACTTTCCTTTTCCTTTAGGAATCCAATCTTTTTCTAACTTAACAATAGCCTTTATAGCATCTAAAAAAATAGCCTCAGGCACTTCTGGCATACACATACGTTGCGCAGATAAATTAAATCGCTTTATGTTTAACTCTGGACGAAATAAAAGCGGTGTATCGTTTTTTCCTAAAGTTGCTTTCATACCTTCAAAAATGGTTTGCGCATATTGAATGGTTGTGCATTTTGGCAACATTGGAAATGCCTGATATGGCATGATGCGCCAATTATTCCATTGGTTATTTTCATATTCTGCAACCACCATATAATCAGAAGTGTATTTCCCGAAAGGAATATCAGAAAAATCGAAATTTTCTAATTTAGGTTGGTCTGTTTTAATGACTTTAAATTCCATCTTAATCCTTTTTAAATAGTTTGAAAGACATGCAAATAAATTAATGTCTGGTCGAACACAATCGAGAGGTTCCTCTTAATTGATTTTCAAAAAGGTCTCGACTGCGCTCGACCAAACATCTAATCACATACTTATTTAAATATTATAAAATTCTTGAGCTTCTTGTTTGGTGATGTATCCATTTTTTACATCTAATAACACCTGTTCTTTTGAGCGATTTTTTGGGTCGCCATAACCACCACCAGTTGCGGTAACACAACTTACAATATCACCTTTTTCTAAATAGATATTTGTACCGAGGCTTTTGCGCTCTTCTGTACCATCTTTCCTGATGATTTTAAAATAATTGTACGAACCATCGTGTCCGCCTTTCATTCCCCAAGTTTTGGTTTTTTCACCTAAAAACGCTGCGGTAACATGCGCTCCATCGGAAACAATTTTATAATCTAAATACTG
Source organism: uncultured Flavobacteriaceae bacterium (assembly GCA_947497145.1). Classification (GTDB taxonomy): domain Bacteria; phylum Bacteroidota; class Bacteroidia; order Flavobacteriales; family Flavobacteriaceae; genus Maribacter_C. The sequence continues at coordinate 86,322 of CANMFQ010000016.1, forward strand.
GCCATTTCCACCTTGAAATTCGCCATAACCGCCACCTTCATTATGAAAAGCATATTGCCCAACCTCAATACCGTAACGCATTTCACGAATTTCAATAGGAATATTATACGATTCACCACTACCACATGACAATTGTCCTCGGTTTCCATCATGGGTTGCAGAAGCTCCCCAACCACCAGCAAGAGGTTCGGCTTGAATATAAAACTGCCCTGTATCTTGATGGATTCCAGAAATAAACGTAGCACAAACAGAACGTAAATGACCTGCTGGCAATTTATCTGGAATTAATGGTGCTAATATTTTCCAAATTAAATCGATTGACGTAATTAATACTTCATAATATACAGATACTGCCGAAGGTGCTTCTGCACTGACAATCGTTCCAGGTTCGCAAAGCACTTTCATAGGGCGAAATGCTCCTCCATTCGCATCCATTTGTGGCGTGGTAATGGCTTTAAATAAACTTCTACAGCCTGTCACCAATCCGCTAAAGGCTAAATTCGTCGCCCCTTTTACTTGCGGATGAGAGCCATTAAAATCGGCAATGAACTCTGTGTCGGTAACTGTTATTTTTGCTTTTATAGGGAAGGGGCCTTCGCCAAAACCGTTATCTTCAATTTCAGTAACCCCTTCATACACACCATTAGGAATATCTTTTAAGGCTTCAATACACATACGTTCTCCGTAGTCTAAGAAATCGTCTGTTGCTTTTTTATAGGTTTCTAGTCCGTATTTTTCAATAATTGAAATCACACGTTTTGCACCTACTTCTGCGGCAGCAATCCCTGCATGTAAATCGCCTAAAGTACTATCTGGAAGCCTAACATTTCCTGCAATTAAATCGAGAATGGCATCGTTAAATTTCCCTTCATTTTTTACTTTGATAAACGGAAAATGTAATCCTTCTTGATATATTTCTGTAGCCACTGTTGATACAGAGCCAGGAAATGTACCACCTAATTCTGTCCAGTGTGCTTTGTTTACCGTAAAAGCAACTAACTCGCCTTTATGAAACACAGGAAAAACAATTGAAACATCTGAAAGGTGTGTTCCACCGCCTGCATAAGGTGTATTTGCAATGATTACATCGCCTTCTTTTAAGGCGTTTTCGCCAGAAAATTTTTCTAATGTCGCTTTGACAACAGAATCTAAAGCAGCTAAAAAAGCTGTTACTCCATTTCCTTGGGCTAATAATTCGCCTTTTTTATCGGTAATCCCTACGGCGTAATCTAGAGATTCGTATATAATTGGACTCATACTGGTACGTTCTAATGTTTTAAACATTTCGTCACCAGCAGCTACTAGGGTATCTTGAATAATTTCTAAAGTGAACTTTTCCATAATTTATTGGATTGAGATGATTAAATTACCATACACGTCTAAAGTAAATTTGTGTATTGGCGTAACAATAGTTGTGGTCGCTTTTTCAGCAATTACAGCAGGTCCCAAAATTTCCATACCTGGCTCTAATAAGTCTCGGTTATAGAATTTGGTTTCGTGCTTTCCTAAGTCATCAAAATCGACTTCCTGTGAACCAAAAACAGCATCTTCAGGATTTTTACCAGTTACTTCAAAACGCGGAAAATCTGGTTTATCTACAGGTACTTCGGCAACTAAATGGAAGTTTACCAATTCTACTTTTGCACCTTCTAAACTAAATGAATAGGTTTTTTTATGAGCTTTATGGAAATTCGCAATGATTTCACTAAGTTCTGTAGCATCAGAAAAATTATCAAGTTGCACTTTAACGTAATGCTCTTGTCCGCTATAGCGTAAATCGGCATAATAGGTAAATTTCACATCCGAAGCTTGATAGCCATCTTCTTGATAATTTCCGATTGCAGTTAAGGTCATTTCAGCAAAAACATCCTGAATATTCTTGCGTTGTTTATCTTCTAAAACAATCACATTGGTACGAATATAATCACGACGTAAATCGGACATTAACATTCCGAAGGCAGAAAACACCCCTGCATTTGCGGGAACAATCAATTCTTTTACTTGTAACTCTCTTGCTAAGTCTGCGCCGTGCATAGCACCACCACCACCAATTACCATCATGGTAAAATCGCGTGGGTCGTAGCCTTTATTAACAGAAATCAATTTTAAGGCATTAATCATATTGGCATTTGCCACACGTAAAATACCTTTAGCAATATCTTCTTTTGTGCCGTTTAAAGCTTCGCATAATGGTTTTGCTGCTTCTTCAATACTTGCATAATCGGGTTGTAATTCCCCACCTAAAAAATAATCTGGATGAATACGTCCCGTAATAATATTTGCATCGGTAGTGGTTAAGTTTTTTCCACCACGACCATAAGCCGCAGGACCAGGCATGGCACCAGCACTTTTTGGCCCAACATGCATTTTTCCACCAGCATCAATCCAAGCGATACTTCCACCGCCATTTCCTATTTCAACAATATCAATTACTGGAGTTTGAATAGGATAACCAGCTTCGGTACGAGAATGTTCAATTTTATAATTGGTTGTAATTTTTACTTGACCGTTTTCAACTAGAGCGCATTTAGCTGTAGTTCCACCGATATCTAAAACAATTAAGTTCTTTTTATCAATGACTTTTCCCAAAGCAATACAACCAAACACGCCACTTGCTGGACCTGATTCGACCATAGTAATTGGATTGGCTCGTACATCATTTAAGGTGGTGATTCCGCCATTAGATTGCATGATGTAAGGCGATTTCTTTAAGCCATTATGAAGTAGTTTTTCTTCTAAATTATTTAAATATTTTTTGGCTGTTGGCAGTACATATCCCGATAATACCGTAGAGCTTGTACGCTCGTATTCTCGCCATTCTCTGGTCACTTCATAAGAAGCGATAATCTCTACATTGGGTAGTAATTGTTTGAGTTCTTCAACCAATTGTTCTTCATGTGTAGGGTTTTTGTAGGCGTGTAGTAAGCAAATTGCGATGGCCTCAACACCTTCTTCTTCACAACTTTTTGCGATGGCTTTTAAAGTTGAAGTATTAAGTGTTTTAATAACTTCGCCTTTATAATTCATGCGTTCTTCAACTTCAAAACGTAAATAACGAGGCACAAATGGCGCTTGTTTCACAAAATTGAAATTGAATAAATCCGGACGATTACAACGCGCAATTTCTAAAACATCTCTAAAGCCTAGTGTAGTAATTAAAGCTGTTTTTGCGCCTTTTCGTTCGGTTAATGCATTGATGACAACGGTGGTACCGTGTGCAAAAAAATCTATAGCATTTAAATCTAGTTTTGCTTTGCTGATGGCATTAAAAATACCTTCTTCAAAGTTACTAGGTGTGGTATCTGATTTGGCTACTTTTACACCTGAAGGCTTCCCTGTTTTTTCGTCAAATTCAAGGCAAACGAGGTCTGTAAAAGTCCCGCCTATATCTGTTGCGACTCTCATAATTGTTATTTTTTAATTTTTGAAATATATGGTATAAAAAAAGCCGCCAGCAGAATTACCAGCGGCTTTAGAAAAGTTACATTAAACACTTAAAGACTAATTCAACTACTCTATTAATGAACTTATCTTGACTTTTTTTAGTACTGGTTAAAACTTATAAGAAAGATTAACTCCGTAAGCTGTTGGTTGCCCCAACCACGCTAAATCTGAACCTCCATTGGAAAAAGTTTGGGCAAAAAATTCTGTAATATACTGCGTGCCCGTAAGGTTTGTACCCCACACACCAACAGTAAAATCATTAAAAGAAAAATTCATTCTTGCATTTAAAAGACTATAACGTGGTGATACATCTACATTATCTTCATGCCAATACATTTCACCAGTACCTTCAAGATTTACATTACCATTGAAGGTAATTTTATCAGAAATATCAAAGCTAGATTCTAACCCAAAATTATAGCTGTCTTGTGGTACTAATGGTGTGGCGTTGCCAGAAACATCAATGGCCTCATTTGTGCCCGTACTTACTGTAGATGTACCCGTAACAATTTTAGATTTACTAACGCCATAACTTGCTAAAATATCTAACCAATTGGTAGCTCTAATACGCATATCGGCTTCAAAACCTACAGATACACTTTTAGGAACATTAAAATTCCCAATAAGAATTTGACCTGCACCACCATCTAAAACCAATGCGTACAATTGCTGATTGCTAAAATCAATATAATACCCAGAGAAATTAAGAATAAAACGATTATCCCAATAGGTGTTTTTTAGACCAATCTCATAATTATCGGTAGTTTCTGCACTATAATCAGTTCCGTAACGTACTGTTTGCCCTTGATTAAAACCACCAGTTCTATATCCTTTTCCGTAGTTGGCATACATTAACATATTGTCAGTAGCCTTATATGCTACAGAAATTTTAGGTTGAATTTGCTTATCTACTCTACTCGGGTTGGTACCTTCACTTCTATTATCTTGAGAGATATTGTCATTATCATAGCGCAATCCGGCAGATAAGGTTAATCTATCAGATACTTTATAATCCATAAAGCCAAATACGGCAAACGTTTTAAAAGTATTGGTAAAATCACCAACAGCTAGGGGACTTTGAACACCCGTGGGTTGAAATGGGGGTGCAAAAAAGCCAAAATCAGCAGAGGCATTTGTCACTAAGGTTTTATCTGTGTTTTGATAAAAAGCACCCAAATCCCAATTCACCTTACTATCTGAGTTAGCAACAGAACCTAAACGTATTTCTTGGTTAAAGGTTTTTGTATTACTGTCTTGGTCTTGTCGTAAAACATCAGCAGCAGTAAAGTCTAAATCTCCAAAAGCATTCCGGTCTGCTTTATTATAGGTTGTTAAGGAAGTTAATTTCATATTATCAAAATCAACATTAACTTTCAAATTCCCATATGTATTATCAAGCGTACCTACGCCCCTTTGGTCTCCCTGAATAGCAAAATTATCATAATCATCAGGGGCAATTTTAGCATTACCCGTAGTTGGTGACGCATAATAAACAGCACCAGCTTCTGCAGCAATTACCTGACCTGTTAACGTAGCCGACACTTTGGAAGATAATTTAGCTTTCAACTGCGCCCTAAGTGTTAGATCCTCTAAAAAGTCAGGAGCCTCATTAAAAGTAACGTTATTTAGTAATCCATCTCCCTTTTTATACGAACCAGAAACACGGTAAAATAATTTATCCTTTACCAAAGGGCCTGTTGAAGAAAGCTGCGCCTGCAAAAGGTTACCGTTTCCATAACCTACTTTAATTTTGTTTTTAAATATATTGGTAGGTTCATTAGTAACAATATTTATAGCGCCAGCAATTGCATTCTTACCATATAACGCACCTTGAGGCCCTTTTACAACCTCAATTAAAGCCACATCAAACAACTCCTGATTTATTAAATTAGCATCGGGTAAAGTTACCCCATCAATTACAAACGCAATAGGTGCATCACCATTTCTAATTTGAGAAATACCACGAACGGTAATAAAGTTATTACCCACATTCTGAGAGCTTGTAAAATTCACATTGGGAATTTGTGCCGTAAATGTATCGACATTACTAATGCCTTTCGTCTCAATATCCTTCGCCGTAAAAGAAACTACAGATTCTGGTATAGACTGTACAGACTCCGCCCTTCTTCTCGCTTGACCAATTACATTATCAAACCCTTTTACCACAACCTCGTCTAACTGTGAAGCATCTTCTAATAAGCTAACATTTAAAGTTGATTGTCCGTTGACCGCTACTTCTTTAGTTTTAAAACCTAGGTACGAAAACACTAATACCGCATTTGGTTTTACACTAATTGTATAGTTACCATCAAAATCTGTTGTAGTACCATTTGAGGTTCCTTTTTCAACAACATTCACTCCTGATAAATTTCCATCCGAAGCTTTTACATTTCCTTCCACCTTTACCGCTTGTGCAAATGATAATAATGGAATAAAAATGAACAGAATAATTAAATTTCGTAACATTTTGTTTCTTTTTTTATTGGTTAATCAATCCAAATCTATAATTTATAATTTTCCAAATTCTTATTTCCAATATTTATATAATATATTTGTAATTCCACTTACAAAAACAGGAACAAATTGGAAATAGAAATAAATAATAATACTAAAGAAACACTGGTATTAACCAAAGCAACTTTTAAAACACTATTAGACAGTGTTATAAATCATTTTAAAGAAGCGCACAACATCACCGAATCCTATAAAGACTCACAACTTTTTGGCTTTGGAAATTACGATACAGACAAACCTAATTTAAAGCAAGATTTAGAATTAGTACTTAAAGGCTACGTAAATGGGAAGTATTTATACAATAAATCAAGAGAAATTGCCAAAGGAAAACCCATTGTAAAAATAAGTAGGGAATACAAGTATGCCTATTTTAACTATATAGGATACAAAAATATTCATGAATTTATTGAGTCAGATAATTTCACCCAAATTCAACGGGCTAAACAATTACAGCTAATCCACCAGACTATTGATAATGCAGAACACTACTACGTTTGTTATTATGTGGATGAAGATCATGAGATGAACAAAGGGCAAATGACAATCTCCAACCAATGGAAGCACATAGAAGCTAAATACATTTACGAAGAAGAGGCAACACACAATCAAGGTTTTTACACCTTTTTTGGTTCAATAACCACCAGTGAGGGCTTTGCTTTTTTTGACACAAAATACATAGTAGACAACAAAAAAAGAGAAGGTGCCAAATTCACCTTCTTTGTAGGCAAATCTTCCCCAAATGAACGCACATATTTAATTGGCACCTATTCTGGTTTTGATAAATACGACCGAATTATCTCCGGAAAAATGATACTAAAAAAAGTACAGAACCTATTTGAACTTGAACGTGAAATAAATAAAAAAGACTTTGACCCTATTTTATGCCTAGAATTAAACAAGAACCGATTGGTTGTTGAAAGTGAGATTAAAAAAAACCCTTTACTATTTTCAAAAAAAAGTCCTTACGCACAAGTCTTGTTTGACACTCATGGCAAATACAAATTTGAATTTAAAGATAAAGAACAATCTTTTCCCTTAAAATGTGAAATTCAAAAATACCATTTAAACATCATTAGCAATGAAGACTACATAATGATTGAGAATGATTTAATTAGTATTGTTAACAAAGGGCAAATACTAAATTTTGATTTTGTCATCAATGGTGTTTTTAATTTCCAAAAGGTATCCATCTACATAAAAGCAAGTAAATTTTACAATAAAGGTGCAATTGAAGGTTCTTATATTGGCGTAGATGTCAATAATAAAATTATCAACGGCCTTGTTATGATTACCAAACTTTAATCATAGCACTTTTTGAGTTCCGTAGCTGTGGTTATGTCACAAAAAAAATGACTTCATTACAACACAAAAGTGACAATTCTCAGTTCCAAACAAAAAAAGCCAAGATGAGTTCTTCGATTATTACAACACAGCGCAAACACTTCCAAATGAAATTCTAGATAAATCACACCGCATATAATCCTAAGAATTACGCAAACACAAATACACTTCTACCTGTTTTATCAAAACAAACTTCATTACGAAATTTTAAGACACCATAAAGCATGTTTAAGCATTTGCTTACAAAAAAATTAAAGATTTCTAGTTAAAAATTCACGGCCCATTTTTACAAATTTTCGAATACTATAATCCTTTTCAACAGCCCAATACAGCTGCAAAAAAAAGCTTGTAAGACTACCCCGACAATACGACCGTTCAACGATTAAATTAGGACGATAAAAGAATAAATTGAATAAGCTCATAAGCCTTCAATAACTTTGATAGATTTCTAATTTTTAAACATTAAACACATTTTAAATGATTTAACTGATTTTTTTTAAACACTAATTACAAGAACATTATGATGAAAAAATTACCCTGTGTGCGGCCTATTAGGTCAGCACTAATCCTCTATTGCCTTTTAGGAGGCTTTCTTAATAGTTGGGCATTTGGCGCTACGAGCGGCTTACCGCCCACTACGACCCCGAACAACCTAGAACTTTACGACAGTAAAGCCAACGTTGCTTCCGAATCAGAAATAACACATGCAGCCGCTTCTTTTGCGGCATCTGCTGTTTCTGATAATGCGTTTACGCAAGTAAATGATAGAACAGTTATTTCGTATTTAGCTGACTTATGGCGTGAACAACCTATAAAATCTGAAATAACTAAATACACAAATAACAATAGTGCCGAGGAAAAAGCACCTCCGGTCAACCCGTACAGAACGATAACTGCTCAGTATAAGGTTTCCAACTCGCCTGTATTTTACGGACGAGCACCTTTTACTAATGGAGTTGTCTTTAGAAATGTAGGTAATTGTAATAGCCCAAGTTATCAGCATTGGGGTGCAGGTCCTGATTTGGTATTTACTGAATATAGTGACAGAACCGCTACACTTATAGGTACCTTATATGACAACGGGAATACTGCTATGATTAATATGTGGCTAAGAGACTGGAGTCTAAATGGCTCTAGTTGGCCTGATAATTCTTACCAAGCTAGTATCTCCAATAGATATCATTATCGAACTTTTGGCGGGACTTTTAGAATTCTTAGTGGACCTGGTACAGGAACCCATTCTATTTCAAGAAAAGAAAACCCGCAGAGACATGCTGTTTTAGGAAACAATGCAGGTAACACGAATACTGGAGCTAAAGGTATTGGAGCCTGGGTTGACGGTAGTATTGGTCAGTGTACTGAAATATTTGGTGTTTTTACTCCAATTTCACAATGTTCGGTAAACGCAGGTGCAGACAAAACTATTTGCCGAGGACAAACAACCACACTTACTGCTACAGGAACTGGCACTTTCACATGGAGTACTGGACAAACGGGCAGATCTATTGTTGTAAGCCCAACAACTACCACAACGTATTGGGTAACCTCTACATCTGCTGGATGCTCTAAACGAGATGATGTTACTGTAAATGTTGTAAATGTTACCGCAAATGCAGGTCCTGACCAAAATATTTGTAGTGGACAATCAGTTACCCTTACCGCTAGTGGCGGTGGCACGTATTTATGGTCAACTGGCCAAAGAACTGCTACCATCATGGTAAATCCAAGTACAACTACCAGTTATTCGGTGACTGTTTCAAATGGTAATTGCTCAGCTACTGATACCGTTATAGTTAATGTAAATGGACAAATCAATGCTAATGCAGGTCCAGACCAAACTATTTGTAATGGACAATCAGCTACCCTTACCGCTAGTGGCGGTGGTACGTATTTATGGTCAACTGGCCAAAGAACTGCTACTATCAATGTAAGACCTAGCACAACTACCACCTACACAGTAACTGTTAGCAATGGTTCTTGTCAAGCAACGGACACCGTTACAGTAACCGTAACTAATCAGGGGTCGATTAATGCAGGTCCAGACAAAAACATATGTAGAGGAGAATCAACTACACTTACTGCTACAGGTGGGGGTCCTTATGTATGGTCTCCTGGAAATCAAACTGGCGCAACAATTACCGTAAGCCCTACTTCAACTACCACGTATACGGTAAGAAGTAACAACGGTAGCTGTTCAGCAAGTGATATGGTTACTGTAAATGTAAGCTCCATTGATGTAAACCTTGGTGATGACGTATCATTATGTGGCGAAACTTCAAAAACACTTACCGCTACCACAAGGTTAACGGGCGGCAGTGGTACAACTTTTCCAACCAACGTACTCAGAAAGTATAAAATTGGAAACATCGATACTGATTTAACTTGTTTTCCATCAAATGGCGGTTATGGCTTGGTTCAAAAAAACCAAGGAAACGGTACACACAACTCGTGGGTAGCTGATAACAATGCTGAATTGACAGAATTCACCGATGGTACTGCAAGACTAACTGCAACGGTAAGATTCGGATCACAATCCGCATCGGTTGTTGTTAACTTAAGTAACAAATTAGTTACTACCAACAAGGCAGGGGCTTGGAATAATGCGTGCTATAGAAGTAAACTCAACGGTGATATCACCTATTACCGTAATGCTTCAGGTACCGCTACTTTACCAAATGGCTCAACACAATCGATTGTTCAAAAAAATAATTTTGTAATTGCAAGAGGTGCGGCATACGATTCTAATAGCTTAGGCCTAGGATGGTGGTCGCAAGGATCATTTGGAGCTAACAATGAATGGTTTGGAACGCTTACCCAAGAATGTGATAATACTGTTACCTATACTTGGAGGAAAGATGGACAGGTAATTGCCGGACAAACAGGGCAAACCCTGAATGTTACCATGCCGGGTAGATATACGGTTACTGCCGAAAATTGCCAAGGATGTACAGACACCGATGAGGTTATTGTAAGTAATTCTGCTGTAAAAATTGGCGATTACCTTTGGGTAGATTCAAATAGTAATGGTATTCAAGATGATGGTAATGCCGCTGGTATTAACGGAACAACTGTTACCTTATATACATGTAACGGTAATAGCAATGTTGGAGGTACACAAGTAGCCACTACCACTACTACGAATCACCCTACAACAGGTAGACCAGGCTACTATAGCTTTGATGTTTGCCCAGGTGATTCATACTATGTAGTATTTGATAAGCCAACAGGTTATAATGATTTCACTACGCAAAACGCAGGTAATGACACCCTTGATTCTGATGTTAATTCAAATGGGGCTACAAACTGTTTTACTGTAGGTAATACTGATGACTTAACTATAGATGCAGGGGTTACACCTCCATGTAGCGTCAACCCTGAAGCTGGACCTAATGTAACTATTTGCCAAGGCGAGTCAACTACTCTTACCGCTAGCGGTGGAGGAACATATCGTTGGTCACCAGGAAATCAAACTAATGCATCTATTACTGTATCACCAACTGCAACAACAACCTACACGGTGACTGTTACTAAAGATGGCTGTACAGCTACAGATACAGTTACAGTTACAGTGCAGAACAAAGTGAAAATTGGCGACTATGTTTGGGAAGACACCAATGAGAATGGTATACAAGATGATGGTACTACTTCAGGTATTAATGGTGTAACTGTTACCTTATATACTTGTAATGGAGGCAGTAATACAGGTGGTACGCAAGTAGCTACTACAACTACTGCAAACAACCCTTCTTCTAACCAACCAGGCTACTATAGCTTTGATGTTTGCCCGGGAGATCAATACTACATTGTCTTTAACAAGCCAGCTGGTTATGATGATTTCACAACGCAGAACATAGGCGGTAATGATACTATTGATTCTGATGCAAATTCTAACGGTGTTACCAACTGCTTTACTGTTGGCACTACTGATAACCTAACTATCGATGCAGGGGTTATTCCTACACCATGTGACATTAACCCTGAAGCAGGACCTAATGTAACTATTTGCGAAGGTGAATCAACACGTCTTACTGCTAGTGGCGGTGGAACATATCGTTGGTCTCCAGGTGGACAAACTACAGCATCTATCAATGTAACACCAACAGCAACTACTACCTATACGGTAACGGTTACTAAAGATGGTTGTACTGATACTGATAGTGTTACTGTAACTGTTGAAGATAAAGTGAAAATTGGTGACTATGTTTGGGTAGATGCCAATCAAAATGGTTTACAAGACGATGGTAATAATTCTGGAATTAATGGAATTACAGTTGCCCTCTACACTTGTAACGGAGATAGTAATGTAGGTGGCACCCTAGTTATGTCTACTACAACTATGAACAATCCTGTAACAGGGAGACCAGGTTACTATAGCTTTGAAGTTTGTCCAGGCGACAGCTACTACATAGAGTTTAATAAGCCTAATGACTATATCTTCACTACGCAAAATGCAGGTGGTAATGACGCTATTGACTCTGACGCTAATGCTAACGGGGTTACTGATTGTTTTGAAGTTGAAGATGAAGACATCCCAACTATCGATGCGGGGATTACACCTAGACCATGTGACATCAACCCTGAAGCAGGACCTAATGTAACTATTTGTGAAGGTGAATCAACACGTCTTACTGCTAGTGGCGGTGGAACATATCGTTGGTCTCCAGGTGGACAAACTACAGCATCTATCAATGTAACACCAACAGCAACTACTACCTATACGGTAACGGTTACTAAAGATGGTTGTACTGATACTGATAGTGTTACTGTAACTGTTGAAGAT
>CANMFQ010000017.1 GCA_947497145.1 uncultured Flavobacteriaceae bacterium
CATAAGTTATAATTTTGAAAATACAAAACTAAACTCCTATGCCGTTTAAGTCAAGATGGAGTTGCTCGGAGGGATACCTCGTTACTTTCTAAATCTTCCTTTGCTTTTAATACAGTTGAAAAAACAAGTTCTCCAATTTCTTTAATAGGTTCGTAGAGTACCGATTCTTCCATGGTTTCATTTTTTATCAGCCCTACGGATGAATTAACGCGATCAAAGAAAACTAAAAGAGCACCAAGGATAATGGCTACTTTTAGTGTTCCAAAGAGACCACCTGCTATTTTATTTACCAAGCCCAATAATGCAAAGTCGGCAATTTTAGTCAAAAATCTTCCAGCAAAATGAACTACAATTACAATAACGATAAAAGTAATAATAAAGGCGGTAAGGTTAATATAGCGTTCATCCCATTGCATATGTTCATGCAGGTAGTCTCCTGCGATATATGAAAAATGAATAGCGCCAAAAAGTCCTGCTATTAGGGCAATAAGAGAGGCGATTTCAACAAAGAGTCCGTTTTTTAACCCTTTGTATAGTCCGTATGCCAGTAATAGCCCCAAAATGATATCTAGAAAACTCATAACAAAATGTTTCAACAAATATAGAACTTTGATTTGTACCTTTGATCTGCGTTATACCATGAACTCGTCTTGACTTGTTGTTTGGAGCCGATAATTATGGCGCAAAGTGCATAATTTGCAGGTAAAAGAAAAAGTCAAGATATGTTCCATATTAGGTATGTTGTATTTGTACAATTAGAAGAAGTGATATGTCAAGAGATGAGCAATTAAAGGAACGGTGGAATGAATTGGTAGAAAGATTATCTGCCCAATTTGCTGATGGCGACCCGCTAGAACTAGATGCTATTATATATTTGGTAGGGGTGCAAGAATTAGGGCAATACCATAGGAAATATAAAAAAGATGATAAGTTAGATTTAATGCATATTGCTATATGTAGGTTATTGGAGCCTTATGGGTATTATGAGTTTGATTTTTTTGATGAAGATGGTTGGCCACACTATATCACTAAGGAAGAACTTCCTGCCTTAAAAGCAGGAGAGCAATCTGTACTAATGAAAGAGGCTATTGTGGGCTATTTCTTAGAAAAAGAATATATTGTTTAATCGTATGGTAATAGCTGTGGGTTTGATTTTTGTCGATATACCTCGTCTCCTTTTAGTTTACTTAAAGTAATTATATACCATGACTGATTTTAAGCCTTATTACGCCGTTATATTTTCTTCAATACGTACTAATGATAATCAGCAGGGGTATATGGAAATGGCGCAGCAAATGCAAGATTTGGCGAAAAAACAACCGGGTTATTTAGGGATGGAAAGCGCTCGCGAACAAATAGGGATTACTGTTAGTTATTGGGAAAGCTTAAAAGCTATTGCAGATTGGAAAGCAAACACCGATCATTTTTTTGCACAACAAAAAGGAATTAAAGATTGGTATGCATCGTATACCGTTAGAATTTGTTTGGTAGAGCGAGAGTATGATTTTAATGCCTTATCTACAGAAGAAACATAAGCAAAGAGGTTTTTGTCATAAGCTATTTATACTATAAAATGTATGGTTTTGAGTAGATGTTTTTTTGAAATTATAGCGTTATGATGTACGTATTATTTAAGAGTGTATAAGAAGTAAGAAAGTGTTAATTTAGCGTATTACATTGCACATCAATAAACAAACATTACAGGCGAGGTTTACAGGTCAACTGATTTTGAGAATAAAGAAGTTGTTTGGCTTGTTTAAAAAGCATCCTAAAAAGTTAATCGTTCTTACCGCAGTATGTATTGCTTATTATTTTTGTCTTCCTGAAGAACTTTTTAATTCACCCACGTCTACGGTTGTTGAAAGTCGTCAAGGAACTTTGTTAGGTGCAAAAATTGCCGATGATGGTCAATGGCGCTTTCCGGTGATTGATAGTGTTCCTTATAAATTTAAAACCTGCTTGTTAGCATTTGAAGACTCCTATTTTTATGATCATTTTGGTTTTAACCCAGTTGCTATAACAAAAGCTGTTGGGGCAAATATAACGGCCGGAAAAATTGTTCGTGGTGGTAGTACCATAACACAACAACTTATACGTTTATCTCGTAACGGAAAAAAACGTTCTTATGTAGAGAAGTTTATTGAGCTTGTTTTGGCGACGCGATTAGAGTTTCGCAAATCAAAGGAAGAAATTTTGAAATTATACGCAAGTCATGCGCCCTACGGAGGTAATGTTGTGGGTTTAGATGTGGCTGCGTGGCGTTATTTTGGTTTACAACCACATCAATTATCTTGGGCAGAAGCGGCAACTTTGGCCGTTTTACCTAATGCGCCAAGCTTAATATATCCAGGAAAGAATCAGAAAAAGTTATTAGATAAAAGGAATCGATTGCTAAAAAAGTTACGAGCTGAAAACCATATTGATAGTATTACATGTGCATTGGCTTTGTTAGAAGAGTTGCCTCAAAAACCATATCCTTTGCCCGATATAGCTACGCATTTTGTGCATTATGTTTCAAAAAAGAACAAGGGTAAGCGTACGCAAAGTACTATCGATGAAAATTTACAGGGTAATGTAAATGCAATTCTTGAAAAACATCATCAACGTTTGCTTCAAAATGAAGTGCATAACGCAGCAGTTTTTGTTTTAGATGTTCGTACTCGTGAAGTTCTAAGTTATGTAGGTAATACTAAAACAGATAACATTCATCAAAAGGATGTTGATATGGTTCAGGCTAATCGTAGTACAGGCAGTACGTTAAAGCCTTTGTTGTATGCAGCCATGCTTGATGCGGGTGAATTGCTTCCTGATATGCTGGTGCCTGATGTGCCTACTCAAATCGCAGGGTACACGCCAAAGAATTTTAATGAAAATTATAGCGGTGCTGTAGCCGCAAAAGAAGCATTGGCAAGATCATTAAATATTCCTGCCGTACGTTTATTACAATCATACGGTTTACAAAAATTTAGAGACCAATTAGAGGTTTTTAAATTAGATGGGTTGAAAAAGCCTGCAGATCATTATGGACTTACATTGATTCTTGGCGGTGCTGAAGCCAGTCTATGGGATTTATGTAAAACGTATGCAAATTTAGCTGCTACTTTAAGTAATTTTAATAAAACTTCTAGTGAATATAATAGTTTAGAATTTAGAGCTCCGATAATTGAAACCAACCAGGTGGTTGGTTTTGGAAAAAAATCTACTGAAAAGACAGTGTTTGATGCTGCTAGTATTTACCTCACTTTTGAGGCTATGAAAGCAGTAAACAGGCCTGTTGAGGATGAATCATGGCAGTTCTTCGATAGTAGCAAAGAAATTGCTTGGAAAACCGGTACTAGTTTTGGTAATAAAGATGCTTGGGCTATTGGAGTCACAACCGACTATGTGGTTGGTGTATGGGTTGGTAATGCGGATGGTGAAGGTCGCCCAAACGTAACGGGATTAAATGTTGCTGCACCCATTTTATTTGACGTATTTGATGTGCTTCCAAAAAGTGATTGGTTTCAAAAACCATTTGATGCATTTATTGAAATTGAAATTTGTGCATTAAGTGGTCATTTAGCAACAGATAGCTGCCCAAAAAAAACGATAACAATTCCTAATAAAAATAACTATGTAAAAGCTTGTCCTTATCATAAACTGGTACATTTAGATAGTGCAAGACAATTTCAAGTAAATTCTTCATGTGTTGATGTGTCAACAACAATAACAGAATCGTGGTTTTCCTTACCTCCTTTAATGGAATTTTATTATAAGAAAACACATCCCGTATATAAATCCTTACCTCCTTTTAGAAGCGACTGTATCATGACAAATACTCCTCCCATGGCATTTATATATCCAAAAATGGGAAGCCGTATAGTCTTGACGAAAAATTTTGATGGAAATAAAAATGAATTAGTCCTGAAGTTAGCACACACAAAACCTGAGACAACGGTATATTGGTATGTTGATGATGATTATGTTGCCCAAACTAAAAACTTTCATGAAATTGGCATTTTGCCCAAGACCGGAAACCACAAAATTACGGTTTTAGATGCCCTTGGAAATGAAGTAATTGTTACTATTTCGGTTGAGTAAGTATTGGGGTTTTGCGCATCCGTTAGAAACGCTTATATTTATGCGATACCATTTTAAAATTCGGTAATTTTAGATTGTTTTTTACACTTATAAAGGAAAAAAAAGACATGAAAACCGGAGGTTTTAAAATGGCCGAGTAACTATTTCAATCATGCTGCCAATCATAAGTTCTTAAAATGCAGCCTAAATTTTCATACATGCAAAAGTCGTATATCATTTCATTAGATCAAGGTACTACTAGCTCCCGTGCGTTATTGGTAGATCAACAAGGAAACATTCAAGGAATGGTTCAAAAGGAGTTCAAGCAAATTTTTCCAAAATCAGGTTGGGTAGAGCATGATCCAAAAGAGATTCTAGAATCACAAATGAGTGTTTTAAATCAGTTGCTGAAAGAACAACAGGTAAATGCCGCGGATGTTAAGGCTATAGGGATAACGAATCAGCGAGAAACGGCTATTGTTTGGGATAAAAACACGGGCGAACCGGTATATAATGCCATTGTTTGGCAAGATAAACGTACGGCTGATATTTGTGAAAACATGACTAAAAACGGCCTCACGGAACATGTGCGTAAAACCACAGGTCTTGTTATTGATTCTTATTTCTCAGGTACTAAAATAAAATGGATTCTTGACAATGTGCCAGGAGCACAAGAAAGAGCAGCACAGGGTGATCTTTTAATGGGCACAGTTGATACGTGGTTGGTGTGGAATATGACCAATAGAGCCCATCATGTAACGGATTATACCAATGCATCACGTACCCTTATTTATGATATTGTAAACTTAAAATGGGATGATAAGTTGCTCGAATTTTTGAGTATTCCAAAAAGTATGTTGCCCGAGGTAAAACCATCGGCCTATCATTTTGGTGATTATGAAATAGATGGAGTGAAAATTCCTATTGCTGGAATTGCTGGCGATCAGCAGGCTGCTTTGTTTGGGCAGGCTTGTTTCAAAAAAGGCACAGCAAAAAACACCTATGGTACGGGCTGTTTTATGCTTATGAACACGGGTGAAAAACCGCAATTTTCTAAAAACGGATTGTTAACCACTATTGGTTATGGTTTAAATGGTGAGGTAAATTATGCGCTTGAGGGCAGTATTTTTATTGCTGGTGCCGCTGTACAATGGCTGCGCGATGGCCTTGAATTGATAAAAGATGCTAAAGAAACAGAGGCTTTAGCCGATTCTGTTTCTGGTGAAAATCCAGTTTATGTGGTGCCTGCGTTTGCCGGTCTTGGTGCGCCGTATTGGGATATGTATGCCCGAGGCGCTGTTTTTGGGTTGACGCGCGATACCGGAAAAGCCCACCTTGCAAAGGCGACCCTAGAATCATTGGCCTATCAAACCAAAGATATTTTAAAAGCAATGGAAGATGATTCTGGAATACAATTGCAAAATTTACGAGTTGACGGTGGCGCATGTGCTAACAATCACTTAATGCAGTTTCAGGCCGATATTCTTGATACAGAAGTACATCGTCCTGAAGTGATAGAATCTACGGCTATGGGTGCTGCTTTTTTAGCAGGTATTCAAGTAGGTTTGTGGCAACAAGAGGATATTGATCAAACCCGCCCTATGAACCGTGTTTTTAAACCAACTTTTGATAGGGTAAAAAGAAAACGACTTTATGGTAAATGGCAAAAAGCTGTGGAACGTACCAAAGGTTGGGAAGATCAAGAATAATAGTTTTAGATCTAGTTTAAAATATAAAAAAATAAGTTTTTGATAGCAAGGGGTATAAGCAACTTGCTAAGACCATAAACATAATAATAGTATTGTGAAGCAGATAAGATTCTCAAATTTAGATAGAGTAAAAACCATAGAAAAATTACAAAAAGAAACATTTGATTTGGTGGTTATTGGTGGAGGAATTACCGGTGGAGGTATTGCCTTAGATGCAGCTTCGCGGGGCTTAAAAGTAGCGTTGGTTGAAAAAAATGATTTTGCTTCGGGCACGAGTAGTAAATCTACCAAGTTAGTTCATGGCGGACTTCGGTATTTGAAACAGTTTGATTTTTGGCTGGTGAAAGAGGTGGGGTCTGAACGCGCCATTGTGCATAAAATGGCACCGCATTTGGTATTGCCTGAAAAAATGTTACTTCCCTTGATAGAAAATGGTTCTTATGGTAAATGGTTAACATCTATAGGCTTAAAAGTATATGATATTTTGGCGCAGGTAACAGGCGATGATAAGCGACAAATGCTTGAAAAAAAGGAAGCCCTTAAATTAGAGCCTCTATTGCCCAAAAAAATATTAAAAGGTGCAGGCTATTACGCAGAATATCGTACTGATGATGCACGGTTGACTATTGAAAACATAAAAACGAGTTTGCAATTTGGTACACAGGCTTTAAATTATGCTACTGTAAATGGTTTTACGTATACTGATGAAAAAATTTCGGGAGTAAAAGTGAGTGATAGTATTGATGGAAAAGAATTTACTATTAATACAAAATATGTCATCAGTGCAGCAGGGCCGTGGGTTGATGAGCTAAGAACTTTGAATAATTCTAAAAAAGGAAAACGTTTGCATTTGACCAAAGGAGTGCATTTGGTGTTTCCTAAAGAAAAATTACCCGTAAAACAGTCCGTCTACTTTGATATTCCAGATGGGCGAATGATGTTTGCTATCCCCAGAGGAAAAGTAACTTATGTAGGTACTACCGATACCAATTTTAATTTAGACAAAGATCATGTGCGTACAGATTTGGCAGATGCTATTTACTTGCTTTCTGCTGTAAATAATATGTTTCCAAAAATTAATTTAGAGATGGAAGATATTGTTTCTTCTTGGGCTGGTTTGCGTCCGCTAATTCATGAAGAAGGAAAATCTGCTTCTGAACTTTCGCGTAAAGATGAGATTTTTACCTCAGAAACAGGTTTAATTAGCATTGCAGGAGGCAAATTAACAGGCTATCGTAAAATGGCAGAACGTGTGGTAGATCGTATTGCCAAAAAAATGGAGGAAGAAGAAAATACAAAATTAAAAGAATGCTATACCGATAAAATAGCGCTATGTGGAAATGTAGGTTTTAAAAAAGCAAAACATGTAACAAAGTATATCGCAGAGGTCTACAATAAAATTAAAGCAGATGGTTTTACCGAGCACGATGCGTGGTTTTTAGTCACCAACTACGGGAAGCAAACAGAAACCATTTTGGAGACGTATGCAAAACTTAACGATGTTGATACGTATGTGCGTATGGCAAAAGCCGAATTACAATTTGGTATTGATTATGAAATGGTACAAACCCCAATGGATTTTTTCATTCGTAGAACAGGACGTTTATATTTTGATATTGATAGTGTTCGTAATTTGATGGATCCTATTTTAGAAGCTTTTAAAAATACTTATGGTGCTGATGATGCCCAAATTGCCAACTGGAGAGAAACCTTGAATAAGCAGCTAGATGAACATTCAAATTTCTCTATGGATCGTTTGTGATGTCAACTAATAGGTTAATGCTGTAGGCGTATCAATCAATCTAACTTATTTGTTAGTTCTTTAAACACTTTTTTAGCATTTTTACCCTCGTATAAGGTGTGATAAACAGCATCTATTATGGGGGTTGCTACTTTTTTTGTGAATTTAGATTTTTGTTCATAAGCACTTTTGGCAGCATAGTAGCCTTCAGCTATCATTTTCATTTCCATTTGAGCACTTTTAACAGAATAACCTTTTCCAATCATATTACCAAACATGCGATTACGGCTAAAAGTAGAATATCCAGTAACTAATAAATCACCCAAATAGGCCGAATTATTGATGTTACGTTTCATTTTATGTACGCATTTGATATACCGTTTCATCTCGCGAATGGCATTGCTCATTAATACGCTTTGAAAATTATCACCGTATCCCAAGCCGTGATAAACGCCAGCGGCTAAGGCATAGATGTTTTTGAGCATAGCAGCATATTCGGTACCTATAATATCATCTGATATTTTAGTTTTAATATAGCTACAGCTTAAATTATCAGCAACCAGTTTAGCCTTCTGTTGGTCGGCAGAAGCAATAGTTAAGTAAGATAATCGTTCTAGCGCAACTTCTTCTGCATGGCAGGGACCTGTGATTACGCCAATATTTTCAAAAGAAACATGGTGTTTTTCATGAAAATGCTCTCCAACAATTAAGCCGGTTTCGGGTACAATTCCTTTTATTGCTGAAAAGATGATCTTGTCTTTTAGTGAGACGGTAATCTTTTGTAATTCGGTTTCTAAAAAAGCAGAAGGAATAGCAAAAATAAGCACATCGGCAGTAGCAACAATAGCATTAATTTCATCAGAAAGATGCAATTGTTCTGTATTAAAGGCAACCGAAGTTAAATAGTTAGGATTGTGTTTCTCCTCCTTAATATAGGCAACCGCGTCTGAATTACGCATGTACCAGCCTATTTTATCTTGGTTTTCGGTTAACATCTTTACAATAGCAGTTGCCCAACTACCACCACCCAATACGGCAAATCTTATCTTCTCAGTCATTATGTTACTTTGAACTGCAAAATTAAACAATTAAAAATCCTAAACCTAAAATCCTGAAAAACAGCATTTTAAATATATTGGCACGGCATTTGTTTTACCTGTATTGAATTTAAAATGTGGCTATTATGAAAATTAAACTACACTTCACTATATTATTTTTAGGAATACTCATGACATCGTGTTATGTACCACCTATTGTAGAAGATGGGTTTATTGAAGAACCCATTTTCAATACTGATCAGGTATTGCAATCCTATGATTTGTGGTATGTAGATATTAACGCTACAAGGGGAAATGGTGAAGTACCATTTTTACAGCGGGCGTTTACAATATCTTTTAATCGTGGTGTTGTGTACGCTAACAACAACATTGTTGGCATAGGTAAAACAGGAAACGGATTTGGTATTGATGTGGGGGCATATGGCACCTTAGATGGAACAGTTGAAATTAATCATGATATAGACGGACGTTGGCTGCTTGATGTTTTAGCCGTTAATAATAACACCATAGAATTAAGAGACCCTCGCTCTGGTACTTCTTATTTTTTAAATGGATATCACACAGGCAATTTTGATTATGACATGGTTTTTTATGACAATATCAATTACTTTTTACAAGAATACGTTGCTTGGGAAAAAACCTTTACCAGTGAAATGGGCGCTTTAAATGATTTTGATAATGAAAATTTCTTGCAGTTTAACCCCACGTTTTTTAGATCTTCTATTGATGCTAGTGGTACATCAATAGGTAATGTGCGGTGGGATTTTGAAGGAGATTATCAGGTGTATGACATAGAAAACGATGAAACGCTTAAAACTTTAACGCTTGCTTATGACGGTATGGGCAATGATTATTTTGAGTTGTACGTTATTAATGATAGTACAATAGAACTGTACCATCCGGCTAGTAAAACAGTATATGAATTTAAAGGTAGGGGATATCAGCAGTTTTTAAAATCGGGTAAAACTGGTCAAGGGAAAAAGAGAGTAAAAACAGTGAACCCTACTATGAATGTAAAACGAAGTAGAATACGATAATACAAATATCAGTGTCGCTATCATTGATAGCGATTGTGATACAACAATTTTTTTGGTTGGTTATTTAGTTGAAAACCGTCTTGAAATTTTCAGGCTCAAGGCGGTTTATCTTTTTTAGGAGATACCACTATCGGTTTAAGGCAGTAATAGTAAAATATGCCCTTCCTATTTCATCTCCGTTGCAAATGTCTTTTTCTAAAAGCGGATGGGTTTTCATCGGTTATTTTTTTAAAAGTGCGATTAAAGTAAGACAGACTTTCAAAGCCACATTCATAACAGGTTTCACCAATATTTTTGCCAGTGAGTAGCAAGCGCTTTGATTGACTAATACGATATTGGTTTAAAAAATTGACAAAAGTACTTCCTGTAGCCTTTTTAAAATAACGACAAAAGGCAGGTTTGGTTAAGTTGCATAAGGCAGCTACTTCTTCTACGGTAATTTTTTCTTGATAGCGCTCATCAACCAAGGCATATATTTGTCTAATACGTTCTTGTTCTTTTTTGCTATATCGATTTAAATAGGGCTTTTTGTGCAGTAACTCAAACTCGGTGCTTTCTGCCAGTTTTTTAAGAATGGTCATGGTTTGCATGAAGAACTCAAATGAGGAGAGTAGGTGTAATTCTTTTAATAAGGCACCCACGATCTTTTTTGTGTTTCCAGAAAATGCTAGTCCGTATTTTGAAAGTTCTATTAAACGTTCTATACTCTGCAATTCGGGCATTTGGGCTAAAAAGCGCTCTTTAAAAAAGGGTTTTATATGCAACACTTCTTTGCGGTAGGGAGTGCTTACTTGGTAATCAAAATTCAAATGCGGAATATTAGAGCCAATCAGTACCAAGTCGCTATCGGTAAACTGCGAGATATGATTTCCTACATGTCTAGTGGCACTAGCACCTTCAATGTACACAAGTTCAAATTCAGGATGAAAATGCCAATAGAAAAGATGGTTTAGTTTGGGGTCGTGTAAAAGCCGAAACGGACTTTTTGACCTAGGATTAATGGTTTCTAATTGAATTTTCATAGCTACAATGAAACAAAATTATCTCATATTTAATATAAAATGCTTTAAAATATCAATATTGTTCAAATATAGGATAATATTACGGTAGAGCATAGCTGCTGTTAGCATTAGTTTTATACCCCTGTTACTTTGCAATTCGAGAATTTTAAAGTAGCAAGAATATATAATCATCAATGAGGTGTACAATTAAATCAATCGATATGAAGAACAAGAAACTAGTAATGGCAAACAAGGCACATAAAGACATCCCAGGTAATCCATCAACGGCTACCAGCAGTAAATTAAAATTAAACGACCGTTCTAATGGTACCCCGTTACGGGTTTTAAGTGAAAATGATTGGCAGTTTTGGTTGCATAACGGTTATATCGTGATTAAAAATGCTATTTCTAAAGAGCAGGCTGCAGAGACTGCCAGTTTTATCTGGGAGTTTGATGAAAAAGACCCCAATAATTCAACAACATGGTATGCCCCACCACGGGCAGCAATGAAAATGAAAGAATTGGAAGGTACAGGAATGGTAGAAGTGTACAATCATCAGTATCTATGGAATAACCGTCAAATGCAACGCGTGTATGATGCTTTTGTAGATGTCTGGGGAACAGAAGAGTTATGGGTCACTATTGATCGTGTTAATTTAAATTTTCCACTCCCTCCTGGCGTTGATAAAAAGGGGTTTATTCATTGGGATTATGACCCAGAAACACGCCCACAGAATGTGCAAGGTGTTTTGGCGCTGGCAGATCAGACTGATGAAAATATGGGTGGCTTTCAATGTATACCCTGGTTGTACCGTAATTATGATACATGGAAACTAACGCAACCTGAGAATCGAGACCGTTTTCAGCCAGATATTACAGGTTTGGAAGATAAAATTGTGAAAGTGAAAATGGAAGCAGGTGATTTGTTAATTTTTAATAGTACAGAACCGCATGGTATTCGCCCAAACAAATCAAAAGATAAGGTGCGTATTGCCCAATATATTTCTATGATGCCGGCAGAAGAAGATAATGAAGCATTACGTGATTGGCGTATAAACTCATGGAAAAATAGAATAGCACCCGAAGGATATGCGTTTCCTGGTGACCCCAGAAATTGTGAACAAACCAAGTATGAAACCGCTAAATTATCACCACTTGGTGAAAAATTATTGGGATTGAAGGATTGGTAGGGCTTTAAGTCGGTTTTATGGATTTTAATTTAGGTTATGATTTTTTCTAACAATACAGGTTAACTATGAAATGGAGTTTATAATAGATGTTGAAATATTAATAAATATTTTGCCATTTACAATATATAATATTTATTTTTCACTTAGTAAATCAGATATGTCAATAGTTAGTGTAGGCTTCCCCTTTTTTGATTAAATTTGCTTTGAGTGATAAGACTATTAATGAAATATAGCATTGTAGTCTTACTATTATAGGTATTACTATCGATAAGAACAAGGGAGGAAAATGCAAAACCAAACTACAACCAAAATAGATGAAAGTGTTTCAGCATTGCTCACAAATGAACGCTATAGGCTTGGTTATTCTCAAGTAAAATATCGACTGGAAGAACTTAACAATAAGGGGTTGATTGACGCTCAACAATTTGAAAAAATACGGGACGAAGATATTTTACTCAAAGTTAAGTACAAAACCTACAAAAAATGTCTGCGCAATATGATTATCGGACTGCTATTGATAGGAATTTCCTTGGTAAGCGCTTTACCTCTTTTGAGGATACTCATAATACCAGCAATAATTCTTTTGTGGACTTCTTTTTTCGGAATTTTATCAAATAGGCTGTCTAAGGCACAAATGGAGTATATGAAAAACTGAAATGTGGTAGAAAGGGAGCAAATTTACTTTTTTGAGTAACTCTTACTAGACACGATATAGGTTTTTGTAAGCTTAAACTTTTTTGGGTGATGCAAAAGGAACAGCTAAAAAACTACGTAAATTTTTAGTACAGTATTGTTCCAATATAGGAATATGCAGGCAGAGATTCAGGTGATACAGATAATAAGCCGTATTTTTGCGCCCTTAAAATAGTTGGCATGAAGAAGTATTTAAATCTTTTCGATTTTAAACAAAAAGTAGATTATAAAACAGAGATTCTTTCGGGCTTAACAGTAGCATTGGCGTTAGTGCCAGAGGCAATTGCTTTTGCTTTAATTCCTGGGTTTTCGCCTTTAACAGGTTTATATGCTGCCTTTGTTTTGGCGTTAATCACTTCTATTTTTGGTGGTCGTCCGGGGATGATTTCTGGGGCAACTGGTGCTGTAGCCGTAATTTTTATCGGTCTTATTTTAGAACTAAAACGAAATTTCCCAGAAATAGAACCAGAAACCATTCTAAACTATGTTTTTGCTACGGTGATTATTGCTGGAGTTTTACAAATAGGTGCAGGGCTATTGCGTTTGGGTAAATTTATTCGTTTGGTGCCACACCCTGTAATGTTTGGTTTTGTCAATGGGTTGGCAATTATCATTTTTATGGCGCAGTTTCCTAACTTTTATCAAAAAGGAACTGATGAGCTGCTGACCGGTACTTCGTTGTACATGATGCTAGGCTTAACCTTATTAACTATGCTTATTATTTGGGGGCTTCCTAAATTAACAAAGGCAGTGCCTTCGTCTTTGGTAGCCATTGTAATTGTATCGGCAATTGTTATCGGTTTTGGAATTGATACCTTAACTGTAGCAGATACTATGAAAGCGGGAGAATCAATTAAAGGCGGATTTCCACCATTGTCTATTCCGCAAATACCATTGACGTTTGAAACGTTTAAAATCATTTTTCCTTACGCCGCCATTGTAGCTGGTGTGGGTTTAATAGAGAGCTTGTTAACCCTTAATATCATTGATGAAATCACCGAAACACGCGGTAGTGGAAACAAGGAATGTGTAGCACAAGGAACTGCAAATATTTTATCAGGATTCTTATCAGGTATGGGTGGCTGTGCTATGATAGGACAGAGTTTAATAAATACGTCGTCTGGTGCTAGAGCGCGTTTATCTGGTATTACTGCGGCAGTAATGTTGTTGGTTTTTATTATGTTTGGTTCTAGCTTAATAGAGCGTTTGCCAATGGCTGCTTTGGTAGGTTTAATGTTTATGGTGGCCATAGGAACTTTTGAGTGGGCAAGTTTTAAGACCTTTAGAAAAATGCCCAATTCAGATGTTATCGTTATGGTTTTGGTAACCCTTATTACGGCCATTACGCATAACTTAGCTATTGCCGTTTTATTGGGGGTTGTTATTTCTGCCTTGGCATATTCTTGGGAAAACGCAAAACGTATACGGGCTCGAAAATATATTGATGATAATGGGGTAAAACACTATGAAATTTTTGGTCCCCTTTTCTTTGGGTCTTCTACGGCTTTTTCAGAAAAATTTGATGTTCAAAATGACCCAAATGAGGTGATTATTGATTTTAAAGAAAGCCGTGTAGCTGATATGTCAGGTATTGAAGCATTAAATAGACTAACTGAGCGCTATAATAAAGCAGGAAAGAAAATTCACTTAAAGCATTTAAGTAAAGATTGTATTCGCTTACTAGAGAATGCTGATGATATTATTGATGTTAATGTGTATGAAGACCCTACCTATAAAGTGGTGGTTGATAAACCTAAAAAGGAAGATGTTGATGGAAAAGACTCGTTTAATGTCTGGGGCTTATAAACGCACTAGTTTTTAGACATCAATAGGAAAAAAAATCCTGTTCTTCAGAAATCAATGCTGAAGAACAGGATTTATAAATTGTAGTGTAATCTCAATTAAAGCGTTCGTAAATATTCTGCTACTGCTCTTGTATCTTCATCAGATAAATTCTGATTTAACATGATGGCATTGTTATATTCTTTCATCAACGCTTTAGCAATAGGGTCTTCTTTTAACATTTTGTCAGGGTTACTAATCATGTTCATCACCCAGGCCGGACTTCTTCTGTCATAAACGCCTTTTAATGCTGGGCCAATCATACGTTGTTCTGCCATATGGCACGCTGTACAAATGGTGTTGAACTGTGCTTTTCCTGCCTCTGCTAGTTCTGTGTCTATTGCTTCAGGAAAA
Organism: uncultured Flavobacteriaceae bacterium; assembly: GCA_947497145.1. Classification (GTDB taxonomy): domain Bacteria; phylum Bacteroidota; class Bacteroidia; order Flavobacteriales; family Flavobacteriaceae; genus Maribacter_C. Next base: position 14,685 of record CANMFQ010000017.1, read on the forward strand.
GTAATGTCTTTAAATGGACCAACGCCGTCATTGTCCATATCAACAACAACGCCTTCAGTAGCTTTTTCGGCTTTCTTTTCTGTTTTAGCGCGGTTCATTTCAAAACCACCTTTCTTTTCTTCTTTTTTTTCACCGCAGCTAGATAACAATGCTCCGATGGCTAATATGCTTAGGATTTTTTTCATGAGTTTGTATTTTGGCACTAATATAAGCAATAGGTGAAATTAATGAAGCTCCTTCAAGAAATTTATCACTCTTTTTTCACTATACGTTATATTTCGTGCTCCAACGTACCCTACATGGCCCCCATATTTTGAAATTTCAAAGTAAAAATTAGGATTGTTTTCTGCTTCTAAATAGGGGTAGCATTCTTCCCCTAAAAAAGAATCATTTTGAGCATTTAATAATAAGGTGGGTATTTTAATATGCGGTAAAAATTGACGGCAACTACATTGTGTGTAATAATCTATAGCATCTTTAAAGCCATGTGCACGGCTGGTGTAGATATCGTCAAAGTCTTTAAGTGTAACTACCTTTTTAATATCGTCATTAGATATTTTATCAGGATATAATTTTTGCTTCTGTTTTAACTTCTCAACCAAATGTTTTTTAAATCGCATAGCATAAGCGGTATTTTTTAATTGTAACAGTTGCTTTAATGAGCTATGAAGGTCACAAGGTACAGATATTGCCAAGCCGGCTTTCACTTCTTTGGGTAGCTTGGCGTGTTCTCCCAAATATTTTAATGTCAAATTTCCACCGAGGCTGAAGCCTTTAATATAAATTTCGCTGTAGTTCTTGTGCGTCAAAATATGGTTAACTACGGCATGTAAATCTTCGGTTGCTCCTGAGTGATATGAACGAAACAAACGGTTAGTTTCACCACTGCAACCACGTAGATTAATGGCGCAAGCATCATATCCATGCTTATTAAACTGCTTAGCACTTCCTTGAATGTAAGCACGTTGGGCATTACCTTCTAAGCCATGAATAATGATAGCCACTTTTTGAGTCGCTGCTTGAGCGAAACTCCAATCAAGGTCTAAAAAATCGGCATCGGGTAAATCTATTCGTTCCCTTTTTTGGGTAAAATCAGCTATTTTTCGCCATATTCCGGCATAAACGGTAGCAAAATGGCCATTTTTGAATACAAAAGACGGATTGTAGGACGATGTAATAACGGGCATTTAAAAGGCGTAAATGAACAATGTAGACTAAGAATTACTTCGGATAAATTTCTAAAACCTTAGCTTGTTCTTCAATAGCAGTTTTAAACTCGGTTTTTAAGCTAGCAACCAATTCGCTTACAGGAAGCGTGTCTTCAATTAATGCAGACCCTTGCCCAGCCGACCAAATTGTTTTCCAAGCTTTAGCCTCGGTATCTAGTTCTTTGCCAAAATCTATCTTGGTATCTTTTTTTAAATCTTCTTCTGTTAAACCAGCAGCTTTAAGACTAGCGCCTAAGAAATTGGCGTGTACTCCTGAAATTGCTGCGGTGTATACAACATCACTAGCACCTGCATCTATAATCATTTTGCGATATTCTTCAGGCGCTTTACTTTCTTCAGCATTAATAAATCGGGTACCCATATAGGCCAAATCAGCACCCATTTGTAAAGCCGATGCAATATCACGGCCAGTACTAATACATCCTGATAGGATTATGGTTTTGTTGAAAAACTTTTTCACTTCAGCAACTAAGGTCATAGGGTTTATAGTACCCGCATGCCCACCAGCACCAGCAGCAACCAAAATAAGTCCGTCAACTCCGGCTTCAGCTGCTTTTTCGGCATGACGTTTTTTAATAATATCGTGAAATACTAATCCGCCGTAACTGTGAATAGCATCTACAACCATTGATACGGCTCCTAATGAAGTAATCACAAGGGGAACTTGGTGTTTAACACATAACTTAATATCAGCTTCTAATCTTTTGTTCGTGGGATGTACAACTAAATTTACTCCAAAAGGGGCAGCTTTTTTACCCGTTTCTTCTTCAAATTTTGCTAGTTCGGTTTTAATTTCTATCAACCACGCTTCAAAACCCTCACTTGTACGTTGGTTCAATGCAGGAAATGTACCTACAATGCCATTTTTACAACATTCAATAACCAATTTAGGTCCTGAGATTAAAAACATGGGTGCTACTATTGCCGGTAGCGAAAGGGCTTTTGAAAAAGAAGGTGTGATACTCATAAAAATAGATTTTAAAACGGTAAAATAAAGTGCTATATTTTGTAACGTTATAGCACTGAGCTTCAAAACTACGGAATTTTAATTTATTATGCATGCATAATAAAAAAATCTTGTAAAGAGTGTATGCTGCTTTTTTGTGTACTCATATGGCCGCAAGGATATTTTTTATCAGAACTAATAACAAATAAATAGATGTTACGACTTGGGCGGAGTAACTTTTTTACTAGATAAATAAACACCCAAGAAAACCATGCAAGCGGCTACTATTTTAACTGTTGTAAGCTGGTCTTGCCCCGTTATTACGGCGTAGAGTATTCCTAAGAGTGGTTGTACATAAATAAATGCACTTACCGTAGAGGCTTTTAATTGGGTTAAGGCAAAAATATTAAAAAGATAGGTGCAGAAAGTAGTGCCAATAACAACAAATGCTATGCGCCAAATGGCCTCAAAAGGAAGTTGTGCCCATTCAATTTCTACAAACTCGTGATAGCCAAACGGTAGGCATATGATAATACCTAAAGAAAAGAGCCATTTCATGAACGTAAATGGATGGTATTTTTCAATAAGGGTTTTGGCTACTATTAAATAAGAACCGTAAAGTATAGCGTTTAAAAGAATATAAAAGTTACCCAAAGGAATATTTGGCGCATCTTGCCTTATTTCATTGGCAAATAAAATTAAGCCCAATGCTCCTGCTAGTCCAATTACAATACCTGTAATCTTTTGCCAGTTGATTTTTTCTTTTATTAGTATGGTTGAAAGTATTAAAACCATAATAGGCGTAATCGTCAATAAAACCGCACTATTTATTGGAGTAGAAAGGGCGAGACCTTTAAAGAAAGCAAGCATATTTAGTCCCATGCCTAAAATGGCACAAACGAATATGCGCAAGTAGTCTTTTTTGTTTATTTGTTCTTTTGGACCAAAAAAAGAAACAATCCAGAATAGAAAAGCAGCTCCTATTACCCGCAATACTACCAGTCCAAATGGGTTTACATAAGTGGGCATTACCCCTTTTGCTATAGTATGGTTAAGGCCATATATGGTTGTTGCGCCAATGGCAGCGGCTATGGCAAGTGTGCGTTTATTCACGAATGAATTGTTGCTTTTGCAGCTTCAACAACCTTTTTACTGTTACCAACAAAAATGGCATCTTTACATAAAATGACGGGTCGCTTTAAAAAGGTGTAATGTTCTAAAATAAGACTTTTATAATCGTCTTCTGTTAGCTGTTTTTCATGCCATCCCTGTTGACGAAATAAGCGTGCTCTTTTGCTAAATAGAGCTTCGTAGCTTCCTGCTAATGCCTTCATTTCTTCAAGCTGTGATTCAGTTATAGCAACGGTTTTTATGTCTTGAAAATCAAAGCCTTCTAATGGCTGTAGTTCTTTGATGATACGTTGACAAGTGTCGCAGGTACTAAGGTGATATATTTTCACTACAATGAATTTAGGTTAAACGTTTTGTTCTGTTTGTTGATGTCTGTACACCATTATCTCTATGATGTAATAAAATTCTTTTATTTCTGACCAGACGCTAAATAACCACGCTTTATTTTTCAATGATTTTAAGTCTTATGACAACGTACTATTGTATAAATCGGGTTTAATATGCTACAAAGAAACTTATTTCCGTTCAATTGTACTATTTTTAGGTTTTGATATCACAAATAAAAAATGTCGTTTTACTATTAATTTTTAAAAAGAGAAAAGATGAAAAGCCTTTTAGAAATGACCTTACAGATTAGAAAAGGTTTCTATGGTATTTTAAAAAGTACGCCCAGAGAAGAATTGCTAAGGATTCCCCAAGGATACCGAAACAATATTTGGTGGAATATAGCCCACGTAGTGGTGACTCAGCAACTTTTGATGTATCGTTTAAGTGGGAATGAACCTCGTGTGCCGCAAGAATTTATTGATAAGTTTAAAAAAGGTACTGTACCTGATGGTACTGCTACAGATGCCGAAATAGATGCAATAAAAAGTTTATTGTTTACTACCATAGAGGATTCTATAGCTGATTATGATAAAGGATTGTTCGTTAGTTTTAATGAATATACCACTAGTGCCAATGTGACTTTAAAAAGTGTAGATGACGCTATTGGCTTTAATCTCATACACGAAGGCATACACATAGGAAGTATATTTTCATTGCAAAAAGCACTAAAAATTGAGGTTTAGTCTTTTGATTTTTCTACCAAGTATTTTTTGATTTCGTTATGCGGAAGTACCATTTCTATTGGGCCATCTGCATACGAAGCAATTTCATAGGGGTTGTAGAGTAGCTTCAGCCCCTCTGAAGTAAACCCAATATTTTCGGGTAGGTAAAAGCTGTCCGTTTCAAACATAAACCCAGTGTAGTTTATTGGTTTTTCTTGAGGTATCTGCTCTTTTTTACGAAAAACAGCCTCGGCAAAAGCTTGAAAATCTGCTTCGTTTTTAAAGAGCTGCGAATTTTCTAGTTCAATTCCTTTTTTCTTGTCAAAATTTAAAAACTGTTGCGATGTGTAGCCATGTGCTCCTCCTGTAAATAAATAAGAATCAAGCGCAATGGTAAGGTAGTCATCGTTTTCAAAACTTACTGAACCTTCAATATTTGCTTCCCAGTTGGTGGCTTCATCATCATATTGTTCTTGTAACGCTATATAGGCTTTTTTGAATGACGTCATTGCTTCGTCAATAGTAGTAACTGCTATTTCTTCCTCAAAAAGTAATAATGAAATAATCGCTTCGGTAAGGGCGGTATTGATAGTTTTTGCTAATTTTTCCTCCCCAAGAGCTTGAGGAAGGTTTATTTCAATATTTGGGCACAAGTCACATGCTTCATTTTCAATATGTAAGGGTTCAAAAGTAAGTTTGTTCTCATTTGTGCAACCAAGTACTAGTAAAAATGATAAGAGCGAGCAAAAAAGGTGTTTCATAAGTAATTAATGTAATAATGAGGTATTATTGTTCGCTTTCAAAGATAACAATACATTTGTAGGTATAATTATACACGATGAGCGAAAAAAAGTTAAAATTCAACAGTAAAACAATTCACGGTGGTCAGCAACCTGACGCTGCTTATGGCGCAGTAATGCCACCAATTTATCAAACGTCGACCTATGCGCAAACAACCCCAGGAGGTCATAAAGGGTTTGAGTACTCAAGGAGTGCAAACCCTACCCGAACTGCTTTAGAAAATGCTTTGGCAAGTATAGAAAATGGCTCTTTTGGATTGGCATTTGGCAGTGGTTTAGCGGCAATTGATGCGGTGATAAAATTATTGAACCCTGGTGACGAGGTACTTTCAACAAATGATTTGTATGGAGGTAGCTACCGACTTTTTAAACAGATTTTTGAAAAATATGGCATTAGTTTTCAGTTTATTGGCATGCAAGATGTCGATAAAATAGAAGCTCATATTAATAATAAAACAAAACTTATTTGGGTAGAAACACCGACCAATCCCATGATGAATATCATTGATGTTAAGTCGGTTTCCAAAATTGCTAAAAAGCACAATTTGTTGCTTGCGGTTGATAATACCTTTGCCACACCGTATTTACAAGTACCTTTAGATTTAGGTGCAGATATCGTAATGCATTCGGCGACCAAATATTTAGGAGGGCATAGTGATGTAGTTGTGGGAGCCTTAGTTGTAAAAGATAAAGAACTTGCTGATAAGTTATATTTTATTCAAAATGCAAGTGGTGCTGTTTGCGGACCAATGGATAGTTTTTTAACGTTACGAGGAATAAAAACCTTACACGTACGTATGCAACGCCATTGTGAAAATGGAAGAGCTGTTGCCGAATATTTGGCGAAACACCCAAAAATTGAAAAAGTATATTGGCCAGGTTTTGAAAATCATCCAAATCATGCGATTGCAAAAAGTCAGATGAACGATTTTGGGGGTATGATTTCCTTTGTTACCAAAGGCAGTAGTTATGAAGATGCCATCAAAATTGTTGAAAAATTGCAATTGTTCACCTTGGCAGAATCTTTAGGAGGTGTGGAAAGCTTAGCCGGTCATCCAGCAAGTATGACACATGCAAGTATACCTAAAGAAGAGCGTGAAAAAAGTGGTGTCGTTGATGCTTTGATTCGTTTGAGTGTTGGTATTGAAGACCAGCAAGATTTAATTGCCGACTTAGAACAGGCTATTGGATAAAATTTTTATCGAATTTTTAAAAAAATAGGGGTTAAATTGTGAGAATACCATAATTTTACAACCAAATTTTTAATTCGACAAAAAAAGGGTTCTTTTGGGAAACCTAAAGAGCAATAAACAAATTGGTAGAAAAGTTTTTATGGAAGCAAAAATCAAAGCATTTATGGATGAGGTGAGGACTAGAAATGGTCACGAACCTGAATTTATTCAAGCGGTACAAGAAGTAGCCGAAACGGTTATTCCATATATCGCAAAAAATGAAATATATAGTGGTAAGAACATTCTTTTGAGAATGGTAGAACCCGAGCGGCTTATTTCGTTTAGAGTTTCATGGGTAGATGATAAAGGAGAAATCCACGTAAACCGTGGATATCGTATTCAAATGAATTCTGCTATTGGCCCATATAAAGGAGGTTTACGTTTTCACCCTTCAGTAAATGCAAGTATTTTAAAATTCTTAGCCTTTGAGCAAGTATTTAAAAATAGTTTAACAACATTGCCAATGGGCGGTGGAAAAGGAGGTTCTGATTTTGACCCTAAAGGAAAATCAGATGATGAGGTAATGCGTTTTTGCCATGCGTTTATGACTGAATTGTGTCGTCATATAGGTCCTAATACTGATGTTCCTGCAGGAGATATAGGTGTAGGAGCTCGTGAAATAGGGTTCTTATTTGGAATGTATAAAAAAATAAGAAACGAATTTACAGGAGTTTTAACGGGTAAAGGACGCTCATGGGGTGGTTCGCTTATTCGTCCAGAAGCTACTGGTTATGGTACCGTATATTTTGCACAAAGTATGCTTAAGACACGTGGTGAGAGTGTTGAAGGCAAAACCGTAGTTATTTCGGGTTCAGGTAATGTGGCGCAATATGCTGCCGAAAAAGTGATACAACTGGGTGGTACCGTAGTTACGCTATCAGATTCTTCAGGATATATTTATGATTCAGAAGGTATTGATGCTGAAAAATTAGCGTATGTTATGGATCTCAAGAACAATAGGAGAGGTCGTGTTTCTGAATATGTAGAAAAGTATCCATCTGCAAAGTTTGTAAAAGGAGGAAACGTTTGGGAAGTAAAATGTGATATAGCGTTGCCATGTGCAACTCAAAACGAATTAGATGGTGATAGCGCCAAAATGTTATTAGCAAACGGATGTATCTGCGTTGCAGAAGGTGCCAATATGCCATCTATGCCTGAAGCAATACATCAATTTGAAACAGCACGTATATTGTTTGCACCAGGTAAGGCTTCAAATGCGGGTGGTGTAGCAACATCAGGTCTTGAAATGTCTCAAAATTCATTGCGTATCAGTTGGACTCGCGAAGAAGTTGACGAAAAATTAAAAGCAATTATGGAAGATATTCATGATTCTTGTATTGAATTTGGTAGAGAAGAAGATGGTTATTGTAACTACGTTAAAGGAGCAAATATTGCGGGCTTTGTAAAAGTTGCTGATGCCATGTTAGCGCAGGGAGTTATATAAAAATAACAGTTTACAGTACATAAACGCTTTAGTTTAAAATCCTTTGTTGGTATGCTGCCAGCAAAGGATTTTTTATGTGTTTTAGTGCGCATAAAATAAGAGGATAGAGGTGATTTGCAAATACATGATACGGGTTTAAACATCAATGACTTGTAGAATTCATATATCTTTGTGGTAAATACCACTACAGTAATGCTCACAACCACTAAAGCGATAGTTCTTACATCATTAAAATATGGAGATACGAGTCTTATTACCCATATTTTTACAGCTTCTGATGGTTTAAAATCGTATTTGCTAAAGGGTATTTTGACTTCAAAAAAAGGAAAGTTGAAAGCCGCATATTTTCAACCGTTAACACAGCTAGAAATAGTTGCTTACCATAAAAATAAAGGAACGCTAGAGCGCATAAAGGAGGCTAAAGTTAGTTATCATTATCATACCTTACATACCGATATTGCTAAAAATGCAATGACCTTATTTTTGGCCGAAATGTTGGGTAATAGTATTCATGAAGAAGAGCGTAATACAGCCCTTTTTCAATTTATTGAAGCTTCATTGCAATGGCTTGATAATCATGAAGATATTGCAAATTTTCATTTGTTTTTTTTAATTCGATTGACTAAATTTTTGGGCTTCTACCCCGATGTAAATACTGTAGATAGTACTTATTTTGATTTGCTTGAAGGAAAGTTTGTGAATACACTTTCTTTGAACCCTGTTATGAGTGGCGAAAATCTTATTTATTTTAAACGAGTGTTGGGCATAAATTTTGATGAGGTACATACGATAAAAATGAACAAAACAAACCGACAAGAATTGTTGAAATCACTTGTTTTGTACTATGAATTACATTTGCAGGGGTTTCGAAAACCTAAATCTCTTGCGATTTTAAACGAAGTTTTTAGCTAGATTGACTATGATGAGAAGGGTGATTCTGGTTGTTTTTTTACTGTGTTGTAAGATGGCTCTGGCGCAAGAGATACTTATTTTAGATGCTGACACCAAACAACCAGTAATAAATGTCGCTGTTTATAATGCTGATAAATCAAAAACAGTGCTTTCTGATTTTGATGGAGGCTGTGATTTGTCAATTTTTGAACATAATGAGCGTATTATTTTTAAACATATTAGTTACGAAATTTACAAGTTAACAAAGGCTCATATTTTAAGGCAGAAAGGCAGAATATACCTTACGATGAAAGCGGAGCAGTTAGACGAGGTAGTGATGTCAGTTTCTAAATGGGAACAGCAAAAAAAGGATATTCCGAATAAAATAGCTGTAATTGATGCACGTGAAATTACTTTTACAAACCCGCAAACAGCTGCCGATTTACTACAGAATAGCGGAAAGGTTTTTGTTCAAAAAAGTCAATTAGGGGGCGGAAGCCCAATGTTGCGGGGTTTTTCTACTAATAGACTGTTGCTTTCGGTAGATGGCGTACGTATGAATAACGCTATTTTTAGGGGAGGTAATATTCAGAATGTGATTTCTATTGACCCTTATACGATTAAAAATACCGAAGTTATTTTTGGCCCTGGTTCTGTAATTTATGGTAGTGATGCCATAGGGGGTGTGATGAATTTTTACACCAAAAAACCTAGCTTTTCACCTACCGATAGCCTTACTGTTTTTGGCAATGCCAACTATCGTTTTGCTAGTGCAAATACTGAAAACACCGTGCATTTTGATGTAAATTTTGGAAAGAAGAAATGGGCTTTTTTAACAAGCGCATCGTACAACAGTTTTGGCGATTTGAAGATGGGTAAACACGGCCCTGATAGGTATTTGAGAAATAATTATGTTATCCGAAGAAATAACCAAGATGTTTTGGTGGCGAATAAGAATCCGCAAAAACAAGTTAGCACAGGCTATAATCAAACTAGCCTGATGCAAAAAATTGGTTATGCGCCAAACCATACATGGCGGTATGATTTGGGCTTGTATTATTCTGAAACGTCTGATTATTCAAGATATGACCGACTCATACGACCCAACCGTTCTGGTGATGGTTTGCGGTCGGCAGAATGGTTTTATGGACCGCAAAAATGGTTTATGGGTAATTTTTTAGTCAATAAAAAAGGAAACGGGCTTTTTTATGATGGATTGAAACTAACTACAGCGTACCAGCATTTTGAGGAAAGTAGAAATAATCGTGATTTTCAAGATGTTATTAGAAATAGTACAAAAGAAAAGGTCGATGCCTTGTCTTTTAATGTGGATTTTGAGAATAAACGTATTGGAGACCTCAGATTGTACTATGGAGGGGAGTATATTTTTAACAAGGTAGGTTCTGAAGGAATTGAAAAAAACATTGAAACGGAAGCGATTGCTCCTACTGCATCGCGCTATCCAGATGGGGCTACTTGGCAAACACTCGCAGGTTATATCAATGCAGAATATAAGGCAAAGCCAAATTTCACCATGCTTTCAGGGCTTCGTTATAGCCATGTGTGGATTCATGCAGATTTTGGGAATGACTTTTATCAATTTCCGTTTGATAATGTAAATGTAAATAACGGCGCATTGACGGGTAGTTTTGGTCTTAGCTGGTTTCCTAAACCAGATTTGCAAGTTACATGGAATGGTTCAACAGGTTTTCGGTCGCCAAATATTGATGATATCGGAAAGATATTTGATTCAGAGCCTGGGTCTGTTGTGGTGCCTAATCCTGATTTAGAACCCGAATATGCGTATAATATGGAGCTTGGTTTGCATAAGAATTTTGTTGACAAAGTGGTGCTCAAAGGTGCGGCATTTTACACCTATTTGGTTGATGCCTTGGTGCGTAGAGATTTTGAGTTTTACGGGCAAACACAAATTGAATACCAAGGAGAATTAAGTAATGTGCAGGCAATACAAAACGCTGCAAAAGCTTATGTATATGGTTTTGAATTTGGTGTTGAAGCTTTTTTATCTGATAATTTTTCTATCATATCTAATCTTACCTTAACCGAAGGTTTGGAAGAGGAAGATGATGGCTCTGATTCTGCAGGAAGACATGTAGCGCCTACTTTTGGTGATTTTCACCTTGTTTGGAAAAACCAAAAATTAAAAGCAGATTTATTTTTGAATTATAATGGAGCGATTGCTTTTGATGATTTGGCTACCTCTGAGCGGAGCAAAGCGTATATCTATAATATTGATACTGATGGAAATCCGTATGCGCCCTCATGGTATACTTTAAATTTACGTTCTCAATATGATATATCGAGCAAGCTGAAAGCTACCTTGTCTGTTGAAAATATAACCAATCAACTGTACAGACCATATTCTTCGGGTATTGCTGCCCCAGGCACTAATCTCATTCTCGGATTGGGATATCGTTTCTAATTTTGTAAGCAGCTTACATCTATTTCTAGTGAATAATGGTAACTATTGGTCACAAAAAACCCTAGCCAAATAGCTAGGGTTAGTGTTTTTCAAACAGTTTTTTACTTTAAATAAGCAACAATTGTTTGTTGTTACTGCTTGATTTTACCTTTTAATTCATCAGCAGCACTTTTGGTTTTGTTAGCGGCGTCAGTTGCAGCTTCTTTGGTTTTGTCTATTGCATTACCAGCAGCATCTTTAGCGTCATTGCCCATTTCTTTGGCTTTGTCAACAGCGTTACCAGCGGCATCTTTAGCATCATTACCCATTTCTTTGGCTTTGTCAACTGCATTACCAGCAGCATCTTTTGCATTGTCAACAGCATTACCTGCTGCATCCATCGCCTCTTTGCCAGTTTCTTTGGCGCTATCCATGGCTTTGTCAGCACTGTTCATAGCATCTTTACCAGCCTCTTTAGCGTTATCCATTGCATTGTCAGCAGCCTTGCTCATGTCATCAGCGGCATCGTCCATAGCTTCGCCAGCTTGCTCCATACCATCTTTAGTTTTGTCTGCAGCTTCTCTACATGATACAAATGAAGCAGAAAATGCTAGCATTAAAATTGAACTTAAAATTACTTTCTTCATGTTTGTGTGTTTAGTTTATGTTTATACTGCAAAGATATACGTATTAATCTTGAACTTAGACGCTATTTGTTTAGATATGATGTAATAACAATTTAATTCACAGTGTTCTAGCTCATTAATCTTAGTGTTGAAATGGATATTAAAAAGCGTTATATTGTTTATTTTCATGTAGTTACATATTTTTTTGTGAATTTGAAAGTAACTGCAAGCTATTATGATTAGGGTTTACATGCTTAACATTAATATAAAGTCGCTAAAAAACGGTGGGCGGATTTATTTGTAGTTTATGGATGATTTTTGATATTTTGTATGAAAGGGGGCATTTCTCGCCAGAAACAAAAACAGTATCTTCCTTTTGGTTTTTGTAAAAAAAAGGTTACCAATACTACCCAATTATTTGAGTGTCGTAGTCGTTGAATTAACCGTATTTTTGAGCTGTAATAGATTTTCTCAGGCATAAAGTGGGTTTACAATTTTTGATAACAGCTATATGAATCAAAATTGCTAATTTTGCAGCCTTGAAATCTCAGTACCAGAAGCATATCATATGAAGTTTGAAGAATATAAAGGATTGAACCTTTCGGGGGTAGCAGAAGAGATTCTGAACTATTGGAAAGAGAACCAGATTTTTGAAAAAAGTATTGCTACAAGAGCAGGAAAGCCAAGCTATGTTTTTTATGAAGGACCACCATCGGCAAATGGAATGCCAGGTATTCATCATGTGATGGCGCGAACCATTAAAGATATTTTTCCAAGGTATAAAACCATGAAAGGCTTTCAGGTAAAACGAAAGGCTGGTTGGGACACACATGGACTTCCAATAGAACTTGGTGTCGAAAAAGAACTGGGTATTACCAAAGAAGATATTGGAAAAAAAATATCAGTTGAAGAATATAATGCTGCCTGTAAAAAGGCAGTTATGCGATATACTGATGTTTGGAATAAAATGACCGAACAAGTGGGCTATTGGGTAGATATGGATGACCCGTATATAACCTACAAGTCTAAATATATGGAGACTGTTTGGTGGTTGCTAAAGCAGATTTATGATAAGGGACTTATTTACAAAGGCTATACTATTCAACCATATTCGCCAAAAGCTGGTACAGGTTTAAGTTCGCACGAGCTTAATCAGCCAGGTACGTATCAAGATGTTACTGATACTACCGTTACCGCACAGTTTAAAGCAATTGAAGATACCTTACCTGATTTTTTACAAAATGAAGGAACGGTTTATCTTTTGGCATGGACTACTACTCCTTGGACGCTTCCCTCAAATACAGCGCTAACGGTGGGTTCAAAAATTGATTATGTTTTAGTAGAAACCTACAATCAATATACTTTTGAGCCTATAAATGTGGTTTTGGCTAAAAAATTAGTTGCAAAACAGTTTTCGGGTAAATTTAAAGAGGTATCAGAAAAATCAGCATTGCTCGACTATGTGTCGGGAGATAAAAAGATACCATTTTATGTGGTAAAGGAATTTAAAGGAGCTGATTTAGTTGGCATTAAATATGAGCAATTAATAGATTATGCAAAGCCTTATCAAAATGCTGAGCATGCTTTTCGCGTAATTTCTGGGGATTTTGTAACTACAGAAGACGGTACAGGTATTGTACATACAGCACCTACTTTTGGTGCTGATGATGCCTTGGTTGCCAAGCAGGCCGTGCCAGAAATACCACCATTGTTGGTACTTGATGAGAATAATAATCCTGTACCATTAGTAGACCTTCAGGGTAAATTTAGACCTGAATTAAAAGAATGGGGAGGTAAATACGTAAAAAATGAATATTACGATGATGGTGAAGCGCCTGAGCGTTCTATTGATGTTGAAATTGCCATTAAGTTAAAAGAAGAAAATAAAGCATTTAAGGTTGAAAAGTATGTACACAGTTACCCAAATTGTTGGCGTACAGATAAGCCAATATTATACTACCCATTAGATTCATGGTTTATTAAAATCACTGATGTTAAAGACCGCATGTTTGCATTGAACCAAACCATCAATTGGAAACCCAAAGCTACTGGCGAAGGAAGATTTGGTAATTGGTTGGCAAATGCTAATGATTGGAATTTATCTCGTTCACGCTACTGGGGTATTCCGTTGCCGATATGGCGAACTGAAGATGGCACCGAAGAATTGATGATTGGTTCGGTAGCCGAGCTAAAAACCGAAATGCATAAGGCGCTTGATGCTGGTGTTCTTGATAAGGATATTTTTGAAGATTTTGTTGTTGGCGATATGTCAGAAGAAAACTATGACAAAATTGATTTACATAAAAACATAGTTGACCAAATCACCTTAGTTTCTGCAACAGGCAAGCCCATGAAACGAGAGAGTGATTTAATTGATGTTTGGTTTGATAGTGGTTCTATGCCCTATGCCCAGTGGCATTACCCATTTGAAAATAAAGATTTAATAGATAAAAACGAAACTTTTCCTGCAGATTTTATAGCAGAAGGCGTAGACCAAACGCGCGGCTGGTTTTATACACTTCATGCTATTGCTTCAATGGTTTTTGATTCTGTAGCTTATAAAAATGTGGTTTCAAACGGATTGGTGCTTGACAAAGAAGGTAAAAAAATGTCTAAACGTTTAGGCAATGCCGTGGACCCTTTTGAAACAATGGATGCTCATGGAGCTGATGCCACTCGTTGGTATATGATTTCCAATGCAAACCCGTGGGACAATTTAAAATTTGATATCGAGGGTATTGTAGAGGTGAAAAGAAAATTCTTTGGCACACTATATAACACCTATTCATTTTTTGCCCTTTATGCCAATATTGATGCATTTCATTATGCGGAGGAAGACATTCCGTTACATGAGCGCCCCGAAATAGACCAATGGATTCTTTCAGAATTACATACCCTTATTAAAAAGGTAGACCAGGCTTATGCTGATTATGAACCAACACGAGCTACACGAGCAATATCAGAATATGTTCAAGAAAACCTCAGTAACTGGTATGTACGCCTATGTAGAAGACGTTTTTGGAAAGGAGATTATCAGCAAGATAAAATTTCGGCATACCAAACACTATATACCTGTTTGCTTACAGTAGCCAAATTATCGGCACCTGTAGCACCATTTTTTATGGATAGGTTATACAAAGACCTTATAAATACCACTAAAAAGGAGCCTTTTGAAAGTGTGCATTTGGCTGATTTTCCTGTGTGTGACGAGAAGATAATAAACGCTGCTTTAGAAGGAAAAATGCAAAAAGCTCAGCTTATTTCTTCATTAGTGCTATCTATACGACAAAAAGAGAAAATTAAGGTGCGCCAACCGTTGCAAAAAATTATGATTCCTATTTTGAATGCTGATCAAAAGCACGAAATAGAAGCGGTTGCTGATTTGATTAAATCTGAGGTTAATGTGAAGGAGATAGAGCTGTTAACAGATGCTTCAGACATCTTGGTGAAGAAAATAAAGCCCAATTTTAAGGTTTTAGGCCCTAAATATGGCCAAGAAATGAAGTTGATAGCAGGAGCTGTTGCACAGTTAAATCAAGAAGATATCAAAAAAATTGAACAAGATGGCGAGATATCACTAGAAATAAAAAATAAAAGTATTAAATTAGAGTTACAGGATGTAGAGATTGTCTCTCAAGATATTGAAGGGTGGTTAGTGGCATCTTCAGGAGGTATTACTGTTGCGCTAGATGTTACCATTAATGAAGATTTAAGAAAAGAGGGTATCGCTAGAGAACTTGTAAATAGAATTCAAAACCTGAGAAAAGATTCAGGTTTTGAAGTGACTGATAAAATTGATATTAAAATATTAAAAGATGGTTTTGTAGAAGAGGCGGTGGCCAACAATATAGACTATATTAAGGCTGAAACATTGATTGCAGAGCTAGATTTTGAAGAAAAATTGGAAGAAGGCACGAAAATTGCTTTTGATGAGATTAATACGAAATTATTTATTGCAAAACATTAGAAAGTATGGCACAAGATTTAAAAGTTAGATATTCTGACGCAGATTTGGCCGAGTTTAAAGGGCTAATAGAAGAAAAAATAGTTAAAGCAACTCAGCAT
Organism: uncultured Flavobacteriaceae bacterium; assembly: GCA_947497145.1. Lineage (GTDB taxonomy): Bacteria > Bacteroidota > Bacteroidia > Flavobacteriales > Flavobacteriaceae > Maribacter_C. Next base: position 30,520 of record CANMFQ010000017.1, read on the forward strand.
TTAGAGCTATTGAAGAGTGCTTATATGAACGACGGAAATAATGGCACTGATGATACATCGCCCACATTTAAAGCGTTTGAAGAAGGTTCGCAAACGATGAGTAAAGAAGCCAATACGCAATTAGCCATTCGTCAAGAAAAATTTATACGAGATTTAAAGAATGCCTTACTGCGCATTGAGAACAAAACATACGGCATATGTCGTGTTACTGGTAAACTTATCAATAAAGAAAGACTAAAGCTTGTGCCTCATGCTACCTTAAGTATTGAAGCTAAAAATATGCAGTAGTAAAAATTATATTCTAAAAAGAAAACCTGCATTGTTTTGCGGGTTTTTTTATAGCTTCCATTATCATGCGGTATTGTTTGTTTTTATTTTTTTGCATCAATATGCTGTCGGCTCAAAAAGTATTGAAGAAGGTTGTTTTAGACACGAATATTTCTTTGGTTCAAATTGATGCCAATAATTGCTTTGAAATCAATCTAGAAACCACAAATGGTCATGAGCTGGTTGTAGAGGCTACTATTGATGGGGAATATAAAAAAGACCTACTCTTAACAATGAAAGAGGACGGAACTACCTTACATATAGGTGGTGGTTTTCAACAAAATTTTATAAATCCTAATGATAAATTGAGTGCTCATAAAGTTATATCTATTGCGTTGCGTATAACATTACCTAAAAATAAAAATGTGGCGATTTATGGCACAAGTTGTAATCTCATGGTTAAAGGGGCCTATAAAAAATTGGATGTAAGTTTAAATGATGGTTCTTGTGATCTTTACAGTATTGTAGGCGCCGTTGTTGTACATACACAAAGTGGTGACATTACAGCAAATAGTGCAGCAGCCACCATTAATAGTGCCAGTAAATATGGTGCAATTGAAAGTGAAAACATACCCGTTGGTGATAATCAATATGATTTGAGCACTGTTACAGGAGATATCCATCTTAAAAGAATCGAATAATATGTCTATTTTTGTCATATTTAGAATAAAGGAATGAATTTAAAGAAGTCGCTGCTGTTAATAGCTGTCATATTGATTATTGATCAATTCAGTAAAATTTATATCAAAACTCATTTTGAATTGGGTCATTCAATAGATGTGTTTAGTTGGTTTAAAATTCATTTTATTGAAAATTCTGGTGCTGCCTGGGGTGCTAAATTGAGTGATTTTTTGCCTATTTCAGAAGCAGCGGGAAAATTAATCTTAACGGTCTTTAGGTTGTTTGCAGTTGCAGGTATTGGCTATTGGTTATATGATGCTATTAAAAAGAAATCTCCAAAAACACTTATACTTGCGGTTTCGTTGATTTTTGCTGGTGCGTTAGGTAATATTATTGATTCTGTTTTTTACGGCTTATTATTCGATCATAGTAATAACCAAGTGGCAAGTTTATTTCCTGACACTTCATACGGTGGTATTTTTTATGGTAAGGTGGTTGATATGCTTTATTTTCCTATGATTGATAGTACTTGGCCAGAATGGGTGCCCTATTTTGGAGGGCAGAGTTTCCGTTTTTTTGAGCCTGTTTTCAATATTGCAGATACAGCAATTAGTACTGGTGTAGGTATCTTATTAGTATTTAATAAAAGGGCTTTTCCAAAAAACGAAGAGGAAGATACTAATGTAGATCATGTATCAGAAAACGAGTAAATGTTTTCTGGAGTAACACAATAGTCCAATGGAATATCATCAGTAGTACAATCGGTGATTTTATCTTCGGGAGGAAAAATTGATAGTCCTACTTTTATGCTGTCGGGTTTACAATTCTTTAAAAACATATCATAAAACCCTTTTCCGTAGCCAACTCTATTTCCAAAAACATCAAAGGCTAATAGCGGAATAAATATTACATCTAATGTCGTAGGTGGTATCATAATGCCATCAACGGGTTCTGGTACTCCCCAAGAATTTACAACGAGTTTGGTGTTATCTGTGAGTAAAATATGCTCTAATTGGTTGTTTTCAATAATTTTTGGAAGAATAATATGCTTGTCTTTGCCTTGAAGTATTGAGAGAATAAATGAAGTATCTATTTCCTTTTTGGCTTTTATTGACAAAAAAATGTGGTAGTAGTTTTTATGCCAAATTGGAAGCGCAAGAAGCTTATTGGCAATAGATAAACTTAAATTTGAAAGTGATTCTGAAGGTATTTCTTCACGCAGTTTTGCATACTTTAATCGCAATTCTTTTTTCAACATATTGAATTGTTACGTTTTGCAATTGTCAGCGTGTAGAATACTATTTACTCTCTTTAATAGCTAAAGTGTAATATAGTTTTATGAAGACCATTAGTACAATATAAGTACCTAGTGTTAGCAGATAATTATCCATAATAATTTATTTTGAAGGCTAAATATAAGAAATTATTCTATAAAGTGTTATTTTTTGTCGATGAAATACACATTTTATTAAAAAAAACAGCATTTTATTAACATTTTGTACAAATTGAAGTCTTTATCTTGATTTTTTTAAGAATGGATAAGTGCCAAAATAATTCAAATTATAAAAATTCGTCTATCTCCTGCTTGATACTAAATAGAAGTGTATTGCTTTAAGGAAAGAAATACTTTTTTAGATGTTTTGGAGTCTTATTAATGAAGTTTAAACGCGAAATGGAGTTTAAAAACCGTTATTCTAATAGCGACATGATACTTGAGTATTGCTTTTAAAAACGAAACAAAGCTGCGTCATGTTAAAAGTATACCTCTAGTAACGTTAAATAGTATAAAACCTAGTTATGATTTTATAAAAACATGGTAATTTCAAGCCCAAAATAATGTAGTCAACTCGTTTTTGGTTGAAATTGATAGTAGAAACGAGTGATTTTTTTACAATATGTCGGATATAACCATAGAAATACAACTTAAAACCTTACCAGCTAACCCTGGAGTGTATCAGTTTTATGATAGTGCTGATAAAATACTTTATGTGGGTAAGGCTAAAAATTTGAAGAAACGAGTTTCCTCTTATTTCAACAAAAATCACGAGTATGGTAAAACTCGGGTTATGGTAAAGAAAATTGTTCGTATTGCTCATATCGTAGTGCCAACAGAATCTGATGCGTTGCTATTGGAAAATAATCTGATAAAAAAATACCGTCCAAGGTACAATGTTCTTTTAAAGGATGACAAGACCTACCCTTGGATATGTATAAAAAAAGAACCATTCCCGAGAGTTTTCTTTACAAGGAAACTTATAAAAGATGGGTCTGAATATTTTGGCCCGTACACCAGTATGAAAACAGTTCGAATCTTACTCGATCTTGTAAAAAGCGTATATCCATTACGAACTTGTAATTATGACTTGTCATCAGAAAAAATACAAGCGGGTAAATATAAAGTGTGTTTAGAATACCATTTAGGAAACTGTAAAGGTCCTTGTGTTGGTTTGCAAACTACAGAAGAGTATAATCGGCAAATTGCTGATATTAGAGAAATAGTAAAAGGTAATTTTAAATCATCACTCAGCTATTTTAAAGAGCAGATGAAACGCTTAGCTGGCGAATTGAAATTTGAAGAAGCGCAGCAAATTAAAGAAAAGATTGATATTCTTGAGAATTATCAGGTTAAGAGTACCATTGTTAATCCTAAAATTAATAATGTCGATGTTTTCTCTATTGTGTCAGATGAGGCTTTTGCCTATGTAAATTTCCTTCAAATTTCGCACGGTTCTATAGTGCGATCACATACTTTAGAGCTAAAAAAGAAACTAGATGAAAAGGATGAAGATCTATTACAGTTGGCTATTGTCGAGATTCGTAATCGATTCGAATCTGAATCTAAAGAGTTGTATCTTCCTTTTAAAGTGACGGTAGCTCCTCATTTAAAAGTGACGGTGCCTCAGTTGGGTGATAAGCGAAAAATTTTAGAGCTCTCAGAGCGCAACGCTAAGTTCTTTAGACAAGAGCGTTTTAAGCAAATTATGATTATTGATCCTGACAGGCATACCAATCGCATCATGGCACAGATGAAGAAAGACATTCGTCTTTCGCAAGAGCCAAGGCATATTGAGTGTTTTGATAACAGTAATATTCAAGGAAGTAATCCTGTGGCTGCTTGTGTAGTTTTTAAGAACGGAAAGCCTTCAAAAAAAGAGTATCGTCATTTTAATATAAAAACGGTTGATGGTCCTGATGATTTTGCTTCAATGGAAGAGGTGGTTTTTAGGCGGTATAAAAGATTATTGGCTGAAGAGCAGCCGTTGCCACAGCTTATCGTTATTGATGGTGGTAAAGGGCAGTTGTCATCAGCCTTAAAAAGTCTTGATGCTTTGGGTTTACGGGGAAAAATTGCTATTATAGGTATCGCAAAGCGATTGGAAGAAATTTATTTTCCTGAAGACCCAATACCTTTGTATTTAGATAAGAAATCAGAAAGTTTAAAGATAATTCAACAATTACGAAATGAAGCACACCGTTTTGGTATTACCTTTCACAGAAATAAAAGGAGTAAAGCGGCAATTAATTCAGAATTGGAACGTATTGATGGTATCGGAGAAAAGACTGCCCAAGAATTGTTGAAAGCTTTTAAGTCTGTAAAACGAATTAAAGAAGCCTCTGTTGAAAATCTTGCAGAAATTGTAGGTGTATCAAGAGCAAGTAAAATTTATGAAACGTTTCATTAAATGATAAAGACGTTAGTAGCAATGTTAAGATATATGTTTTTTATCTTTTTAGTAGGATGTTCTTTTGCGGTTCAAGCGCAGGGGCAACGCGAAAAAAAAGACCTCAAAGTAGGGCTAGTTTTAAGCGGCGGTGGAGCAAAGGGACTGGCACATATTGGAGCGCTAAAGGTTATTGAGGAAGCGGGAGTGAAAATTGATTATATAGGAGGTACTAGCATGGGGGCTATCATTGGCGCACTCTATGCTTCAGGCTATTCGGCAGCTCAGCTCGATTCTATTTTTAAGGCAACAGATTTTTTGAATTTAATTCAAGATAACTTACCGCGTAATGCAAAGACATTTTACGAAAAAGAAGATTCAGAAAGATATGCAATTACCTTGCCTTTTGACGATTTTAAAATATCAGTGCCACCAGCGTACTCTGGAGGGCAAAATGTGTATAACGAGTTGGTAAGATTGTTATATCACGTTAAAGATGTTAAAGACTTTAGTCAACTTACCATACCGTTTTTATGTATCGCTACCAATGTAGAAACAGGCGAAGAAATTGTTTTAGATAAGGGGTATTTGCCTGAGGCAATTATTGCCAGCGGTACAGTGCCTTCTCTTTTTGAACCTGCTATTATAGATGGTAATGTGTTAATAGATGGCGGTGTAGTGAATAACTATCCTATTGAAGAAATAAAAGCTTTAGGAGCCGATATTATTATTGGAGTAGATGTACAACACGAGCTTTCAAAGCGTGAAGAGTTATCATCAGCTACTGAGATTCTTTTGCAAATCAACAATTTTAGAGCAGCAGAAGCGATGCATGAAAAGTCTAAAAAGACTGATATTTATATTCATCCAGATATGAGTGATTATTCTATTTTAGATTTTGATCAAGGCACTACCATTATTCGTATGGGCGAAACTGCTGCGCGATTGAATTACACAGCGTTAAAAAAACTGTCTGGAAAACAAGGAGATGTCAAATCCAATATTAAAACAGTTAAATATAGTGATACGTTAATTGTAAATCGCCTGCTAATTTCTGGTAATAATTTATCGCATTCAAGAAGTTACATAAAAGGAAAATTACGGTTTAACCTTGGAAAAAAAATTACATTTCAAAAATTACAACAAGGTATTAGCAACCTTTCTGCAACTGGCGATTTTCGTACTATTCGTTACCAGCTTGTCTCTAATGGAGAAGGAGAAGATTTAGTTTTGCGCCTTGACGAGGATCCTGTTAAAACATTTATTAGGTTGGGAGCGCATTATGATGATCTTTTTAAGAGTGCTGCAATAATCAATCTTACTCGAAAAAGTCTTTTAATGAATGATGATGTCGCCTCTATGGATTTTATTTTAGGTGATAACGTACGATATAATTTTGAGTACTATCTTGATAAGGGTTCTTATTGGAGTTTTGGTATTAATTCGAGATTTAGTGATTTTGAGAAAGACATTGACTTTGATATTATTCGCAAGAACTATGATGTTCAAAACGTGGGTAATGTAAATAAAATTAGTCTTGAGGTTACTGATGTAACAAATCAACTGTATGTGCAAACAGTATGGCAAGAAGAATTTGCTTTTACGGCAGGGCTAGAGTTTAAATACTTGAAATATGGAACACGAACATTAGCTGATTTAGTTGATGAAAACAATATCGGTTCTACCGCCACTATTGTTGGTTCAAATGGAAGAACACTGTTTGAGAAAAGTAATTTTTATAGTACATATGGTAAGCTTACATTAGATACCTATGATGATAAATATTTTCCCAAACGAGGACTTTATTTTGATAGCGATTTTCATTTGTACTTACTGTCTTCTGATTTTAATGACAACTTCAAGGAATTTTCGGTAAGTACTGCAAAAATAGGGGGTGCATTTACTTTTTTTAATAATTTGTCTTTAAATTTAGAAACCGAAGGTGGTTTTAAGCTTGGAACTTCTGGTGTTACTTCTTTCGATTTTACTTTAGGGGGTTTTGGTACCAATCCTATCAATAATTACGTTTCATTTTTGGGACATGATTTTCTTTCGCTATCAGGTAATAGTTTTGTAAAAGCTTATGGAAGATTGGATTTTGAAATGACACCAAAAAACCATCTATTATTTGCTGCCAATTTTGCAAATGTTGATGATGATCTGTTTAGAACTGGAGAATGGTTTACTTTGCCTAATTATTCTGGTTATGCCCTTGGCTATGGTTTAGAATCTTACATTGGCCCTATTCAAGTGTTGTATTCATGGTCTCCTGAAGTTGAGAAAGGTGGTTTCTTTTTTAGCGTAGGATATTGGTTTTAAATACGTTTTGTTGTGGTTATTTGTTAATTGCACTGAATTTTAAAGTACTCTTCATTATATTTTTAGATATTTGCATAGCTACAAGAACCATTAGAGGTGATGAAATTAAGAGTTGATATAACGGCCCATCTTAGGGCGATGTGGTAACAAGACCATATATTTTTGAATGTCGTAGACATGTTGAACAACCTTCAGCGTTTGCGAAAAACCTTTATATGCAGCTAAAATTGCATATAACAATTGTAAAAAAAATCAATTCAATAAATAATAAATCACATGGCAGCAGAAATAAAAAATCTAAAAGATTTAAAAAATACAGAGTACTCACTTAAAAAGCTATTTAAAGAAGCTGAAGACTTTTTGCCACTTCTAGGCACTGATTACGTCGAGCTTTATGTGGGTAATGCAAAGCAATCGGCACACTTTTATAAAACAGCTTTGGGTTTTCAATCAGAGGCCTATGCAGGACTTGAAACAGGATTAAAAGATAGAGTTTCTTATGTATTAAGACAAGATAAAATACGATTGGTACTTACCACTCCTTTGGTGAAAGACGGTGAAATCAATAAACATATAAATGATCATGGTGATGGTGTAAAAGTCGTGGCACTATGGGTTGATGATGCTACAAAAGCTTTTGAAGAAACAACTAAAAGAGGTGCTAAACCTTATTTGAAGCCTACTCGTGAAGAAGATGAGCATGGTTACGTTGTTCGTTCAGGTATTTACACCTACGGAGAAACTGTTCACATGTTTGTTGAGCGTAAAAACTACACAGGAATCTTTTTGCCAGGCTATAAAAAATGGGAGTCACACTATAACCCAGAACCCGTAGGATTGAAATTTATCGATCATATGGTAGGTAATGTGGATTGGGGCGAAATGAATAAATGGTGTAAATTTTATGGAGAAGTTATGGGTTTTGCTCAAATAGTTTCTTTTGTAGATGATGATATTGCTACCGAGTATACCGCACTCATGAGCAAGGTGATGAGTAATGGAAATGGAAGAGTGAAATTTCCAATAAATGAACCAGCAAAAGGGAAAAAGAAATCTCAAATTGAAGAATATTTAGATTTTTATAACGGACCAGGAGTACAGCATATGGCATTGGCAACTGATGATATTGTTGCCACAGTATCTGCAATGCGTGCTAGAGGTGTAGAATTTTTGTACGTACCTGAATCTTATTATGATGATTTATTAGAACGCGTTGGCGAAATTGATGAAGATGTTGAGGTTTTAAAAAAGCATGGTATTCTTATAGACCGTGATGAAGAAGGGTACTTATTACAGTTATTTACTAAAACCATAGTAGATAGGCCAACACTATTTATTGAAATTATTCAACGAAAGGGTGCTCAGTCATTTGGAGTAGGTAATTTTAAGGCGCTTTTTGAGGCTATTGAACGTGAGCAAGAAGCCCGCGGAACCCTCTAAAAATGGTTTTTTTCTTAACAAATTCCTAATTTTAGATCAACTATCTTATATTACTGTTAAGAGATAAGTTAAAGTAAGTTAAAACCAATTACAAGCCTTTATTATGTATTAAATTTGTACTCGCAAGGGGTGGTTCCCTTGCAGCTTTAAGTATTGGTTTTTCATAATTTAAAGTTTGGTTGGTTATTTAGGAAAAGCCTGGTTTTTAAACCAGGCTTTTTTTTGCAGTTCGTTGAACCCCAGTTGTATGGTGTTGAGCTTAGTTGGGTGACTTAGAAATAACAAGCTGTTGTGTAATTGAATAAACGGTTTGGGTGATCTGATACTTAACCTTACAAGCTTGAAATAATTTTAGATTTTACAGCAAAATATAAAGAGTGCTTTAGGTGATGTATTGTTCACCTGCTTTTATTATTTATGAAAGCTACAATACTTTGGAATAAATATTGTTTAAGTAATAGTGAATTCTAGAAATATTTAGAATGCAATTAGTAATATTGTTGTAATAACCAAGCTGAAACTATGAATAAAACGCTGTCCATCCTTTTTTTGTTTTTTGCATTTCTTGTAAGCGCTCAAGAAACAGAATCTACCTTTGAACCAGGCGAATGGCTTAAGTTTCGTTTGCATTACGGCTTCTTAAATGCTAGTTATGCTACTTTGCATGTGAAATCTGATAACATAAACGGTATACCAGTTTATCATGTTGTGGGTAAAGGTAAAACAACAGGTTGGGCAAGTGTATTTTTTAAAGTAGATGATACCTATGAAAGTTATTTTGGTAAAAAAGATGGGAAGCCATACAAGTTTGTGCGCAAAATTAATGAAGGCGGGTATACCAAAGACTTGGAAATTGACTTTAATTACGATGAGAAAAAAGCAGTTTTAAATGATAAAAAGCATAAGAAAAAGATCAACCTAGCTTTAGAAGACAGTATTCAGGATTTAGTCTCTGCCTTTTATTATTTGAGAAATAACTACAAAACAGATAGTTTAGAGGTTGGTAAATCTATTACAATGAAAATGCTGTATGATGAAGATGGCGTTTTTAATTTTAAGCTCAAATATTTAGGAAAAGAGGTGCTTAAAACCAAGTTTGGTAAAGTTGAATGTCATAAATTTCGACCCTACGTGCAGTCGGGTCGTGTTTTTAAAGAACAAGAAAGCCTTTCTTTATGGGTGAGCAATGATAGAAATAGAATACCCATTCGCATAAGTGCCGATTTGGCTGTAGGTGCAATAAAGGCTGATTTAGATGGCTATAACGGTTTAAAGCACCAGTTTAAAATTATCATGGATTAATGTACGTTGCTCTAGGCTGCTTTTAGGCGGTAGAAAATATGCTTAAATAAGCGCTTAGTGCATAACGTAAAATAACAATATGCTTGTACCCACTTACAATATAAAAGATGTAATGTGGGTTTTTTGTTTGCTAGTGTTCTTTATGCCGTTATCAATTTTTCATTAAAAAATCTTTACGTAGCTTTGGCATTGTATAGAATTGTTGCCTCATTTTACTATTTGGGTGTTTTTGACAAGATGCTAAATAATATGGCAAGTAGAAAAAGTGATATATGAAGAAAAGAGAAAAGATTGATTCTCAAATCTTAAAACTTGAAGAAAAATATAAAGATTCAGGCCAAGATTTAAGCTCATATTTAGATGGTTTGTTGTACCAACGTTACCTTACCTATTGGGATTATATTCATCTCGATACCCTGTTAAGTTTACAAGTTCCAAGAACCTATTTTCCCGATGAGGAGATTTTCATCATGTATCATCAAATTACCGAGCTTTATTTTAAGCTTATTTTACATGAGCAAAAGCAGTTGGTAGATGATAAGTCACAAAATTTAGATTTTTTTATTGAAAAAGCACGCCGCATTAATAGCTATTTTCAAGCGTTAATTTCGTCGTTCAGCATTATGATTAAAGGGATGGAGCGTGCCCAGTTTTTACAGTATCGTATGGCATTGCTTCCGGCTAGTGGGTTTCAATCGGTTCAGTACAGAATGATTGAGTTATATGCAACGGGGATGGAGAATTTAGCACATCATACCCAGCGTGACAAGCTTTCTGCTGAAGATAGTATAGAAGAGCTTTATGAGCATATCTATTGGAAAAAAGGCGCTACTGATGTTGCAACAGGTGAAAAGACTTTAACTTTAAAGCAATTTGAATATCGTTATACGCCACGTTTAATACGTATTGCAAAACAAGTGCAGAACAATACTATATGGAGTAAGTATTTAAAGCTAAAGCCCGAAAAGCAAGATAATAAAGAGCTTATAGATGCGTTAAAGACTTTAGATATGAATGCCAATGTGAATTGGCCATTGATGCACATGGGCTCTGCACATCGATATCTTGCAAAAGATAAAGAAGAAATAGATGCCACAGGAGGTACAAATTGGAAAGAATATTTACCGCCAAGTTTTCAAAAAGTAATATTCTTTCCAGACCTATATACTAAAGAAGAGTTAAATAACTGGGGAAAGCAATGGGTAGACCATATCTTTAATCCGGATAAAGTATAGCAAATAATATAATGAATAAATTTTGGGGCGTTCTTTTTTTAACTAGTATTTTTTTTTCATGCAAAGAAAATAGTGCGACTAAGGTAGAGGTTACCAATGCGTTAGCATCAATAGCAACTATTGAAAAACCAAAGGTGAAATTTGGTTTTAATCTTGACGAGTTTACCGTAGAGCAAGATACCGTTAAAAACGGGGATAGCTTTGGTGAATTAATGCTTAAGAATAAGGTAGATTATCCAAAGATTGCTAAGCTATCCGAAGAATTTAAAGATACGTTTGATGTTCGAAAAATTCGTGTCGGTAAGCCGTATATGATTTTAAAATCAAAAGATACCGCAGAAACTGCCCAAGTGTTTATATACGAAAATGACCGCATTAATTATACAGTGGTTGATTTGCGTGACAGTGTTTCGGCATATACCGATAAGAAAGAAGTGAAATACGTAGAACGAGAAGCTTCAGGAGTTATTGAAACCTCTTTGTCTGAAGCTATTCTTGCTCAGGGTATTGATTATAATGTAACTAACAATTTATCTGAAGTATATGCTTGGACAATTGATTTTTTCAGGCTTCAAAAAGGGGATAAATTTAAAGTGATCTATAAAGAAAAGTATATTAACGATTCTATTTATGCAGGAGCAGGTCCTATAGAAGCTGCTTATTTTGAGCATAACGGAAGACCAATTTATGCTTTTGCTTATGAAAGTGACTCGTTAAAAGTTGGGGTTGATTATTATGATGAAGCCGCAAATAATTTGCGTAGAACTTTTTTGAGAGCGCCTGTTCAGTTTAGTCGCATTTCTTCACGCTATAACTTAAAGCGTAGAATTCGCTACTATGGAAATAAAATTCGCCCTCATAAAGGTACAGATTATGCTGCGCCAAGAGGTACACCTATAATGGCTACAGCTGATGGTACAGTTGTAGAGTCAACTAGGCGAGGTGGTAATGGAAAATATGTAAAAATACGGCACAACGCAACTTACAGCACACAGTACCTGCACATGAAAAATCAAAATGTAAAGAAAGGGCAGTATGTGAGACAAGGTGATGTCATTGGTTGGATAGGTATGACTGGCAATACTAGCGGCCCCCATGTATGTTATCGTTTTTGGAAAAATGGCAGACAAGTTGATCCCTTGCGTGAAGATCTCCCCAAAGCTGAGCCTTTGTCTGAGTCTCTACAGCCAGCTTATTTTGCTCATATTACACCAATTAAAGATCAGTTAGATTGTATTCTATATCCTGAAAAACCTATAGATACCGAAGAAGATTTGGTTAGTTTGCCGTAGTAATTACCATGTGTATCCTAATTAGGCAATGTATTGTCTTTAAAAAACCTTCCTCATTTGTGCGAATAGATCAATTTATCTGCGCTATTCTTTTGAGCAAAAATGATTAAATGTCATCTTTTGTTTCTAGGTATGATGATGTCATTATGTTTAGTTTGCGAATCGCATATTCTTGTTTTTTTGTATATTAGACAGGTAAATCAAATAAAATGATTATGCGATTGTATTTAACGGTATTTATGCTGACTATGGCTTTTCAAGTTGTTTTAGGGCAAAACATGAATACATCAAAAGAAAAGACTCAAATAGAGTTAACTGAAATTTCAATTGTGGGTACTGTTGCCGATGCTGAATACAAGCCATTAAAAGGGGTGACTATATTTGTTGATTCGGTAAAAACTAAGGTAAAAACAAATAGAAAAGGGGAATTTTCTATTAGGGTACAACCTAATACAAAGGTAATTAGTGCTTTTTCTAAATTTGGTGGAATGTTGAGTCATACTTATTCAGGAGAAACTGTAATTAATTTTGTTTTTCCTAAAGATTATAAAATTATAAGTAAAAAAGAGCTTACTGCATTGGGGTATACTACAAAAACGTCCAAAAAACAATCAAAAAACTACAATAAATACCTTGATGTGTATCAATTGTTAGTTGCTGAATTTCCTGGTGTTACAGTTAATGGAAAGACTATACGGCTACGTGGTACTGCAAGTAATTCAATAAACCTTAGTCAAGATCCTTTGTTGCTTGTTAATGGAGTTCAAGCGGAATCTATAGATTTTATTAGGCCACAAGATATAAAATCTATTAGAGTGATTAGAAATGAAGAAGCTTCATTCTATGGAGCACGTGGTTCCAATGGAGTAATAGTTATTCAGATGAAAGGTAGTGGTTGATCAAGGAATTTACGCTGAGTAATATTAAAATTACTTGAATCTTATTGAAAAGAATTAGTTATCGGTGTTTTTAAATGTACTCAGGTGTATTTCGGGTATTATTTTGAAAATTTAGAGGTATTAAGAATACCGGGAATTAGTTATTAAATCTGCTGAGTCTTTTGACTTAAGATAGTGGTCTGGGCAGTTGTTTATATCCATCTTGCAGGTTGATTGTGAGAGTACATATGTTGCTTGCGTAGCTCTATTTTCTAATCAAGTTTTGATTTACGCTTTGAAAGCTTGTCTACGAGATGTTGAAATATTTTCTTCTTGTGCCGTTTTCTTTTATTGTTGTAAAGGTAGGTTCATAGTGATAATCGGTCTCCATACGTACAACTAACACATCGTCAAATACTCCAGAAATACTCTACGGTTTTATCATAAATTATAAAAAGTGAAATTGGTTAGGCTCCCAATTTACATTACTTGTTCTCGGTTTTATGTCTTATTTTTGCTGTAATAAAGTTCTTTCATTTCAACGAAAACACTAAAATCTAAAAATATAGCATGGCACTGCATAATATAAATCCTACTACTACAGACGCTTGGAAAAAGTTGACGGCTCATCATTCTAATAATACAGCAACACATTTAAAAACACTTTTTGCGGCAGAAGCAGATAGAGCTAGTAAATTCTCACTAAGATGGAATGATTTTCTACTAGATTTTTCAAAGAATAAGGTCACCGAAGAAACTATGCAGTTGTTGTTTCAACTCGCTAATGAGGTTGATTTAAAAGATGCTATTCAAAAGTATTTTGCGGGTGATGAAATTAATCAGACTGAGGGTAGAGCAGTATTACATACGGCCTTACGTGCAAAAAAAACAGATACTGTTTTTGTTGATGGGCAAGATGTAATGCCAGAAGTATACGAGGTAAAAGAAAAAATAAAACGGTTTACAGAAAGTATTATTTCAGGAGAAAAAAAAGGATATACTCAAAAAGCTTTTACTGATGTAGTAAATATTGGTATTGGAGGTTCTGATTTGGGGCCTGCAATGGTTACAGAAGCATTGAAATTTTATGAAAATCATTTAAATGTACATTTTGTAAGCAATGTTGATGGTGACCATGTATATGAAGTTTTAAAAGGATTGAATCCAGAAACTACCTTGTTTGTGGTGGTTTCAAAAACATTTACTACGCAAGAAACATTGAGTAATGCGACTACGATTAAAAATTGGTTTTTAAAAACGGCAACACAAGAAGATGTAGCAAAACATTTTGCAGCTGTTTCTACAAATACGCAAGCAATTTCAGCATTTGGTATCGATGCTCAAAATGTATTCCCGATGTGGGATTGGGTAGGAGGACGATTTTCATTGTGGAGTGCCGTAGGGCTCTCGGTTGCATTAGCAGTAGGCTTTGAAAATTTCGACGCCCTTTTAATGGGAGCCAATGAAATGGATGAGCATTTTAAAACGGCCAGTTTTGATGAGAATATGCCCGTTATTCTAGCACTTTTAAGTGTATGGTATAATAATTTTTATAATGCCGAAACTGAAGTTATAATCCCTTACACGCAATATCTAAGTAGATTCTCAGCGTATCTGCAACAAGGCATTATGGAAAGTAATGGGAAAAGCGTAGATAGAAATGGTACTCCTGTAGCCTATCAGACAGGAACCATAATTTGGGGAGAGCCAGGGACAAATTCGCAGCATGCATTTTTTCAATTAATACACCAAGGCACAAAATTGATTCCTGCAGATTTTATTGGTTATAAAGAATCATTGCATGGTGATACCGATCACCATAACAAGTTGATGGCAAATTTCTTTGCGCAGACAGAAGCACTCATGAATGGGAAAACTGCTGATGAGGTACGTGCAGAGCTGGAAGCAAAGCAAATGCCAGAAAGTGAATTACAGCAATTACTACCCTTTAAAATATTTGAAGGTAATAACCCAACCAATACTATTTTAATAGATAAGCTTACACCAAAGAGTTTAGGGGCTTTAATTGCGCTTTACGAACATAAAATTTTTGTGCAAGGCATAATTTGGAACATTTTTAGTTATGATCAATGGGGTGTAGAATTAGGGAAGCAACTTGCTGGAACTACCCTAAAGGATATTCAAGGAAGCGAAATTAGTGCTCATGATAGCTCTACTACCCAACTTTTAAACACTTTCAAAAGTTAAATTGTGCATTCATTCGTCAATTGAAGATAAAAGAGATTTATAATCGTATAAAGCGCTGTAAATCGAGTAGGGAATCTGCAGTTTAATTTTTTGTTTTTTTTAAGAAATTAATACTTGCCAGTGATTTTCTGTGCTCTAAAATCACACCTTATGTTTAAAAAATAAATCACGATTGCTTTTTTTATTGCTGATGTGTGTATAAATAATGATGTTAATGTGCTGTATTATACATATTTATATGTTAATTTTGTCATAAAATTAAAAGTTGCATATTTAACGTTTTCTTAATATTTGTGATATAAAAAAGAAACACTTTTGCAGCAAAATTGAAACTAAACAAAAACGAATGAAAAAAATCTATTTGGTAATGGTTGCGTTTTTAATGACGACTGTTGCATTTTCACAGGGATTGATTACTGGCACCGTTTTAGACGGTGAGAACGGTTCACCGCTACCAGGAGCGAGTGTAGTAGTTGAAGGAACGAAAAACGGAGCTTCTTCAGATTTTGATGGAAATTTCTCAATTGAAGTTTCTGAAAAGACAGGGAACTTGGTAGTTTCTTATATCGGTTTTATTACAAAAAAGATAGCTTTTACAAATGCTGGTTCTATTGGTCAAATAACCTTACAGGCAAATTCAGAGGAATTGGAAGGTGTTGTTGTAACAGGGATTTTGGATATTGCAAAAGACAGGGAGACTCCTGTTGCGGTTTCAACAATCAAAGCTTCGGAAATTACAGAAAAATTGGGAGCACAAGAATTTCCCGAAATTTTAAGAAGTACACCGTCGGTTTATGCTACGAAAACCGGTGGAGGTTTTGGTGATGGTAGGGTGAATATTCGTGGTTTTGATTCTCGTAACACTGCTGTAATGATAAATGGAATTCCAGTAAACGATATGGAAAATGGACGTGTTTTTTGGAGTAATTGGGCTGGTTTAAGTGATGTTACTACAGCTATGCAGGTTCAAAGAGGTTTAGGGTCTTCTAAATTAGCGATTTCTTCTGTTGGAGGTACAATTAATGTGATTACAAAGTCAACGGAACAAGAAAAAGGTGGAACTGTTACTTTAGGCGGAGGTAATGATGGATATTTAAAAACCAATATTGCATATAATACTGGTAAATCTGCTAAAGGTTTTGCGGCATCAATTTTATTAGGGAGAACTGCTGGTGATGGCTATGTACAAGGTACGGCTTTTGAAGGTTATAATTATTTTATAGGATTAGGTTATGAGCCAAATGATTCGCACAGTTTTCAATTTATGTTAACAGGTTCACCTCAAGTCCATAATCAAAGAACATCAAGTTTCTTTAATACTGCAACAATTGAAGATTATCTTGAAAAAGGAACTACCTATAACTTTAACCACGGAACATTAAATGGTGAAGAATTTAACTGGAGAAGAAATTTCTATCACAAACCTGTTGTTTCTTTAAATTGGGAATGGGAAATAAGTGATAAATCTAGTTTGTCTACATCTGGCTATGCTTCATGGGGTCGAGGTGGTGGAACTGGTGATATAGGACGTTTGGGCGGTAACTTTGCTAGCTCTAGTAAGTTTCGTGATGAAAATGGAGCTGTGCTATGGGATAAAATAGTCGCTTCTAATGGAGGTACTCAGACTGAGTTTTCGAATGGGTTTACTTATGGAAATCAATTAGATCCGATAACTAATTCTTACATAGTAAATGATGATAGTTTAAAAGATTTAGGAGATGGTAGTACTAACGACCTGCCTGGGGTAGTTAGTAGAAATGGATTTATTAGAAGAGCATCAGTAAATTCACACAATTGGTTAGGTGTTATTGCTAACTTACACACAGATGTAAGTGAGAATTTTAGCTATGATTTTGGAGTTGACTTAAGAAGTTATAAAGGTATACATTATAGAAGGGTAGATAATCTTTTAGGTGCTGATGGTTATCGAGATAATGATAATGTTAATGATCCATTTAACGTTGTTACTCAAGAAGTTGAATCTAATATTGGTGGTTTATGGAATGTTTTCAAAAGTATCGATGAAGATGAGAAAATAGATTATTATAATGATGGTCTAGTAAGATGGTATGGTGCTTTTGGGCAAGCTGAATATAAAAATAATGGTGTCTCTGCGTTTGTACAGGCAGGTGTTTCTCAGCAAGGGTTTAAAAGAATTGATTATTTTAACTATTTAAATTCAGATCCAAATCGTGAGACAGATTGGGAAAATCTTTTAGGAGGTAATATTAAAGGTGGATTGAATGTAAATTTAAATGAAGCTAATAATGTTTTTGTAAACGCGGGGTATTACTCTAAGCAGCCTCAATTTGATGCGGTTTTTATAAATTTCGTAAACGATGTAAATCCTGAGTTGACTAATGAAAAGATTCTTGGTCTTGAATTGGGTTATGGTTTAAATCTTGGTGATTTCAGAACAAAGATTAATTTGTACCGTACTTCATGGAAAGATCGATTTGTAAGTTTAGGTATTGAAACTCCTAATGGTGACGAGGGTACTGCAAATATAAACGGTGTAGAACAAGTTCATCTAGGTGTTGAAATTGAAGCAAATTATATAGCTTCAAAAGTAGTGCAGTTTAATGGAATGATTTCCTTAGGTGATTGGGAATATGCTGGTAACCCAACTGGTGCAGCTTTAGATGATGACCGAAATGTGATTGATCCAGATGTAACATTGTATTTAGATGGTATTAAAGTTGGTGATGCAGCGCAGTTTACTTCTAATATTGAAATGATTGTTAGACCAGTAGAAAATTTAAAATTGAGAGCTAGTTTGTTTACTGCATCAAGGCTCTATGCATTCTTGCAACCGGAAGATTTTGATACTCCAGATAACAATGGTTCATTACGATTGCCTACTTATAACTTAGTTGATGCAGGTGCTTATTATACATTTAATCTTGGAGGAGCAAACAAAATTGGTTTAGCTGTTAATGTGAATAATCTCTTTGATACCCAGTATTTAGCAGAATCGTTGACTAATACTTTCCCAGGGCAAGGTGATTCACTTTACAAAGGGGTGTCAACAAGGAATAAGGCATTTTTCGGTTTTGGAAGAACCTGGAATATAAGTGCACGATATAGCTTCTAAAAAAATAATTTTGAATACACCAAAAAACCCCGACAAATCACGTCGGGGTTTTTTTATGCGCAAAGAATTCGTAATTTAGAAAACTAAAAAATAACACCATGTACGAAACTATTCATACCATACATTCTTTTATCGCTTATGCTGTTTTATTAATTCTAATTTTGGCTGTAGTAAATGCTTTTTCTGGTTGGCTGGGTAATAAGATGTTTACCCCTGAAAAAGATTTCAGGCTAAGTTTATTTGCCCTTATCCTATCTCATATAATGCTAATTATAGGGTTGATTTTGTTTTTTGTGTCGCCAAATGGCTTAAGTGCTATTCAAGAATTTGGTATGGGAGGCTTAACATCACTAGCCCGTAAATTGGCTGTTGAGCATCCTTTTATTAATATTATTGCTATAGCACTCATTACCGTTGGCTGGTCGCGTCATAAGAAGTTTATTGAAGGCGAAAAGAAATTTAAAAGTATTGCTATTTTTTATGGAATAGGGTTACTCTTAATATTAAGTCGTATTCCATGGGGTCAATGGTTTTAAGTCTTGTATGAGTAATTACTAAAAAATCTATTTAACACAATTCAATATATATTACAATGAAAAATATCATAGCAATTCTTAGTATTGCACTACTTTTTGGGTCTTGTAGAGGCACATCACAAGCAACAACATCCAAAAATCAAAAATCTCTTTTTAACGGTAAAAACTTAGACGGCTGGACTATTTATGGCACCGAAAAGTGGTATGTAGAAGACGGTCTTTTAGTCTGTGAAAGTGGTCCTGATGCTAAATATGGTTATTTAGGGACAGATAAACATTACAAAGATTTTGAGTTGACTTTAGAATTTAAGCAAGAAGCAAATGGAAATAGTGGCGTTTTTGTTCGTTCTACTGTTGATGGTACCAAAGTTAGTGGTTGGCAAGTTGAAGTTGCGCCTCCAGGTCATAGTACGGGTGGCGTATATGAGTCTTATGGTAGAGGATGGCTCATTAAGCCAGCTCCTGAAAAAGACAAGGCGTTGCGTATGGGGGAATGGAATACCATGAAAATACGCTTAGTTGGTAATAAACTTACATCGTGGCTTAATGGTACTGAAATGGTGACGATCACAGATGATAAAATTGGTGCAGGTGAAGGCGGTGTAGCACTTCAAATTCATGATGGTGGTGGAATTAAAGTACGATGGAGAAACTTAAACATTACCGAATTATAGATAGGTGTCACTTGACTTGACAATAGAACTCATACTATATTCTAAATAAATATTGAAACACCTCATGATTTTTTCATGGGGTATTTTATTTTAATAAGATGCTATTAGCTGAGTTTGGTAAATGTACAACGGTAATTTTTTTCATTTTTTTGGTAGTATTGTACAAAATAAATAGGTTGTGTTACAATTACGATATCAGCTACATTTTTTTGATTAAATATAAATACACTGGAAAATGGTCAGAATAACCACCAATGTAACTCCCTCCAGCATAGGTGCGAAGTGGATAGCCTTTATATTTTCCATTTTGATCTACAAGGTATGAAGGAGTAAATATGGCTGCTTTCCAAAAACTATAGGTGTTTTTTTGGTCATTGATTAGGTTACTTGTAAAGAAGAATTGATCAAACAAATTCCAACGGTCTCTATACGCTAAAGATCCAATTCCTTTTTTGAATAGTTTTTCCATGGGGTTGTAGAGACTCATAGTGTCTAGTTCTTTAATTTTACCCTTCGTTCTGAGTACTAATTTTAGACTCTCATCAATGGGGTCGTCATTTAAATCACCCATACTAATTATTTTTGCGTCAAAATCTATTTTTTGAAGCGAATCTATAATACGTTTATTTAATTGAGCGGCGGCTAAGCGATTGGGCTTGCTTCTAGCTTCACCACCGCTTCTTGAGGGCCAGTGATTTACTATAAAGTAGAACTGTTCATTATCTAGAAATCCACTAACCACAAGTTGATCGCGCGTATAGTCTCTATATCCTTCTTTAGTGTGCAAAAGCAACCGATGACTTTTAAAATCACTAACAATAAAAGCCGATTTCTTGTAGAGTAAACCTACATCAATTCCACGTTCATCAGGAGAGTCAAGGTGTACAATTCCATAATCTTTGTTTTGTAAGTAGTGATGATTAATTAAATCTTCTATTACTTTTTTGTTCTCTACTTCACAAATTCCAATTATATCTGGCGAGGTATTCGTGAGCGTACTACCAATTTCTGACAAAACTTTGGCCGTATTGTGTAGTTTTTGCTTGTAACGTTCTTGCGTCCAATTATCTTTTCCTTCAGGGGTGCGATCGTCATCACGGGTCAAAGAATCATTTTCTATATCAAAAAGGTTTTCAACGTTATAAAAAGCAACAGTACGTATTTTGTACCTATTGTAATTTTGTGAAAAGCCAGTAAAAAAAACAAAAACAATAAGAAATAGGCTATAAAACTTCATAGTTAAGGAGGTAATATTCTCTAAAATACCAAATATTTGGTGGTTTTTGTAGAACCTAGGTATTTTATTAATACATTGTATATCAGTTCTTTCATAATTCAACCAAAATGCGATACCTTATTTTTTTGTGTTATTGTGTTTCTTTGGGGCATATCTTGGCGCAGAAAGAGGTGCTTATTTCAGGAGAAATTAAGAATGCACGTACTAAGCTGCCGCTGCAATATGTTATGGTTTTTTTGGAAGGAACTAAAGTATCTAGCTTTACCAACGAGAAGGGGTATTTTGAATTATCTTGTGCTTTAAAAGGGGATTATATTTTAAATGTTTCGTTACTTGATTTTATAACAAAGCGAATCCCCATAACCCTTGAGAATGAACCTTTGCATATAGCTGATGTCTATTTGCAAACAGATATTACCCTAGAGCATACAGATAACTTGATTACGCTTACCGATGCTGAATTGTTTGATGAAACCGTTGGTTCCAACTCTTCGGGATTATTGCAGGCTACCCGCGACATATTTTTGAGTAGAGCAGCTTTCGATTTTGGACAAGCCTTTTTTAGGGTAAGAGGTTATGATGCGCAAAATGGGAAGGTTTTGCTAAATGGGTTACCCATGAATAAATTTTATGATGGAAGACCGCAATGGAATAACTGGGGAGGCCTTAATGATGCCACTAGAAACCAACAGTTCACAGCAGGTATTCAGGCTTCCGATTTTAATTTTGGAGGTATTCTAGGTACTACCAATATAGATACAAGACCATCTGGTTTACGTGCAGGTACACGATTGTCTTCTTCGGTTTCGAATCGTACATACGCAGGCAGATTTATGGTAACGTATACATCAGGACTCTCCAAAAAAGGCTTAGCTTATAGTATTTCTGCATCAAGAAGGTGGGCTAAACAGGGCTATATAGCAGGTACGCTTTATGATGCATTTTCGGTTTTTGGTGCAGTTGAATATCGTTTCAATAAACGCCATAGCTTCAATTTTACAGGTATTATGGCTAGTAATCGCCGAGGGCGTTCTTCAGCTATTACAGAAGAGGTTTTTCAATTGGTTGGCAAACGTTATAATCCATACTGGGGTTATCAGGCAGGTAAAATTCGAAATTCACGGGAGCGCAAAATTGCTGAGCCTATTTTTATGTTTAATCATTTTTATAAGGGAAGTAAATTGAGTTTAAACACTGGGATAGCCTATCAATTTGGCACTAATACAAGAAGTAGATTGGGTTATTATAATAGTCCTAACCCAAATCCAACATATTATCGGTATTTGCCAAGTTTCTATGTAAATAGCCCTATAGGGGCCAATTTTATTAGTGCAAATACCGCTCGTGAGGGGTTTTTAAATAACCCGCAAATGAAGTATATTCAAATTTATGCCGCAAATGCTAGAGAAAAAGCGGCATATGTGCTTTATGATGATACCGCTGATGATAAACAGCTAGTGGTAAATAGTGTTGGAAACTTGGAACTTAATGATGCGTTAAAAGCTGATTTCGGATTCACATATAAAGCATTGTCTTCAAATAACTACGCTAAAATAAAGGATTTGTTGGGGGCGGCATATCATGTAGATATTGATCCATTTTCAAATACTAGAAATGATAGTAATGGTGATTTGGAAAAGAAGACAGATGAAATTTTTAATTATCATTATGGAATTGATGCTAATGAGTTTGAGAGTTTTTTACAGCTATCCTACAATAGAAAAAAGTGGAATGGAACAGTAGCTGGGAAGTATTCAAACACGCGATACGAGCGTATTGGTTATTTTGAGAATGAGCGTTTTGTAGAGAATTCTTTGGGAAAAAGTGAGCCGGTATTATTTCATAATTATGCTGTAAAAACTGGTTTCACCTATCTTTTTAATGGGCGACATTGGTTGGTAGTAAATAGTGCCTATCTCACCAAGCCTCCAGTTTTGCAGAATGTATTTATTAATCCGAGAGAAAACAATCAGGTTGTTCCTGAAATAGAAAGTGAAAAAATCACTACAATTGATGCTAATTATTATATAAGGTTGCCCAAACTTACGGGTAGAATCACAGGTTTTCATACACGCTTTCAAAACGCTACTGATATTAATTTTTTCTTTGTAGAATCAGGCGTAGGTTCTGACTTTGTTCAAGAAGTAATTACAGGTTTAGATAAATTACATATGGGTATTGAGATGGGTGCAGAGTACCAGTTGTCTTCAAGCGTACAATTAACCGGTGTCGCAGCTATAGGGAAATATGTTTATGCCAACAATCCTTCGGTTGCTATAAATTTTGATACTGCTGGGGCTGAAGATGATATTATTAACCAAGAAGGTACAATCAATTTAGGTAATGCAACCATTAAAGATTATAAACTAGCACAAGGACCTCAACAAGCGTTTGCTTTGGGTGTAAACTATAGGGATCCAAAATATTGGTGGATTGGGGTAACGGCAAATTACCTAGCTAATAATTATGCGAATATTTCAACCATTACACGTACACAGAGTTTTTATTTAGACCCTGATACAGGTAATCCATTTCCAGGAGCTACGGATGAGAATGTACGTAAACTATTAGCTCAAAAGCCGCTAGATAATTTTTACCTGCTGAATTTGATAGGAGGTAAATCTTGGTTAAGGAAAGGAAGGTACATTAGTGTTTTTGCTAGTGTTAATAATGTTTTTGATGCGGTTTTTAGAACCGGTGGGTATGAGCAAAGTAGAAATGGAAATTACGGGCAATTAAAGCAAGATAATTTAAGCGGTAATCCGTCTTTTGCACCAAAGTATTGGTATGGATATGGCCGCACATATTTTTTAAATGTGGCTTTTAGCTTTTAATGATAGCTGTATGAAATTGAAAATCTATATATTACTTGTTACTGGAATTTTAGTTTTAGGCTGTGTAAAGAATAGTAATTTTGATATACCATCACCAGCATGTACTTCAGAATTTATTACAAATGCTACCTATGGGGAAGTGAAGGGTTTATATGTTGATAAAACTTTTGAAATACAGGAAGATTTAATTATTGAGGGATATGTAGTTTCTTCAGATGAAGCGAGTAATTTTTTTAGTGTTTTGCATTTTCAAGATAGTCCAACAAATCCTGTTGAGGGCTTTCAAATTGAAATTGATGTGCGTAATTCGCATTTGTTTTACCCTGTAGGAAGCAAGATTTATATTAAACTTAAAGGTTTGTTTTTAGGAAAGAGCAAGGGTGTATTTAAAATTGGTGGTGCATTTACGTCTTTTGGCAATCTTTCAGTAGGACGTTTGCCAGCTACTGTTGTTGACCAACATATTTTTCGTTCTTGTGATGAAGTATATGAAATAGTGCCTACCCAGCTTACTACAGCAGATTTGAGTGAAAAATATACCAATACCCTAGTAAGGTTAAATGATGTAGAGATTGTAGCAGATGAGTTGGGAGAAGTATTTGCCAGAGAAGGAGAAGAAACGCAACGTACGCTAAAGGACTGCAATACGAATAGAATCGGATTACTAAATAGTGGTTTTTCAGATTTTAGGGCTCAAATATTACCTGAAGGTAGGGGAGCGATTTCTGGTGTTTTATTACGTAAAAATATGAAATACCATTTAGTGATACGCTCAATAATGGATATTGATTTTTCACAAGAACGTTGCGAAGAGGAGGCGGAGATAACAACTTCAAACCAATTGTTTATATCAGAGCTTGCAGATCCTGATAATAATGCAAGGGCACGATTTATCGAGTTGTACAATGCAGCAAATTCTAACTTGTCTTTAAATGGATGGAAGATTATTCGATATACAAACGCATCCATTGAGCCGAGTTCTGAAATAGATTTATCGGGTCATATGATTGAGGCTCAAGGTACTTTCGTGATTTCGCCTAATAGAACTGAATTTGAAAGGGTATATGGTTTTACTCCAGATTTGAGCGTGGGTACTAATAGCCCTGCTGATTCTAATGGGGATGATAATATGGTGATTGTTGACCCTTTTAATAAGGTTGTCGATTCCTTCGGTGTAATTGGAGAAGACGGCTCTAATACCAATCATGAATTTGAAGATGGCAGGGCAATACGCAAAGTTGATGTAAATGAAGCAAATGAACACTATGCCGTTGCTGAATGGATGATTTGTAATGATACCGGTGATGAAGGCACAATTAAACGTCCTAAAAATGCTCCTGAGGATTTTACCCCTGGCAGTAGAAATTAAACTGAATGACTTTAACTCGTTTTAGCTTGTTGTTTGGTGCCGATAATTGTGTATTTTAAGCAGTAATGAAGTAATTTTTTTGTTGCATAGCCATAGCTGCATAATTCAAAAAGGACAAAATGTAGAGGCAAAATGCATAATTTGCTAGTAAAAAGAAAAAACCAAGATAATTTTTTCAATAAAGAATTAGTATTCATAATTGGTAGAAAGGAATTCTTTCCATCCAATAATGGCAGAGGTGCCTTGTTGGTGTGCATCATGAGAATGAAAGAGTACTCTTTTTTTAAGGTCTAATATTACAGGCCATTTAATTTCATCCCAACCTTTGCCAAGTAATCTGTTGATGCCTGTTTCTACCATATCTTTACAAACCGCTCCTACAATACGAACTGATGTACCTTCATTGACGCCAGAGAGTCCAATATAGAAATCTGCTGGATTTCCTGAAAAGGAACATCGTTGAATACTTTTTTTAGTTTGTGTAGCAGTTTCCATGCTCGGAAATTACATATTTTTTTAATGCACTCTTGTTAATTGTAAGCATTAATTATTAACAATTGTAGTGAATATGTCACTATTTGTTATTGTATTTTGTGAATAAATAGCCATTTATGTATTGTATTTGGCATAAAATTAAAACAACCTTTAGCCCTGTTGTTTTAGATTGTATATCAAGGTAGCTGTGTATGTTTTTTTTAGATTAGGGGTGTGCTTATACGGGCTCACTGTTGTGAACAAGTTATACGATTTCTACGTTATATCTTTAAAAGTCTAGCTGATTTTGTCTAGGACATTTTTAAGATCTTTTGACGAAATTGGTTTTAAAATGTAATTGCTAACAGACTCGTAATGTCTTATACGTGTTAAATCTCTAGGGTCTACTGATGAGCTAAGAATGTAAATAATAACTTGATCTTTGAAGGGATGAGGAATATTTACAAAATCTTCAAGAAATTCCCAGCCATTCATAATGGGCATATTTAGATCAAGAAAAATCACTTTGGGTAGTTCTTTACCATCTTTAAGCAGTTCTGTTAGACCTTCAATAGCATCTTGACCATTGCTATATTCTAAAATGGTATTACAAAAATCAATTTCTTTCATGATACGTTTTGTACCATAAACAAAAATTGGGTCATCATCAATAATGCAACTCGTGTTTACTTTATTCATTTTGGGGGAAGTTAGTGTTTGTCAAAGTTAAGTACAAAAGTCGTGCCTTTATTAACAAGGCTCTCAACTTTAATACTGCCATTCATGGCTTCTATTTGGTTTTTGGTAATGAATAGGCCAATTCCTTTAGCTTCTTTATGTTTATGGAATGTTTTAAACATGCCAAATATTTTTTCTCCATGTCGTTTTAAATCTATGCCTAGGCCGTTATCTTTAAAAGTAACTGATATCTTATCCTTTGCTATATTTGATGTAATCTCTATAATTGGAGGTCGATCAGGAGCACTATATTTAAGACTATTGGTGAATAAATTTAACAAAATACTATCTACATACGCTGGTATAGCGCTTATTTTTTGATTTTTAGGTACATTAATTATACAAGTAGCTTCTTTTTTCTGTAAAAGGAGGCTAATGTTTTTTTGAACTGTTGTAATGGCGTTATAAAGATTTACCCCTTTCATGTTTTCATGGGCGCTAGCTTTAACTTGCACAACCTCATTAAGATGTAATACGGTTTCATTTAAACTGCTCGAAGCTTCTTTTAACATACCAATTAGACGCTGTCGTTCATCTTCTTGTTTTTCTTGCTCTAAAAACCCAGCTAGCATGGATAAGTTACTTGAATGAGAGCGCAAATTATGAGATACAATATGAGCAAAATTCATAAGGCTTTCATTTTGCTCTCCGCTGATGTTAAGCAATTTTGTTAGTTTTTTTTCGGCTTTTATACGCAAAGAGAGGTCTACAATTTGAGCTATGAAATGAGAAATTTCTCCGTTTATATTTTTTACGACTGTTTTGGTTAACATTACATGCACATCATAGCCATTTTTATGACGATATCGTTTTTCAAGTTGATAACTATTTCGTTTACCAGCTATGAGTTCATTTAAGAGTGCTAAATCTTCATTTAAATCGTCTGGATGGGTAATATCTTGAAATGATAAATTTATAATCTCTTCTTTAGAGTATCCTAAGCTATTGCAAAAGCTGTTATTTGCTTTAGTCCATTTTCCATCCATTCCAACAAAGACCATTCCTATCGAAGAACTTTCAAAGGTGCCTTGTAGTGATTCTTCTGTTTTTAATAGCTGAAGTTTGGTGTTTTTTAATTCGGTAATATCCCAATTAGTACCAATCATTTTTATGGCTTTACCAGTATGGTCTCGTTGTGTTACAGCTATAGCTCTAATATGACGAATTTCTCCATTAGGCCAAATAACTCGAAATTCGGTGTCAAATTCTTTTTCGCCGTTAATTGCTGAGGTTATTTCTTCATCACCTCTTTTTTTATCATCAGGATGTAAACCGGCTTGCCAAGCTTCATATTCCCCTTTAAAATCTTCCTTACGAATACCGTAAAGGGAATACATATTGTCATCCCAAATTAAGGAATTTTCTACAAGATTGTAATCCCATATGCCTACATTGGCTCCTGAGGTGGCTATTTGTAGTCTTTTGTTTATTTCTTGATATTGTAATGCTGTTCTTTTTTTTGTGTCAATATCTTGAATTGTTCCGTATAGGCGTACACATTTATTATTAATAATTTCACCCTCGCCCATTACTCTTACCCAAAGTTCTGTACCTTTTGCTGTGATGATTTGTAGTTCAGTATCCCAAGCGGTTCCTTCATTTATTGCAGTATTGATAAGGTGTAATATTTTTTTTCCGTGAGAGCTAGCTTTGGTAAAATTAATAACCTCTTTAAGATTGGGGTCATATTCTGGGGTTACGTCATAAATCTCTTTGGTTATTTTGGACCAATATATTTTCTTAGTAACAAGATCTACAGACCAACCTCCAATTCTAGCAATACTCTCTGCTTTTAATAATAGCTCTTCTTCATATTTTTGTGATGTGATATCTTCCATAGTGATAATAATACCACTAATTTGGTTAACATCATTTTTCCATGGATGTATGCGCCATTTTAACCATTGTATTTCGCCATTGGTGAGTATAAATTTTTGTCCTGTACTGCTACTTTTTTTTCCAGTAAGACATTCTTGATGAATTTTTATTAACTCAGTTGGAGTTTCAGGAAATACATTGTAATATGATTTCCCAATTATATTTTTATCAAGGATGTTAAACTCAGAAAGCCAAATTTTAGAATGATTTATAAAACATAAATTTTTATCTAATACGGCTACTGCTGCAGGAACTTCTGTAATAAGAAATGGAACGGCTACTGTTTGCAAAACACGGAGGGATTTTTGGTTGGTTTATTTATAACGTTTCTAGACACTGAAAAATTACACATAATAGAAATTATTGTGGGAAGTTTGTTTTTTAATGAGCTAATGTTAATACAATATGCGATGAAACTGAGTTTTAGTGTGGTTAACTGGGGTTTGATAGATTTTAATTAAATACAAAAAGGCAGCCTATTTCTAGACTGCCTTGGTTTTAGCCTTCTTATTACTGTGAGCTATTTATGCTAAATCAAAGCGATCAAGATTCATAACTTTTGTCCATGCAGCAACAAAGTCGTTTAAAAACTTCTCCTCTGAATCGTTGCAGGCATATACTTCAGCATAGGCACGAAGCTCTGTATTTGATCCAAAAATAAGATCTGCGCGTGTGCCTGTCCATTTAATGTTTCCTGAACTACGCTCACGAGCAGCAAAAATACTCTCGTCATCAGATGCTTCTTCCCATTTAATGTTTAAATCAAGTAGATTTACAAAGAAATCATTCGTTAACACTTCGCGGCGATCTGTAAAGACCCCGTGTCTAGATTTGTCAAAGTTAGTATCTAATACACGCATACCACCAATTAAAACTGTCATTTCTGGAGCAGTTAATTTTAATAATTGTGCACGATCTACCAACATGGCTTCTGCGGTAGCCTTGTAATCTGCGTTTTTGTAATTTCTAAATCCGTCTGCGGCAGGTTCAAGGGCTTCAAAAGAAAATGCATCTGTTTGCTCTTGAGAGGCATCCGTACGGCCAGGAGTAAATGGTACATTAATTTCATGACCAGCATTTTTTGCAGCTTCTTCAACAGCAGCACTTCCGCCAAGAACTATTAAGTCTGCCAAAGAAACTTTTTTGTTTCCTGATTGAGCAGCATTGAATTCCTTTTGTATTCCTTCTATGACTGTAAGTACTTTTGAAAGCTCAGCAGGATTATTAACTTCCCAATTTTTTTGTGGCTCTAATCGAATACGAGCGCCATTGGCTCCACCTCTTTTGTCTGAATCACGGTATGTTGATGCTGATGCCCAAGC
Source organism: uncultured Flavobacteriaceae bacterium (assembly GCA_947497145.1). Lineage (GTDB taxonomy): Bacteria > Bacteroidota > Bacteroidia > Flavobacteriales > Flavobacteriaceae > Maribacter_C. The sequence continues at coordinate 59,960 of CANMFQ010000017.1, forward strand.
AGTGGTAACAAGTTGTGAAATTGATAATCCTGATGCTAAAAGTCTCTTTTTAAGTTCAGCAATATCTGCATCATTTACCAATTCATGATCAATAGCAGGAACCGGATCTTGCCAAATTAATTCTTCTTTAGGTACTTCTGGTCCTAAGTATCTACTTGCTGGGCCCATGTCTCTGTGTGTTAGTTTGAACCAAGCACGTGCAAAGGCATCTTCAAATTCTTTAGGGTTTTTTTGAAAGCGTTTTGATATTTCAAGATACTTTGGATCTACTTTCATAGCCATATCAGCATCTGTCATCATCAATTCTTGCGTTTTAGAAGGATCACCAGCTGTTGGTGCTTTTCTAGCGGCTGATGCAGCTGTCGGTTTCCATTGATTTGCTCCTGCAGGACTTTTTGTTAATTCCCATTCGTATCCTAACAATACATCAAAATAGTCATGATCCCATTGTGTTGGGTTTGGTGTCCAAGGTCCTTCTATACCACTAGTAATTGTATCGTTAAGAACGCCTGTTTTGTATGAGTTTTTCCATCCTAAACTTTGCTCTACAATACTTGCTCCAGCAGGTTCTGGCCCTACGTACTCGTCTGGGTTGGCAGCTCCGTGTGCTTTTCCAAAGGTATGTCCGCCAGCTGTTAAGGCTACAGTTTCTTCATCATTCATTGCCATACGGCCAAAAGTTTCTCTAATGAGTGATGCCGTAGTCATGGGGTCAGGATTACCATTTGGTCCTTCAGGATTTACATAAATTAGCCCCATATGAGCTGCACCAAGTGGCGCTTCTAATTTGTCTTCACCATCAGAAAAACGAGCGTCATTGCCCATCCAATCTTTTTCTGAGCCCCAGTATATGTCTTCTTCTGGCTGCCAAATATCTTCACGACCACCTGCAAAACCAAAGGTTTTAAAGCCCATAGATTCTAAGGCACAATTTCCTGTAAGAATCATTAAATCTGCCCATGAAAGTTTTTTGCCATATTTCTTTTTTATTGGCCATAAAAGTAATCTTGCCTTGTCTAAGTTACCATTATCGGGCCAGCTATTTAAAGGTGCAAAACGCTGTGATCCTGAGCTTGCACCACCACGGCCATCACCAATACGATAGGTACCAGCACTGTGCCATGCCATTCTTATCATAAATGGGCCATAATGGCCATAATCAGCAGGCCACCAATCTTGAGAAGTGGTTAAGGCTTCTTTAATGTCCTGTTTTACCTCGTCTAAATTTAAGGTGCTGAATTCAGCTGCATAGTCAAAATCTTCATCCATAGGATTGGTTAACGAAGAGTTTTGACGTAGTACGTTTAATCGTAACTGATTTGGCCACCAATCTAAATTCGTGGTTCCATTACCAGCAGTATTTTTTAAATCTCCACCTAAAAATGGACATTTACCTGAGTCGTTTGCGTTTCCAGTGTTACTGTGTGGGTTGTTCTTATCCATTGTTTTATTTAATTTTATGCTTCTTGCTGTAAAGCTACCAAAAATGTTAGTTGATTTGAATAGGTATAATCTTGTTTTGTATTATTTTGGTATTGATAATATCTATAATGCCTAGTATAACTCATAAATTGGCGGTATTGACTTAGATTAAATTATTGTTAATTTTATTCTCATCGGTGTATTTACCGTCAATACAGCTTTTAGTTGCAGCTTTTTTGTGCCAGGTTCTTTCGGTTTAATAATCTTGAGTTTTAAATTGAAGGACTTATGTAAATGGTATGCTCAGGGTTTTTGTACTTTTGTAATTGCTGCATTCTGTATGAAAGCAGTGATAAGGTTTTAAAACGTAATGGTTAAATATTGGTATAATAGGTGCAAAATTGGGGCATATGAAAGACAACACTCTTTTTTTTAATGAAATAAGAAATGGCAATACAGCAGCTATAAAAAAAATAATTGAAGATACTCCAGCCGTCATAAATACAATAGATGAGCGTGGTTCTACACCATTAATTTTGGCTACGTATTATGATCAAATTGAAATAGCAAAATTGTTATTGCAACATGGGGCAACTATTGATGCTAAAGATGCCTCGGGTAACACTGCTTTAATGGGGGTGTGTTTTAAAGGTTTTTATACGCTAGCAAAATTATTAATTGAGGAGGGTGCTAATATCAATGAACGTAATGCTATGGGGGCTACCAGTTTAATTTACACTGCAACTTTTAATCGATTAGATATCGCAAAATTACTTCTTGATAATGGGGCAGATACCACCATAAAAGATGCTAGAGGAAATTCGGCACTAGATCATGCTAAAATACAGGGAGCCCCTGAACTAATTGACCTATTTGAAGCAAGTATTTTATAATTTTTTAGGCATAGTCTTTTGGCCTATTGAAATCGTCGTTTGAATTTTTTAGTAAAAAATTGCTTAATCATTAAAAACAATATAATTCCAGAAAATATGAGAGTTACCAAATTGCCGACTATAATGGGCATTTGGTTGTTTAGTAGGCCGTAAATAAGCCAAAGTGTTACCCCGGTAACAAACATGAGGTACATAGGAAAAGATAAACTATCGGTATCTTTTGTTTTAATCGTTTTTATGACTTGTGGTAAAAAACTTATTGTAGTTAGTATGGCGGCAATATTTCCGATGATGGCAGTAGTATTATCCATATGTATTATTTTAAGTAGGTTTAAATATTTTCGGTGCAAAAATGCTTATTTTGAACTAAACTAACTACAACAAAATGAACTATTTTATGTGCTATTTTACCTGAATTAAAACATGTTTTGAATTAGACAGGTAATTTTGAACATATAAACGAGATTTTGACGCCAAGTAACGATGTTTGCTACCAAATGAACAACAATTTAGGGCTAATTAAAACCACTTTTTCAACTGAAAAATATAACCCGTTTTTAAACCAGCATAAATATTTAAATAGCTAATACCCAAATTGACGCTATATTTTATCTAATTTTAGTACTATGAATCAAGAACTTCAAATCGCACTCATACAAGGGTCGTTAGTTTGGGAAAATCCTAAGCAGAATAGAATTAATTTTTCAAAAAAAATCGATGCTATTAAGTCAAAAGTGGATGTTATTGTACTTCCTGAAATGTTTACTACTGGTTTTACTATGACCCCCAATCATTTTGATGTAGAAGAGGGTTTGCTGACTTTGCAGTGGATGCAAGAGAAAGCGAAAGAAAAAAATGCTGCTTTAATAGGAAGTATTCCGTTTTATGAAAATGAGAATTACACCAATCGCCTTTTTTTTGTTACACCAGATGGAGGTTATCACTATTATGATAAACGCCATACATTTACGTTAGCCGGTGAAGGTGATGTCTATAAGGCGGGAACAGAAAGATTGATTGTGACCTATAGGAATTTTAATATTTGTCCCTTGGTTTGTTATGATTTAAGATTCCCTGTTTGGGCCAGAAACAATGTAGATTATGATGTATTACTGTATGTTGCCAATTGGCCGAAACCAAGAATAACGGCGTGGGATACATTGCTCAAAGCTAGGGCTATTGAAAATATGGCATATACTATTGGTGTTAATAGAGTTGGAACTGACGAACTGGGGCATGAATATCCAGGTCATTCAGTTGTTTTTGACGGGTTGGGAACGCAACTAGCTTTTTCTAATAGAGAAGAAACGTTATACGCAGTATTAACAAAATCACATATTTCATCAATTAGGAAAAAGCTAAAATTCTTAGATGATAGCGATGCCTTTAGTTTGTTATGACAAAAGTTTCTACGGATTCCCAGTTTGCACGCATTTCAATAACCGAAGGGTAATAACTAACTTTTTCTGGTTGTCGTTTTTTTAAATAAGAACCGGTGTCCCATCTTCCATTTTTGTTGGTGTCGAAAATTACTCTTACTAAGTATTTTCCCGGTTCAATATGGTTAAACTCAAATGGCTGCTCTTCAGTCGCAAAAATTTCAATTTGGGTTTCACTATTTTCATTAGTCAATTGAACAATAACAGGATACGTAACATTGCCTTCAAGATTTACTGTTAAATTGCCGTAATCAGCAAAACTTCGTGTATTTAATCGGTATTCAGTAGAATCATTAGTTTGTCCAAAAAGATCAGTAATTGCTCCAGGTAAAAGTTTTAAATTATAATTTTCATTTGGTTCTAATGGAAAATTAAAATTCACTGTATTTTTAATGGTGTCTAAATTTGTTTTGAAACCAAAGGGAATGGAGTCTTTGACAAATAGTTGCATCTTTGCGCTATCAATAGCAATCAAAGGTGTGTTTGCGCCAAGATAATATGGCTTGTTAAAATCTAGAGATCCATTTTGATTTGGTGTAATGGCTAAAGAATCAATACCAACTTTGCGCTGTTTTACAGTAAAGGTGTCAATTACTTTTTTTGATTTATTTAAAACGGTAAAAATGAGTGAATCTACTTCGTAAGGAGTAAACCAAAAGTTGATAGAGTCTTTGTCTCTTTCTTTTAGAAAGCGGGTTTTTATAGTATCGGGGATAACTGTAAGTGGCGTGATTTCTATTTCTTCATTTTTATCGCCGTAATAGCCAAAAATAATTTTGTTTTTTGCAGCAAAACTGGGTACTGAAGCACTGTAGTTTGGTATTTCCTTGAATAAGGTGAGTACATAGGTAGAATCTGTAGGTAGGGTTATAGTGTCTTTAATAAATGCAATTTTATCTGCATTCTGATCAAAAATGTTGTTTTTGCCTTCATCTTTAAGTCCAAACATCATGTACTTACCCTCTTTTAGGTTTTTTAATGAAAAAAGTACTGTACTGTCAAGCGTGTTGGTGATGTAATTTGGTGGCTTTTTGTAAATAGTCGAATCTGTATAAGTGGAATCAATTTCATACAACATAGCACTGATAAATGGATCTGCTTTTTGATTAAAGGCATCTTTTACAACACCCAAAACTTCCAAAGAATCGATATAACTACCAGTTGAAAACACATAGGTTAAAAAACTACTCGGGTTGCCTTCATTGTTATCTTGAATGCTTTGTCCAAAATTTATAGTGTAAGTTGTATTGGGCGCCAGGGTGTCTTTAATTTTAATTTCTATATATTTTTGTGCCCCAGATTGCGGCGAAATTTCAGGCTGATACTTCAATGGAGGAGAAACGATCAGCTGATCTTGAACATCTTTAAGTTTAATATATTCATCAAAATAAAGTCTGATTTTTTTTGCCGTAAAATTGGTCGACATGTTTTCAGGTACTGTTTTGATTAAAACAGGAGGGGTCTCGTCTTTGGGGCCGCCAGATAGAGTGCCACCACGTCTGCCGCACTGCAAAAGTGAAGCGACCATTAAAACAAAAAATAAATATGCTAAAAAACGACGCAACATATAGGGTGATTTAAACACAATTCTAAGCAAAGAAACGACTAATTTGTAGATTATTGAAATAATCTTGCCACGGCCATGCTAGCAATATAGATGGTTATTCCTTCACTTTGCTGTAGTGTTTTGGCGCACATTTCCATTGTAGCGCCACTGGTAATTATATCATCTACCAAAAGCACATTTTTGTTTTTAAAAAAAGTCGGAGTCGTTAAGCTATACAAGGACTTGTTGTCTTGCCAACGTCCAATTCTTGTTTTTTTGGTCTGTGTTTTAGTGTTGGCATTTTTAATAAGAATATGGTCAATATAATCAGCATTAAGATGAAGTGCTAGCCTTTTAGCAAACTCAGCAACTTGATTATAACCGCGTTTTTTTAACTTTTTTTTATGCAAAGGCACAGGAACAATAATATCAATAGACTGTATAAATCCATTTTGATTCAATATTTGTCCGTACCAATCACCTAAAAAAACACCAATATTTTCTTGATTTTTGTATTTTAGGTGATGAATGAGTCTTTGAACGATGCTGTTTTTGTAAAAGAAAAGAAAAGAACTTGCTTTTTGTATGTAAATACGTCCATAAAATATTCGGTCAACTGCATTTTCCTCGTTAAAAGTGAATTCGGTGAGTGGCAATTGGTTACGACAAACGGTACAGAGGTAGTGCTCTCCTCTTATTAAATGCGCATTACAACCAAAACATACTGGCGGCACTAGTATGCTGTTGATGTCATTTATTATATTTGTGAAATAGCTATTCGACAAATTGTTTAGATATATTAGTAACCTACTTTAAAGCCCTACCATTTTGGTGAACAGTCAAGATACAAAATTCAGTTATAAAATAATATTTGCGGCATTATGCACTGTCTTATTAGCGGTGTTAATTGCGTTTTATTATAGCTACGCCCAATCTCAAAATCAAATAGATTTTTTACATCATGAGAAAGAGCTTCTCGTAGAAGATTTAAAATTAATGAAAGCGGATGTAGATCGTCTCAAAGCACTTGATCAAGTTAATGATATCGAACTTCAATCATCTAGGTATCGTGTACAAGAATTGTTAGATTCAGTAGGGAAGCTCAATTTTACTATCGATAAATTACGAGAATATAAAACAGAACTCCGCAGACTTGAACTAAAGAACGATAGTCTTAAAATAAAGAATGATTTTCTCAATTACAATAACACTCAGTTAACTGAAAAGTATGACGCGGCTCAGCAAGAAATCATGAGAATTAAAGCAGCGAATGAAGCTTTGGTAAAGGCTGAAGCTCTAAAAAGAGATCAAATTCAAGATTTGAATATAGCACTTAGAAAAAAGAAATATTTAACATTACAATTGGTTGAAGGAAGTGGTTTTAGAGAGCGTAGCGGTAAGCGTATACAAACCAATAAGGCTTCTACCATTAAAAAATTGAAGGGTTGTGTGATCATTGATGCTGATGAGGATTTGGCAGGCCAAAATAAACAAATATATTTTCAGTTTTTGGGGCCTAATATGGGTGTGATAGCTGACAATGCCAATACAATAAACGTAAATGGCAATACATATAGTAAGCGAGTTCAAGTAGATTACAGGGGCGAACAAATTGAAGTTTGTGATTTTATTTCTGTTCCCGAAGGCTCCTTAGAGTCGGGTTTATATACCTTGAATGTATTTGAAAATGAGCGTTTACTTAGCTCGTCAGAATTCACGCTGAAGTAGTTTTTGTAGTAACAGACTATTCTTACTACTGGTTTTTGTTGCGTGAGAATGCTTCTTTTACTTTTATTCTATATTAGCGATTGCTTTTTTGTTTAAACTCATTGTGATATTCTTACTACATAATTCGAGTTTAATAGCCTGTAAAATCGGATAATATTTTATTTTTGTCAAATGGCAAAACAAGAAGACGATTTTAAGCGGGTAATTTCCCATGCAAAGGAATATGGTTATGTATTTCAGTCCAGTGAAATTTATGATGGATTGAGTGCTGTTTACGACTATGCGCAAAATGGAGCAGAGTTAAAAAAGAACATCAGAGAGTATTGGTGGCGAGCAATGGTGCAACTCAATGATAATATTGTGGGCCTTGATGCCGCTATTTTTATGCATCCAACAACTTGGAAAGCTTCAGGGCATGTAGATGCATTTAATGATCCTCTAATAGATAATAAGGATTCAAAAAAAAGATATCGAGCTGATGTTTTGGTAGAAGATTATGTCGCCAAAATTGAAAATAAAATTGAAAAGGAAGTAGCAAAAGCAGCCAAACGTTTTGGTGATAGTTTTGATAAAAAACAGTTTTTAGCAACAAACCAGCGAGTGCTTGAATATCAAGAAAAAGCGGGGACAATTTTAAAACGATTAGGAAAATCTCTGGAGAATGAAGATTTAGCTGATGTTAAAAAATTGATTGAAGAGCTTGAAATTGCTTGCCCTATGTCGGGTTCAAAAAATTGGACTGATGTTAAGCAGTTTAATTTGATGTTTGGTACTAAATTAGGAGCTTCTGCTGAAAGCGCAATGGATTTATATTTACGTCCAGAAACGGCGCAAGGTATTTTTGTGAACTTTTTAAATGTTCAAAAAACCAGCCGAATGAAAATTCCGTTTGGTATTGCGCAAATAGGAAAGGCATTTAGAAATGAGATTGTTGCGCGCCAGTTTATTTTTAGAATGCGTGAGTTTGAACAAATGGAAATGCAATTTTTCATTAAACCAGGTACGCAAAAAGAGTGGTATGAGAAGTGGAAAGAAAATCGCATGAAATGGCACCTTTCTTTGGGCTTGGGTGAAGATAATTATCGTTTTCATGATCATGAAAAATTAGCACATTATGCTGATGCTGCTGCTGATATTGAGTTTCGTTTTCCGTTTGGATTTAAAGAATTGGAAGGAATACACTCAAGAACTGATTTTGACCTTTCTAAACATCAAGAGTTTTCGGGTAAAAAATTACAGTATTTTGATACCGAAGAAAATAAAAACTATGTGCCTTACGTAGTAGAAACTTCAATAGGTTTAGATCGTATGTTTTTAGCAATTTTTTCAAATTCATTAAAGGAAGAAGCGCTAGAAAATGGAACTACAAGAACGGTTTTAAAAATACCTGCTGTATTAGCGCCTACAAAAGCGGCCGTTTTTCCATTGGTAAAAAAGGATGGCTTGCCTGAATTAGCGCAAGAAATTGTAGATGATTTGAAATGGGATTTTAATGTGCTGTATGATCAAAAAGATGCTGTTGGACGTCGTTATCGAAGACAAGATGCTAACGGAACTCCATTTTGTATTACCGTAGATCACCAGTCGCTAGAAGATAAAACCGTAACCATTCGTCATAGAGATACCATGGAGCAGCAACGGGTTGCTATAGCAGATGTGAAAGCAATAATTCACAACGAAGTTGATATGAAGTCTTGGTTGGCGAAGATGAACTAAGCCAATAAGCTCTAAAAATTAGTATAGTGCTGATACGATATTCGTATTGGCACTTTTTTTTGATCTGCTATATCCTGAATATGAAGCAAGGTCAATCAATGTATATGTATTCCGTTTTAAGTATCGAATAGAAGTGATAACTTACCGTGAAAAAGGATATGAATTCGGGCTATAGTTGGTACCCCAATCGTAAACTACCGTAATAATTTCGTTCATTGCCGGGGTAGAAGTAGCGTGGTTCTTTACCCCCAAAGCTTTTTGTATTTATCAATACAGATTGTGCATACACCTTGTCAAATATATTATTGATGCCAATGTCTACGCCTATAGTAAGGGTGTTAGAAAGTTTTTTTCTATAACCTATTTTGGTGTTAAAAACATGAAAAGCTTCACTGTACATGGTATTTGCATCTGTTAGGGGTATAGCGCCAACATATTGGTGTACGGTATTCCAATAAAAATTTTGGAAGAAATTTGTTTGTAAACCTGAGCTTAGTCGATGCTTAGGAACTCCAGTTAATGGGTTGCCAGAATAGTTTTGATCTTCGTCTATGAATTTTAAAAATTTATGATGGTTTAGTGTATACGATACAAAAGGAGTTAGGTGTATTTCTTTTGCGAGAGTAAAGGTGTAATTAGTTTCAAATTCAAGCCCTCGGTGGCTCGTTTTTCCTGCATTTTTACCAATAAATTGATCGTCATTGATACGTTCTGCTACCAATAAATTTTTAACAATCATTTGGTATGCAGCAGCTTTAATCTGCCATTTCTTATTGGCTAAATAAAGCTGAGTACCTATCTCATAGTTTGTGCCTGTTTCTTGTGCAATGTCAGGATTAATGACGCCATCTGGTGTGAGTGTTTCTGCGACATTAGGATTGGAAAAGCCGCGACTTATATTGGCATAAAATTCGTTATTTTTTGATAATTTGTAGTTCAAATTAAGACTTGGAAGCAAAATAGTTTTAAAACCACGATTTGCGCTTTGGTTGTTGACGCCCAAATTAAAATGATCTTGAAAGTTGTACGAAGTTTTATTTAAGCTTAATCCTGCTTGGGCAGAAAAAGTACTAGAAAATGGGAAAAAGAGGGTGGCAAAAGCGTTAAACTGATGTCTGAATTCTTTGTTTTTAGCAAATTGCGCTCCTTTTAGGCTGCCATTGCCATTCGTGCTTTCGTAAAGATTTCTATACTCATCCCAATCATATTCGTCTTTGTATAATTCCATGCCAAGTGAATACTGAGTTGTTTTGTTTTGTAGCAAAAAAGTGCCAGAGAAACGGGTGCGAAATCCAAAACCATTGGTTATTTCTTCTAAAATTCCAAAAGGACGTGCTTCTTCCTTGTCTAAATAGGAATAAAAGATGCTACTTGTGTTTTTTAATTTTTCATTGAAAGTATGCGTATAAGCGATTCCCGTTAATGTTGCTTTATTGGTCTCAAAACCTTGTGATGATCGCCAGGTAAATGTAGCTTGTTGCGGGTTTTCTGCAAAAGCAGTTGCACCAAGAGAGCTTGGTATTTGCGCGATTAAATTAATATGGTTTAGTAAGAGGGTAATTTTCCCATTAGAAGAAATTGAATAAGATCCATTTAGTAAAATTCCATCTCTTTCAAAATTGCTGTTTTCACGATAGCCGTCTGTTTTTGTATGGCCATATTGTAGCCCTAGTTGTAATTTTTTATCCGAATGATTAAAGGAGAGGTTGTTTTTTAACAGAGAAAAAGAACCCAAGGTAAAATTATTTGAAAAATTTGTAGATTTTCCAAGAGCATGCTTTGGCGTTAAAATAATTGCTCCACCCAAATTTGCGCCGTATGCGGTGCCTTTTGGGCCTTTTATTACTTCAATTTGACTCAAATTTTCTAAGTCATATTGTTCTATTGTTGAAGCCCCAGAACCATTAGTCACGGGTATCTCATTGTAGTACAAGCGTAATTTGTCAGTGCCAAAAAGCGTTCGGGCACCAATACCTCTTATGGTTATTCTATTGGTGTTTAGAGCGCCTGACAAAACATAAATTCCTGATATTTGATTGATGCTAGAAACAAGGTCAAGGGGACTATAGTTTTGAAACACCTTTGCAGAAATTACGGCAGAAGGGATAATTCCTGTTGCTTTTTTAGTTTTTAAAGCATCTAAGAGAATAACCTCGTCTAGTTGTGTAATGCTATCTTTTGAAATTTGATTTTGTGCTCGTAAAATCGCCGAGCAACATATCATAATTAGCAAAAGTATTCTCATGGTAGTTATTTAATAGGGGTTAAAAGTAAGATATATAATCGTTTTTTGAAGCTGAAAAAAATGAAAAAGAAGCTAAATTTAAATAGAAGTGCTTACTTCAAACTGAATTAAGTATAAGCACTTGGTATTAGATTTTATAATGTAGAAAACATACATAAAATTCATTTGGCATAAATTTTCACTAAAAGCATAACATTGCCTATTTTCGAGCAAAATTTTGAATTTGTACAACCAAATGAAGGTAATTTACTCTCTTTTTTGAAGGGTTGCCTTTTTGTAAGATTCTAAACATAATTTGATTAAGATGAAAATAGTATCCTATAATGTAAATGGCATTAGAGCCGCACTAAAAAAAGGCTTTATTGAATGGTTGCAATCTGTAAATCCAGATGTTGTTTGTTTGCAAGAAACCAAGGCGCAAGAAGATCAGTTGGATTTGTCAGTTTTTGAAGATGCCGGATATGCTTATAACTATTGGTTTAGCGCACAAAAAAAAGGGTATAGTGGTGTGGCTATTTTATCAAAATTGAAGCCAGACAATGTAGTGTTGGGTACAGGTATTGAAACTATGGATTTTGAAGGAAGAAATATTAGAGCCGATTTTGGTGATATTTCTGTTATGAGCATGTACCTCCCTTCAGGAACCAATTTAGATCGATTAGATTTTAAGTTGAAGTATATGGCAGAAATTCAGGAGTATCTAAATAATTTGAGAAAAGAAAGACCAAACCTTATCGTTTTAGGTGATTATAATATTTGTCATGAAGCTATAGATATTCACGACCCCGTAAGAAATAAAAATGTATCCGGATTTTTGCCTGTTGAGCGTGAGTGGATTGGAAATTTAATTGCTAGCGGGTTTATTGATAGTTTTCGCTTTTTTAATAAAGAACCGCACAATTATACTTGGTGGAGTTATCGGGCTAATAGTAGAAATAATAACAAAGGTTGGCGCTTAGATTACGCAATGGTAAGTGAGCCTTTACGAGAAAGATTACAGCGGTCAGTAATTTTATCCGAAGCAAAACACAGCGATCATTGTCCTATCTTGGTTGAGGTTTCTTAATTCCATGTACTAAATAGGAATTTATCAAATAATGTAATGTTCGTTTCGTTAGAGTAAAAGATGTTATAGAAAATAGATATGCGCTAGTTGCATAGAATCATATAAAGTTATAAGTCATTACTTTCTGAATTATGCATTATAATGTCCTTATCAATAAAGTAGGTGAAAGTAATTTGTAGTAAAATAAATAGTGATAAATGAAATATACCAATTTACCGCATACCAATATTGAAGTTAGTAAAATATGTTTGGGTACCATGACTTGGGGTAATCAAAATACCGAGACTGAAGGGCATGAGCAAATGGATTATGCATTAGATAATGGTGTGAATTTTTTTGATACAGCAGAGTTGTATTCCATACCACCGCATCCAGATCGTAAATCGGATACAGAAAAAATTATAGGTACTTGGTTTAAAAAAAGTGGAAATCGAGATAAAGTTGTTCTCGCTACTAAAATTGCAGGAAAAGCTGATTTTACAAAACACATTAGAACTACAGGTTTTGACAGAGCTTCACTTATTGATGCTGTTGAGGGTAGTTTGGAGCGGTTGCAAACTGATTATATAGACCTGTATCAATTGCATTGGCCAGAACGAAACACAAATTTTTTTGGTAAACGCGGGTACAAGCACGAGGCATCAGATTATTGGCAAGATAATATTCACCAAGTTTTAGAGACCTTAAGAGATTTAATTCGTGAAGGCAAAATTAGGCATGTGGGCATATCAAATGAAACGCCGTGGGGAACCATGCGGTTTTTAGAAGAGAGTAAGGTTCATGCCAGTTTACCAAGAACCATTACCATACAAAACCCGTATAATTTATTGAATCGACTTTTTGAAGTCGGTCTTTCAGAAATAGCTATGCGTGAAAAGGTAGGCTTATTAGCCTACTCTCCACTAGGTTTTGGTGTTTTAAGTGGTAAGTATTTAGGTGGTAAAAAGCCTGAGGGAGCCCGTATAACTTTATACCCAAATTATAGCAGATATAGTAGTGATAATGCAGAAAGAGCTACTGAAATGTATAATAAACTGGCGCAAGAAAACAACCTCTCATTAACGCAAATGGCTTTGGCTTATGTAAATACAAGACCTTTTGTGACTAGTAATATTATAGGCGCTACTTCAATGAAGCAATTACAAGAAAATATTGCGAGTATTGATGTAGAATTAAGTGATGATGTACTGACGGGAATAGAAGCTATACACGAGCAAATTCCTAATCCTGCACCTTAAATTTAGAGCGAATGTATTTTTTAGGAATTGGTTTTTGGCAGTTGGTTGTTGTTTTGGTTGTAGTGGTTATTATTTTGGTTTGCGCTAGAATTATGAGAGATAAACGCTAAACAGTTGTTATGCTCCTGCCATTTTCAAACCTAATTTTTTTGCGGTAACATAGTTTAAAATGACAGAAGTGGTATGAAGATTAGCCAAAAAGACCTCTTATAACATCTTCAATTTTTGAGACTAGTTCAACGTTAATTTTAGTATTCTTCAAGCCTAGTTTATTGTTTTTAGATACATATATAGAAGTGAAGCCTAGTTTTTCAGCCTCCAAGATGCGTTGTTCAACACGTTGAACAGGTCTTATTTCACCAGCTAAGCCCACTTCGGCAGCAAAACAGACGCCTTTTTCAATAGGAATATCTTCGTTGCTAGATAGTATGGCAGCGATAACGGCTAAGTCAATAGCGGGGTCGTCTACTGAAATACCTCCTGTAATGTTTAAAAACACATCTTTGGCACCCAATTTAAATCCGGCTCTTTTTTCTAATACGGCTAATAGCATGTTTAGCCTTTTGGCATTGTAGCCTGTGGTTGAGCGCTGCGGAGTACCGTATACTGCGGTGCTTACTAATGCTTGTATCTCAATCATTAAAGGGCGCATACCTTCAACAGTAGATGCTATGGCTGTGCCACTTAATTGCTCGTTACTTTTAGAAATGAGAATTTCTGACGGATTGTTTACCTGTCGCAAGCCTTCGGCTTGCATTTCGTATATGCCTAATTCTGCTGTTGAACCAAACCTATTTTTTAAGGCTCTTAAGATGCGGTATACATAGTTTCTGTCTCCTTCAAACTGCAAAACTGTATCTACCATGTGTTCTAATATTTTTGGCCCAGCAATGGCACCATCTTTAGTAATATGACCTATAAGAATTACGGGAGTATTGGTTTCTTTAGCAAATTTTATTAGTTCGGCTGTGCATTCTCTAATTTGAGAAATGCTTCCTGCTGAAGATTCTATATAGTCAGAATGTAGGGTTTGAATAGAGTCAATAACTACAATATCTGGAGTGGTAACTTCAATTTGTTGAAATATATTTTGCGTTTTTGTTTCGGTTAAAATAAAGCATGTTTCGCTATTGGGGTGAATGCGATCAGCGCGCATTTTGATTTGCTTTTGGCTTTCTTCTCCAGAAACATATAAAGTTTTGTAGGGTAGCTTTAAAGCAATTTGCAAGATTAAGGTGCTTTTGCCTACTCCAGGTTCGCCACCCAAAAGAACCAATGCGCCTGGTACTAAACCGCCACCTAGCACCCGATTAAATTCTAGGTCAAAGGTGTTTAGTCGAAGTTCTTTCTCTGTACTAATTTCATTAACACGTAGGGGTTTTGCAATTGTGCGTTTGTTGCTTGAAGGCGTTTTCCATGCTTGTTTCTCTTCTTTTTGTATAACTTCTTCAGCAACAGTATTCCATGCTTTACAGGCAGCGCATTGACCCACCCATTTGGCATATTGCGTGCCGCAGTTTTGACAAAAAAAAGCTGTTTTTGTTTTAGCCATTTGTTTCCTTAACGTTTGTGGCTAAAGGTAAAACTTTGTCTTTAAAAAAAGTTTTGTGGCTTGATTTAAAATCGAATATTTTTTAAATGCTGCTTTTGTGTGGTGTTTAGGTTATTAAAAACCAAAATCTGCTTTTAAGCCGTCAATTTTTTCTAAGGCCATTTCTTTGGTTAAGAAGTCTATTTCGTCCATTCCAAAAGATTTTTCAAAAGTTTTTAGTGCTTTTTTGGGTTCGCCTAATTGTTCGTAATATTCTCCTTCAAAATAAAAGCCTAACATGGTATCTGGAAATTCGCGTTTGCAAAGATCAGAAAGTGGTTTTAACGATTCAAAATCTTCTTTTTTACGAGTTGCAGCATATATTGCCATAATGTCATTTAGGCTAACAGCTTTTGTGAAACCAAAGAGTTCTTCAATACTTGTGTATTTGTTTTCCAAGTATTGAAAAACAGGTTCTTCAGAAGTAAGAATCTGAGTTTTGTATTCTTTAGGACTAATAGGTTTAAACATACCAAAAATATTATCAAACGCTCTGCCTATGCCGTAGGTGGCAATTGAAATGTGATCTGCATTGTCATATTCCGTAAAACTGTAATGTAACGATTCTTTATCAATGGCTTTTATCGCTTTGTCCATGGCTAAAATTCTAGCCGTGTTTTTATTTTTTTCTTTCTCTAGTATAAGTTCATAAAATATTTGATTGTCAAAAGCTGCTAGTCGAGCTGGAACTCTAGATTCCATTTCGGGAGCTAGTTTAGGTGAAATATTGACATAGGCATTGAAAAGAGAATTTTCTTTAAAAAGCCAATAGTTTTGAAAATTAGCGGTAATGTCATAACCTACAATCATTTTAAATGGAGCGGTATTGTAATTTTGTTCTAAATACGGAATAAGCTCTATTCCTATAAATTCAAAAAAGCTTTTCGCTTTTTCATCGGGAAGCCCATTTTCTTCGTCCCAAGCACAATCATCTAGTCGAATACTATCTTCATTTTGGTTTATGCCAGCAATAATCATCTGCGGCATGCCGTGAAATTGACTGTAAAATTTTGAATTTGCAACTACTTGATCGAATAAATATTCGCCATCTAAGACCAGTATTAAAGGGTATTTTTTTTCTTCATCGTAATCTTCAGGAATATAATAGCGCACATCGCGACGTTCTTGAAGTTTAAAAGATTCAAATACTTCTTGAGTTAGTTGTGCTTTTCCTGAAAAGCAAAATAATAGGGCAAGGATGTAGAAAGTAGTTTTCATTGGGTTTGTTATTGGTGGTAACGCTGTTTACTGGTTTCGATTCAATAACGGTAATAATAGAAAAGATATTGCCCCAAAAATAACTAATACAAAGGTTTGGGTTATCCACATAATCCACCCAAAAGTGTCTCCTGAAACAGCACTAATGCCATATATGCCTAGGGCTTGACTTACGGCAACGGGGTAAAGGCCAATGCCACCATTGGTAAACATCATAGCGATTGCTCCTCCTACAAAAGCAACAGTCAACTGAATGTATGAAAGGTCTGCGGTTTCTGCAACGGTATATTTAATTACCCAAAACATGCCTAAATAGCAAAGCCAAATAATACATGTTTGAAAAACAAAACCCCATTTATTTTTCATTTTAAAAACACTCAATATGCCTGTTAACAAACCTTGTACAAAGTCTTTTATTTTTAGTGCAAGCGCGTGTTTTGATTTTTTTACAAAAAAGATAAAGAAGGCTAGCGCTATGACTCCAGCTGCAAGGAGTGCAAAAAGGCTATTTAGCGGGAGTCCTTTTCCTTCTAAAAAGGAGAAAATCTGTTCTGTTTGTAGAATTAATGTTATTGTGATAATGGCTAAAAGCATGATCACGTCTACAACACGTTCAGTCACAATAGTACCTAGCCCTTTTTCAAAAGGGACTCCTTCGTAGGTAGCCAAGGCGGTAGGTCTTAGTATTTCGCCCATTCGCGGAATGCCTAAATTAGCCAAATAAGCCATCAAAATAATAAGTACATTATTGATTAGCCTAGGTTTGTAACCCATAGGCTGCAGCATGTAATTCCAACGAATAGCTCTTGATACATATGCTATAAGTCCGAATAAAACAGATATGCAGAGCCAAAACGGATCGGCTTTTTTTATGTTTAAAAGAATTAATTCTCGATCTTCAGGCGAAGTAGAGTTGTACCAATACCAAACTATAAATACACCCAAAAGCATGGGGAGTACAGTTTTTAATATTTTTTTGATCGATTGATTCAAATTAATTTAGCAAATTATTTTCTTCATTAGGAAAAACCAATGACGGATTGAATGTTTTTGCTTCTTCAATATCCATTCTTGCATAGGTTATCAAGATTAAAATATCGCCTACCGCAACTCTTCTCGAGGCGGCGCCATTTAATGTGATTTCACCGCTGCCTCTAGGGCCAGGAATGGCATAAGTTTCTAATCGTTCGCCATTATTATTGTTTACAATTTGCACCTTTTCACCTTGAATAATGTTGGCGGCATCCATTAAGTCTTCATCAATGGTTATGCTTCCAATATAATTAAGGTCGGCACCTGTAACTTTTACGCGGTGTATTTTTGATTTTACTACTTCAATTTGCATAGGGCAAAGTTAATTAATTCAAGGCAATATTGTCTATTAGTCTTACGTCATCTGCGTAAACGGCAATAAATGCTCTATATTTTATATTTTTTTGTTTTCTCAGAATTGGCTTTAGTGTATTTGCATTGGTGATGGTAAAATACTCCAGTTCTAAATTTGGATGTTTTTGAAATTCATTGACAACCCATTTTTGCACTACATTAGCACTTTTTGTGCCAAATTTTCTTTTAGCCACGTTTAGGGTTTCAAATATAAAAGCGGCTTCTTTTCGTAAACTTGCAGAAAGGCGTTCATTTCTTGAGCTCATTGCAAGTCCACTAGGCTCTCTTACTATGGGGCAACCAACTATTTCTACTGCTATTTGCTGCGTTTGAACCATTTTTTTGATAATCTGTAACTGTTGAAAATCTTTTTCTCCAAAATAGGCTCTATGAGGTTTTGTCAGTAGCAACAAGGCTTCAACGATAGTGCCAACACCATTGAAATGATTGTCTCTAAATTCGCCTTCCATAACCTTGTCGAGACCATCAAATTCATATGATTTAGTAACGAGGGCATCAGCGTATATTTCTTCAACAGTAGGTGCAAAGACGATAATTGCTGAAGAGAGTTTTTGTAATAGATTTATATCAGTCTCAAGCGTTTTTGGGTATTTTTGCAAGTCTTCTTTATTGTTAAATTGGGTGGGGTTTACAAAAATACTAACAATAACGTTTTCATTTTCGCTAAGTGCCTTGGTTACTAAGGACGCATGCCCCATGTGTAGGGCGCCCATGGTAGGAACAAGGCCTACTGTTTCTTTCTTGTCAAATGAAGAAATTACCGATTCTAATTCTTTTTTTGTAGTTATAAGTGTCATAGAATATATTTAAAACCAAAGCAAACTTACTATAATTACGGCTATTCAGCATAATTTTTGTAATTTTGCGGCTACGCTCAATTTTTAAAATCAAACACAGCTTTTATGAACGGGAAAAAGATATTATTCGTATCTTCAGAATTAGTGCCTTACTTACCAGAGAATGAAGTTTCGCTCATGTCGTACGAAACGCCCAGAATGGTTAACAGCAAAGGAGGTCAAATACGAATTTTTATGCCGCGATACGGCAATATAAATGAGCGTCGGCATCAACTCCACGAAGTTATTCGCCTTTCAGGTATGAATTTGATAATTAATGACATGGATATGCCATTGATTATCAAGGTTGCTTCAATACCGCGTGAGCGTATTCAGGTGTATTTTATTGATAATGATGAATACTTTAAAAGAAAAGCGACTTTTTTAGATGAAAATGGAAATTTATTTCCTGACAATGATCAGCGTGCTATATTTTTTGCAAAAGGAGTTGTTGAAACCGTTAAGAAATTAAATTGGTCACCAGATATTATTCATGTACATGGTTGGATGGCTTCCCTCCTTCCTTTGTATTTGAAGAAATTTTACGCAGACGAGCCTTTGTTTGTTGAAAGTAAAATTGTTACTTCTGTTTATCGTAAAACTTTTGATGGAGAGCTTGATAAAGAGATGGTTAAGAAGATTGCTTTTGATGGTGTTCCAGAGAACAGTATTGAGCACCTTAAGACTCCTAACTATAATAATTTGTTAAAAGTAGCTGTAGATTTTTCAGATGCTATTATTTTAGCCTCGGAAGAAATTCCAGAAGATTTAGAAAACCATATTTCCAACTTAGAAAAACCAGTGTTGCCGTATGTCTCTTTGCAAGAATTTGAAGAGGCGTATTCAAATTTTTATAACACCGAAGTTTTAAAATAATCTGAATGAACTTTTTTAATAGATTTAAATTTTCTGCGATAGCGGGAATTTTAGTTGTTGTGACTGTAGTGTCTTGTGAACAAGAAATTAACACTATAGGCGCAGGGGTAATTGGAGGATCTCCTTTCAATACAAATAAGGTTTCGTATGATGTCGCTGCTTACAATAGGAAAATAGAAGCTGTTCAAACCAATAAATTATCTGTATATCAATTAGGTAGGTTTGATGATCCTATTTATGGGGCAACCGATGCCAGCATAACAACGCAATTGCTTTTGCCTTCTGCCAACCCAACTTTTGGAGTTTATTCGCAATCTATTGAAGATGGTGCAGAAAATGATACCCTTGTCAGAACAATTGAGGAAGATGAAAAAGTTAAAGAGATATACCTTTATTTGCCGTATATCATTAAATCTGAGGTAGAACGTGATGCTGATTTAGACGGTGTTGATGACGTTTTAGAACCAGGTTTTGAAAATGACCCAACCAATGATAGTGATGGTGATGGGTTGACAAACCAAGAAGAAAAAGCGCGTGGTACAGACCCTTTAAATGTTGATACTGATGGTGATGGTGATAATGATGATGTAGATACTGAGACATTGGGTAGTCAGTTTGCAAGGCGCTTTCAATTAGATAGTATATATGGAGACGTTACCAAGCCTTTCACTTTAAAGATAGAGCGTTCAACGTATTTTTTACGTGATTTAGATCCAAATTCTAATTTTCAAGATGCACAAGAATATTTTTCAAATCGACAATTTTCACCTGATTTTGTTGAAGATGTATTTTTTGAAGGAGCAGTCGATATAGATGATAAGGAAATCTTGTTTTTGGCTACCGAAGATGACCCAGAAACTACCGATATGGATGAAACGGGAACTGTATCGAGTAGATTAAATCCTGGTATACACGTGAAATTGAATCAGGCGGCTGTTGATTTTTTTCAAGAGAATATTTTAGATAAAGAAGGGAGTTCTGACCTTATTAGCCAATCGAATTTTAATTATTTTATGAGAGGGCTTCATTTGTCAATTATGCCAGCAGTAGATAACCATTATTTTTTGTTGAATATAGGGGGCGCTAAGCTTACGGTGACATATGATTATGACAAGGTAAATACAGCTGATAATAACAACATTGAACGGGTAGAGAAAGATTTTGAATTTTCATTTCCAAGAATACCTACAAATGGTTCAGCCGTCATTGGTAATGCTATAAATTCATTTGCTAATGAGCCGCTGCCAACCGCTATTCAAGAATCGCTTGATACCGATGAGAGTGCAGCTAGAATATACTTAAAAGGTGGGGCTGGCGTATATGCTGAGATAGATTTGTTTGCAAATGATAGTGATGCAATTGAGCAAATTAAAGCCAATAACTGGATTATAAATGAGGCTAATTTGGTCTTTTATGTTGATAGGCAAACTTTAGATAATGCTGGTGGTATTATTGAACCTCCAAGATTGTATTTGTTTAATGCAGAAACGAATGAGCCGCTCTTTAGTAGTGAAGATTCGTTTAGTAATACCAGTTCGCTTCAGAGTTATCCTCTTTATGATGGTATTTTACAAGAATCTAGCGATAAAGGTGTCAAGTATTCAGTGAAAATTACGAGCTATCTCAATGAAATAATTTTACGTGATGCTGAAAATGTTACCTTAGGTTTGATGGTTACCCCTGATATTCGATTAAATGGTGCTTTAAATACGTTGCTCACTAACGAAGAGAAGGAATTGCCTGTTGCTCCAACGCTTACGCCATTAGGTACCGTGCTTTATGGAGGTAATGTTTCAGGAGCAGATGAGGATAAAAAGCTACAGCTACAAATCTATTATACAGAAGCAAACTAGTTGCATGACAAGGCTATTAGGTTAGATTGTAATTTGATGAGTTTTGTATCGAAATCAAAATTATTTTTCTGGACTCTTGCTCTGATTGTGAAAGTATAGTGATTGTTGTTTGTAGTGTTTCTTTGAATTATATAGCAGAGTTGTGTTGTAAGATGAGTTGATTAACTTTATTTAAAGACGAATTTTACTACCTTTTATTTTCTCTTACTTATACCACTTGTAGTTTTTTTTCGTTCTACGTCTATAACCAGTGTTGTGTTAAGGATGCTTGTGGTAACTTTGATAAAAAAATAAACGTCCCCTTCAACTAAAATTTAAAATTCATGTGTGGAATTGTAGGATATATTGGCCATAGAGAGGCCTACCCAGTTATTGTAAAAGGTTTGCAACGTCTTGAGTATAGAGGCTATGATAGTGCCGGTGTTGCGATATATGACGGTAAAGAAATTAATCTTGTCAAAACTAAGGGAAAAGTAGAGGATCTCAAGAAAAAGGCAAAAGAGACTATTTCAACAGAAGGAAATATTGGTATAGGGCATACGCGATGGGCAACCCATGGTATTCCTAATGATGTGAATTCGCATCCCCATTACTCCAATTCTGGAGAATTGGTGATTATTCATAATGGAATCATAGAAAATTATGAAGCCATAAAAACAGAATTGGCTAAAAGAGGTTATGTATTTCATTCTGATACAGATACAGAGGTTTTGGTAAACCTTATTGAAGAAGTTCAGAAAACGGAAGATGTAATGTTAGGTCAAGCAGTTCAAATAGCATTAAATCAGGTTGTTGGTGCTTATGCTATTGCGGTTTTTGATAAAAGAAAGCCTGACGAGATTGTTGTGGCAAAACTAGGTAGCCCTTTGGCTATTGGTGTAGGAGAGAATGAATTTTTTATTGCATCTGATGCTTCTCCGTTTATTGAATTTACCAATAATGCTGTTTATTTAGAAGATGAACAAATGGCTATTATTCGATTAGGAAAGGAAATTAAACTTAGAAAAATAAAAGATGATTCTGTAGCGTATCCAAAAATTTTGCAACTTCAAATGAATTTGGAAGAAATTGAAAAGGGTGGCTATGATCACTTTATGCTAAAGGAGATTTATGAGCAACCACGAGCAATTTTAGATACTTACAGAGGGCGCCTGAGAGCAGATCAAGGGATTGTAAAAATGTCTGGTTTTGATGATCACATTGAAAAGTTTATCAATGCAAATAGAATTATTATAGTAGCATGTGGTACCTCATGGCATGCTGGTTTGGTGGCAGAGTATATTTTTGAAGATTTAGCACGTATACCTGTTGAGGTAGAATATGCTTCAGAGTTTAGGTATAGAAACCCTGTAATAACAGACAAAGATGTGCTTATTGCAATTTCACAATCTGGTGAAACGGCAGATACCTTGGCTGCGATTAAATTAGCTAAAGAAAATGGAGCATTTGTTTTTGGTGTATGTAATGTTGTTGGTTCTTCTATAGCACGTGAGACCCATGCAGGGGCATATACGCACGCAGGCCCTGAGATCGGAGTAGCTTCTACTAAAGCTTTTACAACGCAAATTACTGTATTGACTTTGATTGCCTTAAAATTGGCAAAAGAAAAAGGTGTTTTTTCAGAATCAATATTTCATCAGCATTTAACTGAATTAGAGACTATTCCGGCCAAAGTAGAAAAGGCGTTGGAGTCTAATGCTTTAATTGAAGTTGTATCAGAAGTTTATAAAGACGCTACCAACTGCCTATACTTGGGTAGAGGGTATAATTTTCCTGTTGCCTTAGAAGGAGCATTAAAATTAAAAGAGATTAGTTATATACATGCGGAGGGGTATCCTGCCGCAGAAATGAAACATGGTCCTATTGCTTTAATTGATGAGCATATGCCGGTTTTTGTTATTGCCACCAAAAAAGGACATTATGAAAAGGTAGTGAGTAATATTCAAGAGATAAAATCGCGTAAAGGAAAAATTATTGCTATCGTTACCGAGGGCGATGTTCAGGTGACTGAATTGGCAGATCATGTTATTGAGGTTCCAGAGACAATTGAGAGTTTAACACCTTTGTTGACCACTATTCCTTTGCAATTACTCTCATATCATATTGCCGTAATGCGGGGTTGTAATGTAGATCAGCCTCGAAATTTAGCAAAATCGGTTACTGTGGAGTAGAAATTTAGTTAAAAAATAGCAGTAAAAACCTCAATAAAAAAATTGAGGTTTTTTTGTGCCCTTTTGTCAATAGTTGCATCTGGTAGTGTATACGCATTTTAATAAAAAAAGCAATTAGCCTTATGAATTGTATGTAAAATGAAGGTTATTTTTGTGAAAAAAATACTATGCGTGCATAATTTTTTTCATTTTATGATTTTGCGTTTGAAAAAATCTGTATATTGGGCTACGAATTAATTTTTAATCCTCAGTTAAGTATGAAAAAACTACTGTTTATAGCGTTAATGTTGTACGGTTTTTTAGGAATTTCACAAACAACAGTTAGCGGAAAAGTTGTAGATCAAAACAATGAGCCGGTGCCAGGAGTTAATGTGGTTATTCAGGGAAAGGCAATTGGTACAACCAGTGATTTTGATGGTTTGTTTAAGTTAGAAACATCCGAAGTGCCCCCGTTTACATTGAAAGTGACCGTTCTTGGTTATGCTGATGCTAGCGAGACTGTTACAAAGAATAACCAAAACCTTACTATTGTTCTTACTGAAGCCCAAACATTTTTAGATGAAGTTGTTATATCTGCTTCACGAACCCCAGAGCGTATTTTTGAATCGCCAGTTACGGTTGAGCGTTTTGGACTAAAAGATATAAAAAACACTGCTTCGGCTGATTTTTATGGCGGTCTTGAAGATCTTAAAGGGGTTGATGTTAATACGAATA
Source organism: uncultured Flavobacteriaceae bacterium (assembly GCA_947497145.1). Lineage (GTDB taxonomy): Bacteria > Bacteroidota > Bacteroidia > Flavobacteriales > Flavobacteriaceae > Maribacter_C. The sequence goes on from CANMFQ010000017.1 coordinate 83,919, forward strand.
GTTTAACTTTTAAATCAATCAATACCCGAGGTTTTGCGAGTTTTGCAAATACACGATTTATGCAATTGGTTGATGGTATGGATAATTCCACACCAGCATTGAATTTTCCTATTGGAAATTTAGTTGGTATGATCGAAACTGATGTGCAGAGTGTTGAATTGCTTCCTGGTGCATCATCTGCGCTTTATGGTGCGAACGCATTTAATGGAATTTTGTTTATGCGAAGTAAAAGTCCTTTTGATAAACAAGGGATTAGTGCTTATATAAAAAGAGGTGTAACTTCACAAGAAGCTGCAGGTACAAATCCTTATACAGATTTAGGTATTCGTGCAGCACATAAGTTTAGTGATAAATTTGCTGTTAAAGTGAATTTTGGGTACTTAAAAGGTACTGATTGGGCAGCAACTAGTGAAGTTGATAAATTTGTACCTGGTAATACTAGAGCAAATGTGAATTATGATGGTATTAACGTTTATGGTGATGAAGTGTCAACCAATATAAGGGCTGCTTCTGGTTTGGGAATAATCCCAGATGTTGTTGTTAGTAGAACAGGGTATAACGAAAGAGACCTTACTGATTATAATGCAGAGAGTATTAAGGCGGATTGGGGATTGTATTACCGTCCTATAGCTGACAATAGTTTAGAGCTGTCTTATGTTGGAAAAGTAGGTACTGGTTCTACCATATATCAAGGTACGAATAGATATAACATAGATAATTTTTTCCAAGAACAACATAAATTAGAGATCAAAAATGATAATTTCTTTTTACGTGGTTATGTGGTTGCGGATAAAGCTGGAGATTCTTATGATATGGTTTTTACTGGAATTAATATTAATAGGGCTTGGAAGTCTGATGAAGATTGGTTTCGTGATTATATTTCGGCGTATTCAGGTGCAGTGTTAGGGGGTGAGTCTTCTGTTGATAATGCTCATGCTACTGCTCGTGCTTTTGCAGACCAAGGGCGTTATGAACCAGGTTCGCCTGAATTTATTGCTGCATTCAATAAAAGCATCAATGATCCTGATTTGTCAACAGGTTCTAAGTTTCAAGATGCTTCCAAATACTATCATGCAGACGCTAATTACAATTTTAGTCATTTAACAGATGTGGTAGATGTTCAAATTGGAGGATCTTACAGGCAGTATAGCTTGAATTCTTCTGGTACTATTTATACAGATTCTGATGGTCCAATTAACTATTCGGAATATGGTGTGTATACGCAATTGCAAAAAGATTTTATGTTGGGTGAAAGTATGAACTTAAAGCTTACGGGTTCTGGTCGTTATGATAAATCAGAATTTTTCGATGGTTTCTTCTCCCCTCGTTTATCTGCTGGTTTAACAGTGAATAGAGATCATAATATCCGGGCTTCTATACAAACAGGATTTAGAAACCCAACAACACAAGATTTATTTATTGGATTAGATGCTGGTCGTGCAATACTCGTAGGTTCGGCTCCTAATAATTTAGAGCGTTATTCTAGAGATTTTCAAGTAAGTGGTAATGGTCAATTACTTGGTCAGCCCGCTACGATTACTCAAACGGGATCTGCTGCTTACAATAATTCATACACCGTTAGTTCGGTTACCAAGCTTGGCGAAACAGGTGATCCGAGTGTTTTGGAGGTTGCAAATCCTGAATTGGTTGCTCCTGAACAAGTTGCTTCTGTTGAAGTAGGATACCGTGGTAAAATAAAGAAATTTACAATTGATTTTAGTACCTATTATAATAAGTATAAAGATTTTATTTCGCAAGAAGTGGTGCTAGCGCCATATTATGGCCAAGTAGGTGATGGCGGCTTATCTGTGGCTGCTATTTCTAATGGTGATTTTCAAGCCTATAGCGCATATACCAATTCTGAAGCTGATGTAAATTCTTATGGCGCATCTTTAGGATTGAATATGAAAGTGTTTGGTAATTTTGATTTAGGAGGTAGTTATACTTTTACAAAACTTGATTTTGATCGCGAGGCAAATCCTGATGTGATGCTTAATTTCAATACTCCAGAGCATAAGTTTAAAGCTTCTTTTGGAAACCCAGAGGTTTTCAAGAATATTGGTTTTAATATCGCGTACCGATTTAGTGATGATTATTTTTGGGAGGCAACTTTTGGTGAAGGACTGGTTCCTGAATTTCACACTGTTGATGCTCAAGTTAACTTCCGTGTGCCAAGTATTAAATCAGAGTTCAAGGTTGGTGGTACAAATCTTTTAGGAAATGAATATTTCACTGCGTTTGGTACTGGCTTTATAGGGTCAATGTACTATGTGTCATGGACCATCAATAACTTATAATCATTAAAAAGATAATATCATGAAAATTAAATATATAAGCTTAGTTGCAGTGCTATTGGCATTTGCAGCGTGTAATGACCCTGAAGATGTAGATTTATCTGAAGAGGTGGTTGTAGAAGATATGCCCGAACTTACGGCTGGTTCTGCAGATTTTTCAAAGTATGTTGCTGTTGGCGCCTCTTTTACGGCGGGCTATAGTGATGGCGCCTTATTTAAGGCTACTCAAGAAAATTCATTTCCAAAATTATTGGCAAATCAATTTGCGCTTGCTGGTGGGGGTGATTTTACGCAACCCTTAATGAGTGATAATACAGGTGGTTTTGCAGGTATTCCTACCGCATTAGTGGGGTATCGTCTTGTGTTTAATGGTAGTGGACCTCAGCGTTTGGATGCCTTTTTTGAAGATATGGGAGCACCAGTGCCTCCAGCAACAACAAATCCTCTTATGAATTTGGGAAGTGATTTTAATAATGTAGGCGTGCCTGGAGCTAAAAGTTTTCACCTTACCGCACCTGGTTATGCGGCCGCAAATCCGTATTATGCTCGTTTTGCATCGTCACCATCAGCAACAGTTTTAGCGGATGCTGCAGCACAAAATGGATCATTCTTTACACTTTCTGAAATAGGTGGTAACGATGTGTTGGGATATGCTACCTCAGGAGGAATTGGCGTAGATCGGACGGGAGACTTAAACGCAGCGGGTTACGGGCAACAAGATATAACAGATCCTGGTTTGTTTGCGCAAGTGCTTCAGGGTATTGTAACACAATTAACTGCGGGGGGTGCAAAAGGGGTTGTAGCCAATGTGCCTAATATTACCGATTTACCCTATTTCACAACCATACCCAATGATGCTTTAGAGTTAGACGCAGCAACGGCTGCTAGTTTAACAGGCTTTTTTCAAGCGGTTACAGGTATTTTTACACAAGGACTTATTCTCCAAGGTGTGCCACCACCTGCAGCTCAAGCTTTGGCAGCACAATATGCAATTGTTTTTCAAGAAGGTAAAAATAGATTTATCATAGATGTACCTGTTTCTGCAACAAACCCCTTAGGTTTTAGACAAATGACGGAGAATGAACTGTTGCTTTTGCCTATAGACCAAAGTGCATTGGCACAAGGTTATGGTTCTGTGGTTTTAACACCTGAGGTGATAGAAGCTCTTGGTGTTTTGCAAGCAGGAGGAACACCAACACCACAACAAGCAGGTGCAATATTGGCTGCGGTTAATGGTATTGATGATAAAGATGCGCTAGATACGGATGAACTTTTGAGTATAAAGAACGCTACAGATAGGTATAACGAATCTATAGAATCTATTACCAGCGCAGCAGGTTTGGCTTTTGTAGATTTAAAATCTGTTTTGGAAACTGCAAAAAATTCTGGAATTACAACTGGAGATTTTACTTTAGATACAAAATTAGTTACTGGCGGTCTAGTGAGTTTAGATGGTATTCATTTAACATCAAGAGGATATGCTGTAATGGCGAATGAAATGTTAAAAGCCATTGATGCTACCTATGGTAGTAACTTTGAGGCTTCTGGCAACCTACTTGATGTAGGTGATTATCCCACAAATTATTCGCCTACGTTACAATAATTGACTTCAAAATATAGTATAAAAAATGCCTTCAATCGAAGGCATTTTTTATATCTAAAAAAAAGGATGGAAAAGTAGTTTTCAATTTAAGACTAATACTATATCTTTGCAGCCTGAAAATCAACCTAATTTTTTTGGTTGTTTTCTAAATAAAAGTAATCCTAATACATAAATACGTTAGTAATGTCAAAAGTTACAGGTAAAGTTTCTCAAATCATAGGGCCGGTTGTTGATGTAGAATTTCAATCAGGTGATGAACTTCCAAAAATCTATGATTCGTTGGAAATCGCAAATAGAGATGGCTCAAAACTAGTTTTAGAAGTACAATCTCACGTAGGTGAGAATACCGTAAGAACCATTTCAATGGATTCTACCGATGGTTTAAGCAGAGGAACTGACGTAGTAGCTACGGGTGCTGCAATACAAATGCCTGTTGGTGATGATGTATACGGTCGTTTGTTTAATGTAATTGGAGATGCTATTGATGGTTTAGGAGATTTGCCAAAAGCTGGTAAAGATGGTCTTCCTATTCACCGTGAAGCACCAAAATTTGAAGATCTTACTACCACTACCGAAGTATTATTTACAGGTATTAAAGTAATTGATTTAATTGAGCCGTATGCAAAAGGTGGTAAAATTGGATTATTTGGTGGTGCCGGTGTAGGTAAAACAGTATTGATTCAAGAATTGATTAATAATATCGCCAAAGGTCATGGTGGTCTTTCTGTATTCGCAGGGGTAGGAGAGCGTACACGTGAAGGAAATGATTTGCTTCGTGAGATGTTAGAATCTGGTATTATCAAATACGGAGATGATTTCTTGCATTCTATGGAAGATGGCGGATGGGATTTATCTAAAGTTGATAAAAGTGCTATGAGAGAATCAAAAGCAACTTTTGTTTTCGGTCAAATGAATGAGCCTCCTGGAGCTCGTGCTCGTGTGGCACTTTCTGGTTTAACTATTGCAGAATATTTCCGTGATGGTGCTGGTGAAGGTCAAGGGAAAGATGTACTTTTCTTCGTTGATAATATTTTCCGTTTTACACAAGCAGGGTCTGAGGTATCAGCCTTATTAGGTCGTATGCCTTCTGCGGTAGGATATCAACCAACTTTGGCAACAGAGATGGGGGCTATGCAAGAGCGTATTACATCAACAAAAAGAGGATCAATTACATCAGTACAAGCGGTATATGTACCTGCGGATGATTTAACCGATCCAGCGCCAGCAACAACCTTTGCTCACTTAGATGCAACTACCGTACTATCACGTAAAATTGCTGAGTTGGGTATTTATCCAGCGGTTGATCCATTAGATTCTACTTCGCGAATTTTAACAGCGGAAATCTTAGGTAAAGATCATTATGCGTGTGCACAACGTGTTAAAGAGTTGTTGCAACGTTATAAAGAATTACAAGATATTATTGCCATCTTAGGTATGGAAGAACTTTCAGAAGAAGATAAATTGGCAGTAGGTAGAGCAAGACGTGTACAACGTTTCTTATCACAACCTTTCCACGTAGCAGAGCAATTTACTGGTATACCTGGAGTATTAGTTGATATTAAAGAAACGATCAAAGGCTTTAATATGATTATGGACGGCGAGTTAGATCACCTTCCAGAATCTGCTTTTAACCTTAAAGGTACTATTGAAGAGGCTATAGAAGCAGGTGAGAAAATGTTGGCTGAAGCTTAATATAGCTATGAGTTAAGCGTTATTCGTAACACTGAACTCCAAACTCTGAATTTAATAAAATATGTATTTAGAAATTGTATCACCAGAAGCTACATTATTTGCAGGAGAGGTTACTTCAGTAACTGTACCTGGTATTAATGGCGAATTCCAAATGTTGGCTAATCACGCACCTATTGTTTCATTACTTCAAGAAGGTAATGTGCAAATTGATGGTAATATTACGATTGATGAGGCGTACGAAAGTAAGTTTTCAAAAAATGCCGATGGAAAAACCATTTTACCAATAAGTAGCGGTACTATTGAAATGAAAGATAATAAAGTGATTGTTTTAGCGGATTAAATTAATCCACAAAAAAATAATATATGAAACCCGACCTTAGTCGGGTTTTTTGTTTTTTAATGAGTTGTATAAATAGTGCTTCAACCTTCATTATGTATTGAAGTTTGGCTAAGATGTTATCTATAGGTATGAATGGATGTTATTATGTTGCAACTACATATCACATGTCATCATTTAAGTGTTTGATTTGAATTCTAGAATATCTCCAGGTTGACATTCTAAAACCTCACAAATAGCTGCTAATGTTGAAAAACGAATGGCTTTTGCCTTCCCTGACTTTAAAATAGATAAGTTTGCTTCGGTGATTCCTATGGCTTCTGACAGTTCTTTGCTTCGCATTTTACGTTTGGCAAGCATAATGTCTAGATTTACGATTATTCCCATATCAAATAGTTAAGTCGTTCTCTTTACGTAAACTGTAGCCTTTATAAAAAAGAATACTTAATACAATAAGAGTTATTCCTAGTAAAAATATAGTTAAATCAAAATCTAATCTTGGATTGATGTTCGTGTAAATGCCTTTTTTTATAAGAGCTCCATTTAAAAAGCTGCTGACTGTGATAGTATGAATTTGCTTAGAAAGAATTAGTACAATGATAGTGTTAATAATCTCTTTACTAATTAGCAAGAGTCCAATCAATCTGGTATGTGATATTAACTTTTTACTAAAATCAAACCTAACTTTTAACTTTTTAAAGATGGTGGATAGTAAAAAAAAGATAAAGATTAAAGATATGTGACTCACATAAACTTGTGTAAATAGTAGTGCTTTTACCCAAAATTCTTTTGCGTTGACAATGATATATCCGTCGGAAATGATGTTAGAATTATTAACTAAAATTTTTAAGTTCGGTTTTGGTCCTGTACTAGTTATTAAGGAATTAGGTTTTGGATATGGCCATATTTTTACGTTGTTTACAATCTTATCTTTTAAAGAATCTTGATTAATTTTATCAGGTAGAATAACTCCCTGTCCTTTGTAATAAGTGTGAGATCCTGAAGCATAAGTAACTATTGAGTCAGGAAATTTAGTTTGTACAGTTACAGGAAAGCTATAACCAATAGCATGATGGTTGTCAACAAAAAAATTATTGAACTTTCCATCGCTTGTAAAGATTTCTGATGCTATTGACCAAGTTAAGGCTAGGACGCTAAGACCAAAAAGGATCTTAAAGAAGTAGTATAAAAGTGATACTAAAATATTGCTTTTCATAATGGTATATTTTGAGAATTTATAGGACTATAAGCGTATAGTATATATATCAAAGATATAAAAATTATCGAAAAACAATAATAAAATATTATTAAACAATAATTTTATGCCAATCCCAATACAGCAATTCCCAAGAAATACCATCCGTGATTTCTGTTTTTAGAATGGTAAAGCCAACACTTTGGTGCGCATATAAGGAGCGCGTATTATTGGTAGCAACTTCGGTAAACAAACCATCATAGCGTCCTAGTAGTTGTTCTTTGTAATAGTGATACATACCTCTAAAAATACCCTTGCTACGATAGTTTTTAGCAATACATATTTGTCCCATGGCAAGGTAGTTTGTGTTGGGTAATAAGGCATCAGCAGTCGCAAACATTGGTTTTAACAGGGGGATATCATTTTTAAATGCAGGAAGCATGACTAAGGCGTAACCCACGACTATATCACCATCTTTTGCAATGATATGTGCACAAGCATCATTCATTCGTTTTAGAATAGCATAAGTATGGGTAACGGTTACAAAACCTTCTTTTTCTCGTTCAGCTTCTGATATTACAGCTACTGCATTGTTTTTTTGCAATGCAAGAATTTGGCGCAGCTCATTTTCGGTGGAAGCTCTGTGGTATTCAATTTTCATCTATTCGCTTTTAAGCCATTGTTTTCTTTGTTTCTTAATTTTTGAATTAACTACGGTACCTTCTTTTTCTGCTAAGAATATTTTGTAAGAAGGGTCTCGTTCTAAAGTTACCGTTGTTGTTTTTTTAAAACCGTGTCGTTTAAATACTATGCTTAGGCTATCACCTACTGAAAATTCTTTTATATAGGCATCAAAACTTTGCCCGTTAGGAAAAGGCTTATCATTGATCGATAGTATTTCATCGCCCTTATCTAAACCTGCTTTATAGGCAGGAGTTCCTATTTTTATGTTGCGTGTTATACGTCCGTTTTTATCGTCATTAATTGCCGCTGCTGCTCCAAAATAGGGCGTAGTAGTATCCTGTTGTAAAACTACGCCAACAGTAGCGAGTAGGCTTTTATAATTGGGCATTTCACTTTTATAGATGTAGGTGTTGAAAAAGGTATCTCCAAAACTTTTTCCAGCATACTGCGTTAAGGTTTGCTGTAGGTTTTCTAAGGTATACGGTATTTCTTTTTTTCCATACGATTGCCAAACTAGTTTCATGTAGTCGTCAAGGTTTAGGTTTTTTTCTCTTAATGCTAGGTCTAGTGCTAGGCCTAATATACTACCGTATGAGTAATAGGAAATAAAGGTGTTTTCACGGTTTACGGGGTCTACCGAAGTTGCGGCATCAACAAAGGGCGCCTGATAACTCATTTCAACAGGGTTAAAAAATTGTCGCGCAGGAGAATTCCACACGTAATTGAAAGTGCCGGTAAGTCCTTTTACATATTTTTCAGGGCTAATGATGCCTGCTCTACAAAGCACTAAATTGGTATAATAACTAGTAAAGCCCTCAGCAAACCATAAAGCACCGCTCATATTGGCCTCACTAAAATCAAAGGGTTCTAATGATTTAGGCCGTATACGCTCTATATTCCAAGCATGAAAAAATTCATGAGATACGGTACCAATATTTCTTTGCATACCACCATTAGATAAGCTGCGCGTGCTAGTTAAAATTGTGGAATTGCGATGCTCCATTCCGTCGCCAGAAGCATTAGGGATGTAACAGGCAAGAAAAGTATAGGTGCCAAAATCAAATTCAGGGAGTTCCCCAAAAATTTCTTTTTCTGTTAAAACAACTTTTTTTACTTGTTCAAAGTAAGCATCAGTTTCAGCTACCGAACCATGGTGATGTAATGCCATACGAATGGTTTGCTTATTATTAGCGGTGTTTATGTCAAATTCTCGCATTTGAAAGTTGCTAATTTCCGTTGGCGAATCCATAAAATAATATAGATTGGGAGCGGTATAGGTGCGCTCTTTTTCTGCCTGTAGTTGGGTTGCTATTTTCCAATTTAAATCTTCACGAACCTTAAAATGAACCCGTATTTTTCGATCGCTTAATTGTGGAGCGTAAATAAAAGTAGCTGGTATGTTTAAATGTGCATGGGTTTCATCAATTTGTGAATATGTGCCATCACCTCTGTTGGCAAAAAGGGTATAGTTAACACGCACCGTTTTGTTATGACCAACAATTTGCCATTGGTAAGGGTTAGGGCGAATAACTTTAAGTGTTTTTCCATTACCATCAAAAGCTTTAAAATTATACACATTTTTAGCAAACTCATGGAGGGCATATCGCCCTGGGGAAGTACGACTCATGCGCACCAACAGCGTGTCAGTACTAATGTCTGTAAAAGTGGCTTGTATTTCAGCCTCGTGATGTACTGCATTTTCAAACGAAATTTCATAAGTGTTGGTTTGTGAAAAACCTATAAATGAGGCGCACGATAACAGTAGTAAATAGTATGTTTTCATTATTTGAAGAATTAGTGAACTAAGATACCAATTCTCTCAGAGAAGATGCTTGGGATACTATTTTTTATAAAGTGACATTAAGCCTCCTTGTAAGACGAGTGTATTACGTATTTATTATCCTTTTTTCATGCGTTTTAGTTCTTATTTAGTTGCGCCAATGTTGCTTATCAGTACTCACAATTTCCCCTTTGGGGGTTAGGGGGAATGCAATACGTATTTTATTATCCTATTTTCATATGTTTTAGTTCTTATTCATTTGTACCAATGTTAAATATCAGTAGTAACAATTCCCCCTTCGGGGGTTAGGGGGATAACTAGGGGGATGTTCTCCCCGTTATCTCAATATGTTGTTTTTCTCATTTTGTGTGCTTACTCATGCGGACATCCCCCCGCCTGCGGCACCCCCTTCAAAGGGGGAATTTTTCTTCCTTTTGAAAGGGGAATTCCTAGTGTTGCTGTTCCCCCTTTGGGGGTTAGGGGGAATGCATTGCGTATTTTATTATCCTGTTTTCATATGTTTTAGTTCTTATTCATTTGTTCCAATGTTGCTTATCAGCACTCACAATTCCCCCTTTGAAGGGGGCTAGGGGGATGTGCTACGCCTCATTCTTATTTTCTGCTCATTTCTCTTTTTCCCATTAACAATCAATATTCGTTTTTACTCCAGTTGGTACGAGCATAACGCTCGCACTAGCGATAGAAATCACTTATTCATCCATGTACTTTTGTAAAACTGCTCTGTTTTTTGAAATTACTTCTGCTAGTTTTTTAATATTTATTACCCCTTTATCATCTTTTATTTCTGGTTTTAGCCTATTAATTTCTTCATAGTTGGGGTCGTCTCTGTAATTGTAAAATTGAAATAGCATGTTTACACTTGTTTTCAGTACAATTTGCTCTAGCAGTTTAATTTCTGTATTTGAAGTAGAGAGAAGAGTCCAGCTATCTCCCGTTTTAGCTGCTTTCAATAATTTGTCTTTAGATTTTCTATTTTCTAATTGTGTTTTATATTTAATAAGACAAATTCGTTCCATATTAATATCTACTACCAATTTTGAATACAATATAATTTCAAAAACTACGGAGTCTTTTTTATTATTAGAGAGTTCGGTACTATAATTATTAGTTAATAACCCTTCGGGTATTGTAGTGCTTAAAAAGCTAGTAATTATAGAATCTTCTTTACTTGCATTTGTTTTGTAATCGTATAAATTGGCATAAGTATACTCTTTATTAAACGTTATTTTTCCTTGCTTTCCTTTAAACTTCTCATAATCGAGTTGAGAAAATAAAGAATATGATATAAATAATAAAGCTATTACTACTGTAGTTTTCATATTGTAATTTTTAATGCCTTTTACCACGTTTTAGGGTCTTTATATAATTCAATTTTAGCTTTATGTATTTCAGGAGAATACCAACTTTCAAATTCTTTTTCGAGTAGTGCTAAATTAAGCCCCAAATCATCTGTAACACGTTTTGTAATTGCCTGTACATTTGCATCATTTGAATTTTGAAGTACGATTCCTTCTAATACATTAGATTTCATTCGCATAACAATTATTGACAATGTAGATAGCGACGGATGTGAAGTTTTTTGCCATCTGCCATCTACAAACTGCATAACCGTAGCGCCAGACAGGACTTCTGTATCCTCAAAATGAGTAAAAAACTTTATTATAGTTGTGGGTATACCACCTACGTTAAAGGTTAATTTATGAGCCAATTCGAAATAGTTTTTATTTCTGTTCATTGACTTAATTTTGTCAAAATGGCTTTGTTTTTTTTCTGATGCTTTTTCCGCACCACCTAAAGTATTATAGTTTACCCACTCTTGATTAATTGCCGAAATAATAGATTCTAATAACTGCTCAGGATACTTATTGATTACATCTACTTGACTTTTATAAATAGCCTTTGCAAATGTTTCTTTAGGGTATTTAAAAAAAGAAATTTCAGATTCCTCTGGGTAACTGAGTATCAGGTTTGCATCTTGTTGTTGGGCTTGGCTTTCCAAGCATACAAGTAGAATAATATGGGCTAATAGTTTAAACTTTTTCATTTTTTCTATTTCTTATTTTTATTATCAACCATATTAATGAACTTATTGCTACAAGTAATGATAGTAGGTTTAATAATATTTGTGCTAAAAAACCTTTTGTGTTCATCTCCCTTTCTTCTTTATATGCGATCTGCCCATTGATTTTAGGGTGATACCAAATAAGTAAAGAATCATTATGGTTTTCTAAATAATTTATAACATCCGTAATTTTTCTTTTTTTCTTTTTTGAAGGGAATAATGATTTAGAATCATCCTGCATATTTATATATTTCCCTTTGTCATAGTAAAAGTAAAAGTTTAGAATATCAGATTCAGCGGTCGTAGATTTTCTTCCTTCCATGCTTATTTTAACAGAATCAATCTTTGTTATAATTTTATTAAATTTAGACTTATTTTTCACCCAGTACACTTTTTCCTTTATGTTTAAAATATAAAAAGGGCTCGCTAAGAAGTTTAACGTTAAGAAAATGAGTATTAAGAAAGAAATTATTTTTTTCATTTTAAAATTGATGTTCAATTTTACCCAATGGAATTTTATCTGTTATTGATATATCCATTTTCCAGTCTATTAATTCAAACTCAAGGATACCTTTACTTTTAATTTTAATGTTTCCTGACATAACAATAGGAGGAATGTAAAATTCTCCCGCTAAGAGTTTAGTGGAAAAATTGTATTTGCCTGATCCAGAAATACAACCCTTACCTTTAAAGTCAACATTAAAATCTACCTGGTCTTGAGCAACTAATAGTTTAATGCCAACTCCAGCAGAGAGACAACCATATGCTGTTAAACTTAACTTTTTCTCATCTTGGGTAAATGTATTTGATTCGACATATTTTTTTCGTTCGATACTACCAGCCACCGAAATTCCGAAACTTGCTTGTAAGTATGGCCCAACCTTAACAATACCAATCCTATTGATTGAAGCGAGTGGGCCTAATGGAAGATGCTTTTTAGGAAAATTAACAGATATACCCCCCCCTTCAAACTTTCTGATTGCTTTAAATAAAATAGGCGTGAATTTATGTCTTCATAATTTCCTTGCTCCCCTTTTCTTACAAGTTTATCAACTTCTATTTTTGTTTTTTCGCCGGGTAAATATTTGTTTAAAACCGCTAGATTCTTTTCTATTTTTTCAAAAGTTCCTTTTAGTACATGATTTATTCCTGGAGGCATTATACTAAAAGAACCTATAGATGAGTTAAACCAAACGACTTCGATACCTTTTTCTATGAGATTAGGGTTCCCAGCCTTAACATTAACAGAATATATGTCATCTTGCTCGGTTAGATTCAGATGTACGTCTTTTTCTCCATAATCCTTACCTAAATTAGATTGTGTATTTGGCGTATCATAATACCAAGTAATATGTTGTGAAGAAATATCACCTTTTGATAAATTAGGGCTTATGTGAACGCTAAAATCTACTTTTTTGTTAGTATTTACAAGAGGTGTGCTGGATTTTACTAGATATAATTTTTCACCACTTTTGGCAATTCTTTTAGGACTATCCTCTGGCCTAGCATAAATATTTACCAAATCAAAATCTGGCAGTATTCGTTTTAAAGTAACTTTAATTTTGGAGTTGTTGTAATTAGCAACAATATCTAGTATTGTTACTTTTTTCATATCTATCCCAAAACTGTCATGACTAGTTTCGTTTTGTGCATGCCTAGAAGTATTGTCTGTACCTCCATTTAATACTTGCCAATTAAATTTAGCATTCTCTGGGTAATCTTTTAATAAAAAGGCAAAATGCGATTTGTCTTTATCATAAGAAACTTCAATAATCGAGTTGTTTTGATATTTCTTGCCATTATATACAATTACTACTTTTTTAGTTTCAGTAGAGGTGTCAGCTGTTCCTTCAGTAGTGTTGTTTGTGCCATTATTAGCGCTTGTAGAACTATTGTTATTGGTATTATTTGTTGTACTATTTTCTGTGGTTGTGTTTTCTGTAGTTGTTTCGCTAGTAGTAGTTTCGTTTTCTTGTGTATTTTCATTGTTCTCTGACTCGTTGATAGGTGCATTTTCTTCATTCCTGTCATCATCATTAAATACATCTTCAAAAAAGTCAACTGCACCTTCAAAAAGCTCTCCTACTCCATCTATTGCATCTTCAACAGTATCAATAGCATCATCAATATCTAAAATATTCTTTAAACTAGGGTCGTATACGGTAACTACCGAGCCTTCTATTAATTGCTTGTCGGTATTGATGAGTACGTTGGTAAATGCTACACTTACCCGTATGCTGCTTAAATAGGGAATGGTAACATAGCCCTTACCTGTAAAGCGGCCATTGCTACCGTTGGCCGTTATAATTTTTATTGGAAAATCACCTGCGGTAAATTCTTCATCGGGGTTTAAGTTTTGTAGCGGTTCAGTATTGGTGATGGTAAAAGTGGGGGTTATATTACAGTCGTAAACACTGTCTTCATCATCAGCAATAAAGGTTGTAAATGCTCTCGTAGTACTCCAATCGCTCTGGGTAACAGCACATTTTTTACGAAGTTGGTATTCATAAGTAGTGCCTGCTTGTAACTCCCATAGGGTGAGTGTGTTTCCGCTGGTTTTTTCGGTAAACCAAGCAGCATCGGTCACGTTTTTTTGTCTGTAGCGAACCGTATACTCAGGAATTTCGGTACTTAGGTCATCCCACAAAATATTGGCATTGGTACTGCCTTTTACCTCATGGTTAATGCCCGAGGGGAGGTCGCATGCACCCCCGTAGCTAAACGAAAATATCTCGCTATAGCCTTGGTTTTTAAAGAGGCCTATTTCTTCGGTACCTTGCTTGGCTTT
>CANMFQ010000018.1 GCA_947497145.1 uncultured Flavobacteriaceae bacterium
TCTAATAGCTGTTTAGAAAGAAGACTATATCGGTCCTTGTTGCCCTTACCCGCTTCTATGCGAATTAACATTCTACTGCTGTCTATGTCGCTAAGTTTTAAATTTACTAACTCATTTCTGCGAAGCCCGGCTGAATATAATAACCCAACTATACACCTGTGCTTTATATTATTGGTATGCTCTAAGATTCTCATTACTTATTCTTTGGAAATTACCTGAGGTAATTTTTTTTCTTTCCTAGGTCTGTCTATCGAATAAAATCGATTAGGCATCCCCAGGACTATTTCATAATAAAACTTGATACTGTTTATTGATTGGTTGATATAGGAGTTAGAACGGCTTTCTTGAACCAATTTTTGTAAATAAGCTCTGATATCCGCATCACCTTTTAATCAACAGTTAATAAAAAATTTATGTAAACGCTTCCCATCTGCGCGTTGGAGCTGGCTCTTCGTAGAGCAAGCTGTACGAAGTTTGCAACTTCGTACCGGCAACAGTAAGCCATGCGAGTAAGAAATAAAAGAGAACTATAGCAGTATTTGTTGTATTTTTCATGTTGCAGCTGTTGACTAAACCAGCTGCTTTACCAATACTATGGAGATTGCTTTGTTTTTGTAGTGTTTTAGAGGGATTAAATAGGGTAGGGGTAGGTATTGTTCTTGAATAGGTTTTATGCGCTATTAAAGTGCTTTTTAACCATTGTTTTTTCAATACAACTGAAATGTACACCCATGTAGCAGCAAATACTTTTAAATCCCTTAGATTAGTAATGGTAAAAAAGAAATATACGTGCTTGAAGACGGATGTACAGTTGTTGGCAGTAAAAAGACTACAGAAAATAGAATGAATCTTCTTAAAATTAACAGAATTGATAGGAAATGGTGGGAAATAATTCTGTGGTGGGAAATAAGAAGAATTCCGTACAACATAATAATGTACTTTATCGGACTTTTGAGTTTTTACATTTGCTTTGTTACCATTCCACTAGTCTATCTCGTAATCGGACTTTTCTTAAATATATTGTATACTTTGGGTTGGGTTGTAGAACTAATCTATATCAACAGACAAAAAAATGAAATTAAAAAACTTAACTATCCTAAATATGGATTTATTATATACTTAGTTTTGTCAATTTTGTTTGTATTAGGTATTGCAGTATTCTTATTATTAAGATAAATATAAAAAAATCAATCTGGAAAATATTTAAAATATTCAAGTACTTAGTAATCCTCTTTACTTTGGATATTGGATTTACATTGTAATTGATGATTATGTATTTATTGAAAAGTATTCGAACACGAATTGGTCAGAATATATTGGACTTTGGACTGTTTATTACCTGATTTATTTGCTTGTGTTTTCGTTGTATTACTAGGCAATTTCATTTATTGGAATTTTAATTTATCATAAACTAATAAAAAAAACTACAGGCAATAACTACCCCTTCGTGCGGTCGGTACGTCCCAACATGATGGCGGTGTTGACTAAATCAGCTGCTTTACCAATACTATGGAGACTGCTTTGTTTTTGTAGTGTTTTAGAGAGATTAAATAGGGAGTAGGTGTTGTTGCTTGAATAGTTGATTTATGCGCTATTAAAGTGTAGCCTACCCTAAAAGCAGCTGTAGTAGTTTTTTCTATATTACCACAAAAAAATAGCGTACTGCTTCAAATGAGCTTAAAAAATAGCGCTACAACTACATTTTTAATGCAGCCGTAGCGCTATAATTTACAATTCGTTTTATGCGGCTTTCACACTTAAATAAGAGCCCTAAGTTACTGCCTTTTATAAGGCATTATCCATAATGTCTTTTACTACTTCGGGGTTAAGGAGTGTACTGGTATCTCCAAGATTGGCGGTGTCTTTCCCTGCAATTTTTCGAAGAATACGACGCATGATTTTTCCACTTCGCGTTTTTGGTAAACCTGGAACAAATTGAATTTTATCGAGCTTGGCAATTGGGCCAATATGTTCTGTAATTTGCTGGTTAATTTCATTACGTACGTTATCACGGTCTCGGCCTTCACCAGTTTCTTTTAAAATGACGTAACCATACAAGGCATTGCCTTTTACATCATGAGGGAAACCTACTATGGCTGATTCTGCTACTGCAGGGTGTTCATTAATTGCATCTTCAATGGGTGCTGTGCCCAAATTATGCCCAGAAACAATAATGACATCATCAACCCTACCTGTAATTCTATAATAGCCTACGGCATCTCTAAGGGCACCATCACCTGTAAAATACATGTTTTTGTAGGCCGAAAAATAGGTGTCGCGATAACGGTCATGATTGCCCCATATGGTACGTGCTATAGATGGCCATGGGAATTTAATACACAAACGACCATCTACTTGATTGCCTTTAATTTCTTCGCCATTTTCATCCATCAAAGCGGGTTGAATACCAATAAAAGGAAGCGTTGCATAGGTGGGGGCAGTAGGCGTAACGTAGGGTATAGGGGTAATCATTATACCACCAGTTTCTGTTTGCCACCACGTATCAATTATCGGACTTTTTTTCTTACCTACATTGTTATTGTACCAGTGCCAAGCTTCTTCATTTATAGGTTCGCCCACAGAACCAAGCACTTTTAAGGAAGATAAATCGTGTTTTTCAACAAAATCTAAGCTTTGCTTTGCTAGGGCTCGTATTGCTGTAGGAGCGGTATAAAACTGGTTTACTTTGTGCTTTTCTACTACTTGCCAAAATCGACTAAAATCAGGATATGAGGGTACGCCTTCAAACATGACCGTAGTAGCGCCGTTGGCTAATGGCCCATAAACAATGTATGAATGACCGGTAATCCAACCAATATCGGCTGTACACCAATACACATCGTTTTCTCTGTATTGAAAAGCATTTTTAAAGGTGTAAGCGGTATATACCATATAACCTCCTGTGGTATGTACCATGCCTTTGGGTTTTCCTGTTGAACCTGAGGTGTACAAAATAAATAGTGGGTCTTCGGCATTCATTATCTCAGCAACACAATCAGAATAGGCTTCGTCTAATAGCGGTTGTAACCAAGCATCTCTTCCTGCTTTCATTTCAATTTCAGAATGAATACGCTTCACCACCAATACATTTTCAACGCCAGGGCAGTCTTCTAATGCCTTATCTACAATGCCTTTAAGGTCAATAGTTTTACTGCCACGGTATGAACCGTCTGAGCAAATAACCATTTTACAATCAGAATCATTTATACGTGTAGCAAGGGCATTTGATGAGAAACCGGCAAACACTACGGAGTGTATGGCACCTATTCTAGCACAAGCAAGTAATGAAATTGCCAACTCGGGAATCATAGGAAGGTAAATACAAACCCTATCGCCTTTTTTTATGCCTTTTTCTAGTAGCACATTGGCCATACGGCAAACACGTTCGTGTAGTTGGCGGTAGGTAATATGCTCTGCCTTTTCGTTAGGGTCATTGGGCTCAAAAAGAATAGCTGTTTTGTCTCCACGCGTTGGTAAATGACGGTCTATACAGTTTTCAGTAATATTTAATTGAGCGCCTTCAAACCATTTGATTTCTGGTTTTGTAAAATCCCATTCCAACACCTTATCCCATTTTTTACGCCATATAAAATGCTCTTCAGCGATTTCTTCCCAAAATGCTTCAGGATTACGAACTGATTTACGGTAGACTTGAAAATATTCCTCTAAATGTTTTATGTGATAATTGCTCATAAGTGTTATTGAATTTGCTATAAAAATAAATAAATTTTCCTGTTTTTTTGTGCTGTAGCTTACCAATAGCGCTACGTTTTTTAATTTTTTTGTTACATCTTAATACGGTTATTTTTAGGTGTTTAATGTCCTGTTGCTTCTCCTGCACCACTGGGAATTCTAATGTTTTCTGTTATTTCTTGCACCTTGGCAGGAGGGTCTGGTGTACATTTCATGATAACGATGCTCACAATAAAATTCACGAGCATGGCGACGCTTCCAAAACCTTCGGGAGAAATGCCAAACCACCAGTCTTTTTGTAAACCGGCTACGGCAGCCTTACCACCATCAAAAATGCCAAACTTAAATTTTAACATGTAAAATAACATTAAAGAGATGCCGATAACCATTCCTGCAATGGCTCCTTCTTTATTCATCTTTTTATAAAATATTCCTAATACGATAGCGGGAAAGAATGATGCTGCTGCTAGGCCAAATGCCAGTGCTACTACCGCGGCTACAAAGCCAGGAGGGTTAATGCCAAAATAGCCAGCTATAATTACTGCTACGGTGGCAGCACCTCTTGCCGCCCAAAGTTCTCCTTTTTCAGAGATATTGGGTTTAACCATTTTCTTTATCAAATCATGTGAAACTGATGAGGAGATAACGAGTAGCAAACCTGCAGCTGTTGATAGGGCAGCGGCCAGCCCACCAGCGGCTACTAGGGCAATCACCCATGCGGGTAAATTGGCAATTTCGGGGTTTGCCAAAACCATAATATCTCTATTAACCTTGAGCTCATTGACTTTTTCATCGGCAACATATTGAATTTTTCCGTCCCCGTTTTTATCATCAAAAGCAATTAAGCCTGTAATCTCCCATTTTGAAAACCACTCGGGCATTTCAGCATAGGGTTTGTTATTAACGGTATCAATCATATTGGTACGCGCAAAAACAGATACAGCAGGTGCAGTAGTGTATAAAATAGCAATTAGTAATAAGGCCCAACCGGCAGATTTACGGGCATCTTTCACTTTTTTTACTGTAAAAAACCGGACAATTACATGGGGTAATCCTGCTGTGCCAGCCATTAAGGCTAAGGTAATAGCAAATACATCAATCATTGATTTTGAACCACTGGTATATTCTTCAAACCCTAGTTCGGCTGATAGTCCGTCTAGTTTATCTAAAAGAAACACTCCTGAACCATCACTTAGGGTAGACCCCATGCCTAATTGAGGAATAGGATTGCCCGTCATTTGAAAAGAGATAAAAATAGCAGGTACCATAAAGGCAAAAATTAGCACACAATATTGGGCTACTTGGGTATAGGTAATTCCTTTCATTCCTCCTAAAACCGCATAAAAAAGTACGATTACCATGCCAATGATAACTCCCGTATTCATGTCTACCTCTAAAAAGCGAGAAAAAACAAGGCCAACACCTTGCATTTGCCCTGCCACATAAGTGAATGAAACGAGTAAGGCACATAGTACGGCGACTAATCGCGCTGTTTTTGAATAGTAGCGGTCGCCAATAAAATCAGGTACAGTAAATTTACCAAATTTACGCAGGTAGGGGGCAAGTAGTAGTGCTAAAAGGACATAGCCTCCTGTCCACCCCATTAAATATACAGAGCCGTCGTAGCCTGCAAAAGCAATGATACCTGCCATGGATATAAACGATGCGGCAGACATCCAATCGGCGGCTGTAGCCATGCCGTTTGCCAAGGGGGAAACGCCTCCGCCTGCAACATAAAATTCATTGGTAGAGCCTGCTCGCGACCAAATGGCAATGCCTATATAAATGGAAAATGTAATTCCTACTAAAATATATGTCCATACTTGAACGCTCATAATCTTAAGGTTTTGGTGGGTTGGTTGTTAAATGTATTTTAGTCTGTATAACCGTATTTTTTGTCAAGCTTGTTCATTAAGCGTACGTAAACAAAAATTAGAATAACAAATACGTAAATAGCACCTTGTTGTGCAAACCAAAACCCTAATTTGAAGCCGCCAATTTTAAAGTTGTCTAGTGTTTCTTTAAAGAGAATGCCTGCCCCGTATGACACCAAAAACCAAATGGTTAGAAGTATAAAAAGGTAACGTACATTTTCTTTCCAGTAGGCGGTTGCTTTTTTTTGTTTTTCACTCATGGTTATGGTTTTTACAAATATCTTTCTAAGATATGAATTATCATTTAATCGTAGGGCGATTGCTAAGGGTTTAATTCTCCGAGGCTTGCCTTGTTATAAACGTTATTTTTTAAGTATACCTCGTACGCTTAGGTTGTGGTTGCTGATTGTCTAATGCTTTGGGTATCATGTTTTTGCTATATTTTGGGTTTAAATTATACAGGGTGCATACAAAACGCCACTTGATGAGTTGCTGCTTGCCCCAGTAACAGATTTATACACATTAATTTCGTTGGTTACTCTAAGCGCTCCCATAAGGGCAAAAACTAATGCTTCTTTAAATTCTATAAGCACTTTTTCAGGTACAATTACGGTGGTGCTTTTGCCTAGTTTTTCTTGTAGCGTTGTTATAAGAAAATCATTTAAAGCGCCACCTCCTGTTACCAATAGCGTTTGCGCAGCTTTATAACTATTTAGTTGAATTTGGTCGGCAATTTTTTCACAGATATGATGCACTGAGGTGTGCAATAGGTTTTCAATAGACGCATCGGTTTCATCTACAATAGGCACTACTTTTTCTACAAACCATTCGTAGCCAATAGATTTTGGGTATGGTAGGGTATAGTAACTCAAGTCGTTCAGCTTTTTGAGCATGGGGGCTATAATGCTTCCCTTTTGAGCAAGGGTTCCACCAGCATCATAGGCTAGATTTACTTTATGGGTTATGTGATTTAATATCATATTGGCTAAACCAATGTCATAGGCAATGCGTTTTCCCTCTTTTTGCATTGAAACATTACTAATTCCCCCCAGGTTTAAACAGAAATCATACTTACCAAAGAATAATTGGTCGCCTATAGGAACTAAAGGTGCACCTTGCCCGCCCAAGGCCACATCGTTGGTTCTAAAATCACAGACTACTTTACAGCCGCTTTCATTGGCAAGGTGCTGCCCAGAACCAATTTGAAAAGTAATGCCTTTTTGTGGTTGATGATGCGTTGTGTGGCCATGACTAGCGATATAGTCAACCGCCAACTTATTGGCTGAAATAAACACCTTTGCCTGTGTACCCAACCAAGTGCCGTAGGTGTTATGTAACATTAAAAGTTCATCGGCTTTCAAGTAAATCGCGTGCTTTAAATCAGAACGCATTTTTTCTGAATAGGAGATGCTTTGCGTTTTAATGATTTGGTAAGACCATTGGTCTTGTTCTTTGGTAATAGTGCAATAGCACAGGTCAAGCCCATCTAAAGAAGTGCCTGACATTAACCCGAGAATTTTAAATGTTTTCATTATTGATGCTAAAATGGTATGGTTATTTTGTAAAAATTAATTGCTTTTTAGTATCTAATTTCATCTCCAATCGCTGCAAGAAACAAGACCGCTGCGCTGCAAGAGAATAGAACAAAGACCGCTGCGCTGTTAGAACGAAGAACAGAGACTTTTTTCATCCTGTTTCTTGGCTCTTGTTTCTTGACCCCTGCACAGGGCAGTACACTTCTCTCTTCTCTCTGTTTCTCACTTCCCACTGTGCTCTTTCTATACAGAAACAGGTAATTGCCCATTAGGGTTAAATTTGCCTAAAAAGTGTTCTGTAGCGACATCTTGAAACGCTTTGAAATCTTGATACACTACTATTGTTGCTGTCGTATCTTTTACATTCACATGTTTTAAAACATAAGGATTGCCAAAAAGATAAATGACCACGCTTTTCGTTTGTATTAGTGTATTGATAAAATCAATTTCTTCTTGAAGCAACCCAAAATTATGGTCCGGTTTTACCTGCGGTGGCGTTAATAGTAGTAAAATATGTGCTTCTTGAGCTACGATAGTTTTAGTTTCGTTTAAATTTTTTAAGATGCTAGCGCTATCATTGTCATCAATCCCTCTGTTTAGGGTTAACGTACAGTAGTTGGTATTGCGAAAAGCGGCTATGTCTTTTTCGTCACCATGCAATAAGGTTAAACTACTTTCTGCTAGTTTTCTATTGAGTGTTTCTTCACTCATAAACGCAGCTTTCGATTCTTGAGAAGTTGCGTTTATAGCTTTTTCTTTGAGCTTCCAAACCCGTTCAAAACTTTCTTCAATTTGCTCTTCAGATGCATTTTTTTTAATGTTTTCAATGCCTTCTGGTATATGTTCGGCAAAGCATAAGACATCATTGCCAGCATCAAAAGCCAGCCATTCTAAATCTCCTTTTACGGGGTAGTTTTTTGAAACAGCATGCATATTTAATGCATCAGAAATCACCACACCTTTATAGCCCATTTCCGTTCGGAGCACACCTTTAATAATTGCCTTTGAAATACTTGAGGGAATACGCTCGTTATTTGCCAAAGCAGGAACCGATAAATGGCCTACCATAACAGAATCTACCCCTTCATCAACTAATTTTTGAAATGGATATAGCTCATTGGCAATCAATGCTTCTTTTGATTTTGATATTACGGGGAGTCCTAAATGCGAATCAGTGGCGGTATCTCCATGGCCAGGAAAGTGTTTGATACTAGTAAGTACCCCTTCGCTTTCGGTACCTTTTACGTAAGCCAATGCTTTTGCGGCAACCTTTGCCTTATCTTCTCCAAAAGAGCGATATCCAATTACGGGGTTGTTAGGATTGTTATTAATATCAACACAGGGAGCAAGATTCCAATGAATGCCGGCTGCTTTACAATCGCGAGCAATATTTTTACCCACTTCAAAACTTAACTGGTCATTCTCTTGAATGGCTCCTAAGGTAATAGCGTATGGATATTGTGGGGTGTTTTCAATACGCATTGCTAAGCCCCATTCAGCGTCAATAGCTATTAATAACGGGTATTTGGCAGCTTTTTGATAGCGAATAATGAGCTTTTTGAGCGTAGCTAAACTCTCGGCATTAAAAACAACTTCCTTTTTGCCTTCATAATTGGTAGCAGCACTCGCGCGGCTATGAAAAAAGCAAAGTGAGCCTATGGCATGTGTTTGAATTAAATGGACTAATTTTTGAATTTCTTCTTCAGTATCATTTATAAATGCTGCGGGCATAAACAATTGCCCAATTTTTTCAGAAGGAGAAAGTAGGTTTTTTGCTTCGTTGTATTTAAGTAGTGTCTTCATCATCATCATTTATTTGCTTTGCCAAAAAGGGGCGGATAGTTAATGTATCTGAGTATAAAAAAAGCAGGAAGGGAAGCGATAACTACCCATATAAAAAAGCCATTATAGCCTAGCCATTCTTGCATAAAACCGCTAATTAAACCTGGGAGCATCATGCCCAGCGCCATAAAACCTGTAGCCAGTGCATAATGTGATGTTTTAGAATTGCCCTCTGCAACATATATCAAATACACCATAAACCCTGCAATACCAAAACCATAACCAAATTGTTCAACAATCACCGTACCTGTAACAGCCCATAAGGCGGTGGTTTTTGTGATAGCCAATACAGCGTATAGGGCATTGGGTGCGTTGAGTGAAATTAACATGGGAAGCATCCATTTTTTAAGACCTTGGCGTGATATTAATATACCACCCAAAATGCCTCCTATGGTTAAAAAAACAACACCTATAGTGCCGTAAATTGTGCCTACTTCCGAGGTGCTATATCCCAATCCACCAACACTGGTTGGGTCTAAGAGAAAAGGGGATGCCATTTTTACTAATTGTGATTCTCCTAATCTAAAAAATAGAATAAAGGTAATAGCCATAGCCATTCCAGGTTTCTTGAAAAAAGAAACAAAAACTTCTACAAAGCTTTTTGGCTTTTCTAAAACAATAGCTTCCGAACTTTCAAATTTAGGTGTGGCAAAAAAGTTTGACAGCGTCATAAGCAGCATCAATGAGCCAGCACAAATCATGGTATACGACCATGCTTTGGTGTTATCACCATAACGACCTTCTAAGTAACCGGCTAAAACAACAAGTAACCCTTGGCCTGTAACGTTGGCTAGTTTGTAAAAAACACTACGCATACCAACAAAAAAGGACTGTTTTTCTTCGGTTAAGCCAATCATATAATAACCATCTGTAGCAATATCATTGGTGGCAGAAGCAAAGGCAACCATCCAAAAACACGCTAAACTGGCAACAAAAAAAGCATTGGTTGGTAGGGTGAACCCAATGGCTAAAAGCGCTACAGACATTAGTAGTTGCATGTATAAAAACCAGTTGCGTTTGGTGCTTTTTAGGTCAACAAAAGGGCTCCACAATGGTTTTATCACCCATGGGAGGTATAAAAAACTGGTATATAAACCCAAATCAGAATTACTTATGCCTAGTCGCTTATACATAATAACCGATACCGTTACCACTAATGCATACGGTAGTCCTTGTGCAAAATATAGGGTTGGTACCCACGCCCACGCCCATTTGTTTTTTTGAATCATGTCATTTGGTTTTGTTTAAATGTACAATTATTGGTTCAGATTCTTGCCTATAGGCATCAATAAAGATTAGGGCTATTCGTTTTCTTTTTTTTATAATTTCTGGGGGAAGAACTACGGTGTTTTTATTGTTTAGGGGAAGTTTTGCGAGGAGCTTTTTTATGGGGTAGGTTTTTGTATTTGTTTTTTTAGCGGGATAAACTAGTACATATGAGAACGCTTCTAAATTATTAAAATTTAATGAAGTAATATCGTTTTGTTTTTTGATTGATTGTAGCGCGATGAATTGTTTTTTCGTTTGGGAAGCATTTGAAGCAGCAGGAGGGAGGGCAGTGGTTTTATAATACTTTCTTTTGAGGTGTTTTAATACATCGGTATTGGCGTTCATCAAGCTTTTGGCGCTAAAAAAAGCATTGCCTTGAACAGTATGTTTTGTACGTGCATAAGCAATTTGGTTAGGAAGTTCTTTTTTGTGATTCCATGCGTCATCGCTGTTATTTCGTATTTTATAGGGGCCGTTACCAATATATAAATTTGTTTTTTTACTGTGTGTCGCCCACCAGTCTACAATTTTTTTATGTGAGGCTACGGGGAAATCCATACTCCAATATACCTGCGGAATGATATAGTCTAACCATCCTTTTTCCATCCAAAGTAGGGGGTCGGCATACAAGTTGTCATAGGTAGTTTGACCCGCTTTGGTGTCTGAGCCATTGGGGTCAGTATCCTTATTTTTCCATACGCCAAATGGGCTAACGCCAAACTGTACCCATGGCTTTCTTTTTTTGATAATAGCATGACTTTTTTTAATCAATGAATCGATATTACTGCGTCGCCAATCAGCAATATTTTGCGATGGTTTTGCGCAATTATAAAAACTGGTGCTATCATTAAAAACTTCATCTTTTATGGTATAGGGATAAAAGTAATCATCAAAATGAATGGCATCGATGGCGTAATTAGAGACAATCTCATCAATTATCGCGGTCATTTTTTGCTGCACTTGGGGTAGGCCAGGGTTGTAGTAGTATTTTTTGACGTATTTTACCATCCACTCAGGGTGCTGGTTAAAATCGTGTGTTGGACTTAAGATTTCGGTATTCAAATCAAAGGTCGCTCTGTACGGATTAAGCCACGCATGAAACTCCATACCACGTTGGTGCGTTTGGTCTATCATCCAAGCTAAAAGGTCTTCGTTTGCTGGTGTTGGCTCACCTTCTTTACCTGTTAAAAATCGAGACCACGGGGCGTGGTTAGATGCATAAAAGGCGTCTCCAGCACAACGTACTTGTACAATAGCAGCGTTGAATTTTAGTTCTTGATAAAAATTAAGCAGTGTTAAAAAATCTACCTTTTTTTTCGCAATAGCGTCATTTTTATGTTTTGGCCAATCAATATTTACCACAGTAGCCACCCAAAAACCTCTAAATTCGGTTTTAGGCTGCGGTACAGTTTTTAAAATGGAACACGAATTAAGTGTCACCATTACTAATAGAAAGAGAAGTAGTCTTTTAGCCATGCATAGTAAAAAAGGCCTACTTTATAAAAAATAGGCCTTTTGTTTAAACGTAATTTTAGTCGAATTTGTATCGTACAAATGCTTCCATTGCAGCATAATCAGATAATCCAAGTGCATTGTATTTTTTTGCCGTATCTCTGTTACGCTCCTCAGCACGCATCCAAAATTCTCTAGAGTCGTCGCCTTGAAACATTACACCGTCTTTTTGTGATTGATGGCAAAAAATAGCATGACGTTTTTTCAATACTTGCCCAGGGCTCATAGGCACTGCCATTTCAATTTCGTTAATATCCCATTCGTGCCAAGCACCTCGGTATAACCACAACCAGCAGTCGGCCATGAAAGGTTCTTCCTTGAGTTCCTTCATAGATTCAAAAACAGCATCTAAACACACTTTATGTGTTCCGTGTGGGTCAGCCAAATCACCAGCAGCATAAATTTGGTGTGGTTTTATTTGTGTGATGATATCTTTCATGATGGCGATATCTTTGTCAGACAAATTGTTCTTTTTTATGGTGCCAGTTTCATAAAAAGGCAAGTCTAAAAAGTGTACGTTTTCATCGTTAAGTCCCATGTATCGGGTTGCGGCATATGATTCGCCTCTTCTGATGTTTCCTTTTAATTTTCGTACTTCTATAGAATCGTAGCTACTTTCTTTTTTCGCTTTTATATAATCGATTATTTTTTGGGCTTCTTCTGATGGCGCTATTCTTTTTGATATTTCGGCATATTTTCTTGCATCCATATCAGAAACAGCAATATTACCTGATGTTTGATAAACAATATGTACCTCATGGCCTTGTTCTACTAGGCGGTCAAAAGTTCCTCCCATAGAAATTACATCATCATCAGGATGTGGGCTGAAAATAATAACACGCTTACGAGCAGGTAACGCGCGTTCGGGTCTGTTGGTATCATCAGCATTTGGTTTACCACCAGGCCAACCCGTAATGGTATGTTGCAAACGGTTGAACATTTTAATGTTCAAATCATATGAATCTTCTAAAGCCAATAAATCGGCCATGCCATTGTCGTTGTAATCTTTATCTGTTAAACTAAGAATTGTTTTCCCGGTTTTTGAGCACAACCACACTATAGCCTTAGCTGTTAACGCTTCAGTCCACTCACAAGGTTTTACCAACCAAGGTGTTTGATTACGGGTGAGTTTACTACCTGCGCCAGTATCTAATACAAAAGTACAATTGCTATGGTCTTGCAAATAGGTAGCAGGTACATGTGAAGAAACTTCTCCTTCAATAGTCTTTTTAATAATGTCAGCTTTGTTTTCTCCCCAGCCCAACAGCACTATTCGCTTTGCGCTCTTTACTGTCGCAATACCCATTGTAATTGCTTTTTTAGGTACATTATCAATGCCTAAAAAGGCCGGAGCAGCATCAACACGCGTAATATGGTCTAGGGTGATAACTCGTGTACCCGAATTGTAATGCGAACCAGGTTCATTAAAACCAATATGACCTGTTCTACCAATTCCGAGCAATTGAAAATCTAGCCCACCACATTCTTTTATTTTCTTTTCATACGATAAGCAATAATCTATGGCAGACTCATAAGGGGTCATACCATCAGGGATATTGATATTTTCAGTAAGAATGTCAATGTGATTAAACAAATGTTCGTGCATGAAGTAGAAATAACTCTGCCTGTTTTCACGATCCATTGGTAAATACTCATCTAAATTGAAGGTAATAACGTTTTTAAAACTCAACCCTTCTTCTTTGTGCATACGTACTAATTCTTCATATACACGAATAGGGGAAGACCCTGTAGCAAGACCAAGAACACAAGGTTTGTTTTTAGCTTGTTTTTTCTTGATTAAATCGGCAATTTCGTGAGCAACACAAATGGATGCTTCGTTAGAATTGGAAAAAATTACATTGTGAATTTTTTCATAACGTGTTTCTTCAAATTGACCTATCGGTTTGTAGCTGATGTCAATGCTTGGTTTTTTCAACGTTGTTTCCATAAAATCTAGTCTAAGTATTTGGTGTGCTCGAACACACTATTAGCTGCAAAAATATATAATAATATGATACGATGCTGTTTTTTGCCTTTTTTTTTGCTGTTTAATGCTTTTTTAAGATATTTTTAACATAAAACAATGTTGAAACAGTAAAAAACAGCATGTTTTTAAAATTTATTACCTTTACAGCCTTAACCAAAATTTTATGCTAAAAGAAGAACGGCAGCAAACCATATTAAATGAAGTGGCACTTCATAATCGTATACTGTTAACAGACATTGCAGAAACATTGGATGTTTCTATCGATACCATACGTAGAGATGTTAAAGAGCTGGATGCTGAACAAAAACTGAGAAAAGTGCATGGCGGCGCAATTTCTTTGGGATTTATAACCAATAGTGCCCGCAATACCAATATTTATGCGCTAGACCAAAAAACAAAGATAGCAGAGAAAGCATTATCCCTTTTAAAAGATGGGGGAGTTATTTTTGTTGATGGGGGTACTACCTGCTTAGAATTGGCGCGTTTGATTCCACAAGAAATTGAGTTAACCTGTTTTACCTTGAGTCTGCCTGTAGCAATGGAGCTTTCTTCAAAACCCAATGTTACGGTGATTTTTATTGGTGGGCAAATTTCTAAAGATTCACAAATTGCTATTGGCGCCAATACCATACACAACCTTTCAGAAATTAAGGTGGATTATGGTTTTATAGGAACAGGCTATGTAGATTCTCAATACGGGTTAACGGAGTTTGATTGGGATATAGTACAATTAAAGAAGGCCGTTATTAAAGCTGCTAAGAAAACGGTACTTTTATGCATTTCTGAAAAATTAAATTCGCAGCATCGGTACAAAACATGCGATATTAATGCGATTAATACTATGATAACCGAATTAGAGCCTACAAACAACCTTTTGAAATTATTTAAAAATCACGATATTAAAATTTTATAATGGATTACATAAAAATCACCGAAACACCTTCCAATCATGATAATTTGGAACAATTAGAGACTGCTACGCTACTGCAGAAAATAAATGAAGAAGACAAAAAAGTAGCTGATGCCGTCGCTTTGGTGATTCCGCAGATTACCACTTTGGTTGATGGTCTTGCCCAACGTTTTGAAACTGGAGGACGCTTGTTTTACATAGGAGCGGGTACTAGTGGAAGATTAGGCGTGCTTGATGCATCAGAAATTCCACCTACCTATGGCATGCCACGCGAAAGAGTAGTGGGGGTTATCGCTGGTGGCGATGTGGCTATTAGAAACTCCGTAGAGCATGCCGAAGATGATGGTGAGCAGGCATGGAAAGACCTTATGGCTCATAATATTACAGCAAACGATGTAGTTGTTGGTATAGCTGCTTCTGGTACAACGCCCTATGTTATTGGAGGAGTGAACAAGGCAAAAGAAAATGGCTTGTTAACCGCAGGAGTTACCAACAACCCAGGCTCTCCCTTGGCAAAAGCTGCAGATATTGCCATTGCAGTAAATGTAGGGCCTGAATTTGTTACCGGTAGTACCCGAATGAAAAGTGGTACTTCTCAAAAATTAGTACTGAACATGATTTCTACAGCCTTAATGATTAAAATAGGCCGTGTGAAAGGAAACAAAATGGTACATATGCAATTGAGCAATGTAAAATTGGTTGACCGAGGGGTTCGCTATGTCATGGAAGGTTTGGGAATTTCTTATGATGAAGCAGAACAATTACTTGAAAAACATGGCTCTGTAAAAGCGGCAATAGATGCTGTAAAGAAGTAATGGATTTTGTTATCCTTGTGATGAAATAGTTACTTTTTTTGAATTGCTTGTACTTCTTCTAAAGTAACTATTTCGTTTGTAGTATTACCCCATGAGTTTGCAATAAAGTTCATAACATCAACAACTTCTTCATCTTCTAAACCCATTGGAGGCATTACGCCTTTGTAGGTGATGTTATTTACAATTAGCGTTCCATTTTGGCCATATTTAATGCCTCGTATACTGCCTTCACGATTTTTAATCAAATAATCAGACCCAGCCAGCGGCGGAAAAGTATTGGCTACGCCTTCCCCTTTTTCTAAATGACAGGTCACGCAAAAATCGGCATAAATTTCACTGCCTCGCTGCATGCTTTCTTTTAGTTCGGTATCTTGAAAAATAAATATAGAAAGCCCCATAGTGGTGGCTAGGTAGCATAAAATAAATGTTTTCATGCTATTTTGTTGGAGTCAAGGTATAAATTCCTTTTCCTTCAACAGCAACATAAATGATTCCGTCGGGTCCTTCTTCAACATCACGAACACGGCCTATATCGCCCATTAATTTTTCGCGATTTACCACTTTTGTACCGTTCATTTCTAAACGTTCTAAATATTGAAATTTAAGTGAGCCAACTAAAAGGCTTCCATTGTAATCAGCACCATAGGTATCTGTTGTAATAAACGCCATACCACTTGGTGCAATAGAGGGTAACCAGTAGTGAATGGGTTGCTCCATGCCTTCCATTTTGGTTTGGTCTGTAATTGGGGTACCGCTGTAATTGATACCGTAGGTAATTACCGGCCAACCATAGTTAGCACCAGCTTTTACAATATTAATTTCATCGCCACCTCTTGGGCCGTGTTCATGATTCCATATTTCACCAGTTTTTGGGTGTTTTACAAGGCCTTGCGGATTTCTGTGCCCGTAGCTGTATATTGCCTTTTTTGCATTTTTTGTATTGTAAAACGGATTGTCTTTAGGAATACTGCCATCTGCATTAAAACGGTATATTTTCCCTCCATCACGACTAATATCTTGCGGATTCACGTCTCTAGCACCTCTTTCTCCTATAGTGAGATATACATAGCCTTTATCATCAAAAGCTATACGCGAACCAAAATGTTGTCCTTTTGTAGTGTTGGGGCTTGCTTTGTATAGTAACTGGTGGTTTGTTAGTGTGTTATTCTTTAGTTGCCCACGCATTAAGGCAGTATGACCTCCTTTTTCTTCACCCTCAGAAGAAGCGTACGAAAGATAAATCCAACCGTTGTTTTTGAAATCTGGGTGCACTTGAACATCTAATAAACCTCCTTGACCACGCTGATAGGTTTCAGGGGTATTTGAAATTGAAGTCTTTTTTCCGTTTTTAAAGTGGTATAACTCCCCAGTTTTTTGCGTAACTAATAAACTGCCGTCTGGTAAAAAGGCCATTCCCCACGGTGCTAAAATATCATCAATAAGTAATGTCGCTGAAAAAGGAACTTTCTCAGGAATCGTAACTTCATTTGCTGGGTCTTGGGCACAAGAACTGTATGATATAATAATTAATAAACATGTTAGAAGGACACTATTTTTCATATTTTGACGTTATTTGGTATATTAAATTCTTTCTAAATCCAATAGGGGTTAAATATAAATAGAATTTATAAGTTTAAACAATTACATTAAAGAATATTGTTGTCCCCAAGCAAAACTATTCTTGACCAAATTTGACTTAACCTATGCTCCCTAAAAACACACGACATATTTGTTATGTTGTCTTTTTTGTACTGCTAGCTGCTGTTTGTAAAACGACAATAGCAAATGCAAAAGTTTTTGCTTTACTAGCGGAGATGAGTTCTCTTGTGGAGAACAAGTCAGAAGCTTTAAAGAAAGAGAAACAAATAATAGCTACCTACAAAACGTATTCCGATACAAATAAGGCAAATGATAATGTCCTTGTTTCCAACATGTTTAATACCCTTATTCAAGGTGCTGATGAAGAAGTGAACTGTTCTATTGATGGTACAACAATAGCTCGCTTTAATCTTTGTGGTGATTTTGATGACCGCATCATTTCATTAGCAGGAGGCCCGTATGCTAATGTAGTATGGGAAAATGTAACAGGTGGCTGTACTCCTGATTTAAATAGTCCATGCCCCTCATCATCATGTACCTATACAGTAGTTGGCACTGCTCAGACTTTTGCTATTGATGCCAATAGTATTTCTCCCAGTGGCGATGAGTTTCGCGTTAGAGTAGATAATGGTGATTACTATTATTTTGAAGTGACAAAAAGTACGATTACGCAAAGCTTTGTAAAAAAAGATGTTGAATGTGGTGTTAATGGGCGTATTCAAATAACCGGACTGTCAAGTGCTTATGAATTTAGTATTGATGGGGGTAGTGGTTTTGGTTCATGGCAAGGGCCTATCTTTGATAATCTAATTGCTGGTAGTTATAACGTAAAAGCGAGACTAAAAAATACCTACGGTGCTTGTGAATATCCATATCTGCCAATTGAGATAGAAGAAAAAAACATCACAATTGAAGCCACTTTTGTTGACGTACAATGTGCAAGTGATTTGGGAAGTATAACCGTAAATGTGAATAACTCAGTTAGTGGTCCGTACAAATATACCTTATTAGATAATCATGGTAATGCGCAAGAATTTACCGCCTATTTAGCTGAAGATAGTTATACTTTTCCAGCAGTAGGTCTTGGTACGTACATGGTTCAAGTACAAACACAACAATGTAAGGGAGATCAATTAAATGGAATTGACCCACCAAGGCAAGATCGTGATACCAACGGAAACCCTATAATCATTGGTGGCGGTATTACTGCTTTGGAAGCTTCCACAGAGGTGAATAATAGTTTTGGTTGTGCAACCATTAATAGTGTCGATATTAAAATTAATACAACGGGAGGTACGGCTCCTTATACCTATGTGGTGAATGGATCAGGTGCATCAAGTGCACCGTATACTGCAAATAGTACCTATACCGTAACATCTCCTGGAAGTTATGATTTTTTAATTACCGATAGTAATGGTTGTACAACAACGGCTTCTTCAGATGTAGAAGAATTGTCACCGCCAACTATAAACCCAATAGGGATTGACGGAACATGCTCAAATGGAGGGGCAAGAATTAATTTTGACATTGTAAACGCTAATGGTTATAATTTGTCGTATCGCATTAATCCGAGTGATTCGTGGACTTCAAATAGCTCAATTTCCGTTGATGCAACACCAAGTGGAACCACATATTCAACTATTGAGGTGCGTTATCAGCAAGGCGCTTTTGAATGTACTATGGATTTGGCAGATGTTACCGTCAGTAGTGTTAGTGCCGTTTCGAGTTCGGCAACAAAAATTGCAGATACCAAGTGTACTGGTTCAGGAAGCCATGAAGGTGGGCAAATTGATTTTACTCCTGCTACAGGAGGAACAGGAAGCGGTTACACCTATAGCGTAGACGGAATTAATTTTAGTTCAACGCCTTCATTTAAAAATTTGGTAGCAGGTTCGTATACGCCCATGATTGAAGATGACGGAGGCTGTCGCTTAGAGCTTTCTCCGATAACTATTGTAGGTGTAGATCCACCCACTGATATTGATTTTATTAGCTCAAATAGTAGTTGTGTAAATACTACAATTGATTTGCAATTGGTGCCAACAAGTAATACAGCTATAGTCAACTATTCCATAATAAGTCCTACCACTATAAATAATGGTACTAGCGATACTTTTGCCGCTTTAGATGCATCAAAATCGTACATATTTCAAATTACTGATGCTAATAATTGTACTTATACAGAAGGGTATTCACCCGAAGTTGTAAGTAGTATAAGAGTCAAAGTAAAATCAGGGAACGACATCCGAATATGTTCGGGAGGAACTACAGGTTCAGGAAGTTTTTTAATTGATGGTTTTTCAAATAATTATACATACAATATTAATGGAGGAGTTGAAAGTGCTCCTCAGAACGATTCAGAGATTACCATTACCAATCTTAGTGCAAATACATACACCATCACAGTTACTGATGTAGATACAGCTTGCACAGACACGGCTAGTTTTACCATACAAGAACCACCTACACCCTTATCATTAACCGGAAATGTAACTCCTATGAGTTGTGCTAATGGAAATTTAGGAAGAGTAGAGGCGCAACCAACAGGTGGCTGGGGTAATACTAGGTATACGCTTATTTTTCCAGGGGGAACTACGGTAGGGCCCAATTCGGGAGCTTTTTTTGGTAACCTTTCGGTTGCGGGTACATACACCCTACAAGCTACGGATGCTGAAGGCTGTACAGCAAGTTTTACGTTTGACCTTACCCGTATCAATGCACCAACTATAGCGCTAGATAATGCGGCTTCAAATTTTTGTTATTCATTTGAAAATGACGCTACTCTTGTTGTAAGTTCTACAGCAGGAACCGCCACAGTAGCAACACATAAATATAGAATTAATGGAGGTGCACTGCAAACAAGCCCAACTTTTACTGGGCTGAAACCAGGAGATTATACAATTGAAGTGGTTGATGGTAATAATTGTTCAAACGAGCTTAATGTAACCATACAACCACAATTACGAGTGAGTACTAATATTGAAACAGAAATACCCTGCGGTAGTGATAATGGGCAAATTGAAGTAGCTGTTACAGGAGGATATTTGGCCAGTACCACACCTAAAACCTATGCCGTAAGTACTGATAGTGGAACGACCTTTGGAGCCGAAACACCTTTTACAACAAATACCTTTTTATATAACACGAGGGTAGCAGGAGATTATATTTTTAGAATAACTGATAATAGAGGCTGTATTGCCGAGTCTGAGCCAATTAAACTTAATCCTCCAGAAAGTATTAATCCAGCAAGCGTAAGGGTAACCCCAGCGAGTTGTGGTAAAACAGATAATGGTATTGTAACTATAGTACCAGACGCAACAAGTGGAGTACCCGGATATGAGATTAGTTTTAATGGTGGCCCGTTTAGTGCGCAAGCTACATTTTCGAATTTAACGGCAGGAACTTCTTATAATTATGTGGTTCGTGATTCAAGAGGTTGTACCACCTTAACGGCTTCGGTTACTATACCAGTAGATAACACTCCTCCTCCTGATGCCACGGTATCGGCTAATTTAGCAACTTGTACTACTGGGGTCTTAGAAGGGGCTATAGATGTTACAGCAGTGAGCGGCGGAACAGCTAACTATACCTATATTTTGCAAAATGAATTTGGTGTAGAAATTGATAGCATCGGCCCAACGGCAAGTACAACAGGTACTTTTGACAATGTGCCCCCAGGTGATTATCGTATTGTTACTATTGATGCTTTGGGTTGTAGAGATATAGATTATGTTACCATAGAACAAAATACCATTCAAGTATTACCAGACCCTGTTACCCCAGTTTGTGATGTGACTGGTTTTAGTAATACAGTTGAAATATTTGGAGGAGGAGGTCCTTTTTTAATCCGTTTAGTTAATATCGGAAGCCCAGCTCCTGTAAATTCTCCCCCTAGAAGACATACTTTTTCTGGCTTGCAATATGGAGTGGTTTATACGGTAGAGGTTACTGATCAAAGCACTGGATGCGTGTATCTCGATGAAATCCCACCAGTTAATGGGCCATCAACATTACAAGTTAGTGCAAATACTACAAATGGTTATTGTGATGCTAATCGTTATGGTCAAATTGTTTATCAAATTGATGGGTTTACTAATGGTAGTAATTTACGTGTAGAGGTACTAAACTCAGATGACGGTACACGCACCACAATTGCATCCCCAGTAGGAGTTTCACCAACCTACAGTGGAACATATGAAGCATTACCTGGTAATTATCAAATTATTGTAACAGATCTTACGGATAATTGTAGTGCTGCAACCCCTGTTACGATAACGCAGAATCTCCCTGCTATTGATGTTTTGTCAACCGATCCGGCTAATTGTACCTCCGATGGTTCCATTACCGTACAAGGTAGTGGAGGTAATGGTGGTCCGTATACATTTGCATTTATGGCAGTGGGAACAACACCCACTTCAGCAGATTTTACAGCAAGTACTACATTTTTTGGTCCAGAAGGAACTTATGATGTTTATGTAAAAGATGCTTCGGGCTGTACCTCATTTGCAATTGCTGAAATTATTCCTATTGATCCATCATTGCCAGCTCCTTCCTTTGTTGTAAATAATCAATGTGCTGTTGCTTCGCCATCGTTTAATATTTCGGTTCGAGTACCATCGTCAGTAAATACGCCAAGGTTTACTTTGGGTGGCGATGCTCAATTTCCTGTTGATAATGGTAGTTATTGGGAGTACACCTATATTGTAAACACCCCTGGAGACTATATTGTCGATGTTGTTGATGCCAATGGCTGTACAAGTAGTGGTACGGCTTCTGTATACGAGTTTCTTTCTGCTTCAGGAGGTTTTACTACAACCCCTAGTTGTAATAACGCCGATGGGCAAATAACAATAACCACCAATGGTGGCAGTGGTAATTTCAATTACGAGCTTACAGGTACTGATGCTTTAGGTGCAGCAATAGGTCCTATTACACAGGTTGATAACCAAATATTTACTAATATTCGGCCTGGTGACTATCAAGTATTGGTGACCGACAGGGATGTGGATGATGGGTCTTCTAATTGTACATATCTTGTAGATGATATTAATTTAGAAGCAGCCGTTTCTCCTGTAATATTACCTACAGCACTTGAAAATATAAGCTGTCATGACGCTAATGATGGCAGTATTAATATTACTTTAGAAGCGGGGTCTGATGTTGATTCTCCTATCAATTATCGTTTATTAAACTATACTACCAGAGCATTAATAAGTAGTAACTTTTCAGGTTCTTTTACAGGCTTATCAGAAGGGCGCTATGAAGTTGAGGTCGTAACAGCTAGAAACTGTACCGATTTGTCAGGAGAGCTTGTTATTACAAATCCTCCATTGTTTAGCATCACGGCTGATGCAACGCCATTTATGTGCGATCCTGGATCAAACCGTTTAAGTTCATCTACTGTCACAGCCACCATTACCAATACTGGTACACCATCTAATTATAGGTACAGTATTACGGGCTATGAAAACTATCAGACTAGTAATACTTTCGAGATTACTGATAATGGAACTACACAAAATATAACCGTATACGCTATTGATGATAAAGGTTGTCGTTCAGAAGCATCGGTAGTAATTAATCAACCAACAGCTATTATTTCACAAATAATAGCAAGTGATGCTTTAGATTGCAGAAACCCAGAACGCGTTCGTATTCAAGTACAAGGAACTACAAATTTTACCATTTCTACGGTTTCAGCGACACCTGTAGCAGCTGTTGCTAATACGGCTGGGCAAGATTATGTAGATGTGTTTTTACCCGCTTCAGGAGATTATATTTTTGAAGTAAAAGATAATTCACCTTTGGGTTGTGCTTATCCCATGCCTATTTATACCGTTGAAGAGCCGGCAAAACCAACAGTTGTAATTCAAGAAGCAACACCAGTAAAATGCTCTAATGGTATAGAAGGTGAATTTAATATAACAGTTACTGATTACGTAGGGGAGTATCATTACAAAGTATATAGCGGTAGTGATCCTGCAAAAACAACTGTTTTGGTTGAAGGTGATTTTAATACCGCCAATAATCCTGAGAAAATAACGGGTTTTGCGGGGGGTAATTTTTTCGTAGAAGTAACAGCAAAAGGGGCGCCTTACTGTAGTGCTGATAGCAATATTGGCACCATTAGAACACCGAATGGAGAATTGAAGGTGAAAGCAATGGAAGTAGGCAATGTAAGTTGTGCTAATGATAGTGGAAGTATTGAGGCCAATGGTTTTGGAGGTTGGGATACTTCACCCTATACATACCGGTTGTTAAAAGATAATGGTGCTGGCTATGTCGAAGTTGCAGGCTATTCAAGTAGTAATGAATTTAATAATTTGTCAAGTGGTGATTATCGTGTTGAAATAAGAGATATAGCAGGCTGTATAGCTACTGATGATATTACTTTGTCGATGCTTGTTGCTATCAATGCAGGTATTAGAGAGCCTATGGGATTGCAATGTCCAAATGGAAACAATGCTGTTTTAGAGGTTTATGATCCAACAACTGGTGATGCTGATACGGCAACAGCAGGGGCCTCAGGAGGATACGCTAGATCAGGATATACCTATCGATTATTGTATTTAAATAGCAATGATAATACAGATATAGTTTCAACAAGTGGTTTGCAGAATAGTCCCACTTTTATTGGTGCTAGTGGAGGCTTTATTAGTGAAGGTTGGTATGCTATTGAAGTGACTTCAGGTTTTCAATGTTCTTTTGTAACAGCGCCTTATTTTGTAAGTCCGCCAGAACCAATTCAACCAAAATTGATAATGACAAGGGTGCCAGGTTGCGGTGGCTTGGGAGAGATGCGATTATTTGTAGAAAATTTTGATCCAGCTTTCACCTATGAATATGTAGGTTTTGAAGATGATGTTCAAGTAGGCAGTTATAAAGATTTACCTGCAAGTGCATCTATTTTAATAGAAGGTGTTGAGCAAATACTATATCAGT
Source organism: uncultured Flavobacteriaceae bacterium (assembly GCA_947497145.1). Classification (GTDB taxonomy): domain Bacteria; phylum Bacteroidota; class Bacteroidia; order Flavobacteriales; family Flavobacteriaceae; genus Maribacter_C. The sequence continues at coordinate 23,979 of CANMFQ010000018.1, forward strand.
TTGATGTGAGAAAGAAAAATAGCGCTAATGTGTGTGAAGCTGTTCGTTCTAACGGAATTAGAATGTCAGATGCTGATGATATCACATTAATAACGAATTCACCCATTGATCCTATTTCTTGCGCTTCAGAAATTGATGGCCGTATTGAATCATTTACGAGTGGAGGTGTAGGAGACGAAATGTTTACACTGTATATTGGTCAACCTATCGATGGTTTCAATAAAGGATCGGCTACTATTTTTAGAGAACCTCAGTCAGAAGGCACTTTTGAAGGGTTACCAGAGGGATCAGACTATTGGATAGGCGTAACCAGCGGTGTTTCTTGTGAGGCTATTGATGGTCCTTTTGAAGTATTGAGACCTGACCCTATTATTTATAACTCATCGTCGACTCCAGTGAGTTGTAATGGTGGAACCGATGGTTCAGTAACCGTGGAAATAATTAGTGGAGGAGAAGGTTTGATACAATTTGCTATTGCACCTGATTTTGATAAATTCTTTAGTGATTCTGCTATGCCTGGTGTATATACTTTTGACAATTTGAGTGCAGGAGATCACGAGGTATTAATTCAAGATGAAAATGGATGCCCTGAAAGAGTTACGATAACAGTTGCTCAGCCACAAGAATTAAATGCAGATGCCACAACAACGCCAGAAACTTGTATTGGATTTGAAGATGGTACCATAACTTTGGTTATAACTGGAGGTACCCCTTATATTGACCCCATTACATCGAAGGCCTATTATGAGACGAAGTTTATAGGACCAAACTCAGATGGTAGTGAAGTGTTTGTTCGTAATGATGATTTGCATTTTGAAAATTTAGTTGGAGGCGAATCATATGTTATTTTAATTCAAGACGCTAATTCGTGCTTTACTGATGTAATCGTACCTATAGAAATTGGGGTCGATTTAACTGCAAGTGCTCAGGTAAGTTATGGATGTGAGGGTATTTTTCCTAATAATGAAGCACGAGTGAATATCGAAAATACTGATTTGTTACCAGCGCTCTTATTTGCATTAGACCCAATAGATCCTACCAATGCAATTACTTCAAATGCAGGAGCAGAATTTGTTTGGGGAGATTTGACTCCGGGCGATCATATTGTATACATCTACCATGAAAATGGATGTACAAATACAGTTGAATTTTCTATTGACGCTTATGAACCTTTGCTTTTATCAGCAGAAAAAACAGGGCCTAATGAAGTGACCGCAACGGCAACAGGCGGGTATGGTAGTTATGAGTTTTTCTTTCAAGGGGTTTCTACAGGCAGTGAAAGGGTATTTCATACTAATGTAAGTACAGTGGTTACCATTCAAGTAGAAGATCAAGGTGGTTGCGTGGCTGTTGTAACAATTCCCTTTGAGTTTACTGGGAAACTAGAAATACCAAATTACTTTACACCAGACGGAGATAATCAGAATGATTTATGGGCACCTAAATACCGAGAGTATTACCCCAATATTGTGGTTAAAATTTTTGATCGCTATGGCAGAATAGTTAAAGTTTTAGATCAAATAGAAAAATGGGATGGCAACTATGGAATAAACGGATTGCCTTTACCATCAGGTGATTATTGGTATGAAGTAAATGCAAATGATAAAAGTAAGCTACGATATATTGGTCACTTTACACTCATAAGATAACGGTTCATATTAAAATAAACATCTATACGTCTGTCGATTTTAAAATGTTAGCATTTGAATAGGTTTATTATTCTAGTCCTAAAGGAGTGTCTTAATAGGTAACTTTTTTTTGTATCTTCAACTTTTCAATTCGTTAAATAGAAAAGTATTGAAGGGTTTATTTTTAAATAAAAATCATTTTATTTTTATCGTAGGTATCATACTACTGCAAAGTTGTGTAGGGCAACAAACTCCGCATTTGATTGATGCTGAGATGGAAACAGTTGTTACCGAAAAGCTAAGTTACTACTTGTATTACCCTGAAAATTATGAGACGGAGCCAGAAAAAAAATTTCCCATTTTGTTGTTTTTGCACGGAGGAGGAGACTCGGGAGATAGTCTTGGTGCGATAAAGCGAAGTGGACCACCTAAAATGATTGTTGAAGGTAAAAAATTTCCTTTTTTAATTCTTGCTCCGCAAAACCCATATCAAAAAAAATGGTGGAATACCCGTGCTGTAAATCAGTTACTAGATAGTATTGTGGCTACCAACCGAATTGATAAAAAACGCATCTATTTAACTGGTTTGAGTAGGGGGGGAGGTGCTGCTTGGGAAATGGCTGTACAATACCCAAGTAAATTTGCAGCTTTGGCCGTAGTTTGCGGCATGACTCCTGTGCCCTATGCTGCATGGATTGATAAAAAGATGCCTATTTGGGTTTTTCATGGCGAAAAAGATAAATCAGTCCCTTTTACTGAATCAGAAACTATGGTTAATAGATTGCAAGCAATTGGCTATGACGTAAAATTTACCAAGTATCCTGATGTGGGGCATGAATCTTGGGTTAAAGCATATCAGACCGAAGAATTATATGAATGGTTTATGCAACAACAACGTTTGAATTAACATATACTTACGGGGAATAGTAATACGTATTCTTTTTTAACAACTTATGCGTTTCTTTATGAACGGTAAACTGTTGATGTAGGTATTGTTATTATGGTCATTTTTAGTATTTTTATTGCAACCTAAATAACCCAATAAACCTTTAGCAATGAACATAGTAAAGCTAGTAATCTTAGTGTTTTCTTTTCTTTTTTCCTCAAACGTAATAGCGCAAACAAAGCGTAAGAAAGCTAAAAAACAGCGACCTAGAAATGTGATTTTTATTTTAACAGATGATCATCGGTATGATTATATGGGTTTTACAGGGAAAGTACCATGGCTTGAAACGCCAAATATGGATAAACTGGCTGCAGAAGGAGCTTATTTACCCAATGCGTTTGTTACTACTTCACTGTGTTCGCCCAGTAGAGCGTCTATTTTGACAGGGCAGTTTTCTCATTCACACACAATTGTTGATAATCAAGCTCCAGACCCGGGAAATCTAACTTATTTTCCGCAGTATCTTGAAAAAGCTGGATATCAAACAAGCTTTTTTGGTAAATGGCATATGGGTGATCATGGAGATGAGCCACAGCCTGGTTTTACACATTGGGAAAGTTTTCCGGGGCAGGGTGTTTATTACAACCCTACTTTGAATATTAATGGTACGCGGATTGCTTATAAAGATTCTACCTATATCACAGATTTACTTACCGAACATGCTATTGATTGGTTAAACAAACGAGATAAAAAGAAACCGTTCTTTCTGTACCTTTCTCACAAGGCCGTTCATGCTGGTTTTCAACCCGCTAAAAGACATAAAGGTAGGTATAAAGGAAAAAAAATTGCCTTGCCAGCTACTTATGAACAAACAAAAACAGGTGCTTATCGTGATTTGAAATGGCCGCAATGGGTTGCCGATCAGCGTATTAGTTGGCATGGTGTAGATTATATGTATCATGATAATCAACATATTTATGATATGGTTGTAGACTACTGTGAAACGCTTTTAGGGGTTGATGAGAGTGTTGGAACTGTAATGGATTATTTAGAAAAAGAAGGCTTAGATGAGTCTACTCTTGTGATATATATGGGTGATAACGGTTTTAGTTGGGGTGAGCATGGATTGATAGATAAACGTCATTTTTATGAAGAATCTGTAAAAGTGCCCTTGTTGGTACGATGCCCAGAGTTGTTTGAAGGTGGTAAAACACCCCAGCAGATGGTGCAGAATATTGATATAGGACCTACTATTTTAGCCGAAGCAGGGGTAAAAAAGCCCGATCATATGCCAGGCGTATCTTTTATACCTATTTTAACGGGAGATACCAGTGTTGAAACACGAAAAGAGGTTTTTTATGAGTACTATTGGGAGTATGACTTTCCTATGACACCAACGGTTTTTGGCATGCGAACAGATCGTTATAAATACATGAAATTTCATGGTATTTGGGATCGAAATGAGCTATATGATCTTAAAAATGATCCTGAAGAGATGTATAATCTTATTGCAGATCCTGATATGCAAGAAGTTGCTAAATCAATGTCAGCTGCTATTTATGATTGGTTAGAGGAATCAAATGGTATGCAAATTCCCTTGAAACGAACCGTAAAATATCGCTTTGGAGATTTTAAACATAAAGGAGAGCATTGAGATGTTTAAAAGAAAAGGTGTTCTTAATTTTTGATAAGTTTAAAAAGTTATTTTTCTGGTTTTATTACCCTTGTTATCAAAAAGTGAAATAGATTTTACCATCTTATTAATTGAAATGGTTCTACTTGATTGCGATTGAAAACTTGTGCCCCAATAAAACTCGTGTATTTGTTTGCTTTCGTCTTTGAAGTACAACATCACTTTTGTTTCCTTAGGGTGTAATTGAACTATTTCATCAAATGTTCGTGGTTCATAAACTTTTAATGAATCATTGTTTTGAGAAGCAATTACAATCGGTTTTTTGTTTCCGGAATAAAGCTGTACTAAACTCTTAGCATCACCAGGAACATAAAAATGACTATCATCTAAAGTTATGGGCTGTAAATTTCCATCTCCATTATTTTTTATGACAAGACCATTGAGAGCATCTGCTCTTCCTTGCTGTACTTCCATGCCATAATCATTACCGATTAATAAAATGTCTACATTTACGTCGTTATTTAAATGGAGGGGTAATATTCCATAAACAGGAGCAAATTGAGCTTCTGTTGGTAGGGCATGAATTTTAAATTTACCGTTATTTAAATTTTCTATCCAAACAGATTTCATGTAATTAAAAGACAATTTTTTTGCATCATCTAATAGACCATCCTTAAACATTTCGGGTAGGGTAGAAGCTCCAAACGCTCCAAAAGAATTGAATTTTTTACGAATTCCTACATATTGTTTAGTTACATCTTGCCATGGATGATAAAGATATTCTTTTTTAATACCTACACTATCTCTTAAATAGTATGAAATTAAAGGGTCAATAGTACCATTTTGATCTAAATCTTTTGCATAAATACGAATAGGTTCTTTTTCATCTCCCTTGAAATTAATATTTCTTCCAAAATTTCCAGCGATGTAATCAATGTCTCCATCATTGTCTAAATCGGCTGCAGCTAAGCTATTCCACCATCCTAAGTTTTTTCCAATTCCTGAGGTATTTGTTATTTCTTCAAAGAAGCCTTTATTATTTTTAAAGAAACGTATAGGCTCCCATTCTCCTGCGATGACCAAATCTGGCCAAAAGTCACCATTAAAATCGGTCCATAAAGCATCACTTATCATTCTTGGGGTGGTTAATGGTTGTGCAACTTTTTTAGTTACGTCTATAAAGCGCGGATTATTTGGTGTGCTTTCATTTCTCAGAATATAAGGTTGTTCTCCCATTGGGTAAGCAAATGGTTGAACTCTACTGCCTATAAATAAATCTAAATCACCATCTTGATCAAAATCTGCGGCTTTTACGACTGACGAATTAATATAAATTTCAGGTAAAGAATTCAAAGCTTCATTAAAAGTACCGTTACCATCATTAATGAGCAATATATCTTTGTAGTACTTGTGATGCTGCGGGTATTGCCCACACCCTCTAGCAATATATAAATCTAAATCACCATCATTGTCGGCATCAAAAAGTAAGGTGCTAGCGTCTTCTTCTTCTAATTTTTCATGATGCTTATAAGCAATTTCTTTTTGGGTAAATGTGCCGTCTTGTTTTTGTAGAAACCATTTTTCTTTGAAATTTCTGGTTGCAGCTACAAATAAATCATCAAGACCATCACCATTGACATCACCAACAGCCAATGAAGGGCCAAATTGTGAAAATTTATGTGGTATTGTTCGTTGAAAATTAAAATCAATAAAATCAATATCACGACTTAGGTGACGTAAGTTGTACTGCTTCGAAACTTCTTTAAACGCTATAAAATTTGAAGAATCATTTTTTGATTTGATAGTATTGTGGTTAGGCTTATAATTAATGGTAAGGGTAGTGTCAATTACTGACACTTGTAATTGTTGTTGCTGTCCATCTGGCCAAGTAATTAGTACGCTATCAACTGTGGTGTTCTCTCCTAGACCAAAGTGAAGCGTTTGTTCAGGTTGAGAAAGATATCCTCTCCCAGAGAGTATTGATTTTTTTTGAGTAGCATTGTTCGTATAAATTTGTGCTGTTGCTCCTATAGCTTTTTCGTTTTTCTCTTTACCATGTAAGCGAAGTCTGAGAAAATGTTGGTTAGGATAAAGCTGGGTGCTGTTATTTTCAAAGAGTAAAGCAGGGTCATTAATATTGTTAATGACTAAATCTAAATCTCCATCGTTATCTAAATCTCCATAGGCCGCACCACTAGAAAAGGAGTTTATATCTAATCCCCATTTTTTCGTAAAATCATCAAAAGTAGTGTCGTGATTATTTTTGAAAATAAAATTGGGAATTTTAATTTCAGGTATTGCAGCAATCAATTTTTGTTTACTTACCAGTCTACTAGCAGTGATTCGAAAATCTCCAAAATCTCTATCTGTTACATCTTTAGGGAATCCATTGGTAATAAAAAGATCTTGCCAACCATCATTGTCATAGTCAGCGAATAGGGGAGCCCAGCTCCAATCTGTTTCTTGAACACCAGCAAACATTCCTATATCACTGAAAATTGGTAAGCCAGTTTCAGGGTTAAAACCTTGATTTATTTGCAAGGTGTTTCGAGCGTATTGATGTTCGAATTTATATTTTTTAGTAAATATTTCTTTGGCGTAGCTACTAGGTCCTTGAAATAGCTTTTTTCGTTTGTTGTAATAGGGTTGCATTTCTGTAGTATAGATATCCATACGACCATTATTGTCTATGTCGGCAATATCGCTTCCCATCGAAGAAAGGCTAAAATGTTTAAAAATATCACCTGCTCGGTTTGTGAAAGTACCATCTTGATTGTTTATGTATACCAAATCGTTACTTAAAAAATCATTGGCGACATAAAAATCTGGCCATCCATCATCGTTAAAATCATGTATTAAGGTACTATGACTGTAGCCGTGATATCGAATACCTGCCTTTTCAGAAACAGCAATAAATAATGGATGAGAAATACTATCATTTCCCTCGTTTTTATAAAGTATATCTTTACTTTTTGATGTACCATCATCTTCACTAGGTCTAAATTCGCTAGGGTTAATACCTTCAATACGATTAACGCCAATCCATAAGTCAAGATCACCATCCAAATCATAATCTACGAATTGTGCATGTGATGAATAACTATTATCGTTAATTCCATAAGCAGCGGCTAATTCTTTAAATACGGGGATTCCTTGCGCATTATTACCTTGATTTACGTACAAAAGATTGTTACGTTGCTCAGCATTTTTTCTAAAGGTATTACATACATAAATGTCTAGGCGGTTGTCATTATTAATGTCAATTATGGTAACGCCTGAAGACCACATTAACGAATCAGGTTTGCCAATTTTTGCTTGCTTTGAGACATCGCTAAATTTTAATTTACCTTGGTTTAAAAATAGTTTATTGTCAACTTGATTACCAGCAAAAAAAACGTCATCAAGTCCGTCACCATTTATGTCTCCTATTGCTACTCCAGCACCATTATAAACAAATTCATTATCTAAAATATTGATAGAGTCATTTTCTATAAGCTTATTGTTGAAATTTAATCCTGAAAAAGACGTATCAACCTTAGTAAATAGTGTTGGCGAAGTTTTTTTTTTGCACGCCTCAATCGTAAACAATAGTACAAAGGCGGGTACTATATATTTGTAAATCAGGACTATTTTTCGATTCATAGGTGCGTTTCATTTGGTATGAATTAAATATACAAAGATGGATCAATTACACAAAAAAAAGCTGCTTTTAAAGCAGCTTTTTTTTGTGTAATTTACTAAAACAACGTTATTAGTATCCTGGGTTTTGAGTAAGCACATCAGCACCTTGAATATCTATTTGAGATTGTGGAATAGGATAATATTCGTTTTTACCTGCTGTGAAACTTGCACCACCAAATTTTGTAACTAGTAATGTAGATTCGTAATTCAAATAATCATTTAGTTCTTCTTCGGCTACACCCCATCTAACGAGGTCAAAGAAACGATGACCTTCTCCAGAGAGTTCTAATTTTCGTTCAAAGCGTACCGCTTTTGTAGCAAACTCTTTATCTGGGAACGAATCGTATTCAGAGATCATGTAATTAGCAGCATTGGATCCGTCATCATTTTTAACCCAATGCGCAGTATTTGCTGCTCTTGCTCTTACTCTGTTTACGTACTCTAAGGCTTTGTCTAAACTCCCCGCTTCAATTTCTGCTTCAGCCGCCATTAGCAATACATCTGCAAAACGAATAATGGTATAGTTCATAATAGCATAGCCTCTAGTCCATGAGCTACCGTCGGTAAATGAGTTCTCTTGTGATCGGTAGTAGATATATTTTTTAGGTGAATACGGCCCTGCATAAGGTTGACTTCTAATCCATGCTTTTCCAGGGTGCGGAATCCAATCAAGATAGGGAATACCTCTTCTGCCAATGGAATGATCAATTCTGGGGTCAAGAGGTCCTGCATCTGGAGTAAAAGGCTCGTCAGATTCAATGTTATAGTCGTTAACTAAGGCATTTTCGCTAGAATTGTAGCTTTTGTCTAATAAAGGTAAGCCATCGGCTGTTCTAAATGAATTAGCAAGTTCAAAACTAGGCTGAAAAAAACCACAGCAATTACCTGGGCCATCAGGTCCTGTGTTGTAGGGGTAATTTAAATCATCAAAATAATTTGCATTTTGTGTACTGCCTGTGTTGTTGGCAGATTCTACATCCATTACCGCTTCTGCATGATTGTCATTTTCAGCATTGTAAATTTGAGGGTAGCTGTCAAGTAAGGCGTATTTCAGGCCATTTGAGGTAACTCCTTTTTCAATAACTTCATCAAACCAAGTTTTTGCTTCTGCGTATTTCTGTTGGTATAATTTTGCTTTACCCATATAAGCAGCTGCAGCCCATTTGTTAACTCTACCGGCTCCATTTTCTGCAGGTAAATTATCAAAAGCATATTGAAAATCAGCTTCTATTTGCGCCCAAGCATCACCATTGTTAGGGATAAGCGGGATTTCTATTGATTCAACGTTCTCATCAAAAACAGGAATATTATTGAAGTGTTTTTTTAAATCAAAATAAAAATGACCTCTCAATAATCTAGTTTCTCCTGCAATTCTTGCAGCATCTTCAGGAACAATATCTGTAGCTTTGGCAAGAGCTTTCAAAACAGTATTGGCTCGTACCACTCCTTCAAAACGACCTCTCCAATAATTATTTATATCTCCGTTAGTAGGATCATGTTCATATCTTTGGAATGGATTTATGGTAGAGTAATCGCCAGCGTCTGTACCTTTATTAGCTTCTCCCCCCATAATGGATCCAGTAACCCAGTGATTTGGACCTTCAAATCGATTTCCAAATACGCCATTAAGTGCTGCATACGTTCCAATTAACAAGCCTTCAACACCATCTTTGGTATTGACTTGTGCATCTGCTAAGGAACCTGTAGGCAGGACTTCTAAAAATTCATCACTACAGGATACTCCAAACATGAGAAGTCCTATAGACAGAATACTAATTTTTTTAAGTTTAAAAATTGCTTTCATCATTTAATTTTATTTAAAGATATTATTTTTTAAAATATTCGAATAACTAATTATAAACCAACTTCTAAGCTTATTAGATAACTTGGTGTTACTGGATAGTTACCAACATCTACACCAAAAGAAGTATCTGCTCCACCAACAACAGGGTCAAGACCTCTATATTTCGTAATAGTCCAAACGTTATTAGCTGAAAGGCCTAATTTTAATTTTGAAAGCCCCATTTTTTCAACCAAATCACTATCAAAACTGTAGCCTAAATATAGCCTTTGTAGTCTTATGTAATTTCCGTTTTCAACATACCACGAGTTGGCAGCACCATTTGTACTCAGGTTTGAAGCACTTTCCCAGATAGGTGCCTCTGCATTATTGCCTAACTCCGGAGTCCATGATTTAAAAGCCGCAGCGCCTTTTGCAGAACCTTCAAAGGATCCAAAAAAGTCAGTAAACCATTTTACTTGATTAAAAATATCTCTTCCAGTTTCTCCAGACCAATAGGTTTCAAACTCTAAATTCTTGTATTTTAAATTTAAAACTGCACCACCTTGAAAATCTGGTACTGGGTCTCCAATCCATGTTCTATCTTCAGGCGTAATGTCTCCGCTACCATCAATATCTGCATATCGGAATCTCCCTAAACCTTTACCGTCTTGAGCTGGAGAATTAGCTACTTCTTCTTCCGAATTAAAATACCCAATTACCTTGTAGCCAAAGAAAGAAGATAAAGGTTGTCCAACGGCATTTCGAGGTGGAGAGATTCCTCTGAATGCTTGTCCGTTTCTACCTTCAAAAAAATCAATACCAGGAGCTAAAGAGGTAATTTCATTTTTTAGAAAAGCACCGTTAAGTGTTAATTCAAAACTTAAATCTTCAGTAAAGTTACCTCTACCACTTATTTGTATGTCAACACCCTGATTTAACATTTCAGCAACATTTACTGCGGGAGCAGATGCAAAATTACCAGTTACACCAGCTAAGGGTACTTGATATAGAAGGTCTGTATTAACTTTTTTCCACCAATCTAATTCTACATTTATTTTATCATTAAATAACCCTAAATCAAATCCAACATTGGTTTGAGTACTTGTCTCCCACTTGGCGTTAGGGTTGCCAATTCTACTTTGGGCAAAACCTTCATTTGCGCCACTATTTTGCCCCTCTACGGGATAAAACGTGCTACCTTTATTGGAAGCAAATAAAGAATATTGATTGTTAGGGTCTACATTATTTGAATTACCCATTTCTCCCCAACCAGCACGGATTTTAAAATCGGAAATAAAATCTTGATTTTGCATAAATGATTCTGCAATTACTCTCCAAGATGCTGATAAGGCCGGAAAGACACCATAACGATTATTACCTCCAAAACGGGATGAGCCATCTCTACGTAAAACTCCTGAAATGTAATATCTTTCATCAAAGTTATATTTGATTTGCCCAAATACTGAAGCAAAATTAACTCCTTTAAACTGAAAACTGTTTACGTTTGGGCTTTGCACAACACTTAAGTTTTGAAAGTCAAGATCTGTAGAAAAAGGATTTATACCACTTCCATTAAATCTTCTTCCAGCTCCCGTGTTTAGTGCTTCATAACCAGCTAATGCATATAATTTGTGTTTTCCAAATAACTTTTCATAGGTAACAGTATTTGTAAAGGTGTAATTGAAGAAGTATCCTCCTCCTTCTGAAAATGAGTTGCTTGCTTCTGGTTCTGAATCTCCTAGATATCTGTAGTTGTAATTAACATAGGCATCATTACTGTATGACCCACCTAAACTGGTTCTTAATGTTAACCCTTCAAAAGGTTTTATTAAGGCATAAAGATTTCCAAAGCCTCCAATAGAATAATTTTTGTCATCGCCTTGATTTAAAACCTGCTGTCTAACTGGATTACGAGGATTATTGAACCCCGCTGCTCGGGTACTGGCATAACTACCAAATTCATCGTAAACAGGAATAATTGTAGGCATTCTAAGTACGGATAAGATTACAGACTCGTCATCCGCACCACTAATACCACCATCACCTCCAAAACCGCCTTTTGCTGAACGGTAAGTTGCTTGGAAGTTTTGACCTATACTTAGCCAGGACTTTAAGTCCCATTCAGAATTAAAGCGGGCGGTGTATCGAGAAAAATCATTTTCAAGTAAAATACCTGCTTGGTTTTGTGCTGATATTCCCATGTAAAACCTACCATTTTCATTTCCGCCATCAAAACCTAAAGAAACCCTTGATACCGGGGCTATACGTGTTAGTTCTTTATACCAATTAGTGCCTTCCAAATTAGGACGAATTAAAAATACATTTTCAGGATTAGCTTCATAATTAGCTCTAATTTGGGCTAAATTAATATCTGCTTCATTAACTCCATTTTGACCGTCAGCATGCAAATAGTCTGGAAAAGTTGGGGTTGGATTACTACCATATTGTGGATGTGAATACTCAACAGGAGTGCCATTTGCAGCTGCATTGTTCTCATAGGCTCTATGTGTCCATATTGCCATATCTCTTGGATTAAGTTGCTTAGGTGCTCCACCCACATTGGGGTCGGTAACTCCACTTGTAACATTTATAGTGAACTTGGTTTTTCTTTTGTTTCTGGATCCTTGTTTTGTTGTGATTACAATTACCCCATTTGCAGCTCTTGCTCCGTATATAGAAGCAGCAGCAGCATCTTTCCATACAGAAGTCGAAGCTACATCGTCTGGATTGATGAATTCTGTATTGTTTACTGGAACACCATCGACAATATAAAGTGGTTCATTACCTCCAAATGCTCCAAATCCACGAACACGAATTTGACTAGTGGAACCTGGTTGACCGTTGGTTAGTACAACTACACCTGCAACGCGACCTTGTAGACCTTGTTCGATATTTCCTGTTGGAATAGCTGCTAATTCTTCTGATTTTACAACAGAAACTGCTGCTGTGGTTTCTCGTTTGGTTTCTGTAGAATAACCAGTTACAACAACTTCGTCAAGTGCTGCTGCATCTTCAGTCATGGTTGCGTTTACAGTAGTATTGCCTTTAACAGCAATCTCTTGGGTAACGAATCCTAAATAACTAAAAATAAGAGTAGCATCATCATCTACATTAAGCGTGTAGTTTCCATCAAAATCAGTCTGTGTGCCATTGGTAGTACCTTTTACTACAACATTGGCACCAGGTAGGGGTGTGCCTGTAGCATCGGTTACTGTTCCTGTAACTGTTGACTGAAAAATAATGTCTGAGTCAGTCCAATTTAAACCTGTCTCTGTGTTTGCCTTTAGATACTGTGTTCCAAGACAAATTACCATCGATAAAAGCCAAAAACCAAAAGAACTAGTTTTTCTTTTGATCTTAAACAAAATGTAATCACGTTTTAGATCCATAAGTTTTAAGTTGTTAATTTGAAATTAGTGTTGATTGATTGAAATTTTAGGTATCATGCTTGTATTGTGTTAATTAAAGCACAAATCTTTGGTAATTATACTAAATTATTTCATAATTATCAATATGATACATTAATTTGTTTGAGATATTGAAAACATTTTCTAAGTAATTCAATATGTTTAATTACAACGGTCGATGTAATTATTTTTTATTTAGAATTTGTTTGAAGATGATGGCACGGTAAGGGGTAGTATGAAAAATAAGCGCTTTTTCTAGATTGAACTTTAAAATCATAAAAATTCAAACCTTAGAACAAACAAGGATTTGGTGTTTGTTGAAGCAATTCTTAACAAAGAATAGAAAGATATCACCTCCATCTTTAATTTTAAACTTTTTACGAATGCTTGCAACGCTCTCAGGGAAGTTTCTAGTACTGATGTTGGCATTGCGTACTTGGAGTTCTTTTAGGCTTTTTTTGTTGTAAGGAACAGTCTTATCAATTTTAAAGCGTCTTCCTGGGAAAGCGATTAGTTTTTCTGAAGTATATAGATGTGTATGCTCATGAAGCTTGTGCAAAGCATGTTGCTGCCCAATCGTTCTAAATCCGCCCGATTTTAAAATAGCAGCATTGGGTTCATATAAATAGGTTTGCGGCTCTTGAAACGTTGAAAGCGCTCTTTTTTCTTCTGATAGGTTGAAATTAAAAGTTTGGTTTGCTGCTTTGCCATGATTTATTGTTTTTATTACCACCTCATTTTTATAACCTTTTTTCAAAACCCAAAGCAATTCTTTTACTTCATTATGTACGGCAACGATATGTATTTCTTTAACATTTTTTAGTTCAGCTAGTCCTGCAGAAATATCTAAAAGGGGGGCAGTTTTAATTAAGATATTGTCAGATTTTTCGAAAAATAATGTTAGATGTTCAGTAATATCTGGCGTGCAATCTGATAGTAAAAAAACCTTTCCTTTAGTGTCATTTCTTCGAGACGGATCTATGTAAATCCAATCAAAGTTTTGGGTTGTTTGTTGTAAAAAATCGATAGCATCTAGTGAGTGATTTTGTATGTTTTTTACGTTGAGAATTTTAAAATTATGAGCGGCTATTTCGGCAAGATTAGTGTTGGTTTCGCAATGCAAAATAGTAGCTATTTTTTTAGCAAAAAAATAGCTGTCTATACCTAACCCTCCAGTTAAGTCGATCAGTGATTTTCCTGTTACAATTTCAGCTTTATATTGGGCGGTAATTTCAGATGATGTTTGCTCAATATGTATCTTTTTTGGGTAATAAATGTTGGGGGTGTTAAACCACGTAGGGAGCTTTTTTTGACATTTTTTTTTGCTTTCTATCTGCTGTGCAAGTTCTTGAGCAGTAACTTCTGAGAAAGGCGGTTTTTTTAATAAAACTGACATGATGTCAGCATCTAATTTTTCTGTTATAAATTGTTGTACACCAGTATTTAATATATTTTTATTCAAAGTTTTACTATAAGTTTTTAGTCAGCGATTTTACAATCTTATTTTCTGATAAAAATTCCTTTAAAATGACCTTTATTGCCGTGTAACCAGGTACTGCTACAATCATTCCTGCTATGCCAAAAAGTAATCCTCCAATGATGATTACTAAAAAAATTTCTAGGGGATGTGACTTTACACTTTGCGAAAAAATTCGGGGTTGCGAGATGAAATTATCTATGAGTTGACCGACTGCAAATCCACACATAACTTTGATTGCTTTTGGTAGAATTACGGAGCTAAAATCTGATCCGATATTACTCGTCATTGTGAGTGTTAACATGAGTACTCCGCCGATGATTGGACCCACATAAGGAATTAGATTTAACAGGGCGCAGAGAAAGGCAATTACGATGGCATTTTCAATACCAATTACAAAGAGGATAATAGCGTAAAAAACAAACAAAATTAGAATTTGAAATACTAGTCCAACAAAATATCTAGACAGTAAATCTTTGATAACATTGATTGATTTTTTTAGGCGACTTTCTTTGTTGTCAGGAACAAGAATCATGAGGCCTTCTTCAAATAATTTGCTATCCTTTAAAAAGAAAAAGGCGATAAAAAGTACTGAAAAAAGACCAATGCTTAAACTACCCAAAATGCCAATGAAGGAGTTTAAAAAGTTAGGAATAAAACCAAAATCAACATTGGCCAAAATCTTAGAATTTTTAACTCCTTGTCCAATTTCGGCGGAGCTAATTCCGAAATAATTGGTGATTTGATGGTATAGATTTTCTAGGTTATTTTGGAGCGCATCTATATTTAATAGTGACAAGTTTTGTCCTTGGTGAACCAATAGGGGTACAAATAAAGCTATAATGCCAACGATAATACCAATAAGAAATACCATTGTGGCAATTACGGCTAAAGTACTGTTGAATTTCAATTTATTTTGCAAGAATAAAACAATAGGACGTCCGATAAGTGATATGATGGCGGCTATAGAAATATAAAGAATAACCGAGCTTATTTGATATAGAAAGTATAGTAACAGTAATATACCTACTATTATCGCAAGAGCTCTTAAAATACCTTCTGATAGGGTTTTGGCAGTCATGATGTGCTTGTGTGATTTAGTTGTTGAAAAAAAATACGATGGTTTAGTTGTTAAAGGCGTATGAAATAATGTTGGCGCCCATTTGTAATGCTTTTGTACGTACTTCGGTAGGATCGTTGTGAACACTGGGGTCTTCCCAGCCATCACCTAGGTCAGATTCAAAGGTGAAAAGTAAAACTAAACGGTTTTCATGAAATATACCAAAGGCCTGTGGCCTTTTGCCGTCGTGTTCATGAATTTTTGGTAGCCCCTCGGGAAATGGGTATACTTGGGAAAAAATAGGGTGGTCTGCGCCAAGTTCAATTAATTCTTTATCAGGAAATACTTGCGCGAGGGCTTTTCTTAGGTAAGGCTCCATACCATAATTATCATCAATGTGCAGAAAACCCCCAGCTAGTAAATAAGTTCGTAAATTTTCAGCTTCTTCTTCTGAGAAAACAACATTACCATGTCCTGTCATATGAAGAAAAGGGTATTGAAAAATGGTGACATTACCAACTTCAACGGTTTGCGGCTTTTCATTTATTTTGGTAGAAATACGCTCATTGCAGAACTTTATGAGATTTGGTAGTGCCGTGGGGTTGGCGTACCAATCGCCTCCTCCCTTATATTTTAAAATAGCTATTTCTTGGCTGTAAACACAAACAGATGTTAAAAAACTAAAAATGAATACTACTTGCGTAAGGTGTTTCATGACTCTTCGTACTAAATAATAGAATTCACCAAATTTAAGCAATATCATGTTGAAAAATATTTATATCCTATTAATTGTGGGATTAGGTTTTGTAATTATGGCATTTACTGCCAATATTGAAACGAAGGAGGAGGTGTCAATTGATACAGAAGTGGGTGTTTATGAGCCTATTGTGGTGTTGGAGTTGTTTACTTCACAGGGCTGTTCGAGTTGTCCGTCAGCTGACCGTTTGTTGCAACAAGTGAAGAAGGAGTATCAAAATGAGGTGTTTGCGCTTTCATATCACGTTGATTATTGGAATTATATCGGTTGGGAAGATCCTTTTAGTGATGCTAAGTATGCCAGAAAACAACGAAAATACAATATAAAATTTCGCAATAACAGTAATTACACGCCGCAAGTGGTCGTGAATGGAAAAGAACATTTTGTGGGTTCAAGCGCGACAAAATTATACACTAAAATTAAGGGGTATAGTAAAGTGAAATCAGCAAATAAAATAGAGTTGAATAAAGTGAATAATAGTGCTGATAAAGTTGCCTTCAATTATGAAGTAGCAGGAGCAATTGAGAATAAAGTGCTGCGCGCTTTGTTGGTGATTGATCAGCGTAGTACCAATGTAAAGCGAGGGGAGAACAGAAATAAAACATTACACAATAGTAATATTGTTGTAAGTGAAAAAATAATACCGCTTTCAACTGATAATGGGCATGTTGACATTGCAATTCCTGAAGTTGTTACAACTGCCGACAAGCTAAATTTAATCGTACTTGTTGAGCGAGAAAATTATGATATTACGGGTGCTGTAAAGCAGCATCTGGGTGAATAGTGTTTAGAGATGTTGTTTGTTTGGAGCTCCACCTAACCCCCTTGGGTTTCGGTGGAGCATTTTTTTTATCCGTTATTTATCAGGTTAACCGTAGTGCAAGCGACTATTGCTGCAGTTTCTGTGCGAAGTCTATTTTCGCCAAGGGAAACTGGTAAAAAACCATTTTCATAAGCCAGTTTTATCTCTGTTTTTGAAAAATCTCCCTCCGGACCAATTAAAACAGTGACGTCTTTGTCAGGAGCTACCCTTCTTTTTAAGTCTAATTTTTCTTCATCTTCACAATGCGCAATAAAAAGCAATCCTTCATGGGGTTTAGCGATAAAGTCTTTGTAAGTAATAGCGTCGTTTAATTTGGGTAAATAGGTTTGCAATGATTGTTTCATGGCAGATTGAATAACCTTTTGCATACGTTCTGGCTTTATTATTTTTCGCTCTGAGTTTTCGCAAATTATAGGTGTAATTTCATTTACACCAATTTCAGTGGCCTTTTCTAAAAACCATTCAAAACGGTCATTCATTTTTGTTGGGGCAACAACCAAATGAAACCAGTGCATTTTTCGATGCTTTTTGTCTACATCAACAATTTCAGCCTTACATTTTTTAGCATCAGCAGTAATTATTTTGGCTTCGTATAAATAGCCTTTACCATTTGTGATATGTACCAGGTCGCCTTCTTTTTTTCTGAGCACTTTTATTAGGTGCTTACTTTCTTCTGAATTAAAAACAAATTGTGAAGCACTGTTGTCTAATTCGGGGTTGTAGAATAATTGCATAAACTAGAATTAATAGTTAGTGTCTGGTTCGAGCCAGACATTAGTTCGTATTTTTTTTATTTTCAATGGCATATCTTGCCTTTGCTGTAATATTTTGATCTGAAAAAAGACCTTTTTGGTGTTTTAAGTAACCTACAATGCCAATCATAGCAGCATTATCTGTACAATATTCAAATTTAGGAATATAGGTAGACCAACCATGCGTTTTTGAAGCATTGGTAAGTGCTGTACGAATACCAGAATTCGCTGACACGCCTCCGCCTATAGCAATATGGCTAACCTGTGTTTGCTTAACAGCTTTTTTTAGTTTGTCCATTAATATAGCAACAATAGTATGTTGAATAGAGGCGCAAATATCATTTAAATTTTCAGCAATAAAATTAGGATTCTTTTTTACTTCACGTTGAACAAAATATAAAATACCTGTTTTTAAGCCGCTGAAGCTAAAATTTAAACCATCAACTTTAGGTTTTGAAAAAGAGAATGCGGTGGGGTTTCCTAGTTTGGCATACTTGTCAATTAGTGGTCCTCCGGGGTAGGGTAGGCCTAATATTTTTGCGCTTTTATCAAAAGCTTCGCCCACCGCATCATCGAGAGTTTCTCCTAAAATTTCCATATCAAAATAATCTTTTACAAGAACAATTTGGGTATGGCCTCCGCTAATGGTCATTGCTAAAAAAGGAAAAGGAGGAGCTGTTGTGTTTTCGTCTTCTATAAAGTGCGCTAAAATGTGCGCTTGCATATGATTGACAGCGATAAGCGGGAGCTGCAATCCCATTGCTAGTGATTTTGAAAAGGAGGTACCTACCAATAAAGAACCCATAAGTCCCGGACCTTGGGTAAAAGCTATTGCTGATAACTGTTTTTTGTCGATATTTGCGCTCATTAAGGCTTGATGCACTACCGGAATAATATTTTGTTGATGTGCTCTAGACGCAAGTTCGGGAACAACGCCCCCATAAGCCTCATGAATTTTTTGTGTAGCAACAACATTGCTTAGTACTTTTTTATTGCATAAAACAGCAGCAGAAGTGTCATCACAAGAAGATTCTATGGCAAGTGTATAAATAGTTTCTTTTCCCACAAGGTTTGGAATAAAAATTGGAGTACAAAGGTAAAACATATAGTCCTATCAAAAAACTTAGAAAAATATTGTTGCGTACCGTCTTGGTGCTTTTGCTTATCTGTGTTTTAGGTACTATAGTGCTTTCCTTGCCTATAGTTCAAACACGCTTTGCAAAGTTTGCTACAAATTCAATTAACGAAGAATTTGGCACTAATATCAATATTGATCGCCTTCAACTATCGCTTATTTCATGGAATACTACTTTAAAAGGGGTATATGTTGAAGATTATCAAAAGGATACGCTTTTTTATGTAGATAGGTTGTCAACATCCATTTTAAGTATGCGTAATCTTGTTTCTGGGACATTAGAATTGGGTGATATCGCTGTTGATTCATTAAATTTTAAGCTAAAAACCTATTATGGTGAAAGGGATACAAATTTAGAGATTTTTATAGATAAACTTGATGATGGTAAGCCTAGAGCACCTGGTGTTCCGCCTTTCTTTTTTTCGTCATCTAATGTTGAGATAGCGAATAGTAGATTTAAACTGATAGATGAAAATTTAGAAACACAAGAAATGCTAAATTTTAAGCATTTAAATATTTCTGCAAATGATTTTCAAATACTAGGGCCAGATGTAGCAGCTGATATTGAAACATTGTCTTTTTATAGCAGTAGAGGATTGTACGTCGATAAGCTATCGACAGATTTTAAATACACCAAGCA
This sequence comes from uncultured Flavobacteriaceae bacterium, assembly GCA_947497145.1. Taxonomy (GTDB): domain Bacteria; phylum Bacteroidota; class Bacteroidia; order Flavobacteriales; family Flavobacteriaceae; genus Maribacter_C. The sequence goes on from CANMFQ010000018.1 coordinate 43,641, forward strand.
GCAAATGCGCTTTGATTCTTTGAGGATTGAAACGCCAAAATCAACATTAAACGGTAATCTTGTTTTTGATTATGAAAGAAAAGATTTTGGAGATTTTTTAAACAAAGTTCAGCTAGTAGCAGCATTTGAAGAATCGAAAATCGCTTTTGATGAGATTAATTTGTTTTACGACAATTTTGGTAGTGGCAAAGAGGTGTTGTTTTCGAGTCACGTAAATGGAGTTTTGAATGATTTAAATGCTGAAAAACTATTTGTACAATCTGATAATACGGGTATACGTGGAGATTTTAATTTTAAAAATATGTTTAGCAAAACCAGGCCTTTTGTACTAGACGCTAAAATTAAAAAAGGTATTACCAACTATTATGAATTACGATCTTTATTGCCCAATTTTTTAGGAACATTACCCGCAACTTTTAAGAAGTTGGGACAATTTACTATACGTGGTGATGCCCGCGTTAGTGAGACAGCTATTGATGCCAAAATAAATTTGAATTCTGATGTGGGAAGCAGCTATGCTGATTTGAGGTTAACTGATATCAATAATATAGCTAACGCGAGTTACGATGGTTTTGTTTCGTTGATAGATTTTGATTTGGGTAGTTTTGCAGGTACTGATATTTTGGGTAAAGCCAATTTAGATTTTAAGGTAGAAGGAAAAGGTTTTGTCAAAGAAAATTTAAACACAGAGGTTGTTGGGCAAATTTATACGTTAGATTTTAATGATTATAAATATGAAAACATTAAAGTTTCAGGACTTGTAAAAGATCAATTATTTGATGGTTCGTTGGTTGCTGATGACAAAAATTTACAATTTAGTTTTAAGGGCTTGGCAGAATTTGCGGAAGCTAATAATAATTTCAATTTCATTGCTAATGTAGGTTATGCTGATCTAAAAAAATTGAACTTTATTAAGGATAGTGTTTCCATTTTCAAAGGAAAGGTGAATATGGACGTTACGGGAAATACACTTGATAATATTGTTGGTGATATAAAATTCACGAAAACAAATTTTCAAAATAAGAACGACACCTATTACTTTGAAGATTTTAAGGTTTCTTCCACCTTTGAAAATGATTCTGTGCGAAAGATAGACATCAATTCAAAAGATATTATTACGGGTTACGTAAAAGGTAAATTTAAGGTAGAAGAGTTAGGAAAATTAATACAAAATTCATTGGGTACGGTATATACTAACTACCGCCCGTTTAAAATTTCTGATGGCCAAACGCTGGCTTTCAATTTTAAAATTTACAATAAAATTGTTGATGTCTTTTTTCCTGAAATTAAGTTTGATCCAAACACCTTTATTAAGGGTAGTATCGTTGCTGATGAAGGTGATTTTAAATTAAATTTTAAATCGCCCAGTATTTCTGCATTTGGTAATGAAGCGGATAAGATTGAGGTTAAAATAGATAATAAAAATCCACTTTTTAACACCTTTGTTTCTGTTGGTGATCTTTCTACAACTTATTATGATGTGAAAGATTTTAGTATGATAAATACCACGTTAAAAGACACCTTGTTTTTTAGGGCAGAGTTTAAGGGAGGGAGTGAATATAATGATAGTTACAATCTTAACTTCTACCATACTTTTACTAAAGACAAGAAGTCGGTTATTGGACTTAAAAAATCAAATGTAAGTTTTAAGGGTAACATCTGGGATTTAAATAAAAACGGTGATTCTAAAAATAAAGTTGTTTTAAATAAAACGTTAGATAGTGTTACTATTGAAGAAATTGTAATGCATAATAGTGAAAAAGAGCAAATTCGCCTTCGTGGGCAATTTGCCGATTCTACTTTTAAAGATCTTCAGTTGGAATTCAAAATAGTGTCTTTAGATAAGATAGCGCCAGTGATTGAGCACTTAGATCTTAACGGAGAAGTAAATGGTACTTTAAATGTGTTTCAAAAAGATGGTATTTACTTACCTTCTTCAAACTTGGGTATCGATAATTTTACAGTAAATGGTTTTCGTTTAGGTGATTTATCGATGGGTATTGTAGGTAATAAAGATTTGACTGATTTTGTTGTAAACACGCAGATATCAGATAATGGCATTGAAAAATTAGGTTTGGTGGGTAATATTGTCAATAAAGGGGAAATGCCCCAAGCGCAATTGCTAGCTAATTTTAGAGATTTTGATCTAGCGCCATTTAGCCCTTTGGGTGATGGGGTTATTGATCGTATTAGAGGAGGGTTAAACGGAAGTGTGCGTATTAATGGCGATGTAGATAATCCGTCTATGAAAGGCTTACTCACTTTGAATAATGCCGGTATTGCCGTTCCTTATTTAAATGTTGATTATAGCTTTGCTCCAAATTCTCGTGTTGTATTAGCTGATCAAACCTTTGATTTTGATCAAATAGCAATAACAGACATAACAAAACAAACAAAAGCTACGCTTAATGGTACTATTAACCATTCCTATTTTAAGGACTGGCTTCTTGATCTTAATGTAAATACCAACAATGATCGCTTATTGATATTGAATACGGAGTATGATGAAGATGAGCTTTATTACGGAAAGGGTTTTTTAAATGGAACGGGTAGAATTTATGGTTCAACTAAAGCACTAACAATAAAAGTTGATGGTAAAACAGCTAAGGGTACCTCACTAAGCATTCCCTTAAGTGATGTTGCTTCGTTGGGAGATTATTCTTTTATAAATTTTATCGATAAGAATAACCCTATAAGTGTAGATGAGCAAAGAGTGTTAAATGATGTTGAAGGTTTAGAGTTAGAATTTGATTTAGAGGTAACTCCTGATGCTGAAGTTGCTATTGTAACTGATGTAAAAACGGGTAGCACGCTAAAAGGAACAGGGGAGGGTATTGTGTTGTTAAAGATAAATACCAGAGGGAAATTTGAGATGTACGGTGATTTTGTAGTAGTTACGGGACAGTATCACTACAAATATGGAGGGGTGATTGATAAAACTTTTAATGTAAAACCCGGAGGAACTATCGTTTGGGATTCTGATCCGCTGGCGGCTTTGTTAAGTATGGAGGCGGTATATTCATTAAATGCAAATCCAGCGCCATTACTTGATAATACATCATATAGTAGAAGTATTCCAACCGATGTGGTGATAGGGTTGACGGGAGAGCTTGAAAGTCCTAATATTGATTTTAATATTGAGTTTCCTAGTACTAATTCAATTGTTCGATCTGAACTAGAGTATCGCCTTCAAGATCCTACCGTAGAAGAGCGAAACGCCATATTTTTATTGGCGCAAGGGGCTTTTGTTAGTGATCAAAGTGGTATTAATGGAGCAGCTATTACGGGTAATTTAGCACAATCGGTTACGGGTTTGTTAAATCAATTGATAAGCAGTGAAGATGATAAATTTCAATTTGGGGTAGATTTTCAACAAGGAATAAGAGACAGAAATTCTGATGTAAATACCGATAGTAGGTTTGGAGTAACTGTGTCTACTAAAATTAGTGATCGTGTGTTGTTTAATGGTAAGGTAGGTGTGCCTGTTGGTGGGGCTACAGAAACTATTGTTGCGGGTGATTTTGAAATACAAGTGCTTTTAAATGAAGAAGGTACGTTAAGTGCGAAGTTTTTTAGTCGTGAAAGTGAAATACAAAACTATTTAGCAGATCGAATAGGGACCACCCAAGGTGCAGGTTTGTCTTATGAGGTTGATTTTGATAGTTTTAGGGAGTTGTTTCATAAGCTGTTTAAGAAAAAGGAACCCCCAAAAAAGGAACCAAAACCCGCTAAAAATCCTGTTTCTGTAATGGGTAAAGATAGTCTTATTCGCTTTTATCCAAAGTCGAAAGAGATAAAATAATTTTTGCACAAATTGTATATTTTATGTTGCATTATTTGAATTAAGTCATGTTTTTATTAAACGAAAACGATTTCGTATGTTTGGCCAAAGCAAATAAGAGAAACAACAGTTCTTTAAGTCGAATAAGTTTGTTAATTTCGCTAGCTTAATTTTTGACGATGACTTCGGAGATAAAAAAAATAGGTGTTTTTACATCAGGAGGTGATTCTCCTGGAATGAACGCAGCTATACGTGCGGTAGTAAGAACTTGCGCTTTTTTGAAAATAGACTGTGTAGGAATTTATAGAGGGTATCAAGGAATGATTGAAGGAGACTTCAAACCCATGGATGCTCGTAGTGTAAACAATATTATAAACAAAGGAGGTACTATTCTAAAATCTGCCAGATGTACAGAGTTTAGAACACCTGAAGGGCGTAAAAAAGCGTACGAACAATTGGTTGCTGAGGGTATTGATGCTTTTGTAGTAATTGGTGGTGATGGCAGTTTTACAGGAGCTATGATCTTTAATGAGGAATATAACTTTCCTATAATTGGAATTCCAGGAACTATTGATAATGATATTTTTGGTACTTCAAATACCTTAGGGTTTGATACTGCTTGTAACACGGTGGTAGAAGTAATAGACAAAATTAGAGATACGGCTAGTTCACATAACCGCTTGTTTTTTGTTGAGGTTATGGGGAGAGACGTAGGGCATATTGCACTCAATGTTGGTGTTGGCGCTGGTGCTGAAGAAATTCTTATACCAGAAGAAAACCTTGGGCTTGATCGTCTTTTAGAGTCTTTAAAACGCAGTAAAAAATCTGGAAAATCTTCTAGTATTGTAATTGTAGCAGAGGGCGATAAGATTGGTAAGAGTGTTTTTGAGCTTAAAGAATACGTAGAAGAACACTTGCCGGTATATGATGTTCGAGTTTCTGTTCTAGGGCACTTACAGCGTGGTGGAGCACCGTCTTGTTATGACCGCGTGTTAGCAAGTAGAATGGGAGTGAAGGCTGTAGAAACACTTTTAGAGGGTAAATCAAACCTTATGGTAGGGGTTCAAAATAATCAATTGACACTTACACCAATAAGTAAAGCGATAAAAGGACACACAAAAATAGACAAGGAACTTATACGGGTTTCTGATATAATGACAACCTAATTAGAAATACAAAAACAAGTAAAATGGGAAATTTGAAAATAGGAATTAACGGATTTGGAAGAATAGGTAGATTGGTATTCAGAACAACAATTAAACGGGGCGATGTTGATGTTGTCGCTATCAATGATTTGTTAGATGTTGAGCACCTTGCTTACTTATTGAAATATGACTCTGTACACGGAAAATTTGATGGAACAGTTGAAGTTAAAGATGGTCACTTGGTAGTGAATGGTAAAACCGTTCGTATTACTGCTGAAAGAGATCCTAAAAACATTAAATGGGATGCTGTTGGAGCCGATATCGTTGCAGAGTGTACAGGTATTTTCACCACTTTAGAAATGGCACAATATCATATTGATGGCGGTGCTAAAAAAGTAGTTATTTCTGCACCTTCAAAAGATGCGCCTATGTTTGTTATGGGAGTTAACCATAGCGAAGTAAAAGCATCAAATACAATTGTTTCAAATGCATCATGTACAACAAACTGTTTAGCCCCTATGGCTAAGGTACTTAATGATAACTTTGGTATCGAAGAAGCTTTAATGACAACTGTGCATGCTACAACTGCAACTCAAATGACTGTTGATGGTCCTTCAAGAAAAGATTGGAGAGGTGGTAGAAGTGCTATGTTAAACATTATTCCAGCATCTACAGGTGCAGCAAAAGCAGTTACTAAAGTAATTCCTGCTTTAGAAGGAAAACTTACAGGTATGGCTTTTAGAGTGCCAACTGCTGATGTTTCTGTAGTTGATTTAACAGTACGTCTTGAAAAAGAAACTTCTTACGAAGAAATTAAGAAAGCATTTAAAGCAGCCTCTGAAGGTGAATTGAATGGTGTTTTAGGATATACTGAGGAAGCTTTAGTGTCTCAAGATTTTGTTAGCGATGCGCGTACAAGTATTTTTGATGCAGGAGCAGGAATTGAATTAAACTCAAAATTCTTCAAGCTAATTTGCTGGTATGATAACGAAGCTGGTTTTTCTAACAAAATGGTAGACCTTATTCAGCACGTTGCTAGTTTATAATAAATTTAGTTGAAATTATAGTGTACCTAAGAATAGCAGTTTGAGCTATTCTTAGGGCACTACTTTTAAAATTATAGTATGATACTGATAGTTGATAGCGGCGCTACCAAGGCCGATTGGATTGCTTTAGATGAAAAAGGAAATCAATTGTTTCTTACACAAACATTAGGGTTAAGTCCTGAAGTGTTGACCAAAGCGGTTATTGAAGATCGGTTGGCTAATAATTTTGAACTTTCTAAGAATAGAGAAAAGGTAACTCGCCTTCATTTTTATGGTGCTGGTTGTGGTACAGATCGGATGAAAATATTTTTAAAGGATATTTTTTCCGACTTTTTTCCAAATTGTAAAGCGCATATAAAAGAGGATACCTATGCAGCAATTTTTTCTACGACCAAAATTGGAGTGCAGTGTATTGTTTGTATTTTAGGTACTGGTTCAAATTGTAGCTATTATGACGGACATCAGCTTTTTCAAAAAGTTACTTCACTTGGCTATATTCCTATGGATGATGGTAGTGGTAATTTCTTTGGTAGAAAATTGATTCGCGACTATTATTTTCATAAAATGCCGCAAGATTTGGCAATGAAATTTGCTAAAGGATATGATTTGGATGCCGATGTGATTAAAGAAAATTTGTATAAGCAACCTAACCCTAATACCTATTTGGCAACTTTTGCCCGATTTTTAGTTGAAAATAAAGAACACCCCTACTGTAAAGGTGTTATAGATAAGGGCTTTCAGCAGTTTGTTAACAACTACATTATGCAATTTGAATTGGCGACAAAAGTGCCTATCAATTTTGTGGGTAGTATAGCGCATTATCTAAGAGATGAATTAACGACCGTTTTAAAACGTAATGATTTAATAGTGGGTGTTATCAGGCAACGACCTATCGAAGGTTTGGTCGATTTTCATAAAGAAACAATCTAACCTCCTTAAATAGGCTTGTTGGTACGTGATGATGGTAGCCGCCCGTATTCTTGCGGTAATGATGCTATGGTCTTTGGGTAGCTTATGGGGTATGGTATGAAGCCCATCGGTACGAAAATGTACGCTAAGGCATCTAACCTATTGTAATCAGGCTGCTTATGTTATTGAAATCATCTCATTTAAAGGATTCTCCTTGCCGTAAACAGTCATTATTCATAAAAAACGATTGTCTTTTGGGACATTGCGGTTACAAAAGTGCTAAAACGTACGCTAAGGAATAATTTTTAACTTTTCATTAAGAGTTACTAAACTGCGTAATTTCCCTTTCAAGAATTTTTCTTCAATTTCAAAAGAATAATGACCTAACATATTAATATGTTTAAATATAAGTGGAGATAATCTTTCCAAATCCTCATCCTTTATTTGAACTTTAGCAATTATCTATCGAAATTATTTTTACTACAATAGCTATGAGGGTTACTAATCCTAACCATTGCGATCTATGGGTGCGACAGAATAAGAAACCTGCTTTGTTTTTACATCTATCTATTTTCTTGGTAATTCCAACACATCTCATCGGAAGTAATTACTTTTTACTTTTAGAATTCATAAAACTTTATATCTGATTTCTATTCCCTTCTTTTACTAAGCTTCCATCGGCTACCAATCATTTACGAAATGAAAACGTCAGTTTTTCATCTGTAAAGTAGGACTTAATTCCTAATTCTTGTTCTGAATCTTTTTCCATCGTTTAATTGTAATATTGTTTATGACCTAATATTTTTAAAATATACACAATTTCATTTCTTATTATAAAGTGTATTGAATATTTGAATTGATTAAAATGTATCCTCCGGATTTGCCTATAGTACAGTTGTATTAGATAAGGATTAGCTTTTAAATATTCTAATTGTAATTTAAAATCCTCATTAAATTCATCTTCTAAATCTTTTGCACGATAGTAGCATTGAGCCGTTATCAAATCCTTTTCAGCATCCTTAGACATTCTAATTTTATAAGCCATTTCTTACCATTACGTCTTCAATTGAAGAAAATTCAATTTCATTGTTCTCAAATTTATTCAACATATCATCCATCATTTCCGTATATTCCTTTGAAGGAACTTCTAATTTTTTGGCTTGTTCTATAGCCAAATATTCTAAATAGTTTTTAAGACTTCTGTTCTGTCTTTTAGCTTCGGCCTCTAAGGCTGAAACAACTGTTTCATCTAAATGTAATTCCTTTCGTATCATAACTATATAATTAATATACGTACAATATACGTATAAATAACGTAAATAAAACATTATTTAACCTTTTGTGATATGTGCTTATCGCAATAAGCATTATCCCCTTTCTGGTCTTTATCCCAAAATAAAGCTTCACATACTTTACAATTTCTTCTTCCTTGATACATGAGGTTCTATATAAAGTTGGTTTGGATTTGATTTCACATAATTTCAATTATAGATAAACTTTTTGTTTCATCACGATAATATGTTTCTGCTAAAATTGCTTTTTTCTTTGCTTCCTTAGATAAGCCGCTTTTTCCTCCAAACTTTACCCCTCTTTGTCGAGCGCTTTCCTGACCAGCTAATGTTCTTTCAATAATTATATCCCTTTCAAGTTCTGCTATTCCTGAGAACATTGTAAAAATGAATTTACCGTAAGATGTTGTTGTGTCTAAAAGTGGTTCTTGAATACTTACAAAATCTATTCCCTGTTCATTAAATTCTGTAATCAGCTTTGTAAGGTGTGAAACACTTCTGGCCACACGGTCCAGTTTCCAAGTTACAAATACATCACCCTCACCTAATTTTGATAAAAGAAGTTCTACCTTTTGCGTTTAGCTTTAGCACCGTATATTGTATCCGTATAAATATTCTTTTCTTTTACTCCATATTTAAGTAAAGCATCAATTTGTAGATTAAGTTTTTGACTTTCGTTACTTTTTCTTACGTAACCAAATAACATAGTAGTTTTATAAAGTGTATAAATATAAACTTACAAATAATACCACTTTATGCTACCGAATGAGCTCAATATTTACTAAAAACAGTTATTAACTAAAAAACTGGTCATATAAATGAACTAAATAAAATGCTTAGCGTACATTTTAGTACCGTTGGGCTTCACACCCCCTTATTGAAATTTTATAAAAACGCATAACGGCTATTTTTGAGTAAAAAAAAAGGTCAGACTTCAAAAAAAAGTCAAACCCTTGTTATATAGTTTTGTCTACTAGTTCTATTTTACTGCAATCATTGAAATTTCAATGCTTACAAATTTTGGCAGGTTAGCTACTTCTACAGTTTCTCTTGCAGGAGCGGTTTCAGCATCAAAGTATGATGCGTAGACCTCATTTATTTCAGAAAATTGATTCATATCAGCTATAAAAATAGAGGTCTTTACTACGTTTTCAAAAGTCATTTCTGCAGCAGCTAATACGGCTTTAAGATTTTCCATACATTGTTTTGTATGTGCTTTAATATCGCCATCAACCACAGCTCCCGTCGCAGGGTCTACGGGAATCGAGCCTGACATATAAAGTGTATTACCACTTAAAACTGCTTGGTTGTATGGGCCTATTGGCGCCGGTGCATGAGGAGTGTTAATTATTTTTTTCATCGTCTTGTGTTTTGTTGTTAGTCTTTTTAATGTATCGAGATAGGCAAAAAGATGCTGTAATGCGGCATAACAATCAACGAACCCGAGGTGGCTGGCTTCTATTTTCCCATTTAAGGTCTTTTAGAATGCTTGAGCTTATCCCTATAAAGAAATCCCACCTTTTGTAGGTTCCAAAGGGTGTCCAGTTAAAACGAAGGTTAAAACTGCCTAATTTCCGTTCAAAGCGCAATTGTGTAAGCGTAAATCCTTTGCCTTTAAAATCGTAACCTGAAGATCCACCAACCTTCCATCTCGGTGTTAATTGAATACTTCCTGAGAACATCAAGGAGTGACTGCCAAAAACATTCTGTCTGGCCGAATTGTTATAGGAGGCGGAATAGTTTAAATTAAAATCCCACGGAATTTCATTTTTGTAAAGCGGGTTTTCAATATCGGTGTCTTTTCTTTTGTCTTCTTCGTATATAACATTACCAAATTCGTCTACTTTCTCCTGCGGATTGTTAAGCTCGCTTTGGGCAGCATAGTCGTATTGGCTTACTCCTCCCTCTAGTACCTCTTCATTTTCTTTATCATCTTTTTTTCTTTTAAAAGTTTCACTAGTAATATGGTATCCTACATTCATATTAGCTCTGGTGAGTCGAAATAGGCTACCTCCGTTATTAATGTTAAAGGTGTTAATTCGGGTGCCATTATTATCAATAGCATATGGGTCTAAGCCTGCAGAAAAGTTGATCGACATTTTATTGTCTAAAATAGAAGTACCTCCGTTAATATTTAAGGGGTTAATTTTTAGTGAATCGGCTTCTAAGTTATAGCCTGTTGAAATATTAAAGTTGCTTAATAAAGGTATTTTTTTAGGCTCTGTTGCTGTAGTGTCTTTATCGCGCACTTTAGCTTCAAGGGTATTGGCTAATGAGAAACTAAGGCTGTTCGATTTGTTTAGTCTGGGAGCGCCGTTTAATGTACCTTCAAACCTGCTAAATTGTACTACTTTGCCATTGGCATCTACATACTCATCGTAAAACTGCTCAAATGATGGGGCGTAGCCATAGCTTAGCGAGGGTCTCATTACGTGTCTAATGCCTTGAATTTTTTTATCTTCTCCAAAATTGAAAGTTCCGTATAATGTGGTTCCAACGCTAGCGCTAAAGTTATAGGTGTTGTATCTGTCAAAACCCGCGATAGTGTCTGTTACTACTTTTCCCGTGTCTGTAGCGGTTTCACCAGCTTCAAAGCGTTTGTTAAAGGTTTCTATAGCCCATACATCTTCATAATTACCACCCATACTAACACTGAAAAACTTAGCAACTTTAAAATTGGTGCTTAGTGGTATGCGATGTTTGGCGCCAAATTTACCATTATCAAACATTTCCTTTTTTGCGAAATCATCATCATTAGTTGTTAACTGGTAGCGAGAATTAACATCATATTGAAAATTGATATTTTGAATGATGCCTTTTTTGATACCATCTCTTTTTGCAAAAGGATAAATACGCTCTAAACTACCTTGAAAAGTAGGCAGTGTCATTTGAATATTATCGGTTTGGGTGTCAGTATCGGTATTTGTTGGTGATGTATTTTGGCTATGAGTAGCCGTTACACTCATATTTATTGAAGGGTAGGCAGGAAAAGTTTTTGAATACGAAATTGACGATGATAAATTATTGCGTAACAGATTTGAACTACTTACTTGGCCTAATGCATTTCTGTAGTATTGGCTGCTTCCTAAATTTACGGAAGCGGAGAATCGCGAATTTGGACTTGCCTTGGTGTCTTGAGAGTGTGATAATTGAATGTTGTAATTCCTACTATTGCTAAAATCACTAAACCCTTTTTGACTGGTGACTAGGTTTTCATAACGCAAATTAAAACTACCTCTATATTTATAGCGTTTAGCATAATTTGAACGCGACCGAATACCCCAACTACCATTGGTGTAAAAGTCTCCCGTAAGTTCTAAATCAACATTTTCGCCAATAGGAAGGTAGTATCCTCCATTTTGCAGAAAATACCCTCGGTTCGGATCGTTACCAATAGATGGCATCAATAAACCTGCTGATCGCCCTACACTGAGCGGAAAATAAGCAAAGGGTAGTCCTATAGGGGTGGGAACATCAGCAATATAAATGTTACTCAAGCCAGCAATTACTTTTTTGTTAGGTACTAATTTTGCTTTTCGAACGCGGATATAATAATCAGGATTTATAGAATCTTCGGCGGTGGTTATTTTAGCTTCTTCCATAAAGTACACTGAGTCATTCTCCTTTTTGGTGACTTTAGCATATACTTTCATAGCATCGCTGCCTAATTGCCCAGCACCTGCCTGTTGTTCGGTTCTCGAATTAAAGATAAGTGCTTTTTGAGAGTCAAAATTAAAACGAATGGAGTCGGGTATTACCACACTTTCACCTTGTTTAAAATATGGTAGTTGAGAGTAAACACCCAATGAATCTTTTAATCGCCCTGCATATACCTCGTTTTTGACATAGTCCATCACTATGATACCCGCTTTTAGCTCCGTGTCTTGATAATAAATTTCGGCCTCATTATACAGGTATATTTTTTGATTTTTTTGGCTTAAAATAATAGAATCTTTTGCCTTGTATTTAATTTTATCAAGTAGTAGCGGCTTTTTGCTATTACTCGAATCAATCTGAGTAGAATCTCTCAAAACCGTATCATTTTCTACCGGAATTGGAAAAAGCGGCGCTACGATACTGTCTGATAATGCTTTTATGGGTAAGGCAATGATATTGTCTTCTTGAGCGCTCACAGAAACCACAGCTAAAAATAGCGTACAGAATAAAAGAAAATAATGTTTGTTTGATATCAAGGTAATATATCCTATTTTTGTAAAGATTTGGATTGACTTTGAGAGTCCAAACTTACATATATTTTTTGTTCTGTTTGTATGGTATTACGATAATTTTAACCATATAGCAGCTATTAAAAACCATAATTAATATGAACACGAAACGTTTTTTTATTGTCCCGTTTTTTGTATTGTTCTTTCTTCACTCGTCTTTTACGCCAAAAACAGCCGAAGAAAATAAGGGAGGTAAATTTGTCGTTGTACTCGATGCGGGGCATGGTGGTCATGATCCTGGAAATTTGGGGAATGGTTATTTAGAGAAAGATATTGCCCTCAATATTGTATTGAAAGTGGGCGCTATTTTAAAAAAGAATAAAAATATAAAAGTAATTTACACTAGAGACGACGATACTTTTGTTGATTTATATGTTCGCGGTGAAATTGCTAATAAAGCCAACGCAGATCTTTTTGTTTCTGTACATTGTGATTCACATAGTTCAAATGCCCATGGTGCAGGTACTTTTGTATTGGGTTTACATGCCAATAAGCAAAACTTTGAAATAGCAAAGAAAGAAAACTCGGTAATTTATTTAGAAAATAATTATGAGTCGCGCTATGCCAACTACGATATTAATTCTCCTGAATCGATTATTGGTCTTACTATAATGCAAGAAGAGTTCTTAGATCAAAGTATAGCCTTAGCAAAAGGTATACAAGAGAATTTTTCTAAGAAGCTTAAACGTAAAGACCGTCAGGTAAAACAAGCTGGTTTTATTGTATTACACCAAACTTTTATGCCGAGTGTGCTCGTTGAAACGGGTTTTTTAACTAACAAAGAAGAAGGAGCGTATTTGAATTCAAAAAAAGGCCAATCAGAAATGTCTAAGGCTATAGCAGATGCTATTATAGATTATAAGAATGGTGTTTCGCCCGCAAACAGAAATATGGATGCGGCTGTAGTGGCCTCTAAAGAAGAGATGAAAGAGGTGCATGCTGTTGTTGTGAAAAAGAAACCCGAAACCACGCTTGCTAAGGAAACCGTAAAGCGTGCTGTTACGGAAAAACCTGTAGAAGATGCCAAAAAAATGGCAGATAAGGCTAAAGCAGAAATGAACAAAGCTTCTGAAACTGCTAAAATTGCCAAAGCAAAAGAAGTTGTTTCTAAACCTGCTGAAACAAAGACACCTCCTAAGAAAGAAGTTGTTGCGGCTAAAGTGAAAGACAATAAACCATCTACTGATGTAGTTTTTAAAGTACAACTAATGGCAACTGTCAAAAAAATTCCATTGGAGCCAAGTAAATTTAACGGTTTAGATGTGCTTTCTAAAGAACCTATTCGAAATTTATTTCGTTATATGTACGGTAATGTGAATACTTTAAAGGAAGCTAAATTGCTAAAAGCAACAGCTGATAAAAAAGGTTATCCAAGCTCGTATATCGTTGCTTATAAGAACGGTGTTCGTATTCCTATAAGTCAAGCCATAAAAATGGTTTCAGAATAATGGCTATGTCAAATTATTTATTTCTAATTTTGTTTAGAATCATAAAACTATCCTTTTGAAATTATCTCGGGAAATTAAAACAGGCTTAATAGTCATAATGGGCACCTTGTGTGTTATTTTTGGTTACAGCTTTCTTAAATCGACATCACTTTTTGATGATGACTTAACATTATACGCAGTTTATAAAGACGTTGGAGGCCTTCAAGCGGGTACAACAGTATCAATCAACGGAAAGAAAGTTGGTACGGTAAATAGTATAAAATTTAAAGACGCATCAGGAAATTTATTGGTTACTTTTTCGGTAAATCAAGATTTACTTTTTTCTAAAAACAGTACGGTAGAATTATACGATACGGGTTTGATAGGAGGGAAGGGATTGCGTATTAATCCTATTTTTGATGGGGTTACTATTGCGAATAAAGATACCTTAAAAACAACCACAAAAGCTAGTTTAAGTGAAGTTGCAGATCAAAAATTATCGCCAATACTAGAAAAATTCGAATCAGCTTTGACGGATGCAGACTCTGTAATGCTTAATGTTAACGAAGTTCTAGATACCAAAGCAAAAAAGGATTTGAGAAAGTCTATTAGCGATTTGAGTTTATTGATGAATGATTTGAAAGGCGCGGGGAGCACCTTAAATACACTACTAAAGAATAATGATGAAAAGTTGAGCAATTCTTTAGCTAACTTTGAGAAGCTTACAGCTAATTTTGCAAATCTATCAGACTCTTTAAATAATGCAGGACTTGGGCGTACATTATCAAATTTAGAATCCACTATGGCTAGTTTGAATAATATTATGTCAAAAATAGATCGTGGAGACGGAACCATGGGTAAACTAATGAAGGACGAAGCATTGTATACCAACTTGAATAATGCGTCTCGTGAGCTCAATTTGTTGTTGCAAGACTTTAGGTTAAACCCTAAGCGCTATGTTAATGTTTCTGTATTTGGTAAAAAACAGACGGCATACGAAGTTCCAGAAAATGATCCAGCCAAAATAATAGAAAATAAATAAATGGAGTATTTACCCAATGTACTTTTTGCAATTGTGCTATGCGCAGGTATTGGTTTTTTTGCCAAAAACATCAGTAGGCTTCGCCGTAATATTTTGTTGGGTAAAGATGTAGATGTCTCTGATAATACCTCACAGCGTTGGCGAAATATGGCTAAAATTGCCCTTGGACAAACCAAAATGGTGGTAAGGCCTATAGCCGGATTACTACATATTATTGTTTATGTTGGGTTTATCATTATTAACATTGAGGTAGTTGAAATTATTATTGACGGACTTTTGGGGACGCATCGTATTTTTGCCGCCTTAGGTGTTGTTTATGATGTTTTGATAGCTACTTTTGAAATACTTGCAGGCTTGGTTATTGTTGCTGTTGTTGTATTTTGGATTAGAAGAAATATCATACGTATACAACGATTTGTTAAACCTGAAATGAAAGGTTGGCCAAAAGCAGATGGTAACTTAATACTGTACATAGAGTTGGTGTTAATGACGCTTTTTTTGACCATGAACGGTGCTGATTACCACCTACAGCAAGTGGGTGCCGATCATTATGTTCAAGCGGGTAGTTTTCCTATAAGTCAATACATAGCACCACTTTTTGATGGGGTATCTACAGCAACAGTTATTGCAATAGAGCGCACTGCTTGGTGGTTGCATATTGTGGGTATATTATTCTTTTTAAATTATCTTTATTATTCAAAACACCTACATATATTACTGGCCTTTCCAAATACCTACTATGGTAAACTAACAGCCTTAGGTCAGTTTAAAAATTTAGAGGCAGTTACCAAAGAAGTGAAATTGATGATGGATCCGTCAGCTGATCCATTTGCTGCTCCACCTGAAGGAGAAGATGACACCCCAGAAAAATTTGGAACGTCAGATGTTGTTGATTTGAGTTGGGTACAACTTTTAAATGCGTATACCTGTACTGAATGTGGTAGGTGTACTAGTGAATGCCCTGCAAATCAAACGGGAAAAAAATTATCACCTCGTAAAATAATGATGGACACGCGCGACCGTCTTGAAGAGGTAGGTAAGAATATAGAAAAAAATAAGGGTGCTTTTGTTGATGACGGGAAGCAGTTGTTAGGAGATTACATTAGCCATGAAGAACTTTGGGCATGTACGTCTTGTAATGCATGCGTTCAAGCCTGTCCGGTAAGTATTGATCCTTTATCTATAATCATGGATATGCGTCAATATTTGGTCATGGAACAATCTGCTGCTCCATCAGATTTGAATAATATGATGGGTAATATAGAAAACAATGGCGCTCCTTGGCCTTTTAATCAAATGGATAGGTTAAATTGGGCAGAAGAACACTAAATAACGCATAGCTTTTATGGAAGGTAAACTAAATGTGCCAACTATGGCAGAATTTTTTGCGGCAGGTAAACAGCCAGAGGTACTATTTTGGGTAGGTTGTGCTGGTAGTTTTGATGATCGTGCAAAAAAAATAACGAAAGCTTTCGTTAAAATATTAAATAAAGCCAATGTTTCATTTGCAGTTTTAGGTACAGAAGAAAGTTGTTCTGGAGACCCAGCAAAGCGAGCAGGAAATGAATTTTTATTTCAAATGCAGGCGGTTACCAATATAGAAGTAATGAATGCCTATGAAATTAAAAAAGTGGTTACAGCTTGCCCACATTGCTTTAATACCTTAAAAAATGAATATCCTGGCTTAGGGGGTGATTATGAAGTAGTACATCATACGCAGTTTTTAAAACAATTGTTGAATGAAGGACGCATTTCTATGGAAGGTGGTCAGTTTAAAGGTAGGCGAATTACTTTTCATGATCCCTGCTATTTAGGAAGAGCAAATGGTGTATACGAAGCGCCTAGAGAGCTAATTCAGAAATTAGACGCCGAGTTAGTTGAAATGAAAAACTGTAAGCAGAAAGGCTTATGCTGTGGAGCTGGTGGTGCACAAATGTTTAAAGAACCTGAGAAGGGAGATAAAGACGTTAATATTGAACGAACAGAACAAGCTTTGGATGTGCAACCCGAAATAATTGCAGCTGCTTGCCCTTTTTGTAATACTATGATGACAGACGGTGTTAAAAATAAAGAACAAGAAAATTCAGTTGCAGTGATGGATATTGCTGAGATGATAGCAACAGCCGCTGACTTATGAAATAGTTAACGTATTATTTAATACATAGTAAATATAGTAAAATAAATAGCTCTCAATAATTATTGAGATATAACCTGAATTTAATAAAAAGTATGCTAGTAGATTTCAAAACGTTACCCGATAACTCAAGAGTGTGGATTTATCAAGCGAATAGAAGTTTTACAGCAACCGAGCTAGAAGAAATAAATGCCGAATTAAAGGATTTTATTAGTGAATGGACTGCTCATGGAAGCGAACTGAAAGCAGGCTTCGAAATTCGGTATAATCGTTTTATTGTATTGGCATTAGACCAAGCGGTTACAGCAGCTTCAGGTTGTAGTATTGATGCTTCGGTACATTTTATTCAACATTTAGAAAAGAAATATAATGTTACCCTGTTAGATAAGATGAATGTTTCTTACAAGCAAGGAGATTATATTGCGTATAAACCTTTGACGGACTTCAAAAAGATGGCAAAGGAAAAGGCAGTTTCAAAAAATACAATCGTCTTCAACCATTTGGTAGCCAACAAAGGGGAGTATCTTGAGCATTGGGAGGTTCCTGCCTCTGAAAGTTGGCACAGCCGATTTATGTAACCCATACAAACGGGTGCTGGTTATAACTAGGTTTGTGGTTTACTAAAGATAAAATCACAATAAATTCGATAAAATGCAATAAATAGTATGTTTTTTTGGTTAAATGAATAGACAATTTTGTATGCAATTTTTAAGAGTTCCCTTTTTCTTTTTACTAACAACATTTTTTGTAAATGCCCAGCAAAACCCACTAGTTGCAGGAGACAGTGTTGCCCAAAAGCAGTGGGTTGAGAAAACCTACAAGGCCATGTCTTTAAGCGAGAAGTTGGGACAGCTTTTTATGGTAAGTGTAGCTTCTAATCAAAGTAAAGCAAGTATAGATAGGGTTGCAAAACTGATAAAAGAGCAACATATTGGAGGTATTATTTTCTCTACAGGCGGACCAGTAAGGCAAGCACAATTAACAAATAAGTTTCAGGCAATATCAAAAATACCCCTTATGATTGGTATGGATGCCGAATGGGGGCTTTCAATGCGCTTAGATTCTACCTATGCATTTCCGTATAATATGACCCTTGGCGCTATTACTGATAATGCTATTGTTGAGAAAGTAGGCCGTCAAATAGGAAAACACGCCAAGCGATTAGGCGTACATATAAATTTTGCTCCTGATGTAGATATCAACACAAATCCTAAGAACCCTATTATTGGCAGTCGTTCTTTTGGTGAAGATAGAGACAATGTTACTAATAAAGCCATAGCTTTTATGAGAGGTATGGAAAGCGCTGGTGTACTTTCTAGTGGTAAACACTTTCCAGGGCATGGTGATACCGCTACCGATTCACATAAAGCACTACCTATAATTAATCATTCTAAAAAACGCCTCGATAGCATAGAACTCTATCCGTATAAAAAATTGATAGCGGCTGGTTTAAGTAGTATTATGGTAGCTCATTTAGAAGTACCTGCATTAGAATTACAACAAGAACTTCCCTCGTCATTATCAGCACAAATAATTACTAGTATTTTAAAAGAGCAAATGAAATTTAAAGGGTTGGTTTTTACTGATGCTTTAAATATGAAAGGGGTTTCTAATACAGGAATAAATGGAGATGTTGAGTTAAAGGCTTTCTTAGCTGGCAATGACATGTTATTGATGCCTACCGAAGTGGTAAAGGCAAAAGAAAAATTAACACAAGCCTATCAAAATGGGATATTTACCGAGCGGCGACTGGCTAGTTCTGTGAAGAAAATATTAATGGCGAAATATAAGGTAGGCCTGCATCACTACAAACCGGTTTCGTTAAAGAACTTGTATGAGGATTTAAATAGTAGGGAAGATGATTTGGTGTATGAGGAGGCTATTGAACATGCGATTACGGTAGTGAAGAATTCGTATTATTTATTAGGGATAAAAAAGCTTGAAAATAAGAAAATTGCCTATGTGAAATTTGGTGATTCTGATAGTGCTCCTTTTCTAAAAATGTTAAATAAATATGCGCCTGTTACGCAAGTTAATGGGAAAGATATAGCCACTTTAAAACAGAAGCTCAAAGATTATAATTTGATTATAATAGGTCTTCATAAAAATAATGATAGCCCATGGAAATCGTATAAATTTTCGAATAAAGAAAAGGCTTGGTTGCAAGAAATAGCTGCAGAACGCAGCTCTAACACCGTTTTAGCTGTTTTCGCTAAACCCTATGCATTATCGGGTATTCGCTCTTTTGAAAATATTGATGCTGTTGTAGTTGGGCATCAAAATAGTAAACTGGCGCAAGAAAAAACTGCTCAGGTAATTTTTGGTGCAATAGGCGCTACGGGTGTATTACCAGTAAGTGTGCATAGTGATTTACCTGTAAATACAGGGGTATCATTAAAATCGTTATTGCGATTGGGGTATAGTTACCCTGAGCGTGTAGGTTTTAATGCCACCAAACTGGCAAAAGTTGATGAGTTAGTGCAGAATGGCTTAGATTCGTTAATGTATCCCGGTGCACAGGTGTTAATTGCTCGTAAAGGAAAAATTATTTATAACAAGGGTTTTGGTAAACCTACCTATGCGTCAGAAGAGAAAATAACTCCAAATCATATTTATGATTTAGCTTCAATTACAAAAATACTGAGTACGCTTCCTTTGATAATGAAGATGGAAGAAGAGGGCGAAATTGCATTGAATGATACATTTGCAGACCTAGTGCCTGAATATGAAGATACAGAGCTAAAAAATGTGACGGTATTAAAAGCACTTTCGCATTATGGAAGATTACCTGCATGGATTGCTTTTTATGCAAGCACTTTAGACAAACAAAGAAAACCATCAGCTGAATTTTACAGAACAAAGCCTGAAGCAGGCTTTTCAATAAAAGTAGCAAACGATTTGTATTTAACTGAGGCGTACAATGATTCTATTTATGATCGTATAGGTAGGCAGAGTCTTAAATCAAACCGTTATCGTTATAGTGATGTGGCCTATTACGTAATGAAAAAATATATTGAAGATAAAAAGGGAGAGCGTATAGATAGGTTGGTTGATAGTTTTTTGTACCAGCCTTTAGGGGCTTTTAGTACCAGTTTTAATCCGTTAGAGAAATTCCCTAAAAATAGGATTGTTCCATCGGAGGAAGACAATTACTATCGATACCAAAGGGTTCAAGGTTACGTACATGATATGGGGGCTGCCATGCAAAATGGCGTAGGAGGTCATGCGGGTTTGTTTAGCAATGCTAGTGATGTGGCAAAAATAATGCAAATGTACCTTCAAAATGGTTTTTATGGCGGGGTACGTTTTTTGGCAGCTAGGACAATAAAAAAATTTAACACCTGTTATTTTTGCGATAAAAATGTACGTAGAGGGGTAGGGTTTGATAAACCACAATTAGGCGATTCTGGCCCCACCTGTGGGTGTGTGTCACGTAAAAGTTTTGGTCACAGTGGCTTTACAGGAACTTATACTTGGGCAGATCCCGAAAAAGAAATAGTGTATGTGTTTTTGTCTAACAGAACATATCCTTCAGCTTCGAATACACTTTTGGTAAAATCAGGACTTAGAACTCGCATTCAACAGGCAATATACGATGCCCTTGAAGATTGATGGTGTGTTGTTGCTTGGTAAAGATTAAATCGAGTCATAATTAGTGATTTTGCGTCTCAACAAGAGTAGAAAAAGTTACTGCTAAGAAAAATAATAGTGTACTGGTTTTGGTAGACGAAATGATTATTAATTATTTAATTTTCAGTTGATTATAATTTTGCATGTATTTTGTTGCTCTTGGTTTGAGAAAGAGAAATTAACTTGATTAACCTATAAATAATCTTGTAGCTACATACTTCCTATATGTTTTTACTAAATTTGACTAATGAAAATAGCAATTGTATGTTATCCAACATTTGGCGGTAGTGGCGTAGTCGCAACCGAATTAGGTATCGCGCTTGCCAACCGTGGTCATGAAGTACATTTTGTAACCTATAGACAGCCCGTAAGGCTTGGTCTTTTAAATAATAAGATACACTTTCACGAGGTTCATGTACCCGAATATCCTTTATTTCAATATCAACCCTATGAACTGGCCTTGTCCAGTAAATTGGTAGATACCATTAAATTATATGGTATAGAATTGCTACATGTGCATTATGCTATACCCCATGCTTATGCGGGTTATATGGCAAAACAAATGTTGTTAGAAGAGCATATTCATATTCCTATGATTACCACCTTGCATGGTACAGATATTACCTTGGTAGGAAAACATCCTTTTTATAAACCAGCGGTTACTTTTAGTATTAATAATTCGGATGTAGTCACCTCAGTTTCTGCAAGTTTAAAGCAGCAAACACTGGATATTTTTGATATAAAAAGGGAGATAGCAGTTATTCCTAATTTTATTGATAAGAGCAAATATAGTTCAGCATTTACAGATTGTCAACGTTCTTTAATGGCTGAAGATCATGAGAAAATAATTACGCATATTAGTAATTTTAGAAAGGTAAAGCGTATTCCTGATGTGATCCATATCTTTAATAGGGTTCAAGAAAAACTACCAGCCAAATTGGTGATGGTAGGTGAGGGACCCGAAAAAGAGGGCGCCGAGTTGTTGTGTGAAGAATTGGGTATTGCTGATAAAGTCATTTTTCTTGGAAATAGTAATGAAATTGATCGAATTTTATGTTTTTCAGATTTATTTGTCTTACCATCAGAATCGGAAAGTTTTGGTTTGGCAGCATTAGAAGCCATGATTAATAAAGTACCTGTGATTTCAAGTAATGCAGGCGGAATACCAGAAGTGAATGAGCATGGTGTGACTGGTTTTTTAAGTGATGTGGGGAATGTTGCTGAAATGGCAGAAAATGCTATTAAAATATTACATGATGATACTGTTTTAGAAAAATTTAAGGAAAATGCAGTCAAATCAGCAGAAAAGTTTGATATTTTAGAAGTATTACCCTTATATGAGGCGGTATATGAAAAAGCATATAATAGTAGGTTTGACAAAAAAATGTAGTTAGATGAAAGTAGTTGTAATTGTAGTGGCTTTAATTTTGGCATCTTGTAATGGAGTAAAAAAAATGTCTATGGATGATGAAAACACAGAAAATGCTGGTTCAGATAATATGCTAGAATTAGTGATGCAAGATGAGGCGGCAGTATTTGATACAGATACACTGTTGATCATAAGAGACGGAAAGCGACTAAAAAGTTTTTTTTCAAAACTAAATAGAACTAGGAAACCTGGTTTGCCACTTCCCACTATTGATTTTTCAAAAGAAATGCTCGTTATACAATGTAATGCTCAACAAGACGAAAATGGAATAGTGCCACTCTACCTTATTGATGAAACCGATTCAGAAATAACAATAGGATTAAAAAGAAAGAAGCTTGGGAAAAATAAAGCGCCAGTGATGAGCAACCCTTTTTGCATATATAAAATGCCTTTGTCTTCAAAAGAAATCGTTTTAAAATAGGTAGGAGATAGGCGTTTTTTAGGGTTTTACTTTCTTTGTAACGAAGATAGTAGCAGTTTATAGGTGTTTTTTGGCTGTGAGAAAACCGCCTAATACCTTCGTAGTGTAATATCCCAAATTTTACACCATGAAAAACCTTATCCCAACACTTCTAGTATTGGTATTTTTACATATCAATACGACTTCAGCTCAAGAAGAAATAAAAACCACATCAAAAAAGAAGACCGCTCAACGTTCCTGGATTTTAGGTCTGGGCTACAATTTTGTTGATGATTCTGGCGGAGGAATACATGATTTGTTCTCTATTAAATCAGATTGGAATTATGTTCCTTACCCAAGTAGATTAAGTTTTGGACGATACTTTGAAAATGGCTTGGGAATAGAATTTATTGGAACATACAACAAGTATAAGAAGGGCAAAATAATTGAAGGTGTCGTTAATGATACCGAAAAGAGCTATGCAGCATTCGATGCCCGATTGAGTTATGATTTAAATAAAATAGTTGGTTATACGGGTTGGTTAGACCCTTATGTAGGCGTTGGTTATGGATACACCAGCTCTGATAATGTACCTAAAAGCACCTTTAATGCAACAGTAGGATTTAGAACCTGGATTACCGAACGTTTTGGGTTGGATTTTAATTCTACCGGAAAATGGAAAGCAGGAAAAGAGGGAACAAACCATCTTCAGCATGCTGCTGGAATTGTTTATCGCTTTGGAATGGAGGGCTTATCTCGTAAGGAAATGGAGGAACTAGCATCGTTAAAGGAAATAGAAGAGGCAAATAAACGTTCTGCTGATTCTATTGCAGCGGTGAATAGAGAGAAAGAAGCTTTGGCTGAACGTATGGCAGAAGAGCGAGAAAAAAATAGATTGGCGGAGATAGAAAAGGCAAAAATAGAAAAGGAAAACCAACGTAAATTGGGTATTGATAAAGAAATTAGTGAACTAGGGTATGTATTTTTTGATTTAAACTCTTCGTATTTGAATGAAAAATCAAAAAATGTATTAAATGATTTGATCACCTTGCTGAACAGAAATCCTGGTATTGTGTTAAAGGTTACTTCGCATACAGATAGTAGAGGATTGGCTACATATAATAAATGGTTATCAAAACGAAGAGCCGATAATACCATAGCTTATTTAGTAGAACAAGGTATTGCTGCAGAGAGGCTTATGTCAGCATCTTATGGCGAAGAGCTTTTATTAAATGAATGTGACGATAATACCTATTGTCCTGAAGAAAAACATAAGATAAATAGGCGGTCAGAATTTATTATCCTCAAGTATTAGACTTAGTATATAAAAAAGGAGTAGAATATTTTGTAATGTGCGTAAATAAAAACCTAGCGTGGGCATGCTTACGCTGGGTTTATTTTTAAAGTAGAAAGAGAGCTAATAATATAGACCGTTTTTCAACTTTCAACATATCATAGATAGCTTTTGAAACCATTTATACTATGGCAGAGTAGTATATTTTGAAGTAATTTAAGAGTGCATTAAATTTTTAAACTTTCTAAATCGATTTTAATTTTATTTTGATGTAACAAATTATGTATTACTAGTACTAACAAGTAAAATCAACAATCAATTATTCTTGCTGAGTTGAGAATACTATTAAAATCAATTTTTTATGAACGCACATGAAATAGATTATGAAATTTTCGGCGAAGAAATGCAATATGTCGAAATAGAATTAGATCCTCAAGAAGCTGTTGTAGCTGAAGCAGGTAGCTTTATGATGATGGATACTGATGTTAAGATGGAAACCATTTTTGGAGACGGCTCTAACCAAGATAAAGGAGTGCTTGGAAAGATATTTTCCGCAGGAAAACGTATGTTAACAGGTGAAAGTCTGTTTATGACAGCATTTTTAAACATAGGACATGGAAAAAAGAAGGTGAGTTTTGCTTCGCCTTATCCTGGTAAAATATTACCTATAGATTTATCAGAAAAGCAAGGGAAGTTTATTTGCCAGAAAGATGCCTTTTTATGCGCAGCAAAAGGTGTTTCTGTAGGAATAGAATTTTCTAAAAAATTAGGACGCGGTTTGTTTGGCGGAGAAGGGTTTATTATGCAAAAATTAGAAGGAGATGGTATGGCATTTGTTCATGCTGGTGGTACTATGGCACGAAAGGAATTGGCTGCAGGTGAAGTCTTGAAAGTAGATACAGGTTGTATTGTAGGCTTTAGCCAAACAGTTGATTATGATATTGAGTTTGTAGGTGGTATTAAAAATACTGTCTTTGGTGGTGAAGGGCTTTTCTTTGCTACACTTAAAGGGCCAGGTGTGGTTTATGTGCAATCATTGCCATTTAGTAGATTGGCAGGTAGGGTCTTGTCAGCGGTTCCAAGAGGAGGTAAAGATAAAGGCGAAGGTAGTATTTTAGGTACGTTGGGAGATATTGTAGGTGGAGATAATGGATTCTAAATAAAAAGATAAAACCGCAATGAAATTTCAAAAAATTCATTGCGGTTTTTTTCAAATATAAATGGGGATTAAATAATAGTAGACCTTCCTAAGCCAATATTTTCATCATTAATATTCATATTTTCATCGGAATCAACAATGTTTTCTGCTATAAAATCGCCTACATAGTCGGTGCCGTATTTACTACTCCCTAAAATATCAGGTGTGATAACTCCTTTAACAAATGATTTTTGCACGGCAGAGGCAACAGCATTAGCCTCTTCGTACAACCCAAAATGTTGTAACATTAGTACGGTGCTAAAAATTGAAGCTACAGGGTTAGCAATATTTTTTCCTTTTGCCTGCGGGTATGAGCCATGAAAGGGTTCAAACATAGCATTTTCAGTTCCGACAGAAGCTGAAGGCAATAAGCCCACCGAACCAATAATCACACTCCCTTGGTCAGATAGAATATCACCAAACATATTGTCTGTTAAAATCACATCAAACTTTGAAGGGTTCAATATAAGCTGTACTACCGCATTGTCTATGAATAAGCATTCTAATGCTACCTCTGGGTAACTCTCTGCAATTTCGGTAACTACTTTTCGCCATAGTCGCGATGTTTCTAACACATTGGCTTTGTCAACAAGAGTGAGTTTCTTTTTTCTTTTTTTAGCTGCTTTAAAAGCCATGTGTGTAATACGAGCAATTTCACTTTCAGAATATTCACAAAGGTCAGAGGCTGCTGTGCCATCTTCGCTTAAGGTTTTTTTTCCAAAATAAATACCACCTGTTAGCTCTCTGTAAATTACAAAATCAGTCCCAGCAATTATTTTCTTGGGTAAAAGAAAATTTTCTACCAACGACGGAAAAACTTTTACCGGTCTAATATTAGCAAATAGACCCAATTCTTTTCTTAGCTTAAGCAAACCTTGTTCTGGTCGTACTTTGGCTTCAGGGTTTTGATCATACTCTAGTGCACCTATAGCACCAAATAGAATAGCATCAGAGGCTTTGCACAGGTTTAAGGTTTCTTGTGGTAAAGGTTGCCCAGTATTTGAAATCGCAACAGCTCCTACCGGAGCTTTTGTGAATATAAACTCATGGTTGAAAGTTTCTTCAACTGCTTTTAAGCATTTTACTGATTGAGCCAGTACTTCTGGTCCAATACCATCTCCTCCTAGTAGTGCGATTTTTAATTGCATTAGCTTACCTTTTCAATAACTACATTTGTTGCAGCTATGATTTCATGAATATCATTATCCATGATTTCTTTTTTTCTATCGGCGAATTCTAAAAACTTTTGATAAACTTCGTCTAATTGCAATTTAGTAAGTTCATACCCTACCAATTTAGCACGATATGCTAAAGCAGCTCTACCACTTCTAGCAGTTAGTACAATTGAAGATTCATTAACCCCTACATCTGCGGGGTCAATAATTTCATAGGTTTCTCTATTTTTAATGACACCATCTTGGTGAATTCCTGAACTATGAGCAAAAGCATTTGCTCCTACAATAGCTTTATTAGGTTGTACCATCATTCCCATTTTTTGAGAAACCATTTGGCTGGTACTGTATAGTAATTTACTGTTAATATTGGTGTCTAAGCCCAAATTGGGGTGCTGGCGTAATATCATAACCACTTCTTCTAAAGACGTGTTTCCTGCCCGTTCACCAATACCATTTATGGTACATTCAATTTGGCGCGCGCCATTGGCAACTCCTGCTATAGAATTGGCTGTAGCCAAACCTAAATCATTATGGCAATGACAAGATAATACTGCCTTGTGAATACCTTTTACGTTCTCTTTTAGATATTTCATCTTAGCACCATATTCTTCAGGTAGGCAATACCCTGTGGTATCAGGAATATTTAAAACTGTTGCTCCTGCTGCAACGACAGCTTCACATACACGGGCTAAAAACTCATTATCAGTTCTTCCAGCATCTTCGGCATAAAACTCTACGTCTTCAACAAACTTTTTTGCATGACTGACAGCAGCTACTGCTCTTTCAATTATAGCATCACGATTGGAGTTGAATTTATGTTTTATGTGTGAATCAGAAGTACCTATTCCTGTATGTATTCTTGGTTTTACAGCATGTTTTAACGCCTCTGCGGCAACCTCAATGTCTTTTTTAACAGCGCGAGTTAACCCACATACTGTCGCATTTTTAACTAGTTTTGAAATTTCAACAACTGAATTAAAATCTCCCGGACTTGATATTGGAAAACCTGCTTCTATAATGTCAACACCTAAATTATCTAAACGTTCAGCAATAACTAATTTCTGTTCTGCATCTAGTTTGCATCCTGGAACTTGTTCCCCATCTCTAAGTGTGGTATCAAATATTTGTACTGTATCTTTGCTCATTATAATATTTGTGTAGTTTTATGCACTCTACGAAGATATGACCAATAGGAGAAATCTCCTAAAAAAGGTACTAAGTTTTACAATGCTTAATTACTTTTGGGTGTATCTAAAGTATTGATAAATAAATAATTAAACCCTTTTTTTTACGATGACAAATGCCCATAAGGATGCTTTGTTCGTGCTGGTAAAATCACTTTCTAAGTCCGAAAAGCGACAATTTAAGCTTTATGTAGGCCGATTAGGAGTAAATACTGATGCAAAATTTATAGCTTTATTCAATTTGATGGATAAAATGAAAGACTACAATGAGAAAACCATTTTAGCAAGTGGCATTGTAAAAAAGTCCCAACTTTCAAATCTTAAAGCGCATTTATACAAGCAAATATTAATTAGTTTACGCCTCAACCCAGTAAATCAAAATATTCGAGTTCAAATTCGTGAGCAGTTAGATTTTGCTACAATATTATATCAAAAAGGCTTGTACAAACAGAGTTTGAAAATTTTGGATAAGGCAAAGAATGTAGCTATTGAAAATGAAGAAAAAAATATAGCTTACGAAATTGTAGAGCTTGAAAAAATTATTGAAACCCAATATATTACTCGTAGTATTCCTGATCGGGCTGACGAGTTGGCCGTGCAAGCAAAAGAACTTTCTGCTCATAATGTGATGGCGAGCAAGCTTTCAAATTTATCATTACAACTCTATGGTTTAATGCTAAAGGTGGGCTATGCACGTAGTGATGAAGATATTACCAACATTAAACACTATTTTGAAAAGCAATTGCCCAAATACAATATAGAGAAGCTTGGTTTTCGTGAAAAACTATGGCTTTATAAGGCACATTTATGGTATAGTTTTTTGATTCAAGATTTTCTTTCTTGTTATAGGTACGCCAACAAATGGGTTGATCTTTTTTATCAGCATAAAGATATGATTTATTTGAACCCTGTGTTTTTTTTAAAGGGCAATCATTATCTACTAGAGTCATTGTTTTATGTAAAGTATAAATCACAGTTTAAAGTTATCCTCAATAATTTAGAGGATATTGTAGAAAGTAAAGACTTTCCTAAGAATGACAATATTGCCTCTTTGGCCTTTCTGTACACTAATTCTAACAGATTGAATTTACATTTTTTGGAAGGGACTTTTGAAAAGGGGCTTTATTTGGTAAAAATTATAGAATATGGTATCAATAAACACAAAGACCGCATTGATGCCCACCATATCATGCTATTATATTATAAAATTGCCTGCTTGTATTTTGGTATGGGTGATAATAAGCTATGCATTCAATATCTTAAAAAAATAATTAATAATAAGAACTTAAAAATGCGAGAAGATTTGTTGTGCTTTGCTCGTGTTTTAAGTTTGGTAGCGCATTATGAGGCTGGTATGGATTACCATTTAGAAGTACAGCTTAAAAGTACCTACAAGTTTCTTTTAAAAATGGATGACTTGCACGAGGTACAAAAAGAAATGATTAAGTTTTTACGGAATTTGGGGAATATTTACCCTAGCGAATTGCGTAACGAGTTTCAAAAACTACATAGTGAGCTTAAGAAATATGAAGACCATCCGTATGAAAAGCGTGCCTTTTTATATTTAGATATTATTTCTTGGTTAGAAAGTCATTTAGAAAATAAAACAGTAGCTCAAATTATTCAAGAAAAGTCACGAATCCAAAACCGATAACCATTGCCTGTAAAGAGAAATCTTCATTTCAATCATTTACTTGAAATTAATTTGGCCATGCTATTCATTAGCACCTCTGGGGCATTGGGTAGGTATATTCAATTACCAGTAGCGGTAACTATAGCTTCAAGGGCAATTTTGGGTTTCCTTTTTTTGTTCATTTATTGCCGTTTTAAGGGTATTTCTTTTAAAATAGCAACAAGTGATAGGCCATTGATAGTGTTAAGCGGTGTATTAATGGGGTTGCATTGGATAACGTATTTTTATGCCCTGCAAATGTCAAACGTGGCCATAGGCATGCTTTCTATGTTTACCTATCCCGTTTTGACTGCATTTTTAGAGCCTGTGCTACTGAAAACAAAATTTCAAAAAATTCACCTATTATTAGGAGGTTTGGTGTTGCTAGGAGTTTATTTTTTAATACCTGATTTTGATTTAAGTAACTCGTATACACTTGCTATTATGTTGGGCGTTTTATCGGCTTTGGTTTATGCGTTGCGTAATTTGTTGATGAAATCAAAAGTGGCTAAGTACAATGGGTCAATGTTAATGTCATATCAAACTGCGATTGTTGGCTTTTTGTTATTACCGGCGTTCTTTTTTGTTGATATGCCTGTGTTTTTGACGCAATGGAAAGCTATAGTGACATTAGCTTTACTGACTACTGCTATTGGGCATACCTTGTTTTTGGCAAGTTTTAAGCATTTTACCATTACTACTGCCAGTATTCTAAGTAGTGTGCAGCCCGTTTATGGTATTATAATTGGGGCTATTTTTCTTTCAGAAATACCTTCTTGGTCGACTATTTTTGGCGGTATCTTAATTTTAACGGCGGTAATTGTAGAGAGTGTACGTACGTATCGTTGAGTGAACATTTGAAAACGTATTCCGCTTGTAATTTGATTAAAAATAATCGCTAGCTGTGGTACACTGATTTTAAGTCTTATTACAAAATTTTATCTTGAAATATTACCTAACTATATTGGCTACAAACTATATGCTACAGTAAAAATCACTTTGAATTGGAGTAGAATTTATAAAAAGATCATGTTTTGTGGTCAAACACTACAACCTTTTTTAAATTATTGATTTTTTTAAAAGAGGAGGGAGTGTAATCTGAAATTACTAAAAGTGGATTCAGAAAATCATCTTATGTCTATAAACATTTTTATATATTTACTGAAAACAATCTAGATATTGAAACTCGTTAAGCAAAAGAAATTATTTTTTTCAGAAGGTAATTCAGATAAGGTATATGAGGTAGATTTATGTGAGTCTGGTTCAGATTTATTTGTAGTTAATTTTCGCTATGGTAGGAGGTTGTCAAGTTTAAGAGAAGGGACAAAAACAATTTTTCCTGTTTCTTATAATGAAGCATTGATTGTATTCGATAAACTTATAAATAGCAAGAAAAAAAAAGGGTACAAAGAACACTATAGTAAACAAAGTAGTTCGATTGTTGAAAAAACAGAAAATCAAGAACTCAATACTAAAAGAGAAGAAACTATTTTAAACTATCTAACGCAGGCCAAGAATGGAACGTATACACGAAACTGGAAGATTTCAAGAGTAATACGTAGAGCCGGTGTTTTAAAAATAAAATCAGCTTCTAAAGTAGTACCCTATTTTTTAAATGCTGAGGATGATTTTGAGCAATATAATGCTATTTTTACTTTAGCTCAATTAGAGGATACTTCCCATGCAGAAGCTATTTATACTGTTTTTAAAGCACATGGTTTTAAAAGTAAAGTAGGTAGAATTGCTGCTGCTTATTTGTTGTTATATGGTAATGAATCATTACAATTGAAAATTCAGGATGCGGCAACACAAAAAATACCCAATGATATTCAAACAGCCACACCAGATTTACTGTTGGGTAGTTTAGCAATGCATGCGGTTAAAAAGGTTGATATTGATGCCGCATTAGTCTATTATGTGTATTTGTATAGTTATAAAAATACTGCTATGCGTGTAGCTTTGTACTATTATATAGAGCAATTACCTTTAGAAGTAAATACTTTTAAATCAATACGGTATATTTATAGAGCTGCCCAATTACTAAAAGATTTTTCTTTTTTAGCGTTAATTTCAAAAACAATAGCCATAAGTAGAGGAGGGTATACCGGCTATTATTTTAATTGGGGTAACGATTGGGGTACTGTAAATGAAGAAAAAATAAAGGAAAACCCTAGAATAGCTTTTTCTGCAAAAACGAAGTTTTATTTTAATAGAGAAACGTATTCATATTTGTATCAACTAGGTAAAAGTAATGCTGAAGATTATCTTTCTTTTGCAACGGCTTTACTTTGTGCTATTGATGACAAAAAGGACAATCAAAAGGAAGAAATAAGCTATAGTTACGAATATACAAATGGTACCTATAAGAGTACGAAAATCTACTATCCAAAATACGATAAATTTATTGCTTTAATCTATATCTTATATGGAGGAGGTGAGCGATTGTTACGGCTAAAAAATAGATGGTATTACACACAAGTAATTGATGTGGATAATCCTCCGAGAGAAGAAGCATTTTCAGAATTATGGAATGATCAACCCACTAAAGTGCTTCATATTTTGGCACATGCTAAGGCGGAAGAATCCGTTCAATTTGGCTTGCGAATCATTAAAGATAACCCACATTTTTTAGAAGATATCCCCCAAAATTTATTTGTTAAATTAGTTCAGCACTATCATCCCAAAGTCATTGATTTGATGTTGCATGTTTTGATTGATAAATATGACTCTCAACAACCAGAAAGTGAAATTTTAATTAGTTTATTGAAGTCACAAAATGAAAAAGCTATAGAAAAGGCCCTTCATTGGTTAGAGACGTATGAAACAGCGTATTTTGAAACCCCCGATTTTGTTAGCTCATTATTATTAACAGGAGAATTAGAGGTGGTTTATTATTTGCAAGAGCGATTTAAAGAAGAAAAACCATTAATAAGTTTATTGAAAATCAAATCATTGCAAGCTTTTTTTGATGTTCCTGCTGTTTTTGATTATGATTATTTAATTGCGGTGAATGAACTTATTGGACATACACAATTTGGAGTTTTATTTAGAGAAGTTCCTAAAGATGAGATTATTGCATTAGCAGCTTCAAGTGCTTTAACTAACAAGCTCTTTGCTGCTAATTTCAGCAAATTCAATAGGGTTCCTGCTTATGAATTATTTAAAGATTCATTGGATGGGTATATCGATTCAGATGAAGAAGTACTACGAAAAGTAGGGGTGGAATTGATAGGCCATTTTCCAGAAGAATTTTTATTAGAAAATCAAGAAAAGGTGTTTTCATATTGTTTTTCAAAGCATTTAGAGGTAAGAGAAGCTATTCAGCCCAGTGTAAAGCGATTAGCAACGATAAATAAAAGTTTTGAAGAACGACTTTTTCAAAAATTAATACAGACAATTGTTGATGCCGAGATATACGAAGGAATTCATGAAAGTAGTTATAAATTGCTAAACCAATATTATAGTACAGAAATTGAATCTCTTTCACATGAATATATAATGGCATTTGTTTTATCAGATTATGAATTTGCTCAAAAAATTGGCACGCCTTTGTTTTTTAAGCATATAGACCTGAATCAGCTAGATATGAGAACGCTTGTGAATTTAGGTCACAGTCCGGTTCGATCAATACGCGAATCGTTGCTTTTATTTTATAATGCGAATGGTTCAAGAATTAATTATGAATTAGAAGAAGCGCTGCATATTTTTAATTCTGATTGGGAAGATATAATTCAAGGAGCTTGTGATTTTTTTGAAAACAATGTTGAACCAAAAAATTGGACCATTGACTTGTTGCTATTTGTTTGCGATCATACTAAAGAAAAAGTGCAGGCTTTCGGTAGAAGGATGATCACATCTCATTTTGGAGAAGAAAAGGGCTTGTCGCTACTGTTAAAATTACAAGAGCACCCTGCAAAGGATATGCAATTTTTTATCACGAATTATTTGAATGGATATGCTAAAGATAATGTATCGGTAATCTTAAAATTAGCACATTTTTTTAAGACAAACTTATTTCATATTAACTCAAGTAGAGCTGCCAAGACAAGAATTTTTAGTTTTTTAGAACAAGAATCGGTTAAAAATATAGAGGTAGCACAAATGACGGTTAAATTGCTAACTGAAATTATGGGAACTACAATTTTAAAAGATAAAAATCATTGTATTGATATTCTTTTAACCATACAAGAAACGCACCCAACCATTGAAATTCCTATTTTAATTCAATCACTTTAACGCTTATGCAGTTTAAATTTAAATATGGCGGTACAAGTAATGTGCACAACAGTAGTAGTGCCACTGCTGTTAGCTTTGCACCTGATGTGTTAAGAGAGCCTACTTATTTTGTTGGAACATTAGACAAAAAAATTCCTTTTAGAGAAGCAATGTCAACTTTGCATCATGTTGTTACTGCCGATTTTAATTTTCAGCCTAAAGATAATTCAGCATATTTAGCGTGGTTAAAAAGCCAAGAACAAGTATGGTTAGCAGAAGCTGGTAGTGAATTATCATCATTAAACCTTGAAATAAAAAGGGTACAGGAACAGTTGAAAGGTTTGCGGCATGAAAGAGAAAAGATTACAGCTCCTTACTATAAGGCACAGCGTGCTTATTTTAAATACTTGTATGTAAGAGATTATGCCGCTTGGATGGTGTTAGATCCTGTAATTACGGTACATCCTGATCAGGTGTTTTTTGAGTGTTTTAGTAAAGACGAATCTGTTTATGGGAAGTTGTCCTGCAGTTACGATGTTTTTAAAAACATCAGTGAATTTGAATGTGGTACAACAAATATTGATTATTCTAAGAAATTATATCAGGAATTTCAAAAAATACGAACATATAAAGAAACAGATTTTAAGATAGATCCTAAAGGCTTTGATGTTAAAACCACGGGTGAAGAAACGTATAGAGAAGTAAAAATTGATTTACCCGATAGCTGGGTGAGAGGTTTTTTACAGGTAAGTACGGCTATGACCAGTAAGTTAGTATCTTTTGAACTACAACCTATTGATATTTCAAATTTCATTTCGGTTTTAAAACGAAACAAAGAGCGAAAAGGACCTCGGTCTATTAGATATATATTAAAGCCAGATCAACCTATTACTGCGGTTTTTGAACCCTGGAATATTGAGGTGAAATGTTTACAATCAAAATACCAAGGTGCTGAAGAAAAGGAAATTAGAGTGTGGGGTCGCCGACGAATACAACTTCTTGAGCGCTTGTTACCTATTACCAATGCAATTTCCGTACATCTTTTAGGAAGTGGAATGCCGTCATTTTATACAGCACATTTAACCAATGAAATGTATTTTACGTTAGGACTTTCTGGTTGGACAGCAAACGATTGGACACAATCTAGTCAATTAGATCTGTTAGCGCCTAGGAAGCAGGCAGCTGCAACTACTATGCAAACCATTTATTTAGAATTGCGCAAGCATTGGTTTGGTACCGCACAACAATTAGCAAATACACTAAATTTAGATGAGCAAACCGTTAAAAATTCCTTAGCCACATTCACGCAAGCCGGAAAAGTAATATATGATTTAAAAAATAAGGTATATCGTATTCGAGAGTTGAAACGAGAAGGAATAGATATCGATTCGCTACGGTTTTCAAGCGAAACAGATAAGGAAGCTTATAGGTTGATGGAAAATGGCGCGGTAGCACAATTGCATTCAACTACTAAAAAAAATACCATTCAACTCACAGCCTTGATTAGTGATAAATACAAAACTATGGTTTTAATTGATGAAGACCTTCAAATTAAAGACGGAGATTGTAGTTGTGCGTTTTATCAACAAAATAAAATGATGAAAGGACCTTGTGAGCATATTTTAGCAACAAGAATAACTTTTGATAAGAACTAAAAAAAATATACTTTTGACATGGTAGTAATAAGATAAAAACCTTGCAATCTGATTGGTGGATCGCCAATCTTGCTTACAGATACCGAACGCGTCACTGACTCGAACTTAACTTGTGAAATAGGTACTAGTATGCCATTTCCGGTTAGACTTCTACGAAGTGAAATAGCATACTAGTACCTATTTCACTGGAGTTGTTCAATTCAGTCATTAGAGTTGTACGAAGGGAATCGAAAAAAACATCTTATTGCTACCTTTTTTTATTGTATGAGAAATTCAGCCGAAAGAAGACAAGAAATATACGACAAGATTAAAGAATCTTCAAAGCAAGAATACATTCTTTCAGAAATGAAGCGTTTGGGCTTTTGGGATGATAAAAATGTTGATTTTGAAACTGTTAAGCAATTTTTTGAGGAAGAACGAGAATTATCTAAAAAGCTACAAAAACTCGTCAGTGAGAAAAAAATTATTGAAAACCCAGAATTATTTTTAGCCAATAAACATAAAGAACGTAAACTAGCTTCAAAAGAGAAGCAGAAGGAAACAAAAAAGCAAAGAGAAAAATTACGTATTCAAAAGGCTGAAAAATGGAAAATCTCTAAAGAAAGTGATATTATTTATGTTGGTGAGGGCTTTTCTCATCAATTAAATAATAAGACATCGTCAATAGAACGTTTGCAATCCCAACAATTACCTATTTTACACACGGCACTAGATTTGGCAAGGGCGATGAAAATTTCACTTGGTGAGTTGCGTTTTTTGACTTTTTCTAGAAAAAACTCAAAAATAAGCCATTATAAGCGTTTTAAAATGGCAAAAAAATCTGGAGGTTATCGATTGATTTCTGCCCCTATGCCAAGGCTAAAAAATGCACAACATTGGGTGTTGGAAGAAATTTTAAATAAGGTAGCGGTTCATTCAAAAGCCCATGGATGTAGAATTGGAAAATCTATAAAAACCAATGCTTTACCACATGTGGGAAAAGATGTGGTAATTAATCAAGATTTAAAGAATTTTTTCCCAACAATTACCTACCAAAGAATTAAAGGTGTTTTTGAATCATTAGGATATTCGCATCAAGTGTCAACCTTACTAGCATTGTTATGTTCTGAACCTAAAATTTTAGATATATCCCTATTGGGAGAAAATTATTTTTCGCAGCGCAGTGATCGATTTTTACCACAAGGATCACCTTGTAGCCCTGCTATTACGAATATAATTTGCAGGAAGTTAGATTATAGAATGGAAGGATTGGCGAAAAAATATGGTTTTGAATATACACGTTATGTTGATGATATTACATTTTCGGCAACAAAAGATCAGTATACCAATATAACCAACATACTTAAATATTCTCGTAAGATAGTTCAGGATGAAAATTTTGTATTACATCCTGAAAAATTACGAATTATGAAACGTAATAATCGTCAAGAGGTAACTGGAATTGTAGTTAATGAAAAAGTGAACATACCTAAAAAATCTTTAAAACGATTTAGAGCATTATTGTTTCAAATAGAGAAGGATGGTATTGAAGGTAAGGTGTGGAATAAAGGGTTTAATGTACTGGCGGAAATAGATGGTTATGCAAATTTTATTTACCAAATAGATCAACAAAAAGGGGTTGTGTATAAAAAAAGAGTCGGGGAAATTCTTAAAAAATATAATTATAAAGACGAACAAAGAAAGTTAAGCCCTTTAAAACCAAAAGCTACTTCATTTTTTAAGCTAATAAAAAATAAGCTTTCCTCATTATTTGGGGTGAAACCCTGATTATAAAATGTGTATTTGAGAAAAAGAAGCAATATAATGGTGTGGCAGATAAAGGGGGTCTACATATGTATGAGCATTAGAATGAATATTAAGACCACTATCCATAAGGGCAATTGTTTTCCACCCTAGTCTTTTTGGAGTGATAAAGTCTTTTTTGTAATTGTCTGCAATATAATAATACTCACTATTCGGAAAATTACTTAGAAAAGATATGTAATTCTTTTCATTCGGTTTTTCAGTACCTATTTCTTCAGAAATTACAATATGGTCTAGGTATTGTGAAATTTGTAAAGCTTCAATTTTTCGCATTTGGGTAGCTTTTCTACCATCGGTAATAATCCCGATTTTTCCCTTGTTGGCTTTAATTTTTTTAAAGGTGTCTGTAACCCCTTCAAAAGGAGTGATGTTGGGCTTGTGGTTACGATATTTTAGTATAAGCTCGCTTTTTTCAATGTTGTATGTATTTGAAATAAATTCAAAAACATCAAATTTATTTCTATATAGCGAAAATAATCGTGTGTATAATTGTTCCCAGTTTTGCGGTTCTAGTTCTTTTGAGAGGGTAATATATGCCGATTTTAGGTAGTCAATTTCATTATATAATGTATCGTCTAAATCAAAAACAATTACGGAATTCTCGTTAACCTTTATATTCATGTACTAAAATTTCATCATCATATCGTATCATCAACAACTTATCTTCCCAGCAATCAAATTTGTCATCAATCTCTTCTCCCAGTAAATATTCGGCTATAATCCATTTTGGAAAATTGGCCCCTGCCAGATAGGATAGGGGATAACCGCCACCAAACCTTGAATTAATTTCAATGCCATAAATCTTAGCTTCTGATTTATGTTTAAAAAACTGCGCTGTTAAGCAGCCTATGGCTCCTTCAATGCGACCAAGGTTTTTTCTTATATAACTAACTAATTCATTATTTGCCGTTACTGCTTTATTCACCTCACCGTCTCTTACGGTAATCCTTTTTCTAGGTACAACGCATTTTAACTGATGGTCTTTATTGTAATAGAGATCACAAGTAAACTCTTCGTAATCATTGTGGTCTAAATACTCAAGAAACATTAACTTTTCATTTGAAAAGTGATAATCGGTAAGATCTTCCTTCTTTTTAATAAGAAAAGTGTCTACGCTTCTGCTGCCATCAATAGGTTTAATGAAAAGAGGTAAACTGTAATTGTCTTTATCGTATTCCTTAGCTGTAGCAACATTGTGAGTGGCGAAAAAGTCATGAATTACTCTTTTATCTCTACACTTTTCAATAAAAGATACCGATGCTATAATGGGTGTTATATTGTTCGCTTCAAGTTTTTCTTTATTCTCAGCGAGTAATAACAGCTCGGTGTCTATAGTGGGTATGATAAGTGTTATTTGACGTTCTACACATTTTTTTATCAAGATATCGATATAGTCTTTTTTGTCTAGTCTTGGTACCTCAAAATAGTCAGCAGCAGCGTGACATGCTGCAGATAGCATAGGGTTTGCATCAGCCGCATACACTTTTGCCTTTGGTGAAATGCTTTTCAGTTCTTTTTGAAAAGCTCTTACCAAAGAAACGCGTCTTCCTGCTGATGTGATTAAAATATTCATTTGACAAATTTATAAAATGTTCTAAAGACTGTGATAAAAGGTTTAATTAAATATTTTCGATTAAATATAAATACTAAAATTGAGTAGGTAATTCCATGATAATCTTCACCAAGAAATTTTTTGAGGGGATAGGCATCAATTTCTTCAAACCCTTTTAGCATTTTAGGAATTCGATCAATTGAGATGTCTGATTTCATTAAACGTACCATTAAGAAAAACACAAAAGACTGTTGTCTCGTTTTTAACCTTTTAATGCATCTAGCACTGTTTTTGTGGTCTTTAGATACGGTAGATATTAGCTCTGAGTATGCATAGGCTGCATTAGCATTATCAAAAATCACTTTGTTGTAATGTTCTGGGGTTTTATTTCTCATGGCTGAGGTCGGTAGAATTCGATACCGATGAATATCGTAATCTACATGAGCCATCCGTTGAGCTTTAATAAACAACTGAGATGTTAAAATTGCATCTTCCATCCATTTACCTTCAATAAAGCGAATACCAGCAGCGACCATAAACTCACGTTTAATAAAATACCGCCATACTTCATTAAGATGTTTTTTGTTGGCTATGTAACTGATGCCGTCTTGTATCTCTAATTGCTTAATATCACGCTCAATATTCGTTGAGTTGGGAACATGTTTATTTATTACCGACATGCTTTGAAAAGTTAGAATATCAAGATCGTTACTTTCCATTAAATTTAAAATGGTGGTAATGGTTTCTTTTGCTAAATAATCATCAGGATCTAAAAAATATACATATTTCCCTTTGGCAACATCAAAACCAGAATTACGTGCTGCACCAACACCTGCGTTTTTTTTATCCAAAACAATCATGTTTGAATGTTTTGCGGCATAGTAGTTGGCAACTTTTAATGTACCGTCTTTAGATTCATCATTTACAATAATTACCTCATATTGGGTCAGATGCAGATTTTGATGTAATAAACTGTCTAAGCACTCTGGCAGATAGCGCTCCATATTAAAACAGGGAATGATGATACTTAATAGCATAGGTTCTTAATTACCTGTGAATTTGTCCATAGTAACACTAGTGCTTGACGATATATCAGCCCTTTTTAACACTTTTAGTAATGTTAGCCAAAAGATTTTAATATCCAACATGAATGAATAATTTTCAACATACCACACATCATATTCAAATTTTTTTTGCCATGAGATGGCATTTCTTCCATTTACCTGCGCCCAACCTGTAATTCCGGGTCTGATTTGATGTCTTTTCTTTTGTTCAGGTGAATATAGGTCTAAATAAGAAACCAGTAGCGGTCTTGGTCCAATTAAACTCATATCACCTTTTAATACATTTAAAAGTTGCGGAATTTCATCTAAAGATGTTTTACGAACAAACTGTCCAACTTTAGTAATGCGGTGTTCATCTGACAATAGTTTCCCATCTGCTCCTTTTTTATCGTTCATCGATTTGAATTTGATAATTTTAAATACCTTTTCATTCTTACCAGGGCGCTTTTGAAAAAAGAACGCTTTGCCATTATTGGCGATACTCAGTAAGATGAAAACAATTAAAAATAGGGGGCTTAATACTGTCAGAATACAAAAAGAAAGAACAATGTCTATTATTCTTTTAAAAAGTATCTTGTACATCTAGTTGGTTTGGTAAAATTAAAATAAAATTAAAATTAATACATAGGGATAACTTAATAAGCATCTTATAGATTAATGGCAGTTATTTTAGGTCAAAAAGATTTTTCGTAATCATCAGTTTGTCCAAAATACAATGTCATAGAGAATTGTATTCTTGTAATATTTTTTTCCATATTGAAAGTCTATCGTATTTTGTGGCAATCAATTCGCGTATTTCATTTTTATTTAATTTTACCGCATCACCTTTATTTGAATAAAAATGATGCATTGCACTATAAAGCTCGTTTGTGTTTTTAGTTTGAATAATGTGTCCATTTTTACCATGCGTAATTATTTCATTACATCCATTGATATCAGTAACAATACTGGGAATGCCCATTCCACCAGCTTCCAATACTACATTAGGAAAACCTTCTCGATAACTGGGAAAGGTGAGTACATTTGCGATACTAAAATACGGTCTTACATCGGTTTGTCTTCCTACC
The DNA here is from genome assembly GCA_947497145.1 of uncultured Flavobacteriaceae bacterium. Taxonomy (GTDB): domain Bacteria; phylum Bacteroidota; class Bacteroidia; order Flavobacteriales; family Flavobacteriaceae; genus Maribacter_C. Next base: position 83,978 of record CANMFQ010000018.1, read on the forward strand.
GATATAATATTAGGATTTTTAGATATAATCTCATCAGTTTCTGGGCTTAGCGGATCTAAATCGTTTTCCCTACTGCCAACTAAAATTAATTTTGTATCCGAAAATTTTAAAGAGATTTTATTAAATGCTTCAATTAATTCATTAATACCTTTGTCTTTTACTAATCTTCCAACAAAGAGAAAAATATAGTCAGTTTTATTTATTCCTAAAGATTCTTTTAATTTATTTGCTTGGTCTTCATCATAGAGATTGGGGTCAAAAACCTTTAAGTCAATACCATTGGAACTACCATTGCCAATTACTTTTAGTTTCTTTTCTGAGGTGAAATTGCTGTCTAAGATAATTTTTTTTAGTCCATTAGAGTTTGGGTATATTTTGGAGGCAAAGCGATACGTAAATTTTTCTACGGTATCTAGTACCAACCTTTTAAAACCTCTAGCTTCTAGCAGTGGTAGGCCGGCAATCGTGTGCAGGCGGTGAGGCACTTTGGCTGTATATGCAGCCAACATACCCAATGTACCTGCTTTTGGTGTGTGAGTATGAACTATAAACGGTTTTTCTTTCTTGAAAATTCGATATAGTTTGAAAGCGGCTTTTAAGTCCTTCCATAAGGTTATTTTTCGTGTCATTTCAACGGGTAAGGCTCTTATGTTTTCTTTAGAACTAAACTTTTTTAATTCATCTCCATTAGGAGAGGAAATAGCTATTACATCATAGTGTTTGGTCATGTAGGTTAACTGCCCTCTAAGAAGACCATTTAAAGAGCCAGGGATTGTTGTAATTCGAATTATTTTTTGTCTTTTTTCTTTTTTCATTGAAAATTATTAGAAAGGGTTGCAATTTACACTTTTTTATTTTTTACTTGCCTAATCATTTTTGTTTATAACAAGGTATAGTCGTCTTGATAAGTAGTCAAAATCATCCGCATTAATGTAATTGACTTTGGTTTATAAGAACCCTTAGTTTTAATCTAACGTTAAAAAAGAGGGAAATAGAAAGATTATACCTTGATTGATGGTTTTATGTTGTTTGTAAGAAACGTTGAAGGGGTTGATTTAGTATTTAAGGGGTAATAATTAGAAATGGTGGTATTTAGTTCTGAAACAGGTGTTGGGATGCTGAGTACATTAGTTTTATCATGAAAGTTGTTGGGAAGAACAGTGTTGATAGGTGTTTTGGCGTTAACTTTTATTGGATATATTAATGAATAAAATCGTTAAAAGTATTTGAAATATTATTACCTGTAGAAGAACAATTGTTATCTGGTTAGATAATCAAACTTTTGACATAGTATTATTGTTTTTAATTGGGTTAAAAATTCATCGTAATTGAGTTCGGAGTAGTTTTATTTAGCTAGAATAAATGTCGAATGTAAGTGGATGTGATTTTTTTGTTAAATAAAGTTGCATTTTGTCGAAAAAAAATGCTTTGTAACGAATAGTTCTAAATGAATAACTAATTTTACGAATTGCTTAATTTTGGTTTTATTTTTTATTGCTATCAAAGTAATCATTTATTTGAAGGTTTTATAGAAAGAATAGCCAAAGTTGACCAAAAAAGTACGGATACCAAGTTACTGCCCAATCATAAAAAGAAAAAGATACCTATTCAAGTAAACCTAAAAAGGTAATATATTATATTTATGAAAATTTACTCGGCCAAAGTCTCATTTGGATTGTTTTATTCTCTTATGATCGCAATTTTTATTTTTATTTCTTGTACTAAGGATAGTGATTTGTTAAAGGAAGCTATAATAGATGATTCCATTACTACAGTGGAAAATACTGAAGCAGAGGAAGAAGAAGCAGGGGAAGAAGAAGTAGAGGAGGAAGAAGAAGCAGAGGAAGAAGAAGCAGAGGAAGAAAATGCTACGGACGAATCTATTGATGAAGTTGGTACAGATAATTTTGAAAATAGAATTACGAGCTTCCCTGCTAGTAATGACGCACATTTTCAAAGCGGTAAAGGATATAATCAAAAAATTATACGACTAGAAGAAGGTTATAGAACTAGCTATTTAATGTTTGATTTGAGTGCGATAGATTCAATTGGCGGTCAAATTATGGAGGTAAGTTTACAGTTTACTGTTGTTGCTGACGACGGTAATGGAAAGATAAAAGTGTTTAGTGGAATTTCTAGTGATTGGACAGAGAGTGATTTAAATGAAAACACCTTACCAGAGATTGAATCGCTGTTAGGGTCTGTTACAAAAGAGTATGACCTTAATGCTACTGAAACAATAGAACTTGATGCAAATCTGGTTATTCCGAAACAGAAAACCTTAATTTTGATACATGAAAATGGTGATGATCTGGCGTTTGCCTCTAAAGAACATAAGAATAAGATAGGGCCTAAATTGATTGTAACATACAAAGCTCCTGTAGATTCTGCGGAAATAATCCCTAAGGTTGATGAACAAGCAGGACAGGAAGAGTTAGGACAAGAAGAGGGATCTGGCCAAGAAGAAGGATCTGGACAAGAAGAGGGACCTGGAGAAGAAGAGGGACCTGGAGAAGAAGAGGAATCTGGAGAAGAAGAAGGATCTGGAGAAGAAGAGGGATCTGGACAAGAAGAAGGATCTGGACAAGAAGAGGGATCTGGACAAGAAGAGGGATCTGGACAAGAAGAGGGGGGGGTATCAAACGAGGCACCTATAGCAATAGCTGATGGTTCACCAACGAGAGGAACGATTCCATTGGAAGTTTCTTTTGTAGGTAGTAATTCATCGGATGACAAAGGTATTGCTAGTTACAAGTGGAATTTTAAAGATGGAGCTATTTCTACTCAGGTTAACCCAAGACATACCTTTACCAAAGTAGGGGTGTATAATGTAGTTTTAAGTATAGAAGATGAGTCGGGGTTGGCAGATACAGATATTTTAAAAATTACTGTAGTTGAAGAGGAAAATGAAGCTCCAAATGCTATTGTTAGTTCAGATAAAACAACAGGAGAGGCACCTCTTGAGGTAAGCTTTAAAGGTAGTGATTCTAACGACGATCATGGAATAATAAGTTATTTGTGGGATTTTAAAGATGGAGAAACTTCTAATACCGAAAATCCAAGTCATACTTTTGAAGATGTAGGGGTTTATAATGTTCAATTGACGGTTAAAGATGAGAACGAACTTACGAGTACAAAATCTATTACAATTACAGTAATTGAGCCAGAAAATGAGGCGCCTATAGCAATAGCTGATGGTACGCCAACCACAGGAACCATGCCTTTGGAAGTGTCTTTTTCGGGTAGTAATTCATCTGATGACAAAGGTGTTACTGGGTATAGTTGGAATTTTAAAGATGGAGCTAGTTCTACTCAGGCTAATCCAAAACATACGTTTACAGAGGTAGGGGTTTATACTGTAGTTTTAACTGTAGAAGATGAATCAGGATTAACAGATGCAGATACTGTTGAAATCAATGTTGTTGAAGAAGAAAATAAAGCACCAAATGCTATTGTAAGTTCAGATGTAACAACAGGAGAAGTTCCTCTTCAGGTAAACTTTAAAGGCAGTGATTCTAATGACGACCATGGGATAATAAGTTATTTATGGGATTTTAAAGATGGTGAAACTTCTAATACCGAAAATCCAAGTCATACTTTTGAAGATGTGGGGGTTTATAATGTTCAATTGACCGTCAAGGATGAGAATGAGCTTACAAGTACAAAATCTATTACAATTACAGTTGTTGAACCTGAAAATGAGGCTCCATTGGCTAAAGTTGTGGCAAACAAAACATCTGGTGAAGTTCCTTTGGTTGTTCGTTTTAAAGGAGATGCATCTACTGATGATAAAGAAATTACAAATTATTCTTGGGATTTTGATGATGGGGAAACAAGTACTGAGACTAACCCTTCTCATACGTTTACTGAGGTAGGTACTTATGAAGTGGAACTTACCGTTACAGATGCTGAGGATCTTTCTGATAAAAAAGAGATTACAATTATAGTTTCTGAGCCCGAAAATGAAGCGCCAATAGCACATGTTTCAGTGGATAAGACATCAGGTGAAGTACCATTAACTGTCCGTTTTGTAGGTGATAATTCTACTGATGATAAAGAGATTTCGAGTTATAGATGGAATTTTGATGATGGTGCAACAAGTTCTTCAGCTAACGCTTCACACACTTTTGAACAAGTAGGCACCTACAGTGTAGAGCTAACGGTGTTAGATGAAAAAGGTCTTTCTAGCACGAAGGCAATCACAATTACTGTCAGTGCTCCTACTAATGAAGCTCCAGTAGCTCATGCAACCCAAAATGTTACTTCTGGTGAAGCCCCATTAGAAGTTAGATTTAAAGGTAATCTTTCAACTGATGATAATGGTATTGTGTCCTTCGCTTGGGATTTTAAAGATGGTGATACTAGTACTGAGATTAATCCTATTCATATTTTTGAAACACCAGGGGTGTATCAAATTGAATTAACCGTTACTGATGCGGATGGTGTTACAGATACAGATATAGATACAATCACGGTTGCCGAAGGGAATACAAATCCTGGGAATAATGGAAATTACCCAGCAAATGCTGTCTTTGCTTCTTCTTATGGATTTAATGCCAATGATGCTACAGAGGCATTTGAAGATGCTATTAATTCAGGAAACTCATACATTGTAATAGATAAACAAAGTACTGATTGGATCATACAACCCACCAAGTTCTTTGATTTAACTAATATGACTATCGTATTTGAAGCAGGGGTGAAACTTCGCGCAAAATCAGGTGCCTTTCCAACGCAAAGTAGTATTTTGTTCAACCTAGTAAGACCAAGAAATTTGACTATTGAAGGGTACGGGGCAGAGTTTAAAATGAATAAATCAGAGTACACTAGTGGTGAAGGTAGGCATGCCATGGCTATTAATGGAGGTATAGGGGTTACAATTAAAGGGCTAACCTTTCGAGATAGTGGCGGTGATGGAATTTACATTTCAGGATCATCTAGTCTGGGAAGTTATTCTAGGAATATTACTATAGAAGATGTTGTTTCAACCAATAACAGAAGACAGGGGATGTCTATCATTAGTGCTCAGGATGTTTGGGTGCGAAATTCAGAGTTTTCAAGATCTAGTGGTACAAGACCCGAAGCAGGAGTAGATTTAGAACCTAACAATGCTGAAGAGCGATTGGTAAATATTAATTTTTCTAATTGTAAATTTAGTAATAATAATAGTACTGGATTTGTAGTGGGGCCGGGGAAGCTAAACAGCTCCTCCATACCTATAAGTATTAGGGTTATCGATTCAGAATTTAGTAATAATACGGTATCCCCAGAATATTCTAGGGCTATTAGAACAGAAATGCTGTTAGGGCAAGGTATTCACGATGATCCTGTAAAAGGAAATGTGCAATTTGAAAGAATCACCTTTCGAGGGAGTAAATACCGCATATTGTATGGAAAAACAGCAGCTGATTCTTATACAGTATCTTTTAAAGATTCCAAGGCATATAATGTAGCAAATTCAGGTACGGGTTCAGTTATAGAGCTACAATACTCGTCGGTAGAAAATACGTTAGGTGGTTTTCAATTTGGTGATTTTTATTTAGAGTACACGAAAAATGTGCCCTTTATGCAAATTTTAGCGCCAAACACAGCAGGCTTTATTGTAAAGGACATTAACGGCAATTTTAGAATTAAAGAACCTTTTGATAATCCTATACGGTATACAGGAGGTTATAACCCTGTAAACAATAGTAATGTAAATATTAACTATCAACATGTGAATTAAAATTTGTCAATCATCTATTTTAACATACTTAATGTCAACATTTTTATTGTTTTTGTGGTCATAGTTAATGTATCGTATGGGTTTTGTGGTTAATCCAGACTTGTAAAAAAAAGTGCCCGATATACCAGAAAATCCTCTAAGGGTACCTAGTTTAGAGCCACGAACTAGTACTAAATCAGCTTCGGTCGTATTGTCGATATAGATGTTTTCAAACGAAATACCACCTATGTCTCCCATTGGTTTGTAGTAGTTAGGTACTTCAAAATATATAATTGGGTATTTTTCTTTTTTATTGGTATTTTTAAGGGCACAGTCTTTAAATGTAACCGTAAAGGCTTCAGAGCGTTTTCGGGTATAGAGAATTCCCCAGTTCGAATTTTCTACAAATAACTTGTTAAAGACAAGATTGCCTTTAACAGGGTTTTTTGCATTTGCACCAACAATAATTTCGGCGGCTACTTTGGTGTTTTCAATAGCGTGATTATTTCTTAAAATGCAATTTTCAAAATGAATTGAGATTTTTTGAGAGGTATTGTCTAATTTACGGAGTCCAACAACAACCCCAGCTCCAAAATTATCTTCAAATATACAATCTTTCACCAAAATATGCTCAATGATATCTGTTGAGGTGTTGGGCTCTATGTCTAATCCAGCCCCTGGTAATGTTCCTTTGGTCTGGCTAAATTCGCTTTTTAATACCTTTATATTTCTTCCGCTAATAATACTTAAACCTTGTCTTCTGTTGTTAATGCACTTTACGTTTTCAATTAATATGTTTTCTGAGTATTTCTTATTTTTTGTTCCGGCAATATAGATACCATCACCGCCAGTATTTTTAATAGTTATATTTTTTATAATAAAATTCTCAGACCCTCTTATGTTTATACCATGTCTCCATTCTCCAGAAACATACTCATTTTTATTCATGGATAAAACAGAACCCTCGCCTATGATTGAAATATCTTTACAATTGGTAAACCTCATAAGTGCATCACTGTGATTAGGAAAAGCTTTTTCTTTTGCCTTTATTTCAACTCCTTTATCAATAAGGATAACTTTGTTGGCAATATTATGAAATCGTAAAGGCGAGATAATCCAAGGTGTAGATTTATAATCAAGTATAATAGTATCGTAATTGGAGTGCATTGCTTCAATTATTGCTTCGGTATCATTGTTGCTGTAAAGTGTTGATATCTTTAAAGATTGCCCGGGTAGAAAGGAAGAGTATGTTATAATGAAAAAACTAATAATTCGGATGATAAATTTACACATTAGGACTATTATTTACTTGTTATTTTTTAGATCAGTCTACTACTTGGTAGTGTTTTTTTTATTAAAACTAAGTAACATATTCGTAGTAGATATTTAATAATTATGGTTTTATAGTATTTAACTTGCTAGTTTTTTATGACACAAATTAAGCGTTAATGATATAAAAAAAATATTTAATCTGCTTTATGTAGTAAAACTTCGTTATCAAGCTTAAAAGTACTATCATGTAAATTACGTATTTGAATCAACCTATTTAGCACTTTGTTTTTAAACTGTATGTGAATACTAAAACGATTGATAGTATAAATTAATGACCAATAATATGCAAGACTACATCCATGAAAAAGACAACAATTTTTTTTAATTTTTTTTTAATTATTTCGTTTAAGTCTACGATTAGTGGTTTTGTTTACAGGTAATGTTTTTAAGATAGCGATTAAATCGCTCTACGTTCTCCATTTCTAATTAGGAAACCTATAATATCTGCTGAAGGGAGTAGTAAATAATATAGTAAGCAATAATACAAGAGAGTATTAGGTTTTTAAATGGATAGTACTTATTTATGAGGTGTTAGTGTCGTAGCTGTTTATCGATATTAAAAAATAAAATGATGTATTTTGTCGATTTTTTTTAACAATATACTGTAGTTCATCTATTACATTATTTGACTAGCAACAATTTTAACTGATTACAGTTTAATAGGTAAGATGTATTGGAGCAAAGGGAAAATGTTAAGTGAGTTTTAGCATTATTTTTTCTTTTGAGGAATTGCATTTTTGTTACAAAATAACAATGAACCCAAATCATTGTGCTTTTAACACTAGTATTTATAAAAACCTACTTATGAAAACGTACCTTTCAAAGATTGCAGCTATTCTTTGTTGTTTTAATTTAGTACTGTCATGCACGGCAGATACAGATTTGTTATTCGATTCTGTTACATCGTCTAAAGAGGAGGAAGCTATGGTTACCGGTGTGCGGGCGAAAAATCCATTGATTGCTTCGGCTATACCAAATATCACTTCCGGTGAGGCCCCTTTGGAGGTGATTTTTCAAGGAGCGGTATCTTCACAGGGTAAAAGTATTGTTACTTATTTTTGGGATTTTAAGGATGGCACCACTAATAATGAGGTGAATCCTACTCACGTATTTGAAAATCCAGGGGTCTATCTGGTAGAATTTACAGTAACGCATAAAAATGGTACTAAAAGCACTGTGAATAGTACTATAACGGTTAGTGAGCCTGCTAATAATGAGGAGGAAGAAGTAGAGAGTAGTTACCCAACAAATGCTGTTTTTGCTTCTTCGTATGGGTTCGATGCAGATGATGCTACAGAGGCATTTAAAGATGCACTTAATTCAGGAAACTCTTTCATTGTAATAGATAAACAAACTACTGATTGGATTATACAACCAACCAAACTTTATGATTTAACTAATATGACTATTGTGTTTGAACCAGGGGTAAAACTACGCGCTAAATCTGGTGCTTTTACTTCTCAAAATAGTATTTTGTTTAATTTGGTTAGGCCAAAAAATTTGGTCATTATAGGTAATGATGCAGAATTTGTAATGAATAAAACAGAATATACAGATGGTGAAGGTAGGCATGCAATAGCGATTAAAGGAGGAGATGGAGTTATTCTTAAAGGCTTAACACTGCGTGATAGTGGTGGGGATGGAATTTACCTTGCTGGATCATCAACTACAGGAAGTTATTCAAAGAATATTGTCATAGAAGATGTTGTTTCAACCAATAACAGAAGACAGGGCATGTCTATAATTAGTGCTCAGGATGTTTGGGTGCGAAATTCAGAGTTTACAAAATCAAATGGCACTAGCCCTGAAGCAGGTGTAGACTTAGAGCCTAATAATGCTGAAGAGCGATTGGTAAATATTAATTTTTCTAATTGTAAATTTAGTAATAATAATAGTTCTGGATTTGTAGTGGGGCCGGGGAAGCTAAACAGCTCTTCCATACCTATAAGTATTAGGGTAATCGATTCAGAATTTAGTAATAATACGGTATCACCAGAAAATTCTAGGGCTATCAGAACAGAAATGCTGTTAGGGCAAGGTATTCACGATGATCCTGTAAAAGGAAGTGTGCAATTTGAAAGAATTACTTTTAGAGGTAGTAAATACCGCATAGTGTATGGAAAAACAGCAGCCGATTCTTATACAGTCTCTTTTAAAGATTCCAAGGCATATAATGTAGCAAATTCCGGCACTGGTTCAGTTATAGAGTTGCAATACTCGTCGGTAGAAAATACGTTAGGTGGTTTTCAATTTGGTGATTTTTATTTGGAATATAGTACGAATGTTCCCTTTATGAAAATTTTAGCACCAAATACAGCAGGCTTTATCGTAAAGGACGTTAACGGTGATTTTAGAATTAAAGAGCCTTTTGATAATCCTATACAGTATACAGGAGGTTATAATCCTGTAAGCAATAGTAATGTAAATATTATCTATCAACATATAAATTAGTAAACTAGTACGACATATCCATAGCTTTTCTTTATTCTATGGTATTATGTGAGTGAGTACACTAGTATCTACTTGTTGATTTAATTTGCATTTGTTTCAACCATAGAAAGAAATCACAAACAAGGTATAGTTACAATAAACGACAAAGCTAGCGGTATGTTAAAAATGAAGAAAACACCATCTAAAGAAACCAAAGTCTTGCAAGAAGCAATTATAGAACTGCTAGAAGACTGGATTCCATAGATTTTTACAATAACATCCGATAATGGGAAAGAATTTGCAGAACATCAAAAAGTAGTAGAGAAACTATATATAGACTTTTATTTTGCACACCTATATCATTCTTAACCTGAGTTCGATTAAAACAGGCATAGTTGTTCTGTAGTCTCGATACCTTTTATCGATGGTTTTTTTGGGAGGAAGCAATAGGCCAATAGACCCGAAATAAGGTTTGCTACGAAGTTGATGATGCTCCTGTGCCTTGAATGCTCCACCTGGTACACGTTCTTGAGTTCGTCGTTGACGGTCTCTATCAGGGAACGCTTTCGCAGTAGTATTTTGTCGGCAATGGTCATCAGCTGGTTCTTCATGTTGTTCCTTATCTGGGTGACAAGATGTATACCGTCGGCGAAGAGCGTCTGCATGAGTTCCCTTCTGATATTGTAGCCTTTGTCGGCATAGATCTCGCCGAAAATTTTTTCAGGAAGTTTCTCTTTTTCAAGGGTTCCCTATCGTCCACGTGGGCCTGGGAGATGCAGAGCTCCAGTATCTCGCACCTCTCGTTTATCAACAGGTGGAGCTTGAAGTCGTGGAACCATCCCATCGTGGATTTACCCGTGATGGCTACCCCGTTGAAGACCTTGTTTCTTTTTATTATCTAGTTAAAGGTTAAAACCCTGCAATTCCATTGCAGTAACTTTAGTTTCTATAAATGTTTTAGTTTCATAGCGATGAGTGGTTCAAGAGTATCTTGAGCGTTTAATGGGTGAAAAACCTATTCAGTAATTGAATATTAGGCAATGTTAAAAAAAGAATTTAATTCTTTCATTTTAAAACTATGGACTTCTAGTCTATAGTGGTTTATTCTTTTGTTGTTGCACACCCTGATCTTGGTGGAATCAGCAAAGGATATACCAGTACAGTTGCCAAGGATAACGGCCTTCAAAAACAACGTCATGGGCAGAAGACACCTTCCCATAAGTTCCACGAAGCGGTTATAGGACACTGTCCCAGGGAAATCTGCCCTCATGTGTAGCTTGACCCGCTCCAGATAAAAGTGCTTAAACGTCCGATAGCCGCTCAGGTGGAAGAGCGCCATTATCGTGATTATCTCAGACTTGGACATGGTTGGTGGACGTTTGGAGGGGTTGCCCAGAAGCTTTTTTTGGACAACATTGTCATATTCCTTGCAGAACTCGTCCACAAGACAGAAAATTTCGGTAACTTGATGGTCTGTAAGTATGGTGGATTTTTTTTAAAAAATTTATTGTTTGTCAATACTTTAAATTACAAAAAATTCGGTTTTTTCCTATAGGAATATCAATAAATATTAATGGAACTCAGGTTCTTTGGAAAGAGGTTCTAATGAAAATTTAAATGGGTTGATACGGCAAAATATCCCTAAAAAGACAAAGTTTAATTTACACTCCCACTTGAATTCAGCGTATGTTCTTCCTTGTTTACGAAGATGTGTGTAAAGTGTTCCTGATGCTTTCTTACCTTCGCAAACGTGTTGATAAATACGTTCTGCAGAAACGGTAGGTTTTCCTTGTTTTTTCAAAACACTAACAACTTGTTTTGGGCTATAATCTTGACGCAACAGTGCTTCGATTTTCTCCTGTATTTCTAAGGTAAATTTTCGACACTGGTGCTTTTCTTTTTGAAGTTTAGCGTATTTAAATTAGCTAATTTGTCCTTGTAAATCCCAGTGCGCTTATCTGAATTTCGCTTGAGTACTCTATTAATTACGGATTTATCTTTACCTATAGCATTAGGAATTTCTATTTGTTTGTAGCCTTGTTTTAGCATACGTCTAATTATGTACCTATGTGATTGGGTTAAATGTGACATCACAACTCTTTTTTTTGGCGATTTGAGACCGTAAGATAACATATCCATTAAAACTAGAAGGAGAGAGATTTCTCTTTTTCGGTTTTGAAAAATTAATTTCTATGATCTTAAATCTAAAAGATACATTTATTAGTTGAATCTAAGGAATTTCTCATTATTGCATTTATTGCAACTCAACCAAAACTAACCGAAACTGTAATTCATCTAGGAAATAAATTTTTCCGAATGTAGTGAATGTGTTATCTTAGTTTGTAGCTAATCAGTTGCTTAACCCGCATTATTCATCGCTTGTATAAGTTTAGGAATTTTCATTTTCAAATTATCAAACACAGATATTGAGCAGG
>CANMFQ010000019.1 GCA_947497145.1 uncultured Flavobacteriaceae bacterium
AAAAGACGTAAAAAAAGAACTCAAAAGAGCAAAATCAGAAACCAAGTCAAAATCATGAGTCCTTTTGCAACGGTCTTATACTGCAAAATTGCTTTCAAAAGCGATAAAAATGCCTTAAATTGACCTTATTCTCTTTAAAATACAGCCCTCAAGGGCAGGTGTACTATTGGCCGCATTAACTCAATAAAAATGAAATTAAAATTAGCCCGAATACTGACAATACTATTTTTTGTTCTTGCGATGATACATTTTTATTGGGCACTTGGTGGTCAATGGGGTTTTGAAAATTCTTTACCTAGTAATGAGCAAGGAACAAAAATACTCAATCCGAAAACCATTGATAGTGTACTAGTTGGAGTAGTACTACTGCTCTTTGGATTTCTATACTTGTTTTCAATGACATTGTTGAAAAACAAAATATTAATTTTAATTCGAAATATTGGCCTTTGGGCTATTCCTATATTTTTTTTAATTAGAGCTATAGGCGATTTTAAGTACGTTGGCTTTTTTAAGCAAATTAAAGGAACTTCCTTTGCGAATTTAGACACAACTTTTTATTCTCCTTTGTGTCTAATTATAGGATTGATAGGGTTTCTACTTATTAAGTTAAAAAATGAAAAATATCAGTCAAATAGCTAAAGAGAAATTTTGCTCTCTAAAACGCTCACAAAACCATACGTGATCGTCATGCATCATACAGCTTATGCTCAGGTGTTATTGGGCATAAATTGTGTACTGGTGAAACTTGTTTTTTTGAAATTGATGATTTTGGAGATTTTAACAGCGCACCAATCCTCAAGCCTGGTGATACCAATTATAATGATTTATGGAGTAGTCCTGCTCAAATAGCAGGAGAGTTTAATTGCGTTAATTGCCATATAGCAACGCCATTTATTCATACTCCTGCTGTTGATCAACTTACAAATCCTGTAACTACTTCAGAATTGATGATGCCAATAACGGGGTTAAACCCATATTGGGTTGTTGGGCAAGGGTGGCCACAAACGCCTTCAACTACTACTCAAAACTCTTGCACCACATGCCACCGTCAAGCGTGTACAGAACATTTTCAAAACTACCCATTAGATGAATTAGTAATGCCAGCACCTTTTGAAAATGCTACCGATTTTGACCATAGCAATATTTCTAATGCAGATAGACAAGCCATTAGAAATTGGTGTAACACTTTAAATTTAGGTTTTGGTGTTAATGATGATTAAAAGTAGAAAAACTATATGAAAAAATTAACAACCACCACTCAATATTAAAACACTGAAAAAAAGCAAATTACAAATCATCTAAGTAATATAGCTGTTCAAGTTTATCCAGTTGAACACTAATTCAATATAATATGAGTTTTTTTGATAAACAGATAAACGTATAAACTCAAAACAACTAATGAAAAAGCTATCAATAATTTTTGTGTTGTTTTTGTCATTTACATCTTCAAAAAACGACAATTCTTCTGAAACAACACAAAACTATAATATAGTGGATGATACATTTACAGCGCTATTTACACCCAACTTTAGTGACCTTGTTTTATCTGAGGATAATGGAGGGGCTGAAATTTCAATGACAAAAAAAATACAAAATCTTAAGGAGATTAAATAACTTAAAAAATGAACAGAAATTTAATTTTTTTATTAGTATTTGTTGTTGTTAGTTGCACTAGTCACGATATTACATCAAATTCTGTACCCAGTCTAAATCGTACTGCTGAGGATCATGCATATGAATGTGAAGACGTTTTAGGACCACTTCCCAGATTTAGTTGTGCTGATGCAATTGAAGTGCCAACCACTAAAGACGGTGTTCCTGTAACATTTCCTGAAGGAGAAGAAGGTAATGGGAGTACAAATCCTAGTGATTGTGACCATCCTTGGGCTTTTGGCATGGCATGTCAAACAGGAAACAGGGTAGGCAGATACCAAGGCTTGAATATTGATGGAAGTGAAAATACAGATGTGGTTTTTATCACTTTTTGCAGAGATGGAGGACTCGGGGTTATAGGCTATAAGTTTTCTACTGGAGAAACCTGTTTATTTTCTATTATTGATGGTGCCGATTCAAATAATACGCCACTTCCGGGTGAAACAGGATATAATGATTCATGGATGAGCCCACAAGTAGTGGCTGATGATCGATGTGTGAATTGTCATATGGCTGATCCTTTTATTCATACGCCGGCAATAGATCAGTTAAGAATACCAAATACAGAAGCGTTATTAGTTCCTATTACAGGTAAGGGGCAATACAGTATTATTGGAGCTGAATTTCAACAACCTTTTACAACTAATATTCAAAACTCTTGCACTACTTGCCACCGTCCTGCGTGTACAGAACATTTTCAAAACTATCCATTAGATGAATTAGCAATGCCCGCACCTTTTGAAAATGCTACCGATTTTGATCATAGCAATATTTCTAATGCAGATAGACAGGCCATTAGAGATTGGTGTGCAACGCTCGGATTATAAGGTTTTGATAATAATGATAATTAATAATAGAAAAACTAAATATGAAAAAATTAATAACAACCTCTAGTATTATGTTGCTAATACTATCAAGTTGCTCAAAAGGTTATATTCCTATAACAGAAACACCACCCGCACCATCAGGACCTATTAGCTATCAAACTGATATTGGTCCTGTAATTGCTTCTAGGTGTTTAGGCTGCCATAATACTAACGACCCACAAGGTAATTTAACATTAGAAAACTATAGTCAAGTGCGTAATTCGGCAGAAAACGGCACCCTTATTCAACGCATCAATGACGCCGCAAATCCTATGCCTAGATCAGGTTTAATGCCTGCAGCTACGAGAATGCTTTTTGATGAATGGGTAAGTAATGGCTATTTAGAAAACTAATGGATATGAAAAGTATTAGTATTATTATTTTCTGTTTTATGACGGCATTACAACTTAATGCCCAAAAATATTTTACGCGTACGGGGGTTACTCAATTTGAAGCTTCCGAAAAAGCTTTTGAGCCTATTGCCGCAACCAATAAAAGTACAACTGTACTATTAAATACGAACACTGGTGCGATAGCGGCACAGGTGTTTATGGCAGGTTTTCAATTTAAAAATGCGCTAATGCAAGAGCATTTTAATGAGAATTACATGGAAAGTCATAAATACCCTAAAGCGACCTTTAAAGGAGAATTACAAGATTTTTCGAATGAAAATCTAAAACGCAATAGCAGCTTTGAACTAAGTGGAACACTCAGCGTTAAAGGTGTTGAAAAAGAGATTGAAACCACCGTTACTGTAAAAGAAGAAAACAATCGAATTTACATATCAGGTAGTTTTTATGTAAGTCCAAATGATTTCGGCATTAAGATTCCTTCTATTGTTCGAGAAAAAATTGCCCAACAAATTCAAATTAGCATTGCATATGAGCTTACTGAAAAAAAATAAAGGGGCATTTAGTATAGCCTTACTAGCCATCATAGCAATAGGGTTATGGACTAGTTATCAATATGTGTTCGCAGCTCCCGCTAAAACAAATGAAATAACGGCAACCTATACCGGAGCGGCAGACGAATTTAAATATTTGGTTACCGAAAACCCTGCTAGTTGGTCACAAAAAATTGTTCAGTTAAAAGGAACAGTAACAGCGATAAATGAAGAAGGAATTTTACTTAATGGCACTATATATTGCCAATTTGAAAACAAGCAAAATTTACAATCAATCAGCAAAAACCAAAGTGTTGTCATCAAAGGAAAATATGTTGGTTTTGATGAATTATTAATGGAAATAAAAATAAATCAATGTATTATCATTCAATAAAAAAAGCGTTTTTAATACCCGTATTATTAATAATACCTTTCTTGTGTAATGCTCAAGAAGATGATTTGCTACAAGAGTTGGATAATTTAAACCAAAATGAAACCACATATGAACTACCTGCTTTTAAGGCGCTTCAAATCGGGAATTTACAATCTACTAAAGTCGTTGACAAAGGTGATTTATACCTTGTGGTAGCACATCGTTTTGGATACCTTAAAGAAGGAATTAAGGAGTTTTTTGGACTCGATCAAGCCAATACAAAAATTCAATTACTATATGGTCTGTTACCTAATTTACAAATAGGTGTTAGTAGAGACAGTTACGAAAAAACCTACTCAGGTACTGCTAAATACAAGCTGTACAGGCAATCGGATAAAATTCCTGTTAATGTTTCGCTTTATGGCAGTGTAGATATAAATACAGTGTTAAAAAAAAGTACCTACCCAGGCTTAAAAACATTTGATCCATTTTCATACACTACCCAAATATTGGTATCAAGGCGTTTTTCTGAAAAACTATCTTTAGAATTAGCGCCCATTTTTGTACGTCATAATCTACAAGATTTAAATTTTACCCAAACACAGACTCACAATCAAATTCTTTTAGGACTGGGTGGTCGCTATAAAATTTCTAAAAGACTAAGCATAAATGCAGATTACGCCTATAATTTTAGCAAAGACAGCAATTCATCCTATAAAAATCCATTTACTGTTGGGGTAGATATTGAAACTGGCGGACACGTTTTTCAATTATTATTTACCAACGCAAGAGCTAGTAGCGATGCTTCATTCTTAACTGAAACACTTGGCGACTGGTCAAAAAATGAAATTTCGTTTGGGTTTAACATCGTGCGTGTATTTTAGGTATATCATTGCAAATGTTTAAGTTAGTAATGCTAAAACCTTTGAAAAATGAACCACTATAGATTAGAAATCCATCGTTTTAGTTAGCAGATTAAAAGTTTGCCTCACAAAATGCACTAAATTCAATCAAATGATATGAATCAATTAGTGGTTAAAACATGTATAGAAACTAAAGTAACTAGAATAAAATTGCAGCGTTCTAATCTCTAAAAAGAGAAAAAGAATGGAATAAGAAACAAATTTACTTTTTGCGTATTTCCCACAACACCTTGTTTAGGTTACTGTACTTCAAAGCGCAGTATTTTTATGCTATAGATTCAAAAAAAAGTCGCATAACTATTTTCTTAACTTTTGTAAGTAATACGCCAAATTAAAGACCAACCTTTTGTAAATAAAAAAACCTACTTGATAATGAAAAATTTTAAGGCCTATTTCCTATTCGTACTAACAATGTTACTACTTTGTTTACTCCCTTATGCATCAAATGCACAAAGTGCATGGGTAAAAGAAAAAGGCAAACTATACTCGCAACTCTCTTACAGCTCTATTCCAGAATACGGCGGTATTTATAGTGACGAAAGCTACGTACCAAGTAGGCTGATCACCGATAATACCATTCAACTTTATGCAGAATATGGTTTAAGTGATAAGTTAACACTTATTGGTTCTGTTCCTATAAAAGCCATAAAAACGGGAGAAACAACAGCCAATTCAACCTTTCCATTAACAATTAACGAAAAATCTAAAACTACCTTAGGCAACATTACTTTAGGACTTAAACACAAAATATACGATGCTAAGTTTGTTGTTTCTGGGCAATTAAATATAGCCTTGAATACCAGCAGCTTTGATAATGCATCTGGCATTCGTAGCGGTTATGACGCCTATACCTTTACTCCTACCCTAAATATAGGCCGTGGCTACTCTAAATATTACATACAAGGTTTTACAGGTTTTGATATTAGAACCAATGGGTATAGCTCTAATTTTAAAATTGGAGGCGAAGCTGGCTTTACTGGTATAAAAAATATTGTCTTAGTTGGATTTTTAGATTATGTAAAATCTTTTGAAAATGGCACTATTACTTTACCAGCAAGTTCTTTAGAAACAGGTCTTTACATTAACGATCAAGAGTATGCGGCTATTGGTTTAAAAGGATTGTATAATTTTACCCCAAATTTTGGTATTACTGCGGGTATGAATGGTGCTTTATCTGCTAACAATGTACCACGAAAAATGGCCATGAGCGCTGGAGTTTTTTACAAGCTTTAAAATATGGTACGTTGGTAAAACGGATGGCTACTTCGTTTTTTTGAGCTAACTGCTTTACTAATACTATGGAGATTGCTTTGCGTAGACCATCGCTAAAAACAAGTCACAAAAAAAGGGAAGCCCAGTAGTGCTTCCCTTTTACATTGTGTATATCTTACATTTGCGCGGCTCTTTTTTTGTCGCGCTTTTCTTTTAAAAGTTCTCTAATATTTCCAATCAACCAATAAGGTACTACAAAAGTTAATAAAAAAATCATCAACCAGAAGCCAATGGTCAAGATGGTGGCAAATGCTAAAAATCCTAAGTATTGGTCAAAATCAAACATAAATACAAATTTTATTGCTACAAAGATACTTTGAAATGCATACAAACTGCAAATCAAAAAGAAAAAAAAATGAAAAATTTTATTCGGAATACGA
This sequence comes from uncultured Flavobacteriaceae bacterium, assembly GCA_947497145.1. Taxonomy (GTDB): domain Bacteria; phylum Bacteroidota; class Bacteroidia; order Flavobacteriales; family Flavobacteriaceae; genus Maribacter_C. The sequence goes on from CANMFQ010000019.1 coordinate 6,351, forward strand.
AATAAAGCAGCAAACTACTAACTTTGTTGCAATTGATAAATACAAACACATGAGCTTTAGAATAGAAAAAGATACCATGGGCAAGGTTGAAGTGCCCGCTGATAAATATTGGGGCGCACAAACAGAACGCTCAAGAAACAATTTTAAAATAGGTCCTGCTGCTTCTATGCCTTTAGATGTGGTATATGGTTTTGCTTATCTAAAAAAAGCTGCCGCTTTCGCTAATTGTGAGTTGGGGGTACTTTCTAACGAAAAAAGAGACCTCATAGCACAGGTTTGTGATGAAATTTTAGCAGGAAAACATGATGACCAATTTCCGTTAGTAATATGGCAAACGGGTTCTGGTACGCAAAGTAATATGAATGTTAATGAAGTTATTGCCAATAGAGCTCATGAAATAGCGGGTAAGATTATTGGTGAAGGTGAAAAAACTATTCAACCCAATGATGATGTTAACAAATCGCAATCATCAAACGATACCTTCCCTACGGGCATGCATATTGCTGCGTATAAAAAAATTGCAGAAACTACGATACCTGGTATCACACAGCTTAGAGATACACTTGCCAAAAAATCAAACGATTTTGCCAATGTAGTTAAAATTGGTCGTACGCACCTGATGGACGCCACTCCCCTCACCCTAGGTCAAGAATTCTCGGGTTATGTTTCGCAATTAGACCATGGTTTAAAAGCATTAAAAAATACGTTAGATCACCTCAGCGAACTTGCCTTAGGTGGTACAGCTGTAGGTACAGGCTTAAACACACCTGCTGGCTATGATGTTTTGGTAGCCAAATATATTGCCTCTTTTACGGGGCTTCCTTTTAAAACGGCTGATAATAAGTTTGAGGCTCTAGCTGCGCATGATGCCATTGTTGAAAGCCACGGAGCGCTAAAACAATTGGCCGTATCACTAAATAAAATTGCGAATGACATTCGTATGATGGCTTCTGGACCACGCTCTGGTATTGGCGAAATTATAATTCCCGCCAACGAACCTGGTAGTTCTATCATGCCTGGTAAGGTGAATCCAACGCAATGTGAAGCGCTTACTATGGTTTGTGCACAGGTAATGGGCAACGATGTAGCCATTAGCGTAGGTGGTACCCAAGGGCATTATGAGCTTAATGTATTTAAGCCCATGATGGCGGCTAATATATTACAGTCTGCCGAATTATTGGGTCAGGCTTGTGTAAGTTTTGATGTAAACTGTGCTGCAGGCATTGAGCCTAACCATGAAGTAATTAAAGAATTATTAAACAATTCTTTGATGCTGGTAACAGCTTTAAATACCAAAATAGGTTATTATAAAGCGGCAGAAATTGCCAATACAGCTCATAAAAACGGTACTACCCTAAAAACGGAAGCGATAAACCTAGGCTATGTCACTGCCGAAGATTATGACGCTTGGGTTAAACCTGAAGATATGGTTGGTAGCTTAAAATAAGCTGCAACCATAAAGCATAAAAAAAGGGGCTGTCTCATTAAAGACAGCCCCTTTTTAGTATCCGATAAGGACTATTATTTCATTGCAAACTGAACGTTACCTAGTAAACGTAATCCGTCATCATAGATATTTACCATATAGTTTCCTTTTTGGAAATCACCTGCTGGCTTGTTGATATAATCACAAACATCTAAGTTTCTGTTTTCGTAGTAAAAGTTAGTTCCTTTACTGTATGTAATAGAGGCACCAGTATCATTTGTTTTAGAAAAACCTTCGCCCATAACATTACCTTGAGGGTCAAGAACTTCAATAAAAAACTCTCTGTCACCTGCAGAAGCAATAACATTATTTGCTACCGTAAAACAAATTTTAAACTTGTCTGTAGCCTTAGCTCTAGAAGTAGAAACCAATTTTCCGTTTCTACGCTCTTTAACTGCATCAACATTAAAGGTAGTTAAGCTTAAAGCAGAACCTTTTTCAACAACATCTGCTAATTGTGTATTTTGTACTACTAAAGAATCATTAAAAACAGTTTGCTTTTCTAATTCAGTGTACGTAGAATCACGTTGCATAGCTATTAAAGCATTAGACTGCTTTAAAGAATCAACCTGTTTTATTAATTGCTCTCTTTCAGCTTTTAAAACTCTTACTTGTCTTCTGTATCGTGATAATGAAGAAATATCAGCTTTCATTGTTCTTACTGAATCAATGTACTTTGTAATATTATCTCTGGCCGCAACCAATTCTTCATTTGTAGCATTGCTCTCTAAAATAGCTTTGTCATACTCTGATCTTAGGCTATTAAGGTCTTCTACAACAAGTTCTTTTTCTTTTGCCAATACCATTTCATTGTTCTGCTTTTCCTGGTAAAGACTAAAAGTATAGATGATAACTCCTATCAGTACAACGCCCAATAAGGCCGCTAGCACTTTTAATCCGTTGTTATTTTTTGTTTCAGTCATAATTAATTTGTTAAGTACTCTTGTTAAAATTAAATAATGTATTTGTTTGTATCAATCCTATATACGGTACTATTTTTAATTTAGATTTTTTTGATAAAAAAAATAAAAAAACATTTACGGCTAAACCCCTTTAAATGTTAATTTTAGGATGAAATAAATTCTTTTACAAATCACCTATGTCTAATAAAATAATTCCTTTTGAACCGCAATATGCAGATACATTTAAAACTTTAAATATTGCTTGGCTTGAACACTATTTTCATGTAGAACCCAAAGACACCTTTCTTTTAGACCATTGCGAACAAGCCATAATAGCACCTGGCGGATATATTTTTTTTGCAGCATACCAAGAACATATTGTGGGATGTTTTTCATATATCAAGTCTAAAAACAACGATTATGAGCTGGGAAAAATGGCTGTAGATGCAAATTATCAAGGTTTAAAAATAGGGCAACATATGCTCTCCTTTGCCATCGATTTTGCTAAAACAAAAAAATGGCACAAAGTAACCTTATATTCAAGTACAAAATTGGACGCTGCCCTGCACATCTATAAAAAGTACGGTTTTAAAGAAATACCACTTGAAGAAAATTTGCCCTATGCCCGAAGTGATATAAAAATGGAACTAAACTTATAGCGTAGCTATTTTACTGATTTATCAAGTAATTACTTTATCGCTTTCATACCACTAATAAAGCAGAACCAACATAACATCTATTACAAAGGGTGTTTATCAAGTGCATAGTAATAATGCTTCCTTTCAAACGAATATCAACTAATCTACCACACTTATAAATCCATTTTTTACGAAATCAACTTTTGTTTTATGTTTGAGTGAACTATTTGACATGTGTAGTTTGAATAAAAATACCATTCATTCAAATTAAATAAATCTAATGAAATTAACAGGCTGGGAAATAAAAAGCGATTTAATGACTGAAATAGACAACCTAGAATTACTCTTAGATTGCTATCCTTTATGTGCGTATAGTTTTAGTTATGAAAAACTATTCGTCATCAGAAAATATGATGAAAATTTCAATTGTCCTCCACAAGATGCTCAACATTTTCGGTGGTGTATCGCATATATTACCAATGGTAGCTATACGTATTTTCAGTTACCAAAAACGCTAGAATATCAAGATATCTATTTTATAGATGATGCAACAGAAATAGACATTTGCATAAAAACCAATTTAGGAGAAGTCATTACAAACGTTACACAACTAAGTCTTAGATTGTCAAACCTTAAAGAAGGGATGACGGAAGACGATTTAGTAGCAACTTTTTTCGACTTACCCAATACCAAACCACCAACACCAAGTAAAGCCATTACACAAACCCAAATAACATCAACGGTTTTAGGCACATTACAACAAGGCGATTTTGATAATTGGTGGCTTTCTAAACCACAAAAAATCGGATTTCTAAATCAAGTAGTGTTACCCATTACCTATATTGATTATAACCCTAATGAAGATTTAAAATTCTTAAAACAAGCCGATGAAACCGTAAAGCGTTTTTTAGCAAAAACAGCAGCAGATAAGCATAGTTATACAGATAAGGTGTATAAAAACTGTACCGATTTTATAGATATGATAGGTGATGATGACGAAGAAATTGATTGGTATAATTTAGATCCAAATAAAATTTGGGATTATGTAACACCAACAGATATTTATGTATCTAGAGAACCTTACCAAGACAAAGGTGTTTATTTACAGCTTGTGTGTCATTGTGATTGGGAAGAAGAACACGGACTACAGTTGGTATTTAACCAACAAGGAGAACTTGTTCGTGTTAGTTCGGCAGATGGAAATATTTTAGATTAAAAAACAACATTATGGATATTAAACAACAATTTCGCTCGGTTATTCAATGGGAACATATCCAAGAATACCAACTATTTTATAAATTCACCGACAAAGGCGATGAGATAAAAAATGCATCAAAACTTATTCTTCAAGAAGGTCAAGGTTGCATTTTCACCTACGAAGGAAAAATAGAAGGTGTTTTTGATCAAGCTGGTCTTTACGATTTAAAAACAGGAAATATTCCCTTTTTAACCACCATTACCAAAGTACTCAACGCTTTTGAAAGCGAACATAAAGTAGGATTGTGGTTTTACCGAAAAGCCGATATTGTAAATGTGCGCTGGGGCACACGTATTCCTATAAAATATAACGATCCTGTTTATGGCTTTCCAGTGCATTTAAGAGGTTATGGCAATTATTCCATAAAAATCACCGATGCCAAACAATTTTTCACCAATATAATTGCCGGTCAGTCCGATTATTTTGTGTCGGAATTGCAAGAAATATTCCTGTCGCGTATCACACAACCCATTAGTAATTATTTAGCCAACGCAAAGTTTTCTTATGCCGAAATAGACAGCAATATAGTAGCTATAGCCAAAGAAGCACAAGAGAAAACCACCAGTGTGTTTAACAATTTAGGGTTTCAATTATTAGACTTTCGTATTGAAGGTACATCATTCGACGAGGAAACCAACCAACGCATTAACGAGATTAGCGATGTACAAGCCGATGTGAAAGCAGCCAACATTGCAGGAGTAGATTTTGCCGAATTACAAAAGCTAAAAGCCATGCGCGATGCCGCAAAAAATGAAGGAGCAGCTGGAGCTTCTATGGGCATGCTTGCAGGCATGAATATGGGACAAATGGCACAACAAAATACAACGTCGCAAAACACGTCTTCATCTTCAGAAAATATTGATATTAGAGCAAAACTAAAGAACCTAAAAGATTTGTTTGATGATGGCTTAATCGATGCCGACGAATACAAGCAAAAGAAACAAGAGTGGATGGATAAGATGTGAGTATTTCTTTAGCGCTCTTCTCTTCAGTCCAGTTTCAAGTACACGATTATAACTGATATTAAAAAATGTTGATTAATACAGATTAAACACATCACCTATTCTAAGAATTAATATATTTAGGGGCTGCCTTTTCTATAATTAAATTGAAAAGGTAGGCTTATAAATGAAAAAAAACTATCACCTTATTTCTTTCCTCTGTTTGATTTTACTTTTTCAATTAACAACAAATGCACAAACCGAAAAAGTAGACCATCTCCAAAAAGAGATTGAGCAACACAACGAGCAAGATTCTACAATGATTGGGTTGTTGCATACGTATATGTTTGAACTACATACAACTGATGTTAAAAAAGCGGATAGTATTCTTCAAATCTCCGAAAAATTAGCAGCGGCGTTAAATTACTATACGGAAACAGCTGAAATTTCATATGTAAAAGGAAATATAAAAAAACAAACAGGTCAGTATAAAAAAGCAATTAATTACTATTCACAATCATTAAAGCAATATAAAAAACAAGAAAAGAAGGACAGTATAGCTTTGTGTTACTACGATATAGCCGTAGTAAATTATTATGATCATGATTATAATGCAGCAATTCAAAATTTTGAAAATGCTCTTACACATTATAGTTTGATAGAGAACAAAAATAAAATGGCCTCCTCGTATAATGGTTTGGCCATTTCGTATTCTGAAACAGGCAATACAGAAAAAATGTTTGCTCATTATAATAAAGCCTTGTCATTATTTGAAGAAACAAACAATCAGAAAGGAATCATGCAATGCTATAATAATTTAGGAGTTGCATATTACGATAAGGGGAATTATCCCTTGGCAATGGATAATTATACCAAAGCTTTAAATATTGCTAAAAAAATAAATAGTACAACCGCTTTTAAAGCGTTAAACAATGTTGGACTTATTCATAAACACACAGAAAACTATGATAAAGCCTTAAATTATTATAATGAAGCATTACAAATAGCAAAAAGGTTAAATGAAAAGAGTAATGTTGCTCAGTGTCTCAATAACATTGGTGTGATCTATTTAAAAAAAGGCGACTATGATACTGCCGAAAAAAAATATCTAGAAGGGTTAGCTATTGCTGATAGTATTGCTGACCTGCAAAGCACCTCATTATGTTATAATAATTTAGGAAACTTAAACCTTAAGAAAAAAGAATATCGTTTAGCCTTGAAGTATTATAAAAAAGCACTTGTTTTAAAAAAAGAAGTGAACCATCTTTTTGGAATTTGTCATTCAAATATTGGCATAGCAACCGTATATGTTGAAACAAAACAATATTCAAAAGCTTTACTATTTGCCAAAGAAGCTCAGCTAATTGCGCAAAGCAATCATTATCTAAGCGAAGAAAGTGAAGTTTATAATTTAATGTTTCAAATTTATGAAGGAACACAGCACTATAAAGAAGCATTATTTAATCTTAAAAAGCATAAAACATTTAGTGATAGTTTACTAAACAAAAAAAGCATTCAAAAAATTACACAATTAGAGTACGACTACAAATACCAAACACAATTAAAATTAGCTAGTCTTAGAGAAGAAAAACTAACAAAAAAAATTAATTTATCGAGCCAAGATTTAAAAAAAGCGGAACAGAATTTTTTAATTTTTGTTATTTTCTTTTTATTGAGTTTAATCATCTTAGGAGGTGTTATTTTTTACTTAAAATTTCGAAATATTAGCAGTACAACCCAGAATATCATAATTGAACAAAAATTATTACGCTCACAAATGACGTCTCATTTCATTTTTAATTCGCTTTCAGTATTACAAGGCATGATTTTAAGTAAGGAAGAAAAAAAATCAGTTTCTTATTTGTCTAAATTTTCAAAGTTACTTCGTATAATTCTTGAAAATTCTAGAGATAAAATAGTATCCTTATCTGAAGAAATAAAGGCTATTGACAATTATTTAGTGCTACAAGATTTAGGTACACGTTTTCCATATAACTATTCCATATCTGTTGCTGAAAATATCGACACAAAAAAATATAAAATACCCCCTATGTTGATACAACCCTTTGTAGAGAATGCTATTGAACATGCCTTTGGAAATATGCAAGAAAACAAAAAAATAGCTATTAACATCACTTTCGAAAACCAAAAATTACTCTGTACTATTACAGATAACGGAATAGGTATTGAGGCACACCAAAAGCACAACAAAAAAAAATACAAACACTCACTAGCCACTACAATTACGTCTGAACGGATAGCAATGCTATCGAAAGACTTTAAAATGAAAGGTTGTATTTCTATTGTTGATAGAAAAATAACGAGTGAACAAGGTACATTAGTGACTATGGTAATACCTTATAAAAGAAGTGAATTATGATGAACGCCGTTATAATAGAAGACAATGAATATATTAGAAAAGCATTAATTAGCTTACTACAATCAGAAAAAACAAACATTAATGTGGTTGCAGAATGTGAAGGTGTAAAAGAATCTGTAGTCGTTGTAAACGCCTGTAAACCCGATTTGATTTTTTTAGATATTAAACTATCTGACGGTACTGCTTTTGATTTTTTGGACGTAACTAAAAATCTAAATTATAAAGTTATTTTTATTACGGCTTATGAAGAATATGCTTTACAAGCTTTAAAAGTTGGCGCAGTAGATTACTTATTAAAACCTGTTGATGTAGACGAACTTAAAATAGCGTTAAAAAAAGTAAGCAAGCTATCTCTAACCGACCAAAAACAACAAATAACCAAGGTACAACAAGCGTATAATAATGACAGTGATACGCTCATTTTATCATTAAAAGATAGTTTTCAAATTATTCATATCGATAACTTGATGTTTTGCGAATCAGATAAAGGGTACACTACATTTTTTTTAGATAATGAAAAAAAATATATCGCCTCAAAACCTATTAAAGAATTTGAAAAACAGCTCTCAAAACACAATTTTACGCAACCACACCAATCCTTTTTTATAAACTTAAAATTTATTGACCGGTATGATAAATCTGGTACTATTTACTTAACAAATGGTTATAAAATTCCGGTTTCTTCTCGAAAAAAGAAAGATTTCATTAGTACACTTTTAAATTGGAATAGGCTTTAACCGTAACAACTAACCAAATAATTAGGGTATATTATTTAAATCATGAAATACGGTTATTTAGTATAAGTACACGCTTCTAAGTTCAAATAACACGAAAATATATTTACTATTTTATTCTTCCTATTAGTGTAGTATGTTTACACTTCACAGCAGATTTAAAAGTATACACATACCTTTAAAAAAGCGGTTTGCCCTAAAGCTCAATTTAATAACACTATTCAATAGTCCCTACTAACAACCATCGTTATCATTTTTAACAAAACGATACTAACTAATAAACGACCAACAATGAAAATCAAACAACTATTCATCGTAATCTGTATTATAGCAACCTTTAACTCCTGTGGTTCAGGCTCAGATTCCAATTCAATTAAAGATGAACAATTAAGTAGTTTTATGCTGGGAGGCATCTATTTTTTTAATGGTTATGGTGGCGAAAGCAATGTAAAAAAAATGATGAGCGAAGCAGGATACACTACAAAATCAGAATTAATACATGGCTATAAAGAAATTTTAGAATTTCCTTTTGACAAAGCTCAAGCCAGTGGTATTAAAAGCATATTTAGTAGTATGTGGGATATCACTGACAAAGCATCATTACTAGCGAGTATCGAAGATTTAAAATCACGTGATGGCGACTTTAAATCTTGGAATTATGCTCGTATAATAAACAATGCCTGTATGGGATACGCTGCGGGGTGGCTTAGCAAACAAGAAGTTATCGATATTAACGCATCTGTGCTCCCTTTAGCAAGAAAAAATTACAAAAACTGGGACGATTACTACAGTGATTTTGAAAAAGGCAGAGAAGACTGGAATGAGAATGATCCGCAAGCAGCATCGTTTAAAAAACTTGCAAAAAATATGACTAAGGGAGAAGACTCTATCTATAACATCTTGCCGCTGAATACCAGTACTAAATAAATAGAACATTGTACCACTACTTTGTGCATTTGAAGTTTATCATACATATAAATGCAAAAAGTAGCTATACATCAAAACATAGCATTATGACGGAAAAGTCAACTAAACTATAGTTAGCCATTATTGGCGTAGTTATTATTGTAGCAGCTTTTTATTTCTTTTTTTACATCAAAGAAAAAGAAGCTACTCAAGAGGTGGTACGAATGAAAAAAGCATTTCAATACATCTACGAATTTGGAGGAAAATATAATTGCTACTGTACATGAAAAACTTTAAAAATTACGTAGGAACACATCAACTTAATGCATCAAGGCATATGGGATATTTATCATTGTTTTACTGCTTAATATTATTGGGGATTGCCATTTGGCTATTTCTGGAAGCATTTTAAACATGTTAAAAAAGATGGATTGTATCAGCAATGCAATGAAAAAGGTATCTTCGAAAAAGAAGGTCAATTTAAAGATGGTTATAAAAACGGCGTATGGAAATCACTAAATGCCAATGATGGTCGTTTACTTTCAGTAATAACATTTAGTAATAGTTTAAAAAACGGAATTACCAAAATATATAATGAAGCAAACCGCGTTGCCGAAGAAGGTACATACAAAAATGACGCAAAAGACGGCGTTTGGAAAGTATACAACTTAGCAGGAAAATTAATACAAGAAATAGACTACCAATTAGGTAAAGAGCTATCTTCTAAAACCTTTAAATAAATTGTATTTGGCTAAAACAAATCAATATTTATAGTTTGAACTCTCTTGATATTCTTTTGAATGACGCCCAAGTATCATTAGATGACCTTTAGCAGATACAGCTACAAAACAAAGAAATTTCATATCGAGGTACTTCCAAAGGGGCATGCTTACACCTAAATAATAAAAACAAAAATGGTTATTTACATTACAATGGGAATTCTTAGTGTTGCTATCATCGTAGGAATTAGTATCAACAACCAAATAATCGCCTTAAAAAACCAAGAGAAACAGGCTTTTGGTAACATTGAAATATATCTAAAAAAAAGGTTTGATTTAATTCCCTATTTGGTTGCCACATTAAACAACTATATAGTGGATGAAAAGGAAATTTTCTTAAAAGTCACTGCATTACGAACCAATGCGAAAAATGCAACCTATTCTAAAGAAAAAATTAAAACTTCAAACCAATTAACACAAGTAGTAAGCGACTTAAATTTACAAGTAGAAAACTACCCTAACCTTAAAGCTGACCAGCAATTTGAACAACTTAATTTTGAACTTGCAGATATTGAAGATCAAATTTCGGCAGCCGGAAGAGCCTATAATGCCAGTGTAAATAACTTTAACACCAAAATACAACTGTTTCCCGCAAGTATTGTAGCGGCTATTAGAAAGGATCAAACAGCGGTATTATTAGACATTCCAGAAACAGCGCAAAAAGAAGTAAACGTAAATCCACTTTTTCATAACTAAGGCTATGGATGGGCTCAAAACTTACCTTGGCACTCATAGATAATACCAGGTATTATGACTATATTTCTTTATATCCCACGCCTAAACAAATGAAAATTTATTAGGTGCTTGTAAAGTAATATAAAACAGAACTTTTTTTTAACCTTTTAGCATTACATTATAAACAACATATTGTGTTTTGTTTTAAAGTGATTTTAAAACGGAATTCGGGCTTAAACCGTTACTTCTTATATTTTCACGAACACAGCGACAATAGTTGCTTTGATCACAATAACAATAATAGTATTGAAAATAAACATATATTTATAATCGAACACAGAAGCCTAGTATTAAAGAGATTGAAAAACTGTTTGAGCTCCTTTTGTGAGCGTATGAAGAAAATAGCGTATTAAATAGTATGATCGATTTAATTTTAGGAGTCTTAATTCTTTTGGCGATTCTGTTTTATTTGTATTATATCATACGAAAATGGCTCTTAAAATTAGCAGCGCAAAAACATCCAAACAAACAACAAAGTACAAACTCGCAAGACATGAAAATTCCCAGTAATATGCAATTAACGCAAGCCTATTTTGAAAACAAAGCGTTATGTGTTTCAAATGGGATGAATGCTATGCAGCATAAAGCATATTTAAAAGACAACAAAAAGATATATCCAGAGGATATTTATACCAATCCAAAGTTATTAGCTAAGGCGTTTATTGAAAGTGAAGACCTAGCACTAAAATACCAATTTCAAGGGCAATTATATCCCTTGGTGCATTATCGTATTGATAAAATATTGAAATCGAGTTTTAAGGGTTTTACAGAGGAAACTATAATTCATTTCTTTTTTCATTGTTTTAGATTAGGGAAAGCATGGCGACCAAAACCAGCGTTTTATCCTTTATATCAAAAAGCAGTTAGCGAAGCACTTTTGCTCAAAAATGAAGCTAATTATCTGGTATTTAGCCATAGTAAAGAAAATTTATATTTGTGGTTTGGTATTACAAAACAATTTGATTTTAATAAAGTACTCTTTGTTCCCTATGACGACTATTGTAACAAACTTGCTTTTTCAACGCTCGCTAATTCCTACACTGCTTTTCCAAATATGCGAAAGAAAAAAGAGCGGTTTCGTGAATACCTAGAGAATGAAGAACTGGTAAAGCAATGCAGAACGCTCGTTCAAGAGATTTTTGATACGACGGAAGATGACAACCCACATTTTAGCTTTACACAGGCAGCAAGTTTACTCCTACTTTTATTAGGCTTAAAAACAGTCGATAAAGAGTTGCTTTTTAAACTTCATACGCAAAATTTAAACCGAAGAAAGGTTTGGTTATTAGGCAGTTTTTATAAAGATTTTCAAGAAACCGCAGACCATAAACTCCTTTTAACGGACTTATATAATACCTATTCAAAAACTTGGATAGACGAGTATAATCAATCATGATAAAATGTTAATTCTGAAATTAAAACAGAAGGAAAAACAACAAAAAATAGCAATCTGAATGAAAACCGAGAATTATGGCTGTGGTATTATTATATTGACATGTATACTTATTTTAGCATGCAAAGAGAAAACTCAACTCCATAAAACAAATAAAATTGCTGTTATTGATGCTCCTGTTTTTCTAGCTACAGCTTTCGATTTTCCTGTAGGCAAGCCAGATGCTAAAGGCTACTATAATGCACAATCTTTTGGAGAAAACAGGCATTTAGGCGATGATTGGAATGGTGTTAATGGTGGGAATTCTGATCTTGGAGACCCAATTTATAATGTAGCTAATGGCATTGTTGTTGAGGCTAAAAACCATGAAGGTGGCTGGGGAAATGTGATTCGAATTAGACATACGTTGCCTTCTAACAAACAAGTAGAATCCTTGTATGCTCATTGCGACACGATACTGGTGAAAAAAGGCGATCGTGTTGCTAAAGGAACTAAAATAGGAACGATTGGTACTGCAAATGGTATCTATTTAGCGCATTTACATTTTGAAATAAGAAGTGAAATAGGCAAGCCTTTAGGCGGCGGTTATGCTGAAAATACTTCTGGTTATGAAAATCCAACAGTATTTATTAAAAACCACAGGCGCATTAAATAAACGGGATTAAATTAAAATTTTCGCATTAGGAATTGTAGCTAGTGTTTGTACTCTTTTTGAGACGTAGGAATAATAAAGGGAGTGCCCTTGTGAAACTGAAACTGAAACTGAAACTGAAATTGAAGTTGAAACTGAACTTGAACTTAAAAAAAACACTAATTCTACAATGAGTCGGTTTTAAATTTTACGGTTTCAGAATCAATACTTTGTACTCAGTACTTAATACTAACTTCTTAATACTAATCACAAAACCCCACGAATACAAACTCCCTAACTACGAATATCAATCCTTTTTTTAAATAGCGCGTCTATGCTTTAAATTTGAGTAAAAACCAGATTATGAGCACATCAGACAACAGAACAAGAGAAGACGTATTAGCTGATTTACAAGGGTATTCCGATTCTTTTAAAACCTTAGGCATAGGCCACGAATACAACGCCGATGGCACTATTGAAGAACTAGAAACAGCACTAACGATTGCAAAATCCTTTTTTGGTAGCGTCGCTACAAATGTAATTGAAGAAAGAGATGAGGACTTGGAACCAATCCCTATTACTTTAACATTGTTATCAGATTTTATTAAAGATGTAAGTCCAGAACCTAAAAAGCCAATAGCCGAATTAACAGCTATTGCGAATCATCCGCAAGATGAATTAGAGCCTTCGGAAAAATTTGAAAACGGTGGTTTGTATGCTGTTTGCGAAATATTAGGTGAACAACATTTAGCCATAAATACCAACGATTGGGATCCGTATGATACAGAATATTGTTTAAAATTGGCTTTTGAAAAATTAAATCTCGATCCCGTACCTGAAAAATTTGCTGATGAAATTGAAGACAAACTATTGGATTTTGATGATTTAGAAGAGCAAGAAGATTATGTGTGGCATAGTACTGTAAAATTGGTGGATAATCGTGGTTACGAATTATTAGAGTTGACGCCATTAGGAGGAATATGGAGCGATAAGGTGCTGTTTATTATTAAAAAAGAACGGGCTAGTAAATGGACAAATAAAGCTTTTGGTGACTACGGATTAGTTTCGTTAACTGCTGAGTATTTAGATATGGAATTTGAGTGAAACTTTACAATTAGCAACGTTTAAAAAGAAAAACAAACCAACTATGGAAACACTAATACCATCACTAAAAAAGCACATCACTACAGTATTTGAATTGCTATTAAACAAAGATGTAGAAGGCTATGCAGCACTTATTATTGATGCCGAATGGATGAAAGACACACCTGTACCACCATCAAAATTTAAGAATACTAAAACAGAACTCACCAACGGATTCAAGGATTTAATTGACGAGTTAGACGATGCAAAGGTCTATAGTAGTGAACCCAAAATAAAAGACATTAGTATTAAAGATCTTAAAGGGTTTCTGCATTTTACCGATCATAATTATGATATGGTTATAGAAAACGATTATTTTATTTTAGAAATTAACGGCGAAGTTTTAGGAAATACAAAAACCGATGTCTACAAAGAAGCTCGTGCTTTGTCAATAACTATTGTTAAGAATAAAAAAAAGCAGAAGAAAATAAAAGCCAAAAAAAGCGAATCCTTTATAAAGTCTGTTGCGCGCTATAAAGAATTTCAAGAGGATTTAGAGTTGAATCCCAAAAGTACCATTGCTGCTATTGAAGTCACCGAAAAGAAACTGAATGTAAGTATCCCAAAAGGTTTAAAAGAAGTGTATATAAAACATTGTAATGGTTTTGGAGAATCGGAAAACGAAGAACTCGTACTGTTTAAACACGAAGAAATTACAGGTATTATGGATTTTTTTCAAGAGCAAGTCAATGAAGGCTCCGGCCATAATGTGTTTACAGAAACGCATTTGGACGAACGCAAATTGACCGATGAGGAACAACAATTGGTAAAACAGTTGAATGAAAACGTGTTTATTTTTGCTGTCAATTGGTTTGAAGACCAAAATTTAGACCTTGTCTTATTCAATACAAAAGGGCAATTTGGAGGCATTTTATACGACCATCATAATGAATACAGTTACCTAGACGATTACCTAAAACCCTTTACAACAGAAGCCCGTTGGCATTCCGATTTTAATACTTTCTTTTCAGAATTAATTACCTGTTGTCTTGAAGAATTTGATGAGGATTACGACTACGAAAAAACAGCACAGAATGCTTTGTTTTGGAAAGAAGATTAATCAATACCATAGGAAATGGAAACAAATAAAATGCAGCAAATACAACAAGAAATAA
This sequence comes from uncultured Flavobacteriaceae bacterium, assembly GCA_947497145.1. GTDB lineage: Bacteria > Bacteroidota > Bacteroidia > Flavobacteriales > Flavobacteriaceae > Maribacter_C. The sequence continues at coordinate 21,392 of CANMFQ010000019.1, forward strand.
AAGCTATAAATAAAGATTTAGCCCAATTTAATGCTGAATTTAATTTCCAAGGAACAAATGAAAAAGAACTAGAAGAAGAATTGGTTTTGGCAAGACAAATTCACGAGATATATTATCCTAAGTTTTGATTGAAAAGCGATAACTCTGCATTAGGGATTGCAGCAATTGTTTGAGCTCTTTTTGAGACGCAGGAACAAAAAAGCGAGTGCGGAAAGCCCGACCGTAGGGAATGCCCAAAAAGAATATGATACGATTTTTTGTTTCAGTCATCAGTTGGCAGTTTTCAGTCATACTTCCTAAAGCGAAGCGGTCTTACCTCTTTATTCTCTTCTCTATATTCTCTTCCACTTTTTTAAGATTCTTCACTTCGTACCTCGTTCTGAATGACAAAAGATTTAGTTCTCAGTTAGTAGTAGGCAGTTCTCTGTATTCAGTGGGCAGTCTTCAGTCATCAGTCCTATAGCAAAGCGGTCTTACGTCTATATTCTCTTCTCTTTATTCTTACCTCTTTATTCCCACCTCTTTATTCTCTTCTCTCTTCTCTATTTTCTCTTCTCTCTCCTCTATCCCCCCAAAACCTCACGAATACAAACTCCAACACTACGAATATAAATCCCTTTTTTTAAGTCAGTGAATTTGCTGTATTTTCATGCTAAATTGATTAAAAACAGCACTATGAATCCAATTAACTCGGCAATACTTCAAAACGATTTTACTACTGCTCAGCAGCTTTTAGAGCAAGGCGAATCGTGGAATTTAGATAACTTTATGGCAACGCAGGCATACGAACGTTTGCTAAACAACAAGCAATTTGATTTGTTGAATATGTTTATTGAAAACGAGCATTTGTCTTTAGATATTTTTGAATACGATAGCTTTACCAGCACCATTTTTGAAAGTTTAACACGACTACAACTAGACGACGAACTCCTTACTTATTTAAATACGCTGCTACCGCAAGTAGAAAATATTGATGATGATTTGCAAGGCATCAACTGGCTAGGATTAGCCATAAAAAACAATGCCGATATCCAATTTATTGAAAAACTCGTAGAAAACGGTTGCGATATCAATTACAGAAATAGCAGCGAACAGACCTTGTTATTTTTAACCGAAAATATAGACCTCTGTAATTTCCTTCTGAATAGCGGCGTAGATGTAAATACCAAAGACAATGGCGGAAACACGGCATTAAAAAGAGCGGTTGCTAGTGAAAATACCGATTTAATCACGGCGTTTTTAGATTTTGGTGCCGATCCTAATAGTCAGAATATAAAAGGAGAAACAGTGTATCATACCGTAGTTTTTGAAACGATGAAACCCGAAATTTATCAATTGTTGGCACAATACGACCCGCCACGATTTGATTTGTTGAACAAAAGCGGGCAATCTTTATTTTTTCAGTTTATAGAATCGTCTAATTTAGATTGGGAGGCACAAGTACAATTGTTCGAATTGATGTTGGCAGATGGTGCCGACTTGTTTCAGAGTGAAAAAAATAGCTATGGTGAAGAACTTACTGCAGCCGATTTGCTGAGTAAAAAATCGTTCGATTTGTTTAAAAAAGTCATCGAAATGGATGGTTTTGATGCCAATCAGCAAGACAACAAGGGTAATACGTGGTTGCATTTAGTGGCTGGCGAAAACTTAAATTTCGACCAACAGAAAGCTAAGGTTTTTTATCAGAAAATTAAAGCCTTGCTTAAACTTGGTGCCAACCCAAGCCTTAGAAACGACCAAGATAAAACACCTATCGATTTGGCATCCGACGACAATTTAAAAGCAAAAGGATTGGCCTTATTATTAAAACAATAAACAGAAACTATGTCATTATCATTTATACAAGCCTGCGAAGGCGGAAAACGAAAAATAGCCGAATTATTATTAGAACAAGAAGTTGCCGAAGCCAATTATACCGACGAAAAAGGGCGAACCGCTTTGCATTATGCCGCGCATAGAGGCTATGTGGAAATTTGTAAAAAACTGATTGAAAAAGGTGCCGAAATAGATTACGAAGACCACAATGGCGAAACGCCTTTGTATTTTGCATTTCTACAAAATCAGACGGCTACTGGCGGATTGTTATTGGAGCACGATGCTAAAATGGACATTAAAGATTACCAAGGCAATAGCTTATTGCATTTGGCAGCAAGCAACGGACAAATTGCACTGTGTAAATTGTTGTTAGAAAAAGGAATGGACGTGGATATTATCAACAATAACAACGAAACGCCATTGATGATTGCTGTAGCTTGTAGAAAACTTCCTGTGGTAAAATTACTCATAGAACACAATGCCGATGCCAGTGTCACTACCAAGCAAGACGATACTTTATTGCATTTGGCAGTGAAGTCTAAAAATATGCCGTTAGTGAAATTATTCATTGAGCAAGGTGTGGAAATAGATGCCTTTAATTCGGCAGGAGAAACCGCTTTGTTGATTGCTTGTTTCGATGGAAACAGAATGTTGGTAAAAGTACTCATGGAAGCAGGAGCAGATGTGTTTGTAACCAATTCGTCTGGGTTATCGCCAATTTATCAAGCCTGCGGAAACAACCAAAAAGAATTGGTGGCACTGTTTTTAACCAAAGGCTTAGATGTGAATTATAAATTGCCAGAGCAAGGCAGTGCAACCTATATGGATTCGTATTTAGAATGGGTAGAAACGGCAAACAGTTTATCTATGACAAGCGCGTATTCTATTACCAATAGCTACACTTATGGTGGTGAAAGTTTGTTGCATTTGGCAGTTAAAAACGGACATTTATATATGGTAAAAGTGTTGTTAGAACACGAAGCGGATATCAATATTCAAGATGAATCTGAAAACACACCTCTACATTATGCGGCGGCAAATGGCAAAAAGGATATTGTAAAATTACTTTTAGAAAATGGTGCAGATGCTGAAATAACCAACGTTAAAGAGCAAAAAGCAATTGATTATTCTAACGTAAAAGGTTTTAATGAGATTACAGAACTCATTTTAAAAAACAATCCGAATGTAACATCAAATGTCGTAGCAAAACCACAAGCAGTAGCTACGGAAACACCTTCGGAAGCAACGCTAAGCAAAGAGGAAGTGATGGCTAAACTTAAAAATTTAAAAGAATTGCTGGATATGGATATTTTATCGCAAGCGGAATTTGATACTCAGAAGCAAGATTTATTAAAATTGTTGTAGATGGGGTTTAAAAACACATTCAACGCCTTGTTTTCAAAGGGTAAGGCGTATAGCTATTATACGTTAGAGCCTTTAAATCAGTTTGTAACACTCATTAAAAGCATCAACACAACCAATGTAGAAGAGAAAACACTGGCAGCAGAAACCTTGTTTTTAGAAGCCAATTGGGATGTGCGAAATCATTTAATCTTTGAAAATATTAGTTTTATCTCTTTTATTGAAAATTGGGAGTCGCTTGCCTCAGAATCATTTTTACCTAAACTGTTATTAGGCAGTTTGTATACGAGCAAAGGTTGGGAGATTCGTGGCGGAGATTATATCGATGCAGTTTCCGATACCCAATGGTTGGGTTTTGAAGATTATCTTACAAAAGCACACGAAAAAATAAATGAAAGCCTACTAATGAATCCTGATTTATCAGAAGCCTATGTACTCTTGTTAACAATTTATATTGGTTTAGGTGATTCTGAAATGCAATGGGACGCTTATCACAACGCCATACAATTAACACCAGAGAACTTATTTGCACATAACGATATGCTTTGGGGACAAACACCAAGATGGAATTGCAACGCTAATGCGTCATTAAACGATACGGAACATTTTATGCTAAAAGCTATAGAAACCTTATCAACGCCTTGCAAATATTACCTGTGGTTTTCTTTTATAGAAGAATGTTTAGAGGAATTAGAAAAAGACGATTACGAAGACTTTATTAATTCGGAAACCATACGAAATCAAACCAATGAAACGATTAGTAAATTTGAATTTGATACAACGCTTTCCGTATTTAATTTTCAATATGCAAATATGGTACTTAAAATAGCTTACGAACTGGAACTAGAGCATCCAAAGTTACCAGAAATAGCGGCTTTAGTATTGCCAAACACAATATTTGTAAACATCTGGGATGATTATGCCGACACACCAAAAGAAGCCGCAAAATGCATCAAAAAAGTATTGAAATGGAATAAGCATTGGCTTTAAAAAATAGATTTATATCATAGAATTTTACAACATCAATTAAAAAATGACCAGAAACACACTAAATAAAACCATTAAAATTAGAATTCTATCCATAGTTATAATGCTTATTGTGGGAATTGGCAATACTGTAATCGCTCAGCAACAAGACACCATTTATTTCAATACACATTGGAATCCCACAACCAAAATAAAGGCTGTGTATTACAGACTAAAACCCGCACCTAAAGTTGGTGATTTATATCATATTCAAGATTTTTATATCAACGGCGCATTACAAATGGATGGGTATTCTGTTAAACAAGACGAAGATGCATTTCATGGTCAGGTGATTTGGTATTATAAACATGGTACACCAAAAAACATTCGGCATTACAATAAAGGAAAGCTAGAAGGGAAATCCCAATCCTTTTTTTCTAACGGCAGTTTACAAGCAGAAGGAGTGATTAAAGACAATCAATATTGGAATGGAAGTTTCGAAATTTCATCTTCATCAGAGGGCTATAAAACCAAAGTGTATCAAGATGGGTGTTTAAAAGCGAAACATCAGTATTATAAAGACAATTTTTCAATTGCTTCAACCTTAAATTTCAATTGTAGTAATTATCATACTTCCGAAGTATTTTACGATAAAAATGGTAAAGAAATCAGTCAATTAATTTATGATAATTCTAACAATAAACCTATTCCTCTTTCTGGAACGGAGCAATTATTTATTTTAGATAACGAAGAGTTTGTGCTTAAAAGTATTGGCACTAGAAGCTTTTCGGGTAATAAAGACCTACAACATGTAAAAACAAAATTAGCGGTACTTACCGATACCCTTAGAGGCACTAACAAATCAGGCTATAGGTTTGAAGGGACCTTTTATACAAACGGAAAAATTGTAAATTTTGTAAACAAAAAGAAAGAAGGAGAAACACAATGCTGTTTTAATGCAAGCCATATTAAAGCTAAAGGTGTTTATAAAAACAACCAAAAGCATCATGGCACATTTTATAACCCAAGAACCAACACTATTAGCAGTTATAAAAACGGTTATCGAGATGGTGCACAAATCACCTATGATGCAGCTGGAGATGTGATTAAACAAGAAACTTTTAAAGAGGGTAAACGTGATGGACTGTTTATTACACATAATCCATTTACCAAAACAAAACACCAATGTATTTATAAAAACAATTATCCGTTTGAAGGCGAAGAATTGCAATACAATACATTAACCAACTATATGAATGGTAAACGTATTGAGATCACTGAATATGATTATGATACCCACCAACCAATTTCTAAAACACGTTACGACTTGGAAGACAAATATAAAATCACTTCTAAAACCATTTATGACCAAGGCAATAGTTATGCGCTAGAATACAAAAATGGTATGCCTTTTAAAGGTATTGAAAAAAATAACAACGGATTTAAAACTTTTGCCAATGGAGAAGCTACTGGACCCTATGAAATTTTTGCAAAAAACTATTTAGAAACCGGGCAGTATATTGCTTATAATAAACACGGATTAATAACCATAAAACTAAAAGACCGCACATTGCAATGTGTTTACGATAATGGAAAACCCATAAACGGTGTAGACTACAATAGCTTATCAGGTCAACAAATCACCTATACTAATGGAATTAAAAATGGTTTAAACATAGAAACACGTAAAAATATAGCAGCCTACGATTCGTTAACACGTTATTATAAAAACAATAAGCCTGTTGGTAAACTACTGTATTTTAAAAATGGAACACTAGTCAATACCAGCAGTTATAAGAACGGAAAACCTTACAACGGAACATTTTACCAATACAATAGCACTAAAACATATAAAAAAGGCAAGCTTGTAGAATCTGTTATCAATGATGAACATTATGGATTTAAGCAACATTTCTATTATAGTAATGATGGTGTTTCCAAATTAAAGACCACTAATACAAAAGATAGTATTACCTATACCTTAAGTTATAATAATAGAAGTCCGTTTCAGGGACATTTCTTTGGAAAGTTGCCGTCTACAATAAATTATATTCTTACACCATATGAAAAAGGAAAAAAACATGGAGAAGAAATAGTATATACACATCCGTTTAAAGATATAAGCTATACCCAAAATTACATTCAGGGCATAAAAGAAGGAACGAGTAGCTATTATTTTAAAGGACAAATTTTTGAAGGTACTTATAAAAACGATTTACCTTACGATGGTGATATCGGATTAGCCTATTCTGAAAAAGATATCCTTTGTGTTTCCCAATACATAAAAGGAAAAGCACAGCAGCAAAATTGTTTTGATAACAATAAATATGAGAGTAGAGTGGATACCATTTTCTCGGGAACATATAAAAATGGCAAGCCATATTCAGGAGTTTTCATCAATAAAAACCGTTATCATGTAGCGGCAAAAACGTATGAAGAAGGAAAGCTTCAAAAAACCTTTGTAAATCCATTAAAATATAAATACTTAAGAGCTTCACTAAATATTAGTCACCATAAACAAACTGATTCTATTGTAAATAAACGATTGTATACTGCAGTAGTTCATTATACTAATGATGAAAAAACGAGTGGTCATGCCATATATAAAAACAGTAAAGACGAAACTATTGGAACTATTCGTTTTAATAACGGAAGCCTTACAGATGCAGATTTATCTCTTTTAGTAGGCCAAAGTCCTGTATCACTCAAAACAAACAACGCCTCAACGGTAGTTTTACATGTTGAATCTGTTAATGGTATTCAAGCACGAGCAGAAGCTTCTGTTCATTTAAATAAAAAGTTACATCTATTTCTATATGATGTACTGAGTTATTTTCAAAAACGACCATCGGCAAAATTGAGGTTTTATAATATAAAAACGAGCAAAAAATTGTTAGAAATAACTTTTAAAGAAGGAAAACCTTATCATGGCACCATGCCTCAACTTCAAGCATTCAACAAAGAGTTAAGTCAGAATATTGAATTAAAAACCTATGTTTCTGGAATTTTGAAAACGCGAAAAAGTATTCCTCTTGAGGATTTTTTAAAAGGGAAATTTAAACAATGAAAACACATCAAAACAGTTTACTAAAACCTGTCATTTTCTGTTTGCTTTGCCTGACTTCGATGGCTTATGCAAAAACCAACAAACCAATAACTATGGAACAATCTCTAGATACAATAATCGCTACAGAAGTCATTTCAAAAGTGATCAACCATCAGATAAATGAAACCAGCCAGTTCAAGTTTAATTATAAGGTAAGTAATAGAAATTTAGGCGTTCCCTATAGCATACAACCCGAATGGATTGGCGATATTAATAACGATAATGAAAACGATGTGGTCTTTACGTATCAGGATGTGTTTCGTATAGGTGCTATGCATCTTATATTGGTTGAAATAAAAGGTGCTAAACTACATAAGCTTCATAAAATAGTGACCTATAATATGCAGGGAAATTTTATTTTTAAACCTCAAACCATTTCAAATGCGTTGCTAAGTATTGATGTTTTAGAGCGTTCAGAAAACACAGATGTGCTATCAGAAGTAATTCAACTAGAATTTTATATTGAAGATGGAGATCTATTAGAAAAAAGCAATTCTGCTTGTCCTGTTTCAGCTTTAGGCAAGCCACTTTTTAAAGATGAATCGGGGGTTGCTATTAAACGTGAACAGTTTTTAAATGCTCATTTTAATACTGTTTTTGTTGAACGGTATAAATCAAAAGAAGCACCATTAGCAATGGAAGCACTTCGTACGGGATGCGAAAACACCATCTTAAATTTCACTATTATACGTCCTTTCGACGAAAACGAATTTCATTTTAAAGCTGAGGATAGTACAGCTCTTATACACGATAAATTATACGAATTACGACAACAACAACGCCAACAACTCATTACCTATCTGTATGATAATTTAAAGGAGTTAAAACGAAAAACATATTACAATAAACTCATTAAAAAAAGCTTGAAAGCGCTTAAAAAAGCCGATTTTAATAGGCTGGTACTAACTCAAAAGGATTGTTATATTTCCCTTTCGTTAAAAAACGATTGGCGAGTAACTTTTGGTATTGGTAAAGATTCTAATCGAAATTTTAATTTAATCGCTAATCAAGGAGATGCAAAAAACGAACAAAATTGCAAGCTATTAGAAATTTTTAAACGAAAAAATAAACTTAAAAATGGCGAAAAACTAGCGCCCATTTCAATAGAAGAAACCAACGAACAACTGCAAGGTTTGTCTGCTTTTTTTAAGCAAATAAGTGAAGCTTTTCTTTCTAAAAAGAATTCTGAAATTATGGCGCTAATTGATGAAAACTACAAATTAGAACAACACGATAAGATGCTAAAAGGCAATACCAAGCAGTTTTTAAGTGAGCTTACAACAATGCCATATTACAATGCAAAAACCTATTCTATTATTGACCTGGCAACCGATATAAACCTAAAACAAATTGAAACTTTTGAGCTTTTAGATTGGGACTTCGACAAACAAAGTTCGTTTCAAAACGGATTGGGTAATGTCTTGTTTTATGTAAAAACGAAGCAAAAAAGCTATCAAATAGCGATTGCGTTTATCTATTATAAAGATGAACACGATAAGACCATATTTAAAATTTCAGGAGGAATGGGCTAATGGGAAAACGAACACACATCATAACTCTATTAATAATTATGGTACTTGGCAAGACATTACATTCGCAAACAGTAAAAGACACGGTGTACTTTGATGCAAATGGGTATATGGTTGATAAAGCCATTGCGCATCACTATCTTTTAATTCCTATGGAAAAAGAAAAAGAGTTGTACCGAATGACCAAAAAATACTTAAACGGAAAAACGTATAAGGATGGCTTAACCCCAAATCCGTATCATAATTTTGAAATATATGAAGGCCTAGTAACAACGTATCATCCTAACGGAACCATTAAATCTACAGCAGAATATAAAAACTACAAGTATCACGGACGCCTAGAATGGTTTAACGAAAGCGGACAAAACATAGCATCTGGAATTGCTGAAAGCGGAAATTTTACAGACGGCACATTCTTTATCGAAAACGACTTTAAACACTATTTATTAACGGTTAAAAACAATCAAATTATAACTAAAATTTTCAGCTATGCCAACGGAAAAAAGGCACAGATAGATTATTTCAATAAAAGCAATGTTTGCGAAACTACCGAATATTTCAATCTGCAAGGCGATAGCTTAGGAAGTCTAGCATATCATACCAACCCCAATGCTGTTCGCGAATCTGGAACTAAAGTCGATTTTCATTTTCAGCATAAAATGGTTGCTTTTATAAAAGCAATAAGCACTTATAACACCGTGGGTAACCTAACAGAAATACTTACTAAAACACCAAAGGGCAAAACTTTAGCAAAAGGAACTTACAACAGAACAACGGCACAATATTCTGGAAGCATTTATGAACAAGGTAACATTACCGTTTACAAAGAAAATACACCCACAAAGGTTACCTTTTACAAACCCAATGGCGAAGCTCTAGCAGTGGGCGTTTTTAAAGACGCGTATCCCTACAATGGCACTTTCTGCTCTGAAATCTTTCAGTTTTCAGGAAAATCGACACCACCAAAACATCAAATTGTTTGCAAAACCTACAAAAATGGAGTTCTAGAAGGAAAACAAATTACTTACAACCCTAATTTTAAAGTAGAAGCATATACCACATATAAGGCTGGTAATATTGAAGGCGAAGCAATGTCTACGAGTATTTATACAGGAAAACAGCATAAAATAATCTACAAAAACGGAAAGCCTTTTGAGGGAGACGAAATCAATTTAAGTATAAATAGCTATAAAGAAGGGCTTTTAGTAGAAAAAAAGGAATTCGATTTTGACACGAATCAGTTATCTAAAATTAGTTATTACAATACTAATAAAGAATTGATAAAAGTGAAGCAAAAATATAAGCAAAACTGGTACGAAGCCATTTATAAATCTGGAAAGCTATTTGAAGGTTATGAAGCGACTTCTAAAAATGTTACGGCCTATAAAAACGGAGAAAAAAATGGTAAATTTATACAAGAATCCTACCATTTAATCACCCAAGGCAATTACGAAAACGGAATGTTAAACGGTGTTGTAACGTATTTTAGAAAACAGCGTAAAGACACATTGTCTTGCCTATTTAAAAAGGATAACCCTGTAGAAGGTCTCAAGGTAGAACACTTTAACCCCAATTTTATTACTACCTATAAAAACAAAGTAAAACACGGCAAGGAAGTTACGCATTTAAAATCCTATTTTTCTAAATGCGATGCTGTAGAACGTTATTTTGAAAAAGGGTATCCAACAGGCATTAGCACTTATTTTAAAGACGAAAAACCAATAGCAACTCTAACATACAAAAACCATATACCTTATGATGGCGTTTTGCTTGGGAAACGTTTTAAGAAAGAATTTAAAAACGGACAATTGGTTTTAGAATCTAAAATAATTTCATCATCATTTGTTGAAACCACGTATTATAAAATGAATACCATCGTGAAGCGGGAATATACACTGCCTCGATTTGACGAACCCGCTTATACTATAATTTACAAAAACGGAAAACCTTTTCAAGGTACTCTGGTATATTTTGATTCCGAAGCCAAAACCACAAGATTTTCTCAGTATAAGAATTTTAAAAAAGAAGGTAAAGAGCAACTTAAATTAAAAGTACATAAAGACACGATAAGTATAGAACAATTTTATGTGTCTGAAAAACAAGAAGGAGCATCTCATTTTATTTTTGGTGAAGAAAATGAAAATCACCGTGGCATTTATAAAAACGGTAATCCTCAAAACGGTCAGTTTTTAGAACTTTTAGACGCCGAATTAATTGCTATTGCTCAGTATAAAAATAACGAATGCTTAAAAAAAGTATTTTATTTTCCACACAAACCTAATAAGGTTGTAGACTCCATTATCTATAAAAACAATATGCCTTTTGAAGGTGTAAATTACGCCTTTTTCAATAAAATGAAATTGAAGCAATATGTTACAAAAGGCATAAAAACCAAAACAGAGGCAAGGTATGTTTATGATTTTTCAGAGAATGCTATAGAAATTCATCACAAACCATTAGTAGACAGTATTTATAGCAGTCGCTGTTTTTATCCTAATGCAGAGGTAGCTTTTACAGATAGTAGTCTAAAAAGTGGCCGTGTAGATTTTTCTAAAGACGACAAATCCTTAGGTTTTCTGGTGTTTAAAGACCGTGTACTTAAAGATATTCAGCTTGAATATGTTTGTAATAAGCAAACCATAAGTGTAACAATGCATTCTAATACTAGCGTTAGCATAACAGGAAATGAGCTAAATACAGCAAATTTAACCTATAAAACAATAGTGTCTTCTGCTTTCTTTATCCCCGAAGACATGCACAATTTATATGTGAATTTTCCATTTATTAATCCTTCAAAATCTGAGATAATCAGCTATGAATATTATCTAAATGATTTGCCTAATCCCATTGCAGAAATAACAATGCAAAACGGCAAATATCATTCAGGAGATTTTATTAGCTACGATAGTTTTAATAAAACATATGTGTATCGCGTATATTTTAACGGTGAGAATATCATTGTAATTAAAAATTTATCTCTCGAAGATTTAGAAGCGATGTATCAAGAAAAGCAGCATTAAATATGAATTCGTATGCTACATCAACACGTTTAATTAAGTTTCTGTTTTGCGGATTTGCCTTGGCTCTGTTTTTTGGTATGTGTACGGCATATCTATCGGTAAACCTATTTCATTGTTATGGGGGTATTGAATTTTTAATTGGATTAGGCTTAGGCTACGGTTTGTATCGATTAGCTAAAAAAATTAAATATTTTAAATTAGATAATATTCCAAAACTTCTTATTGTGTTTTGCATTGGTTATTTGCTACTGCATTACTTTTTTGAGTTCATTTTTATAGCATTAGATCAACATATTCGTTTTGTTACTTCATTTTCTAAATCACTTCATTTTAATGATTTAATAGCCTTCAAACCTCAGCAAACGTTTAGTCATTTTTTAGGAAATAAAATTTCAAAAGGCTTTCGTATTTACAGTTTTAATACAGGGATTCTGGGTTGGGTAGTTTGTTGGGTATTACAGTTTTTTATCATTTATATCCTGGCATATCGTGTACTTGTTGACTATTTATCGAAGTATATAGCAGATGAATTATAATCAAAAAACATAATTTAAAACGGCATGAAATTAATTAAATATTATATACAATTATTATCACTTATAATTCTCGTTACCAGTTGTAGCAATATAAGTAACAAAAATATCGAGGATTTAAAAAATATGCATCAGTTAAAGGTTGAAATAGCTATTTTAAATGCACTTGAAACCAAAACCATAGATGGTATTATGGTTACTTTATACGATGCAAATGACAAACTAGTTGGTAACGATAGTTTACAAGTTTTAATGAATGACAAACCAATGACGCTTAGTGGAAATTATGCAGGCTATTATTCATATGATCGGTATTATCTATTAAGAAAGCAAAGTCCAGAAACACAGTATCAATTTAAATTAATGTTTCCTGATAGCACCCTTTTTAATTTAGGCAGTATTACCCCAAAACCTACCGAATTAAACAGAAGACTAACAATTGCAAAACAAATCAACAAGCCAGAAGCAATTGTCATGACTTGGAGTGATTTGTCACATCTTACACACGTAGATTTAAAAATGTATTATGAGGATTCTACAGACGCAAGCCATTATACCTTCAAAACAGAAACTATCGATTTGGTGACCACAAAACAACGAGAAAGGGGAAACTTTATACTTTCAAAAGAACAATTAAGAGATTCTAGTTTGGTTATAAAAAGCATTAAAAGTGTCATTTCTGAAAAGCAAAGTGGGCTTTTATTGCAAAATCTACTTGAAGGGAGTTCTTGCTATTTTACTAATTCGCTAACTCAAACCACAGACGTTATTCTAACTAAATAATATTATGGGAATTGTAACAGGCTTAGATCTTATTCATAATAAAACCACTTCGGGAGTATTCAAAAAAGATTCTGAAACCATGTTGCCTATTGTTAGTCAACTTCATGCAAAACCTTTTACTGTTGCCGAGTTATATCCAAAACTAGAAGAGGCTTTTAAAAACAATACGGAATACACCTTAAAACGCATTTCAGAATCGGAGTTACAGATAGAAGAAAGGCACAACGAATTAATGACGTTGACTTATACCAATTATACGATTTCTGAAGAAAACAATTCGTTACGCATTAAAAGTCGGTTTTTAACACCATTATTCTATGAACTCCTTTCAGATTATGCTACTAAAGGACATGAAGTTGTTATTGATTGGCAAGGCAAGCATCCGTTCTTTACAACTAAGACCATTAAAAATTATAAAGGTGGGCATTATCATTATGCCTGTAAAGTTCCAATCAAGCAATTAATCAGTTATGTTTCAGGTGTTTTTAAGGAATTTAAATCTCATAATGCATTTTGGGATATCACTATTTTTCATCAAGACTTTAGTATAGAAATAAACAATTATTCTTGTGCCATTTATGAAGATGATGCTTCTGTGCTACCAGAACATCAAGCTTTTTGTATGATAATCAATGAACCTCAAATTCAATTTAAAACGATAGATTTAGAAATATCTGAAGGTGGGAGCTATTATTTTAATGATAAATCTCCTGATGAAATAATGACGGTTTTAAAAGCGATGCTTTCAGAATTAAAAGCACAGGGAACCAAGGGGTTTTTAACCGTATTCAATCCCATTTGCCAGTCGTATTATGAGATTTCAGCAACGATTAATTCGTTAGGGATAAAAGAAGAATTGATTGATAGACTATTGTCTAGTTGTAGTTTTGTGAATCAAAATAAAGTAACACATATTCTAAAGCGTTTGCCCGATGGCACAATAGACATCGAAGGGACTTATCAACAAAATTCAACACCAATGGGTATCACAATTACTGATGACGATCTTTTCAAAGGCGATTGCTATTTTGATAAATTTTACAATCATCAAGTGTTTGAAACCCTTTTAACTACTATAGCCAAGCATTTTTGTGCATGTTTTCTGAGCTGTTGGGAATTATTAGAAGAAAACGGATTAGACATCTATTATCACAACCAAGAAGATAAAAAGCGAATAGCAACTCATTTTAAGAATCTAGAAGGTTTTGAGGACTATGAGGTGCGGTTTGTTGCCGTGTAAAATAAATGATAAAACAACATTTTACCTCCTCCCCGCTTTAATGAATACCTTTGGCGTTTGTCCTGTAAATTTTTTAAAGGTGGTAGAAAAATATTGTGATGAGCTAAACCCTAACGCAAAAGCAACTGCGGTAATTGATGACTTTTGCATAAGCAATGATTTTGCGAATTCTATTTTCATTCTATTGATGTATTCCTTGGGTGTAATCCCCGCATTTTTTAAAAACCATGTTTTAAAATAACCTGTTGAAAGCTGAACGCAGCTTGCTAACTCATCAATGTAAATAGGGCGATGTATATTTTCTTTAATAAATGCATCAATACGCAAGAACCTATTCTTTTCATTCGGTGCTTGCTCTGCCGTACTTTGCCGTAAGGTTTCTAACAAAATTTGAAGAATCAACTGGTTAATTTTGATTTTACTTAAAACAGTATCAGAAGTTTTCAATTCCTTCGTGAGTTGTTCCAAATAATATTTAATTTGCAAAGCACCGCTAATAATACGTCCAGATGCCTTCAAAAGTCCTCCAAGTAACACCTCAGCATGGTCATTAGGTAAATTACAAAGTAACTCTTGCTTGTTTACCAAGTCTATTTGCAACCAAAAAAGTTCTCCTTTGTCCTCAGGAAAATCCCCTGTTCCATGATTGGTATTGGGTGGTACAATTAGAATATCATTCCCACGTAGCCCAAAACGTGTCTCATTAATCACATATTGCTGTTTTCCTTTTATGCAGAAACAGAGCTCAAGAACGTCTGTATGCCTATGTGTATCGAGTTTTGGCTGAACAGCCGTATAATGATAATAGCCAAAATCTAAACCACGCGGTATACCGTGATCTGGTAAATAATGTACTATTCTATTTGACATTTTCATTTTGTATAAAAAAGTAATGTAGTATAATTTTGGTAGACTAGAAGACAAATTATTATAAAATTTGCACTTCACTAAATGATACGTCAATTTTCGTAATAAAGCAGTTTCAAAACAATGTCCTAAAATAATAAAACTTGTGTTTATCACTATTTTCTAAACCACTAAACAAATAACCAATGAATGCAATAAAAAAGCAGTTTTCTGAACAAGGTTTTACCAAAGTAAGCTCTTTACTAACGTCTGAAGAGGCAAATGAGCTAAGCATCATTTACGATAATTTATTAGGTGATAAAGAAAAAACACAACATTTACGAAGTGACCTTGCAGGTGTAACTGATGAAAACGAAAAAAAAATAGAACGCATCACCCAAATTATGCGTCCTAGCCTAGTAGAAAAGTCTTTATTAGCGCATACCGCTTACAAAAAAGCACTGCAATTGGCTAAAGACCTCTTGGGAGATGATATGGAATTAGATTTTGATATGCTGATAAATAAAGCACCACATACCGAAACAGAAACTCCTTGGCATCAAGATGCTGCCTATTGGATAAACTTACCAGACAAAAGAGCGGTTAGTTGCTGGATCGCCTTAGACAAGGTTTATGAAGAAAATGGCTGTATGTGGTTTTTACCAGTATCCAAAGAGAAAGTACTTCCACACCAAAGCCTACCCAATGGAGGTGCATTGTATTGCGATGCGAATACAGAAGGTGCTGTTGCTGTACCCTTAGCAATAGGTGGTTGTACTTTTCACGATGGGTTTACCTTACACTACAGCCGTGGAAACAGTACTGACAGTCAAAGAAGAGCTTTAATATTAAATTTTAGGCCCAAAACAATGATTACCTTAGAAAGAGAACAAGGTATGGATCATACAGGAACGCGAAAAAAAAGAAGTTAATGCAGCTTAAACTGATATATCCCCAATGGGGAAGTGCTCATTTAAAATGGTCTCATTTTTTAAAAAAAGTAAAAGATGTTGGCTATGATGGTATTGAAATTCCGCTTCCTTTAGTAAAAAAAGAAAAGGAACAAATTATCAGCATGGTGGGTGATTATGGCCTAGAAATAGTAGCGCAACACTGGCAAACGAAAGCAGGTGACTTTAAAACCCATAAAACCCAATATTTAGAACAGTTAATTAACCTAGCTGAAAGCACACCATTACTTGTAAATTCACATACGGGTATGGATTTTTTTAATTACGACCAAAATGCCGAACTAATTCAACTTGGTTTGGATGTAGAACAAGAGTATGGTATTCCCATTACCCATGAAACCCATCGCTCTAGATTTTCATATGCGGCACATGCTTGCAAATCGTATTTAAAAGATTTCCCTAATTTAAAACTAACCGCCGATTTTGCACATTGGACTTGTGTTGCAGAAACCTTATTAGAAAACCAGACAGAAGCTGTTGCTTTGGCTATTGAACATACCTATCATATACATGCTCGGGTAGGCTCGGCTCAATCGCCGCAAGTGATTGACCCTACAGATGAACGCTATGCTGATGAACTGGCTCAATTTAAAAAGTGGTGGCGTGCAATGATAAAAAATGCAAAACAAAAAGGCCGTGATTATATAACTATAGCTCCAGAGCACGGACCGTATCCCTATGCTACTCACCTACCCCATTCAGACGTACTACTGGCAGACCAGTGGAATACAAATCAATTTATTCGCCAAGAAATAGAAAATGATTGTCAGGATTTATGTGAATCTTCTACTAATACTTTAGGCGATTAGAAAATTGCTATTAGTTAAAGTACACCAAAACTATTCTTATAAAACACCTAAGACGAGGGTGGTACGCTCACCCCGAGGCATTTGCCACACCTCTATTAGGGCAAACCCTTTCCTTTATTGGAAGGGGTTTTGTTTTTTTTACTTTATGTTCTATGATTCTATTATGAAGTGTAAAAGCATAACAAACCATAATTTTCATATAACCAAAAAGCATGGTAACCCTCATTTTTTAACCGTATCTACCCCTAAAAACACCAATCAAAAACCCAGCAAAGGACTAATTATCTACACCATTGCCAAAAAATCATCCTCAGAAATAATTTGAACACCTAATGTTTCTGCTTTGGTGCGCTTACTAGGTCCCATTTTATCTCCTGCAACCAAAAATGACGTTTTTGAAGATATAGAAGACCCCACTTTACCGCCATTGTCTTCAATAAGTTTTTTCAATTCATTTCTACTAACCTTTTCAAATACGCCTGAAACTACAAAAGTCTGCCCTTTTAATTTTTCGGTTTGATTTTCTAATTTATCAGCTGAAAGTTCAAACTGCACACCATAAGATTTTAAGCGTGCGATAATTTCCCTATTCTGCTCATTCTGAAAAAATTCTATAACGCTCTTTGCAATACGTTCTCCTATCTCGTCTACCGCTATTAGTTCTTCCTCGGTAGCCGCCATTAAAGCATCGATATTCTTATAAGCTTTGGCTAGTTTTTTAGCTACTGTTTCTCCCACAAAACGAATGCCTAAGGCAAATAATACCCGTTCAAACGGAATTTTTACTGAAGCTGCCACGCCTTTCACCAAATTTTCAGCAGATTTCTCAGCCATTCGCTCCAAGGGCATCACTTGTTCTTTGGTAAGTGTATACAAATCGGCATAGTTTAGTATTAAGCCTTCTTGAAACAAGAGTGTTACGGTTTCACTGCCCATACCCTCAATATCCATTGCTTTTCTTGAGATATAGTGTTGTATGCGTCCTGTAATTTGAACAGGACAACCATAATAATTGGTACAATAATGCTTAGCATCTCCTTCGGTGCGTTCCAATGGCGTATGGCATTCGGGGCACGCACCAATATATTGTGTTGGCGTAGAATTTTGGGGGCGCTTACTAAAATCAACCCCAACAATTTTCGGAATAATTTCACCGCCCTTTTCTACAAAAACAGTATCTCCTTCGCGAATATCAAACTTTGCAATTTGGTCTGCATTGTGCAAAGAAGCCCGCTTCACCGTAGTACCTGCTAATAAAACAGGTGCTAAGTTTGCCACAGGTGTAATGGCACCAGTTCGTCCCACTTGATAGGTTATTTCGTTTAAAACCGTAGCCACCTGCTCCGCTTTAAATTTGTATGCCATTGCCCAACGGGGTGATTTTGAGGTATGCCCCAACTCCTCTTGCTGTTGCAAACTGTTTACCTTAATAACCACACCATCTGTTTCATAAGGTAAATCATGGCGATGAATATCCCAGTGTTGAATAAAGGCCATCACTTCATCGGTAGACTTACATAACTTAGCCACTGTAGGCACTTTAAAACCCCATTCTCTGGCTTTTTCAAGCATTTCCCATTGCGAACGAATACCTGTGTTTTCACCTACAATTCCATAAAGCAAACAATCTAAAGGACGTTTAGCTACCGCCGCACTATCTTGTAATTTCAAGCTTCCAGAAGCCGTATTTCTTGGGTTCATATAAGGTTCTTCGCCATTTGCTACTCGCTCGGCATTCATTTTTGCAAACCCTTCAAATGGTAAAACAATCTCTCCTCGAATATCAAATTTAGGCGGATAATCTCCCTTAAGCTGTAAAGGTACCGACTTAATTGTTTTTACATTAGTTGTAACATCATCACCTTGAAAACCATCACCTCTTGTTACTGCCCGCACCAATTGCCCATCTTCATAGGTAAGACTAATTGAAGCGCCATCATATTTTAGCTCACAAGTAAATTCTACGGTTTCATCACCCAAAACACGCCGAATACGCTTCTCCCAATCTTCTAAATCTTCTTTAGAATAGGAGTTATCAAGCGAGTACATACGCTGTTCATGTACAACGGTGTCAAAATTTTTGGTCACCATACCCCCAACGCGCAGCGTGGGTGAAGTTGCA
This sequence comes from uncultured Flavobacteriaceae bacterium, assembly GCA_947497145.1. GTDB lineage: Bacteria > Bacteroidota > Bacteroidia > Flavobacteriales > Flavobacteriaceae > Maribacter_C. The sequence goes on from CANMFQ010000019.1 coordinate 40,494, forward strand.
TCATAAAATTCAGGATGCTCAGCTTCTAATGCCTGCAATTGTTTTAGCTTCATATCAAAATCATAATCTGATATGGTAGGCTTATCCAAAACATAATAATTATAGTTATGCGCTCTCAGTGCTGTTCGTAAGGCTTCTATTTGGTCTTTGATGCTCATATTGTACTAGTATTGTTAATGCTGTTTTTAAGGTGTAACAAGCAGGTCTTTATAATTGTTCTTTTTTAATCCATTTAGGTGTCGGAAGCGGTTTGTAATTTTCCATTTGCTGCAATAGTCCACCAACCGAATCATCTACCAAAATCATATCGTAGTTTTCTTGTTTTACAAAACCCTGCGTCACCATTTTTCGTAACATAACAAGCAATTCATCATAAAAGCCATCGGTATTTAAAACCCCAATAGGAAACTGGTGAAGACCTAATTGCCCCCAGGTGAGCATTTCAAAAAACTCCTCTAATGTACCGTAACCACCGGGTAGCATAATAATACCATCAGATAGCTCGTGCATTTTTAATTTTCGCTCATGCATATTTTGGGTTATAATTAACTCGGTCAATTGAGAATGAAATACTTCACGTATTTTTAAAAAATCAGGAATTACGCCTATCACCTTGCCCGATGCGTCTAGCGCTCCTTTGGCTACAGCACCCATAACACCTATTTTTGCGCCTCCATAAACTAGGGTAATCGCATGTTTGGCAAGCGTTTTACCCAACACATAGCCTTGCTCAACATACTCAGAATTAGTTCCTTCACTACTTCCACAGAATACAACAATACTTTTCAAACGTTTTTTATTTGTTACGATTAGTTAATTCAAATTGAAAAGAGCCTTCATCACCCGCTACAGCAACCTGCCTTTCAGCATACGGTCGTTACCAAACATATCTTTTCGGAGTTCAATTTCAGAAAAATTATGCTCTTTAAGAAGTTGTTCTGACTCTTTTCTTAAATATTGATTGATTTCAACATACAAAAACCCGCCAGCAGTTAGGTTTTTTTGTGCAAAAACAGCAATCTGCTTATAAAAAATCAAAGGGGCTTCATTTGAAACAAACAAGGCCAAATTGGGTTCGTAAGCCAATACGTTCTGTTGCATTTCTTGTTTTTCGAGGTCTCTTACGTAGGGTGGGTTTGAAACAATCACATCAAATGTTGTTTCTAATGTAGCTAACTGCAGTATATCAGCCTCAATAATTTCAATAGCAACCCCATTAGCAATAGCATTTTCACTTGCCACTTGTAAAGCTTCTTTTGAAACATCAAGCGCGAACACCTTTGCATTGGGTACATTCTTGGCCAATGAAATAGCAATACAGCCAGAACCCGTACCGATATCCAAAATACGCACTTCTTGCTCTTTAGGTGTTATATCCTCTAAAATCCATCGGACTAACTCTTCGGTTTCAGGACGCGGTATTAACACATTACGATTAACAGCAAACACCATATCCATAAAATGCACCTCACCGAGAATGTACTGAATAGGCTCATATTCTTTTAACCTACTCAATACGGCAAACAAAAGGGTTTCTTCCTCTTTTGAAACGATTAAATCGGGGGTCATAGCCAATGTAAAACGGGGTAATTGAAGGTAGTGCTCTATCGATAAGTAAAAAAAACTATCCACCTCATCTTTATCATAGTGCTCATCTAATTCATTATGAAAAATACTTTTTATTTCCTTTAAATACATACGATAAAAATAAGTTTAATGTGTCACCTTCTGTTTGTTGAAAAAACCCGATTTTTGTGACACAAAGCCACATAAAATATTGAAAAGCGAAAATACGACACAAAGTAAAACTAAGGCATACAAAATGTAGGTGGGTTTAAAAAATATGCACACATTCGATAACAAGTATAGTAGAAGATGTATTGAAATTGCCAAAAACGGTTTGGGTACTACCGCCCCAAACCCCATGGTTGGTGCTGTTGTGGTGCATAACAACAAAATTATAGGTGAAGGTTTTACTAGCCCCTATGGAGGCGCTCATGCCGAAGTAAATGCAATCAACGCTGTTCAAGATGTAGCACTTTTAAAAGAAGCTACACTTTATGTTACCTTAGAACCTTGTTCGCATTATGGAAAAACACCCCCTTGCGCTGATTTAATTATAGAACATGGTATAAAGAAAGTAGTTATTGGCCTTTTAGACCCCCATGAAAAAGTTGCTGGTCAAGGTATACAAAAACTAAAAAATGCAGGTTGTGAGGTTATCGTTGGTGTTTTGGCAGCTGAATGCGAATGGCATCATAAACGATTTTTAACTTTCCATCAAAAAAAACGACCTTATATCATTTTAAAATGGGCACAAACCTTAGACGGGTTTATAGCCCCTGAGGACACAAAAAGAAAAGAAAATCCCGAACCCTTTTGGATTACCAATAGCTATTCGCGCCAAAAAGTTCATCAATTACGGGCAGAAGAGCAGGCTATTTTAGTGGGTACCAATACGGTTTTAAAAGACAATCCGAAGCTTGATGTTAGGCATTGGAACGGAAAAAACCCGTTTCGAGTGGTTTTAGATAAGACCTTAAAAATACCCAGTGATTATCATGTTTTAGACAACAAAACACCAACTTTGATATTAACGGAGATTGCTGATGCTACACAATATAGACCAGGCATCAACTACAAAGTAATCGGTTTTACTACGGCGCTTGCGCCGCAAATATGCCAAGCCCTATGGGAGCATAATATAACGAGTGTTATCATTGAAGGAGGTGCACAAACCCTGCAAACTTTTATTGATGCGCATTTATGGGATGAAGCCTATATTTTCACCGGAAATACCTGCTTTAATAAAGGCATTAAAGCTCCACAATTATCAGGTAGTCTGATGACTTCACAAAAAATAGACGAAGACACGCTTAACATATATAAATCATGATACAAAACATCATTTTCGATTTTGGCGACATTTTTATCAATCTTGATAAAGAAATTATATACCGTGAAATTGAACGTTTTGGCGGCTCAATCGACTTAAGCCCTGAAATTTTGAATATCAACTACCAATATGAAGTAGGCGCTATAAGTTCTCATGATTTTGTAAGTGCGTTGACAAAGATATATCCCAAAGCGACTCCTGAAGAAATTATACGCATTTGGAATGGAATGCTCCTCGATTTTCCTGATGAGCGATTAGCATTTATTGAGCAATTAGCCAAAGAAAAAAAATATCGTTTATTCTTATTGAGTAATACCAATGCCCTACATATTGAAGCTGTTGAGAAAAAAATGGGTACCGAAAAATACCTACGCTTTAAAAATAGTTTTGAGCAATTCTATCTATCACACGAAATTAATTTAAGAAAACCGAATGCCGAAATATTCAATTTCGTTTTGCAACAAAACGGACTTAAGGCCGAAGAAACTTTCTTTATTGACGACACCAAAGAAAATACTGATGCAGCTGAAAAATTAGGTGTTAAATGCTGGAACCTCCTGGTTGGCAAAGAAGATATTGTTCACTTAAACACAAAACTACCCAATGCTTGACCTCATTTTAAGTGTTCTTTTTTCGAGTTTAATCTTTGTTATTTTTAAACTTTTTAAGGTATATAAGGTAGAAACGCTCTACGCCATCATTACAAATTATGTTGTTGCATGTACGGTTGGTTTATGCCTCTATGAAGGCCAAACGAGCATTGCTGATATTCCGCAAAAACCATGGTTTTGGGGTACGTTTGCTTTAGGGCTTCTATTTATCACTGTTTTTAATTTGATGGCGGCCACTTCACAAAAACTAGGTGTTTCGGTAGCTTCAGTCGCCACAAAAATGTCTCTAGTAATTCCTGTTTTGTTTGGGGTATTGATGTATAACGAAACCTTAGGAATACTAAAAATTATAGGGATTCTATTAGCTCTAGCAGCCGTGTACTTTGCCTCTGTAAAAGAAACAACTGTTGCTTTTAAACTAAGTGCTTTACTATTACCTTTTCTAGTTTTCTTGGGTTCAGGTACTATAGATGTGAGTCTCAATTATTTTCAAAAAAATAGTATTGCTCCCAACGAGTCTTCGCTATTTTCTGCAACTGTATTTGCTTCTGCTGCCTTTATCGGCATTATTTTCATCCTAATAAAAGCCTTTAAAAAGCCTTTAAAAGTGAATTTTCGTAATATTTTGGGCGGTATAATTCTAGGAGTGCCTAATTATGGCTCTATCTACTTTCTATTGGCAGCGCTAGACAATGAGGCACTAGAAAGTTCTTCAATTTTCACCATTAATAATGTGGCCATCGTTATGCTATCTACCTTATTAGGTATTCTACTTTTTAAAGAAAAAATGGAAACAAAGAACTGGATAGGAATTGCCCTCGCGATAATCAGTATTATACTTGTAGCTCTATTTTAATGAGTACGGCTTCAGACACATATAAAACACTAGCAATACCATCAGAAGAAATTCTGTATAAGGAAAAAAAGAGTAAATTTTATGGCTATGCTTTTCCTATTACAAGCGAAAGCGAGGTAAAACCCCTACTAGATGCGTTAAAGAAAAAACATCATACCGCAGGGCATGTGTGTTATGCTTGGCAGTTGGGTGTAGAAAAAATAAGATACCGTGCTAATGATGATGGCGAACCTAACAATTCTGCAGGTCTACCTATCTACGGACAGATACAAGCCTTTGAAGTAACCAATGTTTTGGTTGCTGTTGCTCGAATTTTTGGAGGAACGAAATTGGGCGTTGGTGGCCTAATAAGTGCTTACCGAACGGCGGCACAAATGGCCTTAGACACCGCAAAAATTGTAGAAAAAGTAATGCAATTACAATTTGAACTACAATTTGACTACCCCGAAATGGATAAAGTTATGCGTATTATTAAACAACACCAATGGCAAATTGTTGACCAGCGTATGGAAATGGATTGCAGCATAACCATTTCAATAAGAAAAAATGATGAAGCGCAATTACAAAATATGATTACAGCAATGCATAAGGTAAAATTAAAAGCTGTTGAAGCCTAAAAAATAGCTCCCAACATAATGGATATGAAGTAGCTATTTAATTTATTGTTAAAAATCATTGCAGTGCCATTTGGAATAAAGCTTAAATATTATGTAACTTTCGCTAATTATTTAACAACTACCTATATTAGTTAGGAATTAACACTAAAAAAACATGAAAACAATAAAATTAATTGTATTGAGCCTTTTGATAGGAACTTCATACCAATGTAAGGATGCTAAAAAAGAAGCCGATAAGGCGGCAGATACTATGGAAAAAGCAGCCGATGATATGAAAGAAGCTGCAAAAGAAATAATGCCAACAGCCATTAGCTTTAAAATGGAACCCAAAAGTGACAGTAATGTGAGTGGTGAAGTAACTTTCACAGAAAAAGATGGAGAGGTTAAGATGATGGCCATGTTAACTGGTCTTACCCCTGGTGAGCATGCTATTCATATTCATGACAAGGCAGATTGCACTTCGGCAGATGGTAAATCTACTGGAGGTCATTGGAATCCAACTGGTACGCCACATGGAAAATGGGGTGCTTCCGAAGGATATCACAAAGGAGACATTGGAAATTTTACGGCTGATGAAAACGGTAATGCCACCATAAATTTCACAGCAAAAGACCAATGGTGTATTGGTTGTGATGACGATACAAAAAATATCGTAGGTAAAGGGGTTATTGTACACCAAGGTGTAGATGATTATACTTCACAGCCAAGTGGCGCTGCTGGTGCACGTGTTAGTTGTACTGGTATTATTCAATAAATTTTTCAACTATTAAAAAAAGCTGCCCTAGGGCAGCTTTTTTTATACCTATATTTCTCATTTCTAGCTATCTTGCAGTATTGCTAGCGCTCAAAGTATACCATAAAAAACTTAGTATCGACTCAAAAATAGACCATATCGTTTACGCTGTTTCAAATTTAGACGAAGCCATAAACAGTTTTGAACAACAACTGGGTGTTCGCCCTATTTTTGGAGGACACCACAGTACGTTTGGAACAAAAAATGCACTCATTAATCTTGGTAATCAGCTATATTTTGAGCTATTAGCCGTAGATACTAACAATACCAAGGTAAATACCCCACGTTGGATGGGTGTTGACGTACTTAGTGAAAATAAAATCACCCGTTGGGCTTTGAAATCAGCGCATTTAGAAAAAGATAGTATAGCACTAAAAAAGTACCATAATGAAATGGGAAAAAGTGAAGCAGGTTCAAGAAATTTAACCGATGGTTCTTTACTACAATGGAAATTAACAATGCCCTTACCCACACCTGAAGTAGAAATTGCTCCCTTTGCTATCGACTGGAGTATGAGCAACAAACACCCTTCTGACATGCTAGCACCTATGGGCTGTGAACTACTAGCATTATACGCCACCCACCCGAAACCTGAATCTTTTAAAACGCTTTTTAATGAGCTTAAATGTGATTTTAAAATAGAAAAATCGCCCATCATTGCCATAAAAGCAAAACTACAAACACCCAAAGGAGTTGTATTAATATAGTACTCCTCTTTTGATAAAGTGATAGCTACAAGTCCTTTTTAACACGATGTAGTTGCATTGCTTTTACTAGCCAACGTGGCAAGGGCTGTGTAGGGTTACGTTTTTTTAGATTAATAAAAATACCTAGTTTTTTCAAAATAGGTACTTTGTGGGTTTCTACAAATTCTAGCAATGTACCATCAGGGTCTTCAACATAACTAAAATGCCCAGCTGCATCACCCATGTCAAAACTATCAGCGCTGTCAACAGTAAACCCGTGTCCTATGCCCTTAGCATCTTCACGATGCGCATGCATACCTTGTATATCAAAACACAAATGAATATACCCCAAATCACCCCACAAACGGTTGTTATATATTTTTTGAGGCGTACTATCCAAACGTTGTACCAGTTCTAATTCACAAGGACCAAAAAGTTCTCCAAATCCGCCTACCTTATTGTTTGAACGTCTCAATAATACTCTACGATAAGATTCTTCTCCTTTTGAAAGGCCTATAAAATCGTTAAAAACAGCAGTTGTATCATATACCACATCATCAAAACCCAATAATTGGCGGTAAAATTGTATGGATGTATCCATCTCTGAAACTCCAATAATAGCCCCTAGTACTCCCCCTGAGTTTGATTTTGTCTGTGTAAAGCAATAGGAGTCTTCAACCATTTGTACCATATTACCCCAAGGGTCTTTAAAAAAGAAATACCTCCCCATAGCACCATCATGTATGTTGCTAAGCAAGGGTAAATGCAATTTCTTTGCTGACTCATGGGTACTTTTAATATTTTTAGAACGAAGTTTCATGGCATATATACCTAAATCGCCAAGGGCAATATTGTGTTGTGGAGGTTGTGGTATGCGGCTTTTAAATTGCCAAATTTCGAGTCCGCCCCCGCCGATCATATTCAATGCCAAAAATGCAATTCTATCTTCAGCATTACCTTTAGTATATTTGGTCATTAAATTGGCTGTTGCCTCATCTTTAAAAACGAGAATATCAAACCCCATATACTTTCGATACCAGTTAAAAACCTCCTCCACATTGCGAACTCCAATACCTATTTGCTGAATACCATTGACAACCTTGTTCATAGCATTCTATTTAATATGAAGTTCTTAAAAGTCTATTATGTACCCGTTTTAACTTATGAGAAGAAAAGCCCAGCCTATATAGTGTCAACAGTAAAAGGTTAGACATATTGACCCTTAGGTATGAATTTTTCGTGTACTTTCTTGCCGATACAATGAGGTCATTTTTAATGATTTTGTATTTCACATTATTCCTTTTCATGCGGTCAAAAAATTCAAAATCCTCCATAAGCACTTGATTTTCATCAAACATACCCAAACGCTCAAAAATGCTCTTTTTTATAAACAAACATTGGTCTCCACCCCCTGTAAAAATGCCATCTTTAGCAGTAAAGGAAGCGTTAATTTTCAAGAAAAAGTTATCGCTATCAAAACGATACGAAAAGAATCCGGCTTCATAGCCTGCTGCAATTGTTTTTTGAATATCTTGAATAAACGAATTTGGCGGTATAACATCGGCATGTAAAAAAACAAGAATATTCCCCTTTGCCATGGTAGCTGCAGTATTCATCTGAACAGCTCTACCCTGTTTTTTACAACGAATAGATGTAACATTCAAAGCACTCAACACTGCTTCTGAACCATCATCATTTGCAGAAGACAGCGCAACTAAAATATCGCAGGGTGTATTGAGCGTTAATTGTTTTAGCTGCGGAATTAAGCTGATAAGATTCGCTTTCTCGTTATGTGCCGGTATAATAATTGTAATCATAAAACGGGATATCTCATATAAGGCTATCTAAGTATTTTCTTTTAAAACTGATTAAATATTTTATATCTGCTTAACTTTGAACGAAGTTAAGCTTTTGAAATATAAAACTTCACCTATTAATAGGCTGAAAAATAGTAATTGCACAAATCTTTAAAAAAAATACAAATGAGACTATCATTGCATAAAACTATAGCATTTGCAGCTATACTTTTTTTGGTTACTAATTTGGCAATAGCACAAGAAACAAATTACGAGGCCTCGACGCTTAACGCTCTTTCTGAAAAATTTCTTGAGAATGTTAAGTCAGGTAAAGATACTCAAGATATTCAAGACCAACTCGCAAACACCCCCTTAAAAACATTTGAAAATGGCTTGCGAACTGATGCTCAAAAACTGGCGTTTTGGGTTAATATTTACAATGCCTACATACAAGTGATATTATCTAAAAATCCTGAACTATATAACGATAGACGCGCTTTTTTTGGTGAAAACCGTATTAAAATAGCAGGAGAATTAGTCTCGTTTGCAAAAATTGAACATGGTATTATACGAAAATCACAATGGCCACTGGGTTTGGGTAAAATTAGAAAATGGTTCCCTAACGCATTTGAGCGAAAACTACGCGTTAAAAAACGCGACTATCGGGTTCATTTTGCATTAAACTGTGGTGCTAAAGACTGCCCTCCCGTAGCTATTTACAAAGCCGAATTACTTGAAGAACAATTTAACCAAAGTACCACTATGTATTTAAAAAAGACTACTAGCTACGATGCTTCAAAAAATGAGGCTATGGTCACAGCACTTTTTAGTTGGTTTAGGGGCGATTTTGGCAATAAAAGCGGTGTGAAACATATTTTAAAAAATGAGAAACTTATACCAAGTACAAAAGGAGTGACCCTCATTTATAAAAACTATGATTGGACCCTTGACCTTGTTAGCTCTAATCCCTCATAGACCTCAAAAACTTCAGTACGTTGGCTAACGTAAAATTGAGTAACTTGTGGTAAGAAATTTGAATAAAAAATGAGAAATTTGACTATTTTTAAAATACTGATTTTAAGTAACTTAATTGCACGTTAGTCAGAATGAAAAAACAACTCACATTTTTAATTGGAATTTCTATTTGCTTTGTTTCTTGCAATTTTTCAGAAAAGGAAAAAAAAACGGAAACAAAAATTACTGAATCAATTGTAGAGGAGAAAAATAAAAAAATTGTTGAGGAACAGAGAAAGGAAAATTATCAATTTGTAGAAAATGACAGTATAGCCCATTTCTGGCAATCTGAATTAAAATCATTGACTAAAAACTTCGCAGACTTCAAAATCAAAACCAAAATAAAACAAAACGACCACGATGAAACTCAAACCGACACAATAAAAACATTGACTTATGACAAATCTGTTATTGAGGTTTATTCAACCGATGGATTTTATGCAGTTTGGTCAGCAAACATTAAGAATTCAGAATTGCCAATTTGGTCTTATGTTAAAGTTGGAATGAAAAAATATCAATTGGAAAAAACATTAGCCAACCGACTAAAATCCGATACAATAAGACTTGGAAATTTAGAACAAACATCTGTTTTTGAATTCTATTTTAGTGATGGCGAACTTGACCAAGTGAAATTTGAAGGATATGTGGATTAAAATACTGTAGGTAATAACAATAGCTAAACGTAATGCGGAATTTACGACAAAACCGAAAGCTTAAGCTACGTGGAAATACGGAATCGAAAAGTTTCCTTACCCCGTACTACGCTTAGACGAGATCGTTGACAGCAATCCCTCATAGACCTCAAAAACTTCAGTACGTTAACTAACGTAAAATTGAGTAACTTGTGGTAAGAAATTTGAATATCTTTAAAATAATGATTATCAACAACTTAACTATGCATTAGAATTGAGAAAAGGACTGAATGAAAATAACCATTTTAACATTAGGAACTCGTGGAGATGTTCAACCTTATGCTGTTTTAGGAAAGGCTTTGCAAAAAAAAGGACACAAAGTTACGCTATCAACAGCTAAAAACTTTGAGCAACTCGTGGTGTCTTACGGAATTGATTTTGTTCCTGTTGAGGCAGATTTTCAAGCAATTTTGGATTCTGAAGAAGGTAAAAAAATGCTTAAAGGAAACCCTTTTACTATTAGAAAAAATCTTAAAACTTGGATTTATCCTTTAATTACCAATTCATTAGAGGTTTTTTATAAATTAGCTAAAGAAAGTGATTTGGTATTATACCACGTAAAAACATTAGCGGATAGTTTTGCCGACCAATTTCCTAAAAAAATGGTAAGAGCATCGGTTCTTCCAATTGTAGAGCCTACTAAAGAATTTAAAAATCCCTCGTTTGGAGGACTATCTATTCCAAAAGCACTCAATAAATTAAGCTATACACTCTCAAATCAAAGTATTAAACTCTTATCGAAACCTATTGGGGAATTTAGAGCAAAATTTCAATTATCTAAAAAGTTTAATGTTCCAAAAGTGAGAAACTTATACTCGTTAAGTCCTAGTTTTTTACCAATACCAAAAGACTATCCACTAAATTCTAAATTCAACGGCTTTTGGTTTGATGATGCTACCGAAGAATTGCCCAAAGAAATCACAAACTTTATTAATGACGGAGAAAAACCATTACTATTAACTTTTGGTAGTATGCCGTCTAAAAGTAAATTTAATTTGGTAAAATCTATAGTCAAGTTAATTCAAACCATTAATGTCAGAATTATTATTATACAAGGTTGGGGTATTGAAAATAATAGCTTACTTGAAAACAATCCAAAAATTAAAGTCATAAATGGAGTTCCCTATGAAAAACTTTTCCCTTTGGTAAAAACAGTAATACATCACGGAGGAATTGGAACAACGGCCGAATGTTTAAGAGCAGGAATACCCTTTATGGTATGTCCAATTTTATACCCTATTGGAGACCAAAAGTTTTGGGGCAACCTTGCTTATAAAAAGGGAATAGCTGTAAAACCAATACCTTTGAGTAAAATGACCGAAGATAAATTTATCAACAGCATTTCCGAATTATTAAACAATAAAAAATTATACGAAAATGCTCAAAAACTCAAATTGGAAATAAATAACGAAAATGGAATTGAGAAAACTGTTGAAGAAATAGAAAAACTACAGCTTAGGTCTATAAGTAATAACGGTTTAAGTAATAAGACGAAAGTATAACCACAAAACAAAGGTCAGTACAAATTCGAAAGATTAGTGCATAAAAATCCGCTGCTACTCATAAACGAGACCGATAATTGGGTTAAACTTTAGGTAGTACCAACCATTAGTTGATTTCCATAGAAATTCAAATTAAAACGCCTCTTTTAAGGTTAAATAAAAATTTCCCCCTTCGTTAGAACGACCATAATCTACCCGTATGCGCGTGCCTTCAGTTTTATTAACAACATACCTTAAGCCTGCTCCAAAAGCGGGTTTATGGCTTGTAGAAAACACTGTTTTAAGATTGGGTGCAACAGTTGCCGAAGAACCAAAAAGCACCCCACCAACACGCCCTGCAATAGGAAACCGATACTCCATTGCCAAACTTAGTTCTGCATTATCTTGATATCGGCGATTATCATGACCACGTGTACGTTTTGTACCTAAATGATTTAAATCGAAAAAAGGAGTTCCACTGCTACTATTACCCAAAAACAAATTGGTTGCAAGCACATGCTTTCCTTTCAATTGCAAATAATACCGTGCATCAATATCAAATTTGCTATACGAAAATGAGGAACCTAACGCCTTAACTCCGGTAAATAAACTCCCTTGAACAAAAAAGCCTTTTGATGCATTAAAAATATTATCACGAGTATCATACAAAGCAACTATACCCATATTTGATAGGGTACCTCCTTCTTTCCCCTCGGTATCTAAATTTTCTAAAACACCATTTTCGGCTACTTTTATGTTATAGTATCCATCATACTCATAACCTATACCCAATGAAAAATCAGAAAAAACTTCTCTAAATGCAGTAAAACGCACTCTGCCAAAAGTAGCGTCGTAAACCTCAAAATCTTCTTTTTTTGAGTCATCACCAATACCATAAAAATTATAGAAATACTTGTAATACCCCAATTCACCTACAAAACGCCATTGCGCTTCTTTTGCATATAACTCAAAAGGTGCGAAAAGTAAAATTTGTTTTTTTGTGGTGTAGGTTAATCCCAATTGCACTGTAGATGGCCTATTTTCAATAGATTCTCCTTTAGAACGAAAGGTAAGCAGCCCTAAAGCGCCAAAACCAAAACCCGTCTCAGGTAGAAAAAAAACAATAGGTAATGGCGTAAACTTTACATTTTTAACGGTATCTACTTTCGCCTGAGATACATTTTGACCAGACATTACCATTGTATTCAGTACTAATACAATTACAAGAGCACACCAAAAATTATTTTTCATCTATTTACAATTCGTTGTTTACAGCTGACCGCTACATGATTTGAATCCATAATTACAAATAAGTTATGTCGAAGCGGCCTTTGCTGCTTCAATACAAACCACTAAAACTGCCCCCTGCGGTCTTGCCCAAACCCCCTTTATGCAATAAAACATCTATTACATCTCAATACAGCTGTAAAGTTAGACGTAATTTAAGTCATTACTTTCTAACTACGGTCATAAGAGTTCATTTTTAGAAGAATACCATCATTTCATTTGCGATTGTTAAAATACTTTGGCTATTGGTAGTATATTTGTAAACGAAACGTTCGGTAATAAAAATGGTATTTCGTAACCCGTATTAAGCTTGTAATAAATGCAACAGATATTAAGACAAAAAAAGGCGATTGTTTTCATCTTTTTGTGTCTTGGAATTTTAGCCACCTTATCCTTAGGAAACCTAAAATTTTCATTTGATTTCAATCAATTTTTTCCTGAAGGCGATGAAGATTTACTCTTTTATCAAGATTTTATTGAAGAGTTTGGTACTGATGATAGCTTTTTATTGATTGCTATTGAACATGACCCCTCCGTTTTTGATAAAGACTTCTTAGCCCGTTTTCATAAATTTTCAAAGGAGGCCAAAAAATTCAAATATGTTACTGATAGCCAATCACTAACAACCCTCTTTTACCCATTAAAAACCGCTTTAGGCTACACAAGACTGCCCATCATTCATATTGAGGATAGTACCCGTTATGCTACAGATTGGAAAAAAATAAAAGAAGACAAACTCTTTGTAAATCAATTAATTGATGAAAAATCAGGCTCTTTGGTCTTATCACTACAAACTATTGACGGTTTAGACTATGAGCAGAGTAAAGAGTTTTTATCTATCATTCGTGAAGCATTAAACAAAAACGGATTGGTTAACTATCATTTTTTGGGGCGTGCATTTTTCTATGAAGCTATAGTTGAACTTCAACGAACCGAAATCATTCGCACCACAATTATTTCTAGCATTTTGGTGTTTTTTATTCTTTTTCTAGTCTACAGGCGTATTGTAATTGTTCTTATTTCACTTTTTTCAATCATACTATCACTATTACTTTTTTTAGGATTGTTATCGGTTTTAGGAAAACAATTAAATGCACTGGCAGCCTTTTACCCTATTTTGTTGATTATCGTAGGTACTTCTGATGTGATACATATAATGGATAACTTTTTGGGGAAGTTAAAAAAAGGGGTGGAAAAGAATATCGCTATGGTGCAATCTTTAAAAGAAGTTGGCATCTCTACCCTGCTAACCTCAGTAACTACAGCCATTGGTTTTGCCTCTCTTTTAACTTCAAAATCTAGCAGTGTTAGTGGTTTTGGAATTAATGCCTCTTTGGGGGTACTAACTGCTTTTATTACTATTGTTCTTTTTACTTGTGCTCTTTTGTTGTTGACTAAAAACAGCTATTTATTACCAAAAAAAGACAATGCTGAAAAATGGAATAGTGCACTTACAAAAGTTAATATATTTACGCAAAACAGGTCAAAATACATCTTAATTGGAAGCTTCCTTTTTACAATTATCTGTGTATTGGGTATGCTACAAATCAATACCAACTACCAAATAAAAGAGAGTTTTCCAAAAAATAGTACAATCGCCAATGATTTTGATTTTTTCCAAAAAAACTATGCTGGTTTTAGACCTCTTGAAATAGCAGTTACAACCAAGGGCAATAGCAAGATAACGGACTTTGCTATTGCCCAAGAAATTGAAAAAGTTGTCGCCGAATTAAACACTATCAAACCCATTCAAAACATACAATCTTCGAATACCTTTTACAAAGGATTACACAAGGCGCATCACTTAAATCAAGCAGACTTTTTTACACTACCCAAAAAACAAACAGAATTTGACAAATACACGCGAGAGATAACGAAATTAGCCAAAAAGCCATTTAGTAAATTTGTAAATGATTCGGCAACCAAAGCTCGTATAACCTCAAAAGTACTTGATGTTGGCTTAGATTCTATCACTACGGTGTACCAGCATTTAAAAACTTTTATAAAGACAGAAACCGATACCACAAAGGTTTCATTTCGTTTAACAGGCACAGGAATTTTACTCGATAAAAATTCATTTTATATCAAAGATAGCTTAATACAAGGGCTTTTAATGGGCTTGCTTTTGGTAGCTATCATCATGGCATTCATTTTTAAAAATCTTAAGCTACTATTAATTTCCTTACTGCCAAACCTCTTACCGCTGCTATTTGCCGCTGCCCTTTTAGGCTTTTTAAAAATACCGTTAGAATCAACCATATCGGTAGTTTTTGCTATTGTTTTTGGTATAGCCGTTGATGATACGATTCATTTCTTGGGCAGGTACAGAATAAGTATAGGAAAAGGCTTTACAAAAGAAGAAGCTTTACAAATAACCTTTGCTGACACGGGTCGGGCTTTGATAATTACTACCCTAATTTTATTCTTCGGCTTCTTGGTATTGTTATTCTCTGTACACACCCCGAGTATAACTATTGGCTTATTGGTGGGTGTTACACTTTTGGCAGCTTTAGTATTAGATTTACTGCTACTACCTGTGTTGATACGGAAATTATTGTGATATCGCTAGGAAAGAATTTTAAGCTTTCAGTAGTACTGTTTTAACAACATAATCAAACAAGCAGTTGTATTTACATTCGCATTACATGCTACCCATTTACGTTAAATTAAGCTAAACAACTTGCGTGAGTCATGTGTAGAACATAGGAATATTACACATTGTACAGCTAATATATGTATGTTATTTTTTCGATTTAAGACTTTTTCGCAACTCGTGCCAAGCTAAAACAACTTTAAAAAAGGAAAATAACATCACAAAAATCCATAAAATAAATAAAAAATATTCCATTGTCGTGAGGGATTGGAAAATATGAATAGGTTAAAATTTTACGATATTACACCATAATACCGCAGATTCTTAAGCGAAATATAACTAATAAAAAACAATTTTCCTACATTAATAGGCCTAAATATCGCATACAAAAAGAAACCTTCTTCCAAAAAAATAAAAACATCTTTTATGTACTTATAGAAACCTCAAAAACATTAAGGTTTTCCCTGATAAAAATAAATAATTCATGCTACTTTGTGATTTTCAAAACAATATAGTTACCATGTGTACATAATTTTAAACTACTTTTGATATTCTAAATCATACCCTACTATGAACCCGTCCACTTCAGGCTGGATAAATAAATTTGGTGAAATCGTCAGTAAGAACAATGTCACTTACAACAATTTCAGTACTATTTATACTACACTAAAAAAAACAGGATTTGTGTATGGTATTAATATAGAAGTGCCTCAATATATTGAAGCCGAACACGCATTATCTGAAGACGAAAAAGCCAAAATCAATCTTCTTGCTGCACTTTACCATACCTATGCGCTAGAGGAAAATAGTATTGATTTCAATCTCTTTTTAGAAAAAATATTTCAATTTTACCAAGACCTAGGTATAAATCAAATCTCGTTTTTTGATAAAATTTTAACGGGTTCTAAGACCTCAGCTCAGCTTGAAAAACTTATTGATTCTCGTGTATATTTAGAAGATAATATTATCAGTAAAACGTTT
The DNA here is from genome assembly GCA_947497145.1 of uncultured Flavobacteriaceae bacterium. GTDB lineage: Bacteria > Bacteroidota > Bacteroidia > Flavobacteriales > Flavobacteriaceae > Maribacter_C. The sequence goes on from CANMFQ010000019.1 coordinate 56,797, forward strand.
AACAGTGTTATTACCAATTCGCTATTGTTTATTGACGTATTAACCTTTAAAAAATACCTCGTAGACAGCGAAGACATACGTAAGCATGCGCAAGACCTAGAGTATATCACCATTAATATCATCAATCACGCATTACAAGCAAAGGAAAAAAACAAAAACGATGAGCGTTTGGCTCAATTATTCGCCTCTTCGCTAACTTTTATTGAAAGTGACCAAGAACGTTTTGATGGTGCCTATCTTGAAAAAATAGGCCATAAATTGCGTACATGGCAAAACCAATATTTTTTAGATATTGCCTGCTTAACTGTTTGGGAAGACAAATCATTAGAGCATCAAGAATCAGATTTAATTTTTGCTATTGGTAGAAATTTGGGCTTTCAAGATGACCAAATAACGCATTCGTTAAAAGAAATTACCGCTTTTTTTGATATCAATGCAGCCGTAATTCCTTTTTTAAAAGACAATAATCTTGCCGTTCAGTTTTATGATAGCATGTCTAAAATTGTGAATAAGCTCATTGTAAGAAACAGTAAACGTTTGCAAAAAGAGCTTTCTGAAAGTAAAGAATTGGTGGCGTTAATTTCAAAATCAACCGTGAAAGATTTGAGCGAAGAAGAGAAAAAAAAGATACAACATCAGCTCATTGATATCTTTAAAAGTATTCCTTCTTTGGCCATTTTTATACTTCCTGGCGGGGCTGTTTTATTGCCTATTTTTATCAAACTAATCCCCAAATTACTTCCTTCTTCTTTTGATGACAATCGCATTGAAAATTAATTATTTTTTCACAAAAACCCTATCATAAGAAAAATCTATAGCTATAGTTAACTAATTTTTATCCAGCTAATTGAAACACGTTACTCTAACCATAACTTGAAGTTTTTAACACGCTCTCTACTTACAATAAGTTCTTGTTCAGAATAGTGATTTAGCTTTATCTGTAGCCTTGAATTCGCATACCAAATAATGTCTTTAATACTATTTATATTGACATAAAATTTGCGACTTATTCTAAAGAACATTTTGGGTTCAAGCTCAGCTTCTAAATTTTCTAAAGTAGTATCTAACAAATAATTTCTACCATCGCTAGTTGCTGCATAGGTACCTTTGTTTTCGCTATAAAAACATTCTACCTCATCTGCATTAATGATTTTTAAGTGCTGTCCTACCCTAACGGTAAATCGCTTTTTATATTCCCGCTCTATAGGATTAACCAACAACTTTTTGATGTCTTCAAAATCTAAAGCCAATTTCTGTGGCTGCGGTTTTAATGTCTTGTACTTTTCAACTGCCCTCGCTAACTCTTCGTCATCAATAGGTTTTAATAAATAATCAATACTATTCAACTTAAAAGCCTTCAACGCATATTCATCATAAGCACTGGTAAAAATGATAGCACTCTTCACCTCTATCGCTTCAAAAATTTCGAAAGAAAGTCCGTCTGATAGTTGAATATCTAAAAAGATTAAGTCTGGATGCTTATTGTTTTCAAACCACTGTATCGCCTCTTCAACCGAGTGCAGCATTACAGAAACCGTAATCTCCAAGTCTGCCAAAAGCCTTGATAGTCTTCTTGCAGCAGGTTTTTCATCTTCAATTATTATTACGTTCATAAATTTCTTCTATAAATAATTCTATGTACCACCCTATTATTAAACTAATCTTGATGTTCATTCATATACTTTTCAATTTGCTTTTTCTCCCAAGCTTCGCTAAAAAATGGATTAAATGAAAAAACACAAAAAGCATGAATAATAAGTCCTAACCCCATAAAATAGGTGTTCCATAGACATTCCAATCAACATAATTCAAAAAATCTGCCTCTCCAAAAACAGCTGAGCTGAGCAAAACAACATGTATTTTTTTTCTTGCTAGCAGTAAAACAGTACAGACTACAATATAGACCACAAGGTGACCATAAAAACCTTTTATAGCGTCAACTCTTTTTTGCGCACGCTCATAAGGCGATAGTGTTTCATTTTTTGATTTCACAATATTGAATTTTAGGTTGATCGTTTTACCTGCCTCAGAAGGCACGTATTTAGTCTGTATACATTGGATTGTACAGCACACCAATTAGTGTATTTTTATTTAAATTTCTCTGCTTGCTTTCGGTCTTCTTCCATAAACTTTTTAATCTGTCTTTCTTCCCATTCTTTACTAAAAAACGGATTAAAAGAAAACACTTTCACTGCATGAGAAACCACCCCAATACCCCAAAAAAACCAAGTTGCAAATGTTCCAAAATCCCAGAAAATATCCCAAAATGCCCTGCCAGATTGCATACCAGTAATAAAAACAGTCAGTGTAAGCATTGTATTCACAAGCAGATATACCGTAAGATGAATAAAAAACCCTTTCATTTCCTTTACCCGTTTCTCAGCCCTTTCTCTCTTCTCGTTAGTTATATTTGAATATGTCATTATTTCCATCTTTTTTGATTTTCTTCTTCTTCTCTCATAAACTCATTAATCTTGCGCGCCTCCCAATCCTTTCCTAAAAACGGTGATAACCCAAATATTTTTATGGCACGAAACCCTAGTCCAATACCCCAAACAAAAGCAATCCATAAGAACCACATATTACTCCATTGATTGGTGTAATAGTTTAGCCCAGCCATAAGCGATACAAACAGTAGGTATGAAAAAAGTTTTGAATAAAATTCCTTCTCTTCTGCTAGGCGTTTCATAGCGCGCTGATATTTTATATCATCAACAGAAGACCTGTTTTGCTTTTCTAATAATTCCATTTGGTTCTTTTTCTTTTGTTATGAACTTATCTTGATTTTTCTACTTCAAATATCTAAAAACACGCCTCATCCTCTAAAAATTAATTTCTGAATTGTTGTTTTTGGCTGATGAATCGCTTCTTTTAAAAATCATCATCTTTCATATACTCTTGCATTTTACGATGCTCCCAATTTTTACCAAAAAACGGATTATATCCATAAGCCTCTAAGCCGTTAGCTATTAGACCAAATCCCCAACCTACGGCAGGAAAAATAGCCCATGGAAAACTAGAGCTACGGTAATTGATAAAAATCAAAAAAGGAATAACCAGGCAATACGCCGCCAAGTTGCCATAAAATCCCTTAATCGCCTTTACCTTGGCTTTTGCTTTTTCATACCGCTTGTCTTCTAAGTATACTTCCTGGGTTTCGTGTTTTGAAATTTGCTGTGTTAACACCGGTAATTTAACACTAAAATCTGTTGCTGTTTTGCTAATTTTCACTTTCCTATCGGTCAATATACCATAGCGTTGCTGTATGTTAGTTAAACCTACCCCACTACTTTGTTTCACCACCTGCTTTTCTTGTAAATTATTGGTAACCGCCAACATTCCGGCTTCTTCAAATACTTTTATATGCAACGGTTTACTGGCAGTCACCACATTATGCTTAACAGCATTTTCTAGCAACAACTGTAATGACAGCGGTACTATTTTGGCATTAGGATCACTACATTGGTCTGGTATCTCAAAAACAATACTATCTTCAAAACGCATTTTTAACAGCCTTACATAGGTTTTTGCAAACTGCAGCTCCTCATCTACCGTAACCAAATCTTTATTTTTTTGCTCTAAAACATAACGATATACTTTTGATAACGAAGTAGTAAATTTTTGCGCCTGATACGGGTCTTCTTCAATTAAACTAGTAAGCACATTAAGACTATTAAACAAAAAGTGGGGGTCTAATTGATTCTTTAACGCATCAAACTTAGCAGCGGCAGTACCTGCAATAATTTTTTGTTCTTTTACCTTATTTTCTTGTCGGTATTTGTAATAATAAATAGCATAAAACACCAAAGAAACACCCAAACCTATTAAAAGCGGTTGCCTATAACTTGCTATTTCCTCTGCCAATAGCACCTCTAAGAAAGGCTTGCCCTTAAAAACAACCAAAATAATTAAACGCGACACAAACACCCCAATACATGACAAAACAATATTCCCAAAGATGGCAATAGTCATTCGTTTGAGGGTGTATATAAAATTGTTAAAAAAGTTGAGGAGGTAAAAAAACCAATAGGCATTAAGCATATACAGCAACAATGCAAACACCATGGTGTAATAATAGTTATGCAACGCAATGGCAAGTGTAAAACCAGTATCAAAATCGCCCATCAAATAGTAATACACTAAAAAGCCTACATAGATTATATTACCAATAAGAAAGGCTCTTAGTAACTCCTTCAAAAAACGATTTACACTCATTTATTACAGTTTTCAAGTAGCATTTCTGCACGATCTTTACCCCAATTGGGGTGAAATGCCGACGCTGGTTTAAAGTTAGCGAAAAGTTCTAAGGAATGCGCTACCTGTTCACAATATGGCGCTATATCTTTACCAAAATACCGAGCTGAACCTATCTCCCATTCTGCTTTAGAAAACACCACTCTAGGGTTATTAGGAGCTATAGCCATTGCTTTTTCATAGCACATTGCCGCTTTTCCTGAAAGGGTCATACCATAGGTAGCACCATCAAACACAATCCATGCGGTATAAATCATTGCTTGCTGCACCAGTATCTCTGCATTATTGGGCGAAATAGCCTTTGCTAAATCAACAAATTCTTGTGCTTTTTCAAGCTGTTGCGTTAATTTTTGTTCATCTTTTTCACCAAACGAAACAATGGTGTTTATTTGAGCCACGTAGTAGTATGGCAACCAATCATCAACGGCTACTGCCGAAATGCGTTCAAACATATTAGCCGCTTCTAAAGGCTTGTTCGCACTCCATAGTTCAAATGCTTTTTTCATACCATTGGTATATTGGTCTTGAGCAAAAAAGAAGCTTGTAAAAAAAATAGCAAAAATTGTTAGCGTACTTCTCATAATTAATTTCATTTTATCCCCACTAGATGGGTTTGTTAGTGTATTGTTAAGACTTATTTTTATAGGCGTATATGCTGTTTAACCAGTGTATTTTTAACCGTAAACTTGGCATCCTCCCATTTTGGTGGGCCAAATTTTGCAGGTGCATTATTAGAACTTCCTGTAGCTTCTGTAGGGATTCCCAAAAAAGTATCTAATTCCCCATCGTAATCGGCATCATGAAAAACAGAAATGGCATAAGTCCCTTCAGGGATATCCGCAAAGCGCACCTTACTTTTTCCGTCTTCAATTTGTCCAAAAACGCCCTTAAAGGGTGCTTTTAACCAACTATCCGCTGTGGAATAAAGCCCTATCAGCATTTGACCTTCGGCACTTTCAATGCCTGTGATTTCAACTTCTATCACCCCATTATCTTGAGCATAAGCAACACTTGATAGTAAAATAAATAGCAGTAAACGAACTAAATGTATCATGTTATTTTTTTATTTGATTACATGGCAAACTTCCACTATTTACTAAACCTTAGAAAAAAACAAAAACCGAATTGTATGTATTCTATGACGAAGTGTACTTTTTAGCCCCCAAATGCATTTCATCTAACAAGAAAGAAAAAAGACCGCTGCGCTGTTAGAATAGCGAACAGAGACTTTTTTTTGAATGGCATTTCTTTTCCTTAGTCCTGTTTCTTGGTGCTTCTCTATGGAAATCAAAGCCGATGAAAAAACCAGCCAATTAGCACTATTTTTTGCCCATGACATTAATAACTAAAAACGGTCAACTATTATCAGGGCCATTTAAAAATGAGTAGTGTGGGAAGATACAAGAATCAAGAAAACAGGACTATTAGAAATTAATACCCATAAAAAACAAGAAATTAATAACTAAAAACGGTCAACTATTATCAGGGACATTCAAAAATGAGTAGTGTGGGAAGGTACAAGAATCAAGAAACAGGACTATTAGAAATTAATACCCATAAAAAACAAGAAATTAATAACTAAAAACGGTCAACTATATTCAGGGACATTCAGTGTGGGAAGATACAAGAATCAAGAAACAGGACTATTAGTCTTGGCTCTTGCTTCCTGATTCTTATTTCTCTTTTCTCTGCCCTCTTCTCCCTCTGCTCCGCTCTCTCCAAAATGTCATTATATGCCTATTTAGGGTTGCTTTTAAAAGCGTAAGAAGCTGGTTCGTTTTTAGGCACACAAATAGTAGAAATAATCCTAATTTTACACCATGGTTAGAAATATTCAATTGCGGATAAGTTTAAAAGAAAATGGCCAAGCAGGAATGCTTAAAACCAAAACAGCTAAATATTTGGGTATTTCTGAGGAAGGGCTTCAAATAAAAGTACTACGTAAATCTATTGACGCCCGAAAACCGAGTATTTACTTCAATTACAAATTAGCAGTATACATCAACGAGCCTATGCCCGTTGCATCTGATTATACTTTTGATTATAAAGATGTTTCCAAAGCAAAACCCATACACATTATCGGTTTTGGTCCGGCAGGTATGTGGGCAGCACTCCGTTGCCTAGAGCTCGGTTACAAACCTATCGTTTTAGAACGTGGTAAAAACGTTCAAGATCGTAGAAGAGATTTAAAGGCCATTAATCGTGATCATATTGTTAATGAAGATTCAAATTATTGTTTTGGCGAGGGGGGAGCAGGCACTTATTCTGACGGTAAACTATACACCCGAAGCTTAAAACGCGGTGATGTTAGGCGTATTTTTGAAAGCCTAGTACACCACGGTGCTACCGATGAAATTCTGGTTGATGCACACCCACATATTGGCACAAATAAGCTCCCAAAAATTGTTCAAAACATACGAGAAACCATCATAAAATATGGTGGAGAGGTGCATTTTAATACCAAAGTGGTTGATTTTAAAATTGACAACAATCAACTTAAATCAATCACCTTACAAAACGATAACGAACTTGAAGCATCAAAAGTAATACTAGCCACCGGGCATTCGGCTCGGGATATCTATTACCTCTTAGATCGTAAAAAAATAGCCTTAAAAGCAAAATCTTTTGCCATGGGTGTTCGGGTAGAGCATCCGCAGCACATAATAGATACTATTCAATACCATTGTAAAGGCCAGCGCAATGAACAGCTACCTGCCGCTGCCTACAGTCTAGTGCAACAAGTAAAAAATAGGGGTGTTTATTCTTTTTGCATGTGTCCCGGAGGGTTCATTGTTCCTGCTGCTACTGCCCCTGGTGAGGTGGTAGTAAACGGTATGTCTCCTTCAAAAAGAAATAATCTGTATGCCAATTCGGGTATTGTTGTAGCAATTAATGTGGATGAAGATTTACCCAAGTTTGAGAAATTTGGCCCATTAAAAGGCTTGGAATATCAAAAAAACCTAGAACGTTTAGCATTCACTTCAGGTGGAAGGTCGCAAACAGCCCCGGCACAGCGGCTTACCGATTTTGTTACAGGAACCTTATCAACAGACCTCAACCCTACTTCATACCAACCCGGTTTAAATACTGCTCCCTTGCATTCCTTACTTCCCAAATTAATAGGCAGTCGTTTGCGCTCAGGTTTTAAAGCCTTTGGCGAAAAAATGAATGGGTATTACACTGCTGAGGCCAATATTGTTGGAGTAGAATCACGCACCTCATCACCAGTTAACATCCCTCGAAAAGACAATTTAGAACATCCTACAATTAAAGGTCTTTTTCCTTGTGGTGAGGGTGGCGGTTATGCTGGAGGCATTGTTTCTGCTGCCATGGATGGCGAACGCTGTGCCGAAGCTGCAATAAGTAATTATTAATTTTTATTTACCCTATAGGTAATTCTTCTATTTGTTGGAATACGACATGCACTCATGTGTAGTTTTGTAGTTGCCGTGATCTGTAAAACAGGATCACCTGGCATTCCGCCATATTCTACTACATACCCTTGTGCCGCATATAGGCCTCCACCTCCAGCATTGGGTAAATCATTCCATGAACCAGGTGAAGTAGTAACAGCCGGATTGGTAATATGTGCAAAATTTTCTTGCCCTGGCACACGTGGTCCACTTGGATAATCATTGGGTTCTCCTGCGTTCCAAAAGGCATATGTTAGTTCGGTTCCAGTAACTCCTCCACTCCAAAATTGCGTTCCTGCTTCAGGCCCTGTTACCCATCGCCATTCTCCTTCTACGGCATCATCTGTAGCGCCTATCCAACCAACTCCCTGTGCCTGAGACCCAGAAAAATCGGCTTCTTCTTGCGAGGTTAATGTCACTAAATACCCTTGTAAACCAAAATACGTGCGGTTGCTTGCCGCAGTTCTAGCAGCAGACCAACTAATACCAGAGGCAGACACAAATTCATAATAATGTTGTGTACTTGGCAAATAATTTGGTTCGCCCACCGTAATTGAAAAGGTACGCTCACCTTGTGGGCTAGCACTACTTGAAGAATATATGGTTGCCAATACAGCATTCTCAAACTCTGTATAGGTCGCAGGCCCTTGTAAAGTAAGTTCTCCCTGTACAGCATCCCAAACCGAAGTAATATTTGGGTGACTCCCCGTTAAGGTCAATACATCTTCACCGTTTACATACCCTCCTGATATTTGAATATATACCGCTGATGTGCTCGTATCATCAGGATCTACAATGCTAATACTCGACGCAATTGGTACTGAACCAGCAGGGCAATATATTCTATCACCAGTGCCTGTAACTACTGGAGGTTGATTTAAAGATTGTTCTATACTTAATGAAGACGTTGTTAAATTATTTCGCTCTTTACCATACTCTTGTTTTTGAAGAGCAGCCTTTTTGGCTTCTTGCACTCCCTTAGTAGTAGTAGTAGTATCATGAGTTTTAAAAAAAATGCCTCCATCAATACTTTTTGATCCGTACACAAAAATGCATATAAACAGTAACAAGGTATTAAAAATAGGTTTTTGGAACATGCAAAGTTTTGGTTATCAATTGAAAAAGCTAGAGCAAAAATTGTTTTTCTACCCAATCATTTTCAATTTTCAAGTGCTATTTGAATATAAAAACTATTGAAATAAGTTGTCAACCTTGCCCCTTCAAACACGTATTGTTGAATTGAAAACAAATGAAACAACACCATCAATCAACTGATTATCAATAACAATATTCGGTTTGAAAGATTAAAAATACCACGCTATCAATAAAAAAACCTAATATTTGTTGCATATGAAACCTTTCACGTTGCAAAGCCTATAAAATTTGATGAGTAACTATCTAAAACCCTAGAATTTCACATAAATACGTTTGATCAAAATAATTATCCATACTATAAACGTATCTTTGCCACTTATTATATTTTATGACATTCAAAGAACTAGGGCTTGCAGAGCCCATTTTAAAAGCCCTTAAAGAAGAAGGCTACACCAACCCCACTCCCATTCAAGAACAATCAATACCTATTTTATTAAAAGGCAAAGATCTTTTAGGTGTTGCTCAAACGGGCACAGGAAAAACGGCTGCTTTTGGCATTCCTATTTTACATCACCTTTATGAAGGTATCAGCTTACGACAAAATAAAAGAAAAGTAAAAGCCCTTATCGTTACCCCCACACGAGAATTAGCCTTACAAATTGGGGAAAGCTTAACAGCTTACGGCAAATACACCGGCTTACGTAATACCGTAATTTTTGGCGGTGTAAAACAAGGCAAACAAGTAAGTGCGCTAAATCAGGGCGTAGATATTTTAATAGCCACCCCCGGAAGGTTATTAGATTTAATGAACCAAGGATTTATTTCATTTAGAGATTTAAAATTTGTAGTACTTGATGAGGCCGATCAAATGCTAGACATGGGCTTTATTCATGATATTAAAAAATTAATTGCAGCACTACCTCCAAAAAGGCAATCGCTTTTCTTTTCGGCTACAATGCCAAAAACCATTGTAGAACTTTCTCGCAAAATGCTGGGCGACTTTGATCGTGTTACCATCAAACCAGAGCAGGCAACCGCAGAAAAAGTAGAACAAGGGGTTTATTTTGTAAGCAAAGGCAATAAACCAAATTTATTAGTTCATTTGCTACAACAACGCCCACAAGATTCTGTTTTAGTATTTTCTAGAACAAAGCACGGTGCAAACAAAATTGTGAAGAAATTAGCGCAAGCAGCTATTAAATCAGCCGCTATACATGGTAATAAATCACAAACAGCAAGACAAAAAGCCTTAGGTGATTTTAAAGATGGTATACTAAAGGTTTTAGTAGCTACCGATATTGCTGCTAGAGGTATTGACGTAGAAGAGCTCTCTTTGGTAATTAACTACGACCTACCCAATGTTTCTGAGACCTATGTACACCGTATTGGTCGTACCGGAAGGGCTTCGGCGAGTGGTATTGCACTATCATTTTGTATGGCAGAAGAACGGCCGTATTTGCGAGACATTGAAAAACTTATAAAACAAGAAGTACCACGATTAGGAGAACACCCGTTTATGGACGATGCTTCTGAACAAGAAGCACCAGTAAAAAGGCAACCACAACGATCAAGAAACAAACCTGCTGCTAAAAATAACGGTCAATCAAGAAACACTAGTCAAAACAGAAACCGTAATCGAAACCGAAATAGGAATAGAAATAAAAACAGTAGCAATACCGGTTCAAAAGAATAACCAAAAAACACCTATAAATTCAATACAAAATACCCTTACATCGCAAAATGCAAGGGTATTTTTTTGCCTGTATGCGAGTCTCAATATCTTTTTATTTGACCAGCATATGACACAAAGTCTTTGATTGTAAACAGCAACGAAAAAAGTTTTACCACGTACAAATAAGTTGTTTTTTGTAGCGAAAATTGAAGCTATATTTGTTTTCACAAATGCAACATTTAAAAAAAAGCAATCTAATTAGCTTGCTTTTAAAATAGTTTGTGGTTAGAAATACCCAATGCAAGCAGTTTAGTAAACCATATTAAAATTCAACTCCGCTTATGTCAGCAAAAAAAACACACCTAATCGTACTCTTATTAGGGTTGATCTTTCCGTTTATCACCACAGGGCAAACTACCAAAATCATGTCATACAACATTAAATATGACAATGTAAATGACACGGTAAACAATTGGAATGATCGTAAAGCTGCAATGGTAACGCTCTTACAAAAGCATGCCCCTGAGTTTATTGGCATGCAAGAAGTACTTGTTAATCAACTAGAGTATCTTAACCAATCACTACCAAACTACGCCTACATTGGTGTAGGCCGTGATGATGGAAAAAAGAAAGGTGAGTTCTCCCCTATTTTATACAATACTAAAAATTACGAACTACTGGCGTCAAACACCTTTTGGCTTTCAAAAACTCCTAATAAAATTTCAGTAGGTTGGGATGCTGCCTTAGAGCGTATTTGTACCTACGGTCTATTTAAAAACAAGGCAAACAACAAAAAGATATGGGTTTTTAACACGCATTTTGATCATATTGGCACAAAAGCCCGAAAGAAATCAACACAGCTTATTCTAAAAAAAATAAAGGAATTGAATACTGAAAAATTGCCCGTAGTTTTAATGGGAGATTTTAATCTGATGCCAAACGAAAAACCCATTCTGGTAACAAAAAAAGCTATGGATGATAGTATGGATATTGCTGCACAAGCACCAGAAGGCCCCAAAGGCACCTTTAATGGTTTTGATATTGAAAGTAGTATAGACAAACGTATCGATTATATTTTTGTAAAGGGACTTAGCGTTGAAAAGCACCAACATATTCATGAGCGTTTAGCAAACCAAAAACATGTGTCAGACCACCTTCCTGTGCTCATTACACTAAAAAGTCTGTAAGGATGTTATGGTCTCCGCTTACCAAAACGAGGGTCTATGGAATATGAGTAAAGTAGTTGGTTTGATCAACAGCGCCTTCAACTTAGGACGCTCTGAGCACACGAAGGGGCGTTATTTAGCTGCTGTTATTTTAATAATACATCTATTCCAATTCCAATTCCGAAAAAAATAATCAAACTAGTTATGACACCAAATACATAACTTATAAATCCTTTTACATAATTTACTTTCTTTTTTCGATCAAAAAATTGACCAATAACCCAAGTGGTATAAATTAAACTAAAAAATATTCCCAATTGTAATATTGAAAAATTGCTGATGCCTTCTATAATTCCTAAAAAAGTATAAATAAGTCCTGAAATTCCCATTATGTAACATAACAGAATGTAGATTTCATAGAAATTATAATTATATTTTTTAAAAAATATTTTAACCCACATAGCTATGAAAACTGCCATTATAATGTTCGCGTAACCATAGTTTTTAGAAAACCACTCAAATAACTGTACCGTTATCGGGGTATGATTTCTGTCTTCAACATTAAATTTTATATAGCCTGCCTCGTAATTCAAAAATTGTTGTCCAATCGTATAGATTAACGAACAAATTATTAGAAATATAATTGGCTTTACAATTCTTTTTCTGTCACCGTCAATAAATTTTTTTATAGTATCTCCAGGTCTAACAACTAACTGTTTAATTGTATAAAAGATTCCTTTGTCAAAATTTAAAATACTGCTGATTTCTTCAATAATATATTGTTTATCAATCCGCTTAGTTTCCTTAGGAAATCCGCAATCTGAGCAAAATTTCCCAGATATAGTCTTATTACAATTTTTACAGTTTTCCAAAGGTTTTATTTTGTAATTCAGTTTTTAATACTGCTTATATTCAAATATATGCACTTAAGCATGTATATTTCTTTTTTAGGAACACTAATCTAAAGCATTTCTACTGCTTTTAAAAGTAATTATTGCTACCTGAGTGCAATTTGCAGTTTTTTCGAACACCGCACAAACCAAAAGTACTTGACTAAGGCATAGCGCAAAGTAACCTCCATAGTATTAAAAAAGCAGTCGATTCAGTCAACTTCGGCTTCATGTTGGGTTGTATCCACCACAAGAAGGCTTAGTTATTACCAAACGTTTTTATCAGTTACTTCTTTGGTCTGAGATTTTCAATAATCTGAGCATCCACCCAATATCTTTTACCTACGTAATAGCGACTTCCGTCTTTTTTTGTTTTCCACTCACCTCTAGTATAAAACAGATACTTTCCGTCAGGTGTTACAAATGGAGAACTCTCTTGGAGTTCTGTGTTTATTACTGAACCCATATTTATTGGCGTCAACCAAGTGCCATCTTCGTGTCTAAAACTTATATAAATATCCGCTAGTCCATGGCCATCTTTTCTTTCTACATCCCACATTAAATAAGATTCATCTGGAGCAATGTAAGGATGACCAATGTATTCTCCCGTATTAATTTCAGCATTCAGTTTTACTGGTTTTTCATGCTTGCCGTTTATCAAACGTGAATAACCAAGGTTCCCATGTCCGTTATCTGATTTTTTAAAAAAAGGAAAATAAAAGGTTCCGTTAGATGAGACGGATAAACCATGTGCCTGTTCTTTTAAGAACTCTCCCAGACTCTTGGGTTCTGACCAACCTGTTTCTGTTCGTACCTTATATTCTTTTTCGATGTACATTATATTTCCATCAGTCGAGAATTCTGGCCATCTTATATCGGTTTCCGATTCATTTCCCCATTGATTATTTTCATATCGAATAACAAAAAATGTGCGTTCCTTGTAGTCTCCACTCATTCTAGTGAAATAGAATTCCTTCATATCTGGCGAAAATTTACCACCTTCAAAAAGTCCTTCTGGAGAGACTATTTCAGGTTCAAAAAGTTTTGGAACTAAGCCAGGTGGCTTCTCTCCAAAATAGGCAGTTTCTATCGTTGGTGAATCATTGTTATTTGATTCTTGTTTTTTAGTATTGCATGAAGCGAAAAACATTGTAAACACAAGTACTAAAAATATAAAATCGTTGTTTTTCATGTTATTTATTACTGAAATTTTGCATAAATGTATGGTATATTCAATGTGTAAATTCATTAATAGGATAAACAGAACAATTAAATGATAAAGTCATTTCGTCATTGATATAAGGTTTTTGTAAGAAATTAAAGACTATTGTTTTTGCAAATAGTAGCTGTATTAGCTATTAAAATAGTTTATGCTTAAAAAGCCAATAAAGAGTATAGCCGTCTTTTAATTGGTGCTTATTCTTGAACTAATGAGCGGATGGTTGCTCATAGATCTGTAGCCTTTCCTATGGGCTTCGCTACCTCTATAAAATTCACAGATTACCTACACTTCATTCAAAACTTACTGCTATAGAAAGACCCAAAAAAATTGCCTGTTGTTTTAAGTAAAAACGAGGTGAAATTACTTCTTATCACACCCAAACACAACGCCTTAAAAAGGTAAGAGCATACCTATGCCTAAAAATTAAAATAAGAGCTGCTTAAAGAAACAAATTGCCACAATGGCGACCTAAAGAAAGAAAAGACCCTAAGTTAGTAGGGGTTATTTAGCCAGAAAAGACAGCTGCTACACCAGTACTCTCCGTAATAAAACATTACAAAAAAAAGCAATCTCCATAGTATCGGCAAAGCAGGGCTATTTTGGTGATACCGTGCCATTATGTTGGGTCGTACCGACCATGCGAAGGCTTAGTTATTGTGAGTAGTGCTTTATTCTAGAGGGTTTATTCGAACTATCGTTTTCGTGAACTCTTGATTCCATTGTTTATAATCATGTCCTCCGTTAAAAGTTTTCAATTCGCAAAATGAACTCGATTCCCGATATTTTTCCTTTAAGTTTTTCGCCTCTGTTTTGAATAACTCATCTTCATTGTTCCCGTATTGCAAATATAAATCTGGATAGCTGATTTTTACATTCCACTTGTTTTTTTCCACGTTTGAGCCCAATGTTGAATAACAAATGTACGTGCCGATAATATCAGGATGTTTATTCAACAAATTTGCTCCAAATCCGGCTCCGTTTGAAACACCGTAAAATATTCTATCCGCAGGGATCATACTAAGTTTAAGTTCCTGTTCTATATGGAGTATCAATTCGTTTTTAAAATAGTCCATATGATTTTTAAATCTGTCGCTAAGTTCATTGAAAAATCCTGAAGTGTCAAAATTCTCTACATATTCAAAATTGCGATATTGAATATTTATTGTCATTCCGTCATCAGTTTTCATGCTGTTACCAGCGATATTTTTATTATTCGAATGACTACCTACGTAAACCATCGGTTTAATAATTTGATTCTCGATTAGTGAATCCAATACTGTCTTTACAAAGATTTGAGCATTTACTTCGTCTCCGTCAGTTGCATAAATAATCTTGTACTTTTCTTTACTATCAAAACCCGGTGGTAAATAAACATTGTACTTTCGATATTCCCCCAATTGATTACTGAAAATAGAGTCGGTGTAAAACTTTGATTCCGTCTTCTGAGAATATAGAGGATAAAAGCTAATCAAACTTATTAAGCCTGTTAGAATTAAATTGTGCATAGATTCGTTTTTTTTGGGCATTACTCACAACGGTTTAGCATCGAGTAGACAAGGGGAATTTCACCCCTAAACCTCTCACAGAACCGTACGTGATAGTCTCCCATCATACGGCTCATGTTGTACAAATCTAAGTTGATTTTGTTTCACTCCATAGACTCATCCTCAATTTATTGAGTTGGTAAATAAAATGCAACTGTACAACCTAAGCCCTTCGCTCCATTTCCATTACAGAAACTTCATCACTACTACGGCTTAGTCTGCCACTACATACACCTTCGGTATTTTGCCTCTACGTTGTGCGTATTGTGCATTTCCCTTTGCATGCGTATGCAGCTTCCCAAGTTCCGTAATTAAGCCTAAATAAAGTTCTTGCCACCTGAATGACGCCAGCCTTACAGAAAATAAATAGGTTACCTCTGTAATAAATGTTCACTAAAACATCCCTTTTAACTCCGTATCGCCAACGCAACAGCTGGCTCGGTCGCTAAAAATGTCTACTAGACATTTTCTTTACGCTACGACCTGTAGCTTTTGACTGGGGGTACGCAACTTCTCGACACCTCTTCAGTGGTTCACTTTCGTTCAACTCCTTTATTCATACCTGCCAACCTCGTGGATTGGATTCTCCTAAACGCTCAGTACCATAGCTCTTAACCGAAGCACCTTTAGGTGGTTTAGCACCATTGCCTATACAACGACGCTGATGGACCTACCATCATCTTAATTACAGCATTCAACCAGTTTTTATTGCCGTGGTTGATTCTTGCCACACTCTGGCAAGTTGGGCAGTTTTGTCATCAATATTTATGTTATCCGAAATTCTATTTGTGTCCAATAAACTAAGGTTAAAAAAGGAATCAAAGAAATCAATATCCAAATGATCTTTTTAATTGTGTTAAATGATTTTAATCGCAAAAAAAGTATACTAAGAACTGCTCCAGAAATAGAGAATGAGCCTGCAATAGCTTGCTCGCTAAATATTTGAAAATAAGTATTAGGTATATTCGTAATGTAAACTAAGCCTAAAAAAATTAAGGTGTGTATTATCGATATTGTTTTTAAAGCATTCATTTAGTAGTTTTATTTGGAAATAGTTTTTTAAAATGTATGGTAACGTTGTTGTGATCGAGTAGCCAAAGGGGATTTCATCCCAAGTCGCTCACAGAACCGTACCTGATAGTCTTCCATCATACGGCTCTTGTTGTACAAATTTAACCGATAACATTGATTTTGAAAAAATTACCAATGGTAAAACAAATATGGAAATTGTTTCCTTATAATTGCAAGCCATTTATACCTTTCTTATGCTGGTTTTGCAGCGCTTATAAATTTCGCCCTATAAATGGCAAATGCATAGCAATCCCCATAATATCAGCAAAGCAGTCGGTTCAGTCAACACCGCTATTATGTTGGGTTGTACCGACCATGCGAAGGCTTAATTATTGTGCATAGTGCTTATTGTTCTAAATACCTGTCAATGTTTTCTTTTGAACTTATTTTAAATACTACGTTTCTTCCATCTTTATCTTCAATGATTAAGCCAGCATTAACTAATTCATTTAAATCTTTTCGTGCGGTTTGTCTAACAACATCGTGTTTTTTAGAATAAGATGATATATTGATTTTTGCTTTTTCTTTTGAATATAAAAAACCGACTAAATCAGCTTGCCTTTTGTTTAATCCTTTATTTAAGATTTTATAAGAAATCAGGTTTGCGCGCTCAATGTCTTTTTTCTTTTTATCTCGATACTTAATTAAACTTTCGAAAGCAACACGTAAACTTTTAATTGAATAATTGATAAAGTAGGTCATATCATTATTGTCATTTTCAGTTTTTAAAAATGCTTTGTCGTATTGGATACGTGAGTTAAGAATCGCTCTAGAAATCGAAATGTTTTTTATTAATGTATATTCTTTTTTTACTAAAAACCAATAGAATAGCGCCCTTGCAGTTCTTCCATTTCCATCCATAAACGGATGAATATAGCCAATTTGAAAGTGAATTATTGAAGCTTTTATAATAGGATGAATAAATGGTTTTTCTGAGTTTGCAAATTCACATAAATCTTCCATATATTTTTTTACCAATTCAGAATCTGGTGGGGTATGTGCTATTTCTCCGTCTACGTGGTCTTGAACATATATTTGTTTGTCTCTAAAATCCCCTGCACAATATTCTGCACTAGTACTAGCAGTCATAGTCTTATGTAATTCTATTATAAGTGCAAAGTCAAGAGGTTTTTTAATTTCTTCAGTTATCAATTTAATACTTCTTAAATTGTTGAAAATCATCTGTTCAGATTCATTTCGGGGTTTTCGACCAGATTTAAGCATTTCGAACGCAACTTTAGTTGTTGTTGCAGCACCCTCTATTTGTGAGCTTGAAATTGCCTCTTCTAAAATTGAGTTTTTTAGATACTCAGCTTTATGAAATGATGTTATTGGGTTTTTGTATAATCCTCCTATAAGTTTTAAATCAAATTCGTGAAGGTTTTCTTGGATACTTTCTGTTAGGCAATAATTGAATTCAGTTTTTCCAAATTTTATTCTTTTGAAATTACCTCTTCTATGTAGTTTAATCAGACTCCACGCTTTGAGTGGGTCATTATATGGCATTTTTTTTCTGTGCTTAAGTTCGTCCCAATAAAAATACCTATCGTCAGCAGTTTTTAAAAACTCCGCATATTTCTTGTCAAAGTAATCATTGATTAATTCGTCAGTCATTAACGTTTTAGGTGGATTTTCGAACTTCATTGTGTAAATATGTTAAATTTGAATTCAAAATTAACATGTTTGCATCAATTATCCAAATTCTTGGATATTATTGCCACGTGTTGTAATCGAGTAGATAAGGGGAATTTCATCCCAAGTCGCTCACAGAACCGTACCTGATAGTCTCCCATCATACGGCTCTTGTTGTACAAATCTAAGCGATAACATTGATTTGAGAAAATTGCCAATGGTACAACAAATATGGAAATTGTTTCCTTATAATTGCAAGCCATTTGTACCCTTCTTATGCTGGTTTTACAGCGGTTATAACTTTTAGTTGAATCGCCCTATAAATGTCAAATACATAGCAATCTCCATAATATCGGCTAAGCAGTCGGTTCAGTCAACACCACCATTATGTTGGGTTGTACCGACAACAGGATGGCTTAGTTATTAGCAATTGTTATTCTCTTAACTAGTGTCAATCGTGAAAACAAAACCTACATTGTTTTGCATTTGGTGTTCTTGCTATTTTTCCACATTTCGGACATAAATTCAAGATTAACTCATTTTTATGTTCATTATAAATTCGAGTTGCAGATTTTACTTTAAATTCCTTAAACCCATTTTCCAATAGTTTTAAAACATTTTTATCAGTCGATATATGTCTATCTCTAACTTCAATCAATTTTGGATGTAAATTTTCTCGACCTCCCCATTTAAATACTCCAATATATCGAGTAGACAAGGGGAATTTCACCCCAAGTCTCTCACAGAACCGTACGTGATAGTCTCCCATCATACGGCTCTTG